>CAVSYG010000008.1:0-369865 GCA_963732055.1 uncultured Bacteroidota bacterium | reverse complement strand
GATATTTCCTGGTTAAAAAATAATTGATAATGATTTTGGGTGTAATTATCCGTCTGGTTTGAGTAGGTAAAGTAATTGTAGGTGCGTTTTTTTGAATCAAAAAGATTGATTGAATCTCCCGGAGTATTATACAATGCACCGGGATAGCCGGTATTGTTGAGATATTCCTGCTGAAGCTGTGCGCTGTCGCCATAAAGCTTTGATTCCGGTACACCGTTCCAGGCCTGGTAAGTTTTTTCTGAACCCATGATAATATTAAAACGAATCGAAGTTTTATTGGAAATATAGGCTGTGGAGAAATAAGCTGATTTCAAGTCGCTGGTAGCCCGGTCGATATATCCGTTGCTGCTGATGCGCGAAAGACGCATATCCACCGTAAAATGTCCATCGATCAATCCGGTACCTGCCTTCAGCGTATTTTTCCATGAACTGAAAGATCCGATACTATTGTTGAATTCGGCATATGGATCGGGAAGGAATGCGTTGCTGGAAAAATTCATTGTAGCTCCGAACGCGCCTGCCCCATTGGAAGAAGTGCCCACACCCCGTTGTATCTGAATGCTATTGGTAGAAGAAGCAAAATCAGGCAGATCCACGAAATATATGGCCTGTGATTCTGCATCATTATAGGGAAGGCCATTCAGCGTCATATTGATGCGCGACGCATCGGTGCCGCGAATGGAGATATTGGTATAACCAATACCATTTCCCGCATCAGAACCAACGACCACCGAAGGCGTTTGATCCAGGATATAGGGCAGGTCCTGCCCATTATTTGTTTTTGCGATCTGAGCCGCATTGATATTCTGTATAGTGAATGGCGATTTATCACCTGCGCGGATTGCTGTAATTTCCACCGGTGCAAGAAAAAGTCCTTCCCTGCTGACCGACGAACTATCCCGACCAGGAGATTGCAGGCTGCTGTCTTTTTTACCGGTATCTGAGCCGAAGAACCCAGAACGAAAAAAATCAGGCTGAGGGAAAACCATAATGCTTTCATATTCCAACTTTAAGTGAATGGCTGCTGCGGAAAAAGTTGGAAAATGCGTACACGGAGGAAGAAAAAAGAAGCCACCTTCCCTGCGCAGGCATTATCCTGTTCAGGTTCTACGGGTATTATCTCAGCCAAATCGATCCCGCTAAATGCGGGAATGCTTCAGCACCCCGGGAACTTTAGAAAACCGGTTTTCCGCCGGCTATACAAAGATATGTAACCGGAAACATTATTTCTGTCCTAATAAAATAATCCGATGCAACATTTGCCGTATCAGGTTGTCTTTTGTCTGCCATTCATCATCAAAACATTTGTCATGAAAAAAATAGTGTTAGCCTTTTTATCGATGTTTCATATGCTGACGGTGAACGCACAGTCAGGAGAAAAAAATTTACAAAAACGTCAGGTGTCCGGATTTAATGGCGTAGATGTTTCAGGTGGTATTGACCTTTACCTGAGCTACGGAACTGAATCCGTTGCCATTCTGCCAACACAGAAGTACGCGACCATGTTATTACGGAAGTTGTGGGTGGTATCCTGCAGATCCGTATGGAGAGGAACTGGTCCAATAACGGGGACGGCGGCAAAGTGAAAGCCTATGTTTCATTGAACAATCTTAAAAGCCTGGAAGGAAGTGGCGGGGGTGACATTATTTTTGAAAATCTGATTAAAGCGGAAGATCTGGACCTGCATTTATCCGGAGGCGGTTCATCTGAAGGGAAAACTTAATGCAAATCATCTTGTTATAAATCAATCGGGCGGATCCGACCTGAAGCTTTCCGGCAATGTGAAGAATCTGACTTGAATGCCAGCGGGGGAGGAAGCCTGAACGGTTTTGACCTGGTTACAGACTATGCCAGCATCCATGCCAGCGGGGGATCTGCAACGGAATTGACCGTCAACAAGGAATTGCGTGCGATAGTGAGTGGCGGTGGAGATATAACTTACAAAGGAGCTGCATCGGTAAAAGAGATTAAATCCAGTGGGGGCGGAAGCGTTACCCACAAAGACTAAGATCCCCCTATCTTTGCACTCCCTAAATGGAGAGTAAAATGGGTATGGATCGTAATACGATAATCGGCTTTGTTTTATTGGGCGTTCTGTTATTTATTTATTTGTTCACAGCTTCGAAAAATAATCAGCAGTTGGAAAGACAACGGCTGCGCGAAGCGGATTCTGTGGCTGCTATAAAAAAACAACAGGAGGCGCTGCATGTAACGCAGGATTCTGTAAAAGTCAAAGTTGCGTCCGGCGACTCTCTGACCGGATTCAACAAAGCCATCGGTGGAACGGAAAAGCTGCTGACTGTAGAAAACGACCTGCTGAAAATCGTTTTCAGCAATAAGGGCGGGCAACCGAGAGAGGTTGTTCTGAAACATTTCAAATTATATGACAGCAGCCTGGTCAGGATTCGTTGATTCCAACCTGTCCAACAGGCTGAATTATGATATCAATACAGGTACCGGCCAGGTATCCCATATCACAGATCTTTATTTTGACGGAGCGAAAGTTGAAAAGTCAGCTGACGGCACTCAGACCATCACCTATGAGTTACCGGCGCCATCCGGACTTTCCATCCAGCATCAATATATTATCCGTCCCGGAAGCTACCTGCTGGACTGGAATCTGACCACCACGGGTGCCAACCAGTTGTTTTCTCAAAACAACCTGAATATCAACTGGCATTCGGAAATGGAGAAGACTCAGACTTATGTTTATTACGAAAAGAGGCTTACCAATGTTTGCTTCTCCACAGATAATACCTTCGACTATATTTCTTCCAAGTCGGAAAAAACATTTGAGAAACCAGTGCAATGGGTTTCTGTCGTGCAACAATTCTTTAACAGAACACTGATCGCAAAAAATAATTTTGACGGAGGTGATATTCAATGGCATCGCGAGGTTTCCGATACTTCCAATATGCTGGGTACGGCTGATGTGCATCTGCAGGCAAAATTACCGGGCGCTGCGGCCACTTTAAACTTTCAATGGTACTATGGACCCAATGACTATCATATACTGAAAAAACTGCTCCCAATATGGATCGAATTGTTGATTTGGGACGCGATATGTATGCGTTTGTTCGTCCGATCAACACTTATATCATTATGCCTGTTTTCAATTTCTTCCACAGTCTGGTATCCAGTTATGGTATAGTGATTCTGTTACTCACATTATTTATCCGTTTACTGACCAGCCCACTCGTCTATAGCAGTTACCTGAGTGGTGCAAAGATGAAAGCTCTTCGCCCGGAGATAGATATTCTGAAGAAAAAAACCGGAGGTGATCAGCAACAGATGGGGGTGGAACAAATGAAATTATTCAGGGAGGCTGGTGTGAACCCCCTGGGGGGATGTATTCCGGCCTTTTGCAGATCCCGATATTTTTTGCGCTATTTAGCTTTTTTAACTCTAACGTGGCCCTTCGCGGGCAGTCTTTCTTATGGGCACACGACCTCTCGATATACGATGTGGTCGTAAAACTGGGATTTACCATTCCGGCTTATGGGGATCATATCAGTCTTTTTGCGACGCTTGCAGTTATCACAAGTTTTCTCATTTCGTTATATGGCATGAGCATGACGCCTGATAACAGCAATCCGGCAATGAAATATATGCCCTATATCATGCCGGTCATGCTGCTGTTATTCTTCAATCGTCTGCCCGCCGCCCTCACCTGGTATTATACAGTGTCCAACCTGATCACTCTGATATTGCAATTTGTTATACAGAATTATATAATCGATCACGATAAAATTCTTGCAAAACTGCAGGCCAACCGGACCAAAGCCAAAAACAAAACCCAAATGGCAGGAGCGTTTTGAACAAATGCAGGAGGCTCAGAAGAAGATTCAGCAGACGAAGAAGAAGTAACACATAAGTGTGGAAGAATGGAAGTATGGAAGACTGGAAGTGGTTTAACTACGCTGTTACGCAACCGTCATCAACAACTGCCAACTGCAGACTTTAAATGGCGGGTACTTGTTTAATCGTATTAAACTTCCGAACCTTTATATTCTAACAGAGATGCGTACTATAATGAATAGTTGGCTTTTGACAGGAATTGTACTGCTGCCTTTTTTCGGTTCTTCTCAAAAAAAGGTGGGCGATCTGACATTGGTATATAATTCATCCATTACCAATACCCAGGATTCCAGCAAGAAAATAAATTCCACAACCAGTTATTTTTTAAAAGGGAATTTAAGTCGCTCGGAAGTGGCCAGCAGCCTGTTTTCATCAGTCACCATTTACGATGCTAAAACCGGCTCAGGTGTTTTACTCAAGGAAGTGAACGGACAAAAACTGCTTATCCGAATGAATGAGGAGAACTGGAATCAGAAAAACAGACGATTATGCAAATCTGAATTTTACTAAAACGAATGAATCGAAATCCATTGCCGGTTATTTTTGTAATCAGGCAAAAGCCTCCACAACAGATGGATTTGATATAACGGTCTTCTATACACGCGATTTGATACCTGAGAATAAACTGTACGATCCGCCATTTAAAAACCTGGATGGGTTACCATTGGAATACGAACTCACCAAAGGGAATCTGCATATAAAATATTCACTGGTCTCGATCAACCTCAACCCCGTACCGGCTTCTAAATTTGATATTCCCACCAGTGGTTACAGAGAACTGACCTATGAGGAGAGCCTGAAGATGAAAACTCAGTAAAGCTGAAAGCCTAAAGCCCAAAGCCTAAAACCCGTGTGGAATAATTCTTAAAGTGTGCAGTCAGGAAATACATACTTGCGAATCATGAATAACAACGAAAATTCAATTAAGAAAATAGAAGGTAAAAAGAAGTTTTAGGCTTTAGGCGTTGGGCTTTAAGCTTACTTAGGCATTTGTATACGTACACCCAGGAACTGAAGGTTGGATTTGGTTCCGAAACTATTTGAAATGGGTCCGATATTCACTTTATACTGATAGGGAAGAATAATAGTTGTATTACCGCGCTGATAGGTAAGCATTGCATTCAGAGAAACCCTGTTATCCGCCTGAGGACGAAAAGACACCACACTGCCGCTATATAAAGATGATTTTTTTAACGAAAAAGTAGAGGATGTATTGATCGGAGTAAAATTGTTTTCCAATTCATGATGCTTCTTTTTTCCACCACCAGTGCTTGCAAATGCCAAAGCCGTTACTGCAAGCAGCAAACTGACCGCGGTCATACGGAGAGCACTTGAAAATGATGGTGAATAGTTAGAGGTCATGCATGTAACAAAGATAGACAAAATTTTTAGAATTTTTTAACCTAATTCGGGCTTTTAACCAGTTATTTTAACACAATCTGTGCCGTTTTTGTGGAAAACATCCCTATAGATCGATAATACGCAATGGCTGGCCTCTAGCGTTGCCTCTATAAATTATTTGTGGTTAATGGATTATGAATTAATTTAGTATAACCACCTTAAATGAAAGAAAATCCATACCACCCCGAGCAAGAAGAGATCAGGGAACTGCTGAAACAATATAGTGCTCTTAAAAACGGCCGCAAACACAGCTTTCTTGATGAAGATTGCTTTGAAAAAATCATCGATTATTACGACGGGAAAGAGGAATTTCCCCATGCCCTGGAAGCGGCAGAAATTGGTATAGAACAATACCCCTTTTCCTCCATTCTTCTGATCCGCAAAGCGGACCTACTCATTGCCACCCGGAAATATGCTGCCGCTCTGGAAGTACTCGAAAAAGTTGAATTGCTGGATTCCAACGATATCAATCTTTATATCCTTAAAACAGATGCTTACCTGGCCCTGGATCAACAGGAAAAAGCCGTTGTATTGTTGCAGGAAGCACTGGGCCATTTTGAAGGCAGGGAAAGAATTGAATTGTTATTTGAGTTGGCAGATGTTTATGATGATTATGAGGAATTTGATAAGATATTTGACTGCCTGCGGTGGATCCTGGAACAGGATTGCGAAAATGAAGAAGCCCTTTATAAGATCTGTTTCTGGACAGATTTTACCGGCCGAAATGAAGAGAGCATTCGATTACATCAGAATATCATAGAAGAAAACCCTTATTCAGAACTGGCCTGGTTCAATCTGGCTGCGGCCTATCAGGGCCTGAAATTATACGAGAAGGCCATAGATGCATACAAATATGCAGTAGCCATTGATGAAAAATTTGATTACGCGTATCGGAACATGGGTGATGCTTTTATCCGCTTGCGTAAATACAGAGAGGCCATTGAAAGTCTGGAAAGAGTTTTGGAGTTGTCAAAACCGGAGGATGTTATCTATGAGGCAATCGGTCATTGTTATGACAAACAAAGGCAGTATGCACAGGCCCGTTTTTATTACCGTAAAGCATCGCATCTCAATCAGGACGATAGCAAATTGATTTATAAAATTGCGTGTACCTATCTCAATGAAGGTCAGTGGGCGAATGCAGTGAAGCAACTGGAATCGGCTATCCGTCTGCAGGGCAAACATCCGGAATATCATCTGGCTCTGGGCGAATGCAAAGTACAGCTCATGGAATTCAGAGAAGCCATACAGGCATTCGGTACGGTAGTTCGGTTAAGACAGAAAAATATTTCAGGTTGGGAAGCACTGGTGCGCTGCCTTTACCTGGCTGAAATGTACAAAGAAGCACTCGAGCAGGTGCAGCAGGCTATACGGGTAATCGGTGAAAAGCCACTGCTCACTTTTTATATGAGCGCCATTTATTTTGCAATGGGTAAATCAAAAGAAGGATTGATTCATCTGGACAAAGCCCTGGGCCGCTCGCCGAAATTATTAAAGAAAATGATTGCCCTCAATCCATCACTACTACAATCGCAATCTATCGTAGATGTGATTGCGCGTTACAGAAAAAGATAAGGTTTCCTTACTTTTGCGCCGCCAGAATTCCATAACGAAATAATTTGTCGATGAATTTTACGCTCAGCCAGATGCCCGAGAGAGTTAAAAAACCCCGGGAACATGGCATTACCATGGTAATGGACAAGGGACTAAGTATTGAAGAAACTAAAAATTTCCTGAGTATTGCCGGCCCATATGTGGATGTGGTTAAACTTGGATTCGGAACCTCCTATGTTACGCCGGATCTGAAGACGAAACTGGAAGTTTATCGCAACGCAAACATTCCCATTTATTTTGGAGGTACCCTTTTCGAAGCCTGTCTCATTCGTAATCAGTTGGAAGAATATATCACTGCCTGTAAGGAATACGGTGTTACCTATATGGAAGTGAGCGATGGTTCCATCAATATCGAACACAAGGAAAAATGTAAACTGATCGAACGTCTCACCAAACATGCAGTAGTGCTGAGTGAAGTCGGAAGTAAGGATGCGGCCCATATTATTCCTCCGTACAAATGGATCGAACTGATGCGCGCGGAATTAAATGCCGGCGCGACTTATGTGATCGCTGAAGCCAGGGAAGCAGGCAACGTGGGTATTTACCGGGGAACAGGAGAAGTGCGCGAAGGTCTGGTGCAGGAAATCCTTACACAGATCCCGGCGGAAAAAATACTTTGGGAAGCCCCTCAGAAATCGCAACAATTGTATTTTATTGAACTGGTAGGAGCCAATGTAAACCTGGGTAATATTTCCCCTAATGAAATGATTGCACTCGAAGCCATGCGCATCGGACTTCGCGGAGATACCTTTGATCTTTTCCTTGATAAAAAAGAAAAGAAATGAGAAAATTTGGCCTGATCGGTTACCCGCTGGGCCATTCTTTTTCCGGAAATTATTTCAGGGAGAAATTCTTGCAGGAGCAGATCGCTGATTGTGTTTATTCCAATTATGAAATCGACTCGATATCAGGACTTCGGGATATTCTGAAGGACCCCGAACTGGAAGGCCTGAATGTGACCATACCCTATAAGGAATCTGTCATTCCCTTTCTCCATAAAAAGGATCCTGTAGTAACCGCCATTGGCGCGAGTAATTGTATCCGGATAAAGGATGGAATACTTACGGGATTTAATACGGATGTTATTGGTTTTGAAAAATCACTGATTGAAAAACTGACCAGCAAAGATGAGTATGCGTTGATACTCGGAACAGGTGGTTCTTCCAAAGCCGTTGCCTGGGTATTACAGCAGAAAGGCATTCGTTTTTTATTTGTTTCCAGAAAATTATCAGGTCAGCCGGATCAGATTTCATATTCGGACCTGAATCGCCAGATCATTGAAGAAATATACCCTCATTATAAATACGACACCACTGGGCATGTTCCCGAACTCAGGTACCAGTGCAGATATACCTTATACATACATCGGACCGGATCATTATCTTATTTGATTTGGTATACAATCCATCAAAAACACTATTTCTTGAAAAAGGAGAAGTTGGCGGGTGCCAGGATAAAAAATGGAGCCGATATGCTGGCCATACAGGCGGAAGCCAGTTGGGAAATTTGGAATAAGCCTAAAGCATAAAGCGCAAAACTAAGTGTGGTGAAAGTGGTGAGGGTGAAAAATGAGGGAAATGGAGGTTGAAAATCCCACACTCACCACACTCGCTTTGTGCTTTACGCTTTAGCTTGCTAATGCTTTCTCCGGCAAGGCACCACTTTTTCGCGATGTGTAGTCAAAACATACCATCGCTGTTTTTGCAAGTGCCACCGGATCAATGGCTGATCTAACGGTTTTTTTTCTATTTTATAAATCAGATCGAAGCCGACACGACTGAATTCCACTGCCCGGATGCTGATCAGTAACTCATCTCCATAATAAATTTCATTTTTGAAAACCAGTGCCGCATCCGACATGATCAGACCCACACCCTCCAGATTGAGTTCGGTGTAACCGAGTGATTGCAGATAACGAAAACGGGCTTCATGAATAAAACTAAGCACGGTATCATTCCCTACATGAGCGCCGTAATTCAGGTCGGTGATGCGGACCGCAATTGAAGTACTAAAAGAAAAAGATTCCGGCAGATCAATCTTAATTCTGGCCATTTGAAGATTCTGTTTGGGTTCTTAAAAAAGCGATCAGCAAATCGCCCGCTTTCCGGCGATGACTGAACAGGTTCTTTTCTTCTTCGTTCATTTCAGCAAAACTTTTATCGGAACCGTCGGGCTGAAATATCGGATCATAGCCAAATCCACCAGTTCCGGAAGAAGATCGAAGCAATTGCCCTTCGCAACGCCCCTCAAAAAAATATTCTTTGTCACCCAGGATCAAACAAATGTTGGTTATAAACCGGGCGCGGCGGTTGGATGAATCTGCCATAGCTCTGAGCAGTTTCCTTACATTGTTTGCCGGATTAGGTGGCTCTCCCGCATATCGTGCGCTGTGCACACCCGGCTCACCACCCAGAGCATCTACTTCCAGACCAGTGTCTTCACTAAAGCAATTTTCCCCGCCGGTTGTCTGGCTGACGAATTTCGCTTTTGACCGCGCATTTTCTTTCAATGTCGGGAAAGGTTCCGGCAGGTCCTGAAATATACCTGCTTCACTGAGTGAGATAATTTCCAAACTCGATCCGATGGCAGTACGGAGCTCCTGTAGTTTATGCGGATTATTACTGGCAAATATCAATTTCACAGGGTAAATAATTTTTTGAGACAGCTCCAGAGGCGCTGCTTCAATTCAGTGCCTTCCGGATGGTTTCCGCTCATTAAATCGGGACTCAAAACAGGTATTATCGAAATTCCATCGAACGTGGATATAGTGAAGTCAGGCAGACTGGGTTTTAGTCCAACAGACATTGGCGGTATTCCCCATAGAAATATTATGCGTGGCTGCAATTGTACTCTTAATTCTGCCAGATCGAATGCTACATGGGCAATATTCAGCAAAGCGATATCGTTGAGATTGAGTTTGCAGGCTGCGAGCATTTTATTTAGAAAACCGAGTTGTTCAGCAGGCAGGAAATCTTCTGCCGGGTAATTTGCGAGGAAGCAGATGGAACGATTATTTTCCCCCAGAAAGGGGTAGACCGGCGTTTTGTCCGCAACCAGTTTTGGGGTCATGACGTTTTCTTTTGCAGAAATGGGTTCATTTCCGGCAACCAGTGATTCAGGGTAAAGAGCAGCGATCAATTCAGAAGAAAGCCGGAGATGATTGATTCCCATAAAACTGTATGAAAAATGATGAGGGGTTTTGTACGCTGAGAGAATGTTTTGTTTCTTTGTAATATCAAAATTAGTATTTATGATGGAGACGATGGATATACCGGTTATAAAGGTAAAGAGAAGCAGACTTGCAGAAACGGACTTCGATGACCTGCCGTTTGGTAAATATTTCAGTGACCATATGCTTGAGGCAGATTATGCTGACGGTGAATGGAAGCTGGTTTCAATCAAACCCTACCAGCCGATTTCCTTTGAACCATCCATCATGGCTCTTCATTATGGCCAGGCTATTTTTGAGGGTATCAAAGCGTACCGCAAGGAAAATGGTGAAGCTTTTATATTTCGTCCCTACGATAACATGAAGCGGTTTAATATTTCTGCAGAAAGAATGAATATGCCTGCAGTACCGGAAGATATTTTTATTGAAGGCATGCGTCAGCTGGTTGCGATCGATAAGGAATGGATACCCGCCAAGGAGGATTATTCATTATATATCCGTCCTTTTATGTTTGCAACAGATGCGACCCTGGGTGTGAAGCCCTCTGATACGTACAAATTCATGATCCTTTTAAGCCCAACGGGACCGTATTATTCGTCTCCGATGAAGATTTATGTAGAAGAAAAATATACACGCGCCGCACCGGGTGGAGTCGGTTTCGCCAAAAATGCCGGGAACTATGGAGGCGCGCTCAAAGCTACATCTGAAGCAAGGGCCAAGGGCTTTGATCAGGTATTATGGACAGATGCTTTCGAGCATAAGTGGTTGCAGGAAGTGGGTACGATGAACGTATTTTTTATCTTCGGAAATACAGCCGTTACGCCATCGCTCGAAGAAGGTACCATTCTCGAGGGTGTTACGAGGGACAGTGTTATGACCGTGCTGAGAGAACAGGGATTAACGGTTGAAGAAAGAAAAATTAATATTGATGAAGTAGTGGACGGATATAAAAGTGGAAAACTGACCGAAATATTTGGCTCGGGAACAGCAGCTACCATTTCACCGCTCAAGGAACTCCGGTATAAGGATTACAGCATGCACCTGGATGTTGCCTCCTATAAACCGCCCCCATGGCCAAAAAGATCCTTACGGAAATCAGGGAAGGAAAAAGGCCGGATATACATGGCTGGCTGGTAAAAGTTTAAGCTCAACATTAATTTGGAGAATCCCGGCTTGGCCGTTACCTTTGCCGTCCCAAAATTCAAACAGGTTCCGAATGCCTACTATACAACAATTAGTTAGAAAAGGAAGGGAGATCATCCGCGCTAAAAGCAAGTCCAGAGCACTGGATAGCTGTCCGCAGAGACGTGGTGTGTGTACCCGTGTGTATACCACGACACCCAAGAAGCCGAATTCGGCCCTCCGTAAGGTGGCCAAAGTGCGGTTGACCAACAAGATCGAGGTGATCGCCTATATTCCCGGTGAAGGGCATAACCTGCAGGAACACAGTATTGTACTGATCCGCGGAGGCCGTGTTAAGGATCTTCCGGGTGTACGTTATCACATTGTTCGTGGATCTCTGGATACTGCCGGTGTAAAAGACCGTAAAAAGAGCCGCTCCAAATACGGAACCAAGAAAGAAAAAGCAGGTGCAAAACCAGCCGCCAAGAAATAATAAAATCTTAATTTCAAATAACTCATGAGGAAGTCACAGGCCAAAAAATTACCACTCGCTCCGGATGCAAAATATAATGACATCCTGGTTACGCGTTTTGTAAATAACCTGATGTGGCAGGGCAAAAAGAATACGGCCTTCGGTCTGTTTTACGATGCCATCGACCGCGTTTCAAAACAAAGTAACGACAACGGATACGAGATCTGGAGAAGGGCATTGAACAATGTGACACCCGCCGTTGAAGTCAGAAGCCGCCGTATTGGAGGAGCTACTTTTCAAATTCCTGCTGAAGTTCGTGCAGATCGCAAGATATCCCTGAGTATCAAGTGGTTGATTCGTTTTAGCCGGGAAAGAAATGGTAAGAGTATGGCAGATAAGCTGGCAGGTGAAATCCTCGCAGCAAGCAAGGGCGAAGGTGGTGCATTTAAGAAGAAAGAAGACACACACAGAATGGCAGAAGCCAATAAGGCATTTGCTCATTTCAGGATATAACAATATGGATTGCTTATCAATCGTTTCTCCTCCGGCTTATCCGGGGGAGATTTTTTTTGCTACCAGACCTGTTTCGGGAAATGTTTGAAGCAGATAATAAGCAGATATAGAGTGGATATAATGCTTATCGAAAGTTTGTTTAAGTGGACAAATAAAGAAGCAGAAAGATATAGACGGATAAAAGACCGATCATGTTTGAAAATCTCATCTCGTTTTTTAACGAACCACATTGCCACATTTGCACGTTATTCCGGAATATTTGGTACCTTTGCGCACCTAAAGAAAAATACTTTTAATTAACAAAAATGGCAGACTTAAAATTCCAGAGAAATTTCGGTATTGCGGCTCATATTGATGCCGGAAAAACGACTACCACCGAGCGTATCCTGCGTTATACCGGTATGATTCATAAGATCGGTGAAGTGCATGATGGAGCGGCCACAACCGACTGGATGGACCAGGAAAAGGAAAGAGGAATTACCATCACTTCGGCTGCGGTAAGCTGCCAGTGGAACTTTCCGACAGATAAGGGGAAAGTGGATGCCAATACCAAAAAATACAATTTTAATATCATTGATACACCGGGACACGTGGATTTTACTATTGAAGTAGAAAGGTCCCTGCGTGTTCTGGACGGATTGATCGCCCTGTTTTCAGCCGTTGATGGTGTGGAACCACAGTCTGAAACCGTTTGGCGCCAGGCTAACCGGTATAAAGTACCCCGGATCGGGTTTGTAAACAAAATGGACCGTTCAGGTGCTGATTTCCTGATGGTGGTTAACCAGGTAAAGGAAATGCTGGGCGCCAATGCCGTTCCTCTGCAGTTACCGATTGGTGCGGAAGATGACTTTAAAGGCGTGGTCGATCTGATCAGAATGAAAGGTATTATCTGGCATATGGAAACAGAAGGTATGACCTTCGATGAAATTCCTATTCCTGACGATTTGCTGGAAGAGGCCAAAGAATGGAGAGCGAAACTGGTAGAAGCCGTTGCTGAATATGATGACAAATTGCTGGAGAAATTCTTTGTGGATCCCAACAGCATTTCCGAAGACGAAATGCACGAAGCCATCCGTAAAGCAACGATTGATCTGAGTATCGTTCCGATGATGTGCGGTTCTTCATTCAAGAATAAAGGTGTTCAAACAGCCCTCGATGCGGTTTGTCGTTACCTGCCTTCTCCCCTTGATCTGGAAGATACACAGGGAACGGATCCGAATACAGGTGAAATCATTACCCGTAAGACCGATCCAAAAGAACCCTTTGCAGCGCTGGCATTTAAAATCATGACGGATCCTTTCGTGGGTCGTCTGGCGTTTTTCCGGTGTTACAGCGGTCGCCTGGAATCTGGTTCTTATGTGTTGAATGTGCGCAGTGGTAAGAAAGAACGTATCAGCCGTATCATGAAGATGTTTGCCAACAAACAAAATCCGATTGACTTTATTGAAGCAGGAGATATTGGTGCAGCCGTGGGTTTTAAAGAAATCAAAACAGGAGATACACTTGTGTGATGAAGATTTTCCGATCACACTGGAAAATATGTTTATTCCTGAACCGGTTATTGCCGTGGCGGTTGAACCGAAAACACAGGCGGATGTAGATAAAATGGGATTGGCGATTTCCAAGCTCGTTGAAGAAGATCCGACACTGCGTGTAAATACCGATGAGGAAACCGGACAAACGATTCTGCGTGGAATGGGTGAACTCCATCTGGAAATCATCATCGAACGTATGCGTCGTGAATTTAAAGTGGATGTAAACCAGGGTGCTCCCCAGGTGGCTTATAAAGAAGCGTTCAATACGACCATTGAACACCGCGAAGTACTGAAGAAACAAACAGGTGGACGCGGTAAATTCGCCGACATCCAATTTGCCATCGGGCCTGCCGACGAAGAATGGATCAAGGAAAATGAAGGCAAACATTTCCAGTTTGTGAATGATATTTTCGGAGGATCCATTCCAAAAGAATTCATTCCGGCGATATCAAAAGGATTTGAAGTGTCCATGGTAACCGGCGTTCTGGCGGGTTATCCGATGACCAATATGAAAGTGCGTGTATTTGACGGAAGCTACCATGACGTGGATTCCGATGCCATGAGTTTTGAAATTTGCGCCAGATCCGCATTCCGCGAAGCCGGCCGCAAAGCAAAACCGATTCTGCTGGAACCAATCATGAGAGTGGAAGTGCTTACACCGGATCAATACATGGGAGATGTTACGGGAGATCTTAACCGTCGCCGTGGTATTCTGGAAGGCATGGACAGCAGGGCGAATCTGCAGGTGATCAAAGCCAAAGTACCATTGAGTGAAATGTTTGGTTATGTGACCCAGTTGCGTTCTCTGAGCTCCGGCCGTGCAACATCTACGATGGAATTCTCTCATTACGCTCCTGCGCCGAATAATATCGCAGAAGAAGTAATTGCAAAAGTAAAAGGCAAGAGTAAGGTGACGGCCTGATCACTGCATAATTAAATATTTGAAGCTCCCGCCACTGGCGGGGATTTTTTTTGAACGGCAATCGGCACATACGTTCAATTGATTATTTTTCCGGATAAATTATTTATACGATGAAACGCCTGCTTCATTACAAATTCTATTTTCGTTGTTGTTGATTACGATTAGTTTTTCGGCTTCTGCCCAATTAGATGACCGGATGATCTGGAGTGCGGATGGGAATAGTTTTTATTCAAGCGATGATGGCGCCATCAGTGTATTCAATCTGGTTGACAGGAAACAGCAAATCCTGGTTTCGCCAGAACGCCTTACACCTGCCGGCAAAACAGCAGGCACTGGAAGTTAAGAGCTTTTCGTTTTCGAAGGACTTCAGGAAAATACTGATTTATACGAATTCAAAAAAAGTATGGCGTTATGAAACACGTGGCGATTACTGGGTTTATAATATATCCGATTCTTCACTGAGGCAATTGGGAAAATCCCTGCCTGCTTCCTCTCTCATGTTTGCGAAATTTTCTCCTGATGGATCCAGGGCTGCTTACGTCAGCGGACATAATATTTATGTTGAAGACCTGTCTTCCCATACCATCAAAGCACTTACGACGAATGGCTCACGTAAAATGATCAATGGCACATTCGACTGGGTATATGAAGAAGAGCTCAATTGCCGGGATGGATTCCGCTGGAGTCCGGACAGCCGTTCGATTGCTTATTGGCAAATCAACGACAGCAGTACACGCGATTATTATATGCTGAATACAACCGACTCTGTTTATTCACGTGTGATCCCGGTGGAATATCCGGTTGCAGGACAGAGGCCGTCTCCATTTAAAATAGGAATCGTACAGGTCAACAATGCAAAAACTCAGTGGATGAAGATTCCGGCAGATCGATAAAAACGGAAGTTATCTGCCCCGGATGGAATGGGCAGCCAACAGTTCTGAACTCATCGTTCAACGCCTGAACAGAAGTCAGAATGTTTCTGATATCATGATGTGCAGTGCCAAAACAGGGGATGTCAGATTAATTTATAGTGAAAAAGATAAGGCCTGGATTGATGTTATTTCAGCATGGGATGATGATTATAAAATGGGAGGATGGGACTGGTTGAAAAACGGATCCGAATTCCTGTGGGACAGCGATAAGGATGGATGGAGACATTTGTACCGCATCAGCCGGGATGGGAAAAACGAAGTTTTGATTACAAACGGTTCTTATGATGTGATCCAGATTTCATTGATTGATGAAAAAAATAATCTTTTGTATTTTATGGCTTCGCCTGAGAATGCCACACAGTCCTATCTCTACCGATGCTCTCTGGACGGAAAAGGTGTTGCTGAACGTTTAACTCCTGCTAATCAACCCGGAACACATGAGTATGAATTATCACCCAACGGGAAATTTGCCAGTAACATGTTTTCCAATTATTATACAATGCCGCAGCAGGAATGGATCACCCTTGCCGGATCATCAGGCCTTGAGTGGCTCAAGCCTGCAAATCCCGCCAAAGCATCAGACAGTGCTGCTTCCAATATTTCATTCTTTAAAGTTGTTACGGCTGAAGGTGTAAGCATGGACGGATGGATGCAGAAACCCATTCCGTTTGATCCGCACGAAAAAATATCCTGTCTTATTTTTTGTTTATACAGAACCGGCAAGCCAAACCGTAAAAGATCATTTTGGCGTGACCCATTGCCATGTTTATCCCGGCGATCTCGCCCATGATGGGTATATCTATATTTCTCTGGATAACCGGGGTACACCGGCGCCCAAGGGAGCTGCCTGGCGAAAAGCAATCTATCGTAAAATCGGACAAATCAATATTGCACGACCAGGCCAGCGCAGCGGCGCAGATCATTAAATGGCCATTTGTGGATACCTCCCGCATCGCCGTATGGGGATGGAGCGGCGGAGGGTCAGCAACCCTGAATCTGATGTTTCAGCACCC
Organism: uncultured Bacteroidota bacterium; assembly: GCA_963732055.1. GTDB lineage: Bacteria > Bacteroidota > Bacteroidia > Chitinophagales > Chitinophagaceae > Puia. Next base: position 353,314 of record CAVSYG010000008.1, on the reverse strand, counting down.
GGAAATCTATAAAACGGGTCTGGCCGTAGCAGCTTTGGGTAATATGGAAACCTATGATAACATCTACATTGAAAGATATATGGGTAATCCATTGGAAACCAAGGCAGATTACGGAAAGGGCTCGGCCATTTTCCATGCTTCCGGACTACAGGGAAACCTGTTATACATTCATGGCGAAGGGGATGATAATGTGCATTTTGATAATGCAGAAATGCTGATCAATGAGCTTGTGAAATATAACAAGACCTTTCAGTTTATGGAATATCCGAACCGGACACATGCCATAAATGAAGGACCGGGTACCACCGAACACCTGCATAATTTATTTAAGAACTATCTGAATGCGCATTGTCCGGGAGGAGGCAAATAATCTCTAAAAAACACCCATGATTCTTTGACAGTTTATCCTTTAACCCATACCTTTGCATCCCGTTCAAAAAACGGGCATTGACATATGTCTCAACGAATCAGAATCAAATTACAGTCATACGATCATAATCTCGTGGATAAATCCGCTGAGAAAATTGTAAAGACAGTTCGTAGTACAGGTGCCGTGGTAACCGGTCCGATACCTTTACCGACCAGGAAAAAGGTATTTACCGTTCTGCGTTCGCCGCATGTCAACAAAAAAGCACGTGAACAGTTTCAGTTGCATACGCATAAGAGATTGTTGGATATTTATACTTCTACTTCAAGAACTGTTGATGCCTTATCCAAACTGGATCTGCCATCAGGTGTTGATGTTGAAATAAAAGCCTGAGTAAAAATTCCATCTGCCAAACCACAATCGTAAAGAGGAGGCTAAAGCAGCGCTGGATGATTTGAAAAGAAATATGAACAAGCCGTTCGGGGTTTGTTTACAACCGGTACTTCTTTCATCCCGCCGAAGCTTGAGCGTAAGAAAGATGACGAAGAAAAGCGAAACACTTGGCTAAGGCCACCTACGCTAAGCTTCGGTGGCTAAAAAGAAAAGGTCGGTTGCAAACGGGGGATTGAAATCAGTATCAGCTTTTCCAAAAAGCTTCGTAGCTGATTGTCCTTAGACTCCAGGCACAAACCAATAAAAAATGAAAGGTTTAATTGGAAAGAAAATTGGAATGACCTCTGTCTTCACCCCGGATGGAAAGCAGGTAGCCTGCACCATTATTGAAGCTGGTCCCTGTGTTGTTACACAGGTGAAAACAACCGAATCCGACGGTTACAATGCTCACCAGATCTCCTTCGGAGAAAAGAAAGAGAGAAAAGTTCTCGCTTCTGAAAAGAATCACTTCGCCAAATCAAATACCACCGCAAAACAATTTGTAAGGGAATTCCGCAATTTTTCTTTAGAGAAAAATCTGGGGGATTCATTTACAGTTGACATTTTCGCTGAAGGCGAAATTGTAGATGTGGTTGGCACTTCCAAAGGAAAAGGCTTTCAGGGGGTTGTTAAACGGCACAATTTTCATGGTGTTGGCGGACAGAGTCATGGTCAGCATGATCGTAGCCGTGCACCCGGATCATTGGGTAATTCATCTGATGCAGCCAGGGTTATGAAGGGAATGAAAATGGCCGGCCGGATGGGTGGCGACCGCGTAAAGCTGAAAGGTTTGAAAGTGGTTAAAATATTTACTGAAAAAAATTACCTGCTGATTGCCGGATCTGTTCCGGGTCACAATGGTTCCATTGTATACGTTCAGAAGTAATAACCAATTAAAGAGATTCACATGCAAGTTGATGTTTTAAATATAAAGGGTGCTAAAACGGGCCGTACGCTGGAATTGCCTGCAGATATTTTCGAAGCAGAGCCGAATGATCATGTCATATATCTGGCAGTAAAGCAATACCTGGCTGCACAGCGGCAGGGTACACATAAAGTAAAAACCCGTATGGAAGTAAAGGGATCTTCCAAAAAATTGCATAAGCAAAAAGGAACCGGTGGATCACGTAAAGGAAATATCCGGAACCCATTGTATAAAGGTGGTGGTACCATATTCGGACCAAAGCCCCACAGCTGGGATTTCAAATTGAACCGTAAAGTAAAAGACCTGGCCAAAATCTCAGCTCTTTCCTATAAGGCAAAAGCAAATTCAATTTTAGTTGTGGAAGACATTCACCTGAAAGCCCCGAAGACCAGTGAAATGATGGATATTCTGGGTGGTTTGAAGCTCGAAGGGAAAAAAGCCATTGTTTGTTATTCCTGAATACAATGATAATCTGTATCTCAGCCTGCGGAATATTCCGAATTTGAAGGGAAGTCTGCTGGCCGATGTGAATACATATGATTTGGTGAATGCAGAATATCTGGTGTTGACTGAATCAGCAGCAAAAATGTTTGCAGAAGAAGAAGCAGTCGCATAGTATTAAAATATTTTCAAATTAGTTTATGAAATCAACTGAGGTTCTGATACGTCCGATTCTTACTGAAAAAGCAAATGCGCAACAGGAAAAACTGCGTCGCTATGCTTTCAAAGTAGATACGCGTGCAAATAAACTGGAAATCAAAAAAGCAATCGAAGCATTTTACGGAATTACGGTTGTGGATGTGAATACAGTGATTGTTCCCAGCAAAGCAAGATCAAGGTCTACCAAGGCCGGACTGATCGTTGGCCGCAAGCCGGGATATAAGAAAGCGCTGGTCACCAGTTGCGGAAGGAGAATCAATTGACCTGTATTCGAATATTTAAGTAATTAACAGAATGGCGAAGCTGCCGCTAAAGCTTATTAAATATGGCACTAAGAAAATTTAAACCAGTCACTGCAGGAACCCGTTGGAGAATTGGTAATGCATATGCAGAAATTACAACGGATACGCCGGAAAAATCTCTGCTGGAAAAAATCACCCGTACGGGAGGTCGTAATTCACAGGGAAGAAGGGCCATGCGTTACATCGGTGGCGGGCATAAAAAAATGTACCGTATCATCGATTTCAAGAGAGATAAAAAAGAAGTCGTGGGAACCGTTGTGTCGATTGAATATGATCCGAACAGAACTTCTTTTATCGCACTGATTCAGTATGGCGATGGAGAAAAAAGATATATCCTGGCGCCACAGGGACTTCAGGTTGGTGGAAAGGTTCAGGCTGGTGATGCGGTTGCTCCGGAAATCGGAAACGCATTGCAGATGAAGAACATTCCCCTGGGTACCAATGTGCATAATATTGAAATGCAACCTGGTCAGGGTGGCAAATTGATCCGCAGCGCAGGTACAACAGCGCAGCTGACCAACAAGGAAGAAAAATATGCTGTGTTGAAAATGCCTTCCGGTGAACTGAGAAAAATCCTGATCAATTGCTATGCAACGGTAGGTGTGGTTTCAAACAGTGACCACAGTTTACAGAGCATGGGTAAGGCAGGTCGTAACCGCTGGAGAGGAATTCGTCCGCGTGTGCGCGGTGTGGCTATGAACCCGGTGGATCATCCGATGGGTGGTGGTGAAGGTAAAGCATCCGGAGGCCAGCCACGTTCAAGGAATGGTCAGTACTCAAGAGGTCTGAAAACCAGAACGAAAGGAAAAGGAAGCGATAAGTTGATTATTCAAACGAAAAAAGGTAAAAAAATAAGTAAGTAAAAGTTCACTTTTTACATTTTCACATTTACACATTTGTATTATGGGTCGTTCAATAAAAAAAGGTCCTTACGTAGATGCCAACCTGGAAACCAAGGTCCTGAACATCAATGAAGGAAAAGGAAAGAAGGGAGTCATCAAAACCTGGAGCCGTCGTTCAACGATTACACCGGATTTCGTGGGACATACTTTCGCCGTTCACAATGGTAATAAGTTTATTCCTGTGTATGTAACAGAATTTATGGTAGGTCATAAATTAGGAGAATTTGCGCCGACAAGAAATTTTAAAGGACACTCCAGCAAGAAGATTGCTGAATAGTATAAAACGATTACGCCTGCGTTTTACGCTTTAGGCTTTGGACTTTGGCATAAAAAGGAAAAAATGGAAGCATTAGCAAAATTGAAAAATTACCCGACATCGCCGCGTAAAATGCGTTTGCTGGCAGATGAAATAAGAGGTCTGCAGGTTGAAAAAGCACTGGCATTACTGGAGCATCATCCGCAGCATTCTTCCACACCATTATATAAATTATTATGGTCAGCTGTGAAGAACTGGGAAGCGAAGAACGAGGGGAAAAGTGCTGCTGATTCGAGCCTGCTGGTAAAAACAATTTTTGTAGATGGCGCACGCGTATTAAAACGGATGCGTCCGGCTCCCCAGGGTCGCGGTTACCGGGTACGCAAACGCAGTAATCATGTGACCTTAATTGTAGATGAAAAGAAATAAAAATAATAAAATAAAAAATTGAAGGTTTTCAGAATGGTTTCATTTTTAGAATTTTCAAATTTTCAAATTTTCAAATCAATCAGATAAATGGGTCAGAAAACAAATCCTATAGGTGCGAGACTTGGAATTATCCGGGGCTGGGAGTCTAACTGGTTCGGTAATAAAAAAGATTATTCTGTCAAACTGATAGAAGACAATAAAATCAGAACCTATCTCAATGCGCGTATCAACAAGGGCGGGATCGCCAAGATCGTGATTGAGCGTACGCTCAACAAGCTCATCGTAACAATCCATACTTCCAAACCCGGAATCATCATTGGCAAGGGCGGCGGAGAAGTGGACCGTATCAAGGAAGAGTTGAAGAAACTGACCGGCAAAGAAGATGTTCAGATAAATATTCTGGAAATCAGAAGGCCCGAACTGGATGCGAATATCGTTGCTGATACCATTGCCCGCCAGATCGAAAACCGTATTAATTATAAGAGAGCCATTAAAATGGCCATCGCTTCTGCACTCCGAATGGGTGCTGAAGGTATCAAGGTAAAAGTCGGTGGCCGCCTGGGTGGTTCCGAAATAGCCCGTACGGAAGAAATTAAATCCGGTCGTACGCCTTTGCATACGCTCCGTATGGATATAGACTATGCAAATGTATTTGCACTGACTGTTTATGGAAAGATCGGTGTGAAAGTATGGATCTGTAAAGGTGAAGTACTGACCAAGCGTGATCTGAATCCGAATTTTGTGGGTGGAAAAACAGACGTGAGTGACAGAAGAGAAAGAAGAGATGAGATCAGGGATCGTGAAGACCGCGGTCGTGGTGGTGACAGAAGGCCAGGTGGTGGTGCAGGTGGTGGAGAAAGAAGGCCAGGTGGTGGCGGAGGCAGGAGATAGACGTAATTATCAAATTTTCAAATTGAACTAACATGTTACAGCCCAAAAGGAGTAAACATAGGAAAGCACAGAAAGGCAGAATTCGCGAAGTAGCAAAAAGAGGTACTGATATTTCTTTTGGTTCTTACGGATTGAAGGCACTGGAAGCGATCTGGTTAACAAACCGTCAGTTGGAAGCTGCCCGTCAGGCGCTCACCCGTTCGATGAAGAGGGAAGGAAATGTATGGATACGGGTATTCCCTGATAAGCCGATCACAAAGAAGCCACAGGAAGTGAGAATGGGTAAAGGAAAGGGTAATCCGGAATATTGGGCTGCTGTAGTGGAACCGGGACGTATGCTTTTTGAAGCAGATGGTGTTACGGAAGCTGTTGCGAAAGAGGCGTTATTACTGGCTGCGCAGAAGCTGCCGATCAAGACCAAATTCGTGGTTCGCCATGATGTGATTGCGTTATAATTCAAATTATTAAAGATGTCAAAGAGAAATGATTTTGTAAACAGCCTGAAAGATCTTAGCGAAACGGACCTGCTGTCCCGGATACGTGAAGATGAACAACGCCTGAAGAAACTGGAATTTGCACATGCAATATCTCCACTGGAAAGTCCGGTTAACATCCGTATGCTCAGAAAAGATATTGCCCGGCTGAAAACAGAATTGACCAAAAGGAAAATTGGAAAAACAACAGCGGTAACTGCATAGGAAATCCTGCAGGCCAGGCACTGATTTACAAATTATCAAATAAGCATTATGCCAGAAGATAGAAATTTAAGGAAAACAAGAATCGGGGTTGTCAGCAGCAACAAGATGGACAAAACCGTGGTGGTGGCTGTTGAAAGAAAAGTACAGCATCCGATTTATGGTAAGTTCCTGAAAAAGACAACCAAGTTTCATGCTCATGATGAAAAAAATGAGTGCAGTATCGGAGATACCGTGCGCATCATGGAAAGCCGTCCACTGAGTAAAACCAAGCGCTGGCGCCTGGTGGAGATCGTGGAGAAAGCTAAATAAAACATTCTAAAAAAAGTTCTAATGATACAGCAGGAAAGCAGACTAAACGTTGCAGATAATAGCGGAGCCAAAGAGGTATTGTGCATCCGTGTGTTGGGAAACAGCGGCCAGGACTATGCTAAAATCGGAGACAAGATTGTGGTTACTGTAAAAGATGCATTGCCTGCTGGTGGAATCAAGAAAGGAACCGTAACGAAGGCCGTTATTGTTCGTACCAAAAATAAACTTCGCCGTAAGGATGGTTCTTATATCCGTTTCGACGATAACGCAGTGGTTTTGTTGAATCCGAGTGATGAACCAAGAGGTACACGTATTTTCGGACCCGTTGCCCGTGAATTGCGTGATAAAGGATACATGAAGATTATTTCGCTGGCACCGGAAGTGTTATAAGCTTAAGGCGTAAAGCGTAAAGCTCAAAGCCATCGGAATTAAGAGAAAGATTTATTAGTTAGTATGTTTAAATATAAAGAAGAGCCTTACGCCTTAAGCCTTGAGCTTTAAGCCTGAAAGGCCTTAAGCAAAAAAAGAAAAGATGGAAAGCAGATTCAAACCCAAATTCAATATCAAGAAGGGTGACAAGGTAGTGGTGATTACGGGAGACGATAAAGACCTGAAAAAATCGCGCAAAGTGCTGGAAGTATTTCCTGACACATCCAAAGTGCTGGTTGAGGGTGTAAATATTGTTACCAAACATACCAAGCCATCTGCACAGAATACCAAGGGTGGTATTGTCAAACTGGAAGCGCCTATCCATATATCGAATGTGCTTCTCTGGGATGCCAAAACGGGTGGTCCTTCAAAAGCGAAACGCACAAGAGAAAACGGGAAACTTATTCGCATAGCTAAAAAATCAGGGGAGGTAATTAAATAATGAGCACAACTAAATACACTGCCCGCCTGGCAGATAAATACAAGAAAGAAGTCGTACCGACATTGATGAAAAAATTCGGGTACACTTCCGTTATGCAGGCACCCAAGCTGGAAAAAATCTGCCTGAACCGTGGTATCAACGGAGCGGTCTCTGATAAAAAACTGGTGGATATTACGATCGAAGAGCTGACCACCATTACCGGCCAGAAAGCTGTATCGACCATATCCAGAAAAGATATTTCCAATTTTAAACTCCGTAAGGGCATTCCGATCGGAGCCAGGGTAACACTACGCGGAATAAAAATGTATGAGTTTCTGGATCGCCTCGTAGCATCTGCCCTGCCAAGGGTTCGTGATTTCAAGGGAGTGAGTGAAAAAGCATTTGATGGCCGTGGTAACTACACGATGGGTATTACAGAACAAATCATTTTCCCGGAAGTGGATATTGATAAGGTAAACAAGATCACCGGTATGGACATCACTTTTGTAACTACAGCCAAGACAAATGAAGAAGCATATGAGTTGTTGAAAGAACTGGGTATGCCTTTCAAGAATGCAAAAAAAGAAGATACCAATTAATAAAAACGAAGTTCAAATCAATTAATAATAATTCATGGCCAAAGAATCAGTCAAAGCCAGACAAAGGAAACGGGAAGTAATGGTTGCAAAATATGCTGACCGGCGCGCTGCGTTGAAAGCAGAAGGTAACTATAGAGCACTGGATCTTCTTCCAAAGAATGCATCCCCGGTGCGTTTGCATAACCGTTGTCAGTTAACTGGTCGTCCGCGTGGTTATATCCGTTACTTCGGCGTATCCAGGAATATGTTCCGCGATATGGCGCTGCAGGGTAAGATTCCGGGCGTAAGAAAAGCGAGCTGGTAAGTACGTTGATCGTGAATCGTTGATCGATGGATCGTGTTTAGATTGACGATAAATCGATATACGATAAACTGATAAACGTAACAATAATTATTAAAGTTTTTAATAGATATACAATGGTAACAGATCCTATAGCAGATTTTCTCACCAGAATCCGTAATGCGCAAATGGCGAATCACCGGATTGTAGAGATTCCTGCTTCGAACCTGAAAAGGCGGATGACAGAAATCCTGTATGACAAGGGTTATATTCTCAAATACAAATTTGAAGATGATACCAAGCAGGGTGTGATCAAGATCGCATTGAAGTACGACCCGACTACCAAGGAACCGGCCATCCGTAGCCTTGAAAGAGTGAGCCGTCCAGGTTTGCGCCAGTATGCGAGCCCGGTAGAATTCAAGCGCGTGAAGAACGGTCTGGGAATCGCCATCGTGTCCACATCAAAAGGTGTAATGACAGATAAAGATGCCAAGGCACAGAATGTGGGTGGAGAGGTACTTTGTCACGTTTACTAGTACACAACACTTTCACACAGTGTGGAAGTATGGAAGTATGGAAGTACTGGAAGTGATAGTGTGGTAGTGAAAAAGTATTAGAGTTTTAAATTATTCAAATATTTAGATATGTCAAGGATAGGAAAAAAACCGGTAGTCATCCCCAGTGGAATCACCGTTACGGTGGGTACTGACAACACGATCACTGTTAAGGGCCCGAAGGGTGAATTGAAACAGGCCATTGACCGTGATATCAAAGTGGAAGTGAAGGACAGCAAGATTGAGATTTCACGTCCGACTGACCAGATCCGTCATCGTGCACTGCATGGTTTATACCGTTCATTGTTATCAAATATGGTGAAAGGTGTTTCGGAAGGATATAAAAGACAACTGGAATTAATCGGTGTCGGTTTTAAAGCTTCCAATCAGGGAAACCTGCTGGACCTGGCGCTCGGATACTCTCATAATATCATTTTTGAAATTCCCAAGGAACTGAAGCTGGCAACAGCTCAGGAAAAAGGAGAAAATCCAAAGATTATGCTGGAAGGAACGGACAAACAACTGATCGGACAGGTTGCCGCCAAGATTCGTGGTTTACGTAAACCAGAACCATACAAGGGTAAGGGTGTTCGTTATACCGGTGAAGTTGTACGTAAGAAGGCTGGTAAGGCAGCTGGGAAATAGTATAAGAGTATAGAGTTGGGAGTATAAGAGTTAAATTTTCAAATTCAAAGAGATGGATAAGCTAATAAAAAGACAGAATATCAGATACCGCATTCGCAAAAAGATTGCCGGTACTCCTGAAAAACCACGTTTGTCGGTTTTCAGAAGTAACAGTGAAATCTATGCGCAGCTGATAGATGATAATAACGGCAAAACCATTGCCGCTGCGTCTTCACGTGACAAGGATATTGTCGCTCAAAAAGTAACGAAAACCGAAAAAAGCAAACTGGTCGGGCTGGCGATTGCCCGCAAGGCAACCGAACTGGGAATTCAGAAAGTGGTTTTTGACCGTGGTGGTAATCTCTATCATGGAAGAGTAAAAGCCATTGCAGAATCAGCCCGCGAAGGTGGTCTTCAGTTTTAATTATTAAAATAGTATTTGTAAATATTAATCATGGCAACAACGAACATATCTAAAATCAAGGCCGGTGACCTGGAGCTGAAGGAAAAAGTGGTATCCATCAACCGCGTGGTGAAGACCACGAAGGGTGGACGTGCTTTCAGTTTTTCTGCCCTCGTGGTAGTTGGAAATGAAAGTGGCATTGTCGGTCATGGTTTGGGTAAGGCTAAAGAAGTACAGGAAGCAATTACAAAGGGCATTGAAGATGCCAAGAAAAACCTGATCAAGGTTCCGATCATGCATGGTACAATACCTCATGATCAACTGGCCAAAGAAGGTGCTGCGAAAGTGCTGATCAAGCCAGCTGCCCATGGTACAGGTGTAATTGCAGGAGGCAGTATGCGTGCTGTACTGGAAAGTGCCGGTATTACCGACATCCTGGCAAAATCGCTTGGATCCGCTAACCCGCATAATGTGGTTAAAGCGACTTTTAAAGCACTCGGCCTGTTAAGAGAACCCCTCCAGGTTTCAAGAACAAGAAATCTGTCACTGAAGAAAGTATTCAACGGATAAACCGGAATAAATCAGAAGGAAATGAAAAAATTACGCATTACACAGATAAAGAGCGGCATCGACCGGTCCGAAAGGCAAAAGCTGACTTTGCAGGCGCTTGGTCTGAATAAGTTGCACAATCCGCGTGAACACGAAGCAACGCCTCAGATATTAGGGTATGATCCGTGCAGTAGAACATCTTTTAAAAGTTGAAGAAATTTAAGACAACGGAGTATGGGAGTGGAGTGATTCCTCAGTTTCCAAGTTTCAAATTATCAAATTTTAGCCATGAACTTACATAACATTAAACCGGCAAAGGGCGCAACTCATAAGGAAAAAAGACTTGGACGTGGAGAAGCTTCCGGTAAGGGTGGAACTTCCACCAAGGGAAATAAAGGTGGACAGAGCCGTGCAGGTTACCAGCGCAAAATGGCCCATGAAGGTGGACAGATGCCCATCCAGCGCCGATTGCCAAAACGTGGTTTCAAGAACCCGCACCGTGTATCATATGTTGTTTTCAATCTTTCCCAGATTGAACAACTCGCTGAGAAATATGACATTAAAGAAGTTTCTGCAGCTAATCTATATGCCAATGGACTGATAGCCCGGACTGACCTGGTGAAAATCCTTGGTAATGGGGAGCTAAAAACCAAATTGAGCTTTAAAGTAAGTGCCGTAAGCGAAAAAGCTAAAAAGGCCATTGAAGGATATCGGCGGAACGCTGGAAATCCTAAAAGTGAAGGAAGTCGTGATGGGTGTGAAATCCTAAAATAGTCATTAACTTGCAAGACGATTCCGGTCGTCTTTTTTGCTGGCAGCTGTCCCTAAATAATTACGAAAAACGTGAAGAAATTTTTTGATACTTTAAAAAACATATGGAGTATTCCAGAATTAAAAAGCAAGATCCTCGTGACGCTTGTTTTACTTCTGATTTACCGTTTCGGTACTTATATAGTTTTACCTGGTATTGATCCGAATAAATTAAATAGCCCTGAGCGGTGCCAAATCAGGTGCGCTTGGATTGATTGATGCTTTCTCCGGAGGCGCTTTTTCTCAGGCTTCCATACTGGCGCTGGGTATCATGCCTTATATTTCTGCTTCGATTTTTATGCAGCTGATGAGCATCCTGGTTCCCCAGATGCAGAAGGTTCAGAAAGATGGCGAAAGTGGCAGAAAGAAAATTAACCAATGGACTCGTTACCTGACCGTTGTCGTCACTTTTGCACAGGCATATGCTTATGTGGGATATCTGAAAACCATGGGCCGCGACGCCATCATCGATAGTTTCAGCGCTTATTTCTGGCTTACAACACCTATTCTGCTTACAGCCGGTACCTTATTCGTGATGTGGATAGGTGAAAAAATTACTGATAAGGGTCTTGGGCAATGGTACTTCCATCATTATCATGATTGGTATCCTTGCTCGTTTTCCCAGATGCGGTCCACCAGGAGTTCCTGGCGAAATCGGTCATGGGTAGCTGGTGGCTATTCTGATTTTCGTGATTGAAATTGCTATTCTCGTTGCAGTTATCATGGGTCTGATCGTTTTGATTCAGGGGGTACGAAAAGTGCCGGTTAACTATGCCAAACAGATTGTCGGAAACCGCCAGTTTGGTGGTGCCCGCCAATTCCTTCCACTGAAAGTGAATAGTGCCGGAGTAATGCCCATCATCTTTGCACAAGCTATTATGTTTTTGCCGACACTTATTTCTTATACAAGTTTTGAAAATAAAGAAGGCATTTCCAGAATATTTTCCGATCCGCGCGATTATGTTCATATGATTTTTTATGGCATCATCGTAATCGGATTTACATTCCTCTATACTTCCCTGATATTTAATCCAAAGCAGGTGGCGGATGATCTCAAACGTAATAATGGTTTTGTTCCCGGAGTAAAACCGGGTCAGCCGACGGCAGATTTCATCGGATCTGTGATGGACAAGATTACTTTACCCGGCGCTATATTATTGGCTATCGTAGGTATTCTTCCCGGATTCGCACAACGTGCAAGCGTTACTCAGGGTTTTGCTTCTTTTTATGGAGGAACATCTCTCCTGATCATGGTTGCAGTTATCCTCGATACGCTGCAGCAGATCGAAACCCAGCTGCTGATGCGTCAGTACGACGGGCTGATGAAGTCCGGCCGTATACAGGGCCGTCAGTCGGTTACCAATGCGGTAATCTAGGATGATTTATCACAAAACGAAAGCGGAAATCGAACTCGCCCGGGAAAGCGCGTTGCTGGTAAGTAAAACTCTTACCGAAACCGCTAAATTGCTCAGGCCGGGTATCACGACGCTCTCACTGGATAAATTTATCGGAGAGTTTATCCGCGATCACGGAGCCAGTCCTTCATTCTTAAATTATCATGGTTATCCTTTCAATTCCTGCATGTCGGTGAATGATGTGGTTGTACACGGATTCGCCAATGAAAACGAATTAAAGGAAGGAGATATTATTTCAATTGATGTCGGCGTATATAAAAACGGATTCCATGGTGATCATGCTTATACATTTGCAATTGGCAATCCCGGTGAAGCCATTGCGCAACTGATACGCGTAACAAAGGAATCTCTTTATAAAGGCATTGAGAAAGCAGTTGCAGGTAATCGTGTAGGTGATATTTCATTTGCCATTCAGGAACATACTGAAAAAAAATACGGTTACGGTGTGGTGCGCGAGCTGGTGGGACATGGATTGGGAAGAAATATGCATGAAGACCCGCAGGTAGCGAATTATGGAAAGCGTGGCTCCGGTATAAAAATGCGTGAAGGACTGATCCTTGCCATTGAACCCATGATCAATCTGGGTAAGCGGGAAGTATTTACTGAACCAGACGGATGGACGGTTCGTACGGTCGATCACAGTGTATCAGTACACTTTGAGCACGATGTATGCGTCCAGAAAAATAAAGCCGATATTCTATCGGATTATTCTATAATTGAAGAAGCAGAACGAAATAATCCAAATCTTTTCATTTCCGATCTAAGTCACTTCAACGCTTAACGCCTAACGCTGAACGCCCAACGCTTAACGCTAAGCCAATGCTTAACGCTGATTGTTTATTAGTGAAGTGCAGAAAGTTATCAGTACTTCCAGTCTTCCAGACTTCCAGTCTTCCAGACTTGTGTTATCCTGCTACTGCAAAATCACGGAGCGCATCATTCAGACTGGTCTTAAGGTCTGTCGAAGCTTTACGCTGACCAATGATCAATGCACAACCAACCTGGTATTCACCTGCGGGGAATTTTTTTGTATATGATCCGGGAATCACGACACTCCGGGCCGGAACCCGGCCTTTATATTCAACGGCAACCTGACCACTCACATCTATAATTTTTGTGCTTTGCGTTAACACTACATTGGCACCCAGTACGGCTTCTTTTTCCACCCGCACGCCTTCAACAACGATACACCTTGATCCGATAAAACATCCGTCTTCAATAATCACCGGTGCGGCCTGCAAGGGTTCCAGGACCCCGCCAATACCCACGCCACCACTCAGATGAACACCCTTTCCGATTTGCGCACAACTGCCTACAGTCGCCCAGGTATCCACCATGGTGCCCTCATCTACATAAGCACCGATATTTACATAACTGGGCATCATGACCACCGTCCTGGCGAGATAAGCGCCATAACGGGCAACAGCATGCGGAACCGCACGTACACCCAACGTCGCGTAATCTTTTTTCAGTTCCATCTTGTCATAAAATTCCATGAGGCCCGGCAGTCCATGTTTTCATTTGCTGTATACCAAAATATAATAGTATAGCCTGCTTAACCCACTCATTCACTTTCCAGCTACCTGCTTCCGGTTCTGCAACACGCAGTCTTCCTTTATCTGTCTCTTCAATAACAGCCCGTATCGCATCTGTATATTTATGATCTTTCAGTAATTCACGATTCTTCCACACTTCTTCAATCCTGGCTTTCAGTTCCATCAGACATATTTTTTGCAAACTTAAGGCTGCTGTGTTAATCAGGCACGATTGATCCCCGGGTATTTTGAATCATTCGGTATTTTTACCGAAAATCAACTGTTGGAATTTGAAAATGATATCGTTCGTTGTCTGGAAATCATTGCGGCAGGGTGGCATTATTTTGTATCCGACAGATACGATCTGGGGCATTGGATGCGATGCTACCAATCCGGATGCCGTGGGAAAAATATTCGATCTCAAACAAAGACCTGCGGCTAAATCCATGATTGTATTATTAGCGGATCCGAGGGACATAAACAGGTATACCAGCCGACCGCAGCCGTATATAGCAGAATACCTTGAAAAAGCAACGAAACCCACTACTGTTATATATGAAGCCGCCCTGGGCCTTGCAGAGAACCTGGTGAGCGAAGACGGATCCATTGCCATGCGCATTGTGAAGGATGATTTTTGCAGGCATCTGATTAAAAGATTCCGTAAACCGCTGGTCTCGACTTCTGCAAATATTTCGGGCGACGGGTTCGCCGGAAAATTTTGCCGGAATCTCAGATGAAATTAAACAAGGTGTGGATTATATCGTAAGATACAGGCAACAGGATGATCAGCCATTCAGGGCATCGGCGATCGTCCGTTTTAATAAATCAGGGGAGCCGACTATTTTAAGATCCTGAAGTAAGTTTATTTTTTATTGATCCTTATAAATTTTTTATTATGTCTGCATATGTAATCGTAGAAGTCTCCATTCATGATCATAAAGACTATGAAGAATACAAGAAACTAACCCCCGCGGCCATTGCGGCTTTTGACGGAAAGTTTATTGTTCGGGGCGGTAAGACGTATACACTGGAAGGAGACTGGAAGCCAGAGAGAATTGTTGTTCTGGAATTTCCTTCTGCGGATCGGGCAAATGAATGGTGGCATTCTGACATATATACCAATGCCAAAATAATCAGACAGAGGGCTGCGAAAACAAAAATGATTATTGTTGAAGGAGCTTAAGCAAGTATGGAAAACTGGAAGTGTGGAAGACTGGAAGTGTGAGAAAACTGGAAGTACTAACTCACTTATACTGTCAACCGCCAACTGCCAACCAATCTGTTCTTCAAATTCAAATAATTTAATTGCATAAATTTCTCATTATACAAACGGCTTTTATTGGTGATGTTGTGCTGGCGACTGTCCTGATTGAAAAACTTCATCGATCACTTTCCCGATGCGCAAATCGATTTTCTGCTGCGAAAGGGGAACGAACAATTGCTGACCGGCCATCCGTTTCTTCATGAAATCCTGATCTGGGATAAAAAACAATATAAACAGAAAAATCTTCTCCGGATGCTGAAACGAATCCGCAGAAACAGGTATGACAAAGTAATCAATGTACAAAGATTTTTTGCCACCGGTGTTCTGACTGCTTTTTCAGGAGCAAAAGAAACTATCGGATTTGACAAGAATCCGCTTAGTTTTCTTTTTACAAGAAAAATTAAACACCAGGTCGGTGGCGATCAGTCCATTCATGAAACCATCAGAAATCTTGCATTGATCGTGGAGTTTACGGACGACGCCAAATACAAACCAAAGCTTTATCCTTCTGCTTCCGATTTTAATTCTGTAGATAAATGGACACGTTCAAAATTTATCACTGTCAGTCCGGCCTCGGTCTGGTTTACCAAACAGTTTCCCGGCTTCCCAATGGATTTTATTCATTGGAAATATTCCGGCGGATTTTACGATTTATCTGATGGGCGGTCCCGGTGATGTGGCGCTTTGCGAATCGATCCGTGAATCCTGTCACAGGCATGATTTGAAAGTGCTGGCAGGCTCACTAAGTTTTTTACAATCGGCTGCTCTGATGAGCAGGGCCAGCATGAATTATGTGAATGATTCTGCGCCTATGCATTTTGCATCTGCAATGAATGCACCTGTGACAGCGATTTACTGTTCTACCGTACCTGAATTTGGATTCGGACCTTTGTCCGATATTCGCCATATTGTAGAAATCGATCATCCATTATATTGTCGCCCCTGTGGGTTACATGGATATGCGGCCTGCCCGGAGGGACATTTTAAATGTGCCCTGGAAATAAAACAGGAACAGTTAATCAAAACGCTGCCCCAGATGATCATCCAGAACGCTCATTTTGGGCAGGATGAATAATTTTTATTAATGCATTTGTGCGTTCTGCAGATTACTTCCATAGAGACGAGCAACTCCAATTTCGTTGCAATATAGTGAACATGGGCCTGTTGGTTATTACCGCACGGAGTTGTGTGATTAAATTTTATAACTCAAATGACTACTTCCATACTTCCATGCTTCCATACTTCCATACTTGCCAGAGCTTTCCGCTTTTAAATTATCTTTGACACTATGGAAATTTCATGCACTGATTCAGAGTTGCTGTTGTTCGAAAGAATTGCGGAAACCGGTGCCCGTATGCAGGTGGAAGTATATGTTATCGGCGGATTTGTAAGAGATAAAATCATTGGCCGTCCTACCAGTGATGCGGACATCGTATGTGTTGGAAATGCAATCGATCTGGCCAATGGGGTAGCAGCCTATTATACGCCCAAGCCGACTGTTTCATTTTTCAAGAACTTCGGAACTGCTCATTTTAAAATTCAGGAAACAGACGGGCATTTTCTGGACGTGGAATTTGTCGGCGCCCGCAAAGAAAGTTACCGGGCTGCCTCCCGCAAACCGGATATTATTCCAGGAACATTGGAAGACGATCAAAACCGGCGTGATTTTACCATCAATGCCCTTGCTGTCAGTCTGAACAAAAATAATTATGGCAGGCTGATTGATCCCTTTAACGGACTCAGAGATCTGGAACAAAAAAGAATACATACGCCTTTGGATCCGTTAACTACGTTCAGTGATGATCCATTGCGTATGTTACGCGCCATCCGGTTTGCAGCTCAGCTTGGATTTGAGATTGATTCAGAAACTTTCAATGCCATCATTCAGGATGCTGACCGGATACGCATCATTTCACAGGAAAGAATAACCGAAGAGATCAATAAGATGATTGCAACACCCCAGCCTTCGGTTGGATTTGACCTGCTTTTCAGAACAGGCCTCCTGCAGATCATTTTCCCAAAAATGGCAGATCTGTCCGGGGCTGAATATATTGACGGACACGGTCATAAAGATAATTTCTACCATACGCTGCAGGTGCTCGATAACATTGCTGTCAAAACCAATGATCTATGGCTCAGATGGGCGGCTATTTTGCATGACATCGGGAAACCCGCAACAAAAAAATTTGAGCCGGGTCACGGATGGACTTTTCACGGTCATGAAGTAGTAGGCGGCCGGATGGTTCCGAAGATTTTTGATCAGCTGAAGTTGCCAATGAATGAAAAAATGCGTTTCGTTCGCAAACTGGTGGAATTGCATCTGCGGCCCATCAGCCTGACAAAAGAAAATATTACCGATTCTGCGATTCGAAGATTATTATTTGATGCCGGAGAAGAAATCGATTCGCTGATGATTCTTTGTGAAGCGGATATAACATCCAGGAACAAACAAAAAGTAAAACGATACCTGGAAAACTTTGAGCTTGTACGCAAACGTCTGGCAGAAGTGGAAGAGAAGGACCGGATCAGGAACTGGCAACCACCGGTGTCAGGGGAAATGATCATGGAGATTTTTGGTATCGGGCCTTCCAGAAAAGTAGGTGATCTGAAAAATCTGATCCGTGAAGCAATTCTTGAAGGAGAAATAGAAAACTCTATTGAAGCTGCAAGTCAGTACATGCTGCGCAAGGCAGCCGAAATGGATTTGAAACCTGTTGGCCGGATCCAGGGTATTAAAGACAAATAAAATAAGCTGGCCGATAATTTGATGGTTTCATTTATTTTTGGCCTTTATAACCAGTAACATTATGGCAGTATTAAAATTCAGGGTTTATTTTGAGGAAGATGATAGTGTTTACCGGGATGTGGTGGTAAAGCATAATCAGCATTTTCTGGAATTACATCAGGTAATATTAAAAGCTTACGAGTTTGATAATAAGCACCAGGCTACTTTTTTCAGAAGTAATGATCATTGGCAACGTGGTAGGGAGATTTCCCTGGAGAAATATGATAAGGAATATAAAGTGCCACCATTACTCATGTCTGAAACCACCATTGGTTCAGAGATAAAGGATCCAAACCAGAAATTTGTCTATCTCTATGATTTTATAAAGAACTGGTATTTTCTGGTCGAGCTGATTAATGTGGCAAAAGAAGAAAACAGCAAGCTGGAATATCCTGCTGTTTTGAAATCAGAAAGTATCGGACCCTCGCAATATGGTACCCGTGGTCTGATCGGCGACAAACTGGCTGAAGTAGAAGAAAAGTATGATTTGAACAGGAGTGCTGAGGGGTTTAGCGAAGTGGGAGAGGAAACCGGCGACCTGGATGCACTGGATGCAGAAGAAGAAATCGGTCCGGAAGAGGATACGTCACTCGAATAATGTTTCCCAAAACAGTCATTATTATTT
This sequence comes from uncultured Bacteroidota bacterium, assembly GCA_963732055.1. Lineage (GTDB taxonomy): Bacteria > Bacteroidota > Bacteroidia > Chitinophagales > Chitinophagaceae > Puia. The sequence continues at coordinate 334,850 of CAVSYG010000008.1, read as the reverse complement.
CCGGCCCCACGGCCTCGGGAAAAACAGCACTGGCCATTGAAGTTGCCAGGCATTACAACACTTCTATCATTTCAGCAGACAGCCGGCAGTGTTTTCGCGAATTGAATATTGGTGTCGCAAAGCCAAGCCCGGAGCAGCTTTCAGCGGTGAAGCATTTTTTTGTCAACTCCCATTCTATCCGGGAAGAAGTAAATGCATCCATATTCGAGATCACTCGCTTTGTCCTGGTGTGATGAAATATTTACCGGTCGGGATACGGTGGTCATGTGCGGGGGAACAGGCCTCTATATCAAGGCATTTCGTGAGGGACTGGATGAAATTCCTCCAATAGATGAAGGCATCAGAATAAAAATTGCCGATCAGTATCATGATATGGGAATCATCTGGCTGCAAAAATCTCTGCAACAATCAGATCCTTTATTTTGTGAATCCGGAGAAATGACCAATCCCCAACGTATGATGCGCGCACTGGAAGTAATTCAAAGTACCGGGAGGTCCATCATTACGTATCGAAATCAGCAAAAAAAACAAAGGAATTTTCGCATGCTTGAATTCGCTATTCGTTTGCCAAGAAAAGAATTATATCAGCGAATCGATCATCGCGTAGATCTGATGATGAGTGCGGGATTATTAGAAGAAGTGAGTTCGCTTCTCCCTTATCAGCATTTGAATGCTTTACAGACGGTGGGATATACAGAATTATTTCAACACCTGCAGGGCAGATCGGGACTGGAAGAATCGGTTTCTCTCATAAAACAAAACACGCGTCATTATGCCAAACGACAAATCACCTGGCTGAATAAAAATAAGGATCTGATTTGGTTGGAAGATGATTTCAAGAAAAATATCCTGGACGCTATGCGAAGACATCAAAATTTAATTCCGAATGTGAGTAACAGATTACCTGTATACTGTTTCACGGTGGAATAAACATTGTCTTTATCTCCGAGACGGTAAGGGAAATTCACATCGTTCAGGATAGATTCTACATAGGTAAGATCAATAAATATTCCACGTTTCCTGTAACCCAATCCACCACCCACCGTCATCCGGTTGCCTTTTAATGTTGAGGAAGAATATGGATCCATCGAGTAAGATCCACCGAGGCGGAATGCCAGTTCATCTACTTTATACTCTCCACCCAACCGGAAACTAAACGTGTTTTTATAGAATGATTTGATGACGCTGTTTACACCATCAAAATAACCGTTATCATTCACAGGATTTCCGTTGTCATCCAGCGGGAAACTATATTTACTACTGGTGTTGGTAATGTATTCGACATCAGCTGTAATAAATCCCATCTTGCCTTCGGTTACAGCGCCGGGAAAAATATAGGATCCGCTGACAAGCAGGTGCCAGGGTGTTTGCAGATCATATTCCAGTCTATTACTTGCACCTGCCGCGCTATCCAGCGTAGCAGAGTTGATGGTCCGTACTCCGGCATATCCTTCTGTATTGGTTATCATGTCCGCAGAAAGATAATCGGTGATGGAATAAAAAGTAGGCGTATGTACTGCCAGGCCGATGCGCCAGTTCAAATTAGGCCGGTAAATCACACCCAGTCTGCCATTGACACCCACTCCCGAGGCCGAATAGTTTTCGGAGTAAGTATAAGAACCAAAATCATTATTCAAATCGCCGCTGAGATCTGTTTCAGTGTATTGTGTGTGACGGGTGTAGTTAACAATCGGAACGCCGATCGAAATACCATAATACCATTTATCATGTGAATTACCTGCAAGTCCCAGCGCTATTTCTGTTATACCTCCGGTGGTTTGGATATCTGTATTCTGACCCAGTTCACCGCCTGCAGCCAAAACTTTTCCTGGTTGATTAATATTTGGCCCGAAGCCACCCTGTGTGGAATCTACCAGATAAGTATAAAGCGCCATCCTCGTACCATAAGACAGGCCGGGGCTTGAAATGGCATCATCGATTGATAATCCGGAAGCATTAAATTCTGCCAGATAAGCCTCTGAGCCCGAAGAGTAATTATTTTTTCCCTGGTAATTAATATGACCATTGAAATCCGCACTCCGGTTTACCGCAAGACTGAACGACGAACTTTTATCAGGTTCGTTAGACCAGCCAATGACCACACCGGATGTACCCAGAATGAAATTATTGTAGGAAGGGCTTTTGACATTGTTTGAAAGATATCCGGTATGCGTTGAACCAAATGACCAACCGGGACTCATCACAACCTCACCGGTTTTATAAAATCCCAATCCTGCCGGGTTTACATAATTCGCAGTAATATCTCCTCCCAGCGAGCCCATGGCTCCGCCAATAGCCTGGTCTCTGGCAGTGCCCGAGGGGCGGGTATAAGACATGCGCAATGCATCTTCTGGAAGTTGTGCCTTGAGTAGAAAACTGAAATAAAAGAAACGGGCACAGAATTAAGAAACATTTCATCTTCAATCAAGAATTACCTGCCTGGACGAGAAAATCCTCCGCCGCGGGAGGCGCCACCACCACCACCTCCGCCACCGCTAAAATTGGAAGGGGAGGACCGCATGGGTGAATAATTGCTATTATTAAATGTAGGACGGCTGTTTGTAGACCTGTTAAAATTATTGCCGGAACTATTGGTTGAATTACGGCCAGAATTTGTATTGATGAAATTGGTGCTCGGTCTTGCGTTATAATAGTTTCCCTGATAGGCTGTAGGATTAAAATTACTCATGCGCGTATAAGAGGGTGTTGTATTATTCTTCCCATTCACTATGACAACACCGCCGTAATAGGGGTTATAGAAATTATTCCAGGCATAGTAACTGTTATAGTAACTCAGCGGGCTGTAATAGCCGAAACCACCATAATAAGGGCTATAATATCCGGTGCTGAAGCCAACACTTAATCCAATGCTGGACGCATAAGGAGAATAAGGAGCAAATCCACCCCCGTAATAGTCATAATTATAATCATCAAAATAAGACCATTTTTGAGGATCCTGTACGCGCATTTTAACATAATTGTCATTTGGCGTGCTATAATAATCCGAGTTGTTATTCTGAGCAGAAGACTGGCTGACTGCCGGAGTGCCGGGTGAGTAATATACATCGTCAGGTGTAGGGTTATTTCTGTAAACCGAACAACTATTTAAGGTAACGAAAAACAGCGCGATGATTATGAGTATATAGGGACGTTTCATGGCGAAAGCTTTTAGAATTTTCGATCTTAAGTTACTACTTTTGAGCCTTTTAACAAAATTACAAAATATATACAGCTTCTTCTGAAAATAACCGGGCTGAACTGTTAAAATGAGCTTAATCAACAAGTCTGGTTTGAATATCTACTAATTATGAGTAAAGAAATCACGAGCCGGGAAGAGAATTATGCACAGTGGTATAACGACCTGGTCATTAAGGGTGGATTGGCTGATTATTCCGCCGTCAAAGGCTGTATGGTAATTAAGCCGTATGGATTTGCCCTCTGGGAAGAAATGCGCGATGAACTGGATCGGATGTTCAAGGAAACCGGTCATGAAAATGCTTATTTCCCACTTTTCATTCCGAAGAGTTTTTTGAGCAGGGAAGCTGCCCATGTGGAAGGATTTGCGAAAGAATGTGCCGTGGTTACCCATTATCGTTTGAAAAATGATCCTGAAGGCGGCGGAATTATTGTAGATCCGGAAGCAAAACTGGAGGAGGAATTGATCGTGCGGCCGACGAGTGAAACGATCATCTGGAATACCTATAAAACATGGATTCAATCCTACCGCGACCTTCCGTTGCTCATCAATCAGTGGGCCAATGTGGTTCGCTGGGAAATGAGGACAAGGCTTTTTCTTCGAACTACTGAATTTCTCTGGCAGGAAGGTCACACCGCTCATGCAACCGCTGAAGAAGCTATTGAAGAATCCCAACTGATGCTGAGGGTATACGCGGACTTCGTAGAGAATTATATGGCGGTTCCGGTCATCCGGGGCATAAAAACGGCCAGTGAACGTTTTGCGGGTGCTGTTGAAACTTATTGTATAGAAGCCATGATGCAGGATGGCAAGGCTTTGCAGGCAGGTACTTCACATTTTCTGGGGCAGAATTTTGCAAAAGCTTTCGACGTGAAATTTTCCGACAGACAGAATAAACTGGAATATGTCTGGGCAACCAGCTGGGGCGTGAGTACGAGACTTGTGGGTGCCCTGGTGATGGCGCATAGTGATGATGAAGGACTGATTTTGCCGCCCCGCATAGCGCCTATTCAGGTGGTGATCATCCCGATTTACAAAGGGGATGAAAGAAAAGATTTATTGGATGCGAAAGGAAAAGAGATTTTAGCAGGATTGAAGAAGATGGGTATCCGGGTGAAATTTGATCATAACGACAACAACAGACCCGGATGGAAATTCGCGGAATACGAGAAAAAAGGCGTTCCGGTACGGATTGCCCTGGGCTTAAGGGATCTCGATAATCAGACCATTGAAATTGCGCGAAGGGATACCAGGGAAAAAATGAGTGTTCCAATGGAAGGTCTCAACGAAAGAATAGAAAAACTGCTTGTAGATATTCAGGAGTCAATGTACCGGAAAGCTTTGGTATTCCGCGATGACCATGTAACGAGGGCCGATCATTGGGATGAATTCGCACGTTTACTCGATACTAAGGGAGGTTTTATTTCAGCACATTGGGACGGAACCGCAGAAACGGAAGAATCAATCAAGGAACAGTTAAAAGCAACTATCCGTTGTATTCCGCTGAATAATCCTGCCGAGGAAGGACTATGTATATTTAGTGGTAAACCAAGCCATCAAAGGGTTCTTTTTGCAAGGGCGTATTAAAAGTTAATGGTTAATAGTTAATCGTTCAATTGTTGAACGGACAATCTGCGTGTTCTATATTTAATTTGGTTTTAGGCTTTACGCTTTAGACCTTAAGCTTTTTTTGAATACTGATGGATTTTTCTTTCTTTTATCATCTCATCTCCCTTAAACAAAAAATTAAATCCATGGAACAATCATCAAATCTATTTGAATTACAATTAGATCAGCCATCTATAAATTATTTAAGCGAAGCTGCCCGATGGAGCCGCTTTTTATCGATCATGGGTTTTATTTATTGTGGATTCATGGTAATTTTTGGTCTTTTTTTCGGTACCGTGATGAGGATGATGCCGGCCGTGGGCGATTCAGGCATGACGGCAATAGGGAGCAGTTTTCTTGGAGTGTTTATCATCATTATGTCCCTGGTTATGTTTTTCCCTGCCCTTTATTTATGGAATTTTTCTTCTAAAATACGTAAGGCATTCAATAATAATGACCAGCCATTATTAACGGAATCGCTCAAAAACCTGAAATCATTTTTTAAATTCTACGGAATATTACTGATCGTAGTTTTGTCGTTTTATGCCCTGGCCCTGATTGCCGCAATCATAGGTGCGCTTGTCGGCAGGCATTAACTAATGGCTGGAATAATAGTTATAATCCTTGAGAAGAGTTTCCAGGAAGTCTTTCGAATCCTGGTCTGCCTGTAAATTCAGTTTCCATTTGATTCTTTCTGCAATACGGAAAGCGAGATCATGATTATTATTTTTCTTAATCGTTTCAATAATCATTTTGAGGGAATTGATATCCTTGTCACTCATTTGCATAACCTGAGGGTAACGGGGTTTATAGTCAGCTTCCAGTTCTGTAAAAACGGTATCCTGCCAGGAGGTTTTTGATCGGGTGAAAATGACGATTGTACCGGCTACAATATCTCCGATCCGCTGCGATTTATCGGAAATGATGATGCACGCTATACCGGAAAATGCCAGTACACTGCAATACCATGGAAGAGCTCCGGTTGCGATAGCTCCGAATATCCAGACAGGAAAGTCGGCCAGCCTGAATATCCATCGGATAATATACTGACTGATGGAAGCCTGTCCGCCCTCCAGTGTGATTACCCGTATTCCCAGAATTTTTTTCCCGATGGTTTGTCCATTGGTAAGTATTTCCAACACGGGATAATAAAATAGCACAGGAAACCCGACCAGGATATATAACCACTGGTTTTCGGTAAGTTTTTTCTGTGGAAGCAAGTCAATGATTTTGCTGCACAAAAGTCCGTACAGAAACATGACCAGCACATCAATACACCAGGCAAACATCCGTCGGTGAAAAGGACTGATCGGGAAATCGATCTCAATATTAAATCCGGTGTCCAGTTTTACGGTTAACATAATATTCGGGGAAACATTATATTTATAAATAAATGTACTGTATTTGTGCGTGAAGGTCAATTCATACAACAGAATATTGAGAAGTGGAAAAATTATCAATATGACCCGACATCGGATCCTGATGAAATGGCAGCCCGGTTTACAGAACTCGTCAACGACCTGGGTTATGCAAAGACGTTCTACCCGCAGAGCAAAGTGACACTGTATCTCAACAAACTGGCATCAGGTATTTACCTTGGCATCTATAAAAATAAAAAGGAAGAATCTTCCCGTATTATACGTTTCTGGAAAACAGAATTACCCCTGGTAATCCGCAAACATCACCGCTTACTTTTCTATTCATTTCTGATCTTTCTTTTTTTTGCTATCGTGGCTGCCTTCTCGGCAGCAAACGATCAGGAATTTGTCCGGGGCGTGCTGGGTAATGATTATGTTGAAATGACTGACCAGAATATTGCAAAGGGAGACCCGTTCGGAGTATATAAGGGACAGGATTCTCTTTCCATGTTTCTCTGGATCGCCGTTCACAACGTGCAGGTTTCTTTCATGATATTTATTTCCGGCCTGCTGGCCGGACTGGGAACGATTTGGCTGATATTTAATAACGGGGTCATGCTCGGGGCATTTCAATATTATTTTTTTTCCAAGGGTCTGGGCTGGAAATCCGTACTGGTAATTTGGATACATGGTACACTTGAAATTTCGTCCATTATCATTGCAGGAGCAGCAGGTCTCGTATTAGCTAAAAGTCTGCTTTTCCCTGGCACTTATAAAAGATTTCCCTCACTCAAGCGTGGGGTAAAAGACGGTGTAAAAATGATGATTGGACTGATCCCGGTATTTGTAGCGGCTGCTTTTCTGGAAGGATTTGTGACCCGTTATTCACAAATGCCCTTATGGCTGAGTTTATTTATACTCATATCATCTGCAGTGTTCATCATCTGGTACTTTATTATTTATCCGATCCGAATAAGCAACAGACAAAAGATGGCTCAAACTGTAAAATCCTGACCATCCTTACATGTTTAAATATTTTTTCAGAATAATTTTTTCTTTTCTTATCTGCATACCGGTCGCAGTGTACGCCCAAACCCCGGCTGATACAACGGTTTCCCTGAAGGACACGGCAATTGTTCAAACTGATTCCTTGGTCATCAGTCACGGATTCATCCGTTGCCGTGAGCCAGATTGGTCCGGCTGAATATAAATGAAGACAGCATGTATATGCCGGTAAGAGACAGTGCATATCTGAATGTGTATGCTCCAAGAGAAGTCCCTCAAGCGAAAGTTCATGAATACCTGGCTGACCGTGACTATGAATATGCGAATGATCCTGCATACTGGAAAAAAGATAAGATTCAAAATAATCAGGGTCCGTCTTCATTCTGGAATTTTATGAGAAATAAAGTTGTTCAGTGGATCTTCGTCCTCGGCGTGATTGCGGCGATCTTTTATGGCTTATTCCTCTTGGCAAGGGAAAATAATTTCAGATGGTTCAGCAGGCGTAGTAAACAACTGCAACAGATTGAACCGGATTCCTCATTGCAAGGACCTGTAGATTACGATGAAGCCATCAGGAAATACCAGGCTGAAGGAAATTACCGGTTCGCCATACGTTATTTATTCCTGCGCCTCATACATTCAGCTACAGATAAAAATATTATCCAGATACGGGATTCAACGACGAATACGGACATCGGGCGTGCTTTTGGTCAGCATCCGCTGGCGTCGCAGTTCCGTTATCTGGCTACAGCCTATGAATATATTTATTTCGGAGATTTTAATTTGAACAAAGAAATATTTGATTCATTGAAGATGAAATTCGAAGCATTTCAAGAAAAAATATCTGCCTGAAACAGTTCATACGATATGGATTTTTTATTTTCTGTGTTCTGACGCTATGCAGCTCCTGCGGAAAGCGTCTGGATACCAGGGTAAGTCTCTGGCGGATGGATAAAATTCCCTACGGTACGCGGTATGCATTTGAAAATCTTTCTTCTGTTTTTCCAAAAGCTGATATTCGCACAAGTAATCAATTCCCGATTCTGTTTCAAAATGAATCTGCGGATGATACAGCCAGGGCACTGATTATTATTAGTCCCCTGTTTGCGCCTGAGCCGGATGAAATGCGTTCCATCATCCGATATGCAGCTTCCGGCAATCAGGTCTTTATTTCATCTTTTAATATAGAAGATACTGTGATGACCATGTTGCATCAGAAACGGAGAACCAGTTTGTTTTTATTTCAGGACAGCAGCGAGGTCAGCGTCCTGAATCCAAATCGAAACGAATGGGAAAGATTTGCTTATCCAGGTTATAATTTCGATAATTATTTCGATGTCATTGATTCCGGATTTACCACCGTGCTGGGAAGAAATTCCAAGGGTCAGGCGAATTTTATACGGATTGCGTACGGACACGGTGGATCCATCTTCATCCATTTGAATCCTTTTGAGTTCAGTAATTTTTTTTTATTGCATAAAAATAATAAAACGTATTACGATCTGGCATTTTCTTATATACCCAGACGGACAGCTGTCGTTGAATGGTCGGATTATTTCAGATACAGAAAACATCCGAAGGGTTTTTCCACCTTGCATTTTATATTAAGTAAACGTTCACTGAGATGGGCGTTCTGGCTCACGATCGTTCTCTTTCTTTTGATGTTTATTGTGGAATCAAAAAGAAAGCAACGCCCGATCGGCGAGGTTCAGCCACTACGCAATGCATCCGAAGATTTTATTAAAACAGTGGGACGTCTCTATTTTCAACAGAAAAATAATCAGAACCTGTTCGCGAAAATGGTTGCAGCTTTTCTTGAGAATATACGCTCAACTTATCAATTGCCTACCTCGCAGCTGAACGAGGAATTCGCACTCAGGCTTGCTTTTCGTTCGGGTAAACCGGTAGACGAAATCAAACAAATGATCCAGTTCATTTATGATCTGAGGATGAAAACTGATTTATCTGACAAGGAGTTAATGGATCTTCACGAGCAAATCAATCAATTTAATAAACCATCATAACAATGGAAGAAAATTTATTTGGCGAAAGAACACCCCTGCAGGAATTCAGTGAATCGCTCAACAAGCTAAAGGCCGAAATGGGAAAAGTGATTGTGGGCCAGGAGCAGATGATCGAGCTTTTGATTGCCGGAATCCTGGCAGATGGCCATATTCTGATAGAAGGGGTACCCGGTGTTGCTAAAACGCTTACCGCCAAACTGCTCAGCCGTTCCATAGATGTTGGTTTTTCACGGATCCAATTTACCCCGGATCTCATGCCGGGAGATGTAATCGGAGCGTCCATTTTTAATCCACGCGAAATGCTATTTCAATTTCGCCCTGGTCCCATATTCAGTAATATCGTTTTGATCGATGAGATCAACCGGGCGCCGGCTAAAACGCAGGCAGCTCTTTTTGAAGTGATGGAAGAAAGACAAATTACGGTGGATGGACAAACTATGAAAATGCAGCAACCTTTTTTGGTGGTCGCTACTCAAAATCCAATCGAACAGGAAGGAACATATCATTTACCGGAGGCCCAGCTCGATCGCTTTCTTTTTAAAATAAAAGTGGACTATCCCAGCGAAACGGATGAAATCATTGTTGTCAATAAACATCATATGCATGGAGGTGCCATGATCAGTGATGAAGTTCGGCCCGTACTAAATGCTAAGATAATCACGGATCTCCGCCAGTTGGTGAGTAAAATTCATGTAGAGGAGAAACTGATTCGCTATATTGTTTCGGTAGTAGCCTCCACCAGACAGAATAAATCCATTTATCTGGGCGCCTCTCCACGGGCTTCCATTGGTATTTTGCAATCTTCCAAAGCGATTGCCGCGATGAATGGAAGGGATTTTGTGCTTCCGGAAGATATATTATACGTCATGCCCGCAGTTCTTCGTCATCGTCTGGTACTCTCTCCCGAAAAAGAGATGGAAGGTGGAACCACGGATGATGTAATCAAACAAATCATTCAATCGACGGAAATTCCAAGATAGTATGGGAATATTGAAACAGATGTACTTATCCATTTTTTTGGGAAAACGGTTTTACCGGTCGATGGCCGCTGTCATTTTTTTATTTACTCTTTCTTACCTGATTCCATTTCTTTTTGATATCGCCCTGATGGCGCTGGGTTTGTTGGCGTGCCTGCTCCTTCTTGACTGGTTGGTTTTGTATTCTAAAAGGAATCCCGTGTCTGTTGAACGCATATTGCCGGAAAGGATGAGTAACGGAGATGGTAATACAATTTATTGGAAGATTGCCAATCATTATCCGTTCAGAGCCAGGCTTCTCTTATTGGATGAATTTCCCGAATCCTGGCAGATCAGGGACTTCAAAATGAATTGCATGCTCGAGCCCGAGGAAAAGACTACGCTACAATACATGATATACCCGAAGGACAGGGGTGAATATTTTTTTGGTGATTTATATATATATATCAAAACACCTTTACAATTAATGATTCGGCGCAAAACCTTCACAGCTAAAAAATCTGTTAAGGTCTTTCCGTCGTTCCTTCTCCTTCGTCAGTTCGAATTTATGGCGCATATTACTGAACCGGGCAATATAGGTTACAAACAAGTCAGAAAAACCGGACACAGTCTGGAGTTTGAACAGATCCGTGAATATGTCAGCGGTGATGATATCCGGAGTATTAATTGGAAAGCGACGGGGCGAACCGGTGGCCAACTGATGATAAATATGTATACGGATGAAAAAAGCCAGCCGGTGTACTGCATCATAGATAAGGGCCGAACAATGAAGATGGCATTCGATGGACTGAGTTTGCTGGATTATGCAGTGAACGCCACGCTGGCGATGAGTTCGGTAGCCATCACCCGTCAGGATAGGGCAGGTATTATCAGTTTTGGAGATAAAACGGGTAATTTCCTTCCCGCGAACCATCGGTCTACGCAGATGGCCAGTATTGTTCAGACATTATATAATCTAAACACGAAATTCCTGGAATCGGATTTTGCATTCCTGCATAAGCTTATAAAAACAAATATCACCCAACGCAGCCTGCTTATCTTATTTACTAATTTTGAATCAATAACAGCCCTGAACAGACAATTGCCTTATTTGCGAAGTATTTCGCAAAAACATTTATTGCTGGTTGTTTTTTTTGAGAATACTTCCATTCAGACGCTCGCTTCAGGTCAGGCATTGAATGTGGAAAGACTGTATGAAAAAGTGATTGCAGAAAAATTTATCCTGGAGAAAAAGCTGATTATAAAGGAACTTCAGCAGTATGGAATTGCTGCTTTATTGACGGCGCCTGAAAAATTGAGTGTGGATGTGGTGAATAAATATCTTCAGATAAAAGCAAGAAGGGAAATCTGATCTGCCGATTGTACATACGATAAATTGAAAATAATGAATCCATTTGAAGAAGGACGTGTGATATTGGTTAACAAACCGTTGGGTTGGACTTCGGCTGATGCTGTAAAGAAGATAAGAAACCGGGTGCACGCAAAAGTGGGCCATGCGGGCACATTGGATCCGTTGGCAACCGGATTGCTGATCCTGTGCACTGGGAAATTCACAAAGAAGATCAACGAATACATGGCGAAAGAAAAAGAGTATACGGGTACTTTTACTTTAGGCGCCACAACTCCTTCCTACGATCTGGAAACTACGCCCGTAAACCAAAAAGATTTTTCTGATCTGATTCCTGCTGACCTGAATGAAGCCGCTAAGAAATTTACGGGAGATATCATACAGATACCTCCGGTTTATTCCGCCATTAAAAAGAATGGAGAACGATCTTATGACCTGGCGAGGCAGGGAAGAGCCGTTGTTCTGGATGGCAGGAAAGTAACAGTCAGTATATTTGAAATGGAAATACTTCAATTACCCGTGGTATCTTTCCGGGTTGTTTGTTCTACAGGCACGTATATACGAAGTCTGGCCAATGATATAGGAGAATATCTTGGTTGTGGTGCCTATCTCAGTTCATTATGCCGTACAAGAATTGGGGAATATCTTTTGAAAGATGCGATCGATCCGGAAGCGTTGGAAATTATCAGAACGGATAATTGATTCCCAATTGCAGCTGCCCGCTTCCTAATCTGCAAATTATAAAACCATTTATCGGATCCTACCAGGGCCTGAGGGTCGTGAATACGGTATGACCAGTCCAGCCGGACCAGGAAATAATTAAAATCAAGGCGGAGGCCTGTTCCAGCACCATACGCCAATTCCTTATAAAATCTAGTTGAACTGAAAATCGCTGCCGACAGCTGACATCTGAATTATCGATCGGCTTCCAGTTCCAGATATTCCCGATATCAGTAAATAACGCACTTTTAAATTTTATTCCGAAAAGTGTTCCCAGCAGAAAACTGTATTCTGCATTAAATTCCAGTTTTATATCGCCGAAACGAAGGTCATAATTATTTAAGACTGCCGACTATAATATTTTGCGGAGCCCAGTCCCAGATTTCTGACCTGCCAGGCTCGCATACTGTTGGGACCTCCGGAATAAAATGCCTTAAAAAACGGGAAGTGTATTTTCATAGGTCCGTAGCACCCGCCCGACCATATGCATATCCAGTGCCTGCATAAGCCCTGAATACCATTTGATTTTTGCCGTAATCAATGTTGTGATGGAATTCTATTTCTCCCCTTATATAGCGTAACAATGCTCGCTGTGTCCAATTGTTTTATGAATCCCAGCAAAGCTCCGCTCTGCTCGAAATCAAGTAAGGAAGTAATTTATTTTGTTCCCTTTTGCCCTTACAGATTATAGGCAAACTGTTTGCCCGATTACCAGTCCTGGCCTGAAACTGAAAGTTGCAATGCCGGATTTTGCTTCAAGATATTTGTTGAAACGTGTCAGTGGTTACAGGGTAACGTTGTATTTTCAATATTGATTGGCTTCCACACATAACTTTTACTTACTGGAAAACTTTTTCCATTCTTTTGAACGGATGGTTGTTTTTGACCACTGGTAACCGAATGATCCATTTACACTTACCATGGTGAAATAATCAATACGCCGTTTTATATATCTGCATTTACGTTTATCAGGGTTTGCGTGTTGAAACCTTTTGCTCAAGATTTGCAGGAAAATTTAGAAACGGGCACAATATGGATTATACGTGGGATCACAACGGTATGAGATATTGCTGCCAGTAAGGTTTGCACCGCAATCGGATGCGAATAACCACCGTTTCCGTTTGGGATGGTATTTGAACCTATCTCAATTCCTCCTGATAAACTTGTATTTGTTAAATATGGACTGTTTGAAACGCATTCCGGTTTTGTAATGCGAGGATCAGGCTGGTACCAAAAACATTCGAAGTGGTTACTATATCACTTTGGTATTATAACTCGTTTCCAGAGAAGACAGACAATTTTTTGTTTTTTTGGCCAGGTACATTCGCATTGTCACGTCCAGTAAGCTATCACTGTAAGGAGATCGTCTGAAATTCCATGTTATTATACTGCCAGGCAGGGAGCTGACTCAATCGGTTGGAAGTTCTGTAATAATTTGTTGCTTGTACAATCCATCCGGGTAAAAGATAAATATTATTTGCCAGAAATGATAATTTGAATTTATCTGTCTGACTGATGAATTTAATTTGATTGATGATTGTTGTATCCGAATGAAAAGCAATGGTGTCCATCTCCCGCTGGCAAATCAGGATATACCGTCACGTCTTCCGATATAATATCTTTATCAGATGGCTTGAATCGCGGGCAGGTCTTTGCTTCACAACGACAGTAACCGTCTGATTTTCTTTTTTCTGTTTTATATTTTTCCAATAATTCAGCCTGTTCGATCGGATCCAGAGAAGGATCTATCAAAGCAGAAAAAACAGTGTCGTGTTCCACATATAGATCTTCTTTTGTAAACCGGAAATAGCCATTGTTTCGGAAAGCTGTCAACCAGCCTGTTTACTTCATTGGTCAGTAATTGCTTTGAGTATGGCTGCGCCAACTTTCAATCAGTGACTGTTCTTCTGGATTCCATTGCGATTTGTTGAAATTCAGGTGTTGTCAGACTGAAACCTACGGAATCAAAAACCATCTGTTTCCCGGGTTCTACAATAAATTGAATATAGGTTACTCTTTGCTCTCTTTAAACTCGATCCTTTTTGTCCATCGATCTTGAATATCAACAGTATCTTTTATCTGGATGGAGAGTAATAACCATTTGAATTTAAGCAGGCTTTCATGAAATAAATTGAACGGCCCAGATTGGCCGTATCGAAATACAGGTGGGTTGCGCCAGTTTTTTGTAAATTAACCATGCGGCCCATGGAAATTAAATGCGGTGACGGTTTTTGTCTGCAGACTGTCGTCCAACTGATTTTGAAGACGCATGTTCCAGATCTTGTTTTTCATCGCCTTTGATATTGCCTTCTACCTTGATTGTTGTCCTGTAAACAAATGGCTTACCCCGTTGAAAATCAACAGGAACTCGGCAGGAAAATAGGGCGAAAATCAGGATCGCCGGAACGATTGCAGGTCTGACCCGTGATGATGTAACTTGCCGGCAATATGACATATTATTAAAACGGCGAATCCATGCTTGTAAAGTCGCAGGTCAAATATATCCAAAACTTAGGCCATAAAAAATTCCGTGATGCAGACGGGGTCTTTGTTGCAGAAGGTCCGAAGATAGTTAATGAACTGTTGCAATCGAATATTCTTCAACCGGTACAATGCTTCGCAACGGAGAGTTGGTTGACAGCACAGGAAGGATTCGCAAAAGGCAGGGAAAAGGTATTCATTAAGGTTGATGAAAAAGAATTGGAAAGAATTTCATTTCACGATTCGCCGAACCAGGTGCTGGCGATATTTACAAAACCCGTTTTCGATCAGAATACAAAGACAAAAGGCCTGATTCTTTTGCTTGACGCCATTCAGGATCCGGGGAATCTCGGTACGATCATTCGAACAGCAGATTGGTTCGGAATAAAACGAGTGATATGCAGTCCTGAAACAGTGGATGTTTTTAACCAGAAAGTGGTACAATCCGCCATGGGAAGCCTAATACGGATTGAAGTAATTTATACCGACCTCGAAGAATACATCAGGCTGAATCCCGAGAAAAGCCGTTTTGGCAAGTTCTTTGGACGGGGAGGACCTGCATGAAAATATCCGGGTAACGGACGCACTTCTGCTGATGGGAAATGAATCAAAAGGGATTAGTCCGGCGTTGCAATCTCTGGCAGCAAAAAAGAATTAGAATTCCACGTAAAGGTGGTGCTGAGTCTTTAAATGTTGCCGTTGCGACGGGCATTCTATTATCCTATTTGGAATCGGTTAGTTAAAAGATATGGCTTTAACCGGGCTGAGTCGTTTTATGATGAAGAAACTGGGAATCAGTAAAACGACAAAACAGACAACAAATGTTCCGAGATTGACCCAACAAACCTGTTGCCAGTTAATCCTGACTGCCGCGGTGGAAATGAAATAAGAATCTTCCGGTAATGTGATAAAACCATACTGGTCCTGAAGCCAGCAAATCAGCAAACCGAGAAAATCCCCCAGCAGAATGCCTCCAAAAGTTATCAATGCGCCGTGATAAAGAAATACCTGCTGAATATTCCTGTCCCTTGACCCCATTGATTTTAACAACCCAATCATGTGGGTTCTTTCCAGTAATAAGATGATGAGACAGGTGACAAGGTTCAGAATAGCAACCAGCACCATCATCACAATAACAATGATAATGGTTGTATCCTGCAGGTTCAGCCAATCGAATATACTTCTGTAAATTTCTGTAATGGAATGGCTATCCCACGGGTGGGGAAGTTTATCGTATATACGGTTGCTTACAGAATCGGCCTGTTCGTAGTCTTTGATAAAAATCTCATAACCACCAATTTCATTTGCTGACCAGTTATTGAGCCGTTGGATCAGCCTGAGATCTACCAATGCATTTACCCTGTCGTAATTCTCAATGCCGGTTTTAAAAATTCCTGCGACAACCAGGGGCCGCACACGTTTGCTTCCATCGGGCTGAATAAAATACGCGAATAGTTTATCACCGGTCTTCAATTTTAACTGATTGGCGGTATAGGCCGAGAGATTGATTTCATTGCTGTATCCGCTATCCGGAAAATGAATCCAGTTGCCCGATTTAAGGAATTCCTTTAAATGATCAAAAGCATATCCCCTGTCCACACCTTTTAATTTCAGACCCTCAAAACTTTCCGGACCTTTAAGAATAGCGTCCTTGGTAGCGAATGCTGATACATATACCACGGAAATATCCTTTTTTAACATGGACAGAACGGAATCATTGCCCGTTGTTGGCTTTTCTGCAGAAGAATCTGTTTTTTCGGACGTTATAATGAGTTACCCGTATATGACCAGAAAACCCAAACATTTTTTCGGCGATCGCATATTTGAATCCGACAGCAAAGGCGATGGTCAGAATCATCGCCATTACACTGATAGCCGTGGCTGCCATGGCAAGACGAATGATAAACCTCGAAAAGGAATGCTGACTGTTGAATGCTATACGCTTTGCAATAAAACGTGAAAAGTTCAATCGGGGAATTTTAACACTCAAAAATAGACTTCGTGGGGCTGTCAGAAAAGTTTTTTAGGGATTTGAACTATCATTGCATTTGTACGAGCATATGAAATACCTGATAATATTCATCCTGATTTGGATTGGTTCGGATCTGGAAGCACAAATACCGGATTCGATCTATACGCCCAATATTGCTTCCGCCAAATTATATATCAAAGGGAAATCAGTTCGCTTATCCCGTTATTACCCTAAACGGAAGTGAACAGCTGGAACTTGTTTTCGATGATTTGGATGCAGATGTCAAATCGTATTATTACACTTACCAGCTATGTAATGCAGACTGGACGCCCGTACAAGTCAGTACTTTTGATTATATCCGCGGATTTGCTCAAAACCCGATAACTGAATATCGTTATTCTTCGGTAGCGCTGATTCATTATACACATTATCATTTATCATTGCCGGAAAATAATTCCCGCATTACTTTATCAGGCAATTACCTGCTCAAAGTGTATATGGACAATGATACGGCTAAACTTGCATTCACCAAACGATTACTCGTTGTACAAAATGCGGTATCTATTACGGCGCTGATACTTCCTCCGATGAATCCGCAATTGACGTATGCTTATCAAAAACTTCAATTTACAGTAAATAGTAAGGCGCTCCCTATCTCAAATCCCTTTCAGCAAATTCATGTGGTGATTTTACAAAACAGCCGTTGGGATAATGCCATTTTTATGGGTAATCCCTCATTTTATTCCGGAAGCAATTTTGTTTACAACAGTGACGATATACCGGTATTTCCAGGCGGAAACCAGTGGCGATGGCTGGACCTGCAAAGTTTTCGTTTCCAAAGTGATCGTATAGCCCATGTGGACTATCTTAAAAATGGAACGGTGATCCAACTGAAACCAGATAAGGAAAGGTCGGCCTATTATTACTACGCAGACAATAATGGAAAATACTCAATACAAACGACTGACCTGATCGATCCGAATTTTCAGGGGGATTACGGACGGGTACGATTCGTTTTCGTACCACCAGACAACATTCCGTTGGAAGGGAAGAATCTTTTTATTCTGGGAGAATTTACGGGTTACAAAATCAATGATCAAACCCGGATGTCTTTTAATCCGGCGAGTGGCGCATATGAAGGTTCAGCATTGATGAAAATGGGGTACTATAATTATGCATATGTTACTTTGAATAGCGGTGAACCGCATGGACAGCCATCATTTGAATTTACGGAAGGAAATCATTTTGAAACAGTAAACAATTACGATATCCTGGTTTATTATCGCGCACTGGGTGGCCGTTCCGACCAATTAGTGGGGATTTACTCCATGAGCACCATGAATAACCTGCGGTAAGCCTAAAGCCGAAAGCTCAAAGCTTAAAACAATGTGCAATGAGTGAAAGAAAAGTTCAGATTGGAAATGATTATATGCTGATGTTTTTTCAAATTATCATTTCCTTTTTCAACTCCCATTTTCTCTCATTTTCTACCCTGACACTTTGCCACTTTGAAATGCGTTTTAGGCTTTGGGCTTCAGACTTTAGGCGTATATTTGCACCGGCAAGTCTTATACGGCCAGCTCCTGCTGAATCCCCCAGGGCCGGAAGGCAGCAAGGGCAGGTGGTTGAGCGGTGCGATATAAGTAACTTGCCATTTTTTTTCTATTTTATTTAAATTGATTATATGAAATTCTTTATCGACACGGCAAACCTGGATCAGATCAGGGAGGCCAATGACCTGGGTATTCTGGATGGTGTTACAACCAATCCCTCTCTGATGGCCAAAGAAGGCATCCGCGGAGAGGATAATATCACAAAACATTATAAGACTATTTCCGATCTGGTAAAAGGGGATGTGAGTGCTGAAGTGGTTTCGACGGACTTTGACGGAATTATTGCGGAAGGGAAAAAACTGGCGAAGATCAACCCGAATATTATTGTGAAAGTTCCTATGATCAAAGAAGGTGTTAAAGCGATAAAATGGTTTACTGATAATGGTATTGCGACAAATTGCACGCTGTGTTTTTCTGCAGGGCAGGCGATCCTGGCGGCAAAGGTTGGCGCAAAATATATATCTCCCTTTATTGGCCGGATTGACGACTCGGGTTGGGATGGCATTGAACTGATTGCACAGATCGCAAATATCTATGCGATACAGGGGTTTGACACGCAGATCCTGGCCGCATCGATCCGCAGTGCGCTTCATATTGTTAAATGTGCGGAAGCCGGAGCCAATGTAGTTACCAGTCCGCTGGAACCCATCCTTGGGCTTCTGAAACATCCTTTAACAGATATCGGTCTCGCTAAATTCCTTGCTGACGCCAAGGGAACCAAATAATTTTGGAGCTCTGCGCCGGTCCAATTATTTTTGCTGATTCAATATGAATAATCGTTTCAACATACATCATCATCATCCCTTACCCCGCCGGTAGGCTGCTGATGCTTTGTGTAAACAATATTTTAGCAGGGGCTTATCGAAAGATAAGCCCCTTGTTTTTTAAAATTAAACTAACTATATGGCCACCCGGCTGAAAATTGCGATACAGAAATCTGGCAGGCTCTTCGATGATTCGCTGAAATTACTGAAGGACTGTGGTATTGATCTGAAAAACGGGATCAATAAACTGAAAACGGAAGCAGATAATTTCCCAATGGAAGTATTTTTTCTCAGGGATGACGACATTCCACAATACGTAGAGGATGCGGTGGCGGATATTGGTATTGTGGGTGAAAACGTGATCTATGAAAAAAATAAGAAAGTATCCATATCTGAAAAACTCGGATTTGGCAAATGCCGGTTGTCCATCGCCATTGGAAGAAACGAGTCCTATGAAGACTGCACCTATTTAAGGGATAAAAAAATTGCGACAACCTATCCTGTACTGGTCGAAAAATTTCTAAAAGAAAAAAATATCCGCGCTGAAATCCACGAGATCAGCGGATCGGTAGAAATTGCTCCGGGTATTGGACTCGCGGATGCGATTGTTGATCTGGTAAGCAGCGGATCCACATTATTCATGAATGGACTCAGGGAAGTGGAAACCATTTTGCACTCTGAAGCGGTATTAATACGCCACCCTGCCATTGGTATTCAACAACAACAAATCCTCGAAAAACTATTATTCCGGATCCGGTCGGTGCGAAAAGCCAGGCATACGAAATATATCCTGCTGAATGCCCCGAATGAGCATCTGAAAGAAATCATTTCGTTGCTTCCAGGTATGAAAAGTCCGACCGTCCTGCCACTCGCCGAACCGGGTTGGAGCAGCGTACACAGCGTAGTGAATGAAAATGATTTTTGGGAGATTATTGAGAAGTTAAAATTGGCCGGCGCACAGGGAATTCTTGTGGTTCCTATTGAAAAAATGATTCTGTAATGTCTTTGTTGCAAATTATAAAAGATCCCCCAAAGAGTCAGTGGAAGGAACTATTGGCCAGACCTGCTTATCCTTCCGGTGGATTGGATGAAAACGTGCGAAAAATACTGGCGGATATTAAAAGCGGGGGCGACCAGGCAGTTAATGAATACTCGCTTCAATTTGATAAAGTGAATTTGCATGATTGGTTGGTGAATACAACCGATCTGGATGAAGCGGAATGGCATCTCGACGAAAAATTAAAGAAGGCAATCGTTCAGGCAAAACAAAATATCACCGTATTTCACAAGAACCAAATGGTTTCAGAGCCATATATTGAAATCAGGCCCGGTATAAAATGCTGGCGCAGGACAGTAGCGATAGAAAAAGTTGGATTATATATTCCCGGAGGAACGGCTCCTTTATTTTCAACATTGCTGATGTTGGGAATACCGGCAACACTTGCAGGATGTGAGGAGATCATTATCTGTACACCACCTCAGAAAGATGGTACCATCCATCCGGCCATTTTATATTCAGCAAAATTGATGGGAATTCGGAAAATATTCAAGGTAGGAGGGGTACAGGCGATTGGCGCCATGGCATATGGAACAGAAACCATTCCGGCAGTTTATAAAATATTCGGACCGGGCAATCAATATGTTACACACGCCAAAAAATTAATTCAACAGGAAGGTGTTGCGATAGATATGCCTGCAGGGCCCAGTGAATTGGCAGTATTTGCAGACGAGACTGCCGTTCCCGCCTACGTGGCTGCAGACCTTCTATCCCAATGTGAACACGGATCAGACAGTCAGGTTGTACTGTGACGGATAGCCTGGATTTTGCCGAAAAGGTAAACATTTCATTGGAAGAACAAATTGAAAAACTGCCACGAAAATCCATAGCCCGCCATTCATTGGAAAATAGTAAAATAATTCTGATGGCAGACAGAAGGATTGCGATGGAATACCTGAACGCCTATGCACCCGAGCATTTGATTCTCGTTTGTTCGAATGCAGAGGAAATGGCAGATAACGTGCGTAATGCAGGTTCCGTCTTTATTGGAAATTTCGCACCTGAATCCGCCGGAGATTACGCAAGTGGCACAAATCATACGCTTCCAACGAATGGCTATGCAAAAGCATATAGCGGCGTAAGCATTGATAGCTTTGTGAAAAAGATCAGTTTCCAGCAATTAACCCGCGAAGGACTTGAATCCATCAGCCATACGATTATTGAGATGGCTGTAGCCGAAGGGCTGGAAGCACATGCCACGGCAGTTAAAATTCGTTTTGAAAACTAACATAACAATTAACAATTATCAATTGACAATTAATAAAAGTAATGTCTGATATCAACTTTCTATTAAGGGACCATATCAAAAAACTGATCCCCTACTCTTCGGCAAGGGACGAATTCAGCGGAAGCGCACACATTTTTCTCGATGCGAATGAGAACAGTTTGGGTTCAACTGTAACGCCGGCATATAACCGATATCCTGATCCGCACCAGGTTAAAATAAAAGAGAAACTGACGGAAATTAAAGGACTTCCGACTAAGAATATATTTCTGGGCAATGGAAGTGATGAATGTATTGATCTTCTTTACCGTGCATTTTGTAACCCCGGAAAAGACAACGTAATCATTCATCCCCCTACTTATGGAATGTATGAAGTAAGTGCCCATATTCATGATGTGGAAGTTCGCAGGGCTCCTCTTACAGAAACTTTTGAATTAAATCTGGCTGAATATGAAAAGCAGATAGATGAACACACGAAAATTATATGGATATGTTCTCCCAATAATCCAACAGGAAATGCTTTCAACCGCCAGGATATCGAAACGATCCTGAACAATTTTGATGGTCTGATAGTAATAGATGAGGCATATATTAATTTTTCCCGTCAGAAGAGTTTTATAGCCGAACTAACCGAATATCCGAACCTGGTGATTTTGCAAACACTTAGCAAGGCCTGGGGACTGGCGGGATTGAGGCTGGGTATGGCATTTGCAAGCGAATCCGTGATCGATGTTTTGAATAGAATAAAGCCTCCCTATAATATCGGGCAGGCTACTCAGGAAATTGCTTTAAAGGCATTGGATGGAACAGACATTGTAAATGAAATGATCAGGCAAATTGTTCAAATGCGAAATGAATTGGCGAAGGATATCAGCCGATTATCCTCAGTTATAAACGTCTATCCAAGTGAGGCGAATTTTTTGCTTGTTAAAATAAAAAATGCCCGAAAGATTTATAACGAATTGCTCGATCTGGGAATCGTTGTGCGGGACCGCAGTTCAGCGCCAGGCTGTTCAGACTGCCTGCGAATTACTGTCGGAACAAAAGAACAAAATGGCAAACTTCTTGACACATTGGGCAATATAGAAATCGGGTAAATGCATATATTTATTATCTCTCAAAATAAATTTCATATGAAACAAGTCTGTAACAGTCTTTTTTATATTTTTCTATTAATAACCGCCACCTGCCAGGGCTCAGACGCTATCAATACAAATGGCCCGGATACAAGTAAAGTATCAAAAATGACAGAACCCAAAGCGGATGTAAGTTTAACCCTGCCTGCCCGGTTCACCGCTACAGTATTTGCCGATGGTCTTGGAAAAGCAAGGCATATCACCGTTTCGCCTTCGGGATATGTTTATGTAAAACTGGCCAGCAGTAAAAACGGTAAAACCATTGTAAGGCTGAAAGATAAAAATGGCGATGGCATTTCGGATGAAGAGATTGATTTTGGCACTTTCAAAGGCACAGGTATAGAAGTGAAAAACGGATACTTATATGCTTCTTCAGATGTGGAAGTATACAGGTTCAAACTCAATGCTGACGGAACAGTTATCAATCCTGAGCAACCGGAAAAAATAATTACCGGTCTGATTGCCCGGGGAGAACACGAGGCAAAAGCTTTTACATTGGATAATAATGGGAATATATACGTCAATATCGGTGCGTTTTCCAATTCCTGCCAGATCGAAGACAGGAAAACGGGTTCCCTGGGAAAAAAACCCTGTCCCATCCTGGATTCAGCAGCCGGAATATGGAAATTTAAAGCAGATAAGCTGAACCAAACCTATGCAGACGGAACCCGATATGCAACGGGCTTGCGTAATGTTGTAGGTTTGGACTGGAATACTTCAACAAATACTTTATTTGTGATGCAACACGGCCGGGATCAGCTTCATTCTATTTTTCCGTGCTATGTTCACCGATAAGGATAATGCAGAATTGCCCGCTGAATGTATGTATGAACTTCATCAGGGTGACAATGCAGGCTGGCCTTATATTTATTATGATCCAAAACAACACAAAAAGATGCTGGCACCTGAATATGGTGGAGATGGAAAAAAAACCGCGGGCACTGACGCAATTGATCCGGTAGTCGCTTTCCCTGCGCACCTGGCGCCGAATGCGTTTGCTTTTCTATACTGGCAAACAGTTTCCCGAAAAATATAGAAACGGCGCGTTCATTGCATTTCATGGTTCATGGAATCGTGCTCCTGAACCACAGGAAGGATTCTATGTGGCTTTCGTTCCTTTTAAAAATGGTAAACCATCGGGGAAATGGGAGATATTTGCAGATGGATTTTCCGGAGGTCCCAAAAATACCGCTTCCGGAGGCGCTTTGCATCGTCCCTGTGGGCTGGCACAGGGAACTGATGGTTCTATTTATGTTACGGATGACGTTAAAGGAACCGTATGGAAAATAAGCTATAAATAAAATAAAAATTATTTTGCGTTATTTATCTCTATCCGGATTTTTATTTTAACAAATATTCCGGCTCTGTAATAGTTTTGCAAATAAGGAATCATTGGCGAAAATATCGGAAGTAAAATCAGCCAGGAAAAAGCTGTAATCATTTCAATGAAAAGAATTCTTTTTATAGATAGAGACGGGACGCTGATCAAAGAATCTCCTCCTACATACCAGATCGACGATTTCAGCAAACTGGAGTTTTATCCCGGAGTATTTGAGTTCATGGGGAGGATCGCCCGGGAAATGCAATACGAATTAGTGATGGTTACGAACCAGGATGGCTTGGGTACACCTGCATTCCCTGAAAATAAATTCTGGCCTATACAGGATTTTGTAATGCATTGTCTTGCCAACGAAGGAATTCATTTTAGTGCTGTGCATATTGACAAAACATTTCCGGCTGAACATTCCCCGACGCGTAAGCCTGGTACAGGTATGCTAACTGATTATCTGAATAATGATGAATATGATATAACCGGATCCTTTGTAATCGGGGACAGAATAACCGATGTGCAACTTGCAAAAAACCTGGGTTGTAAAGCGATATGGTTAAAGCAGGATGCACAATTGGGAGGAGGGGAAATCAAAGATTCTGTCAGTGATCTCGAAAAAGTAGTGGCGCTGGAATCCGCTCGATTGGCGTGATATTTATTCTTTCCTGAAATCCGGGCTTCGCCAGGTCGTTCATGAAAGGAATACAAAAGAAACGAAAATTCATATTGAATTAAATGCCGATGGAAGCGGCAAAGCTGATATCCACACCGGTCTTGTCATTTTTTGATCATATGCTGGATCAGATAGCCAAACACGGTAACCTGGATTTGAAAATCCGGGTGCAGGGGGACCTTCAGATAGACGAGCATCATACGATAGAAGATACAGGTATTGCATTGGGAGAAGCGATTGCGATATCACTTGCAGATAAGAGGGGCATGGAAAGATATGGATTCGTCTTACCGATGGATGATTCAGATGCGCAGGTATTATTGGATTTTGGCGGGAGAAACTGGATTGTTTGGAATGCGCATTTTCAACGGGAGAAGGTAGGGGATATGCCAACCGAAATGTTCTTTCATTTTTTCAAATCCTTCTCAGATGCAGCGCGTTGTAATCTGAATATTACCTGTCATGGCGAAAATGAGCATCATAAAATAGAAGCCATATTCAAGGCATTCGCCAAAGCGATCCGGATGGCAGTAAAAAGGGACCCCCTGAGCAACCACCTGCCAACGACAAAAGGAATTATTTAATCCCGATTTGGAAATTTCAAAATTAGATCCCATATTTGCAAACATGACAATACAGATACTCAATAAAATTTGGTGGTGGCATACAAACTCCGATCGGGGCGCGTAATGCGATTGCTATGTTATAAACATATCTGGCCCCGGTTATTCCCGGGGCTTTTTTTTTGTCGAATCAGGCATTCTTAAAATTTGGCAGTCAGTATGAAAAAGATCAGGCTTCAGACCAGCTTTCAAAAAAATACTATCTGATATATATACACCGGTTGGAATCTATCTGCGTATTCGTGACCGGTTTCGGGACACCGTGTTATTGGAAAGCACCGACTACCACGCGGCTGAAAACAGCTACTCATTTATTTGCATACATGCGATCGGCGGCGTAGAAATTTCTGACACCGAACAAATGGAATTCAAGTTACCGGGTCGCCAAACAGAAAAGTATCCTATGAAGTCGGCGAATGTGCCGACCCTGCTCCGTGAGATTCATGGAACATTTTGATGTACAGACTTCGGAAGAAAAACCGGTGAGGACAGCCCAAAGCCTCTTTGGATATACAGCTTACGACGCTGTTCGTTTTTTTGACCGTATTCATATGGAAGAAAAACAGGAAGCCCCTGTTATTCCGCTTATGCGTTACCGTTTATATCAGTACGTAATTGCCGTCAATCATTTCAAGGATGAACTTTACATCTGTGAAAATCATGTAGAAGGTGTCGATAGCGATTTACCGCTGGTGGAATCCCTGATCAGATCTAAAGATGTACCGGTTTTTCCATTCCAGGTAAATGGAGCGGAAACCAGTAATATGTCGGATGCAGACTATATGGAAATGGTACAAAAGGGAATTAAAAGCTGTTTGCGCGGAGATGTATTCCAGATCGTTTTGAGCCGCCGGTTTCAACTCGGATTTACCGGTGATGAATTCAATGTTTACCGGGCGCTCAGGAATGTAAATCCCAGCCCTTATCTATTTTATTTTGATTTTGGGGATTATCGCCTGATGGGTTCTTCTCCCGAATCACAAGTTTTAATAAAAGATGGTCAGGCGATCATGCATCCCATTGCCGGCACCTGTGGCAGAACTGGTAACGATGAGATCGACAAAGAAAGAGCAGACGCACTCCTGGAAGATGCGAAGGAAAATGCCGAACACGTAATGTTAGTCGACCTGGCCAGAAACGATCTGAGCCGGCAATGTACTCAGGTATCGGTTGTCCATTTCCGTGAAGTTCAGTATTATTCGCATGTAATCCATCTGGTTAGTGAAGTGAAAGGCAAGATGCAAAAAGATAGTAACCCTTTCGAACTGCTGGCTGTTACTTTTCCTGCCGGCACATTGAGTGGGGCACCGAAAATTCGCGCAATGGAATTGATCAGCGGATACGAGCCCACCGCGCGCAGTTATTATGGGGGGTGCATTGGATTCGTTGGTTTTGATGGCAGTTGCACACAGGCCATCATGATCAGAAGTCTGCTAAGTCGCCGCAACACACTTACTTATCAGGCGGGTGCCGGTATAGTTGCAGCGAGTAAACCTCAATCTGAACTGGAAGAAGTAAACCAAAAACTGGGGGCTTTAAAACGTGCTATTGTGTTGGCAGAAAAAATATAATACCGGTTATGAAAATTCTCGTGTTTGATAATTATGATTCGTTTACCTATAATCTGGTTCACCTGGTGGAAAAAATCATCCGGGACAAAGTGGATGTTGCCCGAAATGACCAGATTTCACTGGAAGCGGTCGATAAATACGATAAGATCATTTTATCTCCGGGGCCAGGTGTTCCGTCAGAAGCGGGATTGCTGCTGCCATTGATAAAACAATTTGCATCTTCCAAATCCATACTCGGCGTTTGTTTGGGTCATCAGGCCATTGGAGAGGCTTTTGGGGGAAAGTTGGTGAATCTTTCAAAAGTGTATCATGGAGTGGCAAGTCCTGTACACATTATACAGAAGGAAAAACCAGTGAATACCGTAAATGTGAATCTTTTCAATGGACTGAATGATGGGTTTATGGCTGGACGATATCATAGCTGGGTAATAGATCCCGATGGATTTCCGGAATCCCTGGAAATAACCGCTAACGATGCTTCGGGGCATATCATGGCACTGCGCCACAAGACATATGATGTACTCGGCGTGCAATTTCATCCTGAGTCTGTACTGACCCCGCAAGGGGAATTGATTATGCGGAATTGGCTTTCTGAACACAAATGCGTAAAGCTTAAGGCCAAAGTAATATTAGAAAAATTGCATTGTCGAATTAAAGTAACTATTAATAAATAAACTTCAAGCCTCAAGCTTCCTGCATCAAGCCTTAAAGAATGAAAAATATACTGAAAATATTATTTGAATACAAGACGCTTACCCGTGAGCAGGCCAAAGAGGTTCTGTCCAATATTTCCCGCGGTCAGTATAATGAGTCGGAGATAACTTCATTCATAACGGTCTTTCTGATGCGAAGTATCACCATTGAAGAATTGCAGGGTTTTCGGGATGCTTTAATGGAGCTCGCAGTAAAGGCTGATCTGGAAGGATATGAAACCATCGATATCGTGGGAACCGGAGGAGATGGAAAAAATACTTTTAATATCTCAACGCTGGCTTGTTTTATTGTAGCGGGTGCGGGACAAAAAGTTGCCAAGCATGGAAATTATGGCGCAACCAGTATTAGCGGAGCTTCAAATGTGATGGAACAATTGGGCTATAAATTAGGAAATGACCCTGCGAAATTGAAGAGGGAAACAGAAAAATCAAACATTTGTTTTCTGCATGCGCCTCTTTTTCATCCTGCGTTAAAAGCAGTTGGCACAATTCGTAGAAATCTCGGAATCCGAACTTTTTTTAATATGCTGGGTCCTCTTGTAAATCCGGCTGCGCCTAAATTTCAGTTGATCGGAGTCTATAACCTGGAGATGGCTCGTTTATATACTTATATGCTGCAGAAAACGAATTCCTGTTTCGCCATTATACACAGTCTGGACGGATATGATGAGTTGTCTTTAACCGGGGATGCGCGTGTGATAACCAATGATGGCGAACGTGTGATGACACCGGAGCAATTAGGAAAGCGAATGGTTTCACCGGCTGACATATATGGTGGAAGCAGTCCTGAGGAGGCGGCAAAAATTTTCCTCGACATATTGAAGGGGAAGGGATCCTGGGCACAGAATGCAGTTGTCTTTGCGAATGCTGCAATGGCGCTATATTGCACGGGAACATATCCCAGTTATGAACAGGCATTTATGGCCGCAGTTGAAAGTCTGGAAAGCGGAAGAGCATTGAATGCTTTAAACACGCTGATATCACTCCAATGAGAAACGGAATGTCAATTTTAAACATACTCGAAGAAATTATCTCCTATAAGAAGGAGGAAATAAAAAAGCGAAAAAAGGAATCGCCTGTTCAGTATTTGGAAAATGAACCGGGATTCGCCAGGGAAATTTTTTCGATGAAAAAATTCCTTCTCGATCCGGAGAAAACAGGCATAATTGCAGAATTCAAAAGAAAGTCCCCGTCCAAAGGGATTATCAACGACACAGCGATTGTAGAGATTGTCACCAGGGCCTATACTTACCATGGGGCATCCATGATTTCAATTTTGACGGATGAACCGTCATTTGGAGGTTCGTCAAATGATCTTTTAAATGCCCGGTTCAATAAGGTGCCGATTTTGCGGAAAGATTTCATCCTGGATCCATATCAGCTGGTAGAATCACGCGCGATGGGAGCAGACGTGATACTATTGATAGCAGCCTGTCTTCAACCCACTGAAACATGGCAATTAGCCGCCAAGGCAAAAAAATTGGGACTGGAAGTGCTTCTCGAAATCCACGAAGAAAAAGAACTTGCTCATGTTTGTGATGAGGTAGATGTAGTTGGAATTAATAACCGCGATCTGAAAACTTTTTCAGTAGATATAGATCGTTCCATACGGCTGGCGGAACGGCTTCCCGTCAATAAATTGCGGGTCGCCGAAAGCGGCATCCGTAATATCGAAACTTTATTACGGATGAAAACGGCCGGATTCAATGGTTTCCTGATCGGCGAACAATTTATGAAGACGCCTGATCCCGCGATTGCCTTTGCTTCCTTTATTGATCAATTAAAATCGAATTTCAATGAGAGTAAAAGTTTGCGGAATGACGCAACTCGATCAGGTGAGGAAGCTTGACGAAATGGGAGTTGATTTCGCGGGTTTAATTTTTTATCCGAAATCACCGAGATATGCAGGCAAAAATATTTCCGGAGAGCAACTGAAAAAGTCAAAACTGCGAATCGGGAAAGTGGGCGTTTTTGTAAATACACCCTATGAGCAGATGATGCGTACGGTAGATGAATATGGGCTGGACATGGTACAGTTACACGGTGACGAAACACCCAGAACCTGTGAACAGATCGCCAATTATGTAACAGTAGTAAAAGTTTTCCGGCTGAGTGAACATGATCCGATTTCCTGGATTATTAAGTCATTTGAGGATTCCTGCGATATGTATATGTTCGATACGATGGGTGCAGGTTATGGCGGTACAGGGAAAAAATTTAATTGGGATCTTTTAAAGACGGCTGGTATTGAGAAACTTTTTTTTCTGAGTGGTGGAATTGAAGCCGAGGATACCGATAAACTAAAATCATTTTTTGCAGAAGAAGTATCCAAAAAACTTTTTTCGATAGATATCAACAGCCGGTTCGAAACACATGCCGGTATAAAAGATCTGCCCAAAATAGAATCATTTCTCGAATCGCTGACCCAAAAGTAACAAAATGATTGAAAATACATCTTATCAGCAACCCTCCGACCAAGGCTATTATGGCGAATTTGGCGGTGCTTTTATTCCTGAAATGCTTTTTAGCAATGTCGAAGAACTCAAATCGCGATATCTGGAGATTTTAAATGACAAGTCTTTCCGAAGGGAATTTGAATTGTTATTGAAGGATTATGCCGGCAGACCCACGCCATTATATTTTGCTGAGCGCCTGAGTGAAAAGTATGGCACAAGGATTTTTCTTAAGCGGGAGGATCTTTGTCATACCGGCGCACATAAAATTAATAATACAATTGGTCAGATTCTGCTTGCCCAAAAGCTTGGTAAGAAAAGGATCATTGCGGAAACCGGTGCGGGTCAGCATGGTGTAGCCACAGCCACAGTATGTGCCCTGAAAGGCCTTGAATGCATTGTCTACATGGGCGAGAAGGATATACAACGACAGGCACCGAATGTAGCCAGAATGAAGATGTTGGGAGCAAAAGTGGTACCTGCAACCAGTGGCAGTAAGACATTGAAGGATGCAACCAACGAAGCAATCCGGGATTGGATTAACCACCCCGCCGACACGCATTATATCATTGGCAGTGTGGTTGGCCCGCACCCATATCCTGATATGGTTGCCAAATTTCAAAGTGTGATCAGTGCCGAAATCAAATGGCAGTTGAAAGAAAAAACCGGTAAGGAAAATCCTCAGGTAATAATCGCCTGTGTAGGCGGAGGCAGTAATGCAGCCGGGGCATTTTATCACTTCCTGAATGAAAAACAGGTCCGACTGATTGCTGTCGAAGCAGCCGGAGAAGGATTAAGCAGTGGCCGTTCTGCTGCAACAACCTCTTTGGGAACCAAAGGAATATTACATGGCAGCCGCAGCCTGGTGATGCAGACGGCAGATGGCCAGGTTGTGGAACCGCATAGCATTTCTGCCGGGACTGGATTATCCGGGTATTGGCCCCTTACACGCATATCTCTTTTCCTCCGGCAGGGCCGAAGTTTTACAATGCGACGGATAAAGAGGCTTTAAGCGCCGCTTTTCGCCTTGCTAAAATGGAAGGGATTATTCCGGCGTTGGAATCAGCACATGCATTGGCCATTCTGGAAAAGATCAGTTTCAACGAGAGAGGATAATATAGTCATCTGCCTCAGCGGCAGAGGAGATAAAGACCTGGATACATATATGCATGCGATGGAGCATTTGAATAAATGAAAATAGTTTACTGATATCAATATTGTCAGTCAGTCGTTATCGAATATTGCAATTCGTCAACACAGCACAATGAGCCGGATTAAAAAATTGTTTGAGAAGAAAAATAAAAATATTCTGAGTGTATATTTCACTGCGGGATTTCCTTCATTGGATAGCACGCTAACCGTTATGAAATCCCTGCAGGATGCGGGCGCAGATATGATTGAACTGGGTATCCCTTACAGTGATCCACTGGCTGATGGTCCCGGTTATACAATCCAGCGGGACCGCTTGCGCTGGCCAATGGTATGACAATAACACATTTATTTAAGCAACTGAAAAATTTTCGAAATAGAAATTAAACTGCCCGTTTTGTTTATGGGATATATGAATCCAATCATGCAATATGGATTTGAAAAATTTTGCCGGGACGCTGCTGAAGTGGGTGTTGATGGACTCATTCTGCCCGACCTTCCCATGTTTGAATTTGAAAAGGAATTTGGAATCACGGTCGAAAGTTCAACCTGGATTTTGTGTTTCTGGTTACACCTGAAACAGAAGAAACACGTCTGAGGAAATTGGATCAATTAAGCAGTGGATTTATTTATGCTGTTTCTTCATCATCTACAACGGGTAAACGTTGCTGCACTCAGCGACCAGGAGAAATATTTCGAAAGACTTCAGCGAATGAAATTGCAAAATCCGGTATTAATCGGATTTGGTATTCGGGACAGATCCAGCTTTTCGAAAGCTTGTACATATGCAAACGGTGCTATTATTGGCACTGCATATATAAAAGTCCTTGAGAATGTAGCGGAAAAAGATATTCCGGCAAGGACGAATGAGTTTATCAATTCACTGAAATGAAAATTGTCATTATAAAATATAACGCAGGTAATATCCGGTCCGTGTTATTCGCACTTGAACGGATCGGCGCTAGAAGCCGTGGTAACAGATGAACCCGATTTGATCGTCACTGCTGATAAAATTATTTTTCCTGGTGTCGGAGAAGCCAGTTCAGCTATGGATTATTTACGGGAAAGGAAGCTTGATCTGCTGATTCAAAATCTTCATCAACCGGTTCTGGGAGTGTGTCTGGGAATGCAGTTGCTTTGCGCACATTCCGATGAAAATGAAACAAATTGCATTGGTATATTTAATGAAACGGTAAAAAAATTTTCACCGTTTGAAGATCAACAACTTAAAGTACCGCAAGTGGGATGGAATAATATTTATGATTTGAAATCCGAACTGTTTACGGGTGTTCCGCCAAAATAGTTTTACATATTTCGTGCACGGTTACTATGTTGGACTGGGAGAAACAACCATTGCAAAGACGGACTATGTTCAGCCTTATAGTTCCGCACTTCAAAAAAACAATTTCTATGGTGTACAATTTCATCCGGAAAAGAGCGCAATCGTTGGTGAGCGTATCCTTAAAAATTTTATTCAACTTTAGTTCAACATGTCTATAGAAATAATTCCGGCCATCGATATTCTGCATGGAAAATGTGTACGGCTTACCCAGGGTGATTATGAAAAAGGGAAAATCTATAACGAACATCCATTGGAAGTCGCGCGTCAATTCGAAGATGCGGGGTTAAAAAGATTACACCTGGTGGATCTGGACGGCGCCAAAGACGGGCGTGTAATAAACTGGAAACTGCTGGAGGCCATTGCAGGGAAAACCGGACTTATTATTGATTTTGGAGGTGGTATTGGAGCGGCCAAAGATCTGCAGATAGTATTTGAGTCCGGGGCGGCATTTGCTACGGTGGGCAGTGTCGCTGTAAAGAATGAGAACCTCCTTCGCGAATGGATGCTTCTTTTGGACCCGGAAAAATTTTTGCTGGGGGCAGATGTGCGGGACGAAAAAATATCCATTTCCGGCTGGACGGTAAATACTGAAATTCAGATTCTTGATTTTATGGAGAAATATATCCAGGCAGGAATAAAACAGATTTTTTGTACAGACATAAAAATGGATGGTGCGATGAATGGACCTTCGCTGGAATTGTACAAAAAAATTGTGAATCGCTTTCCAGACCTTCATTTTATTGCCAGCGGAGGCATCCGGTCACTCGACGATATTTATCTATTGGAGGAATTGGGATGTAAGGGAGCCATTGTTGGAAAAGCGATATATGAAGGATTTATTACGCTAAAAGATCTCGCTAATGTTAACTAAACGGATCATCGCCTGCCTTGACATTCAAAACGGAAGAACGGTGAAAGGGACAAACTTCTTAAACCTTCGGGATGCCGGCGATCCGGTAGAACTCGGTGCCCGTTATGCTAGGAAGGTGCGGACGAACTGGTATTCCTGGATATTACGGCTACTCATGAAAAAAGAAAGACGCTAAGTGAATTAGCCCGCCGTATTGCAAGCCATATAAATATTCCTTTTACTGTGGGTGGTGGGATATCCTCTGTCGAGGATGTTGGTGTTCTGCTGGAAAACGGAGCCGATAAAATTTCGGTAAATACAGCTGCGTTTAAAAATCCAAAACTCATATCAGAGCTGGCAGGTTCATTCGGAAGTCAATGTGTTGTATTAGCAATCGATGCAAAAAAAGGCAGTAACGGTGAATATTTTGTTTACCTGAACGGTGGTCGTGTGGAAACTAAAACAACCTGCCTGGACTGGGCAAAAAGAGCCGTGCAATTGGGTGCTGGCGAAATTCTGCTGACATCAATGGATCATGACGGAACCAAGAACGGATTTGCAGTTGAATTGACCCGTTTACTGGCTGAAAACCTGCCAGTACCGGTGATCGCATCCGGCGGGGGAGGAACCAGAGAGCATTTTTCGCAAATTTTTAAGGAGGGGAAGGCGGATGCTGCCCTGGCTGCCAGTATCTTTCATTTCGGAGAAATTCCAATCCCTTCTTTGAAAGAATTTCTGATAAGAGAAGGTATCGATATAAGAATCTAATTTTGAATCATGGAAATTAATTTTTCAAAATACAGCGATGGCCTGGTCCCGGCGATTGTTCAGGACTCTCAAACGGATAAAGTGCTGATGCTGGGGTTTATGAACCAGGAGGCTCTGAATAAAAGCCGCGAACTCGGAAAAGTCACTTTTTTCAGTCGTTCGAAAAACAGGCTTTGGACCAAAGGTGAAAAAAGCGGTAATTTCCTGATTTTGAAGGATATCAAACTCGATTGCGATGGGGATACATTGCTGATTCGCGCCATACCCACAGGGCCTGTTTGTCATACCGGCGCAGATACTTGTTTTGATGAAGAAAATACGGGGGCCAGGTTTTTAGATACGCTTGAAGAAATTATCCATAATAGAAAAAATCACCCGGAAGACAACTCTTATGTTTCCGGGTTGTTTAAAAAAGGGATTAATAAAATCGCCCAGAAATTGGGCGAAGAGGCTATAGAACTGGTGATTGAAGCGAAGGATCAGAACGAGCCGCTTTTTTTAAATGAAGCAGCGGACCTCCTTTTTCACTATCTCATTTTATTGGAAGCCCGGGGACATAATTTAAAAGAGGTTACTGACGTTCTTGAAAACAGGCATAATAATAAAAAAACTGCATGAAAATATATGTCATTTTTCTGAGTATGGTTTTTGGAACAGTGCAGGCGCAACAGCAGAAGCCGGCAGGGTTCCATATCGAAGGCCATGTAAAAGGAATAAGTGAAAAATCGTTAGTTAGTATAACCGATGCCAATAAGCCTACAGATACTTTGGCCAGGGGATTTGTGAAAGGGCGGGATGTTCGTATTAAATGGTCATGTAAACGAACCCAGTCTGATGGTATTGAATTTTTCATCGGCGCAGAAGAAGTTTTCTCTTTTTATTGGCAATGAGGCGGTAACTATAAACGGAGATATCGAAAATCTTTCAGCCATGCAGGTGAAGGGGTCAAGCAGCGAAGCCGATTTTATTGCATTTGAACAGACTTTTAATAATTATTTTGCACAGTTGAATCAACTGAGCCAGTTGTCAAATTCTCCTGATGCTGCGTCAAAAAGAGATTCAATCGGGCAGGCTTATCAGAAGGTCGCCATGGATATCCAATCCAATGTCGACATGTTTATTCAGCAAAAGAAAATCATCCTATGTCAGCCCTTTTCTACTGGTTGTGGTCAATCAATTATCCGATGATGTTTTCTTACTGGAGCGACGGTATAACAGTTTGTCACCTGTCGTGCAACAAAGTGTATACGGATCCTATATCCGGGAACAGATTGACAACGGCAAGGTTGGTGCAATCGGAACGGAGGCTATGGATTTCACGCAAGCGGATACAGCCGGATTACCTGTAAGCTTTCTTCATTTAAAGGTAAATATGTACTGGTAGATTTTTGGGCCAGCTGGTGCAAACCCTGCCGGATGGAGAATCCGAATGTGCTCTCCGCCTATGAAAGATTTAAAGCAAAAAATTTCACTGTTTTAGGCGTTTCACTGGACAGAAGCCGGGAAGCATGGATCAAAGCGATTCAGGATGATAAATTGGCATGGTCGCAAGTGAGCGATCTGAAATTCTGGAATAATGCCGTTGCTCAGCAATATCGAATACAACAAATACCGCAAAATTTCCTGATCGATCCGAATGGGAAAATTGTAGGAAAAAATTTGCGTGGAACCGATCTCGATTCAAAATTGTGTGCCTTACTGGGATGCAATTAAATAATTAACAATTGACAATTAACCATTGACAATTATTGAAGCTGTCTTTTATACAATTGCACAGCATTTTCATAACCCAGGTATAATGCATCACTGATTAATGCATGGCCGATAGATACTTCGTCTATCCATGGAATTTGTTCGGCAAAATATCTCAGGTTTTCTAAATCCAGGTCGTGACCTGCATTAATACCCAGTCCGATTTCTTTTGCTCTTGTAGCCGCTTTCAGATAAGGCTGGATAGCTATTACTTTATCTTCATGATATTTTTTTGCATATCCTTCCGT
The DNA here is from genome assembly GCA_963732055.1 of uncultured Bacteroidota bacterium. Classification (GTDB taxonomy): domain Bacteria; phylum Bacteroidota; class Bacteroidia; order Chitinophagales; family Chitinophagaceae; genus Puia. Next base: position 298,894 of record CAVSYG010000008.1, on the reverse strand, counting down.
GTATAATTCTATCCGATGGGTCCCCGTTTCCAACGCAGCATCAACCATTGCAATTACGGGATCTACAAATATCGAAACCCGGATACCGGCATTTTTAAAAACAGGAATTATATTTCTCAAATAATCGGAATATCGAATAGTGTCCCAGCCATGATTAGACGTTATCTGATTAAGCGCATCAGGAACCAGGGTTACCTGATCAGGTTTTACCGCGAGAACCAGATCAATAAATTTTTGCTCTTCACAATTCCCTTCAATATTAAATTCGGTTTTGATTATTTTTTTAATATCAAAAACATCCTGGTATCGTATATGTCGCTCATCCGGACGGGGATGAACGGTTACGCCGTCAGCACCGAAACGCTGAGCATCTATGGCAGCTTTTACCACATCCGGATTATTCCCACCGCGGCTGTTGCGAAGTGTGGCGAATTTGTTTATGTTGACAGAAAGCCTGATCATTTATCAAAGATAATCTATAGACCTAAAGCTAAATGCCAAACTGGTTTGAAAATGCATTCTTATGCCGAACATAGATCTGAATTATATAAAAGAGAGCCTTGAGGTCAAATAAAAAAAGGAACCTGAAAAGGTTCCTTTTTTTTATCCTAAGTAAGTGCAGTTTTAAAACCGGGTAACGGGGTTTAGAACTTTGTAAGTATTGAACTGTATAAAATGTTAGAATTAGTATTTTTTACGCTGATTTGATATATGCCTGCTTCCAGCATTATTACATTATCAAAATGAACCTTATTTTTCCCCTGTATAACATTGACACCCATCATCCTCAAAATCCGACCTACCTGGTCCGAGAGTACGATTATACAATGGTCCTCGGAATCCGTAGCTAATTTCAATTGTAATATCGTCTGAAAATTTTTCAGGATAGGTGGCTATTTCCATGTTACTGGTTATTGTTATTTGGCATCTTCCTTTGCTGTGTTTTCACGGGCAATGGAATCAGTCGCATGTTATTATAACCAGACCTGTTTTGAGAAGCTTCGGAAATCAGCTCTTTCAATGTTTCTATCAGGGTCTTTATCGATTTCATAAGGTTGATTTATATACCATATATCTATTTGTCTGCCAAATTGTAAAGCTATAAGAGTCAATAGGTTATAAGATCATCAAGAATGGGGGATTTCCGCGTTCTGGGAAAGTGACTGTCATTTTTGGACATTTCTTAAAAGCGGGTAACCAGTTTCAAATTGATTAGTCTTGGAGTAAGCCTCTGCGGCATGGCATAAGTGACATTAGAAAAATCTTTGACAAAGAGATAGGAAATAGTGTTCTCGCGATCGATCACATTGAAAATTTCCAGCGTTGCCCAGATATTATCCAACTTACGAAAAGGATTATGACTTCGGCGATTGGATTTGTCATTATCCAGCAACAATGCGCTAAAGCCTATATCTGCCCGTATATAAGGTTCTATTATCAAGGCATCACGATATTTCACACTACCCGGAACACTATAGGGAAGATTACTTCCATAAATAAGATTCAAATAGACTTTAAAGTTTTTATTGGTTGAAAGATAGTCCTGTATAAACATTCCCAGCGTGAAGAGCCGGTCAGTAGGCCTTCTGATCCATCCTTGCTGAACCAGGGTACTGTCCAGTGGTCGATTCAGTGAGTCGATGGTATAATTGTAATAACTGGCACCTTCTATTTTTTCCCTGGTTTGCATAATACCGATACTGACCCAGCTTTCTGCGTCTTTCACAAGATTTGCAAATAAACGTCCTTCCACACCCACGGCATAAGCTTTCGCATTATTGGTTGCATAATACTGGATGCTTACATTATTGATATTGTAAGGATTCACATTCCACAGATCCTTATAATATGCTTCTACCGACAAGCGAAATGGTTTATCATTCTGATGGAAATTGATGTCAAATCCGACGGTGGCCTGCAAACTTTGCTGGGCCTTCACTGCTGGATTGATGGTTCCATCCGGTGCACGTAACTCACGGTAAAAAGGAGGCTGATCATAAATACCCAAAGCAGCTTTATAAATAATATCCTGTTTGCCATTTTTTGGTTTCCAGGAAATACCTATTCGTGGTGAAACTAAAAATTGATTTGTAAACGTATTGTAATTTATGCGTGCCCCTGCCTGTAAAGTAAATGCCGGATTTTTTTTAAAACTGATATTGTCCTGGAAAAAGCCTGTGAACCTCCCGATATGCAGACTATTATTTCCATTCACTACATTATTCAGATCAAGGGAGCCGGGAATAAAAGGCAGGGAATATCCGACGGAATCTTCATAACTCCATTCATGCAGCTGATCCTCGACGGTCTGCAATTCAGCGGATACTCCCCATTGCAAATATTGATTTCCTTTATTTAAATATCCTTTGTGTGCAAAACTATATAAGTGAATATTCAAATTATCGCGTGCAAAGTTTTGATTGCTTCCAACTCCCAGCGGATTTACGATTTTACCAAAATCAGTACTGGTTTTATCAAAATCCCTTTCGCCGAATAAATAATCACCTGTAATATCATAGTTCTGGCTTTCATTGTCACTGAAACTGGAAATCATCCATTTCAATTTCAGATTTGTATTTAACTGCTGATTCCATGTGAGCCCCACCAGGCCGGTTTTATATTTGTCTTTTTCCTGGCCACTGAAGAATATGTCAAGTCCGAGGTTAGCTGAAAAATATGGAGAAAATACCGCAGTACTTAATTGTGCAGATGAAGGAATAAGGTTAAAGGATGTCTGGGAATAAACGGTAAATAATTCAAGGGAATTTTTGTTATTAAATTGATAGGTAAACAAACCCTGCGCATCTGCAGAAGAAGGGATGTAATCTCCTTTTGTTTCCTGCGAACTCAACAAGTTCGTAAAGCTTCTGTTCCGTGCTCCTATAATATAACTGAATTTTTTGTTTTTGGAAGTGCCTTCCAGTTCAAGTCCCTGTTCCAATAAACCAATATAGGCTGAACCTCCAAATTCCACAGGTTTTTTATATTGAATATCCAGCACCGAAGAAATTTTATCTCCATATTTGGCCTGGAAACCGCCATTATAAAAATTTACATTACGTGTCATTTCCGGGTTGATGAAACTCAATCCTTCCTGTTGCGCATTACTCACCAGGTAAGGTCTGAAAATTTCGAAATCATTTACATAGATCAGGTTTTCGTCATAATTACCCCCCCGAACAGAATATTGGGACGTCAGTTCATTATTCGAGCCGACGTACACTTTGATAAGACTTTCAATACCACCTATTGGTGTGGGTATATTGATAGCATCTTTAGGATTGATGCGGATAAGACCTGCTTCTTTCCGGTCACGCTCGTCGGTAACTGTTATGCTATCCAATTTCGAATCTGATCGTTCCATCCGGATAATAATATGTTCCTCTTCCTTATCGTTCAATATAAAATTCTGCTGCAGACTTTTATATCCGGTATAGGAAAAAACAAGTGCAAATGCTTTATCAGCAGGGACGCGCATTCTGAAAGTACCGGAATCGCTACTTGCCAAACCGGTTTCCCTGCCTAATAAGACGATTGATACGCCGGGCAATGGATTTTCATTTTCATCCAAAATTTTGCCGGAAATGACCGCACCGGATTTTTGGGCAAGCAGGTGTATAAATGGGAATAACAATAAGAATATGAGCAATTGCTTCCTCATGCGATCCGCTTCAGCAGCCGGATGATTTCTTTTGGATCCTTAGCCTGGAATATGCTGCTACCCGCAACCAGGACGTCCGCGCCGGCTTCTACCAGGTAAGGCGCGTTTTCAAGTGTGATACCGCCGTCGACCTCTATCAGAATGTCTTTTCCGGTCCTTGTAATCATTTTTTTCAACTCTCTTACTTTTTCCAATGAATGAGAAATGAATGATTGACCTCCGAAACCGGGATTTACTGTCATGATGAGTACATGGAACAGATCTTCTAAAATATCTTTTAGTAATTCAACCGGAGAATGGGGATTAATGGCTACAGCGGGTTTCATACCCAAAGAACGTATTTGCTGAATGTTACTGTGCAGATTTCTGCATGTTTCAAGGTGGACGATCAAAATGTCCGCCCCCGCCTTTTTAAAGGCGGGTGTCAGTTTTTCAGGCTCTTCGATCATAAGATGCACGTCGCAGATTTTTTTCGTTGCTTTTCGGATATGTTCTATAACGGGAATACCGAAACTTATATTGGGTACAAACCTTCCATCCATTACATCCAGATGCAGCCAATCGGCCTCGCTTTCATTAATCATTTTGCATGCATCTTCCAGATGCAGAAAGTCAGATGCAAGTAGTGAAGGTGCGATCAGTGGCATGTAATGCTTTTTTTCTATGACTCAAACAAATGTACTGTTAGTGTGAAGGATGAACAAATCCACGCTCGAGGAGGTCCATCCTTTGCTTTGCTTCGATAAAATTCTGATCCATTGAAATGGCTTTCCGGTAATTATTTATTGCATCCACTTTCTTATGTTGCGCCTCGTAACATCTTCCCAGCCAGTAATAAGCATCCGGATCTGTATTGGAAACGGTAACAGCCATCTTAAAAGTCTTCAAAGCTTCATTAAAATTTCCCATATGGAAATAAGCCCTTCCTTTCTCGAGATATGCATCGGTGGTTTTCCAGTCCCGGAGAATGCATGAATCAAATTGTGCTATAGCTTTTGGATATAATTTCATGTTTGCAAAATAGATTCCTTTTATAAAGAATGGGTCTATTAATATGAACGCAGAATCCTGTCTCAGAATAAAATTGCAAATCTCAAGTGCTTTGGGATTTTTTTGCTCAGCATATAAATGAGCGAGTTCCAGGCCGTAAGTGTCTACACTTTGAATGTGAGTAGGCCTTTTGTAAGGCGGCGATGGCTTGTGTCGTATCTTTCAATTGCTCCAGCAACATCGCTTTTTCATATAAAGTTTCGGGATCAAGGGAATCCTTTGCTATCATATCGTTATAAATATGCAGGGCCTGCTCAGGTTTTCCAATTTCTGCGTAGGCTTCAGCTAATAACCTTGGCACCTGTGGATTGGAACTATTCAGATTGTTTACTTTTTCCAGTAGCGCGATTCTCTCAGCATGTTTTCCTAATATGGCGAGATTTGCAGCAAATGGCAAAGCGTTTTCAATCAATGGCTGTAGAGTCCAGGCTTTCTGAAAATCATTATATGCCAGTTCGTGGGCATTTTCCTGTGTAAGGCGTACGGCCCTTCTTAAATAAAGGGAAGCATCCGTCGGAAACTTTTTTATGCTATCGTTGAGGCTTTTATAAAACGGATTAGTTTCTACTGCGGAAGCGGGTGTCTCTGGATCATTTTTTTTGGTTTTGCAGGCGGTATTTGTCAGTACCATTATCAATAACAAATACAGTGGATATTTATGGCAGGGCATTCGCAAATTTAAATCATTCCATCCCGCTTTCGCTTTCAGATATGTAAATGCTTTAATTTCATACCAAACTACCTTTATGTTCCCCGTTCTGTTACAGATTCACAGTATACTTCGTTGGGTTATACTCATCTTACTCGTTCTTTCAATTGTGCAAAGTTTCATAGGCTGGATCAAAAAACGGGAGCTTCGCGAAGGAGATACCAAGCTTTGGCTGTTTACAATGATTTTTGCTCACACCACACTATTAATAGGACTGATTCTTCTATTTTTTGGCAGATTTGGGATCCTGAGTACGGGATTGCCTGAAGGGGTTATTCTTATGAAAGATACTTTTTACAGGTTCTACTGGGTCGAACATCCAACCGGAATGGTGTAGCGACAATTACTGATCACCCTGGGCAGAGCTGTAGTGAAGAAACAAATAACAGACCCTTTGAAATATAAAAGAGCTTTCTGGCTTTTTCTTTTGGCGCTGATAGTCATTATTTTAGTAATTCCATGGCCCGGAAGGGAAATCATCGGCCGTGGACTCTAAAATTCATTCTAAAAGCGTCCTGCTGTAACTGAATTCACATAATTTTTTTATATTCATACCCTCAAAATAAGGCCATATGATCAGATTTCAGGATTTAAAGGAAGGAGACCTCATACAGGCAGATTTCAGAGGACAACGTTTTGAAGGAGAGGTTACAGATATAAACCATGAAGACAGACAGATTTGTGTTCATAATGGGGACCAGGACGCCTGGTTTGATCCTAATGACCTCTATTCCATCCCTTTGGACGATAGACAGATGGCAAAATTGGGTTTTGAAAAGGTTATTAATGAGGATAAATCGGTAAAATATATGCGTGGCCCGTTCCGATTAATGATACCTGCCCCGGACCAATTTAACGATCTGGATATCTGGTATCGGGAAGACCGGCGGTATATCCACCATCTGATTGGGGTTCATGAGCTCCAGAATTTCTACCGTCAGATGACAAAAGTGGACCTTAGCCGGGTCTAAAACCCTTCTATTTTAGCATTTTCCGCTCTACTTTTGACCCATTTAGCCGGGAACGGATATTTATTCGGTGAAATTTTATTCTTTGGCTGAGTAATATTATCTTTGCGCTCCCAAAATCTATGGCTAAACAAGCGCTTATTAAACAGGATGGATCTATTGTCGAAGCATTATCCAATGCCATGTTTAAGGTGAAGCTGGAAAATGGGCATGAAATCCTGGCCACCATTTCAGGAAAAATGAGGATGCATTATATAAGAATATTGCCGGGTGATAAAGTGGGAGTGGAAATGAGTCCGTATGATCTTACAAGAGGCAGAATCATTTTCAGATACAAATAAATTTAAGCGTAAAGCGTAAGGCTCAAAGCTTAAAACAGGAATTGAAAGAAGAAATTAGTAAACGGTTAAAAGAGATTGTATGAAAGTAAGGGCATCCATTAAAAAGCGCAGTGTTGATTGTAAGATCGTGCGCCGGAAAGGAAAGTTGTATATCATTAACAAGAAGAATCCCCGATTTAAACAACGCCAGGGATAAACTCTTGATGACCAATTGAATATTAAATTAAAAAATAAAAGATGGCGCGTATTGCCGGAGTAGACTTACCAAAAAACAAAAGAGGTGAAATCGGGCTTACCTATATCTTCGGAATAGGACCTTCTACAGCCAAGTACATTCTCTCCAAAGCTGGAATCAATTTCGATAAGAAAGTTTCCCAGTGGAATGATGATGAACTGAATGCGATCCGGAATATAATCACCAATGAACTGAAAGTGGAAGGTGCTCTGCGTTCTGAGGTTCAGATGAGTATAAAACGTCTTTTGGATATTGCCTGCTACCGGGGTGTTCGTCACCGAAAAGGATTACCTGTTCGGGGTCAGCGTACACGTACAAATAGCCGTACACGTAAAGGAAAACGCAGAACAGTAGCCGGTAAGAAGAAGGCTCCTAAGAAGTAATAAATTTATCTGTCGTCAGACGGATAAATCGATATAGCACGTTCCAGAATCAATACCGGATACGGGTGCACGAGGAGGATTGATTCGATCCCGTCAAAAGCGGGAAATTTTTGAAAACCAGATTATCTATTTCGAACAATGGCAAAAGCACAGCAAGTAACCAGCGCGAAAGCAGCTGCGAAAAAAAGAGTGGTTAAGGTGGATGCATACGGAGACGCGCATATTTCTGCCAGTTTCAACAACATCATCATTAGTATTACCAACAAAAACGGCCAGCTCATTTCCTGGAGCAGCGCCGGTAAAATGGGCTTCAAAGGTTCCAAGAAAAACACACCGTATGCTGCACAAATGGCTTCTGCTGATGCAGCAAAAACAGCTTTGGATGCTGGCCTGAAAAGAGTCGATGTATTTGTAAAGGGTCCGGGATCGGGAAGGGAAAGCGCAATCCGTTCCCTGGCGAATAATGGAATCGAAGTGGTAATGATTAAAGACGTAACACCCCTGCCGCACAACGGTTGTCGTCCTCCAAAGAAAAGAAGAGTTTAAAAATTTGAAGAGTGTTGATTTTGAGATCTTTTAAATCTTTTCTCGAATTTTTCAACTCTTCTGATTCATATATTTTTTAATCAAGCTGGGCAGTATTCAATTTTAAGATTTTTTATAATCCTGTCCGGGTACTCAAAAATCTAACACATACTATGGCACGTTACACAGGTCCCAAGACAAAAATTTCCCGGAAATTCGGTGAGCCGATTTTAGGAAATGGTAAATGGTTAACTAAAACCAGCAATCCTCCTGGTCAGCATGGTGCAACCAAAAAGCGTAAAACGCTGGGAGAATATGCGATCCAGTTAAAGGAAAAGCAGAAAGCAAAATACACTTATGGTGTGCTTGAACGGCAATTCCGGAAGACATTCGATGAAGCTTCCAGAAAAAAGGGCGTAACAGGTGAAAACCTTATCCGCCTTCTTGAATCCAGACTGGACAATACCGTCTATCGTTTGGGAATTGCTATTTCCCGTCCGGGTGCACGTCAGTTGGTTTCTCATAAACATATAACTGTGAACGGAGAAGTGGTAAATGTTCCTTCTTTCCAGTTAAAACCAGGAGATGTGATTGGTTTAAAAGAGACATCTCAGGCAAATGCAGGTATCACCAGCGCTGCCAAGGGTAAAAACAACAGGATCAACTGGCTTGACTGGAATGAAAATGAAATGAAAGGAACATTCATTTCTTATCCGGAGAGAGAAAGCATTCCGGAAAATATCAAGGAACAACTGATCGTGGAATTGTATAGTAAATAAACACAAGCATTCATCATTCGTAAATCGAAAATTTAAATATGGCCATTTTAAATTTCCAGAAACCAGACAAAATCATACTTCAAAAGGCAACCGATTTCGAAGCACAATTCGAATTCAAGCCTTTGGAGCCAGGTTACGGTGTGACCATAGGTAATGCTCTTCGCAGAGTATTGCTTAATTCTTTGGAAGGATACGCTATCATCGGTGTAAAAATCGAAGGTGCCGATCATGAATTCGCCACTTTAAAAGGTGTTACGGAAGACGTGGTTGAAATTATCCTGAATCTGAAACAGGTTCGTTTCAAAAAGAAAGTAGACCATGAAGTGGCCCAGGAAAAAATTACCCTGAGTCTTAAAAATAAAACAGAATTCACTGCTGCAACTATTGGTGAAGCATTGCCAAGCTTTGAGGTAATGAATCCCGGATTGCTTATTTGCACCATGGATGCATCTGCACGCGTGGATATCGAAATCACCATCGGCAAAGGCCGTGGTTACGTACCTGCGGAAGACAATAAGCCTAAAGATGCAGTTTTCGGGTACATTCCTACAGATGCAATATTTACACCGATTAAAAACGTGCGGTATTCAATTGAGAACACCCGCGTAGAACAGAGAACAGATTTCGAAAAGCTTCTGATGGAAGTTTCTACTGATGGAACGATTCATCCGGAAGAAGCCGTCAAACAAGCTTCCCGCATCCTGATACAGCACCTGATGATTATTACCGACGAAAACATCACGTTCGATAATAAAGAAGAAAAGAAAGAGGATCTGGTTGACGAACAAACATTGCAGTTACGTAAAGTATTGAAGACACCTTTGGAAGATCTGGATCTTTCAGTAAGAGCCTTTAACTGTCTGAAAGCAGCCAAGATCAATAGTTTGAGCGAACTGGTCACTTACGAACAGGAAGACCTCATGAAATTTCGCAATTTCGGCCAGAAATCATTAGCCGAGATTGAGCAGGTTTTGCATGAAAGAGGTCTGCATTTCGGAATGGACCTGAGCAAGCTGAAGCTGGATGATGAGTAATTAATTTTGATAGATAATTATCCTGTAATTCCTGACACGGTACAGGATCTAAAACAAACGTCATGCGTCACGGAGACAAAATCAACAATCTCGGCAGAACCTCCTCCCACCGGAGAGCCTTGCTTAGCAACCTGGCAGCGCAATTGATCCAGCATAAAAGGATCGTTACTACGCTGGCCAAAGCAAAAGTACTCAGAACTTATATTGAGCCCCTGATTACCAAATCAAAAGAAAACACAACACATCAACGGAGAATTGTTTTCAGCTATCTGCAGGATAAAGAAGCAATTACTGAACTTTTTGGTAATGTGGCTACAAAAGTAGCCGGCCGCCCGGGTGGTTATACCAGAATTATTAAACTGGGTACAAGAACCGGAGATGCTGCTGAAACCGCAATGATCGAGTTGGTCGACTTCAACGAAATCTATGGTAAAGGTAAGGGCGAAGTTAAAGAGACTTCGAAAAAGACCCGTCGTGCAGGCGGAAAAAAGAAGGCCGAACCCGCGACTGCGGATACCACAGTAAAAGCAGAATCTAAAATAGAAAAAGCAGCTGAATAAATTTTTCACTTTTGATAAATTAAAAAAAAAGCGGTCCCGACAACGAGGGCTGCTTTTTTTTGTCCAAAAGACAATGATGAGGGGAGGAAATTATTGGCTAGTACATATAGGAACGCATAAATGTGGTATAGAATGTTAACAAAATCCTCACTCCCATACTCCCATACTCCCATACTCTCACACTTATATTTGTTTTCTTTGCAAAATATTTCCAAATATGGCTACAGCTACAAACCGCCCTGCAATTCTTGTTTTAGCGGATGGAACTTTTCACTATGGTCAGGCTTTCGGTAAGAAAGGCACAACCTCCGGAGAAATCTGTTTTAACACAGGTATGACTGGATACCAGGAAGTATTTACGGATCCGAGTTATTATGGCCAGGTGCTGATTATGAATAGTGTTCATATAGGGAATTATGGTGTGAAAGATGCCGATGTGGAATCAGACAGTGTAAAAATTCGCGGACTGATAGGCCGAAATCTGGAAGAACAATTTTCTCGAATACAGGCGAAGGGTTCACTGGACGATTATTTGAAGGAAAACCAGATCGTTTGTATTGAAGGTGTCGATACCCGTGCACTCGTTACCCATGTGCGTCTGAAAGGAGCGATGAATTGTATTATTTCTTCAGAGATAACGGATGTAAATGAACTGAAAAAAATGTTATCGGCTGTACCGCAGATGGACGGACTCGAACTGGCTTCAGCCGTTTCAACTGAAAAAACTTACGAGGCCGGAGATCCCAGTTCGAGCGTACGAATAGCAGTATTGGATTATGGGGTTAAAAAAAATATAGTACAATGCATGATCGATCGCGGGGCATTTGTAAAAGTATTTCCGGCTAAAACAGATCTTAGTACATTGAAACAATTCAGGCCTTCAGGATATTTTCTATCAAACGGACCCGGTGATCCGGCAGCTATGGAATATGCAGTAGAGACCGTAAAAAATATACTGAAAGAAGAAAAGCCACTGTTCGGTATTTGTTTGGGTCATCAGCTGCTTGCCCTGGCCAAGGGAATTCCAACATTTAAGATGCACCATGGACATCGGGGCCTGAATCATCCGGTGAAAAACCTAGTTACCGGCAAATGTGAGATCACTACACAAAATCATGGTTTTGGCGTAGATCCTGTTTCAGTAAGAAAAAACACGGAAGTGGAAGTCACTCATATAAACCTGAATGATGATTCGATTGAAGGTATCCGTTTGAAGAACAAGCCTGTATTTTCAGTTCAATATCATCCGGAAGCCACTCCCGGCCCACACGATAGCCGTTATCTTTTTGATGAGTTTATTGAGCTTATCAAAAAAGCTTAAGTGTTGACCTGTTAGAAGGTGTGCTTATCCCAAGGATAGGTTTCCAAATTCTACTGTTCGTGTCTCCTATTTAAAATCTGGCTTTACGCTTTACGCTTTAAGCTTTAGGCTTAATAATGTATTTTTGCACTCTATTAAACCTCATTCTGCGTGTCATTAATTAAAAGTATTTCAGGTATCCGGGGGACGATTGGTGGAAAGCCAAATGAGAATCTGACGCCACTGGATATCGTTCGTTTTTCAGCAGCATATGGTACCTGGATAAAGGAGTCCGTTTCCCATTCAAAGAAAATTATTATCGGCAGAGATGGTCGCATCAGTGGAGAAATGGTACGAAACCTGGTTGTCAGCACATTAACCGGACTCGGGCTGGATGTTCACGACCTGGGGCTATCTACCACGCCCACGGTTGAAATGGCCGTCATCGGGGAGAAAGCGGCGGGAGGTATAATTATAACAGCAAGTCACAACGCGCAGGATTGGAATGCACTCAAACTACTCAACAGCGCAGGCGAATTTATTAGTTCACAAGACGGAAAATGGATTTTGGAAAAGGCCTCCGGTGATAGTTTTGTGTTCGCCCCTGTTGACAAACTTGGTAATTATTTGGTGGATAATAGTTATCAATATAAACATATACAGGCGGTTATAGATTATCCACTCATTGATCTCCCGGCCATTCGCAACAAACATTTTAAGGTAGTTATTGATACGATCAATTCTACAGGATCTTTGTTTATTCCGCCTTTACTGAAAGCTCTTGGAGTGGAAAATATCCGGATTCTGAATGAAGAAGTAAACGGGAGATTTGCCCATAATCCGGAACCACTTCCTGAAAATCTGTCAGCGCTCAGCGCTGAAGTAAAAAAATCCGGAGCCGATTTGGGTATAGCAGTTGACCCGGATGTCGACAGGCTTTGTTTTGTATGTGAGGACGGATCCATGTTTGGTGAAGAATTTACCCTCGTTGCCGTTGCTGATTATGTTCTTTCTGAGAAATCAGGGAATACGGTGAGTAATATGAGCAGTACCAAGGCATTGAAAGAAATTACTTTGAAACATGGAGGCGAGTATTTCCCGTCCGCGGTTGGAGAAGTGAATGTCGTGAGCAAAATGAAGGAAGTAAAAGCGGTAATTGGAGGTGAGGGAAATGGCGGTATAATCGTCCCGGACTTTCATTATGGACGGGATGCTCTTATTGGAATCGGACTATTCCTCAGTGCTCTGGCACGACATAAAAACGGAATGCGTTCGTTCAGGTCGAAATATCCGGACTATTTCATCTCGAAAAATAAAATTGAATTGGAGAAAGGGGTAAATGTGAATAAAATATTTGACCAGATAAAAACGAAATATAAAAATCATCCGGCCAATACCGAAGACGGTTTAAAAATAGAATTTGATGAGGATTGGGTGCATCTCCGCACGTCCAATACAGAACCAATCATCCGCATTTATGCCGAGAGCAATTTTGAAACAACCGCGAATAATATCGCCAGACGCCTCATGAAAGATATACAGGAGTTTATTTAAACTCTTTAAATTTTTAGTTGATGGAAAGAATTTATTTTGACAATGCGGCCACAACGCCGCTGGATCCCATAGTACTGGAGGTGATGATGCCCTATCTGACCGAAAAATTTGGTAACCCTTCATCCATTTATTCTTATGGAAGGGAAAGCCGGATGGCCATTGAACAGGCCAGGAAGACGGTTGCGAAATTGATTCATGCAAATCCGTCAGAAATATTTTTTACGAGTGGGGGAACCGAAAGCAGCAATGCAGCCATACGCGCTGCCGTGCAGGACCTGAATTGCCGGCATATTATTACATCACCACTTGAACACCATGCAACGCTTCATACGGTCGCCTATTACCAGGAAAAGGGCGAAGCGAAGGTTCATTTCCTGAATATTCTTCCGGATGGTCATGTGGATCTTGAGCACCTTGACAATCTGTTAGCGGAACTCGGAGATAAGGTCCTGGTTTCTTTAATGCATGCAAATAACGAAACGGGTAACGTGCTTGATATTCACCGGGTCGCTGAAATTTGCAAATCACTATGGTGCTATTTTTCATTCTGATACGGTACAGACGCTTGGTCATTTTGCATTTGACATGAAAAAATTGCATATACATTTCATAACCGGAGCCGCGCATAAATTCCATGGCCCCAAAGGAGTGGGTCTTTTGTATATCAATGAACTACTTAAAGTAAAACCGAATATACATGGCGGTGCACAGGAAAGAAATATGCGTGCAGGTACTGAAAATGTATATGGTATTGTTGGATTTGCAAAGGCACTTGAACTGGCCTCTTTAAGGATGGAAGAAGAAAGCAGATATATCAACAGCCTTAGAAAATATATGGCTGATATGCTGAAAAAGGAAATTCCCGGAGTTGAATTTAATGGTGATGCATTCGGACAAAGTTTATATACAATTTTAAGTGTCAGTTTTCCGAAATCAGAAAAAACGGAAATGTTATTGTTCAACCTTGATATTAATCATATTTGTGCTTCCGGAGGGAGTGCCTGCACCAGTGGCGCTCAGCAGGGCTCACATGTTATTCGTGCCATATATCCCGGTTCAGACAGGTCGACTGTCAGATTTTCATTCTGCAGGCATAATACCAGAAACGAAATAGATGAAGTGGTCGGTAAACTTAAAACACTTATTTAGTTAAGCGCATAAAAAAACCCAGTCACTACGCTGGATCTTTTTATGTGTGTTCTAGTAAAAATTTTCGAAGGGATCAGATGGATCTTGGACCAAAAACGGGCTCTTCAATTGCAAATTTACACCTATTCTGATTTGTACTTTCAATTCAATATTTAAATCTTTTACAGAGCTCGGATTTTACTTAAATGTTAACATTTCATTTCAATGCCTCTAAAAATTTTGAACGATTACTAACTGGCTTTTTAAGTTTTGACCATTCGCTGTCAGTCTCGCAACATAAGTTCCGGTAGGCAGGTTACCAGCTTTTGACAGATGCACAGTCTGGCGCCCGTTTAATGATGGCAAATTCGTTTCACTGATTTTATTTCCGGAAAGGTCGAAAAATTCCATTTTAACTTCGCGAAGGTTCTTATCCGATTCAACAAATAAAGTATTGCTCTGAACTACTGTCGGATAGATTCTCGTTCCCGTAATGGCACTATTGATGACTTGTACCACTGTGGTCTGATTGATTGATCCATCCTTACCAACTATTTGAATACGATAAAAAGAAGTTCCGGGTAAGGGATGCGCATCAGCATACTGATAATTTAATTGAAAGTCGTTTGTACTGATAGTCATCTTAGAATCCATTTGATCTATATCAACGAAATTCATTCCATCTCCACTACGCTGGATTTCATAGTAATCAATGCCGGATTCCATCATCGTAGCCCAACTCAGTTCAATTTGTTGGTCTATAACAACTCCTTTAAAATTTTTAAATACCACGGCCGGTGTACCACCCGCGTAGCTTAAAGCACCGGTAAATATCAGGACGAAAGAAAGTAAAATCGTTTTCATAAAAATTGATTACTACCTATATAGCCAAACCGGATGCCATAGTGATAATAATATGATAATCAATGCGATACGACCTAATATTTGATCTTTTTTATTCCCAGGGAGGGAATATTTTACTAAAATGAGGATGCTTTTTTTAAAGTTTTTTAAATTGAAATGGTTCATTCTATCTTGTAGGCTTTAGATAGACCATGCCAAAACCTGCCGCTTTAACCAACAGGATATATTCGATTGATATTCTTAGAGGAGCCGTTATGATCATCATGGCCCTGGATCATGTCCGGGATTATTTTCATCAAACCGCGTCGATTGACAGCCCGACCAATTTATTGACGACTACGCCACTTTTATTTTTCACAAGATGGATTACACATTTCTGTGCCCCTACTTTTGTTTTTCTTGCAGGGATTTCTGCATACTTATCAGGACAGAAAAAAACTACAAAAGATCAGCGTGTTTTTCTGCTGAAAAGAGGTTTATGGTTAATATTTATTGAAGTTGCCATTGTTACCCTCGGTTGGACATTTGATCCTTTGTACCATGTGCTGATCCTGCAGGTAATCTGGGCCATTGGTATCAGTATGATAATTCTGGGATTGATGGTATGGCTTCCGGTTAACGTGATTTTGATTTGCGGAGTATTAATAATCTGTTTTCACAACCTGCTGGACTATGCAGAAGTCAGCAAAAATGGGCAGGTCGGTATTTTCTGGGACCTGATGCATCATGGAAATTTCGAAGCTATTAATTTTGCACCCCATCATATTTTCCTGTTGATATATCCATTTTTGCCATGGACCGGCATTATGTTATTGGGTTATGGCATGGGCAAAATATTTACAAAAAGTTTTTCTCACAAGAGAAGAAGGAAAATTCTGTTTATTACCGGGTCTGTATTTTTTCTTGTTTTTTTTATCCTCCGCTCTTATAACCATTATGGTGATCCTGTTCACTGGGGTATGCAAAGAACACAATTGTTTTCGTGGCTTTCATTTATCAACCTGAGTAAATATCCACCATCACTGGATTATATCGCTCTTACAATAGGCGTCGCAATGATTATACTTGGATTACTTGACAGGGTTTCGGGTAATTCTTTCGCTTTTGTTAAGGTATTTGGACGGGTTCCCTTTTTCTTTTATATCGCGCATATTTACCTTATTCATAGTCTCACTGTTATACTATTCTTTGTGCAGGGTTATTCTGAAAAAGAAATAGCTCCGCAGCATGTTCCATTCTATTTCCGGCCCGACCAATTTGGCTTGGGACTGGCAGGTGTCTACCTGATATGGCTGGCCGTTATATTAATCTTATTCCCATTTTGCAAATGGTATGACAATTACAAAACCACCCATAAAAAATGGTGGTTGAGTTACATTTAATGCTTATTGAAGTAGTCCTTTAATTTCATTTAATTTAAGGAGGGCCTCCACAGGTGTCAGTCGGTTAATATCCAGATCATTGAGCATCTTCCTGATGAGTTCAAATGTTTCGGTATGGGCATCAAAAATGGAGAGTTGCATTTTTGGTGCAGATATTTTTTTTACTGTGTCCTTCAGTGTTGTGGATTCGCCCCCACGACTTTCTTCGAGCTGTTTCAGAATTTGGTAGGCGCGATCGATCAGTGTTACAGGCATACCAGCCATTCTTGCCACGTGAATTCCAAAACTATGCGTAGATCCACCGGGGGCGAGTTTACGCAGAAAGATAATTTTATTTCCGAGCTCACGACTTGTAATATGATAATTTTTTATGCCCTGGAATAGATTTTCCAGCTCATTCAATTCGTGATAGTGTGTTGCAAAAAGCGTTTTCGGCTTGTGGACAGATTGATGCAGAAACTCTGCAATACTCCAGGCGATGGATATGCCATCATATGTCGAAGTTCCCCTTCCGATTTCATCCAATATGATCAGGCTGCGAGCGGTGATATTATTCAGAATGCTGGCTGTTTCATTCATCTCCACCAAAAATGTGGATTCCCCCCCGCTTACATTATCAGAAGCACCGACGCGTGTGAAGATTTTATCCGTAAGTGGTATTTTAGCATGCGATGCCGGAACAAAACTGCCCATGTGACTCATGAGCGTAATAAGCGCTACCTGGCGAAGAAGAGCGGATTTGCCACTCATATTAGGACCAGTCAGAATAATAATCTGTTGACTGGACGGATCCAGCAACACGTCGTTGGCAATATATTCATCGCT
The DNA here is from genome assembly GCA_963732055.1 of uncultured Bacteroidota bacterium. GTDB lineage: Bacteria > Bacteroidota > Bacteroidia > Chitinophagales > Chitinophagaceae > Puia. The sequence goes on along the minus strand of CAVSYG010000008.1, from coordinate 281,596 downwards.
CGGCGGAAGGTTCATTTCAATTACCGGGTGACGACTTTCCTTTAGTTCAAGTATTGGTTCTTCGACTAAAACGGGTTTTTTATAATTTAAACGTAGGGCGTTGCCGGCAAAGCAGAGCAGGCAATCCATAGTCGCCAGGGCGGTACAATTTATTTGTATGGGTGAAATATATTCCCGTAGTGTGAACATAAGTTTATCGTAGATAACAGATTCAATCGTTTGAATTTTTTCCTCTGCACCAATGATTTTTTCTTCATATTCCTTTAATTCAGGTGTAATATATCTTTCAGCATTGGTCAGTGTTTGTTTGCGGATCCAAGTTTCCGGCACCTTATGTTTATGAGAATTGGTTACTTCAAGATAATAACCGAATACATTATTAAAGCTTATTCTTAAAGATGAAATACCCGTAGATAAGGACTCCTTTTGTTGTAGTTCAGCCAGGTATTGTTTGCCATTAGATGCAATACTGCGAAGCATATCGAGCTCGGAGTCCACACCCGGCCTTACTAAATTTCCTTTAGACGCAAGCGCGGGAGGATTATCTACCAACTCTGCCAGAATCTGATCCGCCATAGGCAAACAGGGATTCAAAACGGCTGCCAGTCTTTTTAGATAAGGATCAGGGCTGTTTATACTGATTTGTTGGATATGGAATATTTCATGAAGGCTGCGTCCAAGTTGCAATACTTCCCGGGGACTAATTTTTTTTGATGGAATACGGGAGAGCATTCTTTCGATATCTCCGCAAAGTTTAATATGATGTATGAGCTTCGTCCGTAAATCAGGTTCCCGGATGAAATACTCAACCAAATCAAGCCTTTCTCTGATGGGAATCAGATCCTTCAACGGCATAAGCATCCATCGTTTCATCATGCGGGCACCCATGGGAGATACAGTATTGTCCAGCGAACGCAGTAATGAAAATGGATGATCTGAGTTAGGCAGAAGCTCAAGATTACGAACTGTAAACTGATCCATCCACAAATAATTCTCTCTTTCAAGCCTTTGTATCGTAGTGATATGTTGCAGGTTCGGATGCTCCGTATCTTTCAGGTAGTGAATGATCGCGCCTGCGGCGATAATGCCCTGTGGAATCGTTTCAATTCCAAAGCCTTTTAAAGAATGAGTCTGAAAATGCCTGAGTAAAATTTCGTTGGCATATGCTTCATCAAATACCCAGCTTTCAAGCGAATAGGTATAGAACCGGTCGCCATAGGTCTCCTTAAATATTTTCTGATGATTCCGCTGGAAGATTACTTCTGCAGGTTGAAGAGTTTGAAGTAGTTGATCTATATAATCCGGGTTTCCCTGAGTTGTAAAAAATTCTCCTGTGGAAATATCCAGGAAGGCAATACCCTGAATCGTTTCTCCAAATTGAATGGCTGCCAGGAAATTATTGCTCTGATGTTCCAGAAGCTTATCCTGTGTGGCCGTTCCGGGAGTGACCATTTCAGTAATTCCACGTTTTACAAGACCCTTTGCGAGTTTGGGGTCTTCCAGTTGATCACAAATGGCAACCCGGAATCCCCCTTTCACCAGTTTATGCAAATAGGTATCCAGGGCGTGATGAGGAAAACCAGCCAATTCGCTGGATGATGCGGATCCATTATTCCTTTTGGTAAGGGTAATGCCCAGTATTCGGGAAGCATGTATGGCGTCTTCTCCGAAAGTTTCATAAAAATCTCCCACGCGGAACAATAGAAGGGCATCCGGATATTTTTGTTTAATCGCCCGGTGTTGTTGCATTAAAGGAGTGTCTGTTGAAATTTTAGACATGCGAAGGATCCGTTACTGTCGAGCAGTCGTTTCTCGCGCCGGATGCGGCAAATGTAAGAAAGCGATTCTCAAAAATTACAGGGTTTCACACGTTGTGAACAACTTAAAAAACCCCATCTGAAGCCGTTTTAACAACAGGTGTAAGGAGTCCGTCCCCGGCTTTAGCCATTGAGCCTTAGACGATGAACCGTCTTTAAACTTAACTTTGCATCATGCGAAAACTTCGAATGGACGAACTTCCTCGTAAGAGCATGACTGAAATTCGGGACGCGGAGAAACTGCCTGTAATCCTGCTTTTGGAAAACATCCGGAGCATGCATAATGTAGGAAGTGTTTTCCGGACGGCTGATGCTTTTCTCGCAGAAGCTATTTATCTCTGCGGTTATACACCACAGCCTCCTCACCGGGATATACATAAAACGGCCCTCGGTGCTACGGAAACGGTGTTATGGAAATATGTGGAGAAAACGGTGGAGGCCTTAGCATTCCTCAAGAAGGCTGGTTATAAGATCCTGGCCGTTGAACAGGTATACGGAAGTGTGCCGTTGCAGCGATTCAAATTGAAATCAGGAGAAAAGATAGTATTGATATTTGGAAATGAAGTGCAGGGAGTCAGTGAGGAAGCATTGGAATTTTGTGATGGTTGTATCGAAATTCCGCAGTTCGGAATGAAACATTCGCTCAATGTTTCAGTTGCTGCCGGGATGGTTTTATGGGAACTGGTGAGAGCGGTTGTTTAATATTCACTATATAAATTCTAATATGTCCCGTTTTGGAAATTATTTGAGCCTAATCAAATTTTCACATACTTTATTTGCATTGCCCTTCGCGATGATCGGATTTTTCCTGGGTATATTTGGAACAAAAATTATTCATGAAAAGGGGTTTCCTGGTTCGGGCCCGTTATTGATTCGGTTTTTATTAGTATTGATTTGTATGGTAACGGCAAGAAGTGCCGCCATGGCTTTTAACCGATATCTGGACAGGAACTTCGATGCCCGAAATCCCAGGACAGCCATCCGGGAGATTCCGCGCGGCATTATTGCACCAAATAGTGCACTGCGTTTTGTGGTCATTTGTTGTGCGGCTTTCATGATCACCTGCTGGTTCATCAATCCGATTTGTTTTTACCTCTCTCCTGTCGCTCTCTTTGTAATATTATTTTATAGCTATACCAAAAGGTTTACACCATTATGTCATCTTGTGCTGGGTCTTGGTTTATCTCTGGCACCGATTGGCGCCTTCCTGGCTGTGACCGGTCATTTTGAGCCGCTACCCCTGCTTTTTTCAGGAGCTGTTATTTGTTGGGTTAGTGGCTTTGACATCATCTATGCCATGCAGGATGTTGATTTTGATAAATCAGAAAACCTTTTTTCAATTCCCGTGGCTGTTGGTAAAAGAAATGCGTTGTGGATATCCTCGTTGCTTCATGTACTGAGTGCCGCATTTGTAATCGGAGCAGGATTTGTGGGTGGATTTGGCGGATGGTACTGGGTTGGCATATTTTTATTTACAGGAATGCTTGTTTATCAGCATATGATAGTTAAACCAAACGATGTTAGTCGGGTGAACCTGGCGTTTATGACGGCGAACGGAATAGCCAGTGTGGCTTTTGCGTTTTTTGCGATTGCTGATATATATATCACTTATAAACATTGGTAAAGCATGGCGAGAATATTAGCAATTGATTATGGACTGAAAAGAACGGGTATAGCCGTGACAGATCCATTGCAAATTATTGCCTCGGCCCTGACCACCATTGAATCCGCGAAAATCTTTACTTTTTTAGGGGAATATATCAAAAAAGAGGAAGTTGAATTGATATTGATAGGCGATCCCCGGAATCTGGATGATAGTCCCACCGATATTTCGGACGATGTGCATAGGGTGATTAAAATTATGCAAGAGAAGTTTCCGAAAATCCCCGTAAAAACGGTAGATGAAAGGTATAGTTCGCTGATGGCTTCCCGCGCAATGATCGATATGAATATGAAAAAGAGCCGTCGCCGGGAAAAAGGGATGGTTGATCAGGTGGCGGCGACAATGATGCTGCAGGAATACCTTTTAAAAGCCTAAGGCTTAAAGCGCAAAGCATAAAGCCCTTTTATTTAGAAAGTGGTGCAGGTAAGGGATCACAATTTTTCATAATTAAATTGATATGCATTAAGCTTTGCGACTTTAAGCTTTAGGCCTAAAAATGTAAATTTGCGTTATGATACTTCCGATTGTCGCTTATGGCGCACAGGTTTTGAGGACCCGCGGGGCCGAGGTAAAACCTGACTACCCCGGGCTCGAAAAGCTGATCGAGGACATGTGGGAAACCATGTATGAGAGTAGTGGGGTAGGACTCGCTGCTCCCCAGATAAATAAGTCGATTCGCCTGTTCGTTATCGACAGCACACAGATTTTTACAAACCTGGAAGATGATGAACAGGGCAAATATCCGGACGCACCCGGCCTGAAGGAAGTATTTATCAATGCCAAAATTATTAAGCTGAATGGTGAGCCCTGGCCTTACACCGAAGGCTGTCTGAGTATTCCAAAAATCCGGGAAGAAGTCCTTCGTAACGAGGAAGTGGAGCTTGAATACGACGATCAACTATTTCAGCATCATACAAGAACTTTCAACGGATTAACGGCTCGTGTGATTCTGCATGAATATGATCACATAGAAGGAAAATTATTCATTGATTATCTCAAGCCATTAAAAAGAAAATTGCTGAAGGGTAAACTCGATGATATATCCAAAGGTAAAATCAGCGTGGATTACAAGATGAGTTTTTCAAACTGATATCCCATAAAATTATTTTTTCAATATTCAGTATCGTATATAAATATTTTGCCGCCTTTAGGCTCTCGGTTTATTAGAGTAACTCCGCCATTTCTCAATCACCGCTGACATATCTTCCGGTAATTCACTATCAAATAGCATTTCCTGTTTTGTAACCGGATGTATAAAGCCAAGTGTTTTAGCATGAAGAGCTTGCCGTTTGCAGATTTCAAAACAATTTTCAACAAATTGTTTGTATTTATTAAAAATAGTGCCTTTTAAAATTTTATTTCCCCCATAAGTCTCATCATTAAACAAGGGATGACCGATATATTTCATATGCACCCGAATCTGATGTGTCCGGCCGGTTTCCAGTATGCATTTTATCAGCGTCACATAGCCAAATCTTTCCAGCACTTCATAATGTGTGACTGCTTCTTTTCCATGATCCCCTTCCGGATATGCTTCAAATAATTTCCGGAAACGATGATGTCGGCCGACGTGTGCTATAATAGTGCCCTTGTCTTCTTTCAGATCTCCCCAAACGAGGGCCTGGTATTCACGTTTGATCGAATGGTTGAAAAATTGTTTAGCCAGACTTGCTACAGCATGACTCGTCTTGGCAATTACCAGGAGGCCACTGGTATTTTTATCTATCCGGTGAACCAATCCGAACCGTGGTAAAGTTTCTTCCGATATAGTTTTATTTTCTTCCTGTAAATAATAGGCGACACCGTTAATGAGTGTTCCGGAATAATTGCCGGAGGCAGGATGAACAACAAGGCCGGGTGGCTTGTTAATGATCAGAATTTCATCATCTTCAAAAAAAATATTCAGGGCCATTTTTTCGGGGATAATATTTTCACCCACTTTTTCCTTGTCGGAAAAGCAAATGATGTTATCTCCCGGTCGCACTTTATAATTGGCTGAAGCAGTTTTATTATTTACCAGCACCATTCCCCCGTCGATGGCCTGTTGTACTTTATTACGCGAGATATTTTCAATACGTGCTGTCAGGAATTTATCCAGTCGTATAAGTTCCTGACCGCCGCTGACAACCAGATTCATTCTTTCATACAAAATCTCGGAATATTCGGATGAATCATCGTCATTGATCACCGTCGCAGATTCAATTTCCGTCGTTTCCAATTCTGTATGAATTTTTATATCCGGATGCTGGCCTTCAGATCCTCTTGATTTCTTAGGCATAAAAGCAAAAATACGGTCTTAAGCCCAAAGCCTGAAGCGCGGGCTTAAAGCTGTATTTTATGGTCTCTATTGCATGGTTTACAATCATCTAAACGGATTTTGTTCATATATCGATCAAACTTAAGGTGGCTTTACGCTTTGCGCTTTAAGCTTTGAGCTTTAAAACGTAAATTTGCAGAATGCAAAAGCAGCCCGTTTTTTTTAGAGACCTGGGTATGATGGGGTACACCGAAGCCTGGGATTATCAGGAACGCCTGCTAAAACAAAACGTGGATATCAAAACCAGATACCATTCAGCAAAAGACAGACAGAAAAAAAACACGACAAATTACCTTCTTTTCGTAGAACATCCACCGGTTTATACGCTTGGTAAAACAGGTCACGAGGAAAATGTACTATTGGATGAAGAGGAATTGCTTGAACGGGGAATCTTATTTGTAAAAACAAATCGTGGCGGTGATATTACTTTTCATGGGCCCGAACAGATTGTAGGTTATCCTATTCTGGATCTCGAGAAATTTGGAACCGATATTGGTAAGTACCTGCGGAACCTGGAAGAAATTATCATTCGTACACTGAAAGATTATGGTATACAGGGAGAAAGATCGAGCGGTGAGACCGGGGTTTGGCTGGAACCTGGCGTCGTAGGCAGGGAAAGAAAAATAGCTGCGTTCGGAGTACGATGCAGTCGCTGGATCACAATGCATGGATTTGCTTTCAATGTTAATACAGATCTTCAATATTTTGACGGAATCATACCTTGCGGTATCAAGAATAAACAGGTTACATCACTGTCCCGCGAGCTGGGTCGTAATATTGATCTGGCAGAAGTAAAAGATAAAATCAAATCTCATTTTGAAGAAGTCTTTGAAGCACTGAATTAAGACTGATGGAAGCAGTAGGTGTTTGTTATCTATTCACGTGGAATAAGGAACTTGTTTTTTTCTTTCAGTTTTCCATCTTCATATAATTCGAAACGGAACCAGCCGGCATGTCCGAAATTTGTTTTATCGATGATGAGTATAGGATCCTTGATATCTTTCACTTCCATTACCGGTGTATTGTCAGGCTCAAAAAAAGCAACGAAATATTTTTTCGTCTTGCAATCCGGCAAAGCGATAGAAATATTGCCGTCCTTGGCTGCAAATACATAGGGAGAAATCTTATAAACTTCTTTGGGTTCTTTATAAATCTCTATAAAAGGTTTGATCTGGAGGGTATCGGCATTCACAAAATACAGTGTGTCCTTGGTTTGTTTTACGAGTGAATCACTGAAACGTCGTACCTGATTTCCTTCCAGTTGCATGATCACGCTATCCCTTCTTTTGACAAATAATATTTTCTCTACTGCAATAGTAGGGGATTTGATTTTGCCTGGATTCGATACAGAAGGTTTTTTCATACTCGAGTTATCCATCATATAGTAAATCCGGGAATTGTCTATTTTAGGGAGAATCAGGTATTTTTCCTCCTCTTCAACAGGTTTCACGACCGGAGGTGCAGGATCTGTTTTACCAATGTTTGACCGAATTTTCAAGGGCTGCCGATTGTCCTTTTTCGGCAACGGCGGACTGACTTCCGGATGCGACCGGCACTACCTGTTTTTGCTTCGATTGACCCTGCCCCATTTTCTGTTTACCCGTGTGAACCTGCTTTGTACTTGCCGTGGGTTGTTCCACCCGCTCCAAAACGGGTCTTCGGGATTTGGTAAACATGTATTTACTGTTCGGAAACAAAATAAAGATTCGGTAATACATTTTAGAGCTACCCGGTTTGCTATCTACAAAACCATTTTCAGGGATTTGCGGGTCCGGCACTGTTAAAAGTGTAGTAAAATTCCGAAGGCTGTCATTAGATCTCTGTATGCTGATTTGATTAACAGAAGGGTATCCATTTCGCCAGCTAATGAGGACTTTCCCGGTTGACTTCAGGGAGGCTGTAAAACCAGGCAGGGTATCCTGTGCTTTTGCATAGGGCAGGATGAATATGGAAACTAAAATCAGCGTAAAAAGAAAACGCATGGCACGAACTTATCTTTAATCTAGGTCCCGGCAAAGATAAGGGAAGCCCTTATTCTGGTCCCTTAAAACCCAAGCAGGCCCGGTGTTAAGGAACGGTTTCCCTGAAGACCTCCGGTGTGTAAAACGAGTATCCGGCTACCCGGCGGAAATAATTTCATCACCGCCATACTTATAACGGCAAAAAGCAATTTTCCGGTATATACAAAATCAGTCGGAATGCCAGATTCTGCGAAGGTTGTATTCATGAATCCGGTTAATAATGCATTGTATTTTGCATATCCCCCAAAGTGATAATCATGGACCATCTGAATATTGGCTAACTTGGACCGGTCTTTTATCCAGGATATGTCGATGGGATCCAACTCCCGTGTACCTTTCAAAACGGATATTCCGATCATTTTCAGATTCGGGTGTGAACTGTTGATTATTCCTGCTAATGTGGTACCGGTTCCAACTGCCGTACATACATGAGTATACTTTTGCTGCGGTACAAGGGACAAAATTTCTTCAGACCCGCGCAGACCTTCTTTACCTGCGCCACCTTCCGGGATCAGGAGAGACCCTTGAATAGTTTCGCATTAAAACCTGTAAAATTTTCTGCCCAATTACCCAGACAGTCTGACCTTTTTATGTTGTCGAACGCTGAGCGGGGGAGAAAAAGCAACTTCATTCCGTATTCTTTTGCTGCAATCAGTGTATGTGAGAGCAGCACGGGCTGTTCTCCGCGAATAAATCCGATGGAACGTAAACCATGCATATGCGCCGTTGCTGCAAGAGCCAGCAGATGATTCGAATAAGCACCACCGAAACTTACCAGTGTATCTTTATTTGTCTGCTTTGCTTTTTCGACATAGTATCTTAATTTGAACCATTTATTTCCGGAAATTTCAGAGTGTATTTTGTCCAGTCTTAGAATATCAACCGTCAATTCATTTTGACGGAATGCCTGATGATCCCAGGGATCCAGGCTGATATTCGTAAAATCAGGTCTTAAATCAGTCACGATAATTCTTATTCTTTTTTATGTTTATTATTTAATTTCGCCTCGCATTAAAATTACGTTAATGAAACCAACCTTATTGATACTTGCGGCAGGAATGGCATCGCGTTATGGTAGCATGAAACAAATACAATCATTTGGTCCTTCGGGAGAAACGATTATGGATTATTCCATTTATGATGCGATTCAAAGCGGATTTAAAAAAATCGTTTTCATCATCCGAAAAGACTTTGCGGAAGACTTTAAAAATATTTTTGAACCAAAATGGAGTAAAAAAGTAGAAACGGACTATGTGTACCAGGAATTGGAATCTTTCCTGGATGGATATCAGCCTCCACCTGACCGGTCAAAACCGTGGGGAACCGCCCATGCTGTACTTTGTGCAAAATCCGCTGTCCAGGAGCCTTTTGCTGTAATTAATGCCGATGATTTCTATGGCAGAGATGCTTTTGTAAAAGCGTATGAATTCCTGACAACCGCCTGCAACGATTCTACTTATAGCATTATCGGATACGATCTGTCCAAAACGCTTTCTGAAAACGGTTCGGTAAGCAGGGGCGTCTGCGAGGTGGACAAGGATAATAACCTGGTTTCCATTCATGAAAGAACAAAAATTTATCGTAATGATAAAGGAGAAATCACTTACGAAGAAGGAGGAAAAACTTTTCAGGTTCCGGACACCGCAAAGGTTTCGATGAATTTCTGGTGCTTTGACCCGTCAGTTTTCACTTTCATTGAAAAAATATTCAAAGAGTTTCTTGCCAAAAGCGGACAGGAATCAAAGTCGGAATTTTTTATTCCTATAATTGGAGATCGCTTTATTCACGAGGGGAGGGGTCAGATAAAAATTATTCCTACGGCTTCGAGTTGGTTTGGCGTCACTTATAAAGAAGATGCGCCTTCCGTTCAGGAAAGCATCAATAATCTGGTGTCTTCAGGACTTATCCGGGGAAACTTTACTAGTATGAGAGTATGGGAGTATGAGAGTATGGGAGTATGAGAGTATGAGAGTATAAGAGTGTTTCGTTATTATAATTAATAACTAATAATTAATAACTAATAACTCTCCTAGTAGCTCTTAACCAGATAAATAAACTCCTGTATTTTCTTGATCTGTTGTACGCGATCCAGGTTTTTTACACTGGATGTTTGTGGTAAATGGATGGAAGTTAAACTGGAATCCGTTTTTGAAACAAGTGTGGAATCTTTTTTCATATCGTCCAGAGCGATGTAAATATTTTTTGAGCGGATTGCAAAGACAGCACCCTGAACGTGTTCCTGCCTGTTGCTCAATACACCGATCACTTCACCATTTTTATCAAGAACGGGCCCACCACTATTTCCGGGATTTGCAGCAACAGCAATCTGGCAGGTAAGCGAATCACCCCGATAACCTGTCTTAGCACTTAAATATCCCTCACCATACACAATTTCGTCTCTTGGATACCCAAGTGTATAAATGGCTTCACCCAGGTCAATATTTCCTTTATTAATTGCATAGGGTAAGTTGGCCGGAGCTTTAAAATTACTATCTATGATCTTTAAAAAAGCCAGATCGGCAGCGGGATTAATGTATACAATTCTAGTGGTGAATTCCTGTCCTTTGTTATTCTGAACAATAACAACCGTAGAATTTCCGATTACATGTGCGTTGGTAACTATGTATCCTTTAGGGTCAATCATGAATCCGGTTCCTCCTTTGATTTCGGTTTCAGCAGGAGTAGGTCCTTTTACAGGAAGCTTGGTGTTAAGTCTTTCGTTAATAGATTTTTGACCCTTCGCCAGTTCGACAATTTTTCTGCTTAGTACCTGTAATGTTGTGTTGGGTGTCCTGGGTGCATAATAAGAAGTAATGCCACTGATTGCGAGCGCAGTAATTGCTGCTATCGAGGCAGCAACCGCCACCGTTTTTCTGTATTTAATCCAGAGACGGCGGACTTTGGTTTCTTTTGATTGTTTGATTTGTCCTGTTTCAAAAAGTTCGTTATGCACATCCTGCAATGTGGATTTTATATTTTTACGGTCTCCGAATTTTTCCATCATATGGAGAAAAACAGTGTGCTCAACAACCAATTGATCAATGCCTGGATTTGATTTCCTGAGCTCTTCAAAAAATTTTCTTTCCTCAGGCAGCATTTCGCCCCGGATATACCTTTCAATCGATTCTAATATCAAACGTTCGTCCATTACCTGTTATGAGTTGTTATTGTGATGGTAGCGACCAAAGAATATCTTTTTCAAACGCATCAGGCATTTATATTTCTGATTTTTCGCGTTATCTGCGTTTGTATATCCAAATTCCTTCGCGATTTCCGACATGTTCTTTTTTCTTATATAATAACTCTCCAACAATTCCTTACAAGGTTCTCCAAGGTGCTGTAAGGCTTGTTCCATCATTTCAAAATCCTCTGTTCTCTGATCATACATTTCAAGATCATCATCAGTTGCTATGGTCTCCGGCGCGTTCGCCAGGTCGCCTGAAAATCGGGCATTGTGGGCCAGCCTCTTCAACCACAAACGCCGGCAAACAGCATATATATACGTTTTCAGTTGAGCGTGCAATTCAAAACTTCCGGACTTGGCTTTTTCGTATAAAACGATGATTGCTTCCTGAAAAATATCCCTTGCGTCGTCAGAAGTCCCGTTATTATTGATAACCAGAGTCTGAATCATACTGTAGTGGACCCGGTATATCGTCTCAATAGCTTTTCTATCGTTTGCTGCCAAGCCCTTCAGTAGCACTAGTTCATTACTGTCCGTCGTCACCCAATACAATATTTAATACTGAAAGTAAAGAATCGTAACCCATTTCAAAATGGAAAAACTTAAAAATCCCGGAATTAAACATGTTCCAATCGGGAATAAGTCGTGTATTACGACTTATTTTATTAGTCAATAATCTTATAATCAGTGCTTTACGCAGCAGTAAAAAAAATATTCAGAATTATAAGAGGCTTGGGAGGTTACTTTTTTTCAATTGCTGTATTAACATTAAATCATTCACACACAAACAAATAACAATGAAAAAACTTTTGGTCATTTTTGCAATCGGCGCATTCGCAGCCTGTAACGGTTCAGCTAGCACAGAAGCTAAGGTAGATTCTACTGCAACTGTTGCAAAAGACAGCGTAACTTCTGTTGCTGATTCAGCTAAAACTGCAATCGACTCTGCTGCTACTGCTGCAAAAGACAGCCTGAAGGCTAAGGGTGATACTACGAAGAAAAAATAAACTTCTTTGGTAAGCAATCGTTAGAGGAAGGCCATCTCTTTTTGTTCCGGTCAGGTATGAACAAAAAGAGGTGGCTTTTTTTATCCGATTTTCTTCCTGAGATTCTGATCGATTGCATCCAGGAAATCTTCTGTATTCAGGTAATCCTTTCCCAGCGTCACATGATTACCATGAAGACAAATCGCCAGGTCCTTAGTCATCTTTCCGCTTTCTACTGTTTCAATACAAACCTCTTCAAGGATATTACAAAAACGAATGAGTTCTTCGTTTTGGTCAAGTTTGCCCCGGAATCCCAGCCCCCGGGTCCAGGCAAAAATAGATGCAATAGGATTGGTTGAAGTAGGTTTGCCCGCCTGATGATCACGGTAATGTCTGGTAACAGTTCCATGGGCGGCTTCTGCCTCCATAATTTTGCCATCCGGTGTGACGAGTACGGATGTCATAAGGCCGAGGGAACCAAAACCCTGGGCAACAGTATCACTTTGCACGTCTCCATCATAATTTTTACAGGCCCATACGAAGTTTCCATTCCATTTTAACGCGCTGGCGACCATATCATCTATCAGGCGGTGTTCGTATGTAATATTGGCCTCTTTGAATTTTTGTTTGAATTCCTGCTGATAGATTTCTTCAAAAATATCCTTGAAGCGTCCATCATATTTTTTAAGAATAGTATTCTTCGTTGAAAGATAGAGCGGCCACTTTTTACTAAGTGCCATATTAAAACAACTCCTTGCAAATCCACTGATGCTTTCGTCGGTATTATACATAGACAATGCAACACCGTCGCCTTTGAAATCATATACTTCAAATACCTGCGGCTTACTTCCATCGGCAGGTGTAAAAGTCATTGTAAGTTTTCCTTTTCCTTTAATCACAGTATCCGTTGCGCGATACTGGTCTCCAAATGCATGCCTTCCTACTATGATCGGCGCAGTCCAGTTTGTAACCAGCCTGGGTATATTTTTGATGACAATGGGTTCGCGGAATACCGTTCCGTCCAGGATATTTCGGATGGTTCCGTTCGGACTCTTCCACATCTGTTTTAAATGAAATTCTTCCACCCGGGCTTCATCCGGTGTAATCGTTGCGCATTTAATTCCAACCCCTGTTTGTTTAATGGCGTTGGCTGCATCAATGGTTATTTGATCATTTGTCTGGTCCCTTGACTCGATGCCCAGGTCATAGTATTTTATTTCCAATTCCAGATAAGGAAGTATCAGTTTGTCTTTTATAAACTTCCAGATGATCCTTGTCATTTCATCTCCATCCAGCTCGACAACCGGATTTGCAACTTTTATTTTATTAGCCATGGAAATTAATTTTATAGAAAAGTCAGCAAACCTACATGAATTGAAGCATTCCACAAAGCGTCGGAGTTGAAAGCCCGGAGTGCCATGTATTCGGGCATAAAAATTTGCCGTGTTTGGTTCAACTTGGTACCTTGGGTATCCAAACTTCATTCTATGGATTTAATTGATATCGTAAAATCTTACCTATCAAATTATGTTTCACTGAACGAACAGGAATTCAACTTTCTTTCGAGTTTATTTGAACTGAGGAACTTTGCAAAAAGGGAGAAACTGGTAGAGGAAGGGGAGGTAGAAAAATACCTGAACTTTATATTACAGGGCCTTGCGAGAAAATTTTTTATCCGGAAGAATGAAGAGATGGTAATGCAGTTTTCAAGAGAAAATGAAATTATTTGCTGTTATGATTCGTTTATGTCCGGAGAACCATCCAATTTCTCCGTAGAAGCGCTCGAACCGATGGTCGTCGTTTCCATCACCCATGATAACGTGGAGAAATTGTATGAGTTTAGTCCGAAAATGGAAAGACTTGGCCGTTTGATTGCTACACAGGAATACCTTAAAAAGGAGAGTTTTGAATATAACCGCGTTCGGCTGACCTCCCAGGAACGCTTCATAAATTTTATCCGGAACAACAGTTATTTATTACAGCGCGTTCCTCAAAAATACCTTGCTTCTTATCTGAATATGAAGCCCGAAACATTCAGCCGACTGAAACACCTGATGAAAAAGCCTTCATAGATTGACGATTAACACCGGAATTTTTAATTCGTGACGAACTGTGTTGACTGTTTCGCCGTAAATAAAATCTTTCAACCCCGTGTGGCCGTGCGCTCCGATAACCAGCATATCGGCTCCTTCCTCTTTTACAATCCGTACGATTTCTTTGGTTCGGTTTATATAACCCAGGCGCGTAATCGAATGACAATTATTTTTTTCAAGTGAATGCTGGTAACTATTTAATCGTTCCTGGTCGGTTCTCGTTTCCAGATCATCACTTTGTTTTCCAAGCATTCGTGCGGAGGCGCTTTCCACTACGTGTATTAAAATATAATTGCTTTCTGTTCCGCCTTGCCCGATTGCGAAAGCCAATAGTTTTTCATCCTTAGGACTGAAATCGAGTGCGACGGCGATTTTTCGGAACCTGGGGATTTCCAGTTTCGAAATATCATGTTCTTCTCCATGCAGGGTTACGATTTTTTCTTCAGCTTTACTCATCCATGGATGCAGAAGGATATAAAATAATAGCACCAAGGCACCGAGTAGAATTAAAACAGATAATATTTTCCAGGTAACGTATCCCGGAATATCAAAAAAATGCCGGCCTTCCTCCAATACCAGTTTAAGGTTCAGGTAAAGCAATAACACCGCAATCCCCCAGGCAAAAAAACGGGTAATTATTTTTATGCGAAAAATACCCATCTTTTGTTTGTCGCTGACAAAATGTATCAATGGTATGACTGCAAAACCAAGTTGCAGGCTTAAAACGACCTGGCTGAAAACCAGGAGTTGGTCGACCTTGGTTTCTCCTGAGACCCAGATCACAATAACGGCAGGTATAATTGCCAGAAGCCGGGTTATGAGCCTTCGTAAAAGGGGATTGATTCGCAAGCGCAGGTAGCCTTCCATAACGATTTGCCCGGCCAGAGTTCCTGTAATCGTCGAGCTCTGTCCCGCTGCAATCAGGGCTACGGCAAATAGAATGGAAGCCATTTTGGTTCCCAGTAGCGGCGAAAGAAGCTGGTGGGCTTCAGTAATGGATGCTACCTCTGTTCTGCCGGATTTGAAAAAGACAGCACCTGCCAAAATGAGGATTGCTGCATTGACCAGAAATGCCAGGTTGAGGGCTATGGTAGAATCCCATAAATTCAACCTGAGCGCCTGTCTGATATACCCTTCCTCTCTCTTTATTTTCCTGGTTTGTACCAGGGCGGAATGCAGGTAAAGATTATGAGGCATCACAGTGGCGCCAATGATTCCTATCGCCACATATAAAGCGGTAGTGCCCGGAAGAGATGGTATGAGCCCTCTGCTAATTTCGCCCAGGTCTGGTTTGGCCAGGAAAATTTCAATAAAAAAGGAAACGCCAACGATGGCTATCAGGCTTAAAATGAAAACCTCCATTCTCCGCATACCCAGTTTCTGGAGAAACAGGAGCAGGAAAGTGTCCAGGGCAGTAATGGCAACGCCATATACAAGAGGTAGACCGGTAAGTAATTGAATACCAATAGCCATTCCAAGCACTTCAGCCAGATCGCAGGCTGTGATCGCTATTTCAGCAAGTATATAAAGACAGAAGTTAACCAGACGGGGGTAAGCTTCGCGGTTGGCCTGGGCGAGGTCTCTGCCGCGAACTATTCCCAGACGGGCGGAAAGCCCCTGCAGAAGGAGGGCCATCAGGTTGCTCATAAGAAGCACCCAAAGCAGGCGGTATCCAAACTGGCTGCCTCCGGCGATGTCTGTAGCCCAATTCCCGGGATCCATATAACCCACACTCACCAGATAGGCCGGACCAAAAAAGGAAAAAATCTGTTTCCAGCGCGGACCTGTGTTATTTACCTCTATTGATCCGTGCACCTCACTTAAAGAAAGATCAGTATAACGACTATTCTTCATTGATCTGCGACATTTTCCGGCGTTTACAAATCCCCATAGGAACAAATCTAAAATTTGTTCCTAACAGTAGTGGGAAAATAATAGAAAGCGGGGTAATTGCTGAATCTTTACTTTTGATTTTTAATTGGGTGGCATGCGATTATTGAAAATGATGGTTGTTCTTGTTGGTATGACATTTTTTTTATGCTGCAGGCATAAGGCTGCCGATGGGGGAGGAGAAATGAAAAAGATAGAACCGGAAGATTTCCAGGCAATGTTTCTGAAACTTAATCTGCCAGTAAATTTTGCTGACAGCTCCCTGTCAAAAAAACTTACAGATTCTCCCCTGGCTTATTCGATATTCAGTCAGTTTATTGATGACTCGCTGATTCAGAAACATTTCGGAAAAACGATCAAACCCAGACTATATGCCAGCGGGAAACTGGTGGTAAAAAAGGCAGAAACTTATCTCTTTATAAAAGCCCTGAGCCCGTCAAAAAAGATTCTTTTTGTAGCCTGTTTAGACAAAGATGGAAAGTTCCGGACCGGCATGCCGCTTCTGATCAGGGATGACGATTCCGAATTGAAGTATGCATCCGCCATTGATAATAAATATGCTATTTCAGTAAGTCGGCTCCGGAAAGATGGGGATGGTCGTACTTTTTTCGTACGAACGGTTTATGTGTATAATGAAGAAGGGGTTTTTACTCTGATCATGAGGGAGTCTAATGAAGGAAAACCGAAAGCAACCCAGATCTACAATCCGATTGATACATTTGCACATAAGCATAAATTTACCGGAGATTATATGCAGGATAAAAGAAATTTTATCTCTTTCCGCGACGGGAAAAACAATTCAGTTATTCGTTTTTTTGTACACTTTGAAAAGGATAATGGGAACTGCCGGGGGGAGCTCAAGGGAGAAGCTCGTTTTGTTTCTTCCGCTATTGCCCGCTATATTGCGAACGGAGATCCCTGTTCTCTTGAATTTAATTTCAGTGAAAAAATGGTTCGTATGAAGGAATTGGAGGGGTGCGGAAATCACCGGGATATACGCTGTTATTTTGATGGTGTATACAATAAACATAAAGAAGCTGTTACCAAACCGGCAAAAACCAAACGACGATCATCATAAAATAAATCAAAACCGTATCCGTTTACTCATTCAATTATGGATTTTAAAAATTTTGCAGTCCCTTACGCAGTCAACCCGGAGTTTTCAAAAAAAGTAGCCTATTTCTCCATGGAGTTTGCAGTTCACCAGCCGCTAAAAATATATAGTGGTGGTCTGGGTTTTCTTGCCGGTTCTCATGTTCGAAGTGCTTATGAATTACGTCAGAATTCAATTTTCATTGGCATACTGTGGAAATATGGTTATTATGATCAGGCGCGCAATCAGGATCAGAGCCTTCAGGTAACCTGGGTCGAAAAACAATACCCCTTTTTGCAGGACACGGGGATCAAATATCAGATCAATATTCATGACCATCCGGTTTGGGTGAAAGCTTATTATCTGGCTCCGGAAACGTTTAATGGGGCGCCACTTTTCCTTTTGAGTACCGACTTAACGGAAAACGATTATGTTTCCCAAACCATCTGCCATCGTTTATATGATGCGAACGTGGCGACCAAGGTAGCCCAGTTTATATTACTGGGAGTAGGGGGTGCGAAACTCGTGGATCAACTCAATTTCAAACCTGAATTATATCATTTGAATGAGGCCCATGGAATCAGTGCTGCCTTTTATCTGTATCAGAAGTACAATAAAAATATTGAAGAAGTAAAAAAGAGACTGGTATTCACCACCCATACGCCCGAAGAAGCAGGAAATGAAAAGCATGATATGAAACTTTGTTTCGACATGAGCTATTTCTGCGGTTTGTCCATCGAAGAAGCGGCTACACTAACGGGTATGGAGGACCATTTATTTAATCATTCCCTGGCAGCGCTGCGTTTTGCTCATTTGGCAAATGGTGTCTCGCGTTTGCACGGAGAAGTTTCAAATGCGATGTGGAGCAAATACAAGGGTATCTGCCCTATTATCTATATCACCAATGCGCAAAACTGGACTTACTGGGCCGACAAACAACTGTATAAAAAATTAGAGGAGGGAGATAACTTCTGGTGGGACGACCGGAAGCGCTATTTGAAGAAAAGATCATTTGAGATTGTAGCTGATCAGACCGGACGTTTGATGAATCCCGATATTTTCACCATTGTCTGGGCACGTCGTTTCGCCGGTTACAAAAGGGCTGACCTGATCGCAAGAGACAAAAAGAGATTTACAGAACTGGTGAACAATAAAAAATATCCGGTTCAGATAATATGGGCTGGAAAACCGTATCCGATGGATTATCCGGCCATCAATGATTTTAATTACCTGGTTCAACTGAGCAAAGAATATCCCCAGGTAGCCGTATTAACGGGGTATGAACTTGGTTTGTCCAAACGTTTGAAACAGGCGGCCGATTGCTGGTTGAATAATCCGCGTGTTCCGCGGGAGGCTTCCGGAACCAGTGGCATGACGGCGGCTATGAATGGCGCGTTAAATTTTTCTACCAATGACGGCTGGATTCCTGAATTTATAAACCATGGCAATAATGGGTTTGTAATAGGAAAATCGGACTATAGCGGAATGACAGTAGCGGAGCAGGACGAACTGGATCTGAATTCTCTTTACGATGTTTTACAAAATCAGATTCTTCCCTTGTACTATGAGCATAAGGACACCTGGAGGCAGGTAGTAAAAAACGGAATGTCCGATGTAAGATTCGCTTTCGATTCGAGCCGGATGGTAACCGAATACTACGAAAAGTTATATAAATAAACCAACAGGTTGGGGATTGCGTCATTTTACGATCTCAATCAGATCCACATCGAATATCAGTGTTGATCCCGGCTTGATATCAGATCCCATCTGCTGATCACCATATGCCAGATTCGACGGGATGAAAAGTCGGTATTTGCTACCGGTGTTCATAAGTTGTAAGGCTTCTGTCCAGCCTGCAATCACCCCATTCACCGCAAATTCAATAGGCTTACCCTGCTTAACGGAGCTGTCGAAAACAGTGCCATCAATAAGCCTTCCTTCATAATCGCATTTTACTTTATCAGTTAATGCCGGTTTCGGACCTGTACCTTGTTTTAATACAATGTATTGCAATCCCGAAGCTGTCGTGACAACACCCGGTTTCGTTTTATTTGCCGTCAGAAATGCCTCACCCTGCTTTTTAGCTGCGGCTGCTTTGTCTGCCTTTGCTTTTTCTATAAATCCCATAAGAACCTGATTACACTGCTGCTCAGTTAACAAGGTGCTATCACCTGTCATTTTATCTTTAATGGCTTTGTTAACCAGCGCATCATTAATGTCTGTAATGCCCTGTTGCTTGTAGAAGCTGGCCACCATAATTCCGATGCTATAACTCAGCGAATCTGTTTGATTATTCAATTTGACTGCGGTTGCCGGTGTTGACGCCGAAGAAGCAGATTTTTTCTTAGACTGGGCAAACAGGTTACAGGTTGTTAAAATTATCAGTGCAAACAGGATAGTTTTTTTCATGCATGTTTTTTAGAAGTCGCAAAAATAAGAAAACTCTCCAATCATGGGCCATGGCTTTTTTTCAGCCCCGGGACTTAACATTTTCTTTGTTTTTTTGTGAATACTTTTGGGAGCTCAACTGTAATATAGTTGATATTAGAGCGTTTAACGATCTGGGTGACTGCCCATAAATTCAAATCAGATGAAAAAGCTACTTACTGCATTGTTTCTTGTAACAGGTATCGCCGCTATGGGTCAGAACGACCTGTTTAGTACGATCAAAAAAAAGGTAAGCAGTGCCAGCGGCGGTTCCTCTTCTCTGAGTTCTGAAGATATTACTGCCGGTTTAAAGCAGGCTCTCACACTGGGTGCTCAAAAAAGTGCTGACCGGCTGTCGGCAGTCAATGGATTTTTAGGTAATAAAGCAGTAGAAATTCTGATGCCGGAACAAGCCCAGAAAGTAGAAAAAACACTCAGAAGTATGGGTATGGGCAAACTCGTGGATGACGCGATTGCCAGCATGAACCACGCGGCAGAAGACGCTTCCAAATCAGCTGCTCCGATTTTCGTAAATGCAATAAAATCCATGACGGTAACAGATGGATTGAATATTTTACGCGGCGCAGATACTTCTGCCACAGCTTACTTACGAAAGAACGCTTCACCGGAATTAACGAAAGCGTATACACCGGTCATTGATTCAGCATTGCAAAAAACAGGAGCAACGAAATATTGGAAGGATGTTTTTGACACTTATAATAAGATTCCTTTGGTATCCAAGGTCGATCCCGATTTATCGTCCTATGTTACTCAAAAAGCCATCAACGGTATCTTCTATTATGTTGCTCAGGAGGAAATTCAAATCCGTAAAGATCCAGCCGCTCAGGTTACTGATTTATTGAAAAAAGTTTTCGGGGGTAAATGATTTCTGACTATTGCAATTTCGCAGTTCGAAATAATATTCCGGCGATCAGACATATGAGAGCAGATATCCACCACAGGGTGTTGAAACCCCAATGACCCGCAATCCAGGTTCCACCCGTTGGACCGAGAACCTGTGCAAGTGACCACGCCATAGTATAATATCCTGCATACTGCCCCCTGTTAAGGGGAGAAGCCCTTCCTGTCCAGTAATTATTCATAAATGGCATAGCTAAAATTTCACCCATGGTAACCAGAATTACAGAAAGTAATGCCGTGAAAATGGGGAAAGGCAGAAAAATATAGACCAGGAAAGAAAGGGCAGTCAGTAGCAATCCGTAAGAAATGAAATGCATCGCTCTGTTTTTTGTTTCCAGGTGGAAGATCAAAACCATTTCTACTATTACGATAATCAGCCCGTTCAATCCCATCAGCATTCCAATATAGAATTCCGAAATATGATATACATCCTTATAATAAACGGGGATGGTGGAATAAAGCTGGTAAAAGCAAAGCGCATATAATATAGCGAGCCCGATAAATATTTTGAATTTTTTATCTTTAAGAGGAGAAGTCTTTATCTAATCTAATGTTATCCCGGATGGGTTCTCTCGCTGCCTGATCTGCGGGATTTAACAGGTAATACAGCATCAGGGCCGCGATGATATTTGTAATGCCGTCGATCCAGAATAATAAATGGTAATTAAATGATGCGATGATTCCACCGAGGGTTCCGCCGAACGCCCAACCCAGATTTATTGCCAGTCTGTTCAGTGAATAGGAACGGGTTCTGTTTTCCGGTTTACTGTAGAGCGCAATGGCAGTATTATTCGCCGGCCGGAAAGATTCATTTACAAGACTGAGTATAAACGTAAACAGGCAGATCAGTGGATAACTTTTTATTTGTCCGAGGAGGATAAACAACAAACCGCCACCAACCAGGGTGATCAGTTGTATCCGGTAAAATCCTATTTTATCTGTCAGTTTTCCACCAATATATCCTCCGGCGATGGCTCCTGCTCCAAACATACCGACTACAACACCCGCTTTAAAAAGTGAAAATCCGATACCGGTCAGATAAATTGTCATAAACGGCAGAACCATCGTGCCACTCCTGTTGACCAACATGACAAGAGACAATAGCCAGGTTGAACGTGAAAGTCCGCTATAAGCGTTTATATAAAGTGACCGGGTAGTTGTTAATGGTTTGAAAAGGTTCATCCTGAAATTAGAGCCGGCAGGAATTGAGGGGTAACTCAATATTGTATAAATTGCCAGCTGGCAAAAATAAGGAAGTCCAAAAATTTATAGATGAAAAGAGAGAAGAGAATTTTTTATTCAACGATTGTATTGCTGGTTTGTTTTTTCTCTTCATTTCAATTTGCCCGGGCTCAATCCAATATTTATAGTGCACATGGCTGGCAGTTGCTCGATTATCGTACCGACAGTGTTCTGGGAGCTGGAATTAACCGGGCATACGCAGAATTGTTGAATGGGAAAATAGCCCATCCGGTGATCGTAGCAGTGATTGACATGGGAGTGGACACGGCGCACGAAGATTTGGTCGGGCATATATGGACAAATTCAAAAGAGATCCCCGGGAACGGAATTGATGATGATCATAATGGATATGTGGATGATGTACACGGGTGGAATTTCCTCGGTGGTAAAAACGGTAAGAATATTAATGTAGAAAGTTATGAATCGTACCGGGAGTACTACCGTCTTAATCTGGATTCTGACTGGATGGACAATGGTGATATATCTGCCAAAAAACTTTATCGCGAAAAAGTAAAGAAATATTTTCTCAGGGATTCTATTCAGCAGGCACAGGCGGTATTCTGGTTAACGCAGGTGATTCCTCAAATGAAATCCGCCGACAGCATTCTGAAAGTAAATCTTCGAAAAGATTCCATATTTGCTCATGATGTGGTGGAGTATCAGCCTTCGGATTCCATATTTATCCTTGTGAAAAAAAATACTCTGATGTATTTCAATAAATACGGGATTACACCTGACATGTCCCTCGGCAGGTTCATTCATGAAGCGGAAAAATATCTGCAAAGTGCGCGGA
The DNA here is from genome assembly GCA_963732055.1 of uncultured Bacteroidota bacterium. GTDB lineage: Bacteria > Bacteroidota > Bacteroidia > Chitinophagales > Chitinophagaceae > Puia. Next base: position 259,149 of record CAVSYG010000008.1, on the reverse strand, counting down.
TAAAATTGGCTGACTTTTCCAACGATCCAAATGCGAGGCGGAAAGAAATTATAGGCGACGATTTTAATAATATTGCCGACAGAAACTACGGAAACAATAATGTGTCAGCCGGATATCCAGCGCATGGCACACATGTAGCCGGTATCATTGCTGCCTCCCGCGGAAATGGCAAAGGGATGGATGGAATCGACGAACATGTATTGATTATGGCGATTCGTGCCGTTCCGGATGGAGATGAAAGAGATAAGGATATTGCCCTGGCTATCCGTTACGCAGTAGATAATGGTGCGCGGGTAGTAAATATGAGTTTTGGAAAATATTTTTCACCAGGGAAAAAATGGGTGGATGAAGCCATCCGGTATGCAGCAGATCATGATGTTTTACTCGTACATGCGGCTGGAAATGAATCCAGAAACATTGATTCGATTGCTCATTATCCGGTGCCGGAATATGATGCCGGCGGAAGAAATTCCTGTTGTTTTATAACAGTGGGTGCCAATGCAGGTGGCCCTGACAGTTTAGTTCTCGCACGATTTTCCAATTTTGGGAAAAAACAGGTTGATCTGTTTGCGCCTGGAGTAAAAGTTTATTCTGCTCTGCCGGGAAATCAATATGCTACCTATAGCGGCACCAGTATGGCAGCACCGATGGTTGCCGGTATCGCTGCTTTATTGCTCGAATACTATCCTCAACTAAGTGCCCGTCAGTTGAAATATATACTGATGCAATCTTCGATGAAACTACCGCAAAGCCAGGTAAAATGGGCCGCTACAGGCTCTACCGTTGATTTTAATCAACTTTCCGTAACCGGTGGGATTGTAAACGCCTACGATGCGCTAAAGCTGGCAGCATCGGTAAAAGGAGAACGTAAAAATCCTAATAAAACCAGGATCAGAGGTGTGTCTAAAGATTGAAATCGGTAGATCGGACAATTTTCCTGACTCCTATTTCGTTAATATTTCATACAACCTTAGAAAACCAAAATCTGATCCCTATGTCCCCTAACATCGACAACCAGCAGGATCGCCTGGCTGAGATTTTTCGCCAAACGGATAACCAGATTATCCAGGAAAGTAAAGTTGCATTTCTGAAAATTCAAAGCTGGCAGTTTGCAGTACGTACTCCGGAAATTGGAGCAACTTATCTGCGCGAGGCCGCTTCCATGATTACACAGTCACTCCTTTCTTTCGTTCCAAACAGCTTTGTATTAAGCGAAGAAGGATATTATGTAAATCCGTTGGAAAATTAGTTTCAGGAGAAGCTGATACATTCCTTCAGCTCTTTTTCTGTATAAGCCAGTTTGTATTGTTTCAATACATCCGCAGGTACACCATTCCATTGAAATGGAGCATTGCCAATATAGCCGATATCTTTCACGCCCATTTCTGAAGTATAAAATCCCGTTGCTACCAGGTTGCGCATCAGATTAAAAAAAGCAACTCCCTGACGCATTTCCGGTTTTGCCTTTTTGGGCCATGCAATCTCATCTACCATTTCCATTTGACGGGTATGTTCGCAATCTTTAAACGCTTTACCAAAACGATTCAGACATTGAACATCCAGCCAGCGTAAGCCACCGCGTAACGGCGTTTGATGTTCTGGTTTGTCTTTTACAATAAACTCTAAAAAAGCAGGCACCTGCGCATCTGAGGCACTGCCACTGATTTCATCTTTCGGTATGATAATATCTCCCAGCAGGGTAATAGCTGCCATTTCATCTGCCGTAAAAAATGCCGGCTCTGCATTAATCATTTTTTCATGCGCCATTTCTTCTTTCATTCGGTTGATGCCCGAAGCAATGGCATCCTTGTCCGATGCGGCGGGTGCAACCGGGCTGTTCTCATGCCGGTTACATGCTTCCGTAATGGCGCTGATTGAAAAACCCCCGATGACCAGCGTCTTAATTGATTTACGTCTGTCCATGACCGTTATTTTAAATGTTTTGCTTTTTCAATTGATCAACGATGTATTCACTCGTTCTCATGGAAAGGGCCAATATTGTCCAGGTAATGTTTTTATCAGCCTGAGAAACAAAGGGACCTCCATCCACACAGAAAAGGTTTTTGCAATCATGGGCCTGACTCCATTTATTCAGGGGCGCATGTTGCCGGTCATTTCCCATCCTGACCGTTCCCGCTTCGTGAATAATATTTCCAGGAGCGTGCAATCCATAATTATTATGTGCTCCGTCATCCCCGCCCCAGGTGATTTTAGCTCCCAGCGAATCCAGGATTTCAGCGAACGTTTGTTTCATGTGTTTGGCCTGATTGATTTCGTAATCAGTATACGAGGTGTTGAAGCGTAAAACAGGAATGCCGTATTTGTCAACCACACTCGGATCTATTTCACACAGACTGTCCCTCCTTGCAATGGCTTCTCCTCTCCCGGCCATGCCCACATGGGCGCCAAAGAAATACCGGTAATCCTCTTTCAGGGAAGCGCCATATCCACCTGCTTCCTTTTGTTTTCCATTTATCTTAAAATCGCCGTTCAGTTTTTCAATATCCCAGTTGAAACCATACAGTGGCATACCAAAACCACCACCGTATTCTATATGATATCCCCGAGGGAAATCCAGTTTTTTATTATCAAGCCACCAGGGACTATACACATGCATACCGCCAACGCCATCTTCATTATATCTTTTTCTGTTGAAAAGATCGGGAACAATCCCACCCATATCAGCACCGGTGGAATCATGCAGATATCTTCCGACTGCATCACTGCTGTTGGCTAGTCCGTTGGCATGCCTGGTTGATTTTGAATTCAGCAGCAGTCTGGCGCTTTCGCAGGCGCTTGCTGCCAGAATAACCGTTCTGCCGGTTACCTGGTACTCCTGCATGTCTTCTTTATTAACATAAGAAACTCCGGTAGCGAGGCCTTCTTTGTCCGTTAGCACTTCGCGGGCCATGGCGTTGGTTACAAGATCAATATTTCCTGTTTTCAGGGCAGGTATAACCAGGCAGGAGGACGCTGAAAAATCACCATATACTTTACAACTGCGGCCGCATTGAGCACAGAAAAAACAGGCTCCTCTTTCCTGATTGATTTGTTTGGTCAGAATGGAAAGCCGGGAAGGGATTACGGGAACACCCACGCGTTTGCCTGCGTTTTTTATAAAAAGTTCATGCAGATCGTGGTTTCGGCGGAGGAAGAAAGATTCCATCCGGGTCGTTGTACAACCCCTCGTTTGTTCCAAATACTCCGAGCATCTGATCGATCTTATCATAATAGGGCTTTACATCGTCATATCCGATCGGCCAGTCGTCTCCCAATCCGTCGATGCTTTTTCTTTTAAAATCCAGAGGACCAAATCTCAACGAAATTCTACCCCAGTGATTCGTCCTTCCCCCAAGCATCCTTGCCCGCCACCATTCCCATTTCGTATCTCCGACATGGGTATAAGGTTCTCCGTCTATTTCCCATCCCCAGTAACATCCGTCAAAATCCCCAAATGGCCTGAACTTGGTTCCCGCGCCGCGCCTGGGTGATTCCCAGGGATTTTTTAACTGGTTGGAATCTTTTTTTGGATCAAACATGGGTCCGGCTTCAATCAGACAAACCTTCAAGCCGGCATGCGCCAGCACATAAGCGGCCATGCCACCTCCTGCGCCTGATCCAACAATAACCGCATCATATTTTTTGGGCTGTTTAATGACTTGAAGATCTCCCATGTTGTCTTATCTGTTGTAAATAGTTTGAAAGAATAAATTTAACGGATATAAAATAAAGGCTGAATTTTTTATTGAAATGTAAATGTCTGTATATCATATCTTAATCAGGCGTTCTTCATTGAGTTTAACAGCTTTACAATGATACGACCAGAACAAGGGATCTTTTCACAGTGCGATCACAGGCTGTGAAAGATTTTTTTTAAAGTTAGTGGTTCACACTATCCTGCTTTGCACATTTGAAACATGCATTTGATATGTATTTCTTCGATATTCCTACCATAGTTCTGGCCGAGTTCTTCGGGAATTCCCTAAGAACTCCGAAGGGATTCGGCTAGAACTCCCGAAGAACTTCAGAGAAAATCCTGAATGAAGATGGAGTTAATACGGAACCAGTTCGGAACAGTATCTCTTTTCTTTGAAAATTGTTCTGGTATTTATTTTTCACAGCCTGTGATCCGGCTGTGAAAAACTTCAGGAAAGAATACGTATAATTTGAACTGTCAGTTGAATAAGACGCAGGTAAAAACAGTTCAGACAATTGAATTAACTTGCTAAAAATTTTATAATGAGATCTTCGGCAGTATATATCGTATCCGCAGTCCGGACACCCATCGGGAGTTTTGGAGGTATGCTAAAGGATTTTACGGCAACCCGCCTGGGGGCCCTGTCGATCCGCGAAGCGATTTCCAGAATAGGATTACCCTTAGAGGAAGTGAATGACGTACTGATGGGTTCGGTATTGCAGGCAAACCTGGGACAGGCGCCCGCAAGACAGGCAGCCAAATTTGCTGGTCTTCCGGACAATGTAAACTGCACGACTGTGAACAAAGTATGTGCCAGCGGAATGAAGTCCATTGCTTTTGGTGCCCAGAATATTTTATTGGGTGATTCTGAAGTCGTTGTCGCCGGCGGAATGGAAAGTATGAGCAATGTTCCTTTTTATGCCGACCAGATGCGATGGGGAAATAAATATGGAAATAGTCTCCTGATTGATGGTCTCGCAAAGGATGGTCTCACGGATGTATATGACGGAAAAGCCATGGGGAATGCAGCAGAATTGTGCGCATCTACCTGTGGCATCAGTCGGGAAGCGCAGGATAAATTTGCCATTGAAAGTTACCACAGGGCGCAGTCAGCCTGGAAAACGGGTAAGTTCAAAGATGAAGTGGTTGCAGTGGATATACAAAGAAAAGGAGAAACGATTCGTTTTGAACAGGATGAAGAACCCTTCAATGTAAAATTTGAAAAAATTCCATTGCTGAAACCTTCTTTCCAGAAAGATGGAACGGTTACCGCAGCCAATGCAAGTTCGATGAATGATGGTGCAGCGGCAATGATATTGGTGAGTGAAGAAAAATTGAAACAGCTTGGTTTGAAACCGCTGGCCAGAATTCTGTCTTATGCAGATGCCGAACAATCACCCGAATGGTTTACAACATCTCCTGCCATTGCTGTTCCGCGTGCCGTGCAAAAGGCCGGATTGAAAATGGAAGACATCGGTTACTGGGAACTAAACGAAGCATTTTCAGTGGTGGGATTGAAAACAGCAGACGTATGCAACTGGATTCTTCCACAGTAAATATTCATGGCGGAGCCGTAGCGCTGGGTCATCCACTTGGATGCAGTGGTGCAAGGATATTGGTAACTTTACTATATATCTTGCAGGAAAAGAAAGCACGATACGGAGCGGCCGGAATATGCAACGGCGGTGGCGGCGCCAGTGCTATGGTAATAGAGAATCTATCATAGGCCATATAAGAACTGGTCGTGTATATAGTCCACCACTTTTATCAGACTCTTGCTTTCCTCATAAATTCTTAATTGTCTGTCAGCACCGGTTCCGAATTCAAACATTTTCGGAATAATACTAACTGCTTCCCGGCTTCCGAGCGGATCGAGCACATCATCAATAAAATCCAGTAACTCATAAATTAATACCCGGGTATTGACTTCTTCCTCCTTGCCGAAATCGATCAGGTGTCCATCTATTCCATATCTGCTGGCACGCCATTTATTTTCGTTGATCAGTGCACGTTGATAAATAATGAAATTCAGATTCTGAGTTCTGAGCTTGTAAATTTTTGCACAAATAGCCTGGAATAAGGCGGCTATGCAAATGGTTTCTTCTACGGTCATTGGAACGTCGCAAATCCGAAATTCCACTGTATTGAAGAATGGATGTACGCGCAGATCCCACCAGATTTTTTTGGCATTGTCAATGCAGTTTGTTTTAACAAGTAATTTGATGAAATTTTCGTAGGCTTCAATACTCTCAAAATATTCCGGAATACCGGTACGGGGAAATTTATCAAAAACTTTGGTTCGAAAAGATTTATATCCGGTACTGCGTCCTTCCCAGAAAGGAGAATTCGTGCTGAGTGCATAGATATGAGGCAGGAAATACCGCGTGGAATTGGCGATATGATTTGCCATCTCTCTGCTTTCCATTCCCACATGCACGTGCAGGCCAAAAATCAGATTACTGCGTGCCGCTTCCTGTAATTCATTTACTATTTCATTATATCGGGCATGATCTGTAATGAGCTGGCTTTCCCAGTGGCTGAAAGGATGTGTGCCCGAGGCGCCTACCCAAAGGCCCTGGTCAGCAGCGATCTGGGATATGGTCTTTCGTAAAGTACTAACGTCCTGCCGGGCTTCAGAAATATCTCGGCAGATATCAGTTCCCACTTCTACCACAGCCTGATGCATTTCAGCTTTTACTTTATCGCGGATCATTTTCTGACCTTCGACAACTATCTTCTGCTCATGACTTTTAAGTTCTCTGGTAGAGGGATCGATGACCATGTATTCCTCTTCAATCCCAAGTGTAAAATTCTGATAGTTGATGTTTACCATAAAATATTATTAACCCATCAAAGGTTTCTGCAAAGTGCTTCTCTTAATATATTCACCCCAGGTCTGATTATCAAGACCCTCTTTAGATTCCAATGCTCTTTCGATGGCATAGATCGCTGCTGTTTCAACTACCCAATTAAAATTATCTTCACCCACACTGCCCCTTTCTGCATCGGGAGCCGGATTGCAGAAATCAATAGCATAGGGAATACCATCTTTTACTGCAAGCTCAACAGTGTTGAAATCGTAACCGAGGTAGTGATTGATCCGCAGAACAATTTGTTCCATCTGGCGCAGTCTTTCTTCCGAAGGCGAAAAGTCTGCCACATAACGCAGATGATGCGGGTTACGTGGTTCATACGGCATAATGCGTACATATTTTCCGCCAATGCAATAACAACGGTAATATTCTTCAAATACTATTTCTTCCTGCAACAACATTACCAGACGGCCGGTTTCACTATGCTTCTGATAAAAATCCTCCGCGTTTGCAATCCGGTAAACATTTTTCCAACCACCACCTGCAAAAGGTTTCATATACGCCGGAAAGCCAACATATTTAAAAATGGATTCCCAGTCAAGCGGATAGGCCAGATTGGAAAAAGATAAATCTGATGTGTCTTCAGGCAAATCACGCGACGGCAGAATAACCGTTTTTGGAACCGGTACTCCAATTTTTGTTGCCAGTGCATTATTGAAAAATTTTTCATCAGCACTCCACCAAAAGGGATTATTAATAACGGCCGTACCACTAATGGCAGCATTTTTTAAGAAAAGCCCGGTAAAAGGGTACGTCCTGCGAGATGCGGTCAATAATGACACTGTAACCGCTGGATTGACCCTGAATTACTTTGTCGATAATCACTGATTCAGCCCTGACGCCCCGAACATTCTTTCCATTCACGGCTTCAATAAAGGCCATGGGAAAACTTCTTTCTTTACCATACAATACGCCGATTTTTTTCATGCAGTTTAATTATTTCAGGAAGTTAATTGATTAAAGAGAGATAATGCGGAAACATTTCGCGCCATACAGGCCAGTCATGATTTGCCTGTGGTCGCATATCCAGCCAATGACGTATATTTTTTTGCTGCAGCATAGCGTCCAATCGCTCATTATCTGCTCTGCATATGTCATATTCTCCGGTTCCGAGGATGATCCCCATTTTCCAGAGATTGGGATTATTGTCGTTAGGAATATAATCTACCGGGTTATTAAAGTAAATGGTATCGTCATAAAAACCATCTGTAAATTGCTTAATGTCGAAAGCACCGCCCATGGAAAAGCAATAACTCGCCAGATTCGGATGACGGAAAGCACTATTGACAGCATGATAACCTCCGAAACTGCAACCCGCAAAGGCCATTCTTTCATAACCCGTTTCATGCTGAGCCCATGGAACGAGTTCCGTCGATATCATCCGGTCGTATTTTTCATGATTCCAGGCTCGTTCGTTGGGCGGTATGGATTTATTATACCAGCTATCAGCATCATTACTGGAAGGGCAGTAAATCTTTACTTTCCCAGTTTCCAAAAAGCCTCTTGCTGCCGCTATCATTCCCTGATCCTTATTCTGATAGTATTCTCCCTTTGAAGTTGGAAATAAAATCACCGGCTGACCCGCGTAACCGAAAACGAGCATTTCCACATCATGATCAAGAGAAGGGGAATGCCATTTGTAATACTGTTCGTTCATATTCATGCTAAAACGGGTTGGTGGGTATCCAAATTTATTTTTAAAATGCTATAAAAACAAATGAACTCCGTATTCTTGCCTATTTTTGAAAATATGATATCCGTAAACCCCGAAATAAAATCACTGGAGACTCTTTCATTTCCATCGAAAATTCTGGAAAGAAATCTGCGTATTGATTTTTACCTTCCGCCGCAGTCAAAAATCCTGACGGGTCCATTGGATGTTTTAATAATCAACGACGGTCAGGATCTTCAAACGATGGGATTTGATTCCATTCTCGGTAAATTATATCGGACTGAGGCGATACGGCCGATAATCTGTGTTGGAATTCATGCCGGCCCGCTTCGGAAATTTGAATATGGAACAGCGATAACTGCTGATTATAAGGGTAGAGGGAACCTGGCCCGGCGATATATGTATTTTATAGTGGAAGAACTGATTCCGGCTGTTCAATTGCTGTTTCCCGGACAGACTAAAAGACCGCTGGGCTTTTGCCGGATTTTCACTCGGTGGTTTAAGTGCCCTGGATATTTCCTGGAAACATGGTCATCTTTTTAACCTCACTGGTATTTTTTCCGGTTCTCTCTGGTGGCGCACGTTGGATAAAGACGATCCGGATTATCAGGATGAACAGCACCGGATAATGCATACTCAGATCCGGGACGGGGAAGCCGTGCCCGGACTAAAATTCTTCTTTGAGTGCGGAACGGCAGATGAAACAGAAGATAGAAACAAAAATGGGGTAATAGATTCCATAGATGACACACTCGACCTGATTGCCGCCCTTACAGATAAAGGCTATGACCCGGAACAGGATATTTGTTACTATGAGATTGCCGGGGGCAAACACGACATTCGCTACCTGGGCACAGGCCATGCCCGTTTTTCTAAAATGGGGATTCGGCAAGCTAAAGCTAAAGCGCAAGCCTAAAGCCAAGTGTGGTGAATGAGAAGCGTGAGATTAGAATTTGAAGTTGAATATGGAAATGATAATGTGCAGATATGTTTTTCACACTATCATTTCCAAATTCAATCTTCTTTATCATTTCTCACTTTTCTTATATTCACCACACTCAGCTTTGCGCTTTACGCTTGCGCTTTAAGCTTAATTGAATAAGTATCTTATCCCGAACTGCATCTGCCAACGGGACGCCAGGCTTGTATCGTCTTTCCAGGAATGCGTATAGGGCACACCGGCTGATGTTGCCGTCGGTGCGATCTGATAAGGGAAGCCATATACAGGAACACCGTTCGCACCCACTTTGGCAGAAATGAGTCCGACATTAATTACATTCGGAACTCCACTGGCAAAATACTTGAACCTGTTCCGGCAGCTGGCAGTTGATAAATACCCCAATCCTTATTAATCAGATTTCCCACATTCACGATGTCAACAGAAAATCTGAGTGTATGGGTGTTTTTGCCTGCCTTAATATAAAAATCCTGGCTTACATTGGCATCCACTCTGTTGTACCAGGGGAATATCACTGCATTTCTTTCAGCATATTTACCCCGACGTGAATTCAGGTATTTATCCTGCTGAATAAAGGCATTGATCTGATACCATACCTCGTCAGGCGTCCTGGTATCCAAACCGCCACCGCCCGCTGTCACATATTTCCCTGACTGATAATCTGCTACAGTTGGTATATACAATAGGTCATTCGAAGTCTGTGCATCATTATTCAAATCTCCATTATACACATATGAACCAACTCCGGAAGGTGCTGCTTCATATATAAGTCCGACAGTTGTAGCGAAATATTTTCCATAGATAAATTTATAAGAAGCGGATGCAATAACATGTTGGGGCATGTATGAATTTGAATAACCCAGCTGAGGTGCGTTCGGATCCCCGGAAATGGGTTTTGATCCCCACATCGTGGCTGCTGTGGAGCCGCCGACCATAACATCTTTCGCCTGCATATAAGTATAAGATACGTTCACATACAGGTTTTTAAATTGTCTTTGCACCTGCACTGTTGCCGTATAAGCATACCCACCGTTCACATTCGTCATATAGATAGCATTCCCGATATTCGGATTGGATACAGTTGCAGCGGCTGCGCCTCCAACGGGATAAATCTGACTGGAACTATAACGGATGCGATTATCCGCACCCACCAGGGCGGTACCGGTGGATGGCAGATTCACATTCTGGAAAAATGCAGCATTAACATCTTTTGAATAGGTGAATTCAAGTGTTACAATCCAGTTCTTTAATACTTTTTGATCGATCGCTAGACTGGATTTCAAAGCCTGAGGAAATTTAAATGAGGGATCTGTCACATTCAGACTATAAGATTTACTGAGAGATTTGGAGGCATTCGCCGGCCAGTTCGGATTTGGGTTTACTTCCGGGCTAAAAGAAGTAGTTGTTGAATTGCTGACAGAACCGAACAGAGCCACCCCGCTATTACTTGCCTGGTTGCTGATCCATACAAACGGAGGAGGACCCGCAAATAATCCAACTCCTCCGCGAACCTGTGTTTTCTGATCTCCCTTTACATCCCAGTTAAATCCAAGCCTTGGTCCGAATAGAGGATTTACATGGGGTGCCTGTCCTGTATTCAGGTGGATGCCATTATAAAATGTGAGGGCTGCGGCAGAATCATTCTGCAGGAATGTATTTTTAAATATCGGAATGTCCACGCGCAAGCCATAGATCAGGGTGAAATTTTGTTTAACTCTCCATTTATCCTGAACAAAGAATCCAAGTTCAAGATCCTGTGGCCCCACCAGCGGAAATGGACCATTCGGAGGCAATGTATAAGACAGATCATAACGGGCAGCTTTTACTGAAGGATCGGCTGCTGCAGCATAAAATGCGCTTACACTGTTAAAACGGTATACCCCTTCATAGGCAGGAGAAAATCCGTTCTCATATTTTTTAAGTGAATTCTGTGTACCAACTGTAATTTCGTGGGTACCTCTGATACATGGTATAAATATCATTTAACTGATATACATCCGTATTCAGTAAGTTTCCATAAGTGAATTGTTCATATCCAAAAGACGTATAGGGATTGCCGCTTCCGTCCAAAATATCTACCAGCGGGAAAGGGCTGCTTGTAAGCGGTGAACGGAAATCGCGCAACGCGGTGTAACCTATTTGCAATTTGTTCGATGCTCTATTCCCCAAACGGGTGTTCAATTCAGCGATAATGATGTCAAAATTATTGTTGATTTTATATCCGCTTCCATAGAATGGCATCGCGTACTGGCCGGGTGTTCTTCCATAAGAGGAATTCACGGAACCACTGTTAGCTGGCCTGGATCTGTCTGGAAGAATTGAGATAATTATATTTTATAGTTAATGTATTATTCTGATCCAGGTTCCAATCCACCTTTATCGTGAGTTTCTTGCTCTGGGTTTTATAGCTGTAATTTTGAAATGCCCCGGGATCATATCCGTATGTGTTTTTTAAAAATGCGGCAAGTGCATTCAAAGTATCTGCATTTGCGTTGGAAACAGATACGCCGTTTGGCTTATTCGTTGCATCGGAAGCAATAAAAGAAGTTCCCGGGTCGGTTCTGTTCTCCTGCTCACCGCTCACAAAAAAGAATAATTTGTTTTCAATGATCGGTCCGCCTACTGAAAAACCGGTCAGGTTATAAGAAAAATCCTGCCGCGGTATTTTTATGTTTTCAACATCGTAACCCTGGGTGCCGGGACCTTTTATGTATGTATATAATGAACCGCGAAATGTATTGGTACCACTTCGCGTTACGGAATTGATACTTGCACCTGAAAATCCGCCCTGGCGCACGTCATAAGGAGAAACATTTACCTGTACCTGTTCGAGGGCATCTGTACTAATCGGCTGTGAATTCGTTTGGCCACCCAGTGTCCCGGAAAGACCGAATGAGTTATTGAAATTTGCGCCGTCAACGGTGATATTGTTATACTGATTGCTTTGTCCCCCGAAATGAAAGGCCGTTTGCGCCAGGTGTCAGACGGGTAAAATCGAGTAAACTTCTATTCACTGTTGGAAGCCTTTCCAGTTGCTGACGGGTTATAATTTCCTGGTTACCGGTATGACTTGAATTAAAAACCTTTCCACCTGTTCCTGAATTCGTAATCGTTACTTCGTTCAGTTGTTTGGTTTCAGGAACCAATGCAAAATCAGCCTTGTATTCCTGCCCTAAGGTGAGCATAATATCCTGTTGTTCAGCCGGAGTATAGCCGACATAGGTGACCGTTATTTTGTAGGGTCCCCCAATTCGTACATTGGGCAGGTTATACCTGCCATCTGAACGCGAAGTAGTTTTGTAAGTTGATCCCGAAGGAACATGCACTGCCGTAACCGTGGCACCGGGCAGGGGATTGTTGACACCAGTTACTCTTCCCGCAATGTCTGAAGTCGTTTCCTGTGCACTGACTGTAAAAACAGATATAATGGCGAATGCCATCATCATAAGTCGTTTTCTCATAACGAAGTTCATTTAGGTTGTAAAATAAATGCAGTTGTAAAAGAAATTTCCTTCAGGCGGATTAATTAAACATTAACAAAAAATAATATCAAATGCATTTTCCTGAAATGGCATCAATCGTTGTTGCATGGCAGCAATCTGGAAGCGGGAAACAAGTGGTAAAGAAAAGAAAAATTCAAATGTTAAAATATTTATAAGGAATATTTTTTTCAACAATGGTGATAGCGTATAAACCGGCATCCTATATCCCACATATTGAAAACCAGCAGTTTATTGCTCTTTAATATGGCGGCGATAATTTGTAACTTTGTGTATAAAATAATTTATGTTAGATAAAATAGAAGATGCGATTGAATCCATCCGCCAGGGCAGGCTTGTCATAGTGGTGGATGATGAGGAGAGGGAAAATGAAGGGGATTTTATAACAGCAGCTCGTAATGCTACGCCTGAAGTAGTCAATTTTATGAGCAAATACGGAAGGGGATTGATATGTACCCCGCTGGTGGAAGAACGCTGCGATGAATTGGGGCTTGAATTGATGGTAAATAATAATACGGCCTTGCATGAAACCGCATTTACGGTCTCTGTTGACCTGCTGGGTCATGGCTGCACGACTGGCATTTCAGCCCACGATCGCGCATTAACCATCCAGGCTTTGGTGAATCCGGCGACAAGACCCGGTGATCTGGGAAGACCTGGTCATATTTTCCCTTTACGGGCGAAAAAAGGCGGTGTTTTGAGAAGAGCAGGGCATACCGAGGCAACTATAGATCTGGCCCGACTGGCCGGATTTGAGGCAGCAGGTATCCTGGTCGAAATTATGAATGAAGATGGCAGCATGGCCCGACTCCCGGAGTTGAAAGAAATAGCCCGGAAATTTGATTTTAAAATCATTTCTATCCGCGACTTAATCGAATACCGATTGAAGATAGATTCCCTGATTGAAGAAATTGTGCGGGTAGATATGCCGACTAAATATGGTCATTTCAAGCTCATTGCATTTAAAGAAAAAAATACAAGCAATGAACATCTGGCATTGATAAAAGGCGAATGGAAAGAAAATGACCCGGTATTGGTACGCGTGCATTCATCCTGTTTTACCGGGGACATTCTCGGTTCGCTGCGTTGCGATTGCGGAGACCAGTTACATAAAGCCATGCAGATGGTGGAAGCCAATAAATCCGGTATCATATTATATATGAATCAGGAAGGACGTGGCATCGGATTGGTAAATAAATTAAAGGCTTATAAATTACAGGAAGATGGAATGGATACGGTAGAAGCGAATCTTCATCTGGGATTTCCGATGGATAAAAGGGATTATGGGGTGGGAGCACAGATCCTTCGTTACCTGGGAGTCAGTCGGCTAAAACTGATCAGCAATAATCCAAAGAAACGAATGGGTCTTTCAGGATACGGTTTGGAGATTGTAGATACTATTCCCATTCAGATTCCATCCAATCCGCATAACGAAAAATACCTGAATACTAAACGGGATAAACTGGGTCACTCACTTCGCGAACAGCTCTGACACAACAGTATGGAAGTATGGAAGTATGGAAGAATGAAAGTGGTAAATCTCTGTACTTTCATACTTCCATACTTCCATACTTCCAGTACTTGTGTTTAGTTTTTAGTGGATGTGTTGTCAGCAGGAACCATCCGCCTTCTTCTTCTTTTTAAAAATTTCATCCAGTTTATCAAAGTCACGGCGGTATGAAATACTTGTTCCCGAACTGTTCATCGTATGATTTCCAAGGTTGAGGTAATTATATGAATCACGATAAAAAAAAGTGAGTACCACACGGCCGTTTTCAGTCAGTTTGTATTCTGCCGTTACATTCGGAAGAAACTGTACTGCGGCATAAGAAGCCTGCTGTGCGGTCAGACCAAAGTCGAAAGCGCTTCCGACAGTAAAGGTCAGGCGCTCATTCATAAAGCTTTTAATGACCGAAAGATTAAGATTTGTGCGGTCATACGTTTAGGTGAGCTTGTATTCGGATCGTTGGAGTTGGGACCCAAGGCCGATCCATTATATACTGCCGTATTAAAGTTTACGCGCAGGCTCTTGTCTTTAAATACCTGCTGAAATTTTGTCGAAAAATAACTGCTCATGGCTCCTGAAATATAGCTGGAAATGCTGGACACAAATATTCCACCCACCGCCTGATTCGCCGATCAGTCGCGTCCGTAGTCAACGGACCAAAACTATTAAAAACCAGGAGGAAAGCCACCTGTTTATTTAATTCTCCGGGGTCCGAATTGATCAGGTCAATTTCTCCCTGGGCGTACAAATCATTTCTCAATTCACTTTTTGGCGGAATTTGTATTTCAAAACTGATGGTTGGATGCATGAGTTTATCTCTTAAGGTTGCCACCACCCAAATCGGCCCCAGATAACTTTTAGCTTTTGATCCAGTACACGGTGATTATGGCTGTCCGCTCTTTTTCATCTAAAACACTCAACTGAATATTTTCTGCTTCATAAATCGCCTGCACATTGATGTCCGCATCATACGGATCTCCTGACCATCGAATAAAATTCTCAACCCCCTGCATGAAAACGAATGGCTTTTTTATGAACGACTGGAAGGAAAAATTATAATTACCGCGATCGATAACATATAGCCCGCGTATGCTCAAATCCTCATTCGTCCCGACCCTCATCTGCAGGTTGCCATGTCCCGTTGCTTTAATGATATCCTTTGTAAGCGGGTCAATGATCAGGAAAACATTTGCATAGTTATTGGCTGTGATATCCAGCGTCACTGTGAAATTACTTTCTGAAGATGTCAGTTTCTGTTTTGTCATTTCCTTTCCATACACTTTCCAGACGATGAAGTCTGCATCGGCACTTTCGCGGCTGGTGTTGGTGGGAATATAGATATAGGAACTATCGGTGGGTTCGCCCTTGATATCCATTTGCAGGTCATCCTGGGGGCCATACAATTTTACATTTGCCCTGCCTATCATAGTACCGTAAAACTGATTATTGTCAGTGATATGGGTATTGAGCAATAAAAGCTTGTTGGTATTGATAGCAAAATCATAACTCAGATTCCTGAAAGAATGATGAAATAATTTTCCCTTCGAAACTTCAGCCGTATTACCCAGTGAATCCTTGATCTGAAAGGATCCGAAATCAATGCCGTCGGCGCGCATATGTACCATGGCAGATGGTATACGGTATGTACAGCGTGTATAATTTACGTGGAGCCTCGCATCTGTTAAATGGATGTCACCAATATAATCGAGTTTATCACCCGTGCCAACGATCTGCAGGTTTCCCGTTGCATAACCGGTCACGTTGCTGAATATGGCTCCAATGTATTTTTCGAGCAGATCAATTTTGGTATTCACCATGTTCGGAATCATGATATTGATCGGTTGCGTAGCGCTGTCACTCGTATTAAATATTCCTCTGAGGTCGAAATGATAATCCTGGTTGTCAGAATTGACGGATCCGTTCACTATGCCGGTTGATTTATTGTAATCGGCCGTTAGATTTATTTTGCCTACCGAGTCGTTTGAAAAACGAAAATATTCGGCCAGACCACTGAACCGGGCATATGTGTGATTAAATGGATCTGTAATATCGACTTGACCTGTTAGTACGCCTTCGACTCTTTCACCCTTAATGAAGAATGGGGCGAAGTCGCCGATATTTATCTTTTTAAGATCAAGGTGAATATCATTCCAGTTTCCTTCTCCGGAAGGGATGTGCTCACCAGGAATTGCTGGTCACCACTATAAATCCTGACAGACTCGGCGCCTACTGTATTTTTACTGAATAACAATTCTCCGTTTTTATCAATTGTCCAGGTCTTACTGTTGATATCAAATGTGGAGGGATTAAATTTTATTTTAACACCGTCGGTAAGGGTTGTAACCTGCGCCGAAATGTTGGCGGCATTGAGTGTTTGATTCGCACTCGTGCTGATTTTTACTTCAGAAATATCATTAAACGAACGTAACTGAATATGTGTTAACGGGAAATGAAGACTATCATTTACATACACTTCGCCGATCTTGTTATCAATGGAAAGACTGTCATAATTACCGTTCCCTTTCAACTCCACTTTGTAAAACGATATGTTCTTATAATTAAACTGGGGAATATCGGCATTTATATTCAACAGGTTTTGGTCACTGTTAATACGCCCGTTTATATTGGTGTTATTAAATCCACGGAAATTTTTTGTAAACAGGTCAAGGTATGGATCCACCTGCCGCGTGGTGATAACAAAGCTGAATTTTTCCCTGCTCAGTTTGATAGTATTGGGTTTTATATAACTCGGATAGTATCGATGCAGGAATTCCTGAAAGGCAGCCGGTAATTTCTTAATCGAAAATTCCCCAACGATCGCAGCTTCAAATTCGTTACTCATAACCGTAATCGTCTTACTGCTATCAATGATATTCGATTCCACCACCAGCGAGTCAAAAGACATGCGCTGTCCCTTTTTAAAAATGGAGGCATCAAATATTCTGGCCTTCCCTAAAAAGTGGTCGATATCGTTTCCGGAAAAATTAAACCGCAGTTTACCATTAAAGTCAATACTGTCTCTGGTAAAATGAAGCGCGTGGAGATTTGCCTTATCAATTACAGCATTAAAGTCAAATTTGGGAACCTCCTGACTATAATCAATTAATCCAATCAAAGTAGCATGCAAATTGGAATCGTTGGAAATGATTTTCCCATCGAATCTCTTTTTCCTGACCTGTCCGTTTATGAAGATATCTTCATAAGTATATCCCTGGTAATTAAATTCCCGCACGTTTCCATCCAGGCTGGCATTGATGGTATTTAAGGCGAGCCCGGTACCATGTACTTTTCCATTAAAGGAAATTTTGCCCAGGCTACTGTCCTCTAAAAAACTACCTAAGCTGAAAATCGTTTGTCAGTAGATTCCCCGAATAGATTGCCGGACTGACCCGTCAGGTATTTGCATGTTTACATTGGTAACCAGGGTTCCAAGATTAGTTTCGATCGTACCTGAAGTAACAAAATTCTGAATAGTGCCCTGGAAGTTTCCGACGAAACGCAAGATTTTGTATCCTGTCGATTCGTGGGATTATTGATTTTTTTGAGGGACGGGATAAACGTAATGATGTCCTGGTAAGTTGTCCGAAAATCATTCGATCTGAAATCAATAAACGTTTTATTTATATCGGGCAATCCTGCCAGGTGGATGTCTCCCCTGAGTTCGGTATGTAACCCTGCGTTAATTTTAATATTTTTTCCTGCCAGGTCGGATACGGACCCTTTTATTTTTCCGGTAATAAGAATATTTTTTTTCCATGTTTTAAGATCGGATGAAAAATAACCAATATCATCACTGTCAATGGTTGCATTTGAAAAGTCGGCCTCCATTTTCACTTTAGTAGTAAATTCAGACAGGTCATCGAAACTTTTAAAGTGCATGGCGAAGAAATCCCTGATGTGACTTTTACCTGTGAGCAGGTCGAAATGGTAAAATTCCATTCCTTCAGGATAAAACTTGACATCGGCATTTAACTTTTGTACAACAAAGCCAGACTTTTCTTTTGTCGACAAACTCATTTTTCCCCGGATACTGTCTTTTATAAAGTGGAAATCTTTGAAGTCACCCTTGTATCGACGAAAAATGCATATGGTAGCTGTCGAATACAGTGGAGTTTGTTGTATCCAGGATTTTGTCGTCCCGGAAAGAGCCGTTCTCAATAAGGGCATGTCTGACTACAATATTCCATTCGGCCGGATTCCATCGAAGGTGCAGCGGATCATTTACAATTCGGGTGCTGTCTGCTGGCAAAGGAGGGCGATTTCCGTTATAATTTCGGATGGCAAAATCCGGCCTGGTGATTTTCAATAAATGAATGATCGCAGTTTTCCGGTTTAAATCCAGCTGTTCAGCATCCAGGCTTAACCCGGCCAGCCTGAGTTCCATATCCTCTCCCTTCCATTTGTCCTGCTTGATCAGGTGAAGATTTGAGGCATCAAAATCGCGAATAAAAAGCTGTATTGTTTTCTTTTCGCTGGTATCTCCCGAGCCAAAATAGTCTGCCAGGAACTGGTAATTCCAAACCGAGTCAGTTCGGAACATATGTATGTAAGTGTCCTTTAATCCAATGTACTTTAACTCAATTTTATCCTTAAAAAAGAACCAGTCGGTGATGTTTACCCGAACCTGTCCGGAGTACAAAAGTGTATCACCTTTCAGATCTTTTACCAGCACGCCATTCAGTCTCATTTTATTAAACAGGGCAAAATCTATATCCTGAATACTGATCTGTGTATGCAGGTTCTTTGATAATGTGGTTGTAACCCTTGTCAGCAGCCAATTCTGGACTACATGGGTATGAACAATAGCCCACAAAAAAACCAGGAGGAGAATTAGGGTGAGCAGCGTCCTGCGGACTATTTTACCGGCTTTTTTCAGATGGGTATATTAGATTGGCTAAAGTACAAAAACCGTGCGGCATAATCAAGTGATCCGGGCCTTATGGATTAATACCTGAAGAAGGTAGAAATTGGCTTCGGAATGCCCTGTTTATAAAGGCATCCAACGTCGTCATTCATATTGATTCCTCTGTAAAAATTGTCTGCTGTCAGTAACATTCCGCGTCGTCATCTCCACGCCAGTCCGCAACTGCTTCCACTTCACCGGATGGGGAGATGCGAATGACCTCAGTTCGTCCGATTGCTTCCCGTTCCTGTACCCGATAACCCATTTTCTCTAATTGTTCAATAACGGGTTTTCGGAAAAGCTTTTTCAACATATAAAATATCCGGTAACCATTGATGATGAAATTTTGGCTTGTTTACTGCGTCTGAAACGGACATGCCGAATTCGATAATATCCATCAGCGTTTGGAAGACAGAAGTGGTAATTGTTGTACCGCCCGGTGTTCCCAGTACGAGGAACGGTTTGCCCCTGAATAGTACGACGGTTGGCGTCATGGAGCTTAACATTCTTTTTCCCGGTGCAATGGCATT
Source organism: uncultured Bacteroidota bacterium (assembly GCA_963732055.1). Taxonomy (GTDB): domain Bacteria; phylum Bacteroidota; class Bacteroidia; order Chitinophagales; family Chitinophagaceae; genus Puia. The sequence goes on along the minus strand of CAVSYG010000008.1, from coordinate 239,509 downwards.
GGCATCACCACCGACAGCACCGTACATGTTCGGCACACCCGGTTTGGCGCTGAAATCATCCATTTCATTATTGAGAAGAAATCCGGCGCCGGCGACCACCGTACGACATCCATAACCATCGTTCAGCGTGGTCGTGATCGAGACACAATTACCTTCTTTATCATAAGTGTCAAAATGGGTCGTTTCTTCACTTTCGTGTATTTGCCCGGCTTTAATTATATCGCTCTTGCCAGCAGAATCTTTATTGAAATTTTTCATTCTTTCTTTCACGTATGGATAACTGATCAGTGTTTTCACCGGAACTTTAAAAAAGTCTGCATCGCCCAGATATTCGGCGCGGTCAGCATATGCCAGTCTTTCCACTTCCGTCATCAGGTGAACGGATTCACTTGTTTCAAAACCTGATTGATTCAGATTCCGGTCTTCCACCATCCGCATCATTTGTGGTAATAGAATGCCGCCGCTGCTGGGTAGTGGCATTGTTATGATCGTATAATCTTTTTTATAAGTGAACAGCATGGGTTCTCTTTCCTTTGCGGAATAATTTTTCAGATCCTCATAACTTATAAGTCCTTTGCCACGATGCATTTCTTCTACGATCAGGCGGGCCGTCTCACCTTCATAAAATCCCCTGGCTCCCTGATCGCGCATTCGCCGCAGCGTTTTGGCAAGATCCTTTTGAATTAATATATCGCCAGCTTTCCAGCCTGAATCCTTAACAAATACCGGCACACGGGAATTATATTTTTTAAAATCTTCCTGGTGATCATTCAGGTCAGAAGCTTCGGCTGCGGTAATTGCAAATCCTTTATCTGCCAGATTAATAGCGGGCCCGATTAATTTACTGAAAGGTAGTTTGGCATATTTATAATAACTGAATATGCCGGCGACTGATCCGGGTACACCAGCAGCAAGATGACCGTTTTCACTTTTGCCCGGAATTACATTTTGCTTTGCGTCGAGATACATGTTTCGATATGCGCCGGCAGGAGCTTTTTCCCGAAAATCGACCGTTATATTTGAACCATTGGCCAGCCGGGCAACCATAAATCCTCCTCCTCCGATATTGCCTGCACCCGGATAAACAACGGCCAGGGCTAACTGAGTGGCAATGGCTGCGTCTACCGCATTTCCACCCTGTTTTAGCATCTGAATACCAGCCATACTGGCCAGCGGATGGGCGGATACAACTGCGCCGTTCCGGCAATTGACATGCTTTTTAAAATGGTATGTCAATGCCGGATTCATTTGGGCGAATATTGTTAAACCGTGGCTTTCAATCGTCAGGAGTAATGTAAAAATGAAATACTTCGGGTTCATATGCATGTGATGAAAATAAGTAAAATTAATGAAGGGTTCCTGATATGTTACCGTCGATATAATATCACGCGGGGTTTCTCAGGGATTCATTAATTTGGCGATACCAAAGTTGTCTATTTCGAATGAAAATATTATTGACTGTCTCTTTCTGTTTATTTCTGCTTACAAAATATTCCTGCGCCCAGATTCCCGGAATCGGAGAATGCCTCAGATATTCTTCTCCGGATGAAAAAACTGAATGTGCTTGGATCGGTTTTATATATCGCAGCACATCCGGACGATGAAAATACGCGCTTGCTGGCCTGGCTTTCCAAGGACAAATTATATCGGACAGGTTATTTGTCATTAACCAGAGGAGACGGTGGACAAAATCTGATCGGCGATGAGCAGGGTATAGAACTCGGACTGATCCGGACACAGGAGTTGATGGCTGCACGAAGGATAGATGGGGCCGACCAGTTTTTTTCGCGTGCTTATGATTTTGGATTTTCAAAGACTACGGCTGAAGCACTTAAAATCTGGAATGAACAAAAAATATTAAGTGATGTGGTCTGGATCATTAGAAATTTCCAGCCGGATATTATTATTACCCGTTTTCCGGAAGATAAGCGGGCAGGCCATGGACAACATTCAGCGTCTTCTGTTCTCGCACGAATGGCTTATACAGCCGCTGCAGATCCAAAACAATTTCCTGAACAATTTACCTACGGAGTCCTTCCCTGGCAGGCAAAGAGAATTTTTTGGAACAATTACAATTTCGGAACGGTCAATACAACCCGCGAAGACCAATTGAAAATAGAAGTAGGCGGCTACAACCCGCTGGTTGGGAAAAGTTATGGAGAGATAGCAGCCGATAGTAGAAGCCAGCATCGTTCGCAGGGCTTTGGAATTGCCCATACCAGGGGCAATTTTCTGGAGTATTTTTCTCTTACGGAAGGAGAGAAGGCTGATTCATCTCTCCTGCAAAATATAAACTGTAATTGGAGCCGGGTTCCGAACGGCGCTCCGATAGGTCAAATGATTGACCGCTCATCAAAAATTATGATCCCGCAGCACCATACCAATCTTTGCAATCACTCGTTGAAATTTATCAGAATATTAATTCGTTGGCACCGGGTTACTGGCGTAAAGTAAAACTTCAGGAAACTTTGGAGCTCATTCACGCATGCAGCGGTTTGTGGCTGGAGGCGACAGTTCCGCAGGCTTATGCGCTTCGTAACCAGACCATTCCTGTAACCTTGCGTGTTGTAAATCGTGCACCGTTAGGAATAGCTATACATTCAGTTATCCTGAACGGGCAGGATACCAGTTGGAACTTAACGCTGCAGCCAGGAGTGAATTATTCACTGGTGCGAGGAATATCACTCAGGGGCCTGCCCATTTCCCAACCCTACTGGCTGAATGAAACAATGAGTCCCGGATCCTATAACGTGCAGGATCAAACGCTGATTGGAAGACCCCTGAATCCTCCGGTACTCGAAGCGGTTTTTGAAGTCCGCTTATTGGGGGAAATGTTCAGATTTACGCAGAATGTATTTTACAGATTTACAGATGCAGTAAAAGGGGAATTATTTGAACCGCTCACCATAGTACCTGGTCAGATGGCCTATTGTGATCCTGATTTGTTGGTTTTTACCGATGGAAAGGAAAAGGAATTGATGGTTAAAAAACAACTAAAAACTTTGCAGGATGAAGATGAGGACAAGGGTGTCATTCATCCGGCCGTTTTATCCACAGGTAAAAAATCCACAACGAATGCCTCATCTATTGCCATCACTCCGATTCCCGGTTTTCAAACTAAAGACATCTTCCATTCGGATAATAAAAATGAATTTCTTCTAAAATCGAATCTGACGAAAAATCAGAATATGGCAACCTGGGTCATCCGTACGAAGAATGGAGCGACTGATACACTATTACAGTGCAGAACGATTTCATACGAACATATACCGAGGATTGACTATTTCAAAAAGGCTAAATCCACCGTTGTATCCGTCAATTTGAAAACAGCCGGAAAGAAGATCGGTTATATTGAAGGAGCCGGAGATAAAGTACCGGACGCATTATCAGCCATGGGATATACTGTTATTAGATTAAATGAAGACATGGTCAGCAGTTCAGGATTGCAAAACCTGGATGCTGTAATCGCAGGTGTTCGGGCTTATGATGTGCACGACTGGTTAAAGGGTAAATATGAGGTCTTAATGGATTATGTCAAAAACGGAGGAAACCTGATTGTTCAATATAACAGAAATCTGGGTAATGATACAACCGGGATTGGTCCTTATCCTTTTGGAATTTCAAATGCACGGGTAACAGAAGAAGACGCGCCGGTTCAGATTCTCCTGCCGTCACACCCGGTTCTTCACTTTCCAAATGAAATAACAGATAAGGATTTTGAAGATTGGATTCAGGAAAGAGGGATTTACTTCGCACAGCACATCGATCCAAGATACCAGGCTGTTTTTTCCATGCATGATTCGGGTGAAGCAGATCAGAACGGAAGTCTGATTATAGGGAACTACGGCAAGGGATATTTTTCTTATACCGGTCTTGTGTTTTTTCGCGAATTACCAGCCGGAGTTCCGGGCGCTTATAGATTATTCGCCAATCTGATAGGTCTCAATCAATCCAAGGGTAAATAAATATGACGACGCCGACAAGAAGGGAAATTGCTTTTGTAGTAGCTATTATAACCGGTATTGTGATTGGACGATTGATCAAAAAAGTGACGGCCGGTATGCTCATTGGTTTAATACTGGGACTGATTGCCGCCATGTTAATGGCAAGTCGCGGGAATGAAAAAAAATGATATGAGTTTATCGCCTGATGAAAAGCCCCCCTTTTTTAAATCCTGGAATACCTGGTACGTAATAGTTATCGGCTTCCTCGGACTGCTTATAATTTTATTCTACTTTTTTACCAAACATTTTTCATGAGTCTCCTGGACTGGATTGTACTGATTGTGACGCTCGTCGGTATCATCCTCTATGGGTTATATAAAAGCAGGTCTGAAAAGAACCTGGAGAGTTATTTTCTGATGAACCGCAGTTCATCCTGGTACCTGATCCTGCTTAGCATTATTGGTACGCAGGCCAGTGCGGTTACTTTTCTTTCTGCCCCGGGCCAGGCCTATACAGACGGAATGCGGTTTGTGCAATATTATTTTGGTTTACCGTTGGCGATGGTCGTGTTATGTATCACGTTTGTTCCGGTATTTCACAGACTGAAGTTATTTACGGCTTACGAGTTCCTCGAGAAAAGGTTTGATGGTAAAACAAGAACTTTTACTTCGCTATTGTTTTTATTACAAAGAGGATTGTCTACAGGTATCAGTATTTCTGCGCCGTCTATCATTCTTTCTTCGTTGTTGGGATGGAATATTTTATGGACAAATATTCTGATGGGAGGATTATTGATCATTTATACTTTCACAGGCGGAGTGAAATCTGTTGCTTACACACAACAAATACAAATTGTTATCATTTTCGCAGGCATGTTCATTGTAGGCTATATGGTTGTGCATTTATTGCCTGGAAATATGGGGCTTTCCGATGCCTTACACATAGGAGGCAAGGCAGGTAAGTTAAACGTGATCACTTCGGGCAGAGACGAACATGGTTTTCAATGGAACGACAGATATAATATCTGGAGCGGCATCATCGGTGGATTTTTTTTACAGCTTTCCTATTTTGGTACAGACCAAAGTCAGGTTGGACGTTATTTGACAGCCTCCTCCACCCGCGAAAGCAGATTGAGTTTATTGTTAAACGGGCTTATAAAAATTCCGATGCAATTCGGTATTCTTTTACTTGGTGTACTTGTTTTTTCTTATTACCAGTTTGCCAGGGAACCATTGTTTTTTAATCAGACTCAATTGGATTTGCTCGCCAAAACCAAATATGCAGATTCATTAAAAATTGTAATGAAGGATTATGATGCCCTGCAGAATCAGAAAATTGCACAGATGAATCCTGAATCTGGCACCCATTTAGAAAATCAGATGCAGCAGGGACTTACGATGCAGTATGATCAAAAGAAACAGACCGAATACAGAATGACCATACAGCGCTGGCTGAAAGATAAAGATGTGAAGGGGGATTCCAACGATACCAATTATATTTTCCTTCGGTTTGTACTCGATCATCTCCCGAAAGGATTAATTGGTTTGCTGATTGCCGTTATTTTTTTATCGGCCTGGGGATCCATTGCGGCCTCTCTGAATTCACTTTCATCGGCGACCATCAACGATATTCATAAACGATCGGTAAAAGTGCCACTGAGTCAGGAAATTGAATACCATTACTCCCAGTTGTATACTTTACTCTGGGGAATTTTTTGCGTGATCGTTGCGCAGCTGGCATATAATATTGGTAATAGCCTGATCGAAGCTGTGAATGTACTGGGCTCTTTATTCTATGGAGTTATCCTCGGTATTTTCCTGGTTGCCTTTTATTTAAAGAAGGTAAGTGCAACACCCGTATTTATCAGCGCCGTGATTGTAGAACTCTTCGTCGTCAGCATACATATTTTGAATCAGAAAGAAATTGTAAATATCAGTTTCCTCTGGCTCAATGCGATCGGCGCTCTCGGAGTTATTTTGATGAGTCTGCTCTTGGAAAGCGTAAAGCGTAAAGCGCAAAGCGTAAAGCAATATAATAATTTTTAAGAAAGAAGATATGCCAAGCATTTTCCAATGAACGCTCACCGGGTAAATATATGAATGCTTTAAGCTTTACGCCTTACGCTTTAAGCTTATGAAAGTGCTTCAGATTTCACATGATTGTAACCTTTTTTACTTACTTCGATCAATCGCAGCACTTTCTCACGGATATCATCGCGCAATCCTGAAATTTCATGTTCGAAGACATTGTGTAGTTCATCCAGCTCATCATTGGTGGTTCCGCGGATACGTCTGATTTTATCTTTTATATTGTCGACAGAATCCGATAATTTCTTCCTGGTATCGGTTCCTTTAGCGGGAGCAATTAAAATTCCGATAACAATACCTGACAGTGTGCAGGTTAATAATCTTTGTAAACTCATATATTTTGACTTTTAGATGATATTAATATACATCATAATTTTCAACAACCTTGCCAAAATGCAAAAGGTGGACTGTTAAGAGGTTCCATAATGAGTATCTTCGCGCTTTTCTAAATATTTAAGACTTTAAACTGAGCTATGAGTAATTATCTCATTACCGGAGGTGCCGGTTTTCTTGGCATTAATTTGTCCCGCTATTTACTGGAAAGGGGTCATCGGGTTGTGTCATTGGATATTGCAGATTTTGATTATCCTGAAAGAGACAAAATCACGGAAATAAAGGGAGATATCCGCCATCCTGCAACGGTAGACAGGGCAATGCAGGGTATTGACTTCGTTATACATTGCGCAGCTGCTTTGCCTTTATATTCAAAGGCCGATATCTATTCAACCGACCTGGATGGCACCCGGAATGTAATGCAGTCTGCTTTCTATCATCGTATTCAGCGCGTGGTACACATTTCGTCAACAGCCGTATACGGCGTGCCTGATCATCACCCCCTGGTGGAAGAAGATAAACTGCATGGAGTAGGGGACTATGGTATTTGTAAAGTGGAAGCAGAAGCAATTTGCATGGAATTCCGCAAAAAGGGACTATGCGTGCCGATTTTTCGCCCCAAATCCTTTATTGGTCCCGAACGCCTCGGGATATTTGGGATGTTATACGATTGGGCAAGGTCAGGCAAAGGTTTTCCGGTTTTAGGCAGTGGCAACAATAAATACCAGCTCATGGATGTGGAAGATTTTTGTAATGCAATCTATATTTCCACTACGATCGATCCGGTTTCTGCCAACGACACCTTTAATGTGGGTGCTAAAATTTATACAACCATCAGAGAGGATTACCAGGCTGTTTTGGATCGTGCCGGATTTGGGAAGAAGATATCCGGCGTTCCGGCGGGTTTGGCGATCTGGACATTACGCATTCTAAATAAATTAAAAATATCCCCGATTTATCCATGGGTTTACGAAACGGCTGCCAGGGATTCATTTGTATCGATTGAAAAAGCAGAAAGAATTCTGGGCTGGGAACCCAAATATTCAAACAAAGATGCGTTGCTGCGGAACTATGAATGGTATATAAATAATATGGATCATTTTAAACAAAATGTCACCGGAGTGTCTCACCGGGTTCCATGGAAGCAGGGGGCGTTGAATATTATTAAGCTGTTTTATTGACGGTTGACGTTGACGGTTGACGGTTGACGGTTGTTAATTTGAGGCTTTAAGCGTTAAGCTTTGCGCTTTAAGCTTGAAAAGCCGGATGATATTTCTGCAGGGTCTCTCTCAGAAAGGCGCGGTCTAAATGAGTATAAATTTCAGTAGTCGTAATACTTTCATGTCCGAGCATTTCCTGAACAGCCCGCAGGTCCGCACCACCTTCCACAAGATGAGTAGCGAAGGAATGACGAAAGGTGTGTGGCGAAACAGTTTTGGTAATGCCGGCTTCGCGGACAAGATCTTTTAACAGAATGAAAATCATTTGCCGGGTCAGACCCGCTCCCCGGCGATTCAGGAATAATACGTCTTCGTTACCTTTTTTTATGAGCATATGCACACGCACCTGACCGCGATATATCCCGATAAATTTAAGTGCTGTATTTCCTATGGGTACCAATCTTTCTTTGTCGCCTTTCCCGACTACTTTAATAAAGCCAAGTTCAGGATAAAGAGAAGATAATCGCAGATTCACTAACTCGGACACACGCAATCCGCAGCTATACATGGTTTCCAATATGGCACGATTTCGCTCTCCTTCGGGTTTGCTCAGATCAATGGCCTGGATGATCCGATTTATTTCTTCGACGCTGAGAAAATCAGGAAGTGTTCTTCGGAGTTTGGGTGTTTCCAATAACTCTGTGGGATCCTGCTTTACCAGGTTCTCCTGTAAGCAGTATTTAAAAAAAGAACGTATGCCTGAAATGATCCTTGATTGCGAACTGGCGGTCATGCCCAATCCTCCGATCCACTTTAAAAATGACTGCAGATCTCTTAATTGTATGTTTTCAATCGCAGTGGCCTTCTCCTCCAGGGATAAAAACTGTGACAATTTTTCTATATCTCTCAAATAAGCTTCTACTGAATGATCTGAAAGTGATTTTTCCAGCTGGAGCCAGGCTTTAAATCCTTTTTTTTCAGCAGCCCACATAATTGCTATTTTAACTTCCACTTGCCATCGGAAATCCCTTCCTGCATGATCTCTACGAGGCGATAAGTGGCCGGACAAAATTCCACGTTTTGTTTAAATACATGACCGTAATCCTTGATGCTTTTTGTACCGTGGTGTGGAAATCCGGCACAATCCCCGGGCCGAACTTCATAAATATTGCACATATTGGTGCTCAGATCCAGGAACTGACAAGGTTGTTTCTTATTCAACCAGTCGCCCGTCCGGTCTTTATACAACCATTTCTCCTTAAAAGAACTACTCGTCATACCCAGGAATTTTGAAATGCGGGTAATATCTTTCTTCGTATAAGTCGGCGACATGGTCTTACAACAATTGGCACAATCCAGGCAGTCTGTTTTGGCCCATGCGAGCTCATTGGCTTCCAGCTTTATCAGACGAACCTGTCCGATGGGTTTTTTTTCCATTCGTGTAAGAAAATTTCTGAATCTTTTCTTATTTCTGGAGACCAGGTTTCTAAAGGTCCGGAAATTAACGGTCGATTGGGCCATGGAATTGATTGATTTCTGAGATAAGGTTTGCGTAAATATATTAATCCTGAAAATGAATACCTATTTTTTTCATGAGCGTAGTCGCATTCAGACTTTCGCTGATTCCCGGTTTTATTTTATAATCAAAATAAAGTTCTTCATCCTGGATCTTTCCCTCAAAATGATAATTGGAGACGGAAGGGTTCATCGATTCCGAATGGGCAAGCTCTGTATCATGGGTTGCCATCACAGCGACGGCTCCATTTTGCAATAGTTGTCTGACAAGTGCTTTTGAGCCTTTATGACGATCAGTCGAGTTCGTTCCTCGCAAAACTTCATCCAATAAAATAAAGACTTTCTCTTTCTTATTAACAGATTCGATGATGTATTGTATTTTTTTTAGCTCTGCATAAAAAGTAGAAGTATTCTCAGCCAGGTTATCAGCTACCCGCATACTGCTCATCAGTTTTACCTCACTCAGACTCATTTGTCTGGCACAAACGGGAGCGCCCATGAGTGCCAATACTGTATTGATCCCCAGTGATCTGAGAAAAGTGGACTTCCCGGCCATATTCGAACCGGTAATAAGTGCGATTTTTCCAATGCCTTCCATGGAAAAATCACTCGGTACCCGGGTCGTAATCGGTAACAATGGATGCCCGATCTGCTCAGCAGTAAAATGAAAATATTTGCCATCTACTTCAGGGAAACACCATTCCGGTTCGTTATGCACCAGAGAGGCCAGACTGACAACGACTTCCACTTCTGCAATAACACTAAACCAGTCTTTGAATTGATTTTTGTTTTTCCTTTTCCATTCATTCAATGAGAGGACAAGACGAAGATCCCATACAAAAAATATCTGAAGAATCAGATTGACGAGCAGGTTTGACCGCCAGTCAATTCTTTTTAAGATGCCAACAAATTCACCAATGGCTGCTGACGTTGATTTATAATCCGGCGGTTTTAATCGTTGCTGCAGTGACTGCAAATACCCCGATTTAAATTTCTCCGTTTCTATTAGAATAAATTGTTTATGTATGCCTTCAATTTCGGGTTCGACTTCGGAGAGCATCCCAAGTGCTGGTCCGCTTTTCCTGCTGATCAGAACGGAAATAATATAGAATACAGATAAAAAAATTAAAAAGACCTGATCGGATAATTTTCCAGTCACATAAAAAGAGGTAACAGATAATGGAATGATCGGATAAATGTTTTGAAACCATTTCCAGAATGGATGAAGAAATCCAACAGGTGGCGCATCAAAACATAGTTTGAGTTTTTCTTCCGTCTTATTAGTAAGCGGATCTGCCATAGCGAATGACTGCAGATTTTGACTGTAATCCTGCTTTTCGGAAAGTTCTTTAGACGCTTTTTGCCTCTCATAAATTGTTGAAACGGGAAGTGATTCCTTCAGATAGTCGGACAATAATTTTTTGGATTGTTCTGCATGACACCTGCTTACATATTGGTACAATGACGATGGGCCAAACAAATCCAGGTCTGATGCATACGCATGAGATGGGTCAGCAAAGATTTGGCCATCTTCATACATATGAAGGTTTTGTTGCATTGCATCCAGTTCATGCTGGTTAATGCGGATAAGCCGTTTGCGATGGTTGATGGCTGTTGATTTATCTGCGTCAATGAAAACGAGAATAATAAAAATGATAGAAAACAAGACGATACCAGAAAAAACAAATCCGGCAGCAGGCCAGAAATACCATACAAAACCAGCGCCGCCCAGTACGGTCGTTAAGCGTGTGAAGGCCAGCGCTTTTTTCCTGCGCTCCAGTTTCCCGATAATGACTTCATGAACTTCTATATTATGCTGATAATCTTTAATGATATCAATATGCGCGTTGGATGCCTGGATCATTACCACCAATATACATCTTCTATAAAAAACAAATCCGGTTTAGTATCGGGTGTTAACAGAATTGAAACAATATCATATTGTATATGGGTCCATTCCGGATGCTTGTCTTGAAAAGCTTCGCCTGCCGATAGCAAATGCCTGGCTTTTCTCCGGTTTACCCAATCCTCAGGCTTTCCAAACAGATCGTCGTGCCGGGACTTGACTTCTATGAAATGAAGTGTCTGGTCTCTGCTGGCAATGATGTCTACTTCCAATCGACGGTATCTCCAATTGCGACAGATAATTTGGAAACCGTGCAGCTCAAGCCAGTCAGCGGCCATTTGTTCGCCGGCTTTCCCAAATTCGTTGTGTGCGGCCATTTTTGCTTTACTTTGAGCCACTAATGAAAAAAATGGAACTGAGTAAAGATCGCGTTATACCGATAACCGGGAAGGTGCAACACTATGCCTGGGGAGGGTTTTATTACTTGCCGAAATTGTTGAATATGCCCGTGAAAAAGGGAGAAACCTATGCCGAATTTTGGCTGGGAACTCATGATCGGGGAAGTGCAGAATTCAAAAACGGTTCAGAAAGACCAGTGTCGTTGAAGGAGTATGTCGATGCGTTTCCGGAAGCAGACATTGGGTCCACAGGCAGCAAATAAATTTGGCAGATTACCTTTTTTGCTAAAAGTGTTGGATGTAAAGGATATGTTGTCCATACAGGTGCACCCTACAAAAGAAAATGCCCAGATTGCATTTGATGCCGAAAATGATCAGGGGATTGAACTGTCTGCACCGGAGAGAAATTTTAAGGATAATAATCATAAGCCGGAACTCATGCTTGCCCTAAGTGAATTTTGGCTGTTGCATGGTTTTAAAAACCCGAAGGCATTACAAAATATTCTTCGCGAAGTACCTGAACTCCATTTCCTCGTTCCGATATTCGGTGGCGACAATTATAAGAAATTATATCAGCACATCATGGAATTGCCACAAGTACAGGTAGACAGGCATTTAAAAACACTCATCGATCGGAACCTCGTTCATTATAACGCTGGAAAACTGAGCAAGTCAAAAGAAGATTTCTGGGCCGCAAGAGCCGCGGTTACGTATTCTCATGAGGGGCATATTGACCGGGGTATATTTTCTATTTATCTTTTCAACCTGGTCCATTTGCTGCCGGGACAGGCGGTATATCAGGATGCAGGCTTGCCTCACGCATATCTTGAAGGGCAGAATGTAGAGATTATGTCTAATTCGGACAATGTTTTACGAGGTGGCCTGACGCCTAAGCACGTAGACGTAAAAGAGTTAATGAAACATGTGAAATTTGAACCGACTATACCCAATATTATTACTGGGAAAGACGGTAGAACCTGAAAGGATGGTTTACCCGACTCCGGCGCCGGATTTTGAATTGAGCCGGCTGAATATTAAAAAGGGGAAATCAACCCGATTGATTTCCCGTTCCATCGAAATATTCCTGCTTTTTTCCGGAACAGCCGAGATTTCAGGAACCGAAGGAACAGCCTTCAAAAGAAATAAGGGTGAGGCCTGGGTAACTTTTGACGCAGCCCAAAGCGAAGTCATGGCCCTGGAAGATACCGTTATTTACCAGGCGTCCATCCCGGGAATGAAATAAGCGTTTTTGGGTTTTTTAAATTCATTAATTTTACATTTCTAAAACATTATATGAACTCCTCTAAAAATATTGTCTGGTCATTTATATTATTGGTAATCGTAGCTGCATTGTATCGGATCATACCGGGCAGACCATTCGGATTTGCGCCTCAATGGGCTATGGCTATTTATGCCGGGGCTGTTATAAAGGATAAGAAATGGGCATTTATAATGCCTGTTCTTTCGATGTTTGTTTCAGACCTGTTTTATCAGGTATTATACATGGGGGGCGTCTCGGATATGCCAGGTTTTTATGAAGGTCAATGGCAAAACTACCTTCTTTTTACATTGCTGGTTTTTGTTGGACTGGCCATAAGGAAACTAAATATATTTCAAATTGTGGCTGCATCTGTTACGGCACCCACGCTTTACTTTTTGGTTTCCAATTTTCTCGTTTGGGCCAGCAACGGAACAACCCGGGGTCTTAACAGACCCAGAGATTTTAATGGCCTCATGCTCTGTTATGCCGATGGAATTCCGTTTTACAAAATGAGCATTCTGGCTACCCTGGTATTTTCTGCCATCTTATTCGGTAGTTTTATATTCGCCCGTAACTACCAGATGACAGCCAGGGAGATTAAATCTTAGGCTGCAGGTTTTTACCGCTTAATCTGGCTACAGCAGCAAGCGGTAGCACCAAAACACCCGTCACTTCAAAACGAAATATTTCTCCATAGCGATTTTGTTATGCCTGTGTTCTGCTATGCTTATAGCCCAAACCAGGACTGATAGTCTCATGCAGGAAGTTAACCGGGCAATTTCTTCCTCTTCCGACTATGATCATATAAAAAACAAAAGGATAGACAGCATAAAACTTGTTCTGAAAAATTCAGGAGATATTTCGCATCGGACTCTTTTTAATCTTTACTCGCTCCTATACAATGAATACCAGATTTATAATTATGATTCGGCATTCAGTTATGCACAAAAAATGGTATCGGAAGGTCAGTCGATGCATGAAGATTCATTGGTAGGATATGCAAAAATAAAAGAGGGATTTGTATTGCTATCGGCCGGACTGTTCAAGGAAACGTTTGATGTGTTGCAAAATGTAAATATGAATCTGTTGTCAAAATCGGAAAAAGCTGAATATTTTACGATGATGGCTCGTTACTATTATGATGTGGCAGATTATAATAACGATCAGTTTTATGCACCCCGCTATAATGATTCAGGTAATCGCTATATCGACTCTTCCCTGTTGCTGCTGGCCCCGGAATCTTTTGAATATATTTATTACAACGGATTGAAAAATATACGGTCAGGTAACTACGAGATGGCGCTTTCTGGTTTGAAAAAACTAACAGAATCCTATCCCATGTCCCCACATGAAGTGGCCGTGACCACCTCTACATTAAGCGACATCTATATTCAGAAAGGGCAGATTGATACGGCAATCGACCTTCTATTACTGGCTGCAATTGAAGATATCCGGAATTCAACAAAAGAAACCCGGGCTATTTTTAACCTGGCGACGCTGCTTTTCAGGAAGGGGGATGCCAAAAACGCATCGACATTTATAGAAAAAGCCGTAAATGATGCTGTTTTTTATGGAGCCAGACAAAGAAAAGTGCAACTGACTTCAATTCTTCCGTTAATTGAAGCAGAAAAGATGAATATCCTCCAAAATGAAAACAAAAGAGTAGTGAATTATGCCATCGCAGTGACCCTCTCCTCACTATTACTTATAAGTTTGCTCTTTATCATATTCAGGCAGATAAAAAAACTGCAGCTGGCCAAAGCGGATGTTACGGCAGCACACAGACTGCAACAACATGTCAATACAAAACTGCAGGAGGCAAATAAAATTAAGGAAGAATATATAGGCTATTTCTTTAGCGGAAATTCAGAATTTTACACTCGAATTGAGAAATTCATTCAGTCTGTAGAAGTAAAAATTGCAGACCGTAAACTGGATGACATACGTTTTCTGGTGAACAATCTGAATCTTAAAAGGGGGAGGGAAGAAGTGCTGCATGATTTTGACCGGATCTTCCTTAAACTTTTCCCCAATTTTATAGGTGAGTTCAATTCCCTTATTAACGAGGAAGGACAGGTCAGATTAAAGGAAGGGGAATTGCTCAATACGGATTTACGCATTTTCGCCCTCATCCGGATGGGTATACATGACACCCAGAAAATTGCAGGAATACTTGGTTACTCTGTGAATACGATCAATACGTATAAAAGCAAGATCAAAAACAAATCCAGAGTGCCCAACGAGACTTTTGAAGAAAAGATCATGCAGATCAGGTCTATTTAGCCCTTACCCAAAGCGAAACAATCCAAATTCTTCATCGCACTTCGCTAATTCAGACATGAGATTTAATTATATATAGATTATCTATATATGTCATAACTAGTTTGACAATCAATTATAATTTATCTTATTTATAATAAGATCAGATTCTTTTCTTTATACTTTCCTTTTATAAGTTGGATTGCAGGATACAACTTTTTTCCTTTAGGGGATTTTTCGATTCAGCAATTCTGAAAGAATTCATCTCGGAGGGTAATAGGCCTCATAAATATTTCTTCAATACAAGAATTTCGAAAAACCCAAATTAATCGGGCTTTTTACTTTTGGTTATGACGCACACCCTGTGGCTTTTACCACGGGGTGCTTTTTTAACCGCTCCCGCACGTGCGGGACCAACGATCACCCCTCATACCCATGATCCTCCATTAGATTAGTTCCCATCAGCCGACATAGTGGCGAGTTCGTCACAACGGTTATTATGAGGATTGGATGCGTGTCCTTTTACCCAATGAAATTGAATATGATGTTTAGCGGCAAGGGCCGAATATCTAAGCCAGAGATCTTTGTTTTTTTTTCCGCCTTTAAAGTCAGTGGCTATCCAGGTTTTCAACCAGCCCTTTTCAATAGAATTTACTACATATTGACTATCAGAATAAATCTTTATCCGGACGCCTTCTTTTTTGAGTGCCTCGAGTCCTGCGATTACGGCCATCAATTCCATTCGGTTGTTGGTAGTATGTTTGAAGCCACCGGACAATTCCTTTGACACCCCCTTCCACATCAGAATGGTTCCGAAGCCGCCCCTGCCCGGATTACCACGTGAAGCGCCATCTGTGTACATTACTACATGTTCCTGCAAAATAACTAGTGTTTTATATTAAAATAAAGGATAAGAGTAATCGCAGACGTCGCGATTAAACCTGAAAAACACCGGTTTTAAATGTTGAAATATCAGGGTTTTGGTTGGCCGCACGTATACCTTCTGAAATAAATCTCCTTGTTTCCAGCGGATCGATGATTCCGTCTACCCATAATCTGGCGGCCGCATAATAGGGGCTGGTTTGCTTCTCATAACGGCCACGGATTTCATCCAATAATTTTTTTTCTTCAGCCGGATCAATTACCTGGCCCTTCGATTTCAGAGAAGCCACCTGAATCTGCAATAGGGTTTTTGCAGCCTGGTCACCACCCATCACTGCGATTTTTGCAGTGGGCCATGCCAGTATGAGTCTTGGGTCATATGCTTTACCGCACATGGCATAGTTCCCGGCTCCATAAGAATTGCCGGCAATAATCGTGAATTTTGGAACAACTGAATTCGCCACAGCATTCACCATTTTAGCCCCGTCTTTTATAATACCTGATTGTTCACTTCTTGTCCCTACCATAAATCCGGTAACATCCTGGAGGAAAAGAAGCGGAATTTTTTTCTGATTGCAATTCATAATAAACCGGGCGGATTTATCGGCACTATCATTATAAATAACGCCACCGAGTTGCACTTCCCCTTTTTTTGTCTTTACGACGGTGCGCTGATTGGCCACAATGCCTATTGCCCATCCTTCTATCCGGGCATAACCGCAGATAATTGTTTTGCCATAATCTTCCTTGAATTGTTGAATTCCCGGTGCATCCACAATCCGGTTAATGATTTCCAACATATCATACGGTTTTGTCGGATCAGATGGAAACAGACCATAAATTTCGCTTCGGGTTTTTTTCAGGATCTTTTGCTTCGATACGGTCATAACCCGCAGATTTTGTATGACCCAGTGTCGACATGATTTTTTTTACCTGGTCAAGACACTCTTCTTCCGTTTTGAATTTATAATCGGCAATACCTGAAATGGAAGTATGTGTTACAGCTCCCCCCAGCGTTTCTGAATCTGTGGTTTCTCCAATCGCTGCTTTTACAAGATAGGGGCCCGCCAGATAAATGGAACCATTACCTTCTACCATCAGCGTCTCATCACTCATAATGGGCAAATAAGCTCCTCCGGCCACACAGGGTCCCATTACGACAGATAATTGAGAAATACCCATGGCACTGATTCGTGCATTATTTCTGAATATCCTGCCAAAATGTTCCTTATCCGGAAAAATTTCATCCTGTAAAGGAAGAAATACACCGGCACTGTCTACGATATAGATCAATGGCAGATGATTTTCCATGGCAATTTCCTGCAGGCGAAGATTTTTTTTACCGGTAATCGGAAACCATGCACCGGCTTTCACTGTCTGGTCATTTGCCAGGATAATACATTGCCTTCCGCTTACGTAACCAATGCCTGCTACAGTACCTGCCGCCGGGCAACCACCATATTCTTCATACATTTCATATCCGGCAAAAGCTCCGATTTCATAAAATGTACTGTCTGTGTCAATCAGATAATTAATTCGTTCCCTGGCCGTAAGCTTATTCTTTTCATGTTGTTTTTCAATTGATTTCGCTCCACCACCTGCTGCAATTTTCTGATAGCGGTTTCGAAGCTGCGACCAACGCCTGCTTCATATTATCTTCATTCTTGTTAAAATCAAGATCCATGATAATTGTATAAGATGCAATATAGTATGGATGCTCTAATAATATGTATTTTTAAGGGTATGCATTGGAAACGTTACCGGTCCTGGCTGATTCCATTATTGATTGTAGCAGTCATTAAAATATTTTCATTTTTTCCTGAAGCAGTTGAAAAATATTATTCGACCGGAATTTATCCTGTCATTTCAATTTTCCCACGTCTTGCATTCGGCTGGATTCCTTTTAGCGTGGGTGATGTATTGTATGCAGCGGTTTTTTTATACCTGGTGATCTCTCTCGTACGTTTTTTTACCAGGGCTTTCAAAAGAACTTTACACCGGCAATACCTGATGCTTTGTCTCAAAAGATGTCTGTCCATTTTGTTATGGGTATACATTGCCTTTAATATTTTTTGGGGACTGAATTATGATCGTTTGCCGATTGCCAAAAAACAGCACCTGGAAACGAAGCCATATTCTAAAGAGGATCTTCAGGCTCTGATCGGCTTACTGGTTTCAAAGATGAACGGGATCGATTCTGCATCCCGGGCGGCCAGAAAGAATTTGAACACCAACGACAGCCTGTTTAAATATTCTGTTTCAGCTTACCGAAGTGCCGCCAGGCAATATCCTGAATTATTATATACTTATCCGTCGGTTAAATCTTCTTTTTATGGATACATCGCAAATTATATGGGATTCAGCGGTTATTATAATCCGTTCACCTGTGAAGCGCAGGTAAATACAACGATCCCGCGGTTTGTACAGCCGTTTACAACCTGCCATGAAATAGGTCACCAACTGGGTTATGCCAAGGAGGAAGAAGCGAATTTCTCCGGATTTCTGTCTACCAAATCTTCCAGCGATCCGGCATTCCGGTATTCCATTTATGTGGATCTTTATTTATATTCTGCCGGTGCATTGTATGCACTGGATTCAACTGCGTTTATACCTTACCGGGAGTCATTAAAACCTGAAGTTCGTCAGGACCTGCGGGATCTGAAAGCTTTTTATAAAAGTTATCAGAATCCATTGGAGCCTATCATTCACAAGATTTATGGTAAATACCTGAAGGCAAACCGTCAGCCGCAGGGTATTTATGCCTATGATGAAGTAGTCGGACTGGCCATTGCATATTATAAGAAAAACGGAGCGGAAGCATTCTAGAATTTATTCTTCCACATCATACTTTCTACCGGTTTATTGGTCTGACCGGCATATTTCGCGTCTTTTTTCTGATTGTATTTCACTTCTATTTCGCCATCGACCGGAAAATAAATCAATTGGCCTATGGGCATCCCCTTATAAATTCGAACGGGTTGTTTAACGGATATTTCAAGTGTCCAGTTTCCACAGAAACCTACGTCTCCCTTGCCTGCCGTGGCATGGATATCTATGCCCAGACGACCGGTAGAGGACTTACCTTCCAGGAAGGGTACCTGCTCATGGGTTTCAGTATATTCAGCCGTGACACCGAGATAAAAAATATGAGGATAAAGAACAAATCCTTCCTCCGGAATTTCGAAATACTCTATTTCATTGTGCTTTTTTGCATCCAGTATATGCTCCCGGTAAGTAGCCAGCACGGGACCCAGATGAACGTCATAGGAATTGCTGCCCAGAGAGGCGCGGTCATAGGGTATAATCCTGATTGTGCCCTTTTCCATCTCTTCCATGATACGCTTATCAGATAAAATCATTCTTATGGCGGTTTATTTGTTTATTTGTTTACCCACAGCAGAGAAACCGCAGCGAATTTCGCATTAAGCTTTTTTGTGATGCCCTTATTTTATCAACATAATATCAACGAAACCACGAAACTGGGCATCTGGCATATCACGGAAGACGAAGGTTTTTTCCTCCGGAAAGTACCACTCAAGCGGGACGTGAGCCACGCTCAGAAAAGATTACAGCATCTGGCTGGCCGGTTCCTCCTGACTGAATTATTCCCTGATTTTCCGCTGGAAGAAATTCTGATTGCCGATACCAGAAAGCCTTATCTGGAAGATGAAAAGTATCATTTTTCCATTTCTCATTTTGGACATTATGCTGCCGCAATCGTAAGCAGTACGATGCGGGTAGGGGTGGATGTGGAGAAAAGCAGTCCGACTATCGAAAAAATCAGAAATAAATTTTTGTCGGAACAGGAATCTGCCATTGCTTTTGAAGGTATAGAGAAATCAGGCCATCGACTGCGTCAACTTACATTGTTATGGAGCGCCAAGGAAACCATTTTCAAATGGTATAGCCTGGGCAATGTAAACTTCCGGCAACATATCTGCTGGGTAAAACCTTATTTTATCCGGTCCGAAGGCTTTGGCGAATTAACTTTTGAATTCAGGAAACATGAAACGGTTCCGCTTGCCATCTACTATAAATTATTTGATGATCTGGTTTTGACTTTCGTTTTTACTTAATAAGCTCAAAGCTAAAAGCCTAAAGCCCAAAACCAATACAGTTAAAGTCTCGCAACAACCGTCAACGGATTATTCAATACCCAAAATCTCATCCGTATCATCAATCAGATTCATATTGAAATCCTCCTGGCCTGAAATACCTTCCATGGAACCCTTGATATGCGCTGCATTCAACAATACTTTTTCCAATTGCTTTTCCCGGGTTTTCCAAAGCCGTTCCATCATATCCCTTTCGCGCTGTATGGACATTTTCATTGATGAGAATCCCTCACGGATAGCTTTCCATTGTTCACTGAATTCGCTGCTGGTAAGATAGTCATAGAGCAATTGCATTTTATCGCCCTTGTTTTGCTGATTTTTTGAAGCCTGGGAAATCCTGATCACGCCGTCGCGTAATACTTCCGTCAGGGCCTTCACTTCTGAAAAGTTACAAATCCACACACCGTTTTTTTCTCCGAAACAGTTCATATCCCTGGGCATGACGCGCGTAACCAGCACGGCAACCTGCGCATTTTGTTGACGCATATCGGTTTTAAGCTTATCAACCCAATCCAATTCAAAATTCTTGGTGCGTTTACTTTCATAAATGATTTTACCGCATTCCTGGCCGGTAGAATTGCGGATTGTCAGGGTGCAGTCTGCGCCACGTATTCCTTTTCCCACCGGTTCGACAAGGTCAAACGGGAATCCGTCCTGTAGTAATTTTTCAAGAGCGAGCTCCTGTACTTCACCCTGCAACTGCATGGAACCCTGATCAGCCTTGCGTTTCATTTCCTCTATCAGCCTTCTTTGATCCTCCAGCTGTTTTTCTTTTTCCTTTAACTGGAGTTGAAAATCAGTTTCCCTGGATTGATTTTTTTGTTCTTCCGTTCTTCGGATTTCGTCGGCAATTTTTACTCTTTCCTCCTGTATTTTTCTTTGCGTCGATATTTCTAATTCCTCCTCCCTGGTTTTTAAGGTTTGCTCTCTCTGTAAAAACTCGAGCTCTTTTTGTCTTGCGGCTTTTAATTTTTCCTGCTGCTCTTCATTGGATTGTTGAAGAATAGTCAGGCGGTTTTCAAAATCGTTATGGATGGTTTTACGAATATCCTCTTCCAGTTTCTGCTGAATAAGTTTTTTTTCCTCGTTGAATTTTTGTTGAAAAATGGCCTCCTGCTCCTGCAGTTTCTTTGATATTTCAATATCCTTTTTCTGAAATTCCTCCTCTTTTTTCCGGGTGAAACTGATCATTTGTTCCCTCAGATCCTTTTTATATTGTTCGGAGACTGCTTCTTCCATCGCAAATTCATGACGGCAATTCGGACATTTGATGGTTGTGGCCATGCATTTTTTTTGCGAAGTTAATTCTTTAAGCTTAAGGCTTAAAGCGCAAGGCTTAAAGCTATTTCGTTAGCGTTCCAGCTCTGACGATCAATATCCAACGAACAACGGCCAACGAAACATGACCGGATTTCTTAACTTTAAACGACAAACATTTACATGAAATATATTCCTTTCATTTTTCTGTTTTTCACATTGGCAAGAGCAACTGCCCAGCAAACGCAGAAACCACCGTTGCATGGTAATCACTGGATGGCCATTACAGGCAAGCCGTTGGGTGCCGAATCAGGAGCGCAGATTTTTCAACAGGGTGGTAACGCAGTGGATGCAGCCTGTGCGATGCTTGCTTCCATGTGCACCCAGTGGGCAGTTCTAAGTTGGGGTGGAGAAACACAGGCGATCATTTATAACCCCAAAACGAAAAAAGTGATTTCAATCGACGCCCTGGGATTCGCGCCTGGAGCAGCCACCGTTGCGTATTATAAATCAAAAGGATATTATTTTCCGCCGGAATACGGCCCATTGGCGGCTGTTACGCCGGGTACACCGGGTGGGCTTTGTTATATGCTGGCTGAATATGGAACAATGAGTTTAAAACAGGTGTTGGCGCCCGCTATGCAAATGGCGGCAGGTTATCCGATAGACGCACAGGTGTCCAACAATATTCAAAAAGGAGTTTCAAGTATAAAACAATGGCCTTATAGCAGTAAAGTTTTTCTCACTCATCCGGGTGAAAAAAGAGAAGCCCCTGAGCCGGGTGAAATTTTTATTCAGAAAGATTTACTTGCCACACTTACAAAAATGGTTGAAGCCGAAGATCAGGCGCTTAAAAAAAATAAATCACGGAAGGAAGCCATTTACGCAGCGTATGACCGGTTTTATAAAGGTGATATTGCAAAGGAATTTGTCAGGGGTTGTCAGGAACAGGGTGGCCTGATCAGTATGGAGGATCTTGCCCGCTGGAAGCCGCTGGAAGAAGAGCCGTTACATGTAAATTATAAAGGAATCGAAGTATATAAACTACAGCAATGGTCACAGGGGCCGGCTTTGCTTCAAAGCCTGAATATTCTGGAGAATATCGACCTGCGCGCCATGGGGTATAATAGCACAAAGTATATTCATACCATTTATCAGACAATGAATCTTGCTTTTGCTGACAGGGATTTTTATTATGGCGATCCTTATTTTCCGCCCAGCGAGCCAATAAAGGGATTGCTCAATAAAGACTACGCGAAACTAAGAGCTGCAAGTATTCAGTACGATCATAATGACAGTATCTGCGCACCGGGTGATCCATATCCATTTGAAGGAAAAGTGAATCCCCATACCGCATTATTGAAAACAAGATTTGGAAATAACTGGCCGGCGAATAATAACAGAACAACAAGTTTTTATGGTCCTGAAATAAATTCAACTGGAGAAATTCTTAGTGGTTCAGAAAATGCGTTAGGCGTTACGCGTTCCGCGTTAAGCTTAGAAGACGAGGCTCAATATGAAGACAGGCTTTGGCGTGGAACCACGTCAATTGAAGCCTGTGATTCAGCGGGCTGGGTTGTTTCCGTGACACCCAGCGGAGGTTGGCTTCCAGCCTGCATCGCGGGTAATACGGGTATCGGAATGAGTCAGCGTATGCAGAGCTTTGTATTGGACTCCACGCTGAATCCGTATAATCTATTGGAACCGTTTAAAAAACCCAGGGTGACCCTGACGCCAACGCTGGCGATGAAAGATGGAAAGCCATTTCTTTCCTTCGCTGTGCAGGGTGGTGATACGCAGGATCAGAACCTGTTGCAGTTTTTCTTAAATGTAGTTGAGTTTAAAATGACCGTTCAGCAGGCAGCCGAGGCAGCAAATATTAATACAGACCAACTCTGGCTTTCACTGGGTGGTGATAAAAGAATCGACAGGCAACCGAGGCCGGGTTATATTTTACTAAATAACAAAATCGATTCCTCTGTCAGAAAAGATTTAAAATCCATGGGATATACCATGCGATTTGCCGACCGGACCAGCGGCCCGATCAATGCAATTTATTATGACTGGAGCCATGGAAGTTTCTGGGGTGGCAGCAGCAATTACGGTGAGGATTATGGGATCGGCTGGTAGTCTTTAATAATATTACAATGAAAAAAATAGTCTTTTACTTTTTCATCGTAACAATCCAGCTGTCCTGTTCGGGTGGTAACGCCGGCGATACAAATTCGAAGAATGGTTCACTGGATTCTCCTGAGCCTTAATTCTTCAATCTGAAATTGAAGATCAGAGTCCCGCTGGATTCGTCGGAACCCTTATTAAATTTGACCTGCTTTGCATTCTGAATGGCAATGGCTTTATATCTTGCATCTGCGGTCGTAGATCCTTTGGCATGATATTCCGCACTGGTCACAATGCCAGACGCATCCACAACGACATCAATGAGCTACTGTTGCTTTCTCATTAAATTCATCTGTAAAAGTAGGTGTGACTGTTGATTCTCCTGCCCTCCAGTCCGTGCGCAATCGCGATACCGTTTCCATGGCCGCCACCGCTATAATTGGTTGAATTCGGATCGCCGCCAGGTTTACCCTGGTCTCCTTTTCCACCGGCGATACCCTGATTTCCTCCAGGCTTAGAATAATGATCTGCGTCATTGCCACCCGTTCCATCGCCATTCACGCCATGAAATACCGCTTTGGGTTTTGGCGGGGCAGGTGTTGGATTTACAGCCGGCTGAATCGTCTTGTGTGGTGTTTTTACAGTCAGATCCTTATCGGGAATTTTCTTTGCTTCGGGTTTGGTAACGGGCGGTTGCTTTACAGCAGGCGCAGGATCCGGATCCTTGTCATCTGTTTCCACGTCCTTCAGAGCCTCTTTAGTTGGTGAAACTGTTTTGGGAGGAGTATATTTTTCCTGGTCCTGTTTGGATGGATCATTTGGCAGAAAAGGCTGATCACTGCCCAAACCCTGATCGCTGTTACCGAGATTTACTTCCAGCCCTTCCTCTACCGGTGTCGGGGGATTGAAAGGCAGATTCCAGGAAATCAATAATAGCATTGTTAACAATACGCCACAAATCAGCAACGTGTATAGCCCTGCTTTCTGGTTTTTACGGGCATTAAATTCATGTTCTTTGGAATTCACGAAATAAAGTTAATCTAAAAGGCTAAAGCTCAAAGTCTAAAGCCCAAAACTTTTGTCCTTTATGATAGAAAGCCTGATTTTTTAACAACACTTTCAAACTCGGAATAGTGTGGCAAATGTGAAAAGCGTTGAAAATAAAATAAAATACATTTCCCTATTTACCACACTAGTGTTGGGCTTTAGGCTTTACGCTTTAAGCTTAGGAGGCAAAATCCTTCTCGAATTCACCAATGATCCGTTCCATCGGTGGATTGAAATAACCAAATTTTAATCGGGGAAATTCTTCCCGCAACAGCTCCATCAGATTCTTGACACCCATTGCATCACCGGTTTCGACAACACCGATTTTTCCAAGGTACCAATCGGGGTCGATATTAAAATTTCTCCACTGGATCATATCCAATCCGGTTTCTGAAATCAGTTTTCTTAATGCTTCATATTCTTCCTCACTGTCAGTCATACCCGGAAAGACAAAATAATTGATGGAGGTCCAGCCGCCAGCTTCTTTTACAACGCGAAGACTTTCCACAATATCTTCGAAGACATAATTATTCGGACGGTAATAGGCTTCATAAATATTTTTGCGTGCGGAATTCGTGCTCACGCGGATAGAATTCAGGCCGGCATCAACCAACGCTTTCACAGATGCAGGTTTGGATCCGTTCGTATTGATATTGATACTGCCGCGATGGGTGTGTTTTCTTATTTCAATAATCGCTTCGCGAATGGTTTCCCACATCAGCAACGGTTCGCCTTCACAACCCTGACCAAAACTGACAATCGGAAATGGAGCCGTTTGCAGATGAGGAACTGTAAATTCCACGATTTCTTCTGCCGTCGGACGAAAGGTAAGACGGTCCTGGGTTGAATGAATGGTTTCTTCCTGTGGTTGAAATGAAATGCAACCAATACAGTTTGCATTACAGGCTGGTGAAACCGGTACCGGACATTCCCAACGTCCGAGCGATAAATTCCGGGCAGCAGGACAATGATACGTATTGCAGCAGTTTTCCATCAGGTGTTTTACCAGACGATTATGGGGAAAGGCCCGCAATAAATTCTCTGCGCCTTTTTTTATATCAGTGTCATGATAACCCCGGGCTTCCTGGCGTATATCCTGTTCAATACGCAGAGCGGGCACATAAAATTTATCATTAAACCATCCGGCAGCCGTATAGCAAAACAAAGGAAGAGTGGGAGCGTTGTGACTGGTTTCATAAGCAGCCAGGTAAAGGCCGGTATGAGCCGGCGGTATAAAAGCTGCAACTGCCCAGCCTTTTTCACACAGACGCATATCACCGGTTTCCACGTCAATGCCGATACCGCGCCTGCCGGGCAGTTCATACAAGGAACCACCTTCCGGGAGCAGAATCCAGTCAGATTCGTCCACAGGTAAGGCATCCCAACCGCTTCGTCCGCAGGCATACAGCGTAGTGTCTTCGAAAATATTTCCTTCTCCGTCAGAATATAAAATGAAAGGCGACATCAATGCAAAATTACGAGTTTACTGCGGCAGTAGTCGTTAAATTCATCTTCGCGTGCATCCGGATCATCGTCATCCAGTACTTCCTTCTGGATTAATTTGTTATTATTAAAATCAAGCGTTAATAAGCCATCTTTTAGAATGACAGATTGCAGTGAACTCCAGGGGAATTTTTTATTAAATAAAGAATTTAGCACCACTCCTTCAGAATAAAACCCAATCTCCAGCGGATATTTAGCCTGTGCTTCCATCATGGCCATGACAAAAAATGGTATGATCAGCCATTGTAAATAAGGCATGCCGATCCAGCATATTCCAGTCGCGAAAAGCCAGTATCTGAACCGCATTTCCTTTTTTTTCCCCGCAGATCGCAGGTTGACCAGCAGTCCGGTAAGGACAACTGCAATGCCCAAACAAAGAAAAAGATTCAGGCCGTTCCGTATCTGGACGAAACTGAATGCCAATAGAGAAAAAATTAAAAGCAGTAAACTAACCAAATCGGTTTTGTGCGCGTTTTCCCTTTTCAGGGTTACTACATAGTCGTAGTGCATTCCGGTTCTTTATGCATGGAAGGCAATGGATTAGCTGCTACAAGCATATTGCATAATTTCCATAATATCCTTGCTCCGACGTTTGCGTCGTAATTACTTTCGCCAATGGCTATTTCATCCAGATCCATTCCGATGAACTTGCGACCACTTTCAATGATTCTTTTAATCAGGTAAATAACCTGTTCAACTTCAAGGCCGCCACTCACCGGTGTTCCTGTATGCGGACATAATTTTGGATCCAGTCCGTCGATATCAAAACTTACATATACACAGGCAGGGAGCTGCTGAATAATTTCATCTGTGATGGAACGCCAGTTTTTTCCTTCAAATAATTTCTCTTTGATATCCCGGTCAAAATAAGCGACAACGCGGTGGTTGCTATTTTGAATATATTTAAATTCCTCTTCGCTGTAGTCGCGCACGCCGAGCTGAACCAGTTTAGTGATCTGGGGAATATCACTGAGTGCATTGTACATGATGCTCGCGTGACTGAAATCAAAATTCTCGTATGATTTCCGGAGGTCACAATGCGCATCGATTTGAAGTATTCCAAATTCTCCGTATTTCTCTGCAATGGCCTTCAGGTATCCCAGCGGTACACTGTGATCGCCACCCAGTAATACGACCAGTTTATCTTCCTTCAGTAAACTACTGGTTTGTTCGTACACCCATTTATTTAATATGGCGCTCCCCTCATTGATCTCCTTCAGAGACTTACACATGAAACTATTCTTCTCAAAATCTTCGCCTTTGGAAATATAGTTAATATAGAGTTCAGCCTCTTTGCGCAGGTAATCGCTCTTCATCAGCACTTTGCGATCGGGATGTCGCATAAAAATGCCCTGTTTCCAGGCATTTCCTGATTCTTCGTCAAACACGTCCACCTGCATGGAAGCATTAAAAATATGCTCACCGGCCCGGGAAGTTCCGGATCCGGAGCTAACTGTTACTTCCCAGGGAACTGGTAAAATGATAAGCCGGGAATCTTCTTCAATAAACGGCAGACCAAAAATGGTATTTTTCGGATTACTTGCGATGTTCGAATCGAAGTGTGTTAAGTCGGTCATAGTTTGCTGTCTAGACTTTGAACAATGTGAAGGTACATCCACAGGTGGTATTATCAAAAGTTTAAAGCGGGTACATGCCCAAAGCCTAAAGCTCAAAGCCTAAAACCAATTCGAAATTTAAAATTTTAAGAATGTGTTATGTTTTGATACTTACACTGTTTCACAAGAGTTTTAGGCTTTGGGCCTTAGGCTTTAGGCTTTGAAAATTTATTCGCTGATTGGCTTTTAGAGAATAACTTTGCGGATCATGAAGCGTACGCATATCATCCTTCTGGTTTTCATTGCTCTAAGCATCGGGTTGCTGGTGAGTTTTATGGGGAATTTATCTACCTATGAAACCATCGCATCTGCAAAGCAAAAAGACGGTAAAAAGGTTACCATCATCGCCAAGCTCGATAATAGCATGCCGATGGAATACAATGCTATAAAAGATCCCAATTATTTCAGTTTTTATATTGTAGATACGCTGGGCTCGAAAGCGAAAGTTGTTTACCATTACGGAAAACCGTACGACATGGAAAAGGCGGAACGAATCGTGCTCAAAGGGAAAATGAACGGGGACGTTTTTGAAATAACCCAAAAAGACGGAATACTCATCAAATGCCCTTCCAAATACAAAGACGATCCGGAAACTGCAAAAAAGAGCCTTAGTAAAACCCAAGAGTAATTATGGAGTATGTCGGTGAACATTTGATGCCGGGTAAGCTGGGTCAGTTCTTTGTGGTACTCTCCTTTGCCGGATCACTGGTAGCCACCATTTCGTATTTCAAGTCTGCAAATGCCAGGAGCCTCGACGAATCTGCTTCCTGGAAAAGGATGGCGAGATTTGCCTTTTTGCTGAACGGAATTTCCGTTTTCATTGTTTTTGCAACCATTTTTTATATTATTCATAAACACTATTTCGAATACAATTTTGCCTGGGAACATTCCAGCAAAAGTCTGGATCCGAAATATATGCTGAGCTGCATATGGGAAGCTCAGGAGGGCAGTTTTTTATTGTGGATGATGTGGAATGCTGTATTGGGAACTGTTATTATGTTTCGCGTGCAAAAATGGGAGGCGCCCATGCTTACCATTATCAGTTTTGCACAGTTCTGCCTGACCACGATGATTCTCGGTGTTTATGTTTTCTCGTTCCAGGTCGGTCACAGTCCGTTCATGTTGGTCAGGCAATTATTTCAGGAAGCTCCGATTTTTCAGCGGGCTGATTATTTGTCCATTCCGCAGATGCAGGATGGACAAAGTCTTAATGCTTTGCTTCAGAATTACTGGATGGTTATCCATCCGCCGATTCTGTTTCTCGGATTTTCATCCACTCTCATACCATTCGCATTTGCTGTTTCCGGACTCTGGAAGAAAGAGTATGGGTCATGGACAAAAACGGCATTGCCATGGACCCTGTTCAGTTGCTGCGTGCTGGGTACGGGTATCATGATGGGAGCGGCCTGGGCTTATGAGTCACTTACATTTGGCGGCTACTGGGCCTGGGATCCGGTTGAAAACGCATCGCTGGTACCCTGGCTGGTATTGCTTGCAGGAATGCATACTCAGGTAGTATATAATGCGACAGGCCATTCCCTTCGTACGACTTATCTTTTTCTGATACTTGGTTTTACTCTGATTTTATATTCCACTTTTCTTACACGCAGTGGAATATTGGGCGATACTTCGGTTCACGCATTTGTCGGTTCCGGCCTCGATTTGCAGTTAATATTATTCATTGCTCTTTTTCTTGTTCCCGCACTCGTCTTATATTTTTCACGGTATAGTCAGATTCCACATGTAGCCAAGGAAGAGAACACCTGGTCAAGAGAATTCTGGATGTTCATCGGTTCACTCGTGATTTTTTTATCGGCTATTTTTATCATGATCGCCACATCACTTCCGGTGCTGAATGATATATTCAAAACGAAGTGGTCCACCGGCGACGACCCGAAATTTTCTTATAACCGGATCGAGATTTTCATCGCCATTATCCTCGGCCTGCTGACGGCCGTTGTACAATATCTGAAATATAAAAACAGTTCACCGCAACAGGTGTTGAAAAAACTATTACCAGTTACTGTCGCGGCGCTGATTATTTCTATTTGCATCAGTGTATTCGGAAAAATTCAATATGTCCAGTATGGTTCCGGATTCCAGGCTGCGATTCACCTGGCTTTATTTGGAGGAATCTATGCCGTTCTGGCGAATGCGACTTATATTTTCGTTTCTATGAGGGGTAGATTTAAGATGGCAGGTGCATCGGTCGCCCATGCCGGATTTGGATTACTGCTGGTGGGTATCCTGATCTCTTCGTCCAAAAAAGAAGTGCTTTCTCATAATACAACCGGCATCAATATTCCTTTTGATCCGAAAACAAAAGAGGATCCGCTTGAAAACCTGACCCTGGTTAAAAATGTAAAAACGGATATGGGTAAGTATTACGCTACCTATCTGAGTAATGATTCTGTGAACACGACCGGAAATATCATCTATTTCAAAGTCAATTTCCAGGATAAAAAAACCGGAGAATCCTTTGACCTGTGGCCAAACCTGATCAGGAATACCAAGGGGCTTGAAAACTTTTCGAATAACCCTGATAAACAACATTATTTCGACCGCGATATTTTCACTTATATCAGTTTTGCCAATATCCTGGATAAACAAAAGGATACTTCCGGTTTCAAGTCTTTTCCCGTAGCTCTGCACGATACCGTTTTTTATTCAAAGGGAATGATGATACTCGATACTGTTCTGGTGAATCCATCCAATGACAAATATCATTTCAGCCCGACGGATACGGCCCTGCTTGCACAAATCCGTGTCATTACGCGGGACAGCCAGCAGTATACGATGTCTCCTTTGTTGTATGTAAAAGACAACATGATTTACCGCGTTGCTGATACGCTGTTTGCACAGAATCTTGCGGTAAAGCTGGGCTCGGTTATGAACAATAAAAAAATAGAGCTGCTAACCAAGGAATCTGCGGATATGGTTCCTTTCGTATCCCTTAAAGTATATATGTTCCCCCAGATCAATCTGGTCTGGATAGGGGTCATTATCATGATGACTGGTTTTGTCATGAGTATTATCAACCGGCGTAAAAGCCTGGTTAGAAGGCAACCAGAGGCGCTATCCTAGGGGCCCCGGGCTGCTTGGGCGGTCACAGATTTTGTACTAACTTTAGCTTTTACATGCCCCTTTTTCGCTCACGATACATTTACATACTCTTACCGTTTATCCTGTTGATGATGGTGCAATCGGCTTTTGCACAACAGCAACCAACTTCGAAACTTTCTCAGCAACAACAGGATTCAATAAAAAAAGAATCATCCCTGCGTCAATTCAATAACCGATTCGGTAAAAATGATACCATTTGGAGTCAGGTGATTGTTTATAATGGAGATACCATTCCCGCGAGAACACTGACCGTCGTTTTCGTTGATAAAGCCATGACGCGTGCCATGCGCCGGCGCATGGAAGCGCTGACCAGATTACGCAACGCGGTCTATGTAACTTATCCTTATGCGAGGAAGGCCGGTATGATCTTAAACGATATGAATGCCCAACTGGCAAAAATGAATTCTGAATCTGAGAAGAAGGATTATATAAAGGGGAAGGAAAAAGAATTAAAAAAGGAATTCACGGACCCAATGGAAAAACTTTCTGTTTACCAGGGTCAGATTCTGATGAAGCTCATCAACCGTCAAACCGGCAATAATTGTTATGAAATAATAAAAGAGTACCGGGGCGGTTTCTCGGCCAGGTTATGGCAAACCGTTGCATTCTTTTTTGGCAGCAGTCTGAAGCAGTCATATGATGCGCAGGGAGATGATCATAATATCGAGGTGATTGTGCAGGAGGTTGAGAGGATGTATCGTGGCTAATTCATAAGTGTGGAAGACTGGAAGTGTGGAAGTCTGAAAGTACTGATATAACTAATTAACTATTACTTCCACACTTCCATCTTCCAGTCTTCCATACTTGTTCTATAAGTGTTCTGAATTTTCCCGATATCCCGGTAGTAGAAAATCCTGGAATGATGGGATTAATAACAACCCTTCCACCAGCGGCCTGAACTTCTCTCGCACCGACGATTTCTTCAAGCGTATAATCTCCTCCTTTTACCAGCACGTCCGGCTGAACCAGTTTAATCAGATTCGAGCGGAGTGTCTTCTTCAAAAATTACTACAGCATCAACCATCACCAGAGAAGCCAGCATGAGCGCGCGTGACTGTTCATCCATCACCGGGCGACCAGCTCCTTTCAACCGGTTTGCTGATCCATCGGAATTTAAGCCGACAATGAGGAAATCCGCCTCCCGGGCAGCATCCGATAAGGAAGCGATATGACCGGGGTGGAGTATATCGAAACATCCATTGGTGAAAGAAATTGTTTTGCTGATCATTCTCAGGCGGTTTACCTGGAAAACAATTTCCTTCGACGAAAAAATTTTATGATGGATAAATTGGGGATGGTTCATCCTTGATATTTTTTTTGCGGTTTACACGTGGCAACAGAATAAAACTGAACACACCAAAAGTAATGAAACTTAAAAACTGTCCGAACCAGAGTAGCCATCCCAGTGCCTGTCCATAAGGTTCTTTCGGTACATGATATAATGCCACTGTTTCCATAACGAGAAATGCATAGGCACCGATCCCGCCGGGAGAAACAATCATACCCACACTGCCCATAACCAAAACTGTCAGAGCATCTGCCAGTCCCAGGTGACTGGTTTCGTCGATCGCAAAGAATCCGCACCATGTACTGAGCAGGTACATGACCCAGATGCCGATCGTATAAAAGAAAAAGAGGGGTTTGTTTTTCAGCGCACGTACGCTGATCAGTCCATGCCAGACACCCAGAAGAATTTCCTTTATTTTCTGAACTATATTGATATGCCCGAAACGGCTGAATATGAATTTGAGGATAAACAGGAAAAGGACAAAACCTGCAACCAGAAAAATTATTTTTCTATAAGCCGTTTGACCGTTTTTGTTTTGAAAGGCCGGGTAAACATAATCATGAAGCAAAGAGGAGATGATGTCAAATTGAAAAACAAATGTGAGTCCGAAAGCCAGTATCAGACAGATTACATCAAACGCTCTTTCCGCTACGATGGTCCCAACCAGTTTCTGAGCAGGTATTTTTTCATAGCGGGCCAGTATGGTGCATTTCACAACTTCTCCCAAACGTGGCGCACCGAGATTTACAAAATAGCCGATCATTACGGCAAAAAAAGCATTGAGGCGGGAAGGATGATATCCCATGGGTTCCATGAGTTGTCTCCAGCGAAGGGCACGAAGCCAGTGAGACATGAGTAACAGACTGAAAACGGGAAAGAGTAACCAGTAGTGCGCCCGGTCCATCGCTTTTTTAAGTTGCTCCCATTTCTCGTGATCCAGCCCGCGTACACTTAACCAAACGAAAAATACTGCCAGCGCCGCGAATAAAGCATATTGAAGAGTAGCTAAAACAGTCTTCTTCATACAGGCGGGTAAGGTACAATTTTAAAGGGATCCTGCAAGATTCAACGAGCCGTCGGCACATTACCGAATTATAATTTATTTCCTTCTTTCGGAAATATAACCCAGGGTTTGAATTTTTTTGCTTCTTCAAATTCCAGACGTGCATATGAAATAACAATCACAATATCTCCTACTGCGCCGCTACGTGCAGCGGGTCCGTTCAGGCAACAAATACCAGAACCTCTTTTCCCGGCAATCATATATGTTTCAATTCTGGCACCATTATTCACATTGACTACCTGAACTTTTTCGTTGGGAATTAAATTCGCAGCGTCCATAAGGTCTTCATCCAGCGTGAGGCTTCCAATATAATTCAGATTGGCTTCCGTAATGGTTACCCGGTGCACCTTTGATTTTAGTACTTCGATTTCCATCGTCTTTTTTTCGATTTGAGCCGCAAATTTAAACTAATTGAGCAGCATATTATCGATCAGTCTTACCTCACCCTGAAATGCAGCGATCAGGGCCACTGCTTTTTCTTTTCCGTTCCAATCGGGTATGGGTTGAAGGTCGCTGGCCCGGGCGATGGATATATAGTCCGTTTTAAAGTGAGCTGCATCCAGTTTTTCATGTGCCTGTTTCAAAAGTTCACTCGCATCTCCTGAATGCAATTTTCCACGGATATCAATGAGTGCCTGGGAAATGGCAACAGCATTTTTTCGTTGTTCCGCTGTAAGCCGCCGGTTACGACTGCTTTTAGCAAGACCGTCTGCTTCGCGAACTGTCGGAACTGTATGAAGCTGAACCGGTAAATGCATGATTTCGATCAATCTTTGCACAACGAGGCATTGTTGGAAGTCTTTCTGACCCATGAAGAGATGATCGGGCTGCACCAGCTTTAATAACCTGCTCATTACCTGCGCAACCCCCTGGAAATGACCCGGTCTGTACCTGCCCTCCAATAAGGTTTCCAATGGTCCCAGATCATATGTCTCCAAACCGGTTTTTCCCTGAGGATAGATTTCTTCAACAGAAGGGAGAAATAGCACATCCGTACCGGCATCATGCAGCATTTGTATGTCTTTTTCAATGCTGACCGGATATTGTTCAAAATCTTTTGGATCGTTAAACTGGGCCGGGTTCACAAATATGCTGCAAACGGTTTGATCGACCATTGACCGGCAGGCTTTTATCAGTTCTATATGGCCTTCATGCAAGGCACCCATGGTAGGAACAAAGCCGGTTATTTGACCTTTATTTTTCTGTTCCAGGACCCATTGCCGAAGATCTTCGGATCTTTTAAATAGAATCATTATTAGCATTTTAGCATTTCAGAAGCATACTAAAGGAAGCCATTTAGGGAATTAACCTTACCTTTGCAAACTGATTTTCGGGTATTCTCCCGATCACCAATTTTCCTTCCTAATGGTAGCAAAGAAAAGAATTTTATTTATTGCCAATGAAATGTCTCCCTATCTGGAACTTACGGAATTTGCAGAAACGGTCAATAAGTTAGCAATAAAATCCAATGACAATGGATTTGAAGTTCGTTGCATCATGCCCAGGTTTGGGGTGATCAATGAGAGAAGGCACCGTCTGCATGAAGTAGTCCGGCTCTCGGGAATAAACGTTTCGGTTGACAATGACGATTATCCTTTACAGATTAAAGTGGCATCACTTCCAAATGCCCGTTTGCAGGTTTATTTCCTTGAAAATGAGGACCTTTTTAAGCGGAAATATATTTTTCACGATGAAAAGGAAAAGTGGTTTGACGACAATGGTCTGCGTACAGTATTCTTTTGCAAAGGCGCCCTGGAAACGGTCAAGAAATTCGGATGGCCGCCCGACATCATTCACTGCAGCGGCTGGATGACAGGTTTGATTCCTTTCTACCTGAAAACGGTGTATAAAAAAGAGCCCGTTTTTGCCCATAGCAAAGTGGTATATACCATTGGTCAGAATACTTTTAAGGAAAAGCTCGGTGCCAATTTTACAAAAACGGCCAATATACACGCCACGATCAAAGAAAAGGATCTGGAACCTTTTAGTGATGCCACGAATACGGCCCTGTTCCGCGCAGGCGCAACCTACGCAGATGCCATCACATTTGGTGCTGAAAAAACAGATAAAAAACTCATCGAGGAATTCAGTAAAGTAAGGGGTAAAAAAGTACTTCCTTATAATACGGAATCGGATCTGAGCGATTATCTTCAACTCTATACCGATCTGACACAATAATTAATTCCTGCGATTTATAAGTAATAATGCATCATCCATTATCTTTGCGTCGCCATCCATTAATTACACCATGTAGTTAATGGTTTTTTATTTTCATGATCAAAATCAAACACAGAATATGCCTTATCTATTCACTTCCGAAAGTGTTTCCGAAGGTCATCCGGACAAAGTGGCCGACCAGATTTCTGATGCCCTGATCGATCATTTTCTTGCCTTCGATCCCCAAATCCAAAGTTGCCTGTGAAACCCTGGTAACTACTGGTCAGGTGGTACTTGCCGGCGAAGTAAAATCCAGTGCCTACCTGGATGTGCAGGAAATTGCGCGTTCCGTGATTCGTAAAATCGGGTACACGAAAAGTGAATATATGTTCGAAGCTAATTCCTGTGGAATTTTCTCGGCCATCCACGAACAATCTGCTGATATCAACCAGGGTGTTGACCGGACCAAGAAAGAAGAACAGGGCGCCGGCGACCAGGGGATGATGTTTGGTTATGCTACGCATGAAACAGACGATTATATGCCGCTCGCACTTGACCTGGCACATAAACTGCTGATTGAACTGGCCGCATTAAGAAGAGAAAATAAAGAAATTAAATACCTGCGTCCGGATGCAAAAAGTCAGGTTACACTGGAATATGATGATAAGAATAATCCTGTCCGAATCGATGCCATCGTGATTTCAACACAGCATGATGATTTTGATTCCGAGTCAAAAATGCTTGCGAAAATCAATAAGGATATTGTAAACATTCTGATCCCCCGCGTAAAAGCAAAGTATAAGAAATACGGACATTTATTCAACGATAAGATCAAGTACCATATCAACCCGACGGGGAAATTTGTGATTGGTGGTCCGCATGGCGACACAGGTCTGACCGGACGCAAGATCATCGTAGACACATACGGCGGCAAAGGTGCGCATGGCGGCGGTGCATTCAGCGGAAAAGATCCTTCCAAAGTAGATCGCAGTGCAGCCTATGCCACAAGGCATATCGCTAAAAACCTCGTTGCAGCCGGACTGGCCACTGAAGTGCTGGTGCAGGTATCATATGCCATTGGTGTTGCCCAGCCGACTTCTATTTACGTCAATACGTTTGGAACGGCGAAAGTGAAAATGACCGATGGCGAAATTGGAAAAATCGTGGCATCGATATTCGATATGCGTCCTTACTTTATAGAACAAAGACTGAAGCTCCGCAACCCGATCTATAGTGAAACAGCGGCTTATGGTCATATGGGCCGGAAGCCTGAAATCATTGAGAAAGTATTTGTTTCCCCCGATGGTAAGACCATCAAGAAAAAGGTGGAGCTGTTTACCTGGGAGAAACTGGACTATGTGAAAAAAGTAAAACAGGCGTTTAAAATTAAAATAGGGCCGGCTAAAATAAAAATAGGGCCAGTGTTAACACTGGCCCTATTTTTATTTTAATGGTTAATTGTCAATTATTAATTGATGATTATTACTCACATTTTCCAGATCAAAACAAGATCATTGACAATTAACAATTGACAATTAACAATTAAATTGAGGTGATGGATGAAGAACATAACCCCTGGACCGTTCTGGATCAGAAAAAGATTTATGAAAATCCATGGATCGAGCTCACGGAATTTCAGGTGATCAATCCTTCAGGCGGAAAGGGGATTTATGGCAAGGTTCATTTCAAACATATTGCTGTCGGTGTAATTCCCCTGGACGAAAACTGGAATACCTGGCTCGTAGGTCAGTATCGTTTCACCCTGAATCAATATACCTGGGAGATTCCGGAAGGAGGTGGTGAAATGGACGAGGACCCCTCGGGGAGGCTAAAAGGGAATTGCTGGAGGAAACAGGTTTGATCGCGAATAACTGGACAAAAATTCTGACCATGCATTTGTCCAATTCCGTGACGGATGAATGGGCAGTTATTTATCTGGCCCGCGGGCTCGAACAGCAGGAAGCCCAACCGGACGAAACAGAAAAACTTGTAGTAAAAAAAATACCTTTTGATGAAGTGGTCCGAATGATTGAAGACGGGCTGATCACCGATGCCATGGCCGTTGCGGCCATTCAGAAAATCCAGCTTCTGGTTTACCAGGGAAAATTAAAAAGATAATCATTGAAATCTTCTGATATCATAATAGGAAGACAGACCCTGATTGAAGCCATGGAGGCGGGCAGGGCCATCGATAAAATACTTTTCCAAAGAAATATCAGCGGACAATCCATCGGCGAAATCCGGAAACTGGCCGAGAAACGCGGGATACCGATTCAGCAGGTGCCGGTGGAAAAACTTTGGTCCCTGACAAAGGCAAACCACCAGGGTGTCATTGCCATGGCGGCCCTGGTCGTATACATGGATCTTCAGGCAGTGATCGATCAGGTGGTCTCAGCGGGTCAAATACCCCTGTTCGTCCTGCTGGATGGCATAACGGATGTGCGGAATATCGGCGCCATCGCACGGAGTGCAGTTTGTTGTGGTGCACAAGCCCTGATCATTCCCGATAAAGGCATTGCTGCATTAAACGAAGAAGCACTGAAATCCTCTGCCGGGGCATTGGAAAAAATTCATATCTGTCGGGTAAGCAGTCTCCTGAAAGCCGTTGACAGCCTGCATTTGAATGGTATACTGGCTTTTGCAAGTTCCATGAAAAGCGATAAAAAAGTATATGAATTGAGTCTTGAGCTGCCATGTTGCCTGATGATGGGAAGTGAGGACAAGGGCTGCAGCCCTATTTAAATAAAGCAGCAGACGAACTGTTTACGATTCCCATGGCCGGCGATTTCGATTCCTTCAATGTCTCTGTGGCCGCAGGAATTATTTTATATGAGGCCATGAAAAAAAGAATGGTGTTTTAGTGCATCCTTTAATTCGTTGAGAAAAATCATCTTCTTAATAGTTTTTAACGGGTACCCGTTTTTTTTATAAAAATTGGGTTATATTTATTTGGCACCACGGATAAGCACAAGCAGACTGGATTTCAAACAGCCACCCTAACAACCCCATTATGGATCAACCCGGTGTACAACAGATTTTTTTTCAGCATGTAAAATCGAACCTGGCTGCTCACCTTTCACTGGTAGATGAAGTCGCCGATCTCCTGAATATCAGCAACGACAGTGCTTACCGCAGAATCCGGGGAGAGAAGCCCTTATCCTTTGAAGAACTCAAAAAACTCTGCGCACATTATAAGATTTCGCTTGACCAGCTTTTTCATCTGAATAATAACTCTTTTCTATTTAGCGGTCCGCTCATCAATAAGGACAATTTCGGAATTGAAATGTATTTGGAACATTTGCTTAATCAATTGAACTATTTTAATTCTTTGAACATCGGGAATTGTATTATATCAGTAAAGACTTTTTATTTTCCATTGTTTTGGATTTCATGAACTGACTGTTTTTAAGATTTTTTTCTGGATGAAAACAATTACTTCAATATCCCATTTGGATGGCAAAGATATTGATGTTTTGGAATCACGTCAGGGAAAGTGTATTTAAACTGACTGCGAAAATAAGCGAAGCATATAATAAACTCCCTTCACTGGAAATATGGAACGATAATAGTATTAGATGCCACTATTCGGCAAATTGATTATTATCGTCAAAGCAAAATTTTCCCTTCAGATCGATTTGCATTAAACATCTATAAAAACTTGTATGCACATGATTGATCATATTGAGAAGACAAGCAGAGGCGGGTTGTAAGTTTGCTGTAAACGGTAATACCAACGCCAGTCGAGCGCACCCTATAAATTTTATGTAAATGAATTTATGCTGGGCGACAATTGCAGCCTGGCAGATCCTAAATAATACAAAAGTGGTTTATATCAATCATTCGGCTTTGAATATCATCATGACAAAAGATCCTGTATTTACCGAATATACTTATCAGCATGCTCAGAATCTCATTCGAAGAGTCCACACTGATGAGTTATGTGGGTGAAAAAGAAAGGACGAAAATTCTTTAATAATATGCGCGAAAAAATTGAATCAAGTATTAAAGTCCGGTCTGATCCATTAAACAGGGATTTGAATTAATTT
Organism: uncultured Bacteroidota bacterium; assembly: GCA_963732055.1. GTDB lineage: Bacteria > Bacteroidota > Bacteroidia > Chitinophagales > Chitinophagaceae > Puia. The sequence goes on along the minus strand of CAVSYG010000008.1, from coordinate 200,491 downwards.
CGCAGGATGAATGCAGAGGAAGGCAAAGTAAAGAATAGTGAAGCTGGTTGAATGCCCCCGGGATGCCATGCAGGGCTGGCCGGATTTTATTCCCACAGAAAAAAAAATTGAATACCTGGATGCCTTGATCGGGGTTGGTTTTGACAGCCTCGATTTTGGCAGTTTTGTTTCTCCCAAAGCCATTCCGCAGATGGCCGATACAAAACAGGTTGTTACTTCGATTCACCCGGATAATTCTCCCACGAAGTTATTGGCTATCGTAGCCAATACAAGGGGTGCAGAAGAAGCCGCTTTGTATCCTGCAGATCCGGGATATCGGTTTCCCCTTTTCCATTTCTGAAACTTTTCAGCAACGGAATACGAATTCTTCTATTTCAAATCTGTAGAAACTGTTTCGGCTATTCAGGAAATTTGCAGGTATCTGAGCGGGAAAAGGCTGGTCGTCTATATATCCATGGCTTTTGGAAATCCATATAGTGATGACTGGTCACCGGAAATAGCGCTTCATCATATTCGTCAGCTGGTACAGATGGGCGTGGAGGTCATTTCACTGGCTGACACGGTCGGACTGGCCACTCCCGAACAGGTACATTCCCTTACAGAAACATTGATCACCGCATTTCCGCAAATAGAATCCGGTGTACATCTGCATTCACGAAGGGAAAATAGTATTGAAAAGCTGGAGGCAGCATTCAGTGCCGGCTGCCGTCGTTTTGATGGTGCATTGAATGGTATCGGCGGTTGCCCGATGGCAGGAGATGAACTGGTTGGCAATATGGACAGTCTCCTGATGATTGATTATTTTAAAAAGAAGAAAGTGCTTCCTGAGTTGAACGAACAGGCGCTGGAAAAAAGCATCCGCCTGGCAAACGAAATATTCATAAATCATTAAAGTGGATCCTTTTTTTCTTCCCATTCAGATTCAGGGCCCTGCAGAACCTATCCGGTATCAGCAGGGGATTCTGCTGAGCGGTTCCTGTTTTACCGAACATATCGGTAATCACCTGATCGATTTAAAGTTCAGCGCACTGCAAAATCCGAATGGCATACTGTTCGATCCGTTGAGTGTGGCATCCAGCCTGATTTCTTATATCGAGCCGCAAACATATGAACCGCAGGATCTTTTTTATCATAATGAACTCTGGCAAAGCTGGAAGCACCATGGTATTTTCTCGGATATTGATCAGCAGGTGGTTTTAAATAAAATAAATCAATCACAACAAGCGGCGCATTTATTTTTGAAGCAGGCGAACTGGCTCATCATTACGCTGGGGTCTTCGTTTACGTATATACTGAAGGAACAGAACAAGGCTGTTGCCAATTGTCATCGTGCGCCGGCGAACTGGTTCAATAAGAAACTGCTACCGATAGACGAGATGCTGGCCGTATTGGATGAAGCGCTTCACCGGCTCTTTGATTTCAATCCAAAACTTCAGGTTGTATTTACCATTAGTCCAGTCCGCCATATCCGGGATGGAGTGATCGAAAACAATCGAAGTAAAGCCAGGTTAATTGAAGTGGCCCATCAACTGGTGAATAAATTCAATAAAACCTACTATTTCCCCGCATACGAATTAGTGATGGATGTTTTGAGGGATTATAGATTTTACGATAAGGACCTCGTACATCCGAATTATATGGCGACGAATTATGTGGTAGAAAATTTTATGGAGCATTATGTTGATCCGGAATCCCGATTGCTGTCAGAAGAGATCCGGAAACTGCAGATCTCCCGGCGACACCGTCCGCTTCATCCAAATACCGATGCCCACCAGCGGTTTCTTAAAGAACAACTCGAAAAGACTTTGGAGCTTTCGAAAAAATACCCCTTTTTGGACTTCGAAACAGAACTTAAACACTTTGGCGAAGTATGAAGAGTATGAGAGTATGGGAGTATGAGAGTAATAGTTTAAGGAGTTAGTGATAATTACTCTTCCAGTCTTCCATACTTCCAGTCTTCCATACTTGTTTTTAGTGTATCCGATCTCCCCGCACGTCCATGTTCTTCATCAGCCCCGCTTCGTACGTGAGCCACTCTGCCCAGCGTTTTTTTGTTTTCTCTTTGCCGAGATAGGTTTCGGCGAGATTAATAAAGAGATGGTAATGCCCTGCTTCACTTTCCATGAACCGCCGGTAGAAATTTCGCAGGTATTCATCGGGTAATCCTTCACTGAGTCTTTTAAATCTTTCACAACTACGTGCCTCGATCATCGCCATGGTGAGCAGCTGGTCCAGAAATCTTTCTTCAAAGTCACCTCCCTTTCTTTGAAAAGCGATCAGGTGATTGACATATTCATCTTTTCTCTGACGGCCGAGTTTTAGTTTCCGTTTTTCCAGTTCAGCAAGCACCATGCGAAAATGTCCCCATTCTTCGGTAACGATGGGAGCAAGTTCCGATACCAGCCTGGTTCGATCGGAATATTTCGTAATCAGGCTAATGCAGGTGGTCGCTGCCTTTTGTTCGCAAAATGCATGATCCGTCAGAATCTCTTCAATCGAAAGATTCGCCAGATCCACCCAACGCGGATCAGTAGCCAGTTGAAGTCCTAGAATATTTTTAGCTGTTTTCATGTGTTTTGCAAATGTCTGAATTAAAGGGATATTTGGTTAAATATAATATGAAAGAGGAATTTCTCGACCGGAAATTACAGGAAAGATCGGCAGCAGGCGCGCTACGCGTGTTGCGGGTCGCCGGTGGCCAGGCAGATTATTACTCAAACGACTATCTCGGTATTTCAAAAAATGGTTTGATAGAAGGCTCTCTTCCCCAGGAATTTTTGGCGCATGGGTCCACGGGATCCAGATTACTGGCAGGAAATTATCCATTGATAGAAGAAACAGAAAAAGAAATTGCTTCCTTTCATAAAGCGGAAACAGCCCTTATTTTCAATTCCGGATATGATGCCAACTTTGGATTACTGGCCTGTGTAGCCGGTAAAGGAGATTTGATATTGTATGACAAATTAAGCCATGCTTCTCTTCGGGACGGTATCCGGCAGTCTTTTGCGGATTCTTATTCATTTGCGCATAATGATCCCGGTGACCTTGAGAAAAAACTAAAAAACAAAAAAGGCAATTGTTTTGTCGTTACAGAATCCGTTTTTTCCATGGATGGGGATATGGCACCGCTTGCTGATGTGGCGGCTCTTTGCAGGCAGTTTAATGCCCATCTGATAGTGGATGAAGCACATGCTACCGGTTTTATCGGGAAAAGGGGAGAGGGTCTGGTGCAGGATTTGGAATTACAGGATGATTGTTTTGCACGCATTCATACATTCGGTAAAGCGCTGGGTTGTCACGGTGCAGCCATATTGGGATCGCAAACGCTTCGGAATTATCTTATTAATTTTTGCCGGCCCTTCATTTACAGTACGGCGATTCCACCCGTATCTGTCGCTGCAATAAATGCATCTTATAAAATTTTCCCTGAACTGAATAAGGAAAGGGAAAAAATCCGTCATCTGATTTCTCTCTTTGACCATCCCGGATTTAAAAAATCATTTACACCCATTCAATGTTTTGTTGTTCCCGGAAATAATAGAGTAAAGCAGGTCGCAAAAAAGCTTCTGGATAATAACCTGGATGCCCGTCCGATTTTGTATCCGACAGTGCCACTCGGGGAGGAGAGATTGAGAATCGCCCTGCACAGTTATAATACTGTTGAAGAGACGGAGAAACTGATATCAATTCTTACTATCTGATAATTGACCATGAAGAATCGAGTATCGTATATCGTGTATCGCTTATCGATTCACGATACACGATCCACGATATACGCATTCTGGTTACCGTCCCGAACGCTGACGCGCAGCACTCGGGTTCTTCAACGCGTTGCCGATCGCGGTTCCGAATAATCCGTCAAAACCAACCCGAACACCCACCTGACCCGAATTTCCGTTCAGATAGGATCCGATCACATCCACTCGTAAAAGTTTGAAGATATTTTCAAGACCGGCAGAAATTTCAACGTAGTTGTTGGACTTGTTTACATAGAATGCATTGGAGGCTATTACCAGGTTCCATTGCAGGTTTCGTAACAGCGGAACCTTATTGGTGAGCATGCCATTAAAATGATGTTCTATATGACCGACGCCATACAGCGAAGCGGTTGTACTGTTCTGATAATAGGGAGCAAGCTGGAAACTGTTTAAATAGGGACTTGCATAAAAAGTCTGGTTGCCATTGAATTGCTGGTAATCCATCACATACAGTGACTTCGTATTTAAGAATCCCCCAATACCAAAACGATATTTAAATACACCCTTGAGTTTGAAATTGATATTATCCCATAAGGAAAATTCCCATTTTTCATAGTTCACATCCGACCCAAACAAATCGGGAATACCCGCACGAAAGGATAACGCGAGTGTTGGATATTTTGATCCGAGGGCCAGACGGTTATCAGGGAATTCTATATAACGCTGACCTGGTTTAAACTGGATATCCAATCCGGCAATTAATGCCTGGTTGGGTGTAAAATTCTCATTGATCAATTCATAGGGATAGTTGGGCGTGAATTCTTTTTCTTTATTTCCGAAAAAAGAAAAATCACTGGTGTTATTTAATGGTAACCGGTCCTCATATAATAAAGTGCCGGTGATGCGCAAACCGTTGTCATAGCGTTTTCTGTATTGGACGCTCCCATAATAGTTTTCATATATTTTCATATAGTTATCCCGGAAAAATAAAGTATACAGTTCATTCAAAACGGGACCGATCGGGTTATCCGGGTTAAACTGACTCACCCTTTTTCCACCGCTGAGTGTCCAGGAACTGCGGCTGAAACTTTCACCTTCCATGTCCTGGACATAGGTCTTTTTACTGAAGGTCAGGTTCGCCCAGGCGTTGAGATGCGTATTACTGAATCCGTACCGGATATGCGGCGAGAATTCTATGCTGTTACCGGTTTTTTTATATTCTTTCAGAAAACTGGCTCCTCCCTGGATGACAAGTCCTTCTACCGTATTATACTCAACTTTGGGAATCAGTGGATCTATAAAAACACTCAGGGGTTTATTTGGATCATAGTCCGATCTTTTGATGCCGTTAAAAAAGATATTCATGACCGTTATACGTCCCTGTTTTTTGCGCAGGGAATCGGCTGTCCGCTGCATTGTCGCGGAATCATTCCGGCTGTTGAATATGCTATCTTTTGTGCGGTAATTTTCCAGTTCTTCCGGTTCCAGTGGTACCGGGCGCAGGGAATCCCAATAAGCAATACTTTTTTTCGTTACCCCGGTATCATATTTGACAACCACATTATTAAAATATTTTTTCCTGAACCGGGGTTCGAGTTCATAGTTGCTATATACATTCAGGAAATTGCCTGATACATCAATACCGAATTTTTTGAAGGAAAAATCCACTACCTGATTTTGCGTCCGCCAGATTTTGGACGTAATGGGTACATGAATCTGTTTGATCGTAAGCGTGTCCACGATCTCGAGTTGATAATCCTTCGTGAGCATCAGATCCAGGCTATGTATCCGCCAGTCTCCATCTGTTATATTAATGGTTCCGGAAAACAGGGGCTCAAATCTTCTTTTCGGAATTACCCGGATCTGGTTTATTTCTTTGCCGTCTTCGATAAACGAACCGAGGAATTTATATTTATAATAATTCAGTGCTCCGTCTGCTATGGGTGATACATATCCCCGGGGACTCAATTGTGTAATAAATATATTTACATTATTACTATAGAAATTGATGAAGGTGGGGAAATTAAATCCATAGCCATTCGATCCGCTTTCTCTTCCGGAGATCACTTCCAGTTTTATTTTATCGGGCTTCTTAAATGCGATTTTTGTAAGGGATTCGGAAAGATAAATGATGCCACGGCCTTCGGAATCCACTCCGAGATCTTTCCGGTCTTCGTCGGAGAAATTTTTACCAAGAATCTTTGACGGGAGACTGCGGCTGCGAATCAGTGTCTTGATATATGCATCGCAGGTAAAAGAGTCAAGCGGATTCTCATAGGACTTTCTTTTTTTTATCGCCTTTCGGATTATTTCATAAGCCGGATCTTCACCACCGGGTTTTACAATCACTTCTTTCAGGTTCGTTTGCTGGATGGATAATTGAAAATCCAGGGTAATGGATTCAGTTGTGAGCGTAATATTTTTCTCCTGTCGCCCGTATCCAACGTACTGACAGACGATGGTATAATGACCGGCTGGCAGATCCAGAAAATATTTACCGCGATTATTACTGGTGGTTCCCTGAGAACTGCCCTTGATAAAAACAGAAGCGAATGGAAGAATATTGCCTTTGTCATCCGTAACGGTTCCGGTGACTTTTACCGCCCGGGCACCCTGGAAAAGAAGGGAAAAAAATATTATCGAAATAATTGTCCTCATTTGCCGGGTAGATAAAATGGTTGACGCCCTGACAGTTTCTAGATCGTTTCTGTCGCGGGAGTAGGAGGATAGATCAGTCTTCGCATATAAGTGCCGGCCAGGGCTGCAAAACCCGCTACCAGTCCACCGATAATAGATGTGATCACAATGAGTAAAACAGAAGACCCGCCCAATGGAAGTATGCTCGCAATTTTTTGAGAAAGGATACCGTTATTCTTATTGTCGATCCACCAGGCAAGCACTTCCCATAAAAGAAAAACACCCAGGAACCCCGACAGAAAAGAGAATGCCGGTTTCTGTGGTATGGCTGCGCTGACCAAAAACGCTGCGATAGCAATTCCCCACCAGGGCGTATATAAACCGGTTGCGAATGCTACAAGTCCGGTAACTACTATTGACAGAATATATTTCAACATGCGTTGGATTTACAGTTTAGTGACCCTGATTATGGCTTTGATTCTTTTGTCTGTCTCATCACTTTTTTCCATCACCCACAAAGGATAATATTTTCCGTTCGCCCAATTATCGATGAAATTATCATAATAAACACTACCCGGATTTCCGCTCTGTCCTCCTGCATAAATTCCATATGCTTCTGTGTTTTTGGTGAGCTGAACAATCATTCTCCAGCCCGGACCATGATCTTTTTTTATTGCATTGATTGCAAATTCCCCGCCATCATTCTCTATATCCATCCTGCTGAATGGAGCTATTTTGGCCAGATGTTCTATGCGCGTTCCCTTAAATTTACCCCAGGTCAATTTGCCATCAAGATCCAGTTTTTTGCAGGTGGACGCCGCTTTATGAAAGGCCAATGTCACGTCCTGTTTTAATGTTTCTTTTTCGGGCGTATTAATATTATCCAGGAATTCGTAAGCACTGTCCCGGAGAATGCCTTCCAGTAAAGTACTGTTATATGGATACAAAACAGGCGTTCCGGCTTTCTCCAGTTCATCATTCCAAACGATCCGTTTCAGGCTGTCCCAGAGGATGTTGAAAACAGACGCGCCTTTTCCGTCCGCCTGGTAATGAAGGTCCCAGTCTTTTAGTGTTTCGTAATATTTTAGTTCATCGTCACTGAGCGCGGAAGAGTCAATATTATGTAGCAAAACGGGTCTTGCCATGCCCGCAAATGGATTGTATGTATCCAGTTGCATTTTCATCATGTCTTCAACACCGATTTCATTCATCTGGCTCAGGTAGCGGTTGATGGTCAGTCCCCTGTAAATGGGATAGTCAACGCCCAGGTAGTATGGATATGTAAGCGGATTAACCGGATACTGATTCGCACTGCTTACAAAACCTCTTTCAGGATTATACATGGAAGGATCCTCGGCCTGGGGGATCATTCCCTGCCACATATAACTACTGTCGGTTCCGGGCATTACAAATTCACCCTGTCTTTTCCATTTGGCAGGAAATTGCCCCTGCGCCGTCATCGCGATGTCCCCGTTTTTACAGGCAAAGAGCTATATTCTGACCCGGTGTGTGAAAATATTTGATGGAAGCTGTATAATCTGCGTAATTTTTCGCGTGGGCAAGACCGTTAAGCGCGAGAAGTTCATTTCCTGCATCATGTCCCTTCCATCTGACAGAATAATATTTATTATTCGTTTTTCTGCTGCCCGAAAAACTTTTATCATACATCACCGGTCCGAATATCGTGTAAGCGACCGTATCAATATATTCGACCGAATCCTTCATTTTGATATGTTCATATCGAAAATCGGACGGAATCCATTTTCCATTGAACAGTATTCTTTTTTACTATCATCTCTAAAGGTAATTTCATAATAATCTCTTACATCGCGGCCGGCATTTGTAACGCCAAATGCACAACTATCGTTAAATCCGATTACGATACCTGGCGCTCCTGGTAAAGTGACGCCGTAGAAATTCATGGTCGGACAGGATACCTGCATTTCATACCAGAGTGAAGGGAGGTTGAGTCCAAGATGCGGATCATTGCAGAGAATGGGTGAACCGCTTTTTGTTTTTGATCCCACTCACTGCCCAGTTATTGCTGCCATTGTCTTTATCTGGTTTGGTAACTTCTTTGACACTGAGTGTATCTTTTTTCTGTAAATAGACAGAATCACTTCCGGCCGGTGCTTTTACCATGATTCCCGGAACCCGGGTAATGGTATCTGCAGGAACAATGGGATCAAGCGAATCCTCCGTCATCGGAAACATTTTATTGTATGTTTCATATCCCAGGGCGGTTCGCAGATTGGTAAATTCAAAATCTGTTTCGAAGCCCGCCAGGTCGAGCGACATATATTTCAGCAAAAGGGCCGTTTTAAGATTCGACCAGAGTTCGGGTTTATAGCCGATTAATTTGTATTCAATCGGAAGTTCACTTTCTTTTAGTTTAGTAATGTAAGCATTCACTCCTGCCGTATAAGAATCAGCTTCAGCTTTTGTAACTGGATCCTTCTCGATGACGGCCACTGCTTTTTCTGCTGCATACACCATTCCCAGTCTTCTTTTTTCCCGGTCATAATTTAAAGCCTTCGGCCCGACGAGTTCGCTGATGCGACCGGCAGCGGCGTATGTCTGGAATTCCATCTGCCAAAGTCTGAACTTCGCATGGAGATAACCCTGAATAAAATAAGCGTCGTCTTCGTTTCCGGCAAAAACATGTGGGATCAGCCGGTCGTCAAGGTAGATTTCAGCCGGATCTTTCAATCCGGGCACCTGAAGGTCCTGAGAAAAATCTTTATCGACGGGCTCGGCATTCTGCCAGAACCCATACTGGGGGCTGAGAAATTCACCAAAGGCAGGCGCCGGTCCCCACCTCGTATCGAAAACAATGATTAGCAGAATGGTTGATAAAGAAGAAATGAGCAGCGGTACAAATTTCATGAAGTGGTTTTCGTAGTTGAAAATCAATTAAAAGTAAAAAATTTTTAGCCAATTAAGAAGGGTTTCGTGAAATAGAAGCCTGTTTCGTAAAACACCTAACCTTTAGTAAATTTGCGAAGTGGCTGTATTGCATAACCGGATATCACAGAAAGAGCTCAAACAAAGGCTTCTGGAAGAAACCATTCCACGCATAACCATTTCCTTCTATCGTTATTTTCCCATTCCGGAACCAAAAGTTTTTCGTGATGAACTTTACCTGAAGTTCTCGGAATTACAGGTTTTCGGAAGAATATATCTGGCCCATGAAGGGATCAACGCCCAATTGAGTGTGCCGGAATCCAGGTTTGAGGAATTCAGAGTTTGTCTTGAAAACATCGAGCCTCTCCGTGGACTTCGTTTAAACCGTGCTGTTGCAGATGATGGAAAATCTTTCTGGGTTTTAAAAATTAAGGTTCGTGAGAAAATTGTGGCAGACGGAATTACAGACCCTGCATTCAGTATGGAGAAAAAGGGACAATACGTGAATGCAGAAACATTTAACCGGCTGACAGAAGATCCTGAAACGCTGGTTGTGGATATGCGCAATCATTACGAATACGAAGTGGGTCATTTTGAAGGAGCGATTGAAATACCGACTGATACTTTCCGCGATCAGCTACCGCAGGCGGTGGAATTATTGAAGGACCATAAAGACAGACCCGTCATCATGTATTGTACGGGTGGCATCCGCTGCGAAAAAGCAAGTGCCTATCTGCTGCATCGTGGATTTCAAAAAGTTTTCCATCTGGAAGGTGGTATTATTCATTATGCGAATACGGTCCGGGAAAACGGGTCTGGAAAATAAATTCCACGGTAAAAATTTTGTATTCGACGAACGGCTGGGTGAATCCATCACAGGAGAGATCATTGCCCATTGTCACCAATGTGGTGAGCCCGCCGATTCACATACCAATTGTAATAATAGTGCCTGTCATCTTCTCTTTATTCAATGTGCCGCCTGCGCCGCGAAATATGATGGCTGCTGCAGCGAAGCCTGCATGGAGGTTTATCATTTACCTGAAGAAGAACAGAAACTTTTAAGGAAGGGAAAAGAGAATGATCAGAAGATTTTTAATAAAGCGAGGAGACGCCTAAAGCCCAAATAGCCTGAACTAGTGTGGTTCGCCTGCGGATGAAGATGTGATTGCACACACTTTCAAATTATCCTTTCCAAACTTAATTTTCCCTTTTTCACATTCCTACGCTTCCACGCTCACCACACTTGTCTTAGGCATTAGGCTTTGGGCTTTCAGCTTGATTTGGAAACTCGCTCGAGAAAGTGCGATTCATTTCTTCCAGTGTCTGATGCTTGTGCAGATCAAGGTATTCCTTTACCATAGCATGAAACAATGATTTATGTGCCGGTAATTTCAACCGGATGCGGGCCTTAATTTTCTCTTCTTCGATTTTATACCAGGCCTTCGCATACTTCGTAGCCAGCCACATGCGCTCGTTGGATTCTTTCTGCTTTGCGCTGAACACACGTTTGCTCATGTCGGGCATCTTGGAGACGACCGTTTTATCGTAATATCTCTTGAAAACGAGCTCCTTTCCGATGGACCCGGAAGCATTTTTCATGAAAAGGTTATTGACTATAGCCATTTTGGTAAAGTCTACCTTAAATATACTTAATATTTCTCGTATAAAATGAGTATGGCTTTAGTATATTATCAGTATATCTTCCGTGTTTATACGGATAATATACCCTAGTTATACGGAGAATATACGGAAGATAGAAGGTATATTTAAGATATCAAAAGCCATTTGGTTGTAGTGTTTTATTGAAAAATAAGGATTGGGATCTGAAAAGAATGAGGAGTGGGCAGCCATTCAGGCCTGGTTCTGAATCTATGTTCTTTGACCTAAATTCCAGATGCCAGGCCTGGCTTCTTGCGCTTTGCGGCCCTTTACGCTTTAAGCTTAGAAAGGCTTTCATGATCATTAAAACGGTCTCGTCGTGCTATATGATAATGGAGCAAATTCTTCGCCAATCACTTTTTCATATAATTCAATATACCGGTTTGAAATAGTCTGAATCCATTCATCCGACATCGCCGGTACCGATTGACCAGTTTTCCCCATGAACCCATTTGCAATCAGCCATTCACGTACAAATTCTTTACTCAGCTGCTTTTGCTTTTCACCTTTCTTCTGTCTTTCTTCAAAACCGTCAGCATAAAAATATCTTGAGGAGTCCGGCGTATGAATCTCGTCCATCAGGTAAATGGTATCGCCGATTTTTCCAAATTCATACTTGGTGTCTACCAGGATAAGGCCTCTTTTTTTTGCCAGTTCTTTTCCACGGTCAAAAAGCTGATATGTATATTTTTCAATCTGCGCATAGTCTTTTTCTCTAACGATGCCCTTTGCAATGATTTCTTCTTTTGAAATATCCTCATCATGCCCGGCTTCGGCTTTTGTGGAAGGAGTGATAATGGGAGAGGGGAAGTAGTCATTTTCTTTTAATCCTTCCGGCATGGTCACACCGCATAAAACTCTTTGACCGGAAGAATAAGTTCTCCAGGCATGTCCCGTTAAATTCCCTCTTATCACCATCTCGACCCTGAAAAGGATCGCATCTTTTTCCAATGCTGACATTTGGGGCGGGAACGGAAAGCAGCCAGTTCGGACAAATATCATGTGTGGCTTTCAGCATATATGCAGCAATCTGATTCAGAACTTGTCCTTTATAGGGGATGAGGCGTGGAAGAATCACGTCGAATGCGGAAATTCGATCGGAAGCAATCATGATCAGCAAGCCATTATTTAAACTATATACATCCCGAACCTTTCCTCTGTAAAATCCCGTTTGATCCGGGAAATGATATGCCGTCATATTGCCATTTTGGGTACAAAGATTACGTAAAAAGTAAAAAGTAAAAATTTAAAAGCAAATGTGGAAAAGATCATTTTACTTTTTATTTCTTAGTTCTTAAAAAGATATTACATATTTGTATCGCGGAAATTCAATAATCTAACTACTTGCCATGAAAACCTTAACACGTGTTTTATTCACATGTCATTTTTTATTGCTGTCTCTTAGTAATTCTTTCGCTCAGACTCAAACCATAACGGGAACAATCAGTAACGGAGATAACAAGGAACCTGTTCCAGCCGCCTCGGTTGTGATCAAAGGAGGAACCAGGGGAACGTATACTGACAATCACGGCAATTTTAAATTGACCGTAAACCAGGCGGTTCCATTTACTATCATTATTTCATCAGTCGGATTTGAAACGAAAGAGTTTGTGGTTGAATCCGCGTCTTCGGGCGCCGGAATAATGGTTGAATTGAAGCCTGCTTCTATTATGGCCACAGAAGTAGTGGTATCGGCAACACGTTCACAAATCAGAAATCTGGAATCACCCGTTTCCATTGAACGCATGAGTTCTTCCTATATACGCGAAGTACCAGCGCCTTCCTTTTATGATGCCATTGCCAATCTGAAAGGTGTGGATGTGGTCACGTCATCCATTCTGTTTAAAACCATGGGTACCCGTGGTTTTAACGGCTCAGGAAATGTTCGTATGAACCAACTCGTGGATGGAATGGATAACCAGGCGCCAGGATTAAATTTCGCTGTTGGAAATATTGTGGGATTAAATGAGCTGGACGTTGACAATGTGGAGTTGTTACCAGGTGCATCTTCCGCTTTATATGGATCCGGAGGTATGACAGGTACTATATTAATGACCAGCAAGGACCCTTATAAATACCAGGGTTTAAGCGCCATCGTTAAGTATGGCCGGAATCATATCGACGATCCCAGTATGAGCTCGGCACCTTATTATGACGCCAGTGTAAGGTATGCGCAGTCATTTAATAAATTTGCTTTTCGGATTTCGGGGGAATATATACAGGCCAAAGATTGGACGGCTACCAATTACAGTAATTTCTCTCCATACCAGGGTACCCCGATTGCCGGCGACAGGAGTTTGCCGAATTATAATGGAGTGAATGTATACGGAGATGAAAGTTCTTTTTTCACTGTATATGGCGGCTTGCAAAGTGCAGCCAACCAGTATGAACAGGCGGGAGATCCTGCAACAGCTGCCCAGCTCAGAGGTATCGCCGCATTGACGCCGGTAAATTCAAGCGTTACCAGAACAGGATATAATGAAAATACACTGACCGATTATAAAGCGTACAATTTAAAAGTTTCAGCCGGTTTATTTTATAAGGTAACCGACTTTACCACCGTAAGTCTGACGGGGAATTTCGGGTCCACAAATACAATCTATACAGGTACCGACCGCTTTAGTTTACAGGATACAAAAATCGGACAGTATAAAGCTGAAGTAACGGGCAGGAATTTTTATGCGAGAGCCTATACGACGCAGGAAGACGCAGGCAATTCCTATGATATGGTGGCAACAGCCACGCTGATCAATGAATCATATGCCCCCACGGCAACTGTATGGGCACCGACCTATATCGGAACATATGCACAGGCATTCGGCGCGGCTCTTGCGCTGGGAGAAACACCTCAACAGGCATATGTCAGCGCCAGTGCGGCAGCCAGAACCAATGCAGATAAAAACAGGTATCAGCCAGGAACAGTCAGCATTTAATAACTCGTTGGATTCTTTGAAAAAACTGGCCATTCCTGCTGGTGGAAAATTCAATGATAAAACAAACCTGTATGTCGTGGAAGGCATGTATAATTTTTCCGATCTGATTAAATGGGCCGATATCAGCATCGGTGCTTCTACCAAAGAATACGTGTTGAATTCCCATGGAACGATCTTCGCGGATACTGCCGGTGTGATTAATATCAACGAGACAGGTGGTTTTGCCCAGATTCAAAAAGGATTTTTTGATGACTACTTAAAAATAACAGCGGCCGGACGATATGATAAGAATTCTAATTTCAAAGGAAGATTCACTCCAAGAATTACAGCCGTCTACGAAATAGCCAAAAACAATTATCATCCGCGCATCCTATCAGACTGCTTATCGTTTTCCTTCTACACAGAATCAATATATCAACCTGCAAACGGGATCAGCGAGACTGATCGGTGGTCTGCCTCAATTTATTTCTTACTATGGGTTAACATCAAACACCTACGACACGGCGGCGCTTGGAAATTTTGCGAGAACCGGTGAACCGCCCACACAGTATCAATTCAAGGAATTCAAACCAGAAACGGTAGCCTCCTGGGAATTGGGTTACAAGGGACTTATCGCAAATAAATTATTCATAGATGTTTATGGTTTCTATGCTCAGTACACAGATTTTATCGGATTGACCGTGCTGGTTAAAAACCCGCTGACCGAAGGACAGAATGCGACGAACACTTTTGGAATATATACAAACAGCAGTAATAAGGTGAATACGGTGGGTGCGGGCATTGGTCTTCAATATACATTGCCCAAAGGATTTTTTGTGGGCGGTAACCTTGCGTACAATGATATATCCAATAACGATGCGAATGTGCTGACACAATTCAATACTCCGAAAATCAAGTATAATATTTCTGCCGGAAACTATTCGATCAAAAAAGTATTTGGCTTCAATATTACCTATCACTGGCAGGATAGTTATGTATACGAATCGTCATTCATCTCCGGTACCACACCGTCCTTCGGCGCACTGGACGCCCAGATCAGTATGAAACTTCCAAAATTGCAGAACAGCATGATCAAGATCGGCGCTACCAACCTGTTGAATAAATATTATTCCGATGCGATCGGAAATTCGCAGATCGGAGGACTGTACTACGTGAGTATTGGATATAACGTATTCTAAGTATGGAAGTATGGAAGAATGGAAGAATGGAAGTATTAGTTAATTAGTTTCAGATACTTCCATTCTTCCATACTTCCATACTTCCATACTTGTTTGTTAGTGTGATTAAACATTAAACCTGAAAGTGCATAACGTCTCCGTCTTTGACAATGTAATCCTTTCCTTCAATCCTTAATTTCCCGGCTTCGCGGCAGGCTGCTTCGGATTTATATTTTATGAAGTCATCGTAAGCGATTACTTCGGCCTTGATAAATCCTTTTTCAAAATCCGTATGAATAACAGAAGCTGCCTGCGGAGCTTTCCATCCTTTTTGAATGGTCCACGCCCTGACTTCCTGCACACCGGCCGTGAAATAAGTTTGCAATGTCAACAGTGAATACGTGCTTCTGATCAGTTTGTTCAAAGCAGGTTCTTTCATTTTATATTCTTCCATGAACATGGCTTTGTCATCCGCATTCTCAAGTTCTGCAATTTGCTGTTCAATGGAATTATTCATCACGATCACCTGGGCATGTTCAGCTTCTGCGGCTTTTTTTAATGCTTCGGAATATTTATTTCCGGTATGCATCGATTCCTCGTCCACATTGGCGACATATAAAACGGGTTTGTCTGTCAATAAAAACAGATCCGCAATGGCTGTCCTGTCATTTTTATCCAGGTGAAGCTCACGGATATTTTTTCCCTTTTCAAGGTGCTCCTTACAACGTTTCAGTACTTCAAATTCCAGTTTCTGTTTAGCGTCTGCCGTTCTGAGTAATTTTTCAGCTTTCTGGTATTTTCTTTCTACTCCATCCAGATCTTTCAGCTGAAGCTCGGTATCGATAATTTCTTTATCGCTGACCGGATTGATGGCCCCCTCTTCGCGAAGAATATTTTCATCTTCGAAACAACGGATCACGTGAACGATGGCGTCCACCTCGCGTATATTGGCCAGGAATTTATTGCCCAGACCTTCACCTTTGCTGGCTCCTTTCACAAGTCCCGCTATGTCCACAATTTCTATCTGGGTTGGTACGATCCGATCGGGATGTACAAGTGCCGCCAGTTTATCCAGTCTTTCGTCCGGTACATCCACGAGCCCGATATTGGGTTCAATGGTACAAAACCGGTAATTGCTTGCCTGGGCTTTTGCACTGGTACTGACTGCATTAAACAACGTGGATTTTCCTACATTCGGTAACCCGACGATGCCTGCCTTTAAAGCCATAAAAAATTAAATTTATTGATTCAGAATACCTCTGTTTTTGCGCCCGCAAAGATAGAAGTATTTGAGGGATCGTTATTTAATTACTTATATTCAACCCATAATTCCGGATATGGCCCTCAACCTGCTTTGGATCATTTTTTTTCTGATAGCATTCATTACTGCACTCGTGCGGCTGATATTTTTCGGGGATACGGAAATATTCAAAACAATAATCGATGGGGTTTTTGATTCCGCTGGTACCAGCGTACAAATAGCCATCGGACTGATCGGTGTTTTGGCCATGTTTCTCGGATTCTTAAATATCGGAGAGAAGGCTGGTGCCATTAATTTTCTTTCCCGCATAATCGGACCCTTTTTCAGCAAGCTGTTTCCGGAAGTACCGAAGAATCATCCCTCGATGGGTCATATGGTGATGAATTTTTCTGCCAACCTGCTGGGACTTGACAATGCAGCGACGCCTTTTGGGTTAAAGGCCATGAAAAGCCTGCAGGAACTGAATCCCGTAAAAGATCAGGCTTCCAATGCGCAGATTATGTTCATGGTCCTGCATGCATCGGGACTCACGATTATTCCGGTGAGTATTATTGCCCAGCGTGCCATTCTGAAATCGACCGACCCCACGAGTATTTTTATTCCCTGTATGATCGTCACTTTTGTGGCGACCGTAGTGGCGCTCACCGTGGTTGCAATCAAACAAAAGATCAATTTATTTCAGCCCGTTATTTTATTATGGATCGGAGGTATTTCAATTCTGATCGGGTCGCTCGTATATTTTCTGCATCTGCACAGTACTTATATAGATCCGTTTTCAAAAATATTCAGCAATGGCCTGATCCTTTTATTGTTTGTCGTTTTTATCATTGGCGGGTTTGTGCGAAGCATATCAATGTATATGAAACATTTATTGAAGGTGCGAAGCAGGGATTTCAGGTTGCTGTTACCGTGATTCCTTACCTGGTGGCGATGCTTGTTGCCATCAGTGTGATTCGAAGTTGCGGTGTGCTGGATTTTATAACCAATGGAATCGGATCTTTCTTTCATCTGCTCGGCATCAATAGTGATTTTGTTCCCGCACTGCCGACAGCGCTGATGCGGCCTTTGAGTGGAGCCGCGGGACGGGGTATGATGATTACTGCGATGCAGCAGTACGGACCGGATTCATTTATCGGAAAACTTGCCTGTATTTTCCAGGGAACCACCGATTCAACATTCTATATCGTGGCTTTATATTTTGGTTCTGTCGGAATCAGTAAGACGCGTTATACCATTCCTGTCTCCCTGCTGGCAGATTTGTCGGCGATTATTACGGCGATTTTGATTTCGTATATATTCTTTCAAGCCTAAAGCCTAAAGCCCAGAAGGCTAAAACTTCTTTTTGGAAGCTTACATTTTAATGTTATTTAAGAAAGCAATTATTATCTGGAAGAAAGATTTGTGATATCCGGTCTTAGGCTTTGGGCTTGTATTAGTCTTAGGCTCCTAGGCTTCGGGCTTAATCGGCTTCAAATAACTCATACTTCGTCTTCGGCCTTCGCTCGTCGAGCCATTTGAAATTGCGGAGTTTCATTTCATCGAGGTTTACTTTCTTGATCGGATACATAATGCCGTCGGCATCCTGGCGGAGAACCACTTTATTCAATTGTTTATTGAGAAAGATCATATCAATCACATCTGCTTTATTCACCCGGTTCACGCCAACTAAGAGCCGCACTGTCGTCTTTAATAAAATAAACAGCCTCCGCACTTCCCTTACTTCGCATATAGTCTATCACCCCGTCTTTAAAATATCCATTCAGTGTATTGCCCTTAATCTGGTTAAACATATTCGTGTAAACCTTTCCAACGACCAGGCTGTTTTCAAAAACATACAGCCTGTCGGGTTTTTTATTTTTTGTATATAAAAACATCGTGTCACCGGTAACCTGGTATCCACCCGCCCAGGCAATGGGGTTTGTATATAGACGGAAAATGGAATCGAGCCCGGAATAATAACAACTATCGGCCACGGCCTGCAGGGAGTCTGAGAAAATTCTTACATGATGATAGATCTGTAAATAGCGGAGGCTGCTGTCGTGCGGATTTTTTGCACTTCGAACGATTTCTGCACCCTGTACGGAATCAGGCCTGTTCAAAACAGAGTCCGGGATTCGCGCAGAAAAAACCGTATCGCCGGTAATATAAATGGAATCCTTATCCTGTTTCAAAATGATCAGGGGATTTTGCGTGGCAAAAAAAGTATTCTCTTTACTATTCGCGATCATCAGATTTGAAATCAGTGTCAGGTTTTGAACCGTATCCCGGAAAACAGCATTTCCCTGGGCAATATTAATGACCTGTGCTGTCATCAAAACGCATTCGATCCGCCGTGATCGTTTCACCTTTGTCTGTGATTGTTGGCCGTTTTCCAAATTGGGCACGATGATTTTTTAGATCATAGTATCCTTCTTTGGTTCGGATGGTCCTGCCCGTGCTGTCGATGATATAAGTACTGGTAATAAAAGTTGCCAGCTGGTTTTCGGAATTATAAAGTAATGAATCTGCCGTCAGATCATAGGCGGGATCCTTCAGCTTGACATTCTTCTTAAAATAAACATCCTTGGTGGCTTCATAATAGGTTCCTTCCTTACTCGTGACGACCGTACCCTTGTTGACCACTTTACCTCCGTTATAATAATCTCCGATATGCTGATTCATATCATAATGCAGCTCATCGGTTGACAAAGTACCTTTCCCGTCTTTCAACTCAACATTCTTCTGAAAAATAATCTGCTTCGTATCAACAAAGTATTTCATGTAATCCGAATAGATATCGGTTGAATCCTTGTCGTTGATATGCACATGGCCAAAGGCTTCGATGGTATTGTCCTTGTGATTCATCGCGAGACTGTCGGTATAAAACAGCGTCTTGTCACTCTGCAGTTTTACATGGCCGAACAGGGATTGTATATCAACAGAATCCTTTTGTCTCTGGCGGAGCGTGTCGGAATGCCAGATATAGATGGTTTGCGTGCTGTCGCCGGTTTTTGATTTGAACGTAACGGCAGTCTGTGCAAAGGATCGAAATCCTGACATGCATACATATCAGTAAGGCCAGAAAATGGGCCGTTTTTTTCATCACTTCTTGGTTGGCGGATTGGAATTCGCGCTGGTGTCGTTCAGGGGGGCCATCAGGGGTCCTTTTTTATCCTTGCTTCCAAAAACAGAAATGTTTACATATCGTTTCGGATGCATACGGAGGTCGTCCAGTAAAATATTCAGACTCCGCGTTGTGCTTTCCAGGTTGAGGTAAAGTTTTTTGTCATTTAATAACAAGCCCAGTGTCCCATTCGGGCTGTTCACTTTGTTCAATGCATCTTTTAGCGAATTCATTGCATTCTGTGCGCTGGCCAGGGTTTCATCTATTTGTGCATTGGCCAGTTTGCCGGTCGTTTTTTCAAGATTGTCAAGGGTACCGGTAATCCGCTGATTATTGCTGGCGAGATTATTCGTGAAGCTATCCAGGTGTATCATGGTATGAGCAAGTGCACTAGTCCGGTCGTTCAGCATTATCTGAAGAGAGGCCGATGATTTGGCCAGGTTGCTGATGATCGCAGAGAAATTATTTTTTACTTCCGGATTGAACATTTTTGTAATCTGCAGGATCAGTGAATCCAGAGAACTCAGCGTTTTGTCGAGGCTCTTCATAACCGGTGCAAGCCTGCCCTGGACTTCCGACAGAATGCTGCCCTGATCTACAGTCTGCAGTGTATCGCCATCCTGTATCATATCCGTACCATCGCCCTTATTGATGATGATATTTGATGAGCTGATCAGTCCCGATTTTATAACGGCGGCGGAGTTTTTAGGGATGTTTACATCCTGTTTCATACTGATGGTAACCAGGATTCCGTCTATATTTGGATCCGTTGCCTTGATGGCATAAACACTTCCGACATTCAGACCCTTAATACTAACCGAATTTGAAAGTTCAAGACCGTCCACATTCCTGAACACGGCATAGATTTTCTTGCTATGTGAGAAAAGATCTTTTCCCTTCAGAAAATTAAATCCCAGGATGAGTAGCGCAATGGCTATCGACGTCAGCGCACCAATTTTTGTTTCGTTCGTAATTTTCATTCGCAGTTTTGTTTAAAATAGCCGCTGCCAACATCTTTTATACGCTACAAACCTAAGGAAAAAGATCGTTCCCCGTTGTGGATCGCCGTTCCTTTATTGACGAATGGAATCAGTTACTGACGCAGGTGGAACAGGGGCGTTGCCTTCAACCTGGTTTTTATAACGATCCAGTGCGTCAACGATATTCTCTACTACTTCATCCTGTCCTTTGTTGCTGTTCAGATATTCTTCTTCTTCTTTATTACTTAAAAAACCCACTTCTATTAATACACTCGGCATACCGGTTGCCTGAAGCACCTGGATGCCCACGTCGCGTTGTTTAACGCCATAACTCTGTCTGCCAGCCGCTGCGAAAGACTCTTCCACCATGGTTGCGAAAAGGGCGCTGTTGTCAAAATATTTTTTCTCATATAATGCGGCGCGCATACGTGCTTCGGGAGAAGTCAGATCAAAAGCTTCTTCCGCCGCGGCGCTGCTGGTGCTGTCGGCAACATCCTCGCCACTTTCCTCGCGTTCATTGATTGCATCGTTCTTATTTTCCTGCTTTCCCGCTTTCCAGATAT
Source organism: uncultured Bacteroidota bacterium (assembly GCA_963732055.1). Taxonomy (GTDB): domain Bacteria; phylum Bacteroidota; class Bacteroidia; order Chitinophagales; family Chitinophagaceae; genus Puia. The sequence continues at coordinate 179,596 of CAVSYG010000008.1, read as the reverse complement.
ATGTTTCCGTTCCAACGCGCGTATTCTTTACCCAATACGACTCATAGATGGGTGCATTGACCCATTTCTTTCTTTTCTTTGAGCCCTTGCCTACATACATCAGCTTTTTTTTGTGACCGATCACTCTTTTCTCATAATAACCACCGGCCGGTTGCCTGGTGGAATTACAATGGATGCTGATGAATAAATCTCCTTTAGCCTGATTCGCAATTTGTGCACGGCCATGCAAATCATCGTGCAGATTGTCTGCATTGTTTACACAGGCATCCGTTGTTCTGGTAAAAACAACTTTGGTATTGGGAAATTTTGCTTTGATCGCTTCTCCCAGTTTGAGTGAAATATCGAGCGTAACATCCTTCTCCGAGGAGATCAGTCCGCGGGTTCCGGGATACAAACCACCATGACCCGGATCTATTACGATGGTCCGTAATTTAATCGCGGACGGATGATCACCCGCATGAAAAGACGAAAAAGTAAAAAAAATGAAAACAGAAATGAACAGGCCAAATAGCGCTCTCACCATAGTTATCTTTTGACTGTCAAGATGTTAATCTTCTTAAATTCTTAGATAGATACCCCTATTTTTGTACCATTGTAATGTATGAACAACGGGGGCAAAATTAGTTTAAAATACCTTTCCACGCTGATTTTAACATTGCTATTCTTTTGTGTAACTGTTAACAGTTCAGCTCGTTATTACAGAAATCGTGACACAGCCTCCCCCGGATACTCAGGATACCATTCCGAAAAAAAACATTTCTCCATTAAAAGATACTGTCATCATCGATTCAGCGCTGCTGGATACTCTTCCTTTTCATTCCGACAGTGCCAGGCTGCAGGTTGACACCATTCATGCCCCTTATTCCAAAGATTCGCTGGATGCACCCATCTCCTACAGTGCGCAGGATTCCGTGGTTCTGGATGTGCCAACCAAGAATATCACATTATATAATAAGGCCAATACAAAATTCAAGGATATTGAACTGGATGCTTATAATATCCGGATGGATCAGGCCAATAGCCTGCTTCTGGCCACTTACGCGAGAGATACTTCAGGCGAAATGATCGGGCGACCGAAAATGACACAGGCCGAGACAAAAATGGAATCGGATTCCATGGTCTTTAATATGAAAACGAAAAAGGGAATCACCCTCAATACATTTACGCAAAGCGGTGAAATGTATGTGATGGGGGAGAAGATGAAGAAGATCTCCAAGAATGACTATTATGCTTTTCGCGGCCGTTTCACAACCTGTAATCTGGATACACCTCATTTCGCATTCCGGACAAACAAGATGAAGCTGATCAATAAACAAATGGCGATCACGGGACCGGTGCATCCCGAATTTGAAGGTGTTCCGATTCCGATATACATTCCATTTGGTTATTTCCCGATTTCGCAGGGAAGACACTCCGGATTTCTGCCACCTACCTTTGACGTGAGTTCGCAATATGGTTTGGGCCTGCAGGGCCTGGGTTATTATAAAGTACTGAGTGATAATTTTGATGTGGCCGTCAGGGCCAATATATATTCCTATGGGGGATACAATCTATATTTTACGCCCGAATACCGTGTCCGTTACCGTTTTAGCGGGCGGATGAATTTTATTTATCAAAATACCCGAATACTCAATAATTCCGGTGAATCTGCGTACACGACCACCAAGACCTATAATTTTCAATGGGCACACAATGTGGATAGTAAGGCACATCCCGGACAGAACTTTTCCGCAAACGTGAACCTGATGTCGGCAAAATTTAACAACGCCAATATCACCAACCCGACAGCTGTTTATAACAACCAGATCAGTTCTTCCATCGCTTATTCAAAAACATTTGATGAGGGCAAATACAATTTAACGGTTAACGCAAACCATAATCAGGATAATATTTCGGGTCTTGTGAATATCACAGCGCCGTCCATCGGATTTACAGCCATCACCATTTATCCATTCTCTCCAAAAGATTACGTGGGTATTCCCAAATGGTACCAGAAACTGGGGATCGGTCTGAATACCAATATTTCCGGCGCCACCAGTTTTTATGATTCAATATCGAGCTTCAGCCATGCGCTGGACACTTTTAGATGGGGCGCGCAAAATAATGTACCAATCACACTTGCCCTGCCCCAGTTAGGTTTTTTACAAATCACACCCGGCGTGAGTTTCCAAAACAGGATTTTTAATACGAAATATTATTATGCCTGGAACGACACGGATACGCTCAACCCGAAACTGGATACCACGTCCCAAAAAGGAGTTTATTACGCCAACAACGTGGCATTCTCTCTGAGCCTGAGTACCGCGATCTTTGGTACGTTTCAGCATTTCGGAAAGAATAGTAAGATTCTCGGTATCCGCCATACGGTCAGGCCAACGATCAGTTTATCCTATTCCCCGGATCTTTCGAAAGGTTACTATCAGAACAACGTGCAGTATACAAAAGAGGGAAATTTTCAAAACTTCAATCAGTTTACCGGAAATATCTATAGTTCGTTTTCTCAAGGAACTTTCGGAGGATTGAGTTTTGGTATTGATAACAATATTGAAATGAAGGTAAAGTCGAAAACAGATTCGAGTGCGGGTGCGAATGAAAAAGTGAAGCTGATCGACGGATTTGGTTTTAACGGCAGTTATAATTACCTGGCCGATTCCTTTAAACTGAGTCCCATTTATTTTTATTTGCGAAGTACTTTATTCAAGAACATCAACATATCTGCAACCACTACTTTAAATCCATATCAGCACGATACACTGGGGATAAATATTAATAAATATGCCTGGGAAGGTAAGGGCTTTAGTCTTGGGCGAATTATCGGCGGTAACATTTCTATATCCACATCCTTCAAAAGCAAACCCATTGATGCGAAGAAAGCTGATCAGGATCAAAAGAATAATACTGTGGACAACCAGATGCCGATGACCATTGATGAACAACAGGCCGAACTGGCTTATGTTCGAAATCATCCGGCTGAATATGTTGATTTTAATATTGCCTGGTCAGTCAACATTTCTTTTGCATATAGTTTTACAAATACATTCGTTGTAAATAGATATGTAACCCAAACCAATTCTTCCCTTATCTTAAATGGAGATTTTAATCTGACAGAAAAATGGAAAGTGGGTTTTAATTGCTACTACGATGTAAAAAACCTGGTGATGAATAACCTGACGACTTTTCTTTCGCGGGATATGCACTGCTGGCAACTTTCGATCAATGTAACGCCGGTTGGATATTATCGGTCCTTCAATATTACCATCAGTCCCAAATCAGGTATTTTACGTGATCTGCATATCAATCGCTCGCGCACTTTCTATTGATGCTGAACGATAAAATTCTTCATCAGCTCAAATACCCGGGCTTTAATCTGTTCTACTGTTTCGCCGGGGACTATTTCCACTTCGGGAAGAAATTCCATTTTTAATTTTACCGGCATAAGATAAAAACTTTTATCGGGCGGATTGGCTTTCCGGCTATTGGAAATAATCATCGGAATAATCGCATGACCGGTGGTGACAGCGAGTCGAAAGGCACCATCGTGAAAGGGTTTGATCGGCTCTGCAGAAGTGTTTCTGGTTCCTTCCGGATAAATACACATGTGCAGGCCCATGTCCAGCACATCTTTCATTTTTGTGAAACTGTCACGCCTGCTTTTTTCATTTTTCCTGTCAACCAGAATACTGCCTGTTTGATAAATCAGTCCGAAGAGGGGAATTTTTGCCATTTCAGCTTTGGCAATGGTTTTGTTTCCTCCGGGAATACCGGGTGAGGAAACAGGGACGTCGATCAGCGCATTGTGATTACAAACAACGATATACGTTTTTCCTTTTTTAAAATATTCGCGTCCGCGAATTGTCAATGGGCAGCCGACAAGGCCGAGGAAAATATCCATCCATACCCTTGAATAACGAATAAAACGATTTGTTTTTCTGGGATCTTTCTGAAAATAAATAAAAAGAAAAAAGGGAATCAGGAAAAGAAGCATGGTTGAAACGAAGACCAACGCGCCCCAGGCCGCCCAGATTCTACCGAAAATATTTTTAAGCATTCGCAAGACGATTCATTTGATGGTTATAATTTCCAGTCGATCGGATCCATTCCGTTTTTCATCAGGTATGTATTGGCTTTTGAAAAATGTCTGCACCCGAAAAATCCTTTATCGGCAGAAAAAGGAGAAGGGTGGGCCGCTTTCAAAACATAATGTTTGGTTTCATCAATCAGGGATTGTTTTTCCTGTGCAAATTTCCCCCAGAGAAGGAATACCAGGTTTTTTTTGAGGTCGGAGAGCTTCTGGATCACCGTATCTGTAAATTCTCCCCATCCGGCCTGGGAATGGCTGGCGGGGGCATTTGCCAGTACGGTCAGATAGGCATTGAGTAATAAAACCCCCTGCCTGGCCCAGGGACTCAGGTTACCGGTTTGCGGAATGGGCATTCCTACGTCAGTATTCAATTCCTTATAGATATTCTGCAGGGAGGGTGGTGGCCGGACACCATCCGGCACGGAGAAGCATAATCCATGCGCCTGCCCCGGACCATGATATGGATCCTGTCCGAGAATGACCAATTTGGTTTTTTCAAATGGACTCATTTCGAAAGCATTAAAAATCTGGCTTCCCGGCGGATAAATTATTTTGCCAAGAATCTTTTCTGTCTTGAGAAAATGAACGATCTGTAAGAAATAGGGTTTACTGAATTCGGCTTCCAGTACTTTTTTCCAGCCGGCTTCCATTTGGACATTCATGTTGCAATTTAAGGCTTAACGCCTAAAGCCTAAACGCCTAACGCTAACTTTTCGGAATTAAATATTTATCTGATAATCTGAATTACAATTGACTTTCGTTTCTGAAAAATCTAGGCTTTGGTTCATATTTACTCAAAAGAAGTTTTAGCGCTTTGAGGCTTTAGGCGTTATGCTTTAATCGTATATTTAAAATAAAAAAAATGTCAGATACCCAACTTGAAATGATGCCCTATCTTTCCTTCCAGGGCAATTGTGAAGAAGCGCTTCTTTTTTACAGCGATATCCTGGACGGACGGATTGAAATTGTATCCCGTTATGATAATCCTGCAATGAATACGCCGGAGGATTTTAAAAATAAGATCCTGCATGCACGTTTTTCTTTTGGGAATTACACGCTGTTTGCCAGCGACGTAATGCCCAAAAAACAGGATGTACAACTGACCAGCAATATTGCCATATCTCTGGGGTTGCATGATGAAGAGGCTGCCAAAAATATTTTTGACAGACTGAGTGCGGAAGGCGACGTTCATATTCCGTTTAAGAAACAATTCTGGGGAGACTGGCATGGCAATTTCAAAGACCGTTTTGGTATACGCTGGATGGTAAATTGTTCAAAATGAATTCAGAAAAAATGAGAATACATTTCGTCATTCATTTTGTTTTTTTATCACTATACCGCATTGACTTTATCCGGTCAGACGGCGAATGTGATCCTGCATGTTCCGGATGCCAAAACGATGATCAGTAAAAATATTTACGGACATTTTGCCGAGCATCTGGGTCATTGTATTTATGACGGTATTTATGTCGGCGATTCAAATAAAATAATTCCAAATACAGAAGGAGTCAGAAATGATATTATTGCTGCACTGATAAAATTGAAAGTACCTCAATTAAGATGGCCCGGGGGATGTTTTGCCGATACTTATCATTGGAAGGACGGTGTAGGACCAAAAAAACTACGACCGACTATGATAAACAAATGGTGGGGAGGTGTTACGGAGGATAATAGTTTCGGGACAAATGATTTTTTGAACATGTGCGAGCGTATTGGAGCTACTCCTTATCTCGCAGGAAATGTGGGCAGCGGAACGGTGCAGGAATTTTCCCAATGGGTAGAATATGTAAACGGTGAGGGATCAGCTCCGATGATTTCCTGGAGAAAATCGAATGGACGTGACAAGGCCTGGAATGTAAAATATTTTGGCATTGGAAATGAAGCCTGGGGTTGCGGAGGAAATATGACACCTGAATATTACAGTAATATATACAGGCAATATGCAACGTTTGTCTCCGGATAAGGAATTTATTTCGTGTGGCATCCGGAGCCAATGGAGATGATTTCCATTGGACCGAAGTGATGATGCGGGATATTCCCCGAAATCTTATTGAAGGAGTATCCCTTCACTACTATTCAGTGATAGACTGGAATGCAAAGGGGCCTGCAACCGGATTTAGCATTCAGCAATATTTTACGACTTTGAAACGTGCACTGCGTATGGAGGAATTGGTTTCCACGCACGAAGCGATCATGGATAAATATGATCCGGGTAAAAAAACGGCACTAATTGTAGATGAATGGGGAGGCTGGTATGACGTGGAAAAAGGTACAAACCCCGGATTTCTATTTCAGCAGAATACGATGCGGGACGCCATGTTGGCGGGCGTTACGCTGAATATTTTTAATAATCATTGTGACCGGGTCCGGATGGCCAATCTTGCCCAGATGGTCAACGTTCTTCAGGCCGTCATTCTAACTGACAAAGAAAAAATTATACTGACGCCCACATATCATGTTATGGAGATGTATAATGTTCACCAGGACGCTATCATGATTCCTGTTGAGTTGCAGAATATTTATTACAAAGAGGGAAATGACAGTCTGCCGGCCATTTCGGTATCTGCATCGAGGAACCAGCAGGGGATGACGCATATATCGCTTGTAAATATTGACCCTGAAAAGACAAATAAAGTACATATTCAAATGGAGGGCCCGGAGTTGAAACTGGATAACGGCAGAATACTACAGTCGGGCAGTATTCAGGATTTCAATAGTTTTCAGGATCCCGGAAAAATTTCACCGCGCCCTTTTTCCGGCGCCGTTGTTAAAGGAAAAGAATGGCTGATCACATTGCCAGCTGCTTCGGTTGTTGTATTAACGCTCCGGTAAGAACGCGGATCGTTAATAAATTGGAATGAACGTAAATCAGGCAGATTATTTGCGGTTCCTTCAATAGAAAATATATTAATGAAAGTATTTATCAGCAGAAAAATTCCGGAAGCCGGATTACAATATTTGCGGGATGCGGGACTTGATATTTTGGAATGGACAGAAAAAAGAGACCTTCTTCCGGAAGAATTAATTGCATATTGCAAAAATGCAGATGCATTTTTGAGTGCGGGCGGGAATAAGATTGACAGAACTTTTCTGAATGCTGTAAGACATTTGAAAGTGATCAGTCTGCATAGCGCGGGTTATGACAATGTAGATGTTGCTGCTGCAACCGAAATTAAAATGCCGATTGGAAACACGCCGGGTGTGTTAAGTGATGCAACGGCAGATATTGCTTTTTTACTGATGTTAGCTACTTCCCGCAAAGCTTTTTATATGAGCAGAACGATTCAACAGGGCGGCTGGGGTTTTTTTGAACCGACAGCTAATCTGGGAATTGATATCCGGGGCAAAACATTGGGCATTTACGGATTGGGTAAAATTGGTTTTGAACTGGCAAAACGAGCTGCGGCAGCCTTTGGTATGAAAATCATTTATCATAACCGTGGTCATCATGAAGAAGCCGAAAAAGAATTACATGCTGAATGGGTGTCCTTTGATGACTTACTCAAAAACAGTGACGTACTTTCTGTTAACACGGCGCTGACAGCTGAAACAAAAGGGAAGTTCAACAAAGATGTTTTCGCGAAGATGAAACCCACGGCGATTTTTATCAATGCGGCACGTGGTTCAATACATAATGAAACCGATCTGACGGAAGCATTGGAAAAAAGAATTATCTGGGGGGCCGGTCTGGATGTAACGAATCCGGAACCTATGCGGCCGGATCATCCACTGCTTTCCATGCCCAACGTTTGCGTTCTGCCGCATATTGGTTCAGCAACGGAAGAAACCCGTGCAGCCATGTCGTTACTTGCAGCAAAAAATATTGTTGCCGGTTTGAAGGGGGAGAGGCTGCCTTTTATTGTGAATCCGGCTATTTACGCTTAAAGCTTAAAGCGCAAAGCGTAAAGCTTTTTATTCTGTTACGCAAATTAAATTGTAGCTTCTTGTATCTATAACAAGGATTCGTGTTTCTCTAATTTCTGCTAAATGGATTTTTGGCTTTGAGCTTTGCGGCTTTACGCTTTCGGCTTATTATGTGGTTTCAAATTAAAAATGCGCGAAATATTAAATCCGAAATAAATATCTCCATTGCCCCAGCTTCCGACGGTCTGGCCAATATACTGCGGTTCATTCATGGTTTGTGCATTTGTGAAAACAAGTTGGAATACATGTCCTCCTGTTTCAATATCCCAGCCAAATGAAAGTGCATTATGTAATGGCAATCCGGTATACGAACTCAACTGGTTTGGAAATAAATAGTTGTATTCTGCTGTAATGGCCATTCGTTTGGTGATTTTAAACCGGCCGCCTGCACATAACGCAAAAACATTATTATGATCAATGGCAGAATCGACCAGATTGTAATGGATGAAAGTGGGGTGATCTGAAGTGAAAGCTTGCTGCTGAATTTCCTGGCGATCAGGATCTGCGCCGTATAAGCTAAACGATATGCACTCTTAAAAGCACTATCCAGTTTGGGATCGGTTATTTTATCTGTATAATAGCTGGTAGTGCCCAATAAGTGCAACAGATACAGGCACATTGCCGGATTATCCGTTTGTCTTAATAATTTATATTTCACATAACCATCAAATGTTTCCAACACAGAACTTCTGCCGATGCCAACAGAAAGACGATCACTGATACCATAGTCCAAGCCCAGGCGGAGTGTTGCAAAATCCAATCCCCAAAGATGGTAAGCGCCTTCATTGATGGTCCCGAACCGGTGTTGAATTTCAAAATTTAATGCACCGGCTGCCGGGGCTTCAATTGTCTTCATGTTTACGATGTATAAAGCTTTAAAAGTTCCCGTAACATACTGTGTTCCGCCTGCAGCCGACAATGAGTCGCTGACAGAACGCAGCAGGCTATCCTGCGCCTTTATCTGCGATAAGAAATGAGTAAACATATCAGGCTGAAATAAATCTTCCGCATATTTATTATTTTATGTATTTCGCGTCCAGACAATTTGAACCTTCACGTCGATTTCCTGTCGCAATCTTTTCCCTCACTATACTGGGAATGGAAATCTGATAATCTTCAGGTTTTATTTTGAAAGCAGAAGAACCCGTGATCTTTCCGTTTTTTACTTCAATCTGCCCGGTGGTTTCCAGAGGTTTTGTTACCCCGTGTAAACTCAGATCCCCTTTTACAACAACCTGATAAATGCCGTCTTTGGATAAGTCCATATCTCCGGTGCAGGTTCCGGAAAATGTTGCTTTCGGGAACTTATCGCTTTCCACATAATTTTCGTTAAAATGCGTCTGCATCAGTTCTTTGGGAAAAATGAAACCTTTCAGAAGAACAGCAAACGCCATATGATGACTGGCGGGATCCAGCACCGCATATACCTGGTTGTTTTCGCCCTGAATATCTTCAAGGGATGTTTTCGAATAAAAACCGATAAAACCAGTTTTCGTCATGTAATTCTGACAAATCCCCTGAAAGGAGAGGAAAATAGTGAACAGAAAAATACAACACTTCAAACGCATAATCATTTCTATTTAATTATTAGGAGACCCCTGTAGAGTCCAATCCAGGATTTTATTAATGGTACATTGATCGAGCATTTGCGTTTCATAAGGCATGGGATTGTATCCGGGCAAATGCGCAACGTTTCCGTATAGTGTGCCATTCTGTGCGTAGGGTTTGATGTTTTCATACCCTTCCAACAGGATGCCACCACTTCCGGCGGTATTGCCTGTTCCATGACAGCGATAACAATTTCCTTCGAGTATGGGAACGATGTCTCTGTTATACTGCATGCCCACCGTATCGCAGGCAACCGGAAGAATATTTTGTATGTTTTCTTTTGTACAGGCGACAATACATATTGCCGGAAAAGCGATAATCAGTAAAATAACGGCGAGTTGTTTCTTCATACAAAGAGGTATTAACCGGTAACTATTTTTTTATGATACAATCAACGAGATTTACATCCATCAGAAAGCCCGTGCATTTTCCTTTAACACTGAACGGAATCTCCCTTATTGAATTTATCATCGTGCGGTAAATCCTTTTTCAACACGCTGCAATTCACGCCGCCATCCGCTGTGGCAGCCAGGTTCAGTGAAACATAATTGCCCGCCTCGGTGACGGATGAAATGGTTCCTTTTACTTCTAAAACCTTTCCTACCCATTTTTGATTTGCCTGCGATTCATTCTTCAAAAACTCATTATACAGATTGGTTGCGGTCAGTGTTGCCACTGCATCTTCTCCTTCCACATTCCGGTGTGGTTTGTACACTGTATATAATTCCCCAGCCGGCCAGGCAAATCAATAAAATGCCTATGCCGAAAAAATATTTTTTTCGCATAAAAGATTTCTTATGGTCAAGAGTTAACGGAAAGAGTGGGTGATACCGAAGTATATGCCAGCAGCTGGAGATAGGCATACTCGCCTCGTTCCAATCCCCGTAACGGAATTTTCACATAGGGTTCTATTTGGATTTTTGTTTTGTCACTGATTGCAAGTTCATATCCTCCACTTATCTGAACTGGATATGAAAATAATTTTTTAGGATAATTGTGATTTGGGTCCACGCAGGCGGTGTCGTATCCGAGTTAACCGTTATGCGAATTTCCCGAATAGGTTTGTTTTCTCATCAAATAGGAAGAAAAACCTCCTTTCACAAAAAAATTACCACTCTTTTTAGTTGCAAAATCGAAACGAATAGCAAGAGTGGGATCTCAAACATATCACAATTGCCATCTACGTCAATGGTTGAAGACCAGTCGGCGCTTGATTTTTAAAATGATTCATCCGTTGGAGTAATAATATTTTTTATCCCATATCAGAAAACCTGTTTCAACTGCCAACCTTTTATTGAATCGATAACCGAACGTGGCACCCAGACTATAATCCTGGATGTTTGACTGACTGGAAATCCACTGTGCTTACATCAGGACCCGCGATGAAACCGACATACAATCCTTTAGATTGCTTTGAATCCGTATTTGTTTTCTTTTTTGCCACAGAACTATCCTGCGATGTTTGTTTTGAGGGTTCAGTTTTGTCAGTTTTATTGATGGCAGCAGTTGTCTCGTGCTCGGTTGATATAGCCGCCGGAACAGCGACGACGCCAGCTTTCGCCAAAGATTCTGTTTCAGAAGTCGAAGTTTTGTCACTTTTATTTTCAACGGCCGCACCTGTTTCTTTTGATCCCTGAGTCGAATTATTTGAATTCAAATCTGATGGGGCCTTATCATCAGCAGATGAAATTTGTTTTTTCGAATTCGGAATATTATTTGCCGTTACTTGATTTCCACCGGCAGCATAAGTCAATCTTTTGTTTTTGATTGAGAGTGATCCATTCATACTGCTGTTTTCAGGACTGCTCTTTTTCACGGAAGGTCTTTGAATGTTATCCGAGGTCGCAGTTTTATTGTTATCTGCCGGTCCGACCGGTAACAGATGCTTTTCAGGAATCACAGAACTTGTCTTTCTTTGATCAGCATCCGTATTCAGAGGCTTTGCCGATACAACATTTTGATGTCCCTGATTTTGATATCCGGAATAATAAAAAATGCCAAGTCCCAGGGGAATGAGTAACAAAAGCAATAACCACGTTCTTCTGCGGTTGGGTGCAGCGGTAAGTCCGGACAAGTCCTGGACCTCACCGGGACCTTCGTTCTGCAGTTTGCCAGCCACGGCATCCCAGTCCGATCCGGTAGTTTTGAGCGGATACAGCTCCCCTGCTTTTTGGAACAGGTCGTCCATATCGTTTTCTAAATGCTCCATGATTTGGCCTCCTCTTTTTCTTTTATAATCTTTTGCAAAATACCTCTGGCACGTGATAAATTCGATTTTGATGTACCTACTGAAATGCCCAGCGTATCAGCAATTTCAAAGTGGGTGCAACCGTCTATTACAAACATATTGAACACAACCCGGTACATAGGCGGAAGATTCTTTACATAGCTGATCAGCTCCTTATATAGTAAAAGGTGATCGGCTTTTTGACTATTATCCGGTTCTTCCCACACATATTCCGGTATACCACCGATTTCCGGCGTCATATTATTTTTTCTCAGCTCGTCGATGGACGTGTTGATAACAATCCGCTTCATCCAGGCCATCATGAGCCTTTCAGGAAATTCTTCCTCTTCATACCGGAATCTTTCTATGTGACGGAATATTTTAACAAATGCGTCATTGGTTACATTCACGGCGATATCATAACGATACACGTAGCGAAAAGCTATTTTTAATATATACCCATAGAACCTCTCGTAGAGCGTCTTCTGGCTCTTCGGTTCCTGCCTTTTGCATCCTTCTATAATCTGAATAATGTTATCCAAAGTTTTCTGCTATCTATCGGATGAAACAATTATAACGGTGCCGACTTTGTTGCCTGGTCCATCACGGGCCAGGGTCCCGGAGTCGTAACGCTTACGCCCTTTGTGTTACCTCTTGTATTCGCATCTCCCCCAAACTTATATACCGGCCATCCCTTATAAGTCAGTTGCGGTTTTGTAAATACGGTTATGCTGGAAAAGGCTGATTTATCCAATAATGAAGGTACGCTTTGTATGGTGCTTAGTTGTACGATTGGCCAAACGGCGTCATTGCTGAAATCCGATAAAGTATAATTATTCTTACCCGATTTATCAATGGAAAGTGAATACAGGGTAACTCCGTGGTCATCTGTCATATAAAGTGTGGCACCCGTTCCGGCCTTTAATGTGCTGTCGTATTTTACCCCGTCAAGCCCAACCAGTTGTGTGACCGACAGCATCACGGAATAATCCGGCTTTGCCACGAACCATACACCCATGATTCCATCTCCATTTACGGCACCCGCAGCGGCGTCCCCGGCATAAGTATATAACGGCCATCCCTTATAAGTGGACTGCTTGCTACCGTCGGAACGGGTTATACTTGAAAAATCTGAAGCCGCCAGTCCGGCGCCGAATGTGGTACCGGCATTATAGGATACGGGCCAAATTGCCAGGCAACCGGCACGTGCACGCCGATTTCCCATCGGCGTCCAGTGAAAAGAAATAAAGCGTGTTTCCATTCGCATCTGCCAGTATTGACCCGAAATGGGAATCGGTTTTTAGTTGAAATGCAGGGCCAGGCACATTCGACGGGGGAATGGTAGCCGGTGGCGTTGTGCTGCCATATCCTCCGCCGGAACTTTTTGAACATGAGCTAAACATACCAAGTACTATGATAGAAAGGAACGGAATTAAAATAAATCTTAAACGCATGATCTGTAAATTGTTATATGATTTTAATGAATAATTAAGCGCTTAGTAGTGAGTACGATCTTTTATAAACCGGGTTGCGTGTATGGGAAATTGATTCAACACAGGCTGAATATGAATGCGTTTAATTTATTATGTTTGGCAAATCCGAACAAACTCATGTGCGCAGAATATTCGTCCTGCTTTTTTCCCTGACATTTCTGAACAGCTTTGCAAATGGCGAAACCCAGGCGCCCGGTAGCTATTATAACTGGGTCACCATCTGGTTATGTTTTTTCTTCGGGCTGCTCTTCACCATATTATTCCGCTTTTTGAATAAGCATTCTAAAACGATCGATCAGCGCAGTAATCCGGGTATGCCTTTGAGTGGATGGGTCATGTTTTTAGGAATCAACCTGCTGATACGATTCATCATCCAAATTTATTTTTTCTGGCATGCAAATTATTTTTTAGAGTCGACATGGATACATCTGGGACAATTAGGCGGGACAAAATATCAGGTTCTTTTTATTATTGAATTATTCCTTTCCTTAATTGCAATTGCAGGTACTGGTGCCTTGATATATTGGTTTTTTGGAAGAAGAGATATTTTCCCTACGCTGTTTATTTATTACGCGGGGATCTATATCGTTGTGACCTGCGTTTTGTTATTCTTATATCATTTCATGAATCTGCCCCCGGAAATGATCAATATCCGGCGGGACTTGTATACTCAGATTCTCAGAATAGCATACACGTCGGCGTGGATGATTTTTGTCTGGAAATCCGAACTGGTAAAACAAACATTTGTGTATCCACACGGTTAAGCTTAAAGCGTAAAGCGCAAAGCGTAAAGCCGTAAAGCCACTAATCCGTCAACCGTCAACCCCGCATTCGTGCAGGCCGTCAACCGATCATCACAAATGCTGCAGATATCCCGCCAGTTTATTTATAGAGAACGCCGCACGTTTGATTTCAATTTCGGCCTGGAGAAAGTTTCTTTGTTCAATGGATTCCCTGATGCCGGGTAATGTTTTTACTGAGTAACCGGTGTAAAATCCGGGGGCATATAAAACATGTTTATACCAGGGCCTGAGCGGTAAACCCTGATCCAGCAAAAGTTCCTGTTCTGCCCGGTAAAGCATACGGTTCAGACTGTCCATTTGTTTTCCGGTCATTCCTTTTGTATTCATGGCTTCGAAGGAATGATCGGCAGCTCTGCCGAGACTGATAATTGCATTTTGCAAAGGAGAAAAATCTATATAGGGAATCTCCTGTTTCTGAACAGGTGGTGAATAAGAATTTGCAGTATCGTTTGCGATGAGAAAATATTTTTTTCTGATGATCTCGTTGTTGACAGATGTAGATTCCCGGAGATTTGAAATCATCGTTTGCAATTCTGTTGTATAGGTTTTTATCTCTTTATACAGAATCCTGAAATCAAACGGCAATATATCTGCATTTAACATGCGCAGGGAAACATGTCCCGCCATTTTTGAAAGAGTTGCCCCATAATAAAACCCGGGATCCACAAAACGAATAAAATTGTCATACGAATCATAAATGGAATGATATACGCCATTGTTGTCTTCTCCTGAAAATGCAAGATTTAAAACAGGGAGTCCGAGATGCTGCAAAAAGGGAGAAAAATCGGAACCTGTGCCCAGGGCATCCAGATGAATATTTGTTTTATCCATCTTTTCCTTTGCCAATTGTGGACTTGCGGCAGTGATAACCTCTCTTGCTTTTAATCTTTCAAATAAATTCGCACCGGTTTGCGGGTCCGGGATATTTTTAGCCACTTCATCCACTACATTTTCCAGAGCGTGCGAACCGCCGGCTTCGAGAAATCCCCTTCCGTTTGCATCAGAGTTAATATATACAACGGTATTTTGCTGCAATAAGCTGAACATGATCCTCAACCCATTCAGTTGATCCGACCAGAGCAGGTTCTTCGCCGTCCCAGGCGCAGTACACGATGGTTCTTTTGGGTTTCCATCCAGACTTCAACATCACGCCGATGGCTTTTGCTTCTTCGAGCATAGCCGCCTGTCCGCTGATCGGATCCTGTGCCCCATTAACCCAGGCATCATGATGATTACCCCGGATCACCCATTCATCCGGGAACTCGTCACCTTTTATCATCGCAATCACATCGTAACAGGGAACCATCTTCCAGTCAAATTGCAATTCCAGATGCACAGTCGTTTTCCCGGGTCCGATATGGTAGGTAATCGGCAGTGCTCCCCGCCAGTCTTCCGGCGCCACCGGCCCGCTCATGGACTCCAGTAAGGGTTTTGCATCGTGATAGCTGATGGGTAAAACAGGAATTTTAAGCAGGTTGGGTGCTTCATTATGTGAAGCGATATCTTTTCGCATCGTTTGTAGCACCAATACCCGGGGTCAGCGGATCTCCCGGATATACCACCATATCCATCACGCTACCGCGTTGAACACCGTATTCACTTTTGAAGGCTCCTTTCGGATATACATCACCCTGAAAATATCCGTCGTCTTTCGGATCGGAATAAATGATACATCCGATGGCTCCGTGTTCCTGTGCAATTTTTGGTTTGATTCCCCGCCAGCTCTTACCATAACGGGCAATGACGATCCTGCCTTTCACGTCGATACCCCGTTTAGCGAGCTCTTCATAATCATCATTCAAACCATAATTCACATATACCAGTTCTGCTGTTACATTTCCGTCAGCACTCCAGGCATTATAAGTTGGAAGCTGATCCTTCTGTCCGCTGGTGCCGTCTTCTTTTAATGCTGGTTCTTTTAATAATGCGTGGTAAATAGTTGGAGCACGTCATTTCCAAAACTCTGATTTTAGGTACGGGAAATAAAACCTGGTATACATCCATATGAACGTCGAAACCATAGTCCCGGAATTTCTGCTGAATTTTTTCAGCAACCTCCTTGCTGCCGGGAGAACCCAGATTATGTGGATCGGACGAAAGATCCTGAATGGTCTTACCGATATTTTCCCGGCTGATCTGGTCATCAAATGCTTTCTCTGTTTTTAATTCCTCTGATCGCATTGCTGTCGTAAAACCCCAAAACATGGATCGACTGGGCTGATAGAATCCCATAAATAGAAAAGGTCAATAATAAAAAAAGTCCGTTACGCATATTATTCAGATTATCTTAAAAGTACCAAGAAAGTATGGAAGTATGGAAGTATGGAAGTATGGAAGTGCTGACCTCATTGCCTGTAGATTATTTGTCTAAAACTAACTTAACTTCAATCATAAACCCGCTGGATGAAACCATATGATACCGAGAAAGTCAGGCAATTTTTCTTTATCGTGATATTGGCTGTGTTGGGTCTTGATCCTGTTTACATATCTGAAATCATTCCTGCCATCCTTTCTGGGTGCGATCACTTTTTATGTGCTGATGCGCCGGCATATGAAGCGTATGCTGATAAAGGGATGGAAACCCGCGTCTGCTGCCCTGATCCTGATGTTGTTTTCATTTATTATGATTTTATTTCCGGTTTTTATTCTGATAAATACCGTCAGTTCGAAAATAGGATATGTGATTGATCACGCAACTGAAATCACTACCTCGCTGGTGGATTTTTTAAAAAATATTGAACTGCGTATTGGGTATCACTTTATGAATGCTGATACGATTCGAAACCTGAGTGGTATGGCACTGTCTGAATTACCCTTGATACTGGGAGCCACGGTGAATTCCATTGTCGCACTCGTGGTGATGTATTTTCTATTGTACTTCATGCTCACCAACTGTAATAAACTTGAGGACTGGGTGGAGGATGGTCTTCCATTGAGAAAGGATAATCTGCAACGCGTTCGTCACCAGATGAATCAAATGGTGATTTCAAATGCGGTTGGTATTCCGCTGATCGCTTTATTGCAGGGGATTGCCGGATTAATCCTCTACCTGATTTTAGGTATCAAAGAACCTCTGCTTTGGTTTGCACTGACAGCATTTACTTCGATACTTCCACTGGTCGGATCCTCACTCGCCTATGTACCCCTTGCCATTATACAATTTGCAAGTGGTGATACAACCAGAGGAATCATTATCCTGGTTTACGGATTGGGTGTCATCGTGACTATGGATAATGTTTTCAGACTCTGGCTGCAAAGGAGGATCGGGAATGTGCATCCGCTGATTACTTTATTCGGAGTATTTGTAGGAGTTCCGCTATTTGGATTTATAGGACTCATCTTCGGTCCCCTGCTCATTTCAATTTTTATATTACTGATGCGTATTTACCGGGTGGAATTTATTGCTCCGGAAGAAAGTCTGGAAGACTGAATACAAGTATGGAAGTCTGGAAGTATGGAAGACTGGAAGTGCACTAAATAACAACCGTCAACTGTCAACCGTCAACAAAAAAGGACCGGCATTGCACAGTCCTTTTTTATTAATAATATTGAAATATCTATTACACGCGGCTGGCAAGTTCTTTGCCCGCTTTGAACTTTGCTACTTTTTTCGCCTTTATCTTGATGGTTGCACCGGTTTGAGGATTCCGGCCATTACGTGCTGCACGTTTTGAAACAGAAAAAGTTCCGAACCCGACAAGTGTTACTTTGTCTCCTTTTTTTAGAGTTTTGGCAACGGCTTCTGTAAATGAATCGAGCGCGGCCCCGGCCTGTGTTTTAGTGAGACCCGCGTCATCGGCTAATTTTGCAATCAGTTCTGCTTTGTTCATGGAAAATGTTTTTATTGATTTCGAGAATGAGCAAATATAAGGTTATGCCTGAAGATGCCTTGTCTGAAAAAATATTTACTACTCAAACAGGCCGAAATAGGGTTTTAGACCCAAACCTGTTCATTCTATGTAAATCCCGGATGCCGCTATTTACTTCGCTGGAATAAACCACCGATCATATGAATTTCATCAGTTGCTCTTTCAATTCCCCTATTCCTTCCGTTGCGGGTTTTTGAATGCCGTAGAGGTTTTGAATACCCCGTGTATATGGAATATTTTTATCAACGATGAATTTTGGTATTTGCGGGGAAGCAAAATCTATCAGACCCGCAGCGGGATATACGGCGAGGGAGGTTCCGATGATTACCATAATATCGGCCTTACGAACCAGCCGGCTTGCATCTGCGATCAGGGGCACCGGTTCTTCAAACCACACGATATGCGGTCGTAGTTGTCCTCCGTCGGGCGCCTTATCGCCGAATTTGATATTATCCCTGATAGGGTAAACAATGCTTTCATTTAACTCACTTCGCATTTTGAAGATTTCCCCGTGCAGATGTAAAACACGTGATGAACCTGCCCTTTCATGCAGATCATCGATATTCTGTGTGATGATCCGCATGTCAAAATATTTTTCCAGTTCGGCCAGCCCATGATGGGCTGCATTCGGAATCGCATCACGAACATTACTCCGCCGCATATTGTAAAACTCGAGCACCAATTCCGGATTCTTTTTCCATCCCCTTGGGGTTGCTACCTCATTTACGTCATATCCTTCCCAGAGTCCATCGCTGTCCCGGAAGGTTTTCAATCCGCTTTCTGCACTGATGCCGGCGCCGGAGAGAACAATGAGTTTCTTAGTCATTCATGAAATTACAAATAGTCGCGTAGTTGCCGTACATTTTACCCCGATACAAGGGACCCGGCTTTTTCTTCTACCGGGTTTTCTTCAGCAGGATTTTTTAATGCTGATACCGGGCAATATCCTGTAAGACCACGCATGATCAACAAGGTTCCGGCCGTCATCCGTATGGATCTCCGGAAAGAGGATTTTCCAAAGCCAAAAACACCCATGGCCAGGAGAAGGCCCCCGGTTACGGCAGATATCAGTCTTTGTTTTTCGGATATGTTGACAACAGGGCTTACGACTTTATTTAAATCTGTGTACTTCATAACACGGTTTTAATAGTTGGTGCAATCCACGTGCCCTGTTTTCACTATGTACAAATTTTCACGTGGCATGGTAATTCTAATTTGACTGACTGATACATGAAATAGCTTTGAGCTTTACGACTTTCAGCCTAAAGCTTTTAACGCCTTCTTCATGTCGATACCCTTTCCCAGAACGGGTTTGAAAATGTCTCCCTCTTTGACAATCCTTGCAATTGCATTGCGTATCGTAAAGTCCTGCATTTTTAATCCCTTTTTTAATTCTTCCCAATGGAGCGGCATAGAAACGGTAGCGCCGGGTTTTGGCCTGACAGAATAAGGTGCCGCCAATGTGGCTTGCGGTCTGTTCTGCAGGAAGTCAAGATAAATTTTCCCTTTTCGATTAGCCGTCGGCCGTTCAATGCTCGTAAACTTCGGAATTTCCTTTTGTACCATTGTTACAATTGCACGGGCAAATTCTTTTGATTCTTCATATGTATATTTTGCACCCAGGGGAATGTAAATATGTATACCGGTAGACCCGGACGTTTTGCAATATGAATCGATGCTGATACTTTCAAGCAATTTATAAATAACCTGCGCAGTCTCTATAACCTGATCGAATGAATTTTTATCCGGGTCAAGATCTATAATGCACCAATCCGGATAGTCTGGCTTTTTTATGGTACTGGACCATGGATTCATTTCAATACAACCCAGCGATGCCATATATAATAAGCTCGCTTCATCGGTAGCAACGAGAAATTCTTTTTCGCGACTATCATCTTCGGAATGATAAGCAAAAGTCTGCAGCCACTCAGGGACTTTTCCTTTTACATCCTTCTGATAAAAACTTACGCCGTTGATTCCATTCGGAAACCGGTTGAGTGACTGGGGCCTGCCCGTCAGATAAGGCAAAATATACGGCGCCACCTGATAATAATAATTCAGCATGTCGCGCTTGGTAAGTTTTTCCTTCGGCCAGTATATCTTGCTGAGGTTGGTGAATTTTATTTCATGCCCCTTTATCTTTTTCACCTGTGTTTCCTCAGAAGGATTCAGTAACGATTTCAGTTCACCTGTCGGAGTTGCCATGATGATATTTTTTTGATCTGGTAATTTTTTTCGGCTTTTTATTTTATCTGACCGGAATTTCTTTTTCCATAACAACCGAATCCGGATTTTTATCTGACCTCATTCCTTCAAATGAAGGATGCCGCATGACACCATCGGAAGTCATTTCGGCAAAACTTACTTCGCAGACCAGTTTTGGTTTCAGCCAGACCGCCCTGGCATTCGGAGGATCAGGCCTGAAGCGGGAAGGTTTATTGATATCCGGTATGGATTGAAATGGGAGCGGATTTTGATGATCAGAGGCTTGAATTGCTTAATAGTTCTCCGCTGTGTTTCCTGATTAAAGCCCGTTCCGATTTTGCCCGTATAAATCAGATTGCCATTTATTATAAACGCCGGCCAATAGCGAACTGAATAATTTCGAAGAACCATCATTTATTGTGTATCCACCAATAACTACTTCCTGCCGCTGATGTGACTTTATTTTAAGCCATTCCCGCGTTCGGTCATTTTCGTGATAGGTACTCCATTTATTTTTAGCAATGATCCCCTCGAGACCCAGTTTCTTCACGGATTCAAAAAGCAGGATTCCTGATTCCTCAAATCCTTCACTGATACGTAAATTGTCTGAAGATGAGCTTCAGGGTTTTAAGAATTTTCCTTCGTTCCATAAGAGAAAGCGGCTTCAGATCATAACCGTCAAGCCATAGAATATCAAAGATGTAATAAAACAGTTCGCCATCCGCTTCGCTCCTCCAATTCTGCAATGCACCGAAGTCTGAACTGCCCGTTTTATTAATCACAACAATTTCCCCGTCAAGAACAGCATGCAGATTGCATTTTACCAATGCTTCATAAACAGGATAAAATTTTTCATTAAAGGATTTGTCGTTCCTGGATTGGAGTGCAACAGATTTTGCATTCATAATGGCGATGGCCCTGTATCCATCCCATTTCACTTCAAAAACCCAATCGGGATCATCAAATGGCTTGTCTACCAGGGTTGCGAGCATGGGCTTCACCCGTCCTGGGTATCGGGCTTTTCTCTGCAGGGGAATTAATTTTCTTAACCGGTCTCGTTTTTACTTTAACAGACCATCTGGAATGGGATTTACCCGCTAACAGATTATAAAACCATGCCATCAGGCAAGCTTAAAGCTTAAGGCGTAAAGCTTAAAGCTAATTTGATAATGAACAAATATTCAATTGACACAGAAAAATCCGAAACCTATATTTTGAATTTAAGAGGCTTTAAGCTTTGCGCTTTACGCCTTAAGCTTTTTAACCCATTTTGGAGATAACATAATCATACAGATCCTGGATGCTGTGAATATCCGCCAGGTCAGCCGGGTCCACTTTAATATGCAGGTTTTTTTCCATTACAACCACGAGGTCGATATAATCCAGGCTATCCAGATCCAGGGTAGATTTTAAATCGGCTGATGGAGTAATCCTGGAACTGTCCACTTCAAACTCTTCCTGGATAAAGTCATTTATTATTTGAATAATCTGACCGGCTGACAATGTTTTATCATGCTCATTCACCATAGGTTAAAATTACCATTTTCTGTCCGAATGTTTTTTTTATATCGTCCGGATTGATTTTGTTAAATTAGTGACATGCGGAACCAGGAATTTAAGGATTATTACGACGTGATTGTGATCGGTGCGGGCATTGGGGGCCTTACTTCTGCCGCTTTGCTGAGCAGGGCGGGACTTTCTGTTTGCGTGTTGGAAAAAGAGCCCCGCGTGGGCGGATACCTGGCAGGATTCCGGCGCAAGCATTTCATTTTTGATACAGCTATACACTGGTTGAACCAGTATGGTCCCGATGGAATGCTGGATAAATTATTCAGCGCCATAGGAACTGATCATCCTAAGGCTGTAGAACAACAACGGATCCGGCGTTACAAAGGTGAAAATTTCGATTATCTGCTTACTAATCAACCGGATGATCTGCGAAACCAGTTGATCCGGGATTATCCGGAGGAAAGAAAAGGTATCGAAAAGCTTTTTTTAAAGGCCAGACAGATCGGGCGCTCATTTAAAAATTATAACCGGATTTTCCGTTCCGAGGAGACCATGCCATTCTTCCAGAAGTTGAAAAATAAATTCAGAATGCTGGAGTTCGCCATTCCTTTTATCCCCTATTTGTCTTTTTCCGGTGAAAAAGGGTTAAAGAAAGGACTTGACCGATTCTTCAAAAATCCACGCCTGCAGCAGATATTTTCGGGTGAACAGGAATTGCTTGGATGTCTGATTCCCATCGGCTGGTCGTATTATCATGATTTTCAGAGCCCACCCAAGGGCGGCAGCCAGGTGATTCCGCAGTGGCTTCAATACGTTGTCAATTATTACCATAATCCGGTGGCCCTTCAATGCCAGGTGAAAGAGATTTTCCTTGAAAAAGGACAATGCACGGGACTTAGTTTCGAACACAGGGGGAAAATTCAACGGTTGAACAGTAAATATATTATTGCTGCCTGTGATATCGAAACCCTATATGAAAAAATGCTCCCGCCTGAAGCCATTTCTTCGGATCTGAAGAGAAGACTTAGAAAGGCGGATTTATACAGTTCGTCCATTACTGTTTCCCTGGCACTGGATTGTACAGCTGAATCCCTGGGTTTCAATGAAGAACTGGTTCACCTGGTGGATGAAAATCAGCATTATAACGACCAGAGCGGCGGAGATCCAAAACTTTCGGAGATCAGTATCCTCGCACCTTCCATGCGTGATAAATCACTGGCGCCTGAAAACCAGGGTACTCTTACACTGTATATGCCGGCCTTTATGGATTATAAAAACGAATGGGAAACACAGTTGGATGTATTTGGAAAAAGGGTAAGAGGAGCAGCTTATCAGCAATTAAAAAAAGAAGTGGCTGATATCCTGATCAAAAGGGTGGAGGAAAAAATTGCCCCCGGACTACGGGATCATATATTGTTTTATGAGGTGGCAACTCCGGTTACTCATTGGCGTTATACAGGAAATAAGAATGGTACCATGATGGGAGCAAGGCCGGGAAGACAGAATATGAAGAATAAAATCTCTCATTACCGGACACCGGTGAAAAATTTGATTCTGGGTGGTCACTGGGCTGAACTGGGAGGCGGTGTTCCGATCGCTGCCAAAGCCGGGGCAAATGCCAGTCTGCTCATTTTAAAAAAGGAAAGACCCCGGGCATTCCGCTTATTGGCAGGCTATATGAACAATACTGTATCACTCGCATCCATGAACGGGAACGATTGCTTCTTCCCATATGACAATTCCTGGGTCAGATCAAAAACACCGGCTGAGTCCGGTGCACACCAACCCGAGGAAATGACCACCTGACAAAAGAAAGTCAGACTTTTTTTATCTCCCACACTGATAGCTTAATCTCATATTCTTTTAACAGAATTATTTGATTAAATTTAGATCCCGTAGAAAAAGATCTGATATGCGTTTCCGGTCATTTAATAGTATTCAATTTTTGCTTGTATGCTTCCTGCTGTCCGGAGCCATTTCCTGCTCAAAGAAAGATCAGCCCGCATCTGCATCTGCAGCCAGTATCCAGAACTTCAGTTTGTTTCAGGGAAAGGATATTACAAATATGGATCTATCCAGTCACTGGATTTCAGTACGTGTTCCCGACTCCGTTCTGTCCGGTACGGCACTCGCCGCCAGCTTCACGATCTCGACAGGTGCCAGCCTTTCCGTAAATGACCAGATTCAACAAAGCGGGATCACTAAAAATAATTTCGAAAACGATTTGCATTATACCCTAACTTCTTCTGACAGGCATAGCGGGCAAGACTGGACTGTGCAGGCTTTCAACAACGATTATTCACTTTCCTGGGGACTGGGCCATTTCATCAATAGCCATGCGAGTAACGATAAAAGTTATAACTGGTACATTGATCAGTCAACCAGTGGAAATTTTGCCGCTGTAAACTGCGGACCGGCTTCCGTTACCATGGCAATCAAATGGGCGGATCCCGATTTTACAAAAACGGCTCTTGACGCCAGAATGACTTATGAAGCAAGCGGTGGCTGGTGGAACACCAACGATATTGATTCTTATTTGACGGATAACCAGATTATCCATGCAATCATCGCGCTGACGGATCATGCCGACAGTACTGCGGCTATTCTGAAAAAGCAATTGTTGAATCAGCAGATCATTATCCTTTGCCTGGATATGAATTATGTACGCGCCGCATCAGACGCAATGTACCGGACGGATAAATTTTATGCCACAACACCGGACTGGGGCCATTTTATTGTTTTGAAAGGATATAAAATAGCAGACGGGGAATTATTTTTTGAGGCGTATGATCCCTATAGTTTTGGAATGAAGAACGATGATAATAGCCTGAAAGGCATGAACCGTTATTACCGGTTTGAGGATCTTGCCGCAGCCTGCCTTCCCTGGTGGAACTATGCATTCGTCATTGCCAAAAAAGGAGAGAACTTGAGTCTGGATGCCGTGAACAGAAAATTAAATCCCGCCCATGTTCCGTCGGCACATAGTGCGACGAGAATTTTTTAAAATACCGCACAAGGATTCATTCGTCAAACACGATGCTTGTTGAAATACCGCCACGGTTATTGGATTTCATATAGGACTTTTCCTTGAATTGCTGTTTGCATTTGAGAAACAACATCGCACGCCAAACTAGCGGGTTTCCCGGATTTTGATAAATTATTTCAGGAAGAAAGTGGTAATAATTACAGCCATTGAGGCAGAAAGTGAGAATTATCAGACATATTTTCAGTTTCTAATTCTGGTTTGATTGTTGAATTTCCCTTTTAATGATCCAGGTAATTGAACATCCCGATTTTGTCGCCTCTAATGACAGGCAACTGCTCGACTCGTATTCAACAACCATTACGCTGTTGTCAGAAACGCGGCCCAGGCTGTGGCACATATACATGTCATAAAAAAAGCAAAACATCCCCGTACAGGTAAATGGGTGGAAATGCCGGCTTCCGGTTCAGGTTTCGTGATTTCTACCGATGGTTATATGGTGACTAATCATCACGTCATCGAAAATGCAAACATGATCAAAGCCTCATTTGCGGATGGACTTGAACTAACTGCCAGCCTGATAGGTGCGGACCCCTCCACAGATATTGCCGTATTAAAAGTTTATAAAGAAGACCTGAAACCATTGCAGTTTGCGAATTCAGACCTGCTTGAACCTGGTCAGATTGCGATAGCCATTGGCAATCCCATGGGTCTGCAACATACGGTCACGGCAGGTGTTGTCAGTGCGACCGGCCGTACACTCAGAGCAAACAATGGAAGACTGATTGATGATATCATTCAGACCGATGCTGCTTTGAATCCCGGGAACAGTGGTGGACCGTTAGTGAATTCGGAAGGAAAGATCATTGGCGTCAATACAGCTGTGATTGCAACGGCACAGGGTTTGTGTTTTGCAGTTTCTTCCAACCTGGCGACCTATGTAGCGGGTCAGTTAATAATGCATGGTAAAGTGAAAAGGGCACATTTGGGGATAGCAGCCCAACCCGTGAATCTTACACCACGTATGATTGGAGCAAATCAGTTGCGAACAAAAACCGGTGTATATGTTTTTGAAATAACAGCCGATGTAAATGCACAAAACAGTCAGTTAAAATTGGGAGATATCATCGTGGAATTTGAAGACAAACCGGTATCCACCGTAGATAACCTGCATAAATATTTAAATGAAAATGTTATTGGGAAAAGAACTTCTCTGGGTATTTTAAGAGAAGGAAGAAAGCAAATCATAAGCGTAGTGCCAGGCGAATTGAAATAATTATCGCTGATCGTTTTTACAAAACCTTCTCCACTCACTTCTTTTCCGAAATGTTGAAATAATCATTGCGATAAATTTAGTTTCGGTAAAGTAAAGTTAGAAAGATTCGTTAAATTTAGGAACATTAAAAACGATTGCTATGAACACACAATCTATTTACAGGGTTGGCATTGTTCTATATGCCTTAGTTATCGGCTTCTTCGGAGTCAATCATTTTTTAAACGGTACCGGTTTTCAGAATACCATTCCTTCTTTTCTTCCTTATCACATTTTCTGGGTTTATCTTACCGGGGCTGCGCTGATCGCAGTGGCCATTTCATTCTTAACGGGTAAGAAAACCAAACTGGCAGGTATATACTTATTCGCATATCTGATGATCATAGTACTGACCATCCATTTACCAGCCGTCATCCGTTCGGAAGGTTACTCCGATCATTAGCATCGCTTTGACTAACCTGGTAAAAGATACCGGACTTGCGGGTGCCGCACTGATGATTGCCGGCAGCGGAAACAGGGTCGGATGATGTTTTCTATCCCTGCGAAGCATATAACAGGACGTTCATTCCGGATGCTAGCAAAAAATCAAACCTGCAGCCGTTTTTCGTAAGGCACCCATTCACCGTATTCTAAATGTCGTTTAAGTATCCTTAAATACATCGCCCAGCAATAACTGGAGATTTTATAATGTTCATTTTTTTGCGGCCAACCGCTGTGATAAAAATTTACTGCTGTCTTGTCTTTGATGGGCAATTAAATTAAAACCAATTTTTGTCCCCAGCCAGTCTGCATCCGCTTCCGTCATTTTCAATTCGAATACTTTATCTTTTACATATTCTGTAACTATAGCTTTCCAAATATAGCCCGGACCAAAATCCAGGATATAAATTCCACCTGTCACCGGGTTTACCGCAGAAGCCTTCGTCCACCATTTATCAAGTCCTTCTGAAAGGCTGATGGCTTCAAATACTTTTTCAGCAGGAGCTTCGATTGGGAAGTTGTGAAATATATCCGCCATGGTTATTGGTTTTGGACGATGTTCGGATATCTATACTACTGATAGTCAAATTTATACCTTTTTTACAGGCATCCGTCTCAATTTGGGAACCGTTACAGAATGATAGATTGGCATATGCATTGCAGAGATATACATAGTATTTACTGCTCTATATCCTGCAACAATATGAATAAAATAATCCTGCTTTTGTTTTTGCTGACGATTTCCATTCACGGCAACAGTCAGCTGAAAGCTCAGATAGACAAAAAGTCAAAGGAGTTCACCATTAATCCCGGTTCAGATCCCAAAGCAGAATATAAAATATTTGGCTACCAGTATCCCAACTCGACCACCAAGCTGATGATCTGTTTTTCTTCCTATCGTTACGATGTCACTGAAAACGTAAACAAATGTCCGCTGGGTGCATATTTTGATTCAGGTCGTATGAAAGAAGGGGACAGGATCGTATACCTGGGTAATGTGGGGACATTTGGGAAGATGAACTTTATATCAGCAAATGGCACAAAGACGCTTTTTTACGTTCCGAAAACAAGCTTCGTCATTAAATAATCTTATACATCACTCCACAGCATTTTTATTTCTCCCTGAAGCAACAATTCGCTGCTTTGCCCCTCCTTTTGATAACTATTAAAGTATGAGACAGATTCGCACACACCTGTATCATAAGCGGACAATTATTTGAAAGTGCCATTTGCAATAAATTGATTCTTAGCTATTTTGTATTTCGGTACTTTTTAAATGGCGGTAAACCCACTGACTTCTTAATAAACTTTTTCGGTCGCTTAATTCCATGTTATGATAAAAAATTATCTCAAGATCGCCTGGCGAAACCTAATGAAGTATAAATATATTTCATTCATTAATTTATTCGGTTTAACCGTTGGCCTTACTTGTTGCCTGCTCATTATGACTTATATCATCAATGAATTAAGTTATGACAGGTATAATAAAAATGGAGAAAATACTTACCGGGTTACCCGGAGTTTTAATAATGCAGAAGGAGTCGTTTCACTTACGCTGAGTACAGTAGCTCCTCCGTTTGGGTATTATTTTCCGACAGATTTTCCGGAAATAAAAAAAATGACAAGGCTGATCGATAATGGTACCACACCCATAAAGTATAAGGATAAGCTGCTGAACGAATCCGATGTATATTTTGCTGATGAAAATTTATTTGAGGTTTTTACACTCGATGTATTAAAAGGTGATCCGAAAACGGCATTAAAGAATCCTTTTTCAGTGATGCTCAGTGAAGAAACAGCCAGAAAATATTTTGGGAACGAAGATCCAATGAACAAAGTACTCAGGGCCAACAACCAGTTCGACGTTAAAGTGGCCGGAGTCTATAAAGGATTTCCGGCAAATTCGCATATGCATCCGGGTATGTTGGTTTCATTCTCCACATTGAATGATCCGGAAGTATATGGAGCAGAAAATATGCGAACCAACTGGGGGAATAATTCCTTCTTTACTTTTTTAGTTTTACCGGATCACTTCAATCCGAAAAATTTAATAGATCGCTTCCCGGCTTTTGTAGACCGTCGTATGGATCATAAAATTTATAACGGAGATCTGCCTTCAAAATATACCAAACTGGGGTTGCAAAAATTGACTGATATACACCTCTATTCGCATACCGATTACGAAGCTGAACCGAACGGAGATATCAGCCGCGTATATATTTTCTCCATAATTGCAATATTCATTTTATTGATAGCCTGCATCAATTACATGAATCTCTCTACGGCCAGGTCCGCCCTGAGAGCCAGGGAAATTGGTATCAGGAAAGTGATTGGTGCAAGAAAAAAAGAATTGATTTTGCAATTTCTCAGTGAGTCCGTATTGGTATCCTGGGCAGCAATTATTATTTCTTTTATCCTGTTATATTTTTCGTTGCCATGGCTGAATAGTATTTCAAAACAGAACCTGAGTGTGTATATTTTATTGAGGTGGCAGTTTTTAGTTCCCATTTTTTTAACTCCCTTCGTAGTGGGTATTTTATCCGGTCTTTATCCGGCATTGTTCATGTCGTCTTTTCAGCCTGTCAAAACCCTTAAGGGATTGTTCAAAGTGGGTGCAGGTAATATTTCTTTCAGAAAAGTTTTGGTCGTCGCCCAATTTTCCATTTCCATCATATTGATTATTACAACCATCATCGTGTTCCAGCAACTGCGTTATCTGGAACAGACTTCATTGGGTTATGACAAAGAGCATATCATTACAATTCCATATAACAATTTTCTCAACACACCCTACGAAGCATTCAGAAATGAGCTGCTGCAAAATTCAGATATAAAGGATGTTGCGCGATCTTCAAGGATCCCAACCGGCAGGTTGCTGGATGCCATGGGCGCCTCCACGAATGCAGGCGACTCCCTGCGTCCCATCACCGCCACTATAAAATATGTGGCGTCTGATTATGATTTTGTTCCGACATATGGAGTGAAAATAGTTGCGGGAAGAAATTTCTCACGTACGTATGGTACGGACACATCGAATTTTTTATTGAATGAATCAGCCGTTACTGCGATCGGCTGGAAAACGCCTGGCGAAGCAATCGGCAAAGATTTCAAATATGGACTGATAAAGGGAAAAGTGATTGGCGTAATGGGGGACTTTCATTTTGAATCGCTGCGACAGAAAATAGTTCCGCTCGTTTTAATAAATCCGGCAACCAGTGCGAATCAATCCTTCTTTAATAGTTTGTCTTTAAAAGTGAGCGGTCATAATCTAGCGGGTACGCTGCCTGCCGTTGAAAAAATATGGCGCAAATACCTGCCGGAAATACCTTATCAGTTTACTTTCCTGGATGAGAATTTTGCCAATCTTTATGAATCGGAACAGCGGCAGGGAACTCTGTTTACGGTGTTTGCCTGTATTGCCATTGTTATTGCCTGTCTCGGATTATTCGGACTTTCTGCATTTGCCATAACGCAACGGGTGAAAGAAATTGGAGTTCGCAGGGTTTTAGGTGCCCGGGTAAATACGATTGTCACTTTATTATCAAAGGATTTTTTACAATTGGTTTTAATAGCCGCCATTATTGCCTTTCCGGTTGCATGGTATGCTATGTCGCATTGGTTACAGGATTTCGCCTACAGGACAAATATCAACTGGTGGGTATTTTTATTGGCTGCCATCCTGGCTTTAGTTGTAGCGTTGGGAACGATTAGCTACCATGCTATAAAGGCTGCCCTCGCAAGTCCGGTTAAAAGCCTGCGCTCTGAATAGGAACGTAGTGCCGGTTGAATTAAGGCCAGTAGGAAGGTTTATCCGGCGATCCGCCATGATCAGTGCAATCGACGCATAAATTAGTGGAATAAAAATAAACAGGGAAATGATAAATTGAATCGAGTCCCTGGCCGATCAGGCTGTTTCCATAAGGTCCCCCGGGAGGTTGGAAATGGGTAGAAATCAATTCCGGAAAATCATAATTCATGATGCAATTGCCGAAATATGGTTGGTAATTCCATGCAATCAGGTCGTTCTTGCTAATAAAAATTCTTTGTTGCTGTAGCGTCGTAAAACTGATAAATCCAATACATTTTACGTCTGGGTTGTTCATACATTGTATGTTTCCCAGCTCTGAAAAGGGTTGTAAATCGAATAAGGTGCCAAGTTGTTCAGTATTTTTTTTCAGGTTTGTCCAATAATTGAAGCCATCAGCAGTCATTGCGTATTGTTTAATCAGGGTGCTATACAATGCGGAAAGTTTGATAGAACCTGTCGGAATATAAACAACTTCATACTTGTAGACAATATCAGTGGATAATTTAGCTGTTGATGTTACTTCTATATTCGTGGAATTGTCAGATTGATAACATCTGTAAATTTGATTTGCCAGGCCCCTGAAAATAATATCATTTTCGTCTATATATTCGAGAAAGGAATCAAAATCAGAATAATATTCCCAGGTCTCATCGTATACATATCGGTAATACCTGGTATTATTCGTCGGATCATGGGTGTTTACATAAATATGGACACCGGCTGAGTCCTGAGCCCAATAAATGGAATCCATGGGCGGACTCGGGTGAACTTTATTCGGCCCCGAACGAAAATCATTGCCGTCGCCGGTTATAATTTTCAACTGGTATTGCAGAGTAATATCAAGAAGAAGATGGTCGGTAGCGTACCGGCCTCCCCCCAATTCATTGAACGGATATTCCACCCCCGTTACCCCGACAACAGATACATGTGCGCCAAGTTCTTTAACCGGTGGCGCAGTATCAGACAGTGACTTTGTACGCGAAAGGGTAATGTAGGATGAGTCGTTTCCATTGAGGATAATTCCGTCTGCAACCAGGATAAAAGGATTGTTTTTAACCGAGGGTGGATTATATACTTCCTTGCAATTCACGGCAAAAATGATCAGAGTTGAAAAACAAAGTAAGTGTTTCAAACTTCTCATTTTGGGAGCATTTTATAATGCCGTTACAAGCAAATCAGAATGTTAAGCTGGTAAATGCAATTACATTGGTAGTTTACCCACATTCTCCAAATTTGGAGCATTGCTATTGCTCAAATCACAACCTTTTTGATGTAAATTACGTAATACTAACCTGTTCCACTTACCTCGTATTCCTTTCTTCTAAAGCCGGACTCAATATTTAACCGAAACAATACGTAGTTTGATGAAGTACAGGATGGCTGTTTTGATTTTGCTGATTTGCTTTCGGTCATTCTCCCAAACGCAAACCTGTCCCATTAATATCAATTTTGCAACCGGTGATCTTACACATTGGTACGCATATACTGGTAATAATGCCAATGGGAATGGAGAATCGGCGATAAAGAAAACATATGATTCCACGATCCAGCTCCGATTGGTACGATTGGGGCATCCATTATGTCCGAATACGGATTGCCCTCCAGACCCGGAATTCAGGTTATTACAATCAGATCAAACGATATTTTTGGTGGATTCCCGACCATTCCGACGCTGAACGGGTATAATTATAACTATTCCATTCTACTGGGTTCCACAGCTATATCAAGAAATGCCGGCCCGAATGGCACCGGCGCCGGCGGTTATATTCGAGGGGTAAGTTATGGAATTCACGTTCCTCCCGGGTCCGGCCACGGAACCTTATACCATGACGTATGCTTATGCCATGGTGCTGGAAAATGGAACGCATATGTCCAGTCAGCAGCCATATATATCAGTTACTCTCAAAACATCGGCTGGCGTGATCACCTGTGCTTCACCAAATTATTTACTACCGACTTTCGGTACGGGGGTCCTTTTGGAAATAATAAAGGACTGACGCTGGACAGTGCAACGGCTAAAAAAAATGGATTTAGAGTAAGTCCCATGCATTCTCCGAATGAAGACCCGGGCCCAAACGGAATGGGAAGCGGGCAATATTTACAGGATGTATGGGTAAAAGGCTGGACCGAAGTTACTTATGACCTCTCCCCTTACAGAGGGCAGGACGTGAGCCTGACTTTTGAAGCTGATAATTGTGTGCCGGGCGGCCATTTTGCTTATGGATATATTGCGATCCGGAATAGTTGCGCCGGCCTGATAATCAGCGGAGACTCTCTTGTTTGTAATAACTCTGTGGAAACCTATTCTGTACCAACACTGGCAGGAGCAACATATAACTGGTCGATACCGGGAGACTGGACAATGCTCTCCAGTGATACGAGCAATATTATTCAAGTCAAAGCGACAGAAAACGGAGGTTCCGTTACCGTACATGAGAAAAATAGTTGTGCCGACCTGTTGGATACCATTAATATTAAAACGCTTCCTTCACCAGTCGGGGGAACACTACAAGGTTCTTCCACCGTTTGCGCCGGGGAAAACAGCACCATATTAACCTTGTCGAATTATTCCGGAGTCATAAAAAACTGGCTTTCTTCATCCGACGGCAACACATGGGCGGTTATTGCAGATACCGATCCGCAGTATACGGCTCAGAACCTGGGAGATTCAACGATATACAGGGTTGAAGTGGGTAAGGGTGATGTCTGTCCGTCAGACACCAGTACACAGGCACTTGTAGCGGTTGATCAAAAATCAGTTGGTGGACAAATATCACCCCTCGAGTCTACTTTATGTTTGGGCCAGTCTGCCGGAGAAATCCTGACTTTGTCGGGTAATAACGGGTCAATTGTAAACTGGCAATATTCTACCGATGGAATAAACTGGGCAAATGTCACACCAGTTGTTAATACCCCATCAAATACAGTGAAAGACATTACTGTATCCACGAAATATCGTCTGATTGATAAAAATGGCGTTTGTCCGGAAGATACAAGTTCAGTCGCCAGCATACTTTTTAATCCTGTGACATTTCCCCAGGCCACGGCTTATCCGGCTGACACAACAATTTGTTACGGGACCATTGCTTCTCTGAATGCCAGTATTCAAACCGGCACAAGTTTTACATGGGAGCCGGTTTCAATCGGCAACAGCGATATTAAAACAACACCGTTTGATATTATTAACCAGGTTTCACCGCAGACTACTACAGATTATATTTTACGGATCCTGAATGAGGGATGTCCGAATCCATTGCTGGATACCTTTCATGTTGCTGTGCTCGCACCCGTTATCGTGGATGCCGGAAGGGATACTTCTGTAGTCGCCGGACAACCTTTGCAATTTAACGCTTCGTCAAGTGATCCGGACCCTGATACCTACTCCTGGTCGCCGGTTATAGAACTCAATAATCCTTTGATTCCGGATCCTCTGGCGACCTATACGATGGAGGACAATATTATCAGATACGCCGTCACTGCCACAACCGCATTTGGATGCACGGGTGTCGGATATATTACAGTGAAAGTTTTTAAAACAAAACCGGACATATTCGTGCCGAATGCATTTACGCCCGGAGGAACCGTCAATGCTCTATTCCGCCCGATACCGGTCGGCATTGCTTCACTCCGTTATTTCAGAATATATAACAGGCTCGGTCAGTTGGTATACAATACATCTGCCATCGGCAGTGGTTGGGATGGAAGACTGAATGGTTCTCCTCAGGGATCCGGAGGCTATGTCTGGATGGTACAGGGAACCGATTATCTGGGTAATGTCATCACGAAAAGCGGCACGATGGTTTTGGTGAGATAATTTAAATGCCATCATTTTATTCCTGCATAGGCTGCAAAGCAAAGATTCTTATGAAGAATTTCTGTTTGTCTGAAACCAATTTTTTTCATCAGTTCCAACTGGTAATTCAGCGATCTGGGAGAATCCTCTTTGCTGACATAATCCAGCACTTTCTGTCGGTATTCCTTACCACCCAGATTTTCCAGGTAGTCGCCATACTTTTCCCAGATATAATGATTTAGTGTTTCGGTATCCTGGGTTATCAGATCGGAAATCATCAGGCAACCGCCGGGTTTCAAGGTGCCGAATAATTTTCTGAAAGTGAATTCCCAATCCGCGTCATCACGTAAATGATGCAACACAGCACCTGCAAGAATGATATCAAAATGATTTTCTATCAGATTGATATCCCGAATATCCCCCTGTATGATCTCCGGCTTTTTTCTTGTAACCTGTGAAACTCTTTCAAAAGCTTTATCCAGCATCGGTTTACTCAGGTCCACCAGGGTGCATTCCAGGTTATTCATTTTTGAAAGCATCATCAAAGTAAAATTTCCCGCACCACAACCGATATCCAGGAGGGTTTCTGCGTCCGGTCTTATCCTCCTGGCAGCTTCAGTCGTTAGCTCCAGTGAAATCTTTGCATCAATGGTGGAGACCTGGCCGGTATCCAGGTTGGAAAAGCGCTCGACATCCCGATCGAAACGGTCCCTGATTTCTGATATGGTTGATTTGTTTTTCATCATCCGTATTACTGTCACAATATTTAAAAATGGGGTCTAATGTATATTAAATCATAAAAAAATACAAAGATGACAACAAATTTGTTTGCCGTTAAAATCTTTGATTCACCGGAAAAAGAAAGCCTTTCACCGTTTGATTGTTTCGTCTTCTGATACAGGCCTTATCTTAGCGTCCTTTATTAACCATTATGAATACATCGAAGCAGGCTGTATTGGAAGTTACCGGACTGAATATCTTTTACGGAAATTTTCAAGCTGTTAAAGACGTATCGTTTTCAGTATA
Organism: uncultured Bacteroidota bacterium; assembly: GCA_963732055.1. Lineage (GTDB taxonomy): Bacteria > Bacteroidota > Bacteroidia > Chitinophagales > Chitinophagaceae > Puia. The sequence goes on along the minus strand of CAVSYG010000008.1, from coordinate 144,514 downwards.
TGCTGGTGAAATATTCGGCTTGCTGGGACCGAACGGAGCAGGCAAGACTTCTTCCCTGAGTGCGGTGGAGGGGCTTTTAAAACCAGCTTCCGGCAGCATTCTGGTCGGTGGATATGATAACGCCCGGAACCCGCTCAACGCGCGTGCCAATATGGGTGTTCAACTTCAGGCCACCAGTTTCCAACCCGAACTGACAGTATCGGAAATTATCAGGTTGTATGCCGGTATTTATGGTGTATCGCTAACCGGTGAAAAAATACAGGACATTCTTTCATCTATCAAATTGCAGAACGACGGAAGAAAACGCTTTGGGGAATTGTCTGGCGGTCAGCAGCAACGCGTTTCATTGGTAATTGCTATGATTCATCAGCCACCGCTCGTTTTACTCGACGAGCCCACCTCAGGTCTTGATCCCCAGTCCAGACGGCAGCTCTGGGAGCGTATGGAATTGCTACGCGTGAAAGGTCATGGTATATTATTGACTACACATTCCATGGAGGAAGCAGAAGCCATTTGTGACCGCATAGCGATCATTGATCACGGTCAGATTGTGGCGACAGATATACCGGAAAACCTGATTGAAAAAAACCGGCATCGTCCGGAAGTCATTCAGGCTTCCCGTCGCGGAAGAATCACGCTTGAAGATGTATTTATCGGCCTGACTGGTCAGGAGATCCGTTCATAAAAAAATTATCATGACATCCATTACTCTTCCTTCCGGTAAAATGGTTATGCGTTCTTTGCTGCTTGCTGATTTCACAACGCAATGGCGCAACAGAAAATCATTTATCCTCATACTGATCGTGCCGGTGATTATCCTCATCTCATGGAAAGGCCTGGTGGACAAGCTGGGCGGCGCCTTTGTGCTGGCTAATTGCATTACCGTTGGATTGACGGCCATCGGACTGATGGGTTATTCTAACTCGGTTGCCCGTGACCGTGAGAAAGGAATCTTCCAGCGCCTGCGCGTCGCCCCGGTGGCTCCTGCTTCTATCATGGTCAGCAGGCTTTGTGTACAACTGGCGATGATATTATTGATGACGACGGCGGTTTTCATCGGTGGATCATATTTTGACCAGATCACGCTTACACCCGTTGGATATCTTTTTGGTTATCTATCAGCATTTGTCGGTGGGGCCGTATATCTCGGCCTCGGGCAAATGGTGGTAGGTCTGATAAAAAACGCCGAAACGGTTCATTCAACCAGTCGCCTGATATATTTTATATTCATCATGGTGGGTATGTTTGGCGAACTGGGGGTTTTAGGAAAGCAAATTGGAGATCTCGTGAAGTATTCACCCTATGGAACTGTCAAACATATCCTGGCTTCCGGTTTCCAGCCGCATACCTGGGATAAATCGTCAACTGTCGCCCTGCTAGTCACGATCGGATATGCGATTGTATTTTCCGTACTCGGTATCCGGTGGTTCCGGTGGAATGCCGCTAAATAAACATTCTAATTGCGATGTTTCACAATTCCTTCTGAAATCATCTTGCCTAACTGGATGGATTTTTGCCGGAGATTTGCATCAGTATGTAACATCGCGGTTTTTAAATCTTCGGATGGCTGATTGACTGCCATCAAAAGATCGAAATAACGGTCAAGTTCTGTATTCGCAGTAAAAGAAACATTCCCGGCCAGACCGATTACTGTGATATTTTTTTTCTTTGCCCTGCGGGCAACACCAAATGGGCCTTTGCCTTCCAATGTTTGAAGGTCGATGGATCCCTCTCCGGTAATTAATAAATCAATATTCTCCATGGCCTTATCAAAGCCTGTCATATCAAGGAAATATTCAATTCCCTGCACGAGTATGGCCTTTAAATAAATATTTAACCCTGCAGATATTCCACCGGCCGCACCTCCGTGGCGAATCTTGTTCATATCTGATCCTGTCTGAATCATAGTTATATCCCTCAGCCGGACAAGCGCGTTTTCCAACCGGATAACATCGTATGCTGATGCTCCTTTCTGCGGCCCAAATACAGAAGCTGCTCCTTTTTCTCCCAGCAGGAAATTGTCAACATCACAGAGAACAATGAATTCTGTGTCAAAAATTCTTTTGTCAACACCGGAGATATCAATGGTATCCAGGTTAATCAGACTTTGAGGCAGACCTGTGAGTTCTTTTTTTGATCGATCCAGGAAACGCATACCCATTGCCTGTAGTGCACCGCACCCACCGTCAATGGTTGCACTACCTCCGACGCACAGGATAATTTTTCCAGCTCCGTGATTTAATGCAGTTCTGATCAGTTCGCCACAACCAAAAGAACTTGCGTGCAAAGGATCAAGTTCCTTCTCCTGCAAAAGTTTCAATCCGGATACATTAGCCATTTCTATGACGGCTGTTTTGCCTTTGTCAATGAAACCGAGGGAAGTATTGATTTTTCTTCCCAGGGGATCATTTGCTTGTGCATCAATAAAAGAACCGTCCAGATGCTTCACAATCAACGAAGCTGTTCCATCGCCTCCGTCTCCAACGGGAAAACATGCAATGCTGCAGGTTAGACCGCTTTCCAGCAATCCTTCACGAATCGATTTCGCTGCGTCAACAGCGGAAAGACTGTTTTTAAAGGCATTGGGCGCAATGAGTATATGCATAAGATATTACATGAATAAAGGTAGTGGCTAAGCAAATAAATTTGAATCCTGTAATTTTGATGTAAGAAAAAAGGCAGCACATGATCGCATTTTTAGGAACCGGGCTCCTGGGAGCCAATTTTACCCGCGCTCTCCTTAAAAAGGGAGAAAAAGTAAATGTTTGGAACAGAACAGCTGATAAAGCGAAAGCACTGGAGACATATGGAGCCAGGGCCTTCGAACATTTAACAGAAGCCGTAAAGGGCGCAAACCGTATTCATCTCACAGTTTCAGATGATCAGGCCGTTGATGATGTGTTGGAAAAAGCGGAAGGCGGGTTTGACGCCGGAGTGATCATCATTGATCACACCACCACGTCTTCTCCCGGCGCCGCCAGACGTTCTGCTTACTGGAAAAAGAAAGGTTATACTTATATACATGCGCCTGTCTTTATGGGGCCGCCGAATGCGCTGGAAGGAACTGGCGTGATGCTGGTTTCCGGTGATCAGGCTGTGGTTAAAATGCTGGAACCTGAATTGTCCCGCATGACCGGGAAATTGTGGAACCTCGGGGAACAGCCCGAAAAAGCAGCCTCCATTAAGTTATTGGGCAACCTCTTTCATATTTGTCTTACGGGGGGAATTGCTGATATGCTTACGCTTGCGGGTTCCTTGAATATCCCTGCCCCGGAAATCGGCACTTTGCTGGAAGTGCTCAACCCCGCTGTGGTGGCTCAGGGCCGGATAAAAAAGATCACCAGTAATACGTTTGATCAGCCTTCCTGGGAATTGAGCATGGCCCGAAAAGACGCAAGGCTGATGATCGAACAGGCAGGTACAACACATAAAACACTCATGGTCATTCCGGCCGTTGCAAAAAAAATGGATGCATGGGTGGAAAAAGGTCATGCGAAGGATGACTGGACAATTATCTCCAAAGACCCGGCTTAAGCCAAAGTTAATTTTCCGGCGGGGTGCAACATTTATACTAATAGCTGCGTCTCATGAAATATGAGACAATTACCTACAGAAAGTCTTTCGGTTTTATTTGACCGGGGGCAGGAAAACTATTTATCAAAACCCATGGTATCAGGCAATGATCTTCGGGACGCCTTTAACAGGCATTTCATACGTAAATCATTATTTATATCGACTATGAAAGAAATAGCAAGAATCCTGGAAAAGACACTGATGGATTTCTTACACACGGATTTATTATCAAAAAACTGGAATTATAAAGCGGGACCTAATAAATGGTCAAAAAAGGAAATCATAGGGCATTTAATAGACAGCGCGCAGATAAATCTTCAGCGGTTTGTAAGGTCTACGTATACAGAAAATTTTACACTGACCTATGATCAGGTTGAATGGGTTGATGCGCAGCATTATATTTCTGCAGATATCGAAGAGCTACTCGAATTGTGGCGTCTGCTGAACAGGCAGATCATACGGGTTTTGGAAAATTATCCTACGCACAGGTTGCAGATTCAAAGCGATACGGGAAAAACAGCCGTTTGTTTTCATACCGTGGAACATCTTGCACAGGATTATGTAAATCATTTGAATCATCACCTGAAATCTATCGAGCTGGTATAACATTCCGACGTTAGCGATAATGATTACTTATCCAGTCGCTGAGCGCCTGCACAAACGCCGGACTTCCCTGCATCACCCATTTGCCCATATATATAGAAATAGTCATGGTGGGTTTTCCTGTCACACGCAGGATAAATGTATTCGGCATGCCAAATGCCGGCAGTTTGCCCGATGGTGTTAATGTGCCGGAATAAATTTGTCCTTCTGCCTCTATCGAAAATGGGATTGGTGCGTTGGAGTTTGTGGGCTTTCTATAATTCTCTGCCATGGCACAAAAGTAGTCATTGAATGGTTGGCAAAACACCAACTTTTTTAAAAAAATATTCGACGTTCATAGGGTAATAGAATTGATTCATGGGTTCAAATGACCCGTTCGTATTTATATGTTCTCACAGGAATTTAGATGTAAAAATTGCCGTTAACTTTAGTTAAAGCTTCAATCAGAATGGCAATGGAAAAATTCGGCAGATTGGGTCGTATATTTTATGGTTTGGCCATTGCGGCAACTGGTATCCAGCAATTTTTTTTTAAAGAATTTTTTCAGATACTCTTCCCGCCACTGCCATTTCAAATTCCGGGCTTGATTTATTTTGCATATCTCGTAGCTACATGGTTGGTCATTGCCGGAATAGCCATCGCCGCGAATATTCGGGTAAAGTTTTTTGCATACTCACTGGGATGTTTATTTCTATTCTTTTTCCTCTTCTGTTATGTGCCTTTCGAATTGTTCCTTAGTCCGTATAATCCCATACACCTGGGACTATGGATAAATCCGCTGAAGGAATTCGCTTATGCAGGCGGCGCATTTGCGATCACCACTAAATTACCAGCTGACATACGTATCAAGGAAGGAAAATCGAAATTTGCTGACTTTCTTGAAAAACTCGCTCCCTATGGACGCATCATGTTTTCTATCACCATGATTAGTTTTGGTGTTTCTCATTTTTATTATACAAAGACAGTGGAAGGCATGGTTCCGGGATGGATTCCATCCCACCTCTTCTGGACCTATTTTGCAGGAATTGCTCTGATCGGATCCGGCATTGCCATCATTCTGAAGTTTCGTATTGAGTTAATCGGGGATTTGTTAGGGATCATGATTTTGTTATGGTTTATCATTTTACATATTCCGGGCGCGTTGGCAAATCCGCTGACGAATAATGGGAATGAAGTGACCAGTGCGTTTTCTGCACTCGCATTTAGCGGGATAGCCTTCGTAATAGCAAATGGTCCAGGGTCTGGACGTAGGGCCCGGCTTGCAAATTTGAATTTATTCAATTTTTGACGGAATTTTTAGCTGCGGGAATAAACCGTCGAAATGGCTACACGATCTTTTTGAATACCCTGCATTTCGTCTGTAGGAAACAGTCGATCGTAGGTATTTCTATTTCCTAATTCTTTTTTTCCGATTTTTATCCTCTCTTGAAGAGGATAGGTCTCCATATTACATTCTGGTTTGTTTATCTGCTGCAGGATATCATGCTCCAGTATACATGGAACATGAACGATCATTCCCTGGATAACCAGTTTGGGCGCGCCGTTGGAACGGCGTTTATCTCTCTTCCGGCTAAATTGCTGATCGTTTACTATTTCATTTACCGGATCATCCCGAAATTCTGGAATGTCAAAACACACAGGGTGCGGCTTATCACAGAAGCCACGGCTGTCTTAATCACGGCACTGTTTCTATTTCGTTTGCTGGGTATTTATTTTGTGTCCCCTTACATGTATAATAACTATTCTCCGAATAGTTTCTGGGATATACGTGATATGCTGGTGGCGCTGCTTCAGATTGGATATGTAACCTCCATTGCGATCGCCGTTAAATTTGCCAGGCTCCGGCAATTTGCTATGGAAAGAGATAAAATACTGATTAAGGAGAAACTGGAAACCGAGTTGAAATTCCTGCGGAATCAGACCAATCCTCATTTCCTGATGAATACGCTGAATAATATCTATGCTCTGGCCAGGAGAAAGTCAGACGAGGCGCCCGAAGCAATTCTGAAATTGTCTGATTTGCTGCAGTTCATTTTGTACAAATCCACAAGTCCTTTTATTTCCCTTGCGGAAGAAGTGGAAATCATAGAACATTATTTAAAACTGGAACAGCTCAGATATACAGAGCGGCTGAATATTTGTTTCAAAAAAGAAATGGACAGAGGAGCCTATCATATTAGTCCGCTGCTGCTGCTTCCTTTTGTGGAAAATGCTTTTAAGCATGGAATCAGTGAAACAAGGTTTGAAACATTTATACATATGAAACTGAAAGTTGAAAATGGCCTTCTGCAGTTTGATATTGAAAACTCCAAAGAACAGATCGAAACAAAGCAGGGCAAGAGCAGCATCGGACTTTGTAATGTCCAAAGGCAGCTTGAATTAACTTATAATGATTTTAAGCTGGATGTAAGAGATGAAGAAAAAACATTTAAAGTTCACCTGGCGATTGACCTTTTTGATCATGTTGAATTTTAAACGGCACCTTTTAGTTAATAGACGGTCCTTCCAGAACAGACAGGACAAATTCTTTATAAGTTCTTCCAATCGGAATCTGAATTCCATTAATCTCTACTTCGGTAGCTGAAAAGGCGGTTATTCTCTCCTTTGAAACAATGAAAGAGCGATGCACCCTGATAAAATTATTATTTGCAAACAACTCCTCCACTTCATTTAACGGAAACTTGGTCATAATCGTTGTTCCCTGCGCCGTAATACGGACGTATTCACGCAGCGATTCGATGTAAAATATTTCATCAAGATATATTTTCACCTTTTTTTTGGCCACATTAAAAAAAAGAAACTTCCTTTCCGGTACGGATAAGCCGGGAGTCACAGAATGTAACGGAAGCTGTTGATTTAGTTTATTAACTGCTTTCAGAAAACGACTGAAGCGAATCGGTTTTAGCAGATAGTCAGTCACATTTCCGTCAAACGCCTGCAACGCATATTCCTGATAAGCAGACGTGATGATAACCCTTGGCGGATATTTCAGTGACTCTAAAAAATCAATGCCTTTCAATTTCGGTAAGTGTATATCCAGAAAAATCAGATCAATTTTCTCCTGCTGCAATACCTCCATTGCATAAATCGCGTCACCACAGACATATTTGAGTTCAAGGAATGGTATCTGGCTGATATAATCCGTCAGTATTTCCACGGCCAGTGGTTCGTCTTCAACAATCAGGCAACTGTATTTAAGCATCAGTAGTAGGATGGTTCCAGTATAAATTTCCGGAAAATAATTCAATATTGGAAAATAGTAACGAACTGCCGGTTGCATTGTATGAATGTGCAACAAAGGTTGACGGATGATCCCGCAGCAGGCGGGAACAGTTGACGGATAAAGGCTTACTGCCAAGAAAAATGCGTTAAGCATTACTCGTTAAGCGTTCAGCTTATGACTCTTTTCTCCCCACGAATGAACTGGAATTTCAATTTCTGCATTCAATAGACGGATTCATGCTGTTCATTGAATATTAAAAATATCGAATTGAATTAGCGTTTATTTTGAATTACCAACTGCGATTTTTATTTACTACCAAAACGCTAAGAACAATTGCTTATGCAAAACAAATCCAGATCAAATTCGGGAGGCTCCGGGAATCGTACGCAAAATCCTGGTTATTGACGATTGATTATATAAAGTGTAATTCAGATCTGGATAAACCGGGCCCGGATTTCGATCCGGGCCTTTTTTATTATGGCAGTTTGTAACCCTGACGTGCGAGTAATTTCCAACCATCCCCTTTTTTTATCCAAATCATCAGAATACCAATCTTTAATTCCAATGGAGCCCCGTCCCGGGTACCCTTAATGGAACAGATATTTCGTACGGTCGCGATATTGTCAGTTACAGTTATCATCTGGTTTGCATTATCTATCTGAATGAATTTAACCGAGCCCGATAATACATCCTTTACAAATTCCGATTTGTTCTGAACAACCCCGGTTGAATGCCCATAGCTTAAATCTTCTGCTGTTAATTTTTCCAGCGTGGATTGATCGGGCGAAATCATTGCTTTATTTAAAGTAGCGATGGAAGATTCAATTTCTTTTTCCGCTTTCTGTGCAAATGCACAGGTGTAAATAAGAAAACTGAATATGAGCATGAAAATCCGGTTAGCCATGATTGATATTTTCCTTCTAAGATACATATCTATCGCCAGGCGAAGTGAAAATGATACTTATTGGAGGAAAGCCGGCTCCGTGAAATAATTATTAAATAATCAGTCTTGAATGTGAGCCAAATATTAACAATTAAAGAAGTTTTTAAAACAGGCTGGAATAAAATGGATCGGACTTAATTTAGTGATAATATATTTTAATGCATGACCAGGGAAAAAGCAGTCCAGGTAGCTGACACCATCATAAATCTCTACAAACAACATGGCGGATCAGAATATGCCGGTGAGAAGGTATCCCAGCTGGAACATATGGTTCAGGCTGCACAATTAGCTGAATCAGGAGGCTTTGATGAAGAAGTCGTATTAGCCGCGTTTCTTCACGACATTGGCCATATAGCCGAAGAAGCAACCGGAGAAAATGAAATGGACGAGTATGGAATCAAAGATCATGAGGCCCTGGGGGCACAATATTTATCAGAACATGGATTTTCAGCTAAAATTTCAAAACTGGTCGCTTCACACGTGCAGGCGAAAAGATATTTGACCCGATCGGATCCGGATTATTTCAACCAGCTATCTGAAGCAAGCAAGAAAACACTCAATTTTCAGGGTGGGATGATGACCGTTGAGGAAGCAGAGGCTTTTGAAAGAGATCCGCTTTTTTCTGAAATCGTGCTGATGAGAAGATGGGATGAGCAGGCAAAGATTCAAGACAAGCCCATGCCTGACCTCAACCATTTCCATGAAATGATAGTTCATCATCTTGCTTCGTGAAATAATTGCTGAAATAATATTTTGCAAAATTCCCTGACTTTATCGCCCGCAAGGAACAAACTGGCCGTTACATTATTTGCATCCATCATTACATTTCTGACGTATTGCACCGTATATGGATTCCGCAAGGGATTTACCAGTCTGCACGTTTGAGGGTATCGCCTATGCCGGTGTCAGTTATAAAGTGTGGCTGGTGATCAGCCAGGTACTGGGATATGCCAGCAGCAAGTTTTATGGAATCCGGTTTATTTCGGAATTAAAAAAAATGGGTCGGGGGAAAGTGATTTTATACCTGACCGGTATTTCCTGGCTCGCTCTTTTTCTTTTTGCGATTACACCGGCACCATGGAACATTGTCTTCATGTTTATAAACGGATTCCCCCTGGGTATGATCTGGGGTATCATTTTTTCTTACGTGGAGGGCCGGATGACCACGGATTTTATTGGCGCCGCCCTTTCAGTCAGCTTTATTTTTTCATCCGGTTTTGTAAAATCCATTGCAGAATTTATCCGGTTGCATTTTAATATCACAGAATTATGGGTGCCTTTTTATACAGGTCTCGCATTTGCCATACCACTGATAGTCTGCGTTATTTTTCTGGAAAAGATTCCACCTCCAACTGAGGGAGATATCATTTCCCGAAGTAAAAGGCTCCCCATGTCCAAAGATGACAGGAAAAAATTTGTAAGGATATTCTTCCCGGGCCTGGTTGCCGCCATCAGCGTATACGTTTTTTCTACGATGTTCAGGGACCTCAGGGATAATTTTATAGCTGATATGTGGATTGAAAACGGATATGGAAACCAACCCTCTTTATTTACAAAAACCGAAACGCCGGTCAGTGTGATTTTGCTTATTCTGATGGGTAGTATGATATTAGTAAAAAATAATCTCAAAGCGTTTAAGCTCACGCATTATATCATTATCATTGGATTTTTAATAACAGGGATCACCAGTTTGCTTTATATCGGACACCTCATTACACCCTTTTGGTGGCTGGCGCTGGTCGGATTAGGGTTATATACTACCTATATACCATTTAACTGTATTTTTTTTGAAAGGCTGATAGCGACATTTAAATACCCGGGAACCGTTGGATTCCTGATTTATGTAGCCGACTCATTCGGGTATCTCGGCAGCGTCGCAGTGTTGTTTACAAAAGAATTTTTCAGGTTAAAAATAAACTGGTCAAGTTTTTATTCCCATGGTGTAGTCGTATTATCTGTTTTGGGAATTGCCGGTGCCATCTTGTCGCTGTTATATTTTTCAACTAAATTCAGGAAAACAATTCGCCGGCAATGGCTAAAAAATCAGCGATCGTAGTGGGTGCAGGAATAGTCGGTATGGCTACTGCAAGGGCTTTGGCACTTAGAGGGTATGTTGTAAATGTGTTTGAAAGAAATCCAAAGGCATCGGGCGCTTCTGTCAGAAATTTTGGAATGGTATGGCCCATAGGGCAACCTGCCGGTAAATTATATGAAAGGGCGATCAGAAGCCGCAATTGCTGGCAGGCCATCGGTGATTCAAGCAGACTATGGTACGATCCGGTTGGAAGTTTACACCTTGCCTACAATCAAAAGGAGTGGCAGGTATTGCAGGAACTATTTGAAGCATTTAAAGAAGAAGGACGGGATGTTGCACTGCTGAATTCGAATGAAGTGTTTTCCAGATCGGGTATCGCAAAAACAGAAAACTGCCTGGGTGGTTTATATAGCCGGGAAGAATTGATCGTCGATCCCAGGGAAGCCATTGCCTTTTTACCTGAATATTTTCAGTCTACTCTGAATATTCAATTTAACTGGGGAAAGGCTGTCACAGCCGCCGCACCCGGAAATATAACTTCGGGCTCTGAAAAGATTAACGCTGACCTCATATTTATTTGCAGTGGTTCAGATTTTAAAACATTATACCCCGGGGAATTTGAAAAATTCCCGCTTACCAAATGCAAACTTCAGATGATGAGATTGAAGGAAGAAGGATCGCCAAGAATTGGCGCTTCTCTTTGCGGCGGTCTTTCACTCATACATTATCCAAGTTTTAAAGCGGCCTCCTCTCTCACTGAATTAAGACAATACTATGAAAGGGAGATGCCTGAATATTTGAAATGGGGAATCCATGTAATGGTTTCTCAAAATCATCTGGGTCATCTCACTATTGGAGACTCACACGAATATGGCCTGTCACCCGACCCTTTTGATAAGCAATGCATAAACGAATTGATTCTGAAATATCTGAATCAGTTTACCTCACTGCGCAACCCGAAATTAATCGAGACCTGGAATGGAGTGTACGGGAAGCTGACCAATCATGATACTGAAATATTTTATTCCCCTGAACCTGGTGTATATATCTTAAACGGAGTTGGAGGAACAGGAATGACCATGTCGTTTGGTCTTGCTGAGGAATTGGTCAATACTTTATAATCCTGCACCTATTGTTATTTTCCATAATATTTCTTTTTTATTAACTGATATTATGAAATTATTATTTGGAAATGTATCATTCGCAAGATCTGCTCTCCGAAAATAATATTCAGTTAGTCTGCCAATAACATTTTGTTCATATCATACATTGAGATTGCAAGGGTAACTATCAACATGAAAAAATTACTCATTGCAATTTGCTGTTTTCTCAGCGGACAAGGCTTTTCACAAAAAACAAAAACCGAGAATCTGATTATTGTCACTCTTGATGGCATGCGCTGGCAGGAAATTTTCGGAGGAATTGATTCACAAATTGTTGTGAACCATAAATTCACCAGAGATTCAGCGAACGTCACCGGACTTTTTGGTGCACCCGAAAGAAATGAGCGCCGAAAAAAATTATTTCCATTCCTCTGGGAAACGGTTGCGGTACAGGGACAGTTGTATGGTGACAGACTGAACGGCAGTGAAGTAAATAATGCCAACAGGTATAAATTCTCCTATCCCGGTTATAATGAAATATTTACAGGTTACCCGGATACCAATGTGAACTCGAACGATAAAATAAAAAATCCTAACACGAACGTGCTGGAGTTCATTGCCAAACAAAAAGGATTTGACGGGCAAATTGCGGCATTTACCTCATGGGATGTTTTTCCCTATATACTCAATACCTGGCGAAGCGGTATCTATGTGAATTCGGATGTGGACAGTCTGCACTTTAGTGATCCTTCTCTCGAGCTAATAAACAATATGCAATTTCTGGCAGCCAGACCGTTGGGACTGAGACTTGATGTGATGACATATTTCGCCGGAAAAGAATATTTAAAAGCATATAAACCAAGGATATTATATATCGCATTTGACGAAACCGATGATTTCGCCCATGCAGGACTTTATGATCAGTATTTAAAAAGTGCGCACGCAGAAGACGCCATGCTCAATGATCTCTGGACATTGGTTCAGTCTATGCCGGCTTATCGTGATAAAACGACCTTGATCGTTACCTGTGACCATGGCAGGGGAAATAAAATAAAAGAACAGTGGACGGACCATGGCACTAAAATCGAGGATGCCGGGCAAATCTGGATTGCGGCGCTAGGACCCGACACCAGGGCAACGGGAATTGTAAAAACGAATTCACCGTTATATCAAAAACAAATTGCACCAACCCTGGCCGCTCTGTTAGGCTTTCAATTCATTCCGGATCATGGTGCATCTGAGCCGATCGTTTCCATACTGGGAAATTAGTTCTCTGTTAAAATTATTAACAATTAGTTTTTTTTTAGTTAATCACTCGGAAATACGGCGCCGATATTTTCGCCGACGATAATCGCTACAGTAATTTAAAAACTTCGCTTATGACCAACAGAATCACCCTGCAAGACTATTTTAAATTATTCCTCATCACTATTTTACTTTTACCTCTGTTCACCCTGGCCGGAAATTATCCGCCGGGAGACCCGAAGATCATTACCGGGCTGGTATTATCGCAAACAGATCAGTCTCCTGTGGCAGGAGCTTCCGTTGTTGTGAAAGGTTCCAAAGTGGGAACATCTTCGGGATTCGATGGAAAATTTTCAATAAAAGCAAGAGAAGGCGACGTGCTGGTAATCACCGGAGTCGGCATTACAAGGCAGGAAATCGTCGTTGGCGCCGAAAATTATATACCGGTTTCCGTTAGCACGAACAGCAGGAATCTGAACGAAGTCGTGGTAACGGCAACGGGTATCCGAAAAGAATCCAAACGCTTGGTTACTCGCTGCAAACTGTGGATGCTTCCAAACTGACGCAGGCAAGAGAAGCAGATCCCATCAATGCCTTAAAGGGAAATGCGGCCGGACTGCAAATCAATATCACGTCAGAAGTAGGCCACTCGCCGGATGTTATTATCCGTGGTGAAAATGCTCCCAACTGACAGACCCATGTTTGTCGTGGACGGGGTACCCCTCAGTTCTGATACGTATAATTTTAATTCAGATGATATTGATACCTATACTATTCTGAAAGGACCTAATGCAGCGGCTTTTATGGCTTTCAGGGTAAAAATGGTGCGATCATTATTACAACCAAAAAAGGGGCGAAGTGCCAGGGGGCGTACTGTGGTTACATTTAATTCCACCACTCAGTGGAATCAGGGATTCCTTGCCCTGCCAAAATACCAGGATACGTATGGTCCTGGTGACAACGGCAAATATGCATTTCGGTGGTGGTGGTTCCAGTCCCCAGTCATATTTTGGCAACGGAGCCATCGGTGTCGGAAATAATGACTATGATTATGATGTATGGGGACCACAGTTCAGGGGTCAGTTATTACCCCAGTATGATGGTGCCTATGATCCAACCCAAACCTACACTACGACGTATGCGGATGGCTCGACTTATTCCGGGCACGTAGCGCCAACCCCCTGGCTGGCACGAGGAAAGGATAATCTGAAACAATATATACAAACCGGGCTTCTTTCTGTTAACAGTGTTTCAGTAAGTTCCTCATCTGACAAAACGGATATCCGATTTTCTGTTGGAAATACTTATCAGAAAGGAATCGTTCCAAATACCGAACTGAACAATTTCAACTTCGCGGGAAGTATTGTACAGCGTTTTAACGATAAACTGACAGCCACTGCATATATTAATTACAGCAGGCAATCCACCCCGAATCTTCCGGACGTGGTTTACGGACCAAACAGTATGATTTATAATATTGTCATCTGGGGAGGGGCCGACTGGGCCATGAGTGATATGAAAAAAAATATCTGGCAGCCAGGCAAAGTTGGCATACAGCAAAATTATGAGGAATTCTTCCGGTATAATAATCCTTATTTCATGTCCTATGAGTGGCTGAGAGGTCATTACCAGAATAATGAATATGGTTATGTTTCGCTGAATTATAAAATTAATAATGACCTGGATGTTCAGTTAAGGCCCAGCATGACAGCATATGATATGATGAACAATGAAAAAATGCCTTATTCCGGCGGTGCATACGGAAGGCCCTTACGCCAGGGAGATTACCGGGAAGACCGGAGAGCATTGTTTGAATCCAACACCGATGCCCAGATCCGGTATCATAAAAATCAGATCGCAGGCTGGCTGGATCTGTCTGCTTTAGGCGGGTTTAATGTGCGTACTGAAACATTTAATTCAAATTTTACATCCACCAATTATCTAAATGTTCCGGGTGTCTATTCTTTCTCCAATTCATTAAATGCGCTCACCGGAAGTACTTTTAATTCAAGCCTGCTTGTATTAAGTGCTTATTATTCCATAGATCTTGGATATAAATCTTACGTGACTGCCAATATCACGGGACGGGTGGATAAATCTTCTTCTTTGCCCGCCAACGGGGACAATTACTTCTATCCGTCTTATAATCTGGCAACTGTTGTTTCAGAATATGTGAAACTGCCCAAAGTGATTTCATTCCTGAAATTCAGAGCATCCTATGCTGACAGTAAAGATGGCGGTACTTCACCATTTTTCTCGCCAAATGTAAGTTCCACTCCAGCCAGTCAGTATGGTTACTACTGGAATTCACCATATGACGGACCGAATTACCAGTTTGCGCAAACCTATACGCTGTCTCCGACTTATTCAGCCCAGAACAGTGCTGCTGTATACAGACCAGACAGTCAATCCCAATATCGTTACACAGGACAGGCAGGCGACAGAATTTGGCGCAGATATCCGGTTCTTCAATAACCGCTTAGATTTTGATGTCGCTCGCTATCATTATAAAAACACGCAGATCGTAAATCAGGGCACGTCGTCGGCTTCCGGATATTCTTCTTTCCTGACAAACGGTAATGCTTATACGAATGACGGATGGGAAGTCGTGATGACTGCCAGACCTTTTGTAAATCCAGATGGATGGAGCTGGACCTCGGTACTCAATTACGGAAGCTATATAAAAAAATGGACCAATATCGCCACCCCAAATAACTATGAAAAAAATGGCGAACGCATTGATCTGGTTTACAGTGATGGATTTGTAAGAACTCCCCAGGGTCAGATGGTCATTGATGCCACATCGGGATTATATACCCGTATTTCAGATCTGGGTTCCTCCGCACAAAAAGTTTATGGCCACTCGGATCCTGACTATCAATGGGGTTTCATAAATACCGTTAGCTATAAAACATTTTCCATCCGTTTCCAGTTTGATGGAATGGTGGGAGGAGTAATGGAAGACTATATCAGAAAGAAAACGCTTCAGGGCGGACGTCATATTGAAAGCGCCGAAGGTGCGCTGGGAGCAGCCAGACCGATGGATGAAGCCAATATTGCTGCTTATACAGGGGAAGGTGTGAATTTATCCGGTCCGAATGGTATCGCACTCGATCCTATTACCGGCCAGATCACCAATATGAAAGAACTGACGGTGACACCAAATACCACCAAGAGTCAGGTACAACCTTTTGTAACACGTGAGGCATCCATTGCAGATCTGGATATTGTAAAGAAAACATACGCCAAATTGAGGGAGGTTACCATCACATATAATGTACCTCAGAAATTTCTGGGAAACAATGGTGTAATTCGTAGCGCCAGTATTTCCCTGGTTGGCAGAAATCTTTTGTACTTCTTCCCGGACAAATTCAAGGATGTGGATGTGGATCAATATTCCCAGGCAACCTATTCTGTACAGGCGAATGGGCAATATACCAGTTCCCCTTCTTATCTGACCGGATTACAGACACCAACGACTCGTAGTTATGGATTCAATATCAATCTGACCTTTTAATTCTTAAAGAAAAAATTATGAAAAATATAAAAAATATATTTTTAATCGCAGCCGCTTTTTTAGTGGCTACTTCCTGCAATAAACAAATTGAGGAAAAACAAAAGGACCCGAATGATCCGGTCAGTGTTCCTTCCAGTTTGATCCTGGGCACCATTCTGACGGATATTTCAGGAACAGGAACTGCAGGACGGCTGAGTGCAACCGGATCCGCTGAGGGAGTCAATTCCTGGGATGGAGCTCACCGGTGGAACCAATACCATTGCAGTAATTATGACTATTATGATAATAATATTTATTCCTGGACCAATGGCAATTTTGATCCTTACCTGGTAATGAAAAATGTGGTTCAGATGGAGAATGAAGCAACCGCCTATCGGGACACCGGCATTGAATCCATATGAAGCCGTTGGCCGGTTTGCCCGTGCCTATTATTTTTATAATCTGACTTCCTTTTTTGGCGATGTGCCACTGACTGATGCACTGCAGGGTGTGACAAATAAAACGCCAACCTATACTCCCCAGGCGCAGGTATTTGCTTATATTCTGAATGAACTGGATTCGGCGAACAGTGATTTTGCAGCGCTGATTTCAGCAAATGATGTTTCCCTGTCCCCTTCACAGGATATTTATTACGCAGGTAATCTCTCGGCATGGCAAAAACTGGTAAATACCTTTAAGCTTCGGGTGCTGATCAGTGTAAGCAAACATGCGGCTGACCTGAATGCGCCGGCGCAGTTTTCGGCCATATTAAGTAATCCATCCACGTATCCGATTTTCACAGGTCAGAAAGATGATATGAAATTTGTTTACAATCCCGGGGGTGCAAATATTTATAGCACATATTATTTCAATCCAAGTAATTTTGGATCTGTTGCGCAGCGGTTTAATATGGCGGAAACATATATGAAGACGATGGTATCCCTGAACGATGCCCGCGTTTTCATTACAACCGAACCTGCCTGGGCGCTGGTGAAAACGGATACAGCGAACCCGGCACAATATAAATATTTCGCTGGCGCCAGTACCGGAGAATCGCTCGCCACCATGTATAATAATGCGAATGCGGGTTTGTATTCATTTATTAACCGGTACAGGTATTATAGCAATTTTACCGGAGAACCGAATTCCCTGGTCGGATTCAAAGAAATGTGTTTTAATATCGCGGAGGGAATTACCCGTGGCTGGGCAACCGGAAATGCAGAAACCTGGTATAAACTTGGAATTACAGAATCCATGAGTTTTTATGGAATTGATGTAACCAAAACAAGCTTTACAACTTTTTTCCTGCCTCCGGGAAACAGCTCTGTAACGCAGGTTAAGCCCTTTCCATTTACATTTGATTTCAATGCCTACTATGCACAGCCCTCTGTTCAACTGGCTGCTGATCAGGCTACGGCGATTAATCAGATCGTTTTACAAAAGTATATCGCATCTTTCCAGAATTCAGGATATGAACCATATTACAACTGGCGCAGAACCGGAGTTCCTGCATTTGAGGGAGGAACCGGCGTAGGTAATAACGGCATTGTGCCTGTGAGATGGGCCTATCCTGTCACTGAACAATCACAAAATGCAGCCAATTGGGACGCAGCCCTGAAAGCGCAAGGATTTACACAGGATGACCTGAACCAGGTGATGTGGTTGATCAAATAAAAATTAAACGTCTCCGGGGTCAAAATTTTATTAGAGCGGTTTAAGTAGGTACAGGCGGAACTTTTTTAAGTTTCGCCTGTACTATTTCTGTTGCACACGGATATCGTCTTTTCAGACATTCATGTCGTAAACCTTTTGTTGTTTTATTTCTTTAAAACCAATACTACCATAGAATGCATTGGCTTCTTTTCGTATGATATTGCACCGTACCCTGATCATATGGCAGTTTCTGTACAGGGACCATTCAATGATTTTGTCAACAAGAAATTTACCTAAACCCTGTCGTCTGAAATCCTTGTCTATGACCAAACCTCCTATTTCCACAAACGGATCAGTTTCAATTCTCATTGAGTAAATCCCATGGATCCATCCGATAATATGACTGGCGTTCAACAAAACGTATACGACATGATCACTACTATTTCTTACGTCCTGCAAACAGCGCAGCATCCTTTCTTTTGTTGAATGATAACCCCATTGTTCAGAGAGTGCCGCGATCGCATGGGCATCTTCCATTTCAGCAAAACGGATATCAAATGGCATCGGTATGTTTATTCGTTATTGGAAAGACAAAAATCGAACTGTTGGTTTTTCAGTAAATTTAAGACTTCAGATAATCGATACCGATTTGCCATAATATTTTTTACTTCTTAATAAAACACATGAAAAGAAGAGATGTCCTGAAAGGACTTTCCATTTTGCCATTGGGTGCAGCTACCGTCTTTCCAACGAAGCATAGCTTTGCTCAGGCAGGTACAACCGCTCCGAAAGGTCCGCTGGTACCCGGTCCTGCGATATATCAGTCCATTGGTGTTGAACCGCTTATCAATTGCATGGGGACTTATACAATTATTGGCGGCTCGATCGAACGGCAGATCGTTCGTGAGGCGATGGACTCCGCCGCGAAAAATTTTGTTCAATATGATGAGCTTGCTACGGGGGTTGGTCAACGGCTTGCCGAGCTGACAAAGTCTGAATGGGGAATGATTTCAGCGGGATGTGCTGCCGCCATGAAACATGTTACCGCTGCCTGTGTTACGGGTGGCAACCCGGAAAAACTGGTACGTATACCAGACCTCTCCGGCTTTGAAAAAACCGAAGTGGTGATACCGCGTCCTTCCAGAAACGTGTATGATCACGCGATACGTAATATTGGAGTCCGAATCATCACGGTAGATAGCTTGCAGGAATTGCAGGATGCATTGAACGAACGAACAGCCATGGTTTACTTTCTCTCGGATGGCAGCGGTGATGAAAGTCATTTTACGGTAGAGGCGATTGCAAAATTGACGAAACCGAAAAATATTCCTTTCCTGGTGGATGCGGCGGCAGAAGATCTGACAGTTCCATGTATTCATCTGGAAAAAGGCGCCAGCGTGGTGGCTTATAGCGGCGGCAAAGCATTATGCGGACCACAGTGTTCCGGAATCCTGCTGGGACAAAAAGACATTATACAATCGGCCTGGCAGGCAAGTTCGCCACATCATGGACCCGGAAGGGATAATAAAGTTGGCCGTGAAGAAATGATCGGCGCATTGGCAGCCATCGAAGCCTGGGTAGCTATGGATCATAAAGCGCAATGGGCAACATGGTTATCTTATCTGGATATGGTATCAAAAAAAGTTTCTGTCATAAACGGCGTGAGAACCCTGGTCAGGCAACCCGATTCGCTTAATAATAATACACCCGTGCTGCTGATCTCCTGGGATCCCTTACAATTGCATTTAACTGCGGAAGATGTATCAGAGGAACTGGGCCGAAATAAACCCAGAATTGCTGTGGCGATTGAAAAAATGAAACCCAAACCCGGCGATCCTGTTTTGACTTCAATAAGAATCAACGCAGGACAAATGCAACCGGGAGAAGACAAAATTGTCTCAGAAAGAATTTATGAAGTTCTTTCGAAAACAAGATCGCCAAAACCGTCTCCTGCGAAAGCATCTTTTAACATCGCCGGCAGATGGAATGTTTTCGTAGAATACTTTACCAGCAAAACATCCCTATACCTGGATACTCGAACAGAATCAAAACTGGATACAGGGAATCCATTCAGGAAAATTCGCGACACAGGATATTGCCGGAACCCTGGAAGGCGATATGATAAAAATAAAAAGCCAGGAAGGCGAAGTAGAAAACAGGATCAATTTTACTTTTACCGGTAAAGTGACAGGAGATTCAATAAACGGATCCGTTTATATGGTTGAATATGGAACTGTCAGTTTCTCGGCCAGCAGATATTCATATAAGGAAGAACACAATCCGATTTTTGTTCCGGCCGGACCACCTTTATCTACCTGAGTCCGTCCTTTTCACAAACCGAGTATATTATTTATCAAAATAAATCAACATGAAAACAGAAAGAAGATCGATGTTAAAAAAAATCAGTTTATCCGTTTTGGGATTTGTGGGGATTCGTTCCATGGCGATCGCAGAAACGACCGGCGATAAAAATAAAAAAGAAGTTTCCGGTGTTGTGATGGACCAGGAGGTCCCGTTATTCTCCGGTTCCACAAAATTTGGAAACCTGGTATTCATTGCAGGGAAGGGAGCGCATTATGTAGGAGATATTAAAGCACATACCGAAACCGTTTTGCAGGAACTCGAAAAAGAGTTGGTCAAAGCGGGCTCTTCCATGAAAAATGTTTTGAAAGTCAGCGTCTTTCTGAATGATATTGCAGACTATGACGGGATGAATGCAGTGTACCGTGGTCGCTTCGGAGATAAACCACCGGTGCGTACAACCGTGGCCGTGGCAAAAGGAGGTGTTCCCGGAAATTCACTGGTGGAGATGGATTGTATCGCTTTATCTCCTGATTTAAAACCCATCCTAAATCCCCCGATAGACGGGTAACATTCTTTTTGATAATGTGAAACAAAACACTAAATTTGATCGGAGAAAACTTCAGTCCTGTTTAGTAACGTTTAATTTGAGATCGCTCGCCCTGTCCGGGTTCCAATATTCCTTCAAAAACGCGCGATCACCTCAGTTATTAGCTAAACTCCATTTCATCCCTTGTAAATCAGTTGATTGTAACATTATTATTTGTTACCTTTCGTAAATCAAACCGCTATGAGAAAGAGCTTTTTTTGCAGAATGGCATTGATGACAATGCCTCTCCTTTTTAATTCCGCCCGAAGCCAGAATGATCATTTTGCTTATGCCGTTACGGCTGTAAATAAAAGTGGCACAGAATGGATCGCTTTACGTAAACTCGACACCCGTACCGGGGAATTCAGCAATATATTATTAAACGTACAGGACAAGGATCAGGATCTGTTCGATTTTGCTGCTTTTAAGGAATACGCAAATAAAAAGGTTACCAATGCTGCCAATGGCACACTTGCCAGTTTCAGCCCGCAGCCAGCTCTGAGCAGTAGTGTGGCCGCCATAGCCTACGACAGGAAGGCCAACCGACTATATTATGCACCCATGAGTATTGACCAACTGCGTTATATTGACCTGACGACTATGGAAGTAGTTGCATTTTCAGATCAGTTCTTCAGTAAAGCCGGCAAATATGATTTTAAGACGGCAGGTGCCATCAACCGGATGGTTATCGCGCCGGATGATTATGGATATACCATTACAAACGACGGAAATCACCTGATTCGTTTCTCAACAAACGGGGCACCTGTCCTTACAGACCTCGGCGAATTGCAGGACGATCCGCTCAATAAGGACATGTCGATTCGTAATAATCCCTGCGCCAATTCCGGCGGCGATCTGATCGCCGATGATGCAGGCAGCCTGGTTCTGGTTACCGGCAGCAACCGGGTTTTTAAAGTGGATATAGCGACCAGAAAAACGACCTATCTCGCAACTATTTCGTCACTGCCGGCTAAATTCACCACAAGCGGAGTAGCCGTCAACGAGGATGGTAAGATTCTAATAAGCAGTTCCCTGTATGCGGATGGTTATTTTACGGTAG
Source organism: uncultured Bacteroidota bacterium (assembly GCA_963732055.1). Classification (GTDB taxonomy): domain Bacteria; phylum Bacteroidota; class Bacteroidia; order Chitinophagales; family Chitinophagaceae; genus Puia. The sequence goes on along the minus strand of CAVSYG010000008.1, from coordinate 122,690 downwards.
ATCCTGAAACCTGGAGCGCTACGCCTTCTTCCGGAACACATGAGGCATTTGGAAGTGCTGATTTAGCCAATAGCAATGTATTACATTCAAAAACGGCGGCCAATGCCAATTTATTTATTACTAAAGCTCCCGAGTCAGTTAAGCCAGTTCAGGGTTTACCCGAATCCTGTGATGGATGATGAAGTCAGTATTCAGTTCGATGGTTTGAAACCTGGCAACTATACGATTCAACTGGCCAGTGTATTGGGAAATACAGTATTGAAACAGAAGGCAACTATTATCGGAAATACACAGACGGAATTGGTTCATATTCCGGGTTCCACTGCCCAGGGATTTTATTATGTAAGCATCCTGGATGAAAATAATAAAGTAGTGGGAACGCAAAAGCTGGTTGTCGAAAGATGGTAATAAGCGTTTAAACCGTCACTCCGGATTCCACTACTGCTTGCCGTTTGTAATCAGTGGTTTTGAATTGTTGGGAGAAAAATAGTACATGCAGGAGATCCCGAAAAAACTTGAATTGCTGTCGGAGTATCTTCCACTATAATAGTACTGTCCAAAAAAAACATTGAAATGGATTTGCGGACTATATGCATATTCAATCCCCGAGCTTAACTCCGTGAGGAGGTTTTCCTGCGCGTTCAAAATATAACCAATACCTGCAGTAAATGTATTTGTAAACTTTCCCTGCTGAAATACATTCAGGTTTGGCCTTAGTTCAAAAAAAGTGGTTGTATCCTTTCCGACTGCTTTTTGAAGACTGTTTTTCGCGATCACCATTCCGATACTGAAAACATCCCATTGTCTTCCGACCTCCAGGCCGAGATTTATTTTATCTGCAAATGTTCCTGCCTGATTGGAAATACTGGGGGCCAGGGAAATATATGTCTGCGCATCGGATTTGATAAAGATACGTCAGCATACACAATGACATCAATATTCTGATAACAATTTGGTTCATGAAATGAAAGTAATTCATTCAGGCGGTTTGTGATTCGTTTGATCTGTATTTCATATCGGTTCAGATTTTTAACAAATACCCCGATTATTTATCCTCGTAAACTTGAGAAATAGCTATTTGTAATGACATCTGCCGCATGAAATTCGTTGACCTAAGCCATACCATTTTCGACGGACTGGTTACATACAAAGGACTGCCTGCCCCTTTGATCTGTGACTATATGAGCAGGGAACAATCAAAAGCAAATTATGATGAGGGTACCACTTTCCAAATCGGGAAAATAGAAATGGTAACCAATACCGGAACTTACATTGACTGCCCCTTTCATCGTTTTGAACATGGCAGGGACCTGGCAGAAGTGGGTCTGGAACAGTTTGCCGATTTGGAAGGCATCACGATCGACGCCAGACGGGTCATGGCCGTAGGTCCTGAATTCTTTATAGATAAAGAGATCCGGAATAAAGCGGTTCTCGTTTTTACCGATTGGTCGAGAAATTGGAATACAACCGCATATTTTGAAGGACATCCTTATCTGACGGCCGAGGCTGCCGGATATCTTAAAGGACCATCAGGCTAAACTGGTTGGAATTGACAGTCATAATATTGATGATACACGTGGCCGGAGCCGTCCGGTTCACACAACGTTGTTGGGTGCCGACATTTTAATAGTTGAGCACTTGTGCAACCTCGACAAACTGCCCGCATCTGGCTACTATTTTAATGCAGTACCACCAAAATTTAAGGGAGCCGGTACATTTCCTGTGCGGGCCTATGCGAAAATAAAGTAAAGGAGGATATCGGTTTTTAAATAACTCACCTAAAAACTAAGAAACTTTGGGGGCAGGTTTTAAAAACCGGATGATATTTTTTTCTACAGGAAACCGATAAATATTTTTTTCACATCGCCACTTCGCAATTTTCTGTAGAATGAATTTTGGAACCGTGGGTCTGCTCCAGGCCAGTTGTTCATAAAATTTAAATCGTTCTATATGCCTGATCTGACCGGCGGTCAGCCAGTCACTTTTCCCGGAGTCAACATAATCGAAGTCACTCCATTCTTCAAGTCCCTGGGGAAATTGATAACCTTTTGCAGACAATTCATCCGCGATCTTATTGCCCGGATAAGGTTTGTAATAATAGATACTCATCGAAAAATTCCCGCTCATCTTGCGTAATCTTTTAACAACTTCCAGTGTCTCCAAAACACTTTCCGGCCGCTCGCCCGGGAAACCCACGATGATGCTGAAGATGATGGCTATATGATACTGAACACATTTTTCGGCTGTTTCAAATATATGTTCCAATTTTATATCCTTCTGCATCCAGTCAAGCATTTGCTGGGTGCCGGCCTCCATGCCTATCATGATCTTTTTCAAACCGGACCGTTTACACAATTGCCATGTTTCATCATCCAGCCTGACTCCCTGATCGGCGCGCATGGTCCCGAACCAGGTAATAGGTAATTGACGGTTAATAAACTCCTGGGCTACGTCCTGTACTCTTTTCTTATTGGTGAAGAAGGTTTCATCCTGAAAATGTACATGTTCAAATTTGTACTTCTTCCATAGTTGCCCGATCTCTTCACCGACCCGATGGGCGGAATAACCATGCCATCCTCTTTTATACATCACAGGGTCTGCACAGAAAGCACAACGGAAACGACAACCCTGTGAAGAGATATAATCAATCTGATTTTTACCGCTTAGTTTCATATATCCTTTTACATCGATCAGGTTATAATTTAATGCGGGGAAAGAATTGATGTCAGCAAGATGGCGCTCAGGGTTATTTTTTATAATGCCATTTTCCTTATAACTGATCCCCGGCAAACCGGATAGCGTTTCCTTACGTAAGAACCGCTGCAATAATGCTTCAAAACTTATCTCTCCCTGACCTTTTACGACGATATCAACAGAGGGATCCTCCAGCGTTTCCTGAACGAACAGCGAAGGATGCCATCCACCCCAGACCACTGGTATTTCCGGAAATTTTTCCTTTACAATTCTTGAAGTATATAAAGCATCTTTAATCGGGTTACCCGTCAAAACTGTAACTGCGAAACAAATGGCATTTGATAACTCGGAAAGAATTTTTTTTATTGGATCTTCTTCCAGCCTGCCGTCTATAATAATAACATTATACAGATTCGGATCGAGATAGGAACCGATGGCAAGTAATGCCAGCGGCATTGTATAAAAAACCGCTTTGGGATTGTATAAAACAACTGCAGGTCTTTGCATTTGTGTTCTAATGTTTTACATTAGAACGAGATTTATGCGTGCCCGGTTGCGGGAACCGCAAGAGCTGCCATTTTGAGCATCTGAAATACGATATAACGGAACTGAAGGATAAATCTGTTTATTTGCAATAAATAATGGAACATGGTTTCGGGCCTCAGTGATTTCAAATCGGTTTTTTTTATCGGGATTGCGGGAACGGGCATGAGCGCCATCGCACAATATCTTGCAGGAACCGGCAAACAGGTCTCCGGTTCTGACCGGTATTTTCTTCCGGATGTGTTTAATGATACCCGCGACAAATTAGAAGCGCTGGGTATTCAATGTTTTCTCCAGAACGGTGAAGGCATCAGTCAGGCAACGGACCTGGTGGTAGTTTCAACGGCCGTGGAAGATACCGTTCCGGAAGTTCAAAAAGCGGCAAGGTTAAATATCCCGATTATCAAACGGTCAGAATTACTTGCCCTGATTGCAGCAAGTAAGAAAACGATCGCAGTAGGAGGCACCAGCGGCAAAAGCACAACCTGCGCCATGCTTTTCGATATCCTGCAATATGGCGGATTAGATCCCAGTATTATCAGCGGCGCCGGACTGGTTAGCATTATGAAAGAAGGACGCATTGGAAATGCCAAAGCAGGCAAAGGGGAATGGCTGGTGATCGAAGCGGATGAGAGTGATGGGTCTATCGTTCAATATAAACCGGAAGTGGGGGTATTGTTGAATGTGGATAAGGATCACAAGGAGATGGATGCCCTGATGGAGATATTCAGAGAATTCAGGAATAATACACAGGCAACTTTTTGTCGTCAACGCGGCGCAAACCGCAGCCAGACAATTGTCACAAAATACCTCCCGGGATTTTTCCGCGGACCCTGCATTTCCTGCGGGTTACCAGGCAACCGGATTCAGACAGCATGGGCTGGCCATAAATTTTCAAATCAACGGAGTGGAATTTACCCTGAATACAGTCGGCAAACATAATATGGAAAATGCACTGGCTGCGTCAGCCGTCGCCAGCCAGCTGGGTGTTGACCTCTCAATCAGTGCCGAAGCATTAAAATCATATGAAGGCATTTATCGGCGTCATCAGGTGCTGGGAAAAAAACACGGAGTCTGGCTGATTGATGATTATGCACATAACCCCATAAAATGCGCAGTGTCCATTGAAGCCTGTCAGGAAATCGCACCGAAAGTGATAGCCTGGTTCCAGCCACATGGATATGGACCGACCCGTTTCCTGCGAAATGATTTTGTAACGGAGATCGGAAGGGTGCTCAGGCCCACAGATGAAATTTGGATGAGTGAAATATTTTATGCAGGAGGCACAACTGTAAAGGATATTTCTGCTGCTGATCTGATCAAGGATCTGAAGGCGATGGGCAAACCGGCATTTTTTGCTGAAGACCGGAATAAATTTTTGGAAATAGTTCGTCCGCATTTAACGGAGAATTGCGTATTGCTGCTGATGGGAGCACGCGATCCTTCGCTTGAAAATTTTGCGAAGCAGGTTTGGGAGCAATTATAAAAAGAATCGAAATCACATCGCATTCAATGCACCGCGGACATCGCAACCGATATATCATTTGTCGACTTTAGAAATGACAACACATGCTCAGTAAACCATTTCGGATCCTCCTGAAAAGAGGCATGGGCGTAATCATAAAATATTACCTCACTGTTTTTAAAATGCCAGGTTTTGTAAGTATCAGGTCCAACTGCATAATCTTTCTTTCCGGTGATGATTAGTACAGGACAAATAATATCTTTCGTATAGATGGCATAGTCTATTTGATAATCATTCATCTTCCATACAAAGCGTTGAAAATCCTGATTAAAATGGGGAGTGGCTGAACTGATTAATGAATCTTCGATTTTTTTTCACTGCTGATCGAAACATGAATTTGTATTCGATTCCCTGTTTGGCCATTTCCGCATGCACATTCATCATCTGATTAAAAAGCGGCAATCCGCTGTCTGGTTCATAATGAACACCGATCTCTTTTAACATACGGATGCCGTTTTCAATATGGCTATGAAGAACTGAATTCAAATTGAGGGAACAATGCAGATAAACGAGTGACTGTATATTAGCAGGATAATCCCTGGCATATGCAGTCATGATCACGTCCGCCGAAAGAATGGCCAATGACCGACCACTTTCTGATTTTTAGGAATAATTCCTTATCTCTTCAATATCCTGTTCCATTCTTTTTATACTGTAATTGCTGTCCTTTGCTGATGCAGACCGGCCACCCCCACGCTGATCGTAATATATCATGCGCACTTGTTGCTCCAGGATTTTAGCCGCAGGCAATGGCTCAAAATAATGACTTGTATTGCCGGGACCCCCATGGATAAACAGGCAGGGGAAACCCTTGCCGGCTGTACGCAGATACAGCGTACACCGTCGGAGGTTACAAAATGATAAGTGCTATCATGGCCCTTTACCTGCATCGAAAAAATAATAATGACGAGCACATAATATTATTTTCACAATATCCTTTTTCTATTTGGAGTAAATACTGTGCCACGGACGGGCAGGAATAATTCAAAAGAACGTTAAAATACGGGCGGCTCATTCGGTAGGGAATCGCAATTTGCCCTTCTGCGCAACTCTGCCTTCTCCCGGGGCGTATTCAATACAAACAGCTTTTATGAAAAATAAAGTATTTTATCGAAATATAATTTTACTGCTGATCTCAGCAATTGCCATCATTTCCTGCGGTAAAAGCAGCGGATATGGTAACAATAACACAACAACGACACCTCCCGTTGCCAATGCCGTAAGTATTGTAAATATGTCCTTTTCTCCCGCCACACTCACTGTGCCTGTTGGAACGAATGTAACCTGGACCAATAATGATAATATGACACATACCGTCACATCCGACGCCTCAGGTTTTGACAGCGGTGATATTACGATGGGGAGCAAATATTCAAGGGTCTTTTCCGTAGCAGGCACCTACACCTATCATTGTACCATTCATCCGGCAATGAAAGGAACGATCGTTGTAAAATAATTGACAGACTATAATTTTGTCAGCTGCAATCCGATCTTTTCTAATTTTCTTCTGGCATTTACATCGTAAGCCTGGGCATTGGCGCGGGCTTCAGTCTTTACATTAAAATATTTCCCGCTGATATTCTTCAATCCGGCCGAGATAGCGAGATATACCAGCGCATCCGCACCGCTCTGAGCAGTTCCCAGTGGATGGATACCCGCTTCACGAACCATTCCCGTATCCAGATAGGTACCCGGGTGGAGGCAGTTTGCGGTTACCGTTTTTAAATTTTCAGCCAGATCAAACGTAAACATTATGATGGCCAGTTTACTCCGCGTATAAGCAGTTACACCGTCGAAATTTTTATCCATCATGATATCATCGAAATGAATGGGAGATTGCCCGGCCGAAGCCACGTTTACGATACGCGATGAAACAGGTTTTTGAATAGCCGGAAGCAGGAGATGGGTGAGTAGAAATGGCGCCAGGTAATTAACCGTAAATCGTGTTTCCGTTCCGTCCTTTCCAAACCTGGGAGCAGCAAATCCCGCACCGGCATTATTGATTAAAATATCCAGGGAGTCATGTTCTGCGAGAATCTCCGCCGACATTTTTCGCACTTCCTCCAGTGAGGAGAAATCAGCCAGAAAGGTCTGAATATTTCCATTACCGGTTTTCTCCTTTATCTGTTCCGAATCGTTTCAAGTTTTTCTTTATTTCTGCCATGGATTAAAATGCTGGCATCCCTAAACTGGCTTGCCAGGTCAGTTGCCGCCAGTTTCCCAATACCTTCTGTGGCGCCGGTAATGAGTATTGTTTTCCTGTTCATAGTTGACAACAAAGCTAATAATCATTATGGATATTTTAACCGGCCCATTATAAAACATCGCAGAGCGCCGGAAATAAAATATTAAAAATATTTGGGTAACTTAAAAGTTACTTATATATTTGGGTAACCTAATTAGTTACTTAATTTAAACATTTAAAATTGAAAAAAATGAAAACAGATTATCGACACTGATTATCATGCAGATATTGAAGTACATGGTTCGGTTCAAAAAGCATTTGAAGCAATATGCCGCGTGTCAGCCTGGTGGACCGAAAACACAACAGGCAGTACGGTCAATCTGAACGATGAATTTACTGTTCGATTTGGAGAAACACTTTCGAAGTTTAGAATCATTGAACTCATTCCTGCGCAAAAACTGGTCTGGTATGTGCTTGACTGTAATCTGCACTGGATGAACGACAAAAAAGAATGGAAGGGGACAAAAATTCTATGGGAGTTGTCATCTGTGAACGGTTCCACAAGGATCAGTATGACACATATTGGCTTGCATGCCGGAATCGAATGTTTTGAGGACTGTACAAAGGGATGGAATCACTATGTCAAAGTGAGTTTGTTTAAATTGATTGAAGAAGGAAAGGGAGAACCTGACCACAAAGAGCATTCAGCTTTAGAAAGACAATAATTAACAATTGAATAGTATGAAAAAAATGATTAAATACAATTGGTTCTTTGAACAATCACCCGAAACCGTTTGGAAATATCTGACAACTTCTGAATTAATGGCCCAATGGCTGATGAAAAATGATTTTGAGCTGGTGCTGGGACGCAAATTCATGTTTAAGGCAAATCCGCATCCGGATCTTGAATTCGATGGCAATGTATATTGTGAGATCCTGGAAATCAGTCCGGTAAAAAAACTTGTTTATTCCTGGAAAAGCGGGGATGGTGAAGGAAAAATAAACCTGGACTCCCTTGTGACCTGGATATTGATACCCAAAAATAATGGCACCGAACTAATACTGGAACATAGCGGTTTGGATGATTTGAAAAACACAATGCTTTTCCAGGCAATGAACAAAGGATGGGACGAAAACGTAAGAGTAAAAATGGGCAATTTATTCAACATAAAACCGCAAAATGAAACAACAGGCAATTGATCCTTTTCAGGCAGTGGGCGATCCGAACAGAAGACAAATGCTGAGGCTTCTTTCAAAAGAAAGTCTGACGATTAATGCATTGGCGGAAAATTTCGATATGACCCGACCGGCTGTTTCAAAGCACATTAAAATTCTTTATACAGCCGGCTTTATTACGATAGAAGACATTGGCCGGGAAAGGCATTGTATGCTGAAACAAAGCGGATTTAAACAATTGCAACAGTGGATTGACTACTTTGATCAGTTCTGGGCAGTGAAACTGAAAAAATTAGAGGATTTGTTAAACGAAAAGGCAAAAAAACAATAATTCTATAAGTGTCTTTATAAAGTCCCTATATGGTACGAGCTTTGTATCATCTCAACAGGTATGGAGTTTGCACACCTTTCCTTGTAAATTGAATGATATGAAAATGAATCGGCTCTTTCTTCTGTCCTTATGGGTTAGCTTGCTGGGGGTATTTCCATCGCTGGCCCAGACTTCGTCTGGATACAAGCTTCCTGATAGTTTTCAGTTTGATTATACAGTCACTCAAACGGTCCGTCATGCAAAAAAAATTCCGGATAGCTCGATCATGCATTTTTTTTATACTAAATCCGGCGAGTATGCAGGAGCTGAGACCAGCAGAAATGCCGATAGCAAGGGAAACTTATTCATCGTACTTACCCGGGAAGGAAACAGCATCATCTTTGATGAACACAGTAAAAGTATTACTGTGATCAGTATTCGGAAACTGGTATCAGATCTTGCCGGACTAACCAAATGGATCAGAATGGATAGCGTTATTGCGAATATGCGAAAGAGAACGGATGGTAAAAATTTTCAATCGGTGAAAACAGGAAATAAGAAGCAGGTGGGTAATTACACCACCGAAGAATATACAGTAACAGATCGTAAAGGGCATAAGGGATCAGTTTGGTTATCCAGTGTAGATTTCAATACGCAGGGGGATTATATCATGGGCGCGGTAGGGGGTAATTTCATAAAAATGATGAGCAGCAATATGGCAACGCATCCGTTACTGCAGGCCCTGACCCAACCCAGGGCGCTGATTACCGAAATTGAATTAAGAGATTCAGCAGGTGCCCGCAGGATGGAACTGCAAACCCAAAGCATCGATCAGATTACAAAAACAGTTTCAACTGCCGGTTATTCCTTTAACGACTACAGTAATATGACACTTGCCGGAGATATTTCAGGCAGAGATGAAAAAAAGAAACCATTGATCTCCCGATGGCCATCGTTAAAAATATTAAAAAAGATGAGCCATTAAAACTTATTCCATGGCTTGACGAAGCCGGTGAAATCGAAAAACAGGATAAGGAAGAAGCTGTAAAAGAATATAAGAAAATAGCTGCCATTTATCCTCTGAATGAAAAAGTATACGACCGCCTGATGATCCTCTATCGTCAGCTTAAAATGCCCAAAGAAGAATTATTATGGATCAATAAGGCGATCCGGACATTTGAAGAAAAATTCAAAGCCGCAAAAGTGAAGCCTTCTGCTAAAATTGCATCCATCAGCAAATCCCTGATTCGCTCTATGGGATTGGCAGATAAAAAAGGTAAATCCTATTATCTTCCTCAACCAATCGCCCGGTGGACCAGGAGAAAAGAGCTTCTGGAAAAAAAACAGAAGGCATGATAATCACGCAATTTTTATTCTTTTATTCGCCTTATTTTGTTTCCAGTAATTTAAAAAATTGATCGAGCTGTGGTAAGATGACAATACGGGTGCGGCGGTTCATAGCGCGTCCTTCATTTGTATCATTTGTAGTGACGGGCTGGTATTCGCTGCGTCCGGCAGCCGTAATATGATAAGGCGGAAGTCCATACTCATTCTGCAGTATACGAACCACTGCCGTAGCGCGTTTCACACTAAGATCCCAATTGTCGATCAGGGGTGGTCTTTTATACGGAATATTATCGGTGTGTCCTTCCACCATAAATTCCAGATCAGGTTGATTTTTCAGAACCGTTGCCACTTTACCGAGTACTTCCTTAGCCCTTGGGAGTAATATCATAACTCCCGCTTTTAAATAATAGTTTGTCTGAAATATCGATGAATACAACCCCTTTATCCACCTTGATATTGATATCCTCATCCGCCATATTACCGATGGCCCCTTTCAGATTCATTACCAGCGCCATATTCAATGAGTCCTTTCTCTGCATTTCTCTTTGAAGATCCATGATGTACGTGTCCTTTGCGCCAATATTATCGAGAGACTTTTTTATACTTTCGGCCTGGGTGCTGGTAATCACTGAAAGATTCTGCAATTGCATGATGGCCTGGTTATTATTTTGTTTCAAAATGGCATTCTGATCCTGCAGATAAGCGATCCGTTTGTCTTTTGCATTGGTCGAATCCTTACAGGTATTCAGGTCCGCCATCAAATTTGAATTGACTCCCATCAGGGAATCACGCGTGGACCGGGCCTGACTTTGTGCACGCTCGAATTTTTTGTTGCTGACGCAGGAAAATAAAATAATGGAAGAGAGTATCGGAATTACAGTTCTTTGGTATTTCATGACTAATAATTTATACAAAATTAATAACAGGTCAATAAAGATATGATCAATGATATGATCAAAGCATGTTTCAGGAACGCTATATTTTCCGCTTTCCCTTTATTTAATAAGTCCTGACAATAATCAGTAAAAAACCGGTGCGATTCAAGAAGATGTATCGACTTGTATATTTTATTTTCTATCTGAACATGTAGCCTCGCCTCCATTTCTTCATAAACTATCGGATCGGTTATACGAAATTCTTTTGTTCCGAAATGATAGGTGTCTGCATCGCATAGAATTTTCTCAATCATCGTTTTTGGATCCGACGGTATCCGGGTCGCCATGATACAATCAGAGATTTTCCCGATTATATCTTCTTCAATAAAAAACGATTTTAGAAAAGAAGTCATCAGATCAACGCCTGTTTGTTCATGTTCGGCCAACTCATTAAACAAATGTCCGGTATCATGAAACCAGGCGGCGGTTATCAGGCAAAATTTTTCGGAATCATTGATCGCATAATGAATCGCGATTTCGTTCAGCACGATCAACGACAGATTCAGTGTGCTGGAAATTGTGATATTTTAAAAATGGCAGGTTTCGCTGGGAAAATAGTTCCGTTACGAAGATTTTAACTCTGCTCAGGACTTTTTCCATTCGAATGTATACCGCCTGGCGGTTGTTTATTTTGAAAAAACCAGAACCTGAAATGTACCGGGGATCACAGGCGGCCTTTGACCCGGAATTTCTTTCCCGAATTCAGCTGCCGGCAGAAACACTTCATGCGTTGATGGATCGTTGGTGATCGTTCTGGCCGATTTTTTAGTTTTAATATTGTCAATGATTTTGCATCGTCCCCGGGCATCTTCTTCCGCGATTGACAGGATGCCGGTTCCGCAGGAAGCAAATACATATTTATATGTTTCGTCGAACGCTACGCCGTCGCATCCGTCACCGATCGGCAGACGGTTTATAACATCACCGTTGGTATAGTCTACTACAAGTAACTGTTTATCACAACCGGCAAATAACCTCTTTGTTTTCAAATCGATGGCGAGACCGGTTGGACCTTCTGCCGGAGCAAGGTTCCATGTATCCAGCACCTTGCCTGCAGTAATATCTACTGCGCTGATTGAATTCTTATCTTCGATATTTACATAAATTTTACCAGTCTCATCGCTGACAGCCGTTTCAGGTTTTCCGGAAAGGGCAATAGTAGCAACTACCGTATCTGTTTGCGGATCCACAATACTCAGGTTATTGCTGCGTCCGTTACAGGTGATGATCTTTTTGGAAAAAGGTTCATACATGATCGCATCCGGATTCTGACCAACCGGTATTTGTTTTAACACCGCATTGGTTTTCAAATCAAATACAGTGATAGAATTCAATCTGCCGCAACTGACATATCCCTTGGCGAGGCCGGGAATGAAAGCAATACCATGCACGCCCGTTGTGCCGGGAATAAATCCCAGTGAATCGCCGTTGGAGGCATCCAGAATATTCACCTGGGTGGCATGAGAGACATATAACTTGTGGTCATTAACAGCGATATAATCCCATCCGCCACCACTGGCGATTTTAAAGGTTTTGGAGAATTTGTATCCACTTGAATTTTGAGCAAATCCTATGGCTGAATAAGCTAAAGAAAATGATTGTCACAATGAGCCTGCTCATATGTTTCATGGTATTCATTTTAGTAAAAGTAAATGCTAAATCTGTGGTAATTCTGTAGTTTCCACAGAATGATGTCTAAATAAAATACGCAGCATGGCCGGTAAAATGATCAAAAGAATCGGCAGGGCAAAAACGAATCCGCCGATCACAGCAATGGCAAGTGGCTGATGTAATTGTGCGCCTTTTCCGATACCAAGCGCCAATGGCATCAATGCAATGATCGCACCGATGGCTGTCATTAATTTGGGCCTCAGTCGCGTGGAAATGGCAAATACAACGGAGTCATCCACCGATCTCTCTTTCAATGAATCCCGGAATTGCAGAAAAGTAAAAATCGCATTTTCCCCAATGATGCCGACGATCATGATCAGACCGGTATAGCTCCCGACATTTAAAGGTGTATTGGTTAAATATAAAGCCAGGTAACTTCCGGAAATACCCAGCACTGCGAGTAGAATGATTAGCAGGGCAACCCTGAAGTCTTTAAATAGAAAAAGAATAACAGCGAATACGAGTAAACTGGATGCAAGCAAGATAAACAGTAATTCTTTGAATGATTGTTGCTGGTCGGCATATGCTCCGCCATATTCGATATGGTATCCCTGTGGCAGGGAAATACCGGCAGCAACTTTTTGTTTTATTTCAGTCATCGTACTGCCCAGATCACGGTTTTCAAGTCTTGCGGTAACTTCACCCATGGCCTGCAGGTTTTCTCTTTTTATTTCTGCATCCCCTTCATTTACCTGGATGGTCGCCAGCTCGCCGATGGCTTTTAATTTGCCCGACGGTAAAAAAATCTGCAACCTGTTCAGTTGATCAACAGAATGATTTCTATAACCGGAATCAATGATTCGGATAGTGGGTGTTTGCTCTTTCTCAAAGATCGTCCCGACTACATTGCCCTCCTGGTTGGTCTGAATCTGGTATTGAAGGGAAGCAGGACTGATACCATATTGTGATAATTTATCAAATTTGGGTATAACATTTACAGAAGGCCCTGCAATCACAACGCCGTTAAAAACGTCGGCTGTTCCCGGTACCTTATTGATTATTTCTGCAACCTGTGAAGAGAGGCCGTTTAGTGTACCGGCATCATTGCCAAATATTTTTATGGCAATTGGCTGTACAGAAGTCATCAGGTCACCCAGCATATCGCCGATCACCTGGCCAAAATCTATACGGAGAGCCGGCTGTGTGGATTCGATTTGTTTCCTGATATCGGCAATCACTTCATCCGTTGTGCGTTTGCGGTCTTTTTTAAGCTGAATCAGGTAATCACCAGTGTTCGGTTCTGTAATAAAAAAACCAAGTTGCGTTCCGGTTCTTCGTGAATATCCGGATACCTCCGGCACCTGAACGATAAGCTTCTCTGCCTGCCGGAGCATCCTGTCCGTTTCGTCGAGTGAAGTCCCCGGCGGCGAAGCGTAATCCAATACAATACTTCCCTCATCCATTTCCGGCAGGAATCCTGTTTGTAATTTGGGCAGTATAATCACAATCGTCAAAATCATACCCGCAATCAGTAAGATAGCCACCAATGGTTTGTGTATCAGCACCCCGATCCATTTTTGTGTTCTGACATGGGTTGGTGCGGGCATTTTCCCTTTTGTCTTTCTTTTTCGGGACAAGAGTAGATAGATAACCGGTAACCCGATCCATGTAACGAAAAAGGAACAAACCAATGTAATGATCATCGTATTGGTTAGTACTTTAAAATAACTACCCGCGACTCCACTCATCCATTCAAAAGGAATGAAGATCACAATCGTACTGATGGAGGATCCGACCATGGCAGGAAACAGATAACGGATAGCTTTATGGATCAAAGTGCCTGAAGGTTCATCGGGGTATTCTTCATGCGTTCTTTGTATTTGCTCAACGACCACTATGGCATCATCGATGATGAGACCGATTGAAGCGGCAATGGCACCCAGCGTCATGATGTTCAACGTATACCCGATATTGAACAAACAGATGAGCGTAAGACAAATCGTAATCGGAATCGTAAATAAAATCGTTGCACTGGCCTTAATGGACCGAAGAAACACAATAGAAACAAAAATGGCCAGCAGCAGTCCGATCCATACGCTTTCTGTAACACTCTTCACAGCTTCATGTACAAAATCAGCCTGCACATAATACGGTTTCAAAACTATCCCTGACGGAAGAATTTTTTGAAGTTCAGCTACCTTGACCGCCATCTGGTCAGACAAATCAATGAGATTAGCATTGGGTTGCTTGATGATTGCAACCAGTATGCTTTCACGTCCATTGGCATTGATCTTGGTATATTCAATGCCTTCCTTAACAGAAACTTCTGCAAAGTCCTTCAATTGAATGATTCGTTTGCCGTTGTTGCTGATCACCACCGATTGCAATTGATCAAGGGAATGCACCGTCGCATCCGTGACCGATAAATAAAGCATATGATAATCCGACAGATAACCATTCGATTTTATAAAATTTGTCTGACTTAATGCGGTCGTCACAACCTCCGGTGTGATGCCGAGCGTTCCCATTTTGGAAACATTTAAACGGATCCAGTATTCCTTCGTTTTGCCGCCGGATATCCTTACCTCAGACACGCCGGTCACCTGTGATAAAAAAGGTTTGACGGTAAACAAAGCCAGCATTTTCATATCAATCGGATTCTTTTGAGAATTCGATTCGAGCGAATATCCAATTACCTGCAAAATGGATGGATTCATTTTCTCCACGGTTACCTGTACGCCCGGAGGCAGGGAATTATTGATTTCCGTTATTTTCGATTCTATTCTCTGTTGTGCCAGGTCAATATTCGTATTCCAGTCCATAAACGCAGATATCTCACAAGTACCACGGCTGGTCGTGCTTCTGATGGTTAACAGGTCAGGCACTTGTTTGATCGCGTTTTCAAGTGGCTTTGTAACGGTCACCATCATTTTATCCACGGGCTGGAGACCGGCATCTGCAATGATTTTTATTTTAGGGAAAGTAATTTCCGGAAACAGGGATGTCTTAAACTGGCTGAATACGAAAATCCCGCCCATCAGGATGATGAATAAACAGGCCGTGACCGGATTTTTATATGAGACGAAATAATTTTTCATGTATGATTATTTCACGATACTGACTTTTGCCGTATCCGGAAGACCATAGTTGCCTGAAATCAGGATACGGTCCGATCTGTTAAACAGGGGTTGCAGGATTTCAATATGGTCGGGAAATTCCATTCCTTTTTCTACCGGAACTTTGACAGCGGTGGTGGAATCGATCAGTTTCATCACCCAGAAACTGGTTTGCGCATCGTTTGATAGTACAGCAGCCCGGGCAACAGTCTGTGTTTGTTTTTTTGAATTGCGCAGGATATGCACTTTAGCGATCAGGTTTTGCGGTATCGGATGGTCCGGATTGACCCGAATGGTAACTCCTTGTGTTTGCGTTAGTGAATCCACATTCGGAAATATGGTTCCAATGGTCCCGGTTAATCGTGTACCATCTGGCAGGCTGAGAAAAACTGTTTTATTCGCCAGGACAATGTTGCGATACTTCGTAAGGCATGTTCAGTATGAAAACAAAACTATTCTGATCACTGATCACCGCAAGCTGTTCCCCATCCTGCACATAATCACCGGGTTCATGGTTGAGTTGTGTAATATATCCATGACCCTTTGCCTGAATCGTGATCAAACCTGAAAATTTGAATGATGAATCGAGGCTGCTGATCGTTTGACCAATGGCAGCCGACTCTTTTGTTTCCAGAGTAAAAAGTTTTTGTTCGTTGTTTACAAAGTCACCGGGTTTTACCTGAACTGATTTGATATATCCGGCAGCAATGGATTTTACGTAACTGTTTTGAAGATAAGTGGAACTCGCATTGAGCTCAAGTGAATCAGATATCGGTCCATACCTCGCAGAGTCAACCGTAACCGGAGTGACCGGAACAGCCGCTTCTTCCGGTGCTGTTTTTTCAGCCGGGTGGCAACCTGTTGACAGGGCATAAATGACTATGAAGAATAAATATTTTTTCATAAGGCTTGCCAGTAATTGATTTGATTAATGATTTGCATACGGTTGACGTAGTTCTGGTTCAGAAGATTACGCGCATTTAAAAATGTATTGATGGTCAGGATCAGATCTGTTATCCGGACTTCTCCTGATTCCAGAAGTTTTTTATTCACGTCGATGAGTGTGCTGGAATATTTGATCTGTCCATTGATATCGTTTATCAATGATTCGGTGGACCTGAGTTGTTGGTTGAGTTGGGCGATTTGCTGGTTATACTGGCGCAGAAAATAATCCTTGTAATGCTGACGGGTGTCTTCAGCGATATTTATTTTCTGATATTTCATTTTCCGTTGCTTGCCGTCGTATATAGGCACCGAAAAATTTAACCCTGCACTAAGTCCGAAATTCTTATAGGGTTCATACTGTAACGAGGAATTATAACCGGCATCTGCATATAAGTTGATTTTCGGTTTATATGTATAAAAAACAGTCTTCTGCTGATTGACAAGGTTTAGACTGTCCAGTGTGTATTGCCGGTAAAAAGGAGAATTAAAAATATCGGGCATCATTCCAATGTTTAAATCAGGCGCCTCCAATTCTACCAGACTGGTATCCACAATCCCAGACATATAGTTTAATGTCGCACAGTCATTACGGAACTGAATTTCTGATTGACGAACGAGCAACGATTGCTGCTGATATGAAACATAAAATGTCAGGTAATCGGTTTGTTTATATACGCCGGCCTGCGTTAACCGTTTTAGAATACTTTCTTCACTTTGATAAAGATTCAGGATTTCACGACTGAATGTCCAGGTCTGAAAATCGCCATATACCGTGATATACTGGGTTGTGATGGTTTTGCGAAGATCTTTTTCTGCGACCTGGGCCGTGTTGCCGATCGATTCTTTCAGCAGACGGATGGTTTCATATTGTGAAGCCAGGTTAGCCGAAGAGATAATATTTTTATTCGCCTGAACGAAGGCCGAAACCTGGGCGCCATTCGTGATAATATTATCGTAACCGTATCCGGAGATTACAGGTGCATAATAATTTGCACTTACTCCGTTTACCTGTATTTTCTGTGAGGCTCTGATCATCTGGCTGTCTACCTGGGCCGACTGCATTTGATTCCTGTAATCAGTCAAGCAAAGGGCTGTTGGTTTTGGCATGCGAGAAATAATAATCGAGCCCATGTTGCTGACATTTGCCTGAAACAAAAGAAAGCAGGGCCAAAAAATTTAATAATAACTTCATGTGGTGCGTTTTGAGCATCAGTATACAAAAGAAACAAAAAATTCTGGAGCAAATCTGTAGTTGATGTATTTCTGATCCCAACTACAGAATTCCTACAAATTTCAGCGGCATCTTTGATTTGTAAATCATAAAACCGGAAATCCATTATGAAGGTTTTAATCATAGAAGATGAAAAGGCGCTTTCCGCCAGCATTTTCACCTATCTCAATTCGGAGCAATACGTTTGCGAAATTGCAGCCGATTATCATTCAGCGATGACCAAGGTGGGTGAATATGATTATGCCTGTATCATTCTGGATATCAATCTGCCCGGTGGGAGCGGACTGGATATATTAAAGGAACTGAAGGCAGGTAAAAAGGCAGAAGGCGTACTGATCATTTCTGCCAGGAATTCACTGGACGACAGGCTGAATGGCCTTAATTCCGGTGCGGATGATTATTTAAGCAAACCCTTTCATCTGTCGGAACTGGCTGCCCGTGTTGCAGCGATCATCAGAAGAAAGTCTTTTGATGGAAATAATAACCTGAAATTTGAAGAACTTGAGTTGGATGTATTTTTCAAGACCGTGAAAGTGAATGACAGGATCGTAGATCTGACAAGAAAGGAATATGATCTGCTGTTATATTTTATCACTAATAAAAATAAAGTAATCAACAAATCGGCGATCGCGGAACATTTATGGGGCGATAATATGGATATGGCCGATAGTTACGATTTCATATATACTCATATAAAAAATCTGCGCAAAAAATTAATACAGGCGGGATCCAGGGACTATGTAAAATCGGTCTATGGAATGGGATACAAATTTACCAGAACATGAATCTGTTTCACGCGTTATTTCCGTATCAATCTGCTGGCTACGGTTATCATTTTCATACTGGCCAGCCTGGCATTTTATTTCCTGCTCTGGTATGTTTCCATAGCACAGATGGACGAAGATTTAAAGATAGAGCAGCGGGAAATTGAAACTTATGTACAGAAATATAATCACCCGCCGGAACCCATCACGGTGAAGGATCAGAATATATCTTTCGCTATTTCAGACGTCCGGAATAAATATTAGAAAATTCAGCACCATCGAGTCTCCGAATCCCGGAGAAAAGGAGAATTTCAGGCAAATCAGTTTTACATTGCCGGTAAATAATCAGTGGTTATTGTTTAAAGTTTCCAAGTCGCTGGAGGGAACTGAAAATCTGAACCGCTCTATTATTATCATATCTCTGTTAACGATTATAGCCATTTTACTGGTCAGCCTGCTGATCAACCGATGGCAGCTCAGGCGATTGTGGAAGCCATTTTATCAATACGCTTTCAGGCGTGGAAAAATTCAGGCTGGGTGAAAAAACAATACCCCATTTTGAGAACAGTTCGATAACAGAATTTAATTTTCTGAATTCGACTATCAGTCAGTTTATCCGGGATGCAGACAAGGAATATTTTTTATTAAAGGAATTTACTGAAAACGCATCCCATGAGCTGCAAACACCGCTGGCCATTGTACGGTCAACATTGGATGTAATGATGCAGGACGAAAAGCTGTCCGAAGCCCAAAGTAATTCATTACAGGCTGCCCAGTCAGCGATCCAGAAAATGTCCAGGCTGAATCAGTCTTTACTTTTACTCAACAAGATCGAAAACAAACAGTTTTCGAGTATTAATTCATTTGATGTCAAATCACTGGTTCAGGAAAAAATGTCCGATTGGCAGGAGTTGTGGCAGGGCAGGAACCTGAACATTTCATCTTCTCTCGAGTCCGCAACGGTATCCATGAACGAACAACTGGCTGAAATGATGATAAGTAATCTTTTCAGTAATGCGGCCAGGCACACGCCCGAACGCCGGCCACATCCATATTAAACTATCACTGGTGTTTTTGAAATTTCCAACACGGCAGCCGACGGTCCGCTGGATCAGGAGAAATTATTTAAAAGATTCTCCAAAGCGGGCCAAACGACGGATCATCATGGCCTTGGACTTTCAATCGTTAAGCAAATCGCGGATGTTTCGGGCATGAATATATCTTACCGGTTTTTGAAAGGCGATCATATATTTTCCGTTCGTTTAAACTCTGCCTCAGTATAATCTTTATTTCATTTGATTCTTATTAAAACCACAGACTTCCTACAGAATTGAAATGCACCTTTGACGGAACTGATAACCGGTAAATACTCGGGTGTTTTAATGGATACAAAGATTTTATCATTGAACAGGAAATCAATTGGAAATTTTTTGATTCCCTGCTTTTTATTTGTGAGTCTGCAAACTTATTCGCAAAAAGGGAATATATCCGGCCTCATAGTCGATTCGGTCACAGAACAACCGGTCGAATATGCAACCATCAGTCTGCTGGATAATGAAACGCATAAAACGATAACGGGTTCCGTCAGTAATGCGAAGGGATTATTTAAGATTCAAATTGTAAAAACGGGAAATGTTTTTATCCTGATAGAGGCTATTGGTTTCCTTCCATTTCAGGTATCCCTCCCATTATTGGACAAAAGCAAATCCCACGACATAGGTAAGATCCGGTTGAAACAAAAGATATCCGATTTACAGGGTGTGACAATTATCGGTGGTCAAAAACTGATTGAGAATCGCATTGACAAAATGGTTTTTAACGCGGAGAAGGACCTGACATCACAGGGTGGGGTAGTAACCGATATATTAAAAAAAATTCCACAGATATCCGTAGATGTAGATGGAAATGTTGAACTGGCGGGAAGTTCCAGTATTCGATTTTTGATTGACGGGAAACCTTCCACCGCTTTCGGAAGCAATATCACCGATGTATTACAATCTATTCCGGCCAGCCAGATAAAAAGTATTGAAGTAATTACCAACCCTGGCGCCAGGTACGATGCGGAAGGTTTGGGCGGCATTATCAATATCATATTAAAACACAGTCTGGTCAGGGGTGTTAACGGGAGCGTATCCATCACAGCCGCCAGTCGAAACGAAAACGGAGCATTTAATCTGAGTGTCCGGAATGGCAAATTAGGGATTAATGTATTCGTAGATGCCAACGCGCGTTTGCCCGCTATTACCCCATTGACTTCCCAACGTATATCGCAGGATACAATTTCTAAAACGCAGGTTATCCTTGATCAGGATGGCAGCAGCAATTTTAAACGATATGGGGTGGAAACAGGTTTTGCCGTGGATTACACTTTATCGAAGAAAAACAGTCTTACATTTTCATTAAACAGTAATTATTTTGGCTCTGCCAATAAAGGGTCACAGAATCAAAGCCAGACGACCCTTGACTACAACGGTAATCAGGTCAGCCAGATTCTCAGTTTAAGTGAAACACAAAGTGATATTCGCCTGCATACCATTAATATGAGTCTGGATTACAAGAGAAAATTTGAGAAAGAAGACCAGGAACTCGATATAGGCATTCACACTTCTTCAAATCATAACAACTACAATTCAGCAAATACCCAGACATATCTGCCGGAGAATTACCTGTACTATGGCACAAACAATAATAATCCGGGTACGGAAACGGAAACGGAATTCGTACTGGATTATACGCAGCCAATTGGAAAGAAAATAATCTGGGGAGTGGGCGGAAAAATTGTCTTGACCGATATCCATAGTACTTCAAACGTTCTTAGCCTGCAGCCCGCATCCGGGTTGTATGTCTACGATTCAACGCTGTCCAATTATTTACGATACCAGCAACAGGTATATGCACTCTATACGGAGTTCGGTTTTCCTGTTTCAGACTGGTTTGAAACGAAAGTCGGTTTACGATATGAACGTACTGCCCTGAATCCTTTCTTCTCCGATATTGCCCAACAGATTTCGGAGCCTGGTTACAATACATTTGTTCCCTCTCTGTTTCTTAGCCGGAAATTAAATGAAAAATATAGCCTGAAACTAAGTTATTCGAAAAGAATCGAGAGACCTGATTACCGTGATTTGAATCCGTTCATTAACACAACTGATCCCTTTAATATCACAACCGGGAATCCCTATCTGCAACCGGAGATAGGGCATCGTATTGAACTTGGATGGACTGATGACCTTAAATCAGGCGGATCATTCATGATAAGCGCTTTTTATCGGGTAAATCAGGGTGATATACAGCCCTATGTCGTTTATTATTCAAGTCTTCCGGTAGGAGACACGGTGTATAAAAATGTCTCTGTGACCACCGGCAAAATATCGGAGTGGAAAAAAATCTTGGAATGAATTTATTTTCGGATTTGCATCTGACCCCAAAGTTCAGCGTGAGAACAAATATTTTTCTTTTTTACAGACAGGGGATCAATGCCCTCGATTCCAATCTGAAAGTGGAAAGTTTTAATTACCGGATCAACATGAACCTGAGTTATAATTTTTCAACTACACTGGCCGGAGAGTTCTTCGCAAATTTCAATTCTCCCAGGAACGAAATCCAGGGGAAATACCCTTCATTTTCATCGTATACCCTGGCTTTTCGCAAACAGCTATGGAAGAAAAAGGGCAGCATCGCGCTGACCGGCACAAATATATTTAGTGAATACCTGGTGCAACCGACCATTTTATACGGCCCGGACTTTACCGTTAACAGTACAAGAAAAATCCCCTTTCGTTCGGTGGGCATCAATTTTACCTGGAAATTCGGAAAGCTCGATTTTAAAAAAGAAAGACGTGAAAACCCCGATATTCCTGCCGGCCCCGTTGATCAATAATCATTCTGGTAATCTGAAAGCGAATCCATTTTGTAACTGCCGGGTTTATATCCTCTTAACCTGAAAACATATACATGTTTACAAATCAACCCGTTTCTAATACACTCAACGACCATTGGCATTTCATATGAAGTGAAACAATTATTTATCTTATCGAGGACCTTGTAATCAAATAAATTGGAAGGAACAATATAATAAGCACTGTCACCGGATTTCAATGGATGCTTATATTTATTTGTCCAATAATATTGGTGCAGGTCGGAGACACCTCCCAACCCAATGGTTTGTTGCTTTGTCAGACTGGCAATGTAAAAGTCAATATGTGCCGCCGGAAACCATTTAGAAACGATAATGGGTGCATCCGGAGGCATGCGTTTATGTATGATGTCCTGCTTATACAGGGAGTCGAATTTTCCACCTGCATACTTCCATCCGAACATGTCCAGCGAAAGATCTCCTTTGCCTAAATTCAATCCTTCTTTTTGTTTCGAGGAAGTTCCCGGATATAAATTTGTAATTAAGATTTCAGAAAAACCTACAACCAGGAGAAATGCCAAAGCCCATTTGATATTATTTGGAACGAGACCGATTTTATTTCCGGGATCAGAAGTCAGCCGGATGGACGGAATCAGCAGAAGAGTGCTCCATGCCGGGCCCGACCAATGAGGATAAGTTTCTCTGAATAATGAGACTAAATAACAGTATAAATATTAGGGGTAAACTGCAGCACAAAATGATTTGAATATCTCTCTTTAAAAATAATATCTTCCGGATTGATACAAAACACATGCAGATGAGGAAGAAATTTACCGGATTTGTTATCAGAATCAATTTTAGCAGTTGTTTTATAAATCTTTCAAAATGGATCGTGGCACCGGACAGGCTTACCCGATGGCTATGAAATTCATAACTGGCAAAATGATTTTGCAGGTTCCAGATAATGATCGGTGAGACCATGATCATAGTAATAAAGGCCGATAAGTAAATACCCCGGCACTTAAACCAGGAACGGTCAAACAATAAGCAATACAATATCAAACCAAGCCACAGAAATATTCCGTGAACTTTACACATAATACACAAACCGGTTGCAATACCCCAATAGCACCAGAGCAAAATGACGTTTGACTGGTGTTGCTGTGAATGCAGGATTTTAACAAGCAGATATATGCTCAGGAGCCAAAAAACCAATTGGGGACTGTCAGGTAATATATAGGCACCGGCCCCCAGGCTGGCATATAAAGATGAAGTGTAAAGCAGAGCGGCGAACCAGCCTGTTCGCTCGTTATTGATTTTGGATCCGATCATGAAGATCAGCCAGGTGGAAACAGCAGAGGAAATAATAGCACCTGCCCGTATAAAAAACTCGTTATGGAGATACAGGTTTGCTGTTGTCAATCTGATCACCCATCCGACTATCGGAGGGTGATCAAAATAGTTCCATTGCAGATGTTGTGCGTATGTCCAATAATATGCTTCGACATTCCCCAATTCTGACGATGATGCGATGATGCACCTGATCAGTGTGGAAATAAGAATTAATTGAAAAACTTTTATTGATAATTCAGAAGTTTTAATCCTTTTTTGCACTTAAAATTAAATGATCATCCAAGATAGTGTTATGTAATTATTTCCATAATAATTAGTTTAATTGATAACCCTAAGCCTGAATTCTGAAGATTCTGAAGCAATTCTGTATTTAGATAAATCTAATTGCGAACCAATCTTTACGTTATAGTGAAAGGATGTTAAATAACCTGTCCGAATACATAAGTTAAGACATGTAAGGACGATGACGGAGAATTTGTTTTGAATAATTTACCTCCGGGTCAATATGATATTCATGTTGAATCTGTTGGATTTGCAGAAACAACCCGCCATATTCTGTAAGTAATCAGTCAATAACCGCCTGTATTACACGCAATATTTAAGAATTCTTTTTCTTCTTTTTGCTGCCTTTTGCGGCGATCTGTGTTTGCAGATCAGAGCCATATGGCTTTGAAATTCTGTGATCATTATCTGCTTTTCCCAATCCGGCTCCGGGTCCTCCCTTTGAAGCCTGGTCACCTTTTTGAGCGTTCGAAGCGGATCCGATTCCATTATTGTCTGTTCCTCTGCGTTCCATAACACTGAATTTTAATGATGAAATGATTTAAAAAAAACCATGAAAAATTCATGCCAGCGGGAAACAATATTCGAAGAACTACGAACCCGGGAGATTCATATTATGCATTATCAGGATCAGCCACTGCTCGCCATTGCGGGTCATTAGGAGGTTTGCAAGACCTTTTCCAGGCGGTATATCTTTTCCGTCCAGGTGTTTTTGCTCCAGTCATTTCCCACGACGCATCAACCGCAATTATATCGTTGGTTATATACCTGATTTTTTTACCGGTAATTTTTAGCGAACTGTTTTTAAATACAGTGGCAAAAGACTTTTCATGAACCTTCTCGATGGAGTCCCTGCCGTAAACACTCATGCCGGTGAGATCGGTAAAATCAGCTTCTTCCAGAAAAGCCCTGGAATAAGCTTTGGCATCGTGTTTATTCCAGGCTTTGGACATGGCATCCAATAATGCCTGAATGTTTTCGGAGTCCCGTACCATCTGGACCGTCTGTCCCCCGGCCGGGAAAATAATGCCGAAGCAAAAAAAATAAATTAATATATTTTTCATGGTGTGCCTGCAGCTTCTTCCATTTCAATAAGTCGCATTTGTATTTTTTCGCGAATATTTCCCTCCGTGGATCCCAGAATGAATTGCATTCCGTTTTTATTATTCAGTTGTTCAAAAAATCTTTCATGATCAGCGGATTCTGCCAGCCAGTCACGCAAAAGCCTTATCTCGTCTTCGCTGAGAACAAGCCCGGCCTGATAATTACATAATACATTCAATATCGGCTCCAGATCTTTCATAAAAAGCAATAATTTGCCATTGAATCGTTTTGATAGTTACAATTTACAGAAAATTAGCCCCGGGGTGGCATGCATATTGCAAACTAACAGAATGCGTCGTACCTTTCCACTCCCGGAATCAAAAGACCTGTCAATCTTGCAATACAAACCCGTTAAGTCCCTGGCTCAGTACAAATCGTACGAGAGCTATCTCGAGAAACTGTTATGGATAAAGGAAAAATCCGATTCGGAAAAAGAATCCATACAACACCTGATTTCATTAATCGGAAAATGGGATGCCGACCATTTTACCAGTTCTTCGGTCATTCCCAAAGCGCCCCAGCGCGATCCGATTGAAGTCCTGGATGGATTGATGAAAGCGAATAAGATAAATTCAAGCGACCTCGCAACAACGCTGGGGATCAGCCAGAGTGGCATTTCTGATATCCTGAATTACAGGCAGGAGTTAACGGATGAACTCATTGCAAAACTGTCTCAAAAGTTCAAGGTATCCCTGGACGTTTTTAGTAGGGCGGTTTAATCTAAATTCATTTTTTTCAATAATTGGATAAACCCTGGCTTATTTCTGATCGGAACAAAGCCAGGATCCACTTTTATCCAGAACAAATGCAGGTCGCGTATTTCATAGGATTTATCTAAAAAATCCAGGGCCTTATCATAGTCACCCAGGGCTATATACGCCTGAGCAATCCGGTAAGGAGACAACAAAACGCCTTTTATTTTTAGTGTGCTATCCAGCAATTCCTTTGCTTTAACATGATCTCCTGTTAAAGCATACCCGTAACTCTGCATGATGGCGTAATAGTCGATGGGATTCGAATTATGATCTGTAGCCGAGACCCGATCGAATTCCTTTCTTGCTTCCGGGATCATTTTTTTTTGGAAATATACAAGACCGAGCGACCAGGCGATGACACCCGCCTGCAGAGGCGCAGATCTCAGTTTGTCAAACTTTTCAATCGCCTGGTCATTCAGACCGGCAAAATAATAATTTCTTCCAAGTACCCAGTTGGCAGCAAATGACAGGGGATCCAATGCTGCTGCTTTTTCGTTTTCTTTTAGCCCTTCCATGGTGTGCCCGGTATATTGAAGAAGATTTCCATAATATAAATGGGCGGTCGGATTATTAGGGTCCAATTCAATAGCCCGTTCCAGTGTTTTCTTTGACTTGTCCCACTCATAATCGAAATTGTGTTCAATGAACCCGAGCGAAGTGAGCCCTTCACTCAGGTTACTATCCAATACCAACGCCTGATTGGCATACCCTCTGGCGATGGGGATTGCTTCGAGTTGGCTCAATCCCTGAAAATTATATGTATAACAATCGGCTAGTCCTGCATAGGCCAGCGCATAGTTGGGATCCAGTTGGATGGCGCGTTTAAAATTGGCTTCTGCACTGTCAAAATTCAATCTGCCCCGGGCATTCCAGAAATTCCGCCCCTTTAAATAATATTTATAGGCATCGACATTTTCGGTATTGTGCCTGGAAATATTAACTTTTTCTTCCGGGGTTACATTTGCTTTGAGGGCTTTTACAATCTCCGCCGCAACTTTTGACTGAATGGACAGAATATCCTTTGTATCATATTCAAAGTCATCTCCCCAAAGCCTTTTGTTGGAATTCACTTCAATAAGTTCCGTTATAATATGGATCTTGTCTGAATGACGTTGCATGGTGCCGGAGAGAATGGCTGCTACGCCCAGTTCATCTGCTATTTCTTTCAGTGGCTTCGTGGTCTTCTTAAAACTTCTTACGGAAAACCATCCGATCACTTTTTGCAGCGAAGAAATTTTTGACAGATTCTTGATGATATCCTGTGTGATCCCATCAGAAATATATGCCTCCGTGTCCAGGCCCCCGGCGTTTTCAAAAGGTAAAACGGCGATGGTTTTTTTTCCCTCGGAAAATCCTCCTACCTGAATCTGGTTCCGATATAAAAAAAAGGCACCTGCTAAGATTATGATCGATGCCAGAGCGAAGGTCCACTTCCTGCCAACGGTTTTCTTCTCCTGCAGTTTGCCATCCATTTTCTTTTTATCTGGCACAATAAAACCTTCATTGGCGAGAGCAAAAACTTCCATGGGCTCATCCACGTTTTTAAACTGAAATCTTCCGATCGGGACGGTCCTAAATTCGGGATGGTTTTTAAGTTTATTATTTATTTCGGATGAAAAAAGAACGGAGTTTGCAATACCCAGAGATTGTATCCTGGATGCAACATTGACACCGTCGCCAAAAACTTTGCCGTCTTCAAAAAATATTTCGCCAATATGTAAGCCAATTCGAAGCGGAACTTTGGGGTCAGTTTGCAACTGCTGCTGTATTTCTATCGCGCACCTGACAGCCTGTGTAGCACTCCCAAAACTGCAGAGGCTGCCATCTCCGTAATCGTTCAGGATATCACCATGATGTACTGCAACCGATTCTTTCAAAACCGCCAAATATCGCCTGTTCATAGTCACGGCTGTAAGTTCATCTTTCTGCATAACAGCAGTAGATCCGACGATATCGGTAAAAAGTATCGCTGCGAGCCGGTGTTCTTGCATAGCTGAACGGGGTGAATGAGCTACCCATTGATGGGTATTTTCTCTTTTTGCTCTGCTAAAATCTTATAATTCAAAAGAATAGTAAGTAAAATAGAATAAATTTCAAGACGACCGGCGTGCCGGAGAAAAAATATTACTGTCCTAAAACGACAGGAGCCAGATACAGTGGTGAATGCCCCAACCGAAAGCCTAAACATCGCTAACATTAAAGAGAAATTACCAATAATCTTTTTTAATTGTTGATAATCATAGCAATACTATTGGCAAGTCGAGCGCGTGTCTTCGATCTTTCTACCATAAATTTTCAACAAATCTTCAACCAGGTTTCCATAAGGCTTCTGCAAACTTCATTATGCCTAAATAGAAAAGCGTTGAGCGTTGGACGTTGGGCTTTGGGCGCTTAAGCTTTCATTCATATAGACGTTGTAAATGATTGATTTATATTGATACAGGTATAATCAACTGATAGATTTACAGTAAAAAAATTCGTAAACCTACGATAAAAATCGAGTGAACCTGCTCTTTCAAAAGAAACATGGGTTGTTTAGTTTTGATATATCCAATCCGAAAGAAATAACCGATCCAATCCGAAGAAACCGAATATCCAAATCCTGCTGTAAAACTTTAAGATCCTATTTTTGAAAAACCGCTTCCTCTAAGCGGTTTTTTATTTGGACTAAGCTCTTTAAACATTGATCTCAATTAATTGATTATGAAATCATAATGACTGTTAATTGCAAAACTACTTTTAGAAGCTGCTAAATATATTGAATTTCAATCTTGTACCGATTAAAACTACCGTTGAATGGAAAAACTGAAGGAAATGGAATTAGAGATTCTAATTACCATACGAAATAATGAGACAATAGATTCGAATCAATTTTACAAACTGTTCGGGAACCAGTGGCCGCGTTACAGGGAATGTATCAGCTTTTTATCTGACAGGGGACTGTTTATAAATGCGGATATGCCGGGTATGTCGGGATTGAAAAAATATGAACTGACTAAACAGGGGAACAACAGAGTCAGTCAATTATTAAGCGAACGTTCTCATGCCGTTCACGTGAAACTGGCACATCTGCGGCGGTCAAAAAATCTCGAATCTTCCCAGCGTGAACACTCCCTGCTTAATCTGTTTAGCTTTTTCACGAATTTTTCCAACCGTTTTAAACGCCAGGTACACTAGTTCTTCAAACTTCGAATTCTCGTATCCGCTATTATTTCCGGCTAAATAAATTCGCGGGAATTATTTCGGCTTAAAGCAACATATTCGCTTCTCCACTGTCTTTATTCGACGGCCTGATCCGTCCCATTCCACCCAAACTCAAATGCGTTTATGTTTCGCACGACATTAAAAGCCGGGCTTCGCGCTGCAGCCTCTATCTGATTGCTTTAATCACTATCAGCTTTCAAACGATCCGTGCAGCTGTCGTAAATCCGATCAGAAGTTTAAGATCGGAATAAACATATCATCATTGCATTTTGAAGTTCTTTAACTTAGAATATAATTACCTGAGATGGAAAATATATTTCGTAAAGAATTTATTGAACAGACACTTAAATCGATTGATGAAAATACATCGAAGATCAAAGCCTGTATGAAGCAACTGGATGAGAAAGACATCTGGTTTCGTCATAATGAACACGTCAATAGTGTAGGAAATATAATACTTCATCTATGTGGAAATATCCGGCAGTGGATCATTTCTTCTCTCGGTGGGGCTCCGGATATTCGCGAAAGGGACTTTGAATTTTCAACCATGGGTGGATTTACAAAAGAGGAACTGACAAGTAAGTGGCAGGATACGATGCAGGAAGCCGTTACAGTTATCACTGATACCAGTCCGGAAAATTTATTGCGCCGCCGGGTGGTTCAGGGTACAGCGCATTCAGGTATCGGGATCATTATACATGTAACGGAACACTACTCTTATCATACCGGTCAGATTATTTTCCTGACCAAACTGTATAAAAATATTGATATGGGTTTTTATGCAGGCATGGATCTGAATAAGCGTAACGCTTAACGCTTAACGCCCAACGCCCAACGCTCAATGCCCAAAGCAATCCGCCAACCGTCAAACGTCATCGGTCATCGGTCATCTGATGAGGTTATCTGGTGAAGGTCATGGCCTGGTATGACAATGAGTGGGGCTTCACCAACCAAATGGTCCGGCAGATCAAAGAGTTGTGAACGGATACCCGGTATGGTGAAATCCTTGTGCAAATAATGGATACCGACGGATTCTAAAATAGATTAACTTGCTGTTATGAACCCCGACCGTATTATCCAGGCGCAACTGGCGTACCAGGAATTATTGGAATTAAATATTCAATACGAGGAATCAGTTCTCAATCTCCTGAAATATCCCAATAATCACGAGCTGAGAAATATAAAAGAAGAAATGGCGGAAAAGACCAAGCATTGTGAAGAGAAATTCACGAAAGAATATGCTGATCTTATTTTGAAGGGAGTAACCTTTCCCAGAAATCTGAATACGCACAACGCCACTCAGTCCTTATAAGATAAAAACAGGACAGCAGGCCTTATCACTTCCTGTACAATTTTTTAGCTCTCATTTCTTTTATTGCTACCTGACCGAATGCAGGAAGTTTGATATTTTTGAACAGCAGGCTCAGATTGGCATATGGAAATCTGCAACGGATTATTTTGTAATTATTATTCAACATGCAGGAAAAAAAATTAAGGAGCCGGGAATGGTTTGGCCGAAAAGGCAAAGATGGATTTATTTACAGGGCATGGATGAAAAACCAGGGTATCCCGGGATATGAATTCAATAACAAGCCTGTCATAGGGATCTGTAATACCTGGAGTGAATTAACGCCCTGCAATGCGCATTTCAGAGAACTGGCAGAGTCTGTCAAACGGGGCATTTCAGAAGCGGGCGGATTTCCTGTAGAATTTCCGGTGATGTCGCTGGGTGAAACACTGATCAAGCCAACGGCCATGTTATACAGGAACCTGGCCAGTATGGATGTGGAAGAATCCATTCGTGCGAATCCCGTCGACGGCGTTGTTTTGCTATGTGGTTGTGACAAGACCACACCCTCACTGGTGATGGGGGCCTGTAGTGTGAATATTCCCTCCATTGTTGTTTCCGGTGGTCCCATGTTGACGGGTAATTATAAAGGACAGCAAATCGGTACGAGTGATGTATGGCGTTATCACGACGATATACGGACAGGAAAAGTTTCGGATGAGGAATTTCTGAATATCGAAGCGGCTATGTGCAGAAGTCAGGGGACACTGCGCCGTAATGGGAACTGCATCCTCCATGGCCTGTATGGTAGAATCGCTTGGCTTATCCCTTCCGGGCAATGCGGCGATACCGGCGGCCGACTCGAGAAGAAAAGTACTTGCGCAGTTGTCGGGATGGAGAATTGTAGAAATGGTTAAAGAGGATTTGAAGCTCTCAGATATTCTCACCCGGAAAGCATTTGAAAATGCCATCGTCACAAATGCGGCCATCGGTGGTTCTACCAATTTTGTAATACACCTGCTGGCAATAGCCGGAAGAATCGGAGTTCCGCTTGAATTAAAGGATTTTGACAGGTTATCCGCAGTCGTCCCACTGATTGCCAATTTGCAACCATCCGGTAAATATTTTATGGAAGATCTTTTTTATGCCGGTGGGCTACCGGCTGTTTTAAAAGAACTGGATAAATTACTGCATAAAGATGCAGTGACTGTAAACGGAAAATCTATTTCGGATAATTATGCAGAGGCGGAATGTTATAATAGGGAGGTAATAGCCACAGTAGAAAAACCATTTAACAAGGAAACTGGGCTCGCTATTTTAACGGGAAATTTATGTGAAGCCGCTGCAGTGATCAAACCATCGGCAGCCAGTCCTCACCTGATGCAACACGAGGGCAGGGCGGTTGTTTTCGAAAATATTGAAGATTTTAAAGCACGGATCGATTCACCCGATCTGGAAGTAGATGAAAACAGCGTTCTCGTTTTGAAAAATGTAGGCCCCAGGGGTTACCCGGGCATGCCGGAAGTGGGCAATATGGGAATTCCTTCTAAATTACTTGGAAAAGGGAATCCGGGACATGGTGCGCATATCTGATGGAAGAATGAGCGGAACCGGTTTTGGAACCATCGTTTTACATGTATCACCGGAAGCGGCCCTCGGGGGGAAATTTTCTTTAATAGAAATCAGGCGACATCATTACACTGGATGTGCCGAACAGAAAATTAAATATCAATGTAACGGAAGAAGAGTTTGCCGAAAGAAAAAAACGGTTTCATTTTTTACCTCCCCTGGCTAACCGGGGTTATGTAAAATTATATATCGACCATGTTCAACAGGCACACCTGGGAGCAGATCTCGATTTTCTGATCGGAGGCTCCGGTAGCACCGTTGTACGTGATTCGCATTAGATAATGATCAACTTTTTTTGTAGCCGGGCCCCTTTATAAACCGACCGGGACTTGCCCCCGTATGTTCGCCGTTTTTTATAACCTGTACGCCGTTTACTAACACGTCAGAAATGCCCGTTGCATATTGCTGCGGTTTCTCATATGTTGCGTGATCCTGTACGGTCCTGGGATCGAAGATGACGATATCAGCATAATTGCCCTGTTTCAGTTCTCCTCTTTTTTGCAACTTCAGATTTGTTGCCGGCAATTTGGATAACTGTTGAACGGCCTGTTGCAAATTCAGCATTTTATCATCCCGTACAAATTTCCCGATCACCCGCGCAAAATTTCCATAGGCCCTGGGATGCGCACCCGACAGGAGGAATACACCTTCGGGTGCGGAGGATGCTTCGTCGGAACCGAAACTTACCCAGGGTAAGGCGACTTCTTTTCGCACATTATTTTCATCCATGGATGAATACACGACTTCTATTCTTGTACTGTCTTCCACGATCAGGTCCATCGCAGTTTCCTCCGCTGAACGACCGCGAATGGCAGCCACTTCTGCCAGTGTTTTACCAATATATTTTCTGAGTGAATCTTTTTTGAAACCGATGAATAATACACCTTGCGCTCCGCCGGCCTGGTAATAAGTATTTTCCCAATCTGTCGCATTATTATCCATAGCCTTTCTCATCTGTTCACGTATCTTTTTATTCTGCAGCTTTTTCCACAGTTTATCAAAGCCACCATCCTGTAATGTCGGCGGAAATGAGGCGGTCAATCCGGTCGCGCTTCTGTTATAGGTATACATATTGGCAGTGATTGGTACACCTTCTTTTCTGGCCGTTTCCACTATTCTGATAAGACTGTCCAGTTTCCACCAATTGTCCCTGCCTGCTTCCTTTAAGTGATATATTTCAACGTGTATCCCCGTTTGTTTCGAAATGCTGATCAATTCTCCGATGGCTTCAAATAATTTACTGCCTTCGCTGCGAATATGACTCGTATACATGCCGCCGTATTTAGCAGCCTCCTTTGCCAGAGGAACTAGCTCTTCCGTTTTGGCGAAAAAATCCGGCGGATAAATGAGCGCATTGGTGATTCCCATGGCGCCTTCTTCCATTGCCTGGCCGATCAATAATTTCATGCTGTCCAGCTGGACGGCGGTAGGTCTACATCGCCTTCGCCGACTACATACTGACGAATGGTTCCCGTGCCAACAAATGATGCGATATTACAACTGATCCCTTTTTTTTCAAGCCAGTTCATATATTCTCCCAATGTATTCCACGTAACAGGATATTTGATATCACGCTGGCCATTAGTTGTTTGTTTTTTCATTTTCTCATTCAGCGGTCCCATACTGCCTTCACCAAATACTTCCAGCGTAACGCCCTGTCTTAAATCACTCTGCGAACGACCATCCTGAATTAACGACTCTTCTGAATGGCTAAGCATATTGATAAAGCCGGGAGCAACCGCCTTGCCCTCCGCATCGATTTCATTGTTGGATCGGCTATTTCGCAGGTCCCCGATAAATGCAATCGTATCAGCATCGATGGCAATATCTGCCTGGTAGGGCTCTCCGCCATTTCCATCGTAAATGAGGCCATCCCGTATGATCGTATCATAAGTGCGCGTTCGTTTGCAGGATATCAGGGAAATCAACAAAATAAACAAAACCAGAAATAATTTCATGTTGCCGGGGTTTTCTGAATCCGTTGAAAGATACCGAAATCATTGCTTTAGTAATCACGATGAGGGGCTGTGTAATTATTTGCACACTTATGAAGTTCAGACAGGCAAACACAATGACGGGCTTGAAGATTTTGAATTTGCTTTTTCATAAGTTGTGCCCGGCTTTAAGAACGTGAAACTTAAAGTTTTGCATCCGGATCACGTAAATACCCGCTACTGTTGCAGTCCGGTCAGGCTGATTACAGGTGATCGGGCCCGGATATTTATATAATGTAGAAAGAACATGAAAACGCTTGTTTTATTCATATCATTCCTGCTTGTCATTTCAACGAGCCATGCACAGAAGGAGACGACTGGTACGGATAAGGTATTAACAGCTGAAGATGGAAATTTATCTGTTTCTGTTCAGAAAGACGGGAAATGCTATTTCATATATCAGAATGGGATGTCAACAAAAAAAGACGAACGAAATATTATTTTCAAAAACAAACAGGATTTCCGGTCCTTTGAAAAAAAGATAAGCAAGGCGCTGTCTGCAAAAGATGGCACATCTGATATCATTACTTATAAATCATATAAAATTCGCCTGCTGACCGAAATGGGCGGAGTATTTATGATTGTAAATGAAACGGGACAATCTCAATCAACACTTCGTATTTCGAAGGAAATGTATAACCAGGTAAATATGATATGATCCTGGTATTGTTTTTAACGAAAAATGAAAAACCACAATATAAATTTTATAAAACCTGGGACGGGCTCTATGAATGGCCTTTCAGGAACCTTTCATCCGACCATGGCAGCCCTTCAAAAACGAAGGGTTTTTTTTAATGCTCAGTCGCGCACCGTGGACGTTGGATTTGTAATAAATTCGCCTGATGACATTTGCAAAAAAGGCCATCCGGTTTAACAAGCAACTCCGTTATGCCGGTGATCCGCTACCGCCGGGAATCCGGATGATGAATCCGTTTACAGAATCTGAGCAGCCACTCCTGATCGCCGAAAAATTTTATCAGAAATATTATAGCGACGATAAACCGCGCCATCTCATACTCGGAATCAATCCGGGCCGCTTCGGGGCAGGATTGACCGGAATCCCTTTCACAGATCCGAAAAGACTGGAAAGTGAATGTCAGATAGGGTATACCGGTAAACAGACACACGAACCTTCTTCAGTATTTATCTACGAAATGATCCATGCCTATGGCGGTGCGAAAGCCTTCTACGGCGATTTCTACATCAATTCCATTTGCCCATTGGGATTCACATCTGTAGATGCAAAGGGCAAAGAGAAAAACTACAATTATTACGACAGCAGGGAGCTACGCGAAGCCGTCCGTCCATTTATTATCGAAAATATCACGGATTCTGATCGCGATGGAAGTCAGCAGGGAAATTTGTTTTTGTTTTGGTACCGGCGAAAACGAAAAGTTTTTGAAAAAGCTGAATCAGGAATTTAGTTTCTTTGAAAAAATCATATCATTGGAACATCCCCGGTATATTATGCAATATAAACACGTTGAGAAAAATGATTACATTCATAAATACCTGAATGCATTCCATCTCATAAAGACAGCTTCCCATGATTAAAATCAAAAGAATTTACGAACCACATGCGGCCAATGATGGATATCGCATTCTGGTGGACCGGCTTTGGCCACGGGGAATAAAAAAAGAAACTGCCAATATAAATATATGGATGAAAGAAGTTGCGCCTTCTTCGGAACTGAGGAAATGGTTCAACCATGAACCGGAAAAATGGAAATCATTCCTGGCAAAATATAAAATTGAACTGGAGCATTCATCTTCATTTGCCGAATTGAAAGCTTTATCCGAAAAACATAAGATGATTACATTACTATACGGCTCGAAGGATGAGCAGTATAACCAGGCGATTGCATTAAAAAGCTTTTTACCATAATAAATCTCTGACATGAAAAAAATTGTGACCTTAGTTTCTTCTGTTTTTATCCTGCTGAACTGTTTTGCACAGGAAAATATTTCCATTATTCCGGTGCCTGTTAAGATCAATAAAAATCAGGGACATTTTATTTTGCCTTCAGTGATCACGGTCAGTGCCGATGATAATCAGGGATTGAAAACAGCCCTCGCAGAATTAACTGAACGTCTTACGATACCTACCGGATATCGTGTGTCCATGACGAATTCAGGATCGGCCGTTATCCATATTACATTGAACAAAACGGTTAATCCGGAACTCGGAAATGAAGGTTACCAGTTAACGGTAACATCAAAAAATATAACCATTGCTGCCAATCAGCCCGCGGGGATTTTCTATGGAGTACAAAGTTTTTTACAATTGCTGCCACCTGAAATCGGCAGCAATACCCGCGTAAACGGAGTCACATGGAGCGCACCCTGTGTAACCATCACAGATTATCCGCGATTTGGATGGAGGGGCCTGATGCTTGATGTAAGCCGCCATTTTTTTACAAAAGAAGAAGTAAAGAAATATATGGTACAGATGGCCCGGTACAAATACAATGTGCTTCACCTGCATTTGAGTGATGACCAGGGCTGGCGGATCGAAATCAAATCATTGCCGCAGCTCACCAGTGTAGGGGCGTGGCGCGTAAAACGAACAGGACTTTGGAATGAATTTCTGCCTGCACTCGCTTATGAGAAAACGCCAGACGGTGGATTTTATACACAGGACGATATGCGGGAAATGATCAGTTTTGCGAAGGACCGGAATATTACCATCCTGCCGGAAATTGATGTGCCCGCGCATAGCCTGGCCCTGATTGCTTCCTTTCAAAATCTTTCCTGTACACAGCTTCCTTATAGTGTGAATGCCGGTTTCCGGAGTCCCGTCAGGGATGATAATGCGTTGTGCATTGGAAATGATTCCGTATTCATGATGCTGGATAAAATATTTACGGAAATGGCGGCACTGTTCCCCTGCGAATATATTCATGTAGGAGGTGATGAAGCATATAAAGGGTTTTGGTCCGATTGTCCGAAGTGCCAGAAGCGCATGGCGGATGAACACCTGAAGAATGTGGATGAACTGCAAAGTTATTTTGTAAAAAGAATGGAATCCATTTTAAAGAGTAAGGGGAAAAAGCTGATTGGCTGGGACGAAATATTGGAAGGCGGTCTCGCGCCCGAAGCAACCGTCATGAGCTGGAGGGGAATGAAAGGAGGGATTGATGCAGCCAAAATGAATCATCACGTCGTCATGACTCCCTGGGATTATTGTTACCTGGATTTATATCAGGGCGAAGCCAGCGTGGAACCGCCGGCATATGGAATATGCCGCCTCTCGGATTCCTATACCTATGATCCGGTACCCGACAGTGTGGATGAAAAATTAATATTGGGGGGACAGGGAAATTTGTGGACGGAACGCGTTTCTAATTTTCGTCATGTTGAATATATGACCTGGCCCAGGGGTCTTGCACTGGCTGAAGTGTACTGGAGCCCGAAAGCCAGCCGTAACTGGGATGAATTTATTGTCAGGATGGAGGCACAATTTCCGAGGCTGGACGCAGAGGAAATTAAATATGCACTCAGTGCATACAATGTGATGTACACACCCGTACGCGGCAAAGACAATCGGTCATTCTCCGTCAAATTATCTACAGAAATAAAAGGTCTTGATATTTACTACACTTTCGACGGAACCAATCCGGATCCGTACTATCCGAAATATACCGGTGAACTGATCAATTTTCCGGTGGGTGCCACTCAAATTACTGCCAATACTTTCCGCAATGGGAAGCCGGTTGGGAAGCAGGTCACCATTAAAAAAGATGAGCTGGCACAGCGGCTTAACCCAGGGCAGACATCAGTATTAGTAATATCATCGGGCATAAAGGGCATCTTATCGTGCAATAGTGATCATTCATCGAAGAATTTTCATAAAGGCCGTCCTTTTTTGCAATTTCAGATATTATTAAACCGTACCATGAAAACAATTCCTCATTGTATTGAATGCGGCAAACCCATATCCTGGGGTGTGCATGTTTTTTCGCAGAGAATCTATGGCCATTCTCTTTGCCTGAAAGATCAGTGTGCGATTGCCGAGTCCGGTGCATCAGGCCGGGCAGTCGATTTATATCTTGCTTTGAAATCCCGGAATTTCCCCCTCGTCCTTGAATATTTTGATGGTCAGAAACTTATCGACATGGCACTGCCAGGGAAATTATATATTGAAGTGAATGAACACCATCATCAAAATAATTGTCAGGCAATGAACGATCTGGCAAGCTCTGTATATTCACTTGAAAAGAAAATACCAACCATCATTATCTCAGATACGATGCTTGATAATCCGGGATCCTTTGAACATGTTGTCAATGAGCTTTCAAAGGCCTGTAGCGTAATGCTGACACCTGCACCACATACTTATTCTTTTACCATTGCGCCTCCGGTTACGTCAGCACAGTTGCAATAACAAATGCTAACGGATTGCCCGGCAATTATATACACGGTTAACTTAAAGCATATACTGATTGATATTCTTTGACGCTTTTTTAAGCAGGATTTACTGAAAATCTGACAGAATAATACTTGCCTCTGACCTCTTTTGCATAATTAAGATATTGATATTCATCAATTTATAGTTTCAGGAATACTTTTATCGTAAAAATACTTATGACATTCCAAAACTGCTTATTATCTTTAAAACGAACTTACAGTTTCCGTACCCATTGAGCAGCCTGAAGGCTCATTCTTAGGGAAAGAATACTGCACGATTGCTTCCAATTTTCCTTTGATCAAGATTCCATCATTTATCCAAATCTTACGGTGGCCACAGATCTTAATTACAATCTGAGCATTTTTTTAACAGCGACATTATACAAGATAGTCACTACAGAATATTAAGGCTTAACGAGCAGGAAAAAATACACGAAGAATTACTGCTGAACAAAAAAGTAAAAAACGAAAAAGAAAGAGTATGGAAAAGATTGTTGGTTTTCTGAACACAGCGATGAAAAAAGGTGCATTTACATTATTATGTATATTTTTCCTTGGTATATCGTGTAAGAAAGAAACGAGTAATAGCAATCCACCGCCGCCACCGCCACCGCCACCACCCGTAGTATTGGATTCAGTCAGCATATTTGGTACTCAGAAGCCTACCGGAATAACTGAAAACGACAGTACAACCGGAGGAATTTTTGGTATAGAACTCGGCGTAAAGTTCCGCTCATCGGTGAATGGAAAAGTAGAAGCCATAAGATTTTACAAAACCCCGGGAAATATTGGTGCTCATACCGCTCAGTTGTATACCGGAACTGGCACTGTGTTAGCTTCACAGGTCTTTGGAACCGAAACCGACAGTGGATGGCAGACTTTATTTCTTACCGTTCCTGTTGCTATTAATGCCAATACAACCTATATCGCCGCCTATTTCAGCAGCCTGGGAAATTATGTCTCAACAGCCAACGGTTTAAAAACGGCCGTGACAAATGGTGTACTTACCGCCCTGGCAGATAGCACAGATGGATTAAATGGCATATACAGATATACCAATTCGCCTGCCATACCGGATAGCTCAAATGTGGCTAACAATTATTGGGTGGACGTTATTGTATCTCATTAAGGCAGGCATGCTGATTATCTCTTTTGATGCATGTTGTTAGATTTTGCATCAAATGGTTTTTCGCTGACTGCGCCTTCGTCATCACTGCCTTTTACTTTCTTTGGTTTTTTATACTGCACTTCCTGATTCAGCTTGGCCTTGGATTTTTCCAGGCTGCCCGGCCGGGTGGTCTTTGCTTCCCGGGTCTGCCGATCGTTTGGATTTTCTTTCACGGTTCCCATAAAATTCGTTTTTATTATTTAAGGAATCGCCTTAATAATCGTGCCAGCGCGGCATATCGAATTCTATAGTTCGTATTCCTTTTTTAAGAATGTAAGCAGTGATTCTGCCTTTCGGTTTAATTTTTCAATGTCATCCCGGTAGCTGGCAATAATTCCCTTGGTTATTTCAATAGTTGATCTGAATTTTTCAAGATCATCAGCATTTGTCGTTGCTATGTGAAATTTTCCGTATGCTAATGTGGGATGAATCATATTGCCTTTAGAATCGACCCTGGAATGATATGCGTCAAATTCATAAATTTCCTGGTATATGGTCAGGCATTTTTGAAAATAGTCTTTATAATACGCTTTTTGGGCGTCTCCTTGTTTAACAGCGGAGTAATAGTCGGTGATCGAGTCTGAGATGGATTGTTTTTTAAACAAACGCATGTTGCCGGAACTGAACAACTGAGTGATCGTTCTGTCGGAAAAATTAATTGTATTCTCGCTATAGAGAGTGCCAGCCTGCCGATAGCAGATATATACCGCGCTGTCATTTTTGTTCACGTCCGGAGTCAACAATAATTCCAGCGTGTCCAAACCATGCATCTGGTTATTGACCGCTTCCACGGCCTCTCCGGATTTCGTAATATCCGTTTTCAAATCCTGCATCAGGGATTCGATATAATCCTTTTCCTTACTTCGATCACTAATGCTTTCACGCACATTTTCTGCTATAAAACCCAGCGTAACTGCTAAAAATATCATGAGGAATTCCAAAAAATATTCTCTGAAATTTTTCTTTTTATGATGCAGGTCCGGATGATGATGAACTTCCATTACATTCAATTTATCTTGAAGAATATACTTATCGCAGTATGCTGAAATTTTTTCAATATCTCCGGTACGATCCGCCAGTCCGATATATCCGTCAGGTCTGACGATATAAATGGCATCCTTCAGGTAACCGGCTTTCTTTGCTTCCTGTCCCCATTCAAATACGTGAAGCGGAATGTTTTTTTCTGAGTAGCAGATTTTTGAGCGCGGTTGCCGGACTGCCGTAACAGTGAACCTGCCATTGTCTGCTGATAAGTGGTTCGTAATTATGAAGGGATTGAACCCAGGGTAAACGGTCTCCGCCTTTTAGTTTTCCAGCCTGACCGGAGCTTAAAAAACTTTCGTGGATATCGAATGGAAATTTGCGATACCGTACGAAACATAAGTCGCTTGAAAGAACCGAATCGGAATAGTATGGGAAGAATAACAGGTACCACATGAAGTCTCACCTGTGTGGCAAAAACTCCTTTTGTGGATACAAAACTAAATGCACGGTCCGTGCTGCCGACTAATTTTCTGGCAAAAGGAATTCTCTCTGTTTCGTAATGTATCCAGCAGGTTTTCGTTGGATTCTCCATTGATCACTGCTGCCAGTTTCCAGGCCAGATTAACTGCATCGCCAATACCTGTATTCATACCCTGACCACCCACCGGACTGTGAATATGTGCAGCGTCTCCCAACAAAAAGACATTTTTCTGACGGAATTGGGAAGCGACCCGGTGATGTACCCGATAAGAAGAAAACCAGTTTACTTTTTCAACATCCAGTTTCAGACGGGAAAGAATATCCTTTTGAACATCTTCCCATGTCAGATCGGGATTATTTTCCTGATCCTGGTTCAGGTCACCAACCAGTCTGATGTTGGCATCGCCTTTCATAGGGAAAATAATCATGAAATCAGAAGA
The DNA here is from genome assembly GCA_963732055.1 of uncultured Bacteroidota bacterium. GTDB lineage: Bacteria > Bacteroidota > Bacteroidia > Chitinophagales > Chitinophagaceae > Puia. The sequence goes on along the minus strand of CAVSYG010000008.1, from coordinate 81,364 downwards.
ATCCAGTGCTGCATGCATTTCACCATTTGCAGAGGGCCCGCTGGCTTTTATATCCGCCACAAAAAATGTGTGTGAATAAGTGCCTCCTTCAAATCCGACGTTCAGCCCTTTTCTCACTGATGAATGTGCTCCGTCACAACCCGCAAGAAAAACCGACAGGCAGTTTTCATGTACACCTTCCTTTGACAATTGGGCCTGGATACCATTGTCTGTATTTTCAAATGACAGAAGTTCCGTATTTCTTTCTACCACGATACCCAATTTCTCCAGTTCCTCTATGAGCATTTGTTCCTGCTTGTCCTGCGGAAAAATAAGCACATAAGGATAGGGACTATACTGCATACCGAAGTCACCAATGGGAAGTCGCGCGGCCTGTTTTCCGCGTATCCAGAGATTAATCGTTTTCATTTCAAGTCCGCCTGCGATGGCTATCTGATCAATGCCCAGCTGATGATAAAATTCCAGATTACGGGCATGCATGACCATGGCCCTGGAAGTTGTTCCCGGCTTATTTGTTTTATCGATGATTCGTATGGGTATTCCTGCTTTCGTAAGCCACAGCGCCATTACAAGGCCCGTTGGACCGGCACCAACGATCAGAACCTTCGTTTGATTCATGATTCAATTAATTCGTCAGAATATTTTTTGTGACATTTTTTATCCGGTAATGGCTAAGCGTTTTTAGCACTTCATCGTAAGTTCCTGTTTTGGGTTTTCCGGTAACAACCACCCTTGCATCTTTCAGGATTTTGGCATTGTGCTGCACATAATCATCGAATTCCGCAATGGTTTCAACTGAAAGCGGTTTATCATTGAAATATGCGTTGATTACAGTTCCCGCCGAAATAATAAAATAATGTTGCACGACGATTTTCCCGGTGGATTTCGCCGTATCAGCCGATTGCGGATAGCCATGGTTTATTCCCACGAAACAAAAAGCAAATAATGTTATAAGTAGTTTCATGTAGACGATTGCAAATATCCGTATAATGAATCGAAAATCATAGTTATCAACATTGTAAAGCCTTCTTATGGGGCCTTAAGCCTTCGCCTTATGCTTTACGCTTTACGCTTTATGCTTCTTAGAATATCTCTATACAATTGTAATAATACAAATATCTATACATAAATTTACTAAGGGCCAAGCTAACCATCTTCGATTTTTACACATGAGAACCTGCCGCTTTTGGATAGTCGGATTTTTGGGCATCGCCTATTGTCTCCCGGCATGTGGTCAGTCTTCTGCTGATACATTATTCAGTGAATCAGTTTCCGCATTCAGTAATATTTATTTTCAGGAAATACAAGGGAACGCCCTGCTTTATCAGGGTAGTAAATATGACGTTGAACAAAAAAAGGCGGATGGATTCCCTTATTTCCAGGCTGATGTCATCAGGCAGGGTACAATTACTTATCAGGGAATAAGATATCCATCCCAAAAATTATATTACGACCTGACAAAGGATGCCGTGGTGATATTTAACTACGAGCACGATGATCTGATTTTGCTGGATCCGGGAAAAATAGACTCTTTTTCCATCGGCAGACACCTGTTTGTTCCTCTGGAAAAATTATCAGGATTACCTGTGAAAGGTTTTTATGAACTACTCTTTAAGGGTGATCCGGATTTATACGCCAGGAGAGAGAAAAAGTTCTATTATGGGCCCGGTGGCCAGGAAAGCCGGTATGTCGAGAAAAATGATTATTACATCCGCATCAATGATATTTTCTATAAGTGCGACAGCAAATCCGACATGCTCACGATATTCAGGGATCAGGCTGAAGCGATGAAAAAATATATTCATAATAATAAAGTCAATTTCAAGGAAGATTTCGAATCTGCCCTGTTAAGCAGTGTCATCTATTATTCCGGATTAAAACGTTGAATGAAAATTGTTGTTTCATATATCATCAGTTGTTTGTTGCTGATCAGCTTTTCGGCCTCGGCGCAGAATAAATTAACGGTCACAGGCGATTTCTCCGGTTATAGTTTTCAGAAACTGGTTCAGGAGATCGAATCGCAAACCGATTATTATTTCTACTACGATTCTACGGAAACGGACAGCATCAGGATAAACCTCCGCGCGGATCATCTGAGTCTGCAGCAGGTACTGGATACCATTTTTGAAGGTTCCGGGCTGCATTATACGATCAGGGATGAGAAATATGTGATTGTTAGTAATCATTACAGTATACAGACTTCACTTCCCAAAGATTTCTTTATACCGGAAAAAGAAGAGCAGGACACGGTTTCGAAAACGAATTCGATCGTCGGGGGCGCGGTGCTGGCTAAATCAAGCGTAAACAATCTGGCAGAAAAAAAGCTGTATGAAATCGGCACAAGAAATGGAAAAACGTCCGGAGATAAAGCATCTGTTTCCGGGTATATACGCGATGCTGAAACAGGTGAACCGGTGATGGGTGCCAATATTTCAATCGATGAGCTTTCCATTTCCAAAAGCACGGATCCCTTCGGTTATTATAACCTGATATTGCCACCGGGACGTCATACCATTCATATAAGCAGCGCGGGGATGAAAGATACACGCAGACAATTACAGGTTTATAGTGATGGCAGGTTGAATATCGAGCTGGATGAATATGTGGCGAGTCTTCGCGCAGTAAACGTAACGCGGAAAAAACATCGAATATAAAAGGGGTGGAGATGGGTGTAACCAAATTAAGTATAAAAACCATTAAACAGATACCCGTGGTATTTGGTGAAGTGGATGTGCTGAAAGTTTTGATGACCTTACCCGGCGTGACATCAGTCGGAGAGGGCAGTAATGGTTTCAATGTACGCGGCGGCGCGGCGGATCAGAACCTGGTATTGTACAACGACGCAACGGTTTATAATCCGAGTCATCTTTTTGGTTTTTTCTCAGCTTTTGATGCGAATCTTATCAAAAATGTTGAATTATATAAAAGCGCCATTCCTGAAAAATATGGCGGCAGATTGTCTTCTGTGCTGGATGTTGATATCAAAGATGGAAACAGTAAAAAATGGACCGGATCGGCCGGCATTAGCCCACTCACTAGTTCGTTTAACATTGGAGGTCCCATTATAAAAGATAAGACTTCAGTGATCGCTGGTTTTCGCACAACCTATTCCGACTGGCTGCTCCACCAGTTGCCGGCTTCTTCATATAACAACAGCACGGCCGGTTTTTACGATGGAAGCGTCCATATCACTCATACGATCAATGCCAGGAATACGCTGTACCTGATGGGCTATCTGAGCAGCGACAAATTCACATTTGACGGGGATACGAGCTATGCATATTCGAACGCAAATGCAAATCTCCGCTGGAAACATAATTTCGGCGATAAGTCATACGCTGTATTTACAACAGGTATCGATCATTACCAGTATTCTGTGGCCAGCACCAAAGTGCCTGTGAACGCTTATAAGTTAAGCTTCGACATGAACCAGGTTTATTTTCGCGCGGACTTCAATTACACACCCAATAATAAACATACTATCACTTATGGTTTGAATACAGCTTACTACCAGTTACATCCCGGCGATCTTTCTCCCGACGGGTCAAAATCACTGGTCGTCCCCAATACCCTGCCCCGTGAACAGGCGCTTGAGTCGGCGGTTTACCTGGGTGATCAGTACACGGTTTCAGAAAAATTTTCCGTCAATGCAGGCATACGGTATAATATATATAATTACCTGGGACCGGCTACGGTTTATGAATATGTTCCGGGCCTGCCCAGAACATCATACAGAATCACTGATTCGGTGAGTTATCCAAAAGGGAAGATCATAAAAACTTATGCAATTCCTGATATCAGGATTTCTGCTCGTTATACCCTTGATAATTCTTCTTCCGTAAAATTCAGTCTGAATACGATGTCGCAGTATATCCATGTTATTTCAAATACGACCAACATATCACCCACAGATATCTGGAAGCTCAGCGATCCGAATATCAAACCCCAACAGGGTCAGCAGATCTCACTTGGATATTACAAAAATTTCAATGCGAACAGTATCGAGACCTCCGTGGAAATATATTATAAGAGGATGCAGGATTATCTCGATTATAAAAATGGAGCGAACCTGTTGTTAAATCATCACCTGGAAACGGACGTGTTTGAAACAGAAGGAAAAGCCTACGGCATTGAATTTCTGATCAGGAAGACGACAGGAAAACTCAACGGATGGATTAGTTATACCTATTCCAGAACTTTCCTGCGACAGGATGATCCGTTGGCAGGGCAATTGGTCAATGGCGGAAATTATTATCCTGCGAGCTTTGATAAACCCAATATGGTAAACTTTATCGGAAACTATCGTTTCTCCCACCGGTACAGTGTTTCCCTCAATATTGTGTACAGTACCGGCCGGCCCATCACACTTCCGATTGGCGTCGTGCATGAAGGAGGCACCACGACACCCATTTATTCTGACAGAAATCAATACCGTATACCGGATTATTTCAGAACGGATATTTCCATCAATATGGAAGGCAATTCAAAGAAGGATCAGACATTTCATAATTCCTGGTCGGTCGGCGTATACAATCTCACCGGAAGGCAAAATGCCTATTCTGTGTACTTCGTGCAGGAGAACGGACAGGTCAAAGGATATCAGCTTTCTATTTTCGGAACACTGATACCCTTTATAACCTATAATGTACGGTTTTAATATAATGAAGAATGTGTTTAAATATGGAATGATGGGGATGATTGTATTCAGCTTTTGTTGCTGCAAAAAATCCTATATACCGCCGGAAATCAATGCCAATCATTTGTTTCTATCGGTTGATGGGTTAATCAATACTGGGACAAATAATATCAGCACATTCAAGCTGACAAGATCACAAAATCTTTCAGACACGGTTCCTTCCATTCCCGAGCGGGGTGCAACTGTTACCATAAAAAATGGCTCCGGCTCCAGTTACCCGCTGATTGATTCAGGATCGAACGGTATATATGTCAGTACAGTGTTGTCGCTGGATCCCACACAACCATATTCATTGTCCATTACAACCGCTGATGGAAATCAATATGCTTCGGATCCGGTCGTCTCAAAACAACCTCCTCCGATTGACAGCGTGAACTGGACAGTCGGATTTGATGGAGCTGCCAATTCACAGGCTATAAATATTTATGTGAATACACACGACCCAACTAATAAAACCCGCTTTTACCGTTGGGATTTTACAGAAACCTGGGCATATGATGCGATTTACAAAACCTTTTATTCGATACAGAACAAAAAAATAGTATACGTGTCTGATTCAAACCAACACGCATGGCATTGCTGGAGCAATGCCCCTTCAACAAATATCCTGCTGGGATCTTCCGGTGGGTTGAGTGCCGATGTCATATCACTGGCGCCGATTGCCAGAATTTACCAGGATGATCCTCGTTTGGACATAAAATACAGCATACTCGTAAAACAATACGCGCTGGATTCAAGTGCTTACGATTATTGGTTACTCGTTCAAAGGCAATCCGAATCACTCGGTGGCTTGTTTGATATTCAGCCCGCTCAGCTGATAGGAAATATACACAACCTGAAAAATCCTGCCGAGCCGGTGTATGGTTATGTTTCCGCCTCGGCTGTACAGCAACAAAGAATATTCATCAGTAACCAGGAACTTCCAGACTGGAAATCAGTTTCAACACAGCAATGCATCCAGTACATTTTTACACCGGAACCAGCATTAAACCAGGGTATTAATGATTACCTGAATACGGATCCGAATTTTACATTCTTTCATTATGATGTCGATACTAACGGGATGGGCATTCAGATTTTAATAACATCAGGCTGCATCGATTGCACATTTCAGGGTGGTTCAACCATTAAACCCCCATTCTGGCAATAAAACTTGACTATGATATTCTTTATAACCGATAATTTCAGATTTTAGAGTGCGGAAAGAAATTGTAAAATATGCTTTGATCTTTTCGACGGTTTTCATCGTTACAGATTGCAGGAAATCTTATGTGCCGCCTGAAATTAGCGCCAATCATTTATTTCTTTCGGTCGATGGTCTGATCAATACGGGGGTCAACGGCATTAGCAGCATCAAATTAACGAGATCACAGAAACTCTCTGATACGGTACCTTCCATTCCTGAACTTGGTGCAACGGTTTCCATAAAAAATGCTGCCGGCATCAGTTACCCCCTGTATGATACAGGAACGAACGGTATTTACGTGAGCGGTTCACTCTCTCTGGATCCCACACAACAATATATCTTATCTGTTATAACAGCAGATGGCAATCAGTATGCATCGGATCCCGTTACTCCAAAACCAACGCCGCCGATAGATAGTGTTACATGGACCCTTGGATTGGATGGTGCAACCGATTCACAGGCTGTAAATATTTATGTGAATGCGCATGATCCGTCCAACAAAACCCGTTTATACCGATGGGATTTCATCGAAACCTGGACACATGAATCGATTTACAGAACCTTTTATCTAGTCCGGAACAAACAAATCGTCTATGTTTCTGATACAACGCAACATGCCTGGCATTGCTGGACCAGCGCCCCATCCACCAATATACTGCTGGGAGCTACTACCGGACTGAGTGCCGATATTATTTCGCAGGCGCCGATTGCCAGAATACTTCAGAATGATCCGCGTCTGGATATTAAATATAGCATGCTGGTTAGGCAATATGCATTGGATTCATCTGCATACGATTATTGGCTGCTGGTTCAGAAGCAATCCCAGTCACTGGGTGGCCTATTTGATATAATACCAGCGCAACTTGTCGGCAATATGCATAATCTGACAAAACCTTCAGAACCCGTTTATGGTTATATTTCTGCTTCTTCGTTGCAACAACAAAGAATATTTATCAGCAACCAGGATCTGCCAGGCTGGAAGTCCGTTCCGACACAGCAATGCACCCAGGACGTTTTTACACCAGATCCGGCACAGGGACAAAGAATTAACGACTATAACAACATCGATCCCAATTTTACATTCTTTCATTATGATTCCAGCAGCCGGACGGGTCCCGTTCAAATTTTAATAACACCCGCCTGTCTCGATTGTACATTTCAGGGTGGTTCAACAGTAAAACCCCCATTCTGGCAATAAAACCCGACTATGATATTCTTTTTAACCGATAATTTCAGATTTTAGAGTGCAGAAAGAAATTGTAAAATATGCTTTGATCTTTTTGACGATTTCCATCGTTACGGACTGCAGGAAATCTTATGCGCCGCCACAAACAAATACCGATCATTTGTATCTCACGGTGGATGGTTTGATCAATATCTCACCAAACAGCGTTAGCAGTTTCAAACTAACGAGATCGCAAAAATTGAGCGACACCTTTCCTTCAATCCCCGAATTAGGTGCAACTGTAAATATTATGAATGAAGCAGGCATCAGTTATCCGTTGACCGATACGGGCTCGAATGGCATTTATGTGAGCGCTGTACTCACATTGAATCCTGCGCAGCAGTATTTTTTGTCCGTTACAACAAAGGATGGTAATCAATATTCTTCTGATCCGGTAACTCCAAAACAAGCTCCCCCGATAGATAGTGTGACATGGACCCTCGGATTTGATGACATTGCCAATACAGAGGCTGTAAATATTTATGCGAATACGCATGATCCCTCGGGCAACACGCGCTTCTATCGATGGGACTTTACGGAAACCTGGGCGCATGAATCTCTCTATATGACCGTTTATCTTGTTCAGGACAAAAAAATTATGCTTGTTTATGACCCTGCGCAACATAACTGGCATTGTTGGTCCAGTGCTTCATCTATAAATATTCTGTTGGGATCCTCTGGTGGATTGAGTGCCGATATCATCTCCCGTGCAGCCATTGCCAGAATATATCAGAATGATGCGCGTATGGATATTAAATACAGCATCCTGGTCAGGCAATATGCTTTGGACGCACCGGCATATGATTACTGGCTGCAGGTACAAAAACAATCCCAGGCCCTGGGCGGTTTGTTCGATATCATACCCGCGCAGCTGACGGGAAACATGCACAATCAGAAAGTGCCGGCTGAACCGGTTTATGGTTATGTTTCTGCTTCCTCGGTACAGGAGAAAAGAATATTTATCAGCAATCAGGATGTTGGGGGCTGGAAATCCATACAACAATGCAAACAGGATACATACTTGGTGGATACGCCCAAGGAGGATTCTCTGTTTTACTACAACAACGACCCGAATTTTACATTCGACCATTTTGGCAGCCTTCCATCTCCTGTTCCCGGAGGGAAACGGAAAGGCCCTTATCAGTTTTCAACATGGATCGCCTGTCTCGATTGTACTTTTCAGGGTGGTTCAACCATTAAACCCCCATTTTGGCAATAAAACATGACTATGAAAAAATTTGTTTGGTTTTTGTTGTTTTTAATAAATGGATATCATCCGAATGCCCAGAATCTGTATCCGGATAGCCTTCAGCAAAAGTTTCATACTTATCAATTATATGCCCCCCAGGAAAAAATATTCATACACACAGATAAGACCTTTTATCTGACAGGAGAAACCATCTGGTTAAAAGCCTATCTGGTAGATGCCTCTTTTCACCGGCCGCTCGGCGTGAGTAGTATCAGTTACATAGAGGTACTGAATAGAGACATGAAGCCGGTTTTGCAGTCAAAAATTACTATGAAAAAAGGTTTTGGAAATGGATACCTGGTTATCCCAGGTTTTCTGAATTCCGGGAACTACATACTACGCGGATATACAAACTGGATGAAAAACTTTTCACCTGATTTTTATTTTGAACAGCCCATTATGATCGTGAATACGATGAAACGTCTTACGGTAACCAGGTCTGTAAAGCATGTTCCGACGATCCATTTTTTCCCGGAGGGAGGAAATCTGATTGCAGGATTTTCATCCAGGGTTGCATTCAAAGCCGTTGACAGCAATGGAGCCGGGTTAAATTGTCATGGCATTATCGTCAGTCAGCTGAATGATACCATTGTTTCATTTCAGTCATTTCATAATGGCATGGGGAGTTTTCAATTCAGGCCGGAAAAGAATACGAATTATTATGCGGTACTGCGGTTGGGCGACAGCCTGATAAAACAGAAATTACCCGCAGCGGAGGACCGTGGAATCTGCATGAATGTGCATAATGAAGATCCGGATATTCTCAAAGTCGGAGTTCGCGCCACTCCGGAATTTGAGAGCAGTCAGATTTTTCTTTTTGCCCAGACTAGACAGGTGGCAAAAAATATACAAATCAGCAGTGTGAAAAATGGAGAATGCTCTTTGACGATTAATAAAAAAGATCTGGGAGAAGGTATATCGACCATTACACTATTCAATGCCGAAAGACAACCCGTCTGTGAAAGACTGATATTTAAACGGCGCGATAAAAAACTCACTATAAATGCAACAACTGATCAGCAGATATACGATATGAGAAGTCCGGTGAATATTGATCTTCTCACTCAGACAAATAACCAGTCTGTATCAGCTAATCTCTCCGCATCGGTATTCATGATTGATGCATTACAGAAAATTCCTGAGCAGGATATCGTCAGCTATCTCTACATGAGTTCGGATCTGAAAGGAAATATTGAATCACCGGCCTATTATTTTGAAAATCCAGACAAACAAACGGATTCTGCACTCGATAATCTGTTGCTTACACAGGGATGGAGAAGATTTAAATGGGAGGAAGTCTGGAGCGGCAAAAAGCCGGCATTTGAATTTATTCCTGAGGTGGAAGGTCATGTGGCAACGGGAAGAATGATCAATAAGAAAACAGGATTAGCAGCTGTTGGAGCAGATGCTTTTATTAGTATGCCAGGGGAAGACCATACTTTCAATATTGCAACCAGCGATGAAAGCGGAATGATTCGTTACAGTTTCCGGAATGTTTATAAAAACAATGTGATTGTTATGCAACCGGCCCTGAAGAAAGATTCAAACAACCGCATAGATATTCTGAATGCCTGGTCCGATCAATATTCATCTGCCCCGGCTCACTCGTTGTCACTTTCAAAAATGGAGCAAAAGGAGTTAATGAACCGGAGCGTGAACAACCAGATTGAAAATACATTCGCCGTTGAGAAGAAACATATGTACGCTGTTGGTTATCCGGATAGCAGCTCTTTTTACGGGCAGCCTGACAAAGTTTATTTTCTCGATCAGTATGTGCGTTATCAAACCATGGAGGAAGTACTAAGGGAATTTGTAAATGATGTGAGGGTAAGAAGAGATGCGGATAAATTTAATCTGAGGGTTAAGAACGGTCACACCGATCTGTATTATGACGGAATACCGCTCATGCTGGTAGATGGTATACCAGTGGATGCCTCGGCCATCATCGGTCTGGATCCGTTGCAAATAAAAAAAATTGAACTGATCGCTCACCAGTATTATATCGGGTCATATGTTTTTGACGGTATAATTAACGTCAAATCATACAATGGTGAAGTCGGCACCACGCAGATAGATCCCAATGCGACCGTAGTGGAATATGGAGCCATTCAGATGCAGCGTGAGTTTTATTCACCCTCATATGCCGGCGAATATGATAAGCAAAGCCGTTTGCCCGATTACCGGAACGTTTTATACTGGTCACCACGGATTTTGACCGGCGCAGCCGGCAAATCCAGTTTGTCTTTTTTTACTTCTGATACACCCGGGAAGTTCGTCGTATATATACAGGGTATCACGGCTGATGGCTTACCCGGCAGTACGATCGCATCATTTGAGGTCAGGGATTCCAAAAAATAAGGTACTATTTGAAATCTGAAGATGGAAATCTATTCCGTCAAAAATGTCCAGGCAACAAAATCAGTCGAAGGCAGATTCTTTAACGCCAAGGGCACGCAGCATCGTCACCAGTTGCCCGTTATGATAAGTACTGTGATTGAATATATGCTGAAGTAATAAATCATACGACTGATAGAATGGTAATCCTGCCTTATTATGATAATGCAATTTTTTAACGAGCTGATCGTCCTCCTTTGACTGCAAACCAATCCACCCAAAGCCTGATCAACTGTTTCCAAGTGCCGCTGAAAGTTTTTCCATCGATTCATTAAACGGATCACCTGTTATCGTGATGGGTTCCTGGTTCAGTCGCCCGAGCCATAAACTCTCCGCTCCCCAAACGTGAAAAACGGTTTTATACAGACTATCAAAGCTGCTTGGAATAATAGCATGTTGTTGCTCCTCACTGAGTGTGCCGATCAGATCAAGCAGTCTTTATATGCGCCCATTGATTGAAACGGGCATAATTTAGCAGCATTTCACTTAACTATCATATCGTATTGATTTTGAGTCATTTATAAGGTTTATGTAAATAAACGATTCGTAAACTTACGATAAAATCGAGTGTTCCCTCGCTTCCATCAGCAGCCCGGTTTTTATACTTTTGATATATCCAATCCGAAAGAAATATCCGATCCAATCCGAAGAGAGACCAAAGGTCGAGTCTGAAATCCAAGTCCGAAAAAAACTATTCCAAATCCGAAAGAAACCGAATTCAAGATCCTGAAAAAACCCTTCCAATCCGATCGAAAAACATTGTAAGATCCTGGTTTTTTGAATAACCGCTCAGACAACTGGCGGTTTTTTCTTTTTAGGATCAATCATTAACCATTCGTTTCCATAGGCTTAACATAACGTTCATGTATAATCGAATCATAACATTTTATTACAGATTCAGGTTTGCCCGTCCCATATGTAAATACTAGATTTGAAATCCACTTAAAAACAGACTATGAAATTACTACTCGATTATATCCGAAACTGGTTCATGGGTAAACCCCTCGCAGAAACTGAAAAAGAAGAAGAGAACTTTTATCTCATTCACTGATTATCTTTCTGTTATTTCATTATTCGAATGAAGACGAACATTCCATCATCCTGCTGGTTTTTAGTTAGGACCTGGATTTTCCGGGTGGCTTTTGGCCTTTATTTTCTGTATAAACCGGTGACATATCCTAAAAGGCGCTAACGGCACCAGACTGAAATAAAACAGTACTTGCCAATAATATAGACTACCTTTTGTACCATCTTATAGCCTCATCTTTGTTTTGAGCTGCAAATAAAAATTACCCTTACAAGGAACCGTAATTTTGTTTCTCCCTCATTGTAAGACTGATAAGTTCTCACGTTTAAAGCTTATCAGTTATGTCACCAGATGATTTATACGCGGAGATTCATTCCCTGCAATCGGAAATCGAAGAACATGAAAGAAATTTTGATGCGGCTTTGCAACATACGCCTTCACAGGTAGATCTTGCCAAGACTATATATAAGAACATAAAAGTATTGGAAGGCAGGCTCACAGATCTGAGAATCCTGCTCGATCAACAATCAGGCATACATTAAACCGGAGAAATACTATGGGAAAAAAATACCGGTAACTTCCTCGGCAAAACGCCAAAGTCTTTTTCCAACGGTTTCATCCAAAGCATTGGGTGTTATTTCTGACAGCGCCGGATATCCGCGATAACCGCCGTCCTGATCCGGGCCATATAGCATGCCCGGTATCACTTTGTCTGAAACGGCCGCATAAAGTGAAGGCAGGGCTCCCTGCCAGGGATCCATGAGTGCGCCCACTCGTTTAATACCTTCAGTCAGGGCCTCCTCACTCATGTACCGGGTAAGTTCAGTCTTATTGGCGCCGGGTTGTGCTGCTATGGAAACCGTTTGTGCATGTATGGATTGCAGCCTGCGTTGCAATTCGATCGAAAATATAATATCCGCCAATTTACTCTGGTTGTATTCACGTCCGGGATCGTACGATTTTTCGGATTTTAAATTATCAAAATCAATAACACCCCGTAAGTATGCATTACTGCTGACAGTCACGATACGTGATCCCTGCGTTGCATTCAGCAGAGGATACAGATAACCCGTGAGTGCAAAGTGGCCCAGGAAATTCACGCCGAATTGTAATTCAAAGCCCTGGGCAGTTTTTGATGCCGGAGGAATCATCACACCCGCATTGTTTATTAACACATGAAGTTCCCGGTGTTTCTTTAGAAAAGAATCAGCAAATTCTTTCACCAGACGCAGATCAGAAAGATCCAGGACACCCGGTTCCAGCGAACCGCTGCTTTTTTTCTCCTTCATTTTATCAATGGCCTGCTCCGCATTTTTCAGACTTCTGCTGGCCACCAGTACATGGCCGCCTTTTTCATAAAATGCCAGGGCCGTTTCGTAACCGACACCGACATTTGATCCCGTTACAATAACTGTTTTGCCTGTTTGGTCCGGCATATTCGCTGTCGTCCACATGATTGTTTGTTTATTGTTTTATAAAATGCAGATATTTCCTTTACCACTAACTGACTCGGAATAGTTGATCATTCACTTCGAAGCAAAATTAGAAAATTACAGCCATGACCTAACGTGGTATCCATGATTTAATCATTTGATTAAAATATTTGGTTAAATCAAAAAGATCATTTTAACTTTACGCTATGAAAAACACAAATACGATCAAAAAAAAGCCTGATACCCCGGATCGCTCCACAGAAGAGAAAATAAAAGAAGCGGCACGAACGGTCTTTACCCGCAAAGGTTTCGCCGCCACACGCACCCGTGACATTGCGGAGGAGGCAGGACTAAACCTGGCCCTGCTGAATTATTATTTCCGGAGTAAAGAGAAGCTATTCGAAATCGTGATGCTGGAGAAGATGCAGGTATTTTTCGGATTCATCGGTCCGATTATATATGATGAGTCAACCTCCCTTGAACTGAAAGTAGAAGGGATCGTATCGCAGTATATCGAGATGCTACAGGAAAATCCGGACATCCCGTTTTTTATTATGGGAGAGGCCAGAAATAATCCGGCCATTGTGGCCAATGCCATGCCCCGGAAGGATTTCCTCAGAAACTCCTTCTTTATAAAACAACTGAAAGAAAGAAAACCGGACCAGGATCCCTACCAGTTTTTACTGAGTATGCTGGGGATGATCATTTTTCCTTTTCTCCTGAAGCCCGTATTCCAGAAAATCACCGATACGGAGGATCCGAAATTTAAACAAATGATGAAGGCAAGGAAGGAATTGATACCGGCCTGGTGCAAAGCAATTTTGAAATTGAAATAAATAATCAATCTATAAAATATGGGACGCTATTTTATTACGGTATTGCTGATGACCAGTCTGGCGGGCAGGGCGCAGCATACAGTATACACGCTGGAAAAATGTTATACCCTGGCGCGGCAGAATTATCCGCTGATCAAAAAACACGACCTGATCGCCCGGACAAGTGATTATTCCATTGAAAATGCCGGTAAAGGATGGCTGCCCCAGTTTTCTGTTTCAGGACAGGCCAGCTATCAGTCACAGTCGGTCAATTTTCAGAAAGCAATTGGCGGCGGCCCGGGTCTGCTCATTCCACCGCTGAGTAAGGACCAGTATAAGATTCAGGCGGAAGTGGATCAGAATATTTTTGATGGCGGCCGCATCAAAAATGAAAAGGATATGATCCAGGCCAATGAAGCCAGTCAGCAACAGAGCCTGGAAGTGGCACTCTATCAACTGAACGACCGGATCAACCAGCTTTATTTTTCCATCCTCCTGATTGATGAACAGATCCGGCAAAACGATATCAGCAAATCGAATTTTCAGAGTGCTGCTGATCAGGCGAAGGCGGCATATGATAATGGAACAGCATTCAAAAGTAACGTGGATGAATTCCTGGCGGAAATTGCTTCGATTGAGTTGGTGAATATCGATTACCGGGCCAACCGGAAAGCCTATTTAGACATGCTTTCCGTTTTTATCGGACAACCACTGGATGAAAAAACGGAACTCCTCATGCCACCCCAGATTCTGCCGGATCCGGTGATCAAAAGGCCTGAGATTGCCCTCTATGATCTGAATAAAATAATATACGACGTACAGGAGAAGCAATTGAAGACAGCTTATCTGCCAAGGTTTGACGCCTTTATACAGGGGGCTTACGGAAGACCTACGCTGAATTTCATTGATGACGATTTCGGCGGCTGGTATATCGGTGGTGTGCGTATGATCTGGAATCTCGGGAGCCTTTACACGCTGAAAAATAACCGCACGAACATCCGGCTGAATAAAGAGGCCGTGGATGTTGATAAAGAAACTTTTATTTATAATACAAATCTCACCCTGAGTAAACAGGGACAGGATCTGATCAAATATTCATCGCTGATCAGGCAGGACGAAACCATCATTTCCCTGCGTAGTTCTGTAGCCAGTGCCGCGAAAGCACAACTGGAAAATGGGGTGGTGACCGTGCATGATTATATCGCCAAATCGAATGAAGAAAACCTGGCGAAACAATCCAAAATATTACATTCCATCCAGCTCATACAGGCACAATACCAGTATAAAAACACCAGTGGTAACTAAACGTCAATTATTTATTATGAAATATTTTACTCTGAGCGGATTCTTATTGTTTCTATGTCTTCTGCTCCTGCAACAACACAAAAGCATTTGATGCGTCGGGAAATTTCGAATCGGATGAAGTGATTGTATCCGCACAACAAAACGGTCAGCTTCTGTCCTTCAACCTGGATGAAGGTGACACCCTCACGACTCGGTGAGCTGGTGGGTCAGATCGACACCACGGTTCCGACGCTGCAAATGCAACAGGCGATGGCGACGATCCAGTCACTGAAATCAAAAACATCCAATGTTCAGGAAACAAATGACCTGGTAGAAAAACAAATGGCCGTACTGCAGGTGGAACTGGATCATATGATTCACGAGAGGGATCGGACAGCGAACCTGGTGAAAGCCGATGCAGCCACACAAAAACAACTGGACGATCTGACGGCACAGGTTATCCAAATGGAAAAACAAATGAACGTAACCAGACAGCAACTGAAGGTGAATTCCACCAATACAAATACAACCAACAGTAGCATCCTGAGCGAAAAAGCGCCACTGGAGAAAACCGTTGCCCAGTTCCAGGAACAGATCAATAAAGGCCAGGTGATCAATCCTGTCACCGGTGTAGTGTTGTCGAAATATGCCATGGCGGGAGAAGTGGCAATGATTGGAAAACCATTGTACAAGATTTCCAATATGGACACGCTGACACTGAAAGCTTATGTGACCGGCGACCAGTTGCCACAAATTAAGATTGGTCAGCCGGTGGCTGTACGGATCGATTCTGCGAATGGCGGATATAAAAATTATTCCGGAATCATTTCGATGATTTCTCCCAAATCAGAATTTACACCAAAGACCATTCAGACGAAAAATGAAAGGGCCAACCTGGTATATGCAATAAAAGTCAGAGTAAAGAATGACGGTTATTTGAAAATCGGCATGTATGGAGAAGTCAATTTCGAAATAGCAAAAAAATAACGATCATGCCTGCCACTGTTTCTGTCCAAAACCTGATTAAAACCTACGAAAAAGGAAAAGTCCTGGCCGTGGACAAAGTGTCTTTTGATGTGAAAGCAGGCGAACTCTTCGGCCTTATTGGTCCCGACGGTGCAGGTAAGTCTTCTATCTTCCGGATATTGACAACTGTTTTGCTGGCAGATAGCGGCACCGCTACGCTCGCAGGATACGATGTTGTGAAGGATTACCGCGAAATACGAAACCGCGTGGGGTATATGCCGGGCAAATTTTCACTTTACCAGGATCTGACCGTACAGGAAAACCTGGAATTTTTTGCCACCGTTTTTGGTACAACCATCGAAGCAAATATGGATCTGATCAGGGATATCTATGACCAGATAAAACCTTTCAGCAACCGAAGGGCGGGGAAATTGTCGGGCGGTATGAAACAGAAACTGGCGCTTTGTTGTGCATTGATCCATAAACCGGAAGTTTTGCTGCTTGATGAACCCACCACGGGCGTAGACGTCGTTTCCAGGAAAGAATTCTGGGAGATGTTGAAAAAATTAAAAGCACAGGGAATTACGATCATCGTGTCCACTCCCTACATGGACGAGGCGAAACTCTGCGAACGCATTGCCCTGATACAAAACGGCCGGATTATGTCGGTCGATACGCCAGTCAACATTATCCGTGCATATCCCGAAAAATTATATGCTGCAAAAAGCGATGATATTTATAAACTCTTAAAAGATTTCAGGAGCTCATCCGGAAGTTAAAAGCTGTTTTGCCTTTGGTGAATACATACATATCAGCTTAAAAAACGACATAGCCGAACGCCAAACGGTCATCGGTCATCGGTCAACGGTCAACCGCCAAACCGTCAACCGTCAACTTGAGTTCCTGAACCGCATTGCAGCAGAAAATAATCATACCGGCATTCGGATAAAAGAAATCGAACCAGGCATTGAAGACAGTTTTATCCTGCTGATGAGCCAGAACAACGCAACAGAAAATCTGCCAAAGAACATTGAAAAATAATCAGGATGGAAGAAAAAGTAATTGTTTGTAAGGATCTCACGAAGCAATTCGGCGATTTCTATGCCGTTGACAAAATTTCCTTTGACGTATCCAAAGGAGAGATCTTTGGTTTTCTGGGAGCCAATGGGGCCGGCAAAACAACGGCCATGCGTATACTCTGCGGGCTCTCTTATCCTTCATCGGGTGAGGCAACGGTGGCGGGATTCAGTGTAAGAAATCAGCAGGAATCCATCAAGAAAAATATCGGTTATATGAGCCAGAAGTTTTCACTCTATGAAAACCTGAGTATCCTGGAGAATATAGAATTCTTTGGTGGTGTGTATGGCGTGAGCAGAAAAGATATCAAAGAAAGATCAGATAAACTGATTCAGGATCTGGGTTTGCAGAAAGAAGCAAAGAAAATGGTTGGCGGTTTGCCCCTCGGATGGAAACAGAAGCTTGCATTCTCCGTTTCCATCTTTCACCGGCCAAAAATTGTTTTTCTGGATGAACCCACGGGTGGCGTGGATCCGGTCACCCGCCGGCAATTCTGGGATATGATCTACGATGCATCGGCTTCGGGTATTACCATTTTCGTAACGACACATTATATGGACGAAGCAGAATACTGCAATCGGATCTCCGTGATGGTGGACGGGAAAATGGAAGCACTCGACAGTCCGGCTAATCTGAAGAAGCAATATGCGACCGACAGCATGGACGAAGTATTTTATAAACTGGCGAGAGGCGCAAGGCGCGCAGGCTGATTAATGAATGGAACCATGAAGGAGTTATTGGTATTTATCAGGAAGGAATTTAAGCAGGTGTTTCGCGACCCGAGAACGCTGCTTATCATGTTCGGCTTACCGGTTGCGCAGATCGTGTTATTCGGATTTGCGTTGACCAGCGAAGTAAAAAATATCGACATCCTGATTGCGGACAATTCAAAAGACATTATCAGCACGCAGATCAAGGACAAAATCAAAGCGACCAGTTATTTCATTGTTCAGGAAAAAAATATCGGCGGCGCTGATATCGACAAATCGTTTAAGAAGGGTGGGGTACAATCTGTTTTAATTTTTCCCGCCAACTTCAGCAACGATTTATCGCATGAAGGAAGAGCCCAGGTTCAGATCATTACAGACGGTACCGATCCAAATACAGCGAAGACGATCGTGAATTATCTCACGTCAATTATAAGTGCTTATCAACAGGAAAAATTTCCCACAGCATCTCTCAGGTACCAGATCCTGACTGAACCCCGCATGTTATATAATGAAGAAGATAACGGTTCAATGAACTTCATTCCGGGTGTCATGGCCCTGATCCTGATGCTCGTTTGCACAGCGCTCACTTCCGTATCGATTGTGAAAGAGAAAGAACTGGGTACCATGGAAATCCTGTTAGTATCCCCATTTAAGCCTGTCATGGTGCTGGTGGCCAAAGCCGTTCCTTATTTTATTCTCTCACTCATCAATTTTACACTGATTTTATTATTATCGGTTTTTCTCCTGCATATTGATATAAAGGGAAGCCTGCTGCTTCTGTACATGGAGTCTGCCTTATTTATATTAACCTGTCTTTCCCTCGGGTTACTGATTTCCAATTCCACCAATGCACAACAGACGGCACTGCTCATTTCAATGATGGGCATGATGCTGCCCACCATCATTTTTACCGGATTCATATTTCCACTGGAAAATATGCCCTGGATCCTGAGAACTATTTCGAACGTAGTGCCGTCTAAATGGTATTTTCTTATTATCAAGTCTGTGATGCTGAAGGGGCTGGGATTTCAGTATGTGTGGAAAGAAACGTTGATACTGATGGTGATGACGACGGTATTGCTGACCATTGCGTTAAAGAAATTCAAAATACGCCTTCAATGAGAAATCTTGGCTTTCTGTTGCAAAAGGAATTCAGGCAGATCTTCCGGGATAAGACCATCCTGGCGATGATGCTGGCTCTGCCGATCATCCAGCTGATGATTCTGCCCTGGGCGATGAATCTGAATATCAAAAATATCAATCTCTCCATCGTGGATAATGATCACAGCAGTTATTCGCAACAGCTCATTACCAAGATTGGGTCTTCCGGATATTTCCGCATCATCAGTGCAGATCGTTCCTATAAAGAAGCACTGGTTCATATCGAAAACGGCTCTTCGGATCTGATCATGGAATTACCGTCGGGATTTGAGCGCAACCTGGTCAGGGAGGGTAAACAAACCATTGGTATTTCCGTCGATGCAATTAATGGATCAAAAGCTTCGATCGGCGGCGCTTATCTGGCTTCCGTGATATCGGATTTTAATGCGAACCTGGCCATCAACCAGATTAATGTGCCGGATTACAAAACAAAACCATCGGGTTTCATAGAAACTACTTTTAGCAACTGGTATAATCCGCTGGCAGAATATAAATATTTTTTTGTGCCCGGCGTATTGGTTTTATTGCTTACGATGATCGGTGGATTTATGACAGCACTCAATATCGTGCGCGAGAAAGAAGTGGGAACGATTGAGCAGATCAACGTAACGCCGATTAAAAAATGGGAGTTTATTCTGGGAAAACTGATTCCATTCTGGATCATCGGCATGATTGTATTTACCATCGGCCTGCTGGTAATATGGGCTATGTATGGAATCCGTTCGACGGGAAGTTTACCGCTTCTTTATATAGTGGCTGGTACTTATATGATTGCCTTACTTGGCTTCGGATTGTTGATATCCACTTTTTGCGAGAGCCAGGTGCAGGCCATGTTTGTAGCCTTTTTCTTCATACTGATTTTTATCCTGATGAGCGGTTTATTTACCGCCGTGCAAAGTATGCCTCACTGGGCCCGTATCATTTCCGGTTTTACACCCGTAAGCCACTTTATAAAAATTATGCGCATGATCATGCTAAAGGGTAGCGGATTCTCAGACATTCTCATTGAACTGGGATATATTCTCAGCTTTGCTCTTGTATTAAATGCCTGGGCTATCTGGAATTACAGGAAAACTTCCTGACCAGGCGATCATCCCAACATTTTTTTTAGGATTATTTATACACGATGTGAACTCGCTGGCATACAATTTACGTGCATATTACCGGATCATATTTCTCTCCAAAAAGTTCATCTTATGAAATACAAGGGAATTAATTATGATATCGGAACCAGAACGCTATCGGGTGGTCTTACGCGGCCAGACTTTGATGTAGATACGGTTACCCGTGAAATAGAAATTATAAAATCAGAACTTCATTGCAATGCGATCAGAATTTCGGGGCTGGATATAGACAGAATCGTGACGGCATCTGAAATAGCCCTGAAAACAGGATTGACCGTATGGTTTTCTCCGGCTCTCCAATATGAAGATCAGATCGAAACGTTTAATTATATACTCCGGGCTGCTGGCCGGGCAGAAGAGCTGCGCCTGAAATATGAAAACATCATTTTTGTAGTGGGATGTGAATTCACTTTGTTTACGCATGGTTTTATTAAAGGGAAAACGGGAGAGGAGAGGAAGCGGAATATGTTTAGTCCCTGGAGTATGATCAAAAGTCTGGTGGGCATAAAACGGACTTATAACAAAAGGCTCAGAGGCTTTCTGTCTAAACTGGTAATTGAAATTAAAACATTGTTTCATGGTCAGATTACCTATGCTTCCGGAACCTGGGAAAAACCGGACTGGAAATTATTTGATATCGCAGGTATAGATCATTATCGCGCGTCATATAACAGGCAAGTGTATGCGAAACTATTACTGGAATACAAAAAAGCCGGCATACCTCTTTATATAACTGAATTTGGTTGTTGTACATACAGGGGTGCCGAAGATAAAGGTGCGATGGGCTGGAATATTGTGGATTGGAAACAAGTGCCCTCGGTATTAAAAGGAAATTTCATACGGGACGAATCAGCTCAGGCCAATGAGCTCATAGCATTATTGGAAATCTTTGACAGCGAAAATATTTCCGGTGCCTTTGTTTTTACTTTTGTCAGTTACAACTATCTGTATAACGAAGATCCGCAATATGATCTGGATATGGCTTCCTATGGTATTGTAAAATTATTACCGCAAAATATGCCCGGTTATCAGGGAAAGCTGCCCTGGCTACCAAAGACCGCATTTTACAAATTGG
Source organism: uncultured Bacteroidota bacterium (assembly GCA_963732055.1). GTDB lineage: Bacteria > Bacteroidota > Bacteroidia > Chitinophagales > Chitinophagaceae > Puia. The sequence continues at coordinate 59,942 of CAVSYG010000008.1, read as the reverse complement.
GGAACTATTATTCGGGGAAAAAACTCATTTGAGGAGTGTTACATGGCCAGCTACCGCTTTCCATTGATTGTTTCTCTTTTGATAAATGTCCATATAACTGATTTTCAAAACGATTTTCTCTGCACCCCGCGTGATATAATTGGTTGTCCAAACGGTAATGACACCCACTTCATTGGTTAAAAACCTCAAATCCTGGCTGTCAATAACGATATTGGTTACCTGCTGACCCGGAATATGTATCGCAATATTATCAGCTTTTGTTCTACGCATACCACCGGGATTGATCAGCACAAAATCATCTGCAAGTATACGGGAAAGAGAAGCTGAATCTTCACGTACAATGGCATCCAGCCATTGACGATTTAGTTTTTTGATAGTTATCGCATCGGCACTTTGTGCATTGGAAGACAGGAAAAACCCGGCTAAAATGATTATAAAAAGTAAAACCCGTTTCAAGTGATAATTATTTGAAGAATAAATGTACAGGATATGGCTGCCATCACCATATCGGGTCATAGTTTGGCTATTGGAAGAGCATGAATTCACAGGAGGCGCCGGTTAAAGCCTAAAAAGGAACGTTAAATCGTGCGGGACTCCTTTTATTCGTCCCCTTTATTTTGCAATTTTGCATGATTCCCATTCAACATAGTGAAAAAAATTATAACCCCCTTCCTCCTGGCATCCGCCTTATTAACTGGAACCGTCGGATATAGCCAGTATAATAATGGCCTGTCCACCATTAAAAGGGACACATTACCGCCCTCTTTTAATTGGAATGAGGCTACGGCCAAAAAAGGTTTTCCTTACAAATCATTTATTGTCCCAACGGTGCTTGTTGCTTACGGATTTACTTCACTACATAATAATGCCCTGTTAAGTGTAAATGATAAATTGAAGGAAGAAATTTATACGGAGCGCACATCAAAACAGCAGCTTCATATTGACAATTACCTTCCCTTTTTACCGATCGTCGCTGTGTATGGTTTGAATGCGCTTGGTATTGAAGGAAAAAATAATTTCAGGGACCGGACCATGATACTGGGATTATCCGGGATCATCATGGGTACTGCTGTTTTATCAATTAAGCATTTTTCAGGTGAGACGAGGCCAGACGGTTCGGATAACTATTCATTCCCTTCGGGCCATACCGCCGCCGCCTTTGCCACAGCCGAATTTTTGCGACAGGAATATAAGGATGTTTCACCCTGGTACGGCGTAGCCGGTTATGCCATGGCGGCTACCACCGGATATTTAAGAATGTACAACAACAAACACTGGGTGGGAGATGTAGCGGCCGGTGCAGGTATTGGTATCATGTCAACCAAACTCGCGTACTGGATTTACCCGGTTATCAAACACACGTTATTCAAGGACAAAGAAGTGAAGACCGTTATAATGCCTACTTACCAGGACGGTTCATTTGGCTTCGGCCTTGTGCACAGGTTTTGAGTATTTCCCCGACCAGAATTTCTTTTTTATTTTCCGTTTTGAAGTGCTGTCATGTGAATGTCAGAACCTGAATGTAATTCTGCATGCCGGACCACCGGATGATTACACTGTCCCAAAACAAAATATATCACAACGAAAATTAAAATGGTGGAAAAACAACCACCTCCGAGTTTTTTCGCACCATACGCTGCAATCAGTGCTCTTAACCAGTTTGGCATAAAAAATATATTTAGGATTAATACGAATGTTTAGTTGGGGATCTTACCATTTTCTGCCTGCTTTTTTAGTTCATTGTTTGCCATAACGCCGACCTCTACCCGTCTGTTTAATTTTCGGTTCGCATCCGTATCGTTTGGATACTTTGGCTGATCCTGCCCATACCATTTAATGTCAAATCTGTCTTTGGCAACACCTTTCGAAATCAGGTAATCGGAGACGGTAGTGGCCCGTAATTTTGACAAACCTATATTGTATTCAACAGTTCCTGTATTGTCAGTATGTCCCTCAACCAGGATAATGGTTTCCGGATAATCATTAAACACGGTTGCGATCCTATCCAGGGTATATTTTGCAGAGTCACTCAGGACGCTGGAATTGATTTTAAATAATAACCCGGAATTAAAAGTCATGTTGATGCCTTCTCCGACTCTCTCAACATGCGCATCGGGCACAGCCTGTTTAATGGCCTTGGCCTGTTTGTCCATATTATTTCCGATCAGGTAACCGGCGCTACCGCCGACTACTGCTCCGATCAGGGCCCCTATAACGGAGCTCTTTCCACCACCGCCGATGATTGCACCCGCAGTGGCTCCGGTAGCAGTGCCTATCGCCGTTCCTTTCTGCGTATTGTTCAGGCTTTTACAGGATGAAAAAATCATCAATAATAATACCGGTACAAACAAAATATACTTCATGATGTAGTTTTAAATTCATTTACAAATGGCAACCCGTAACAAGTCAATATTCATGTTCTTCATTCCCTGACTGATTCCTGATTGAATGGCGTCGCATAAATTCTTTTTCTCCGTAGAATTCATTTTTGAGGCCAGTGCGTTTGCATCGTTTGTTCCGTATTTGGCCTGGTTCATTTTTACCATGGCTTCCACCTTTGCCTGCCAGGCCCTTGCCTGATTCCCCTGCAAGGCAATGGCCTTATTGTAACTTTCTATGGCACTCGAATAATTTCCGGAAGATGTGTAAATATCTCCCTGAAGAATGTAGAGATCTGCATTATTTGGATCCAGGCCAATGGCAGACTGGATATTGGATTGGGCTTCGGACCATTGTTGTTGTCGGCTGTCGAGTGCAGCGATTTTTGCATAAATGCTGGCTCTTTCTGCTGTATTTCTGTTTTTTTCAGTAAGAGAAATCACCGCCCGAAGATCTGTTTTCGCTTCCGCACTCATTCCCAGTCCAGCTTCAGCGCTGGCTTTTTCAAATAAATTATATATACTGGTCTTATCAAGTTTCAACCCTTCCTGGGCAGCCGCAAGGGCATCCTGATATTGATGTAAACCATTGAGTGCTGCGGCTTTGCCGGCATAAGCCGGTATCTTGGCGTCATAGGCATCACATTTTTTAAGAATCTCATTGAAATTTGCGAGAGCACTGGAATAATCCCCTGCTTTGTTCTGATCATTGGAAGATTTAATCAGATTATAACAGCTGTTCGAAGTAGTTACCAAGCCGCTGTTACAGTTAACAAATAACAAAATGCATAAAACTGCTATGCCAAAAGCACGTAATTTTTTCATTACTCTGATGGTTATTTTAAGAATACTATTCCTTAGCAAGTCTTATGCCACTCAAGCGCAAAGCGTAAAGCATAACGCCTTAGCCTTCCGCCGTAGCCTTATGCCTAAATTGTCTTTCTCCGATATTTAATAAAATTCGTAATTATACCAAAATATTCCACCGGCATGAAAAATTGGCTGTTCCAATGCTTGACGATATTTGTCAGTCTGGCAACTTCTGCTCAGCCAAAACTTCAACTCCGTTCTCCCGATAAAAAAATCCTCGTTGAAATAAAAACAGGTCCTGGTCTGACCTATTCAGTGTTTGTGGATGATAAAAAAATACTCAAAGAATCGGTCATCGATATGAATCTCTCAGACGGGCGTAGTCTGTCAGTCGACAATAAAAAATTTACAAAGAATGAACGGTCTGTCCGGGAAATCATTGTCGCGCAGGTACCTGTGAGTCGAAAATATATTCAGGACGAGTTCAATGAACTCAACATACAGTTCAGCAACCATTTTGCTATTATTTTCCGTGTATATAATGACGGAATCGCCTACAGGATCAGGACTTCATTCAGCGATTCGATCTCCATCATGAAGGAGACCGCCGTTTTTAAATTCATGGAGAATGCGCATGCGTTTGCGCCCGTGATACAGAAAAGAGATAGCCAGGATGTTTTTCATACCAGTTTTGAAGAACTATATCCGCATAAAAAACTGGATAGTTTATCGGGAAATGATTTTATGTATTCGCCGGTCCTTGCTAAAACCAATGATAATATATGGATGGCGATTACTGAATCTGATCTGGATGATTATCCGGGTATGTTCCTTCAGGGAACTTCCACAGATATTTTACAGGCAGTTTTTGCAGCTTATCCGTTGGAAGAAAAAATGGTGGATGGCGAATATCCCGAAATGATTGTCAGTAAACGCGCCGGCTATATTGCGAAGACGAATGGCACCAGGAATTTTCCCTGGCGCGTAATGCTGATTGCCCGACAGGACAGGGACCTGCCGGCCAATGACCTGGTTTACCGTCTCGCATCTGCAAGCACAATCAAAGAAACAGACTGGATCCATCCGGGTAAGTGTACAGACGAATGGATCATCGATATCAATCTTTTTAATGTTCCTTTCAGGTCAGGTATTAACACAGAAACTTATAAATATTATATTGATTTTGCGAAACGGTTTGGCTTCAGCCGAATTATGATGGATGCCGGATGGAGTGATACAAAAGATCTTTTTAAGATTAATCCGCATGTAAATATGGATAATCTGGCAGCTTATGCCAGGTCACAGGGAGTCGGACTCAGTTTATGGACACTATCTATGACACTGGACCGGCAACTCGACAGTGCCCTGAAACAATTTCAGCGATGGGGTGTGGATTTTATCATGACCGATTTTATCGACCGCGACGATCAGAAGACGGTGAATTTTTATAAGAAGATTACGGAAGCATGTGCCAAAGCAAGGATCATGATCATGTTTCATGGTGCGTATCCACCCAAAGGATTCAACCGGACGTATCCCAATAATATTACACGGGAAGGTGTGCTTGGCAGCGAATACAATGCCTGGAGCGATAAACCGACAGCAGCACACAATTGTACGATTCCATTTACTCGTATGCTGGCAGGGCCAATGGATTATGAACCCGGACTGCTCGACAACGCAACACCTAAAATGTTCAAAGCTATCTGGGGGAAAGTGATGAGTCAGACAACCCGGTGTCAGCAGCTCGCTATGTTCATCGTGTATGATAATCCCATGCAGATCTTCTCCGGAAACCCTTCACAGGGATGGCTGGAACCGGAATTTATGGAACTGCTGGGTTCTTTTCCTACAACCTGGGACACAACCATGATTTTGCAGGCTATTGTCGCAGACCATATCGTAACAGTACGTCGCCAAGGGAACAACTGGTATGTCGCAGGAATGGCGGCAGAAAAAGGATACGATGCCAGTATCGATTTTTCTTTTCTTCCCGCCGGATCATATAAAGCTACGGTTTGTCATGATGGTATCAATGCCGACCGGAATGCGATGGATTATATTATTGAACAAAAAGAAATTACATCCGTCAGCAATATAAGCCTGCATCTCGCGCCGGGCGGTGGATTTGTAATCAGGCTTTTGAAAGAGTAAGATTCAGGGTAATACTGAGAGTTTCCCGGCAGCCATCCCGCCAACCGTGTCGACAGATAGTATATTCCCCGGGATGTTTCCGCCAAACCAGTGTTCATCAGGTTTTTGTTTCCAGGTTACCAGCTTGTACAATCCTTGTCCGCCGTAGAGTATGGACATGCTGGAGTCCTTTTGATTGACAAAGGAGCTCTTCAATTTAAATTCGTGGCTATCGAATGGAGTTTTAAATGGGATGGTAAATACAAAATCATGTTCCTTCATGGGCTGATGGCAGTTGACACATTCTGAAGCGAACAGAACGTTTTTCCCGTAGGGTAGCATCGCTGGAGTTTTAAACCTGGCGAAGCCCCAGTTTCTTGTATCATTGTATTTTTTACTGTCCTTAATCATGAATTCAACTTGTTTGAAAGGCCCGGTCCGGATAATACCCATGCTGTCTTTGAGCTCGTCCCAGGTTATCTTTCCGAAAATAGTTCCTTCCGGCCAGGGATTCGTGTTCCCATCTGTAATAGCTTTTATTGCAACATCATTTCCAACGATGACCCGTAAAGTGCCGTTATCATATCGCTCTGTCGAACTTACCGGTTGCCAGTTTTTATAATCGGGGATATAGGCAATACCATTCAGAACCACGGGAATATCTTTTCTTTCCTGATTTTCTTTTTCGTGCAGGATTTGTTGTCTCAGGGTTTCAACTTTTTCCGAATCACTCGCCTGCAGTACGGGGAAACTCCTTACATAATTTTTGAGTATCTGAAGATCTTCCGGTGTTATTTGGGCGGATCGATGTACAAAACTATATGAAGGAAGAGGCATAGCACCTGCTATCATCTGATTGACGGATTCCCACAGTTTTGCTTCCTGATCAGAGGGAGTCAGTTTATCCCACTCAGAAAAATTAAGGACATTTCTGCCATCAACGATATGATCTCTGACCTGCCAGTATACAGGCACTATCAGATCATACCAACTGAGCCGTGTTTCATTGGAATGGCAATTGTAACAGGATCTTTTTAAAATAGATTTTACTTCATCTGCTGCAACCAGATCGCCCGTAATGGCAGAATGCGGGATCTCTGGACGAATGAACTGTAACCCTATGAAGATTAAAAACAGCATCACCCAGACAGGAATCCATTTTTTCCAGTTCCTGCTTCTGTTTTTGGAATCTTTCATTATTGGAAAGCATTCAATAATCAAAGATAAAAGTAAAATCGACCCATTTTCAATGTTAATTTTGTGAAATAAAACACGGACAATGATAACAAAGGGTCTTCTGCATTATACAATAATCAAATATATCATCGATGAAGGCTATGCTCCTGATTTGAAAACTTTGTCATTGCTGTTGAACATCGATCCATCAAAAATAAAAAGGACGCTATATGAATTGCAGGATTATCACGGTGTGGTTTTACATCCGGATAAACCGGCGGTTTGGGTGATACATCCCTTTTCGATGGCACCCACCAATTTTCTTGTAAAATCGGCCAGGGGAAGCTGGTGGGGAAATTGTGCCTGGTGTTCTCTGGGTGTGGCGGCACTATTAAAAGAAGATCTGACAATCACAACCCGTCTGGGTGCATACGATGAACAAATTGTCATTCACATCACCGATGGCAAACTAACAGAAAAAAACTTCCTCGTTCATTTCCCCGTACCCATGGCAAACGCATGGAATAATGTCATCTACACCTGCAGTACGATGCTGGTTTTTAAAAATGAAGAACAGATCATCGAATGGTCCAAAAGGCACAATATACCAAAGGGTGATATCCAGCCATTGGATAATGTATGGGCGTTTTCAAAAAAATGGTATGGCAATCATTTAAATCCCGACTGGGAAAAATGGACGATGCAGGAAGCCCGGGAAATATTTAAGGAATTTAATCTGACCGATAAAATCTGGGATCTGGAAATGACGGCAGAACGTTTTTGACAGATATATTTTTTGACGATTGACTGATGACCGATGACCGTTGACTGTTGGAGGCCCTGGGGCCTTAGCCTTAAGCCTTAGCCTTTGCGTTTAAAAATATTTCAAAATGAAAGCCATCATATTAAACCAATTCGGAGGAATTGAAAACCTGTCGATAACAGAATTACCCAGTTCCCATCGTAACGGAGGATGAGGTCCTGGTTAAAATAAAATCCATCAGCATCAATCCGGTGGACGTGAAAACGAGGGCAGGTAAGGGAGTATCTGCTATATTGAAAAATGACCACCCGATGATCCTTGGTTGGGATCTTTCCGGAACAATTGAAACAGTCAGGTGCTAACTGTGAAAAATTTTAAAACAGGGCGATGAAGTATTTGCGATGGTCCGGTTTCCACAGTCAGGAAAAGTCTATGCGGAATATGCAGCAGTACCGGCAGCGCAACTTGCACTGAAACCTGCTGATGTTACGCATGAGGAAGCCGCAGCCGCCTGTCTGGCTGCGCTTACAGCCTGGCAGTCGTTGACAATAAATTATGAACTGAAATCCGGTGAGAGAGTACTCATCCATGCAGCTTCCGGAGGAGTAGGGCATTATGCAGTGCAAATGGCAAAATATCTGGGAGCCTACGTGATCGGTACTTCCTCGGCTGTCAACAAAGATTTTGTCCTGTCATTGGGTGCAGATGAACATATTGATTACAAAGCAAAGCCATTCGAATCCGTCGTAAAAAATATAGATTTTGTTTTGGATACGATTGGTGGTGAATATATCGACCGCTCTTTGAAAACAATCAAAAAAGGCGGAACGATCATCAGTATTGTTTCCGGATTAAATGAACACGTAAAAGAAAAAGCAGAAGCCCTGGGCATTCAGGGATTCAGTACACGCGTGAAACCGGACGGAACGAACATGCAGGAAATCGCGGACCTGCTGGAGAGAAAAATACTCGTATCACATCTGCAAAAAATATTTCCATTCGATCAGATGGCCGATGCGCATCTGCAAATTGAAAGCGGACGAACTGTTGGTAAAGTGTCCCTAACTGTTTAAAAAGGTTGACGGTTGACAGTAGAGCTTTACGCTTTGCGCTTTACGCTTTACGCTTTCCGATCTGCCCCAGTAAACTCTAACATCCAGCCCGGATATTCCCTGGTCAATGCGCTTGCCTTTTCCAATTGTTCCAATTCCTCGCTGCTAAAACGCAGGTCGATAGATTTCAGATTGTCTTCCAGCTGATCCATTTTGTTGGCCCCGATAATGACCGACGTAACGTATGGCTTTTGTAATAACCAGGCCAGGGCGAGTCCGGCCACGGATGTGTTCTTCGCCTTTGCCATGGGTTGCAACAGGTCGACGATATCAAATGCACGTTCTTTATTTATTGGCGGAAAATCAAAATTGGCCCGCCTGCCATCAGCTTCTTTTTCTTTGTCGCGGCTATATTTTCCACTCAGCAATCCACCCGCCAGCGGCGACCAGACCAGCAGACCCAGTTTTTCATGCTGAATCAAAGGAATGAGTTCTCTTTCCAAATCCCGTCCGGCAATGGTATAATAAGCCTGGAGAGAAACGAATTTTGCGATATCGTGATAATGACTGTAATCCAAAGCCTTCATCAGTTGCCAGGCGGCTACATTACTGGCTCCGATATAACGCACTTTGCCAGACTGAACCAGATGATCCAGAGCAGAAAGTGTTTCCGCCGAAAGGAGTTAATGGATCATAACTATGGATCTGATATAGATCGATATAGTCAATCTGGAGCCTGCGTAAACTCGCCTCGGCCTGTTGAATGATATGTTTTCTTGTTAATCCGCTGTCATTCGGACCCTCACCCATTTTTCCGCGAACCTTGGTGGCGATAATCAGGTCATCCCGGTGAAGGCCGAGGTTACGGATCGACTGACCGGTCAGTTCTTCACTCCATCCTTCTGAATACACATTAGCTGTATCAATGAAGTTTATACCCCCGTCTATCGCTCTTTTTGTTAATTGATCAACCTGTGCCTGTCCGAGAGTTCCAATAGCCAGGAACCTTCCCTTGCCACCAAATGTCATCGTGCCCAGACAGAGTTCAGAAACCTTCAGCCCGGTATTTCCCAGAAGATTGTATTTCATATTTCTTCATTGATTTGAAAGAACTACAAAACAAGCTGAAAAAAGTTTATTTGTTCAACGCTCAACGCTCAACCGCTCAACCGTCAACCGCCAACAGTCAACGGGAAATTTTATTTCTCCAGCAAATTCCTCAAATTCCCCAAACTCTCTGACATATCCTTGCCCAGCATACCCGGAACGATCAGGTTCATTAGATTCATGGGATATTTATTCTGACCAACCATCTTCCAGACTACACGGGTCTGTCCGGGTGTAACGGCGATCGTTGTCATCGTAACACGGGCCGTGTTTTTAAAAGGTCTTTCAAAACGCACTGTGGAATCTATGTTGGTTCCGGCATCGACCCGGGTAATTTCCTGTTCGCCCTTTCCGACATTTTTGACCTGGCTGTCCCAATACGAAATAAAGCCTACTGTTCCATCCACACCTTTAGAAGTTCTTTTGACATCCGGATCCATCATGACCCATTTATTATAATAGGTCTGGTTTCCCAGCAATTTCACGAAATCAAAAACGGAAAGATTCGATCGCTGAATCAGAACCTGCTTCTCAACCTGATACTGATTGGCGATAAAAAGAGGAACAACTAAAAATAAAAGGATCAACAGGATGACGACAACTCCGATGGCGGTTAACATATGCTCGTTTTAGGGATTCAAAAATAATATTTTCCATTTGAATAACAGCATATATTTACTAAATAATTTAGTATGCACGCAAATGATAAAGTCCTGCAAATTATCGAAAGATTATAAGGCCGGGTACGCATTTTGCAAATCTCATTTATATGTTGAAGAATCTTATTGTGCACATGCATATGGTTGCTTTTTACTCAGAAAACTTTTTGCCAGAAAACGCCCGATGAATTCGGGGCGACCGCTTTTTATTGCTTCCAGCATAATAAAATGGACAGTTTATTCAAAATGATCCCTTCCCTGGCGGAGATCTCCATGTTTGCAAAAGACCTTGGTATCGTGGAAGGCACCGAAGCCTATACCGCATTTGTCAAAAAGTATCCGCTCGTAATAAAAAGCATCAGGGACAAATGTTATCAGATTCAGGCCGATTCGCTTTTTTACAAGTTTTCATGGGCCCGCGCGCAGCGGGCCAATATTGAACTGACTGAAAAATCAATGCACACGAACAGTTCACCGCCAAAAGACGTTCAGTTTACGGTGGTAAATATTTATTTTAATTCATCCGGTCAGAAATTCCTGCTGCAGTTCGGAGATTTACATCGTTACGGAAATGTATGGAAGCCCGGAAATAATATCTCCCTTACGATAAAATATAATTAGCGGCGAATGAAAAGAGCGTTGATAATTATTTGGTGATTACTTTAACCGGGGATTGTTTCTCTTTGCAGTCCAGGTTTAATTTTTTCCTGTGCAGGATTCCCCAGTTTCTTAACGAATCGATGACCGTTCTAAGGGATTTGCTATGTGGCGTCAGTGCATACGTGACTTTTACAGGATATTCATCCTGTATCTTTCTCACCACCAGTCCATTTAATTCCAGATCGCGTAATTCTTTGGACAACATTCTGTCCGTAATTCCATGAACATCCTTTGTGATATCCGTGAAACGCTTTTCACCGAATGTTAAAGAAACGATAATCGGAAGTTTCCATTTGCCATTCAGCACATCCAGGGAATCCCTGACAGGTCTTAAAATGTTTGTGCATTGACTATGTGCTTCTTCCGTTGTTGTTTTCATGATTCCTTGTATGATGTGTGATCCGGCACTTACTATACTTTAGTATAGTGCTATATTTTGTATAGCAAATGTACTGTAAATTTGTGTCTCACAAGTAAAAATTTATAAAAATGTCAAAAACAAAATGGGTATTGGATCCAACACATAGCGAGTTAGGATTTAAAATAAAACACCTGATGATCACTAATGTTTCAGGTTTTTTTAACAGTTTTCAGGTACAGGTAGCCGGAGCAACAGATGATAACGATTTCAGTAAGGCAAAAATCCGGTTACAGGCGGATATGAATTCCATTCATACCAACAACGAACAACGCGATGCACATTTGCGTAATTCAGATTTTTTTGAAGCAGACAAACATCCGGAAATGATTTTTGAATCGACCAAAACAGAACAGGTTGACAAGGAAAACTTTCATCTGTACGGTAATCTGACGCTGAAAAGTATTACTCTTCCTGTTAAGTTAAACGTTGAATACAGCGGCATCACAAAGGATCCGTGGGGTGGAGAAAGAGCCGGATTTACAGTTACCGGAAAAATCAAACGCAGCGAATGGGGAGTCAATTTTAATGGCGTATTGGAAACCGGTGGTGCGATATTGGGAGAAGAAGTGAAAATCCATAGCGAAATTGAACTGGTGAAACAGACCGAAGAAGTGACTGCATAAATAGTAGAATCATGTCAAACAAAAGAAGACTTAGTAAGAAAATATGAACCGGGGGGCAACCCCGGTTTTCTTGGAGAGGGCCATATTGCCCGCGCCTTGATCCAGGGTGATTTCAGAGACACTGATCCGTTCATTCTGTTGATGGATGATATGCTCGATAAGAAAACGAATGAACCGGTGGGTGGACCGCATCCGCATGCGGGATTTGAAACCGTTACTTTAATGCTCGAAGGAGAGCTGGGTGATGAAGTGCATAAAATGAAAGCAGGTGACCTGCAAATGATGACAGCGGGCGGCGGCATCATTCACACGGAAACCATTGATAAAAAAGCCAGGATGAGGCTTTTGCAATTGTGGCTGAATCTTCCCAAAAAAGACCGCTGGATCACGCCACGCGTGCAGGATATTTCCGCAGATCATGTTCCGAAAATTTCATCGGAAGGCGTGGAGCTGAAACTATATAGTGGTTCGCTGGCCGGTATTTCCTCACCGGTGAAAAATCATGTGCCGGTGATTATCGCCGATATTCAGATGCAGCCAAATGCAACCTACTCATTCAATCTGCCTGCATCATACTCAACATTTTTATATGTGTTGGACGGAGATTTGCAGATTGGTGAAGAAAGAAAACCACTTGAACAAAATCAGGTTGGCTGGCTTGACAGATCCGCCATCGACGGAGACAGCGAACTGAATCTTACCGCAGGAAAATCCGGCGCCAGATTCGTCCTGTATTCCGGTCAGCCCCAGGGAGACCCGATTGTTTCTCACGGACCGTTTATCGCGGATACGCAGGAAGACATTTCAAGGTTGTATCGTGAATTCCGGACCGGAAAAATGAAACATATTTCCACTGTGGCGGAAACGCAAAAATTCAATTGGTGAGCGCCCGATTTCATGATTCGCTTTAGCACTTTAACGCTTTAAAGATCCTGAATCAGCGGACGACGCAGTGGATTCTATTTCGCCTGCAGGGTTCGGATATCTTCAATCACCAGGCTGTTTACCATCATGCGCGGAATAAAAATAGTATGGGATGAAGGATCATAAGTAATGTCTGCCGGACCGGCATCCACTTCAATGGTCTTTGTTGTATGGTTCGCTGAGATCATATATGATCAACCGTCCCTTCTGACTCGTGAAGCTGATCCAGTCGGAAGCAATCAGGTGGGTCTTGTCATACATTTCGAGACCGTCAAAAATACCGGTAGGGCTATTTTCTAAGAACAGTGAACACCGTGTCGGTATTTTTCAGATCCTTCCGGAATATTTTACCGCCACTCATATTCACACCCATGCCAACAGCATAGAGCTTCCCGGTCTTTTCATCATAAGTAACGCCATTGGCTCCTTCGATCGTTCCCAGAAAGCGGATAGACTTATCCGTTAGATCGATCAGCAAAACCTGTCCGCTGACCGTTTCAGACACACAAACGTGTTTATCATCCACTTTGCACAAATCGTTCAACATTTTAGCGGTAGGAATGCTCACTTCAAATACCTGTTCGCCGGAATGGGCATTAAACCCGACCACACGATTTACATCCGCTACATATACAACATCTTTCACTACAGCAAGTCCCTTCGGGGCATTGAGTATATCCTTTTTGAAATTTCTGATGAATAACCTTTCCATCTGCCGAAAGCTCTGAAATAAATCCATTACTGTCCAGGGCCATCGGGTCCGGCTTTGCTCCGCCAATATTCGAGACAAACAACCGGTCGCCCGATTTAATAACACTCTCAGGCGCTTCGAATCCGGAAATGGTTTTTTGCGAATAAGATATAGTGCTCAATAATAAAGACGCAGCAGAAATAAATAATCCGGGTTTCATGAGATTTTTATTGAAGTTAATGAGGCTTTCAGGAAGATGCCAGATCGATGGCAGCCTTTAGTTGTTTTGCCGGTACCACACCACTCTGGCGCCATTTTATCTGACCGTTTTTAAAGATGATCAGCGTGGGAACACTTTGTACCTGGTAGGCAGAAGCCAGGGCGGGATTTTTATCGATATCCACTTTGAGAATGGTTGCGGAATCACCCGTCATAGATTTTAGCTCCTTCAAAATAGGAGGCATCATTTTACAGGGTCCGCACCATTCCGCGGAAAAATCAACCAATACGGTTTGATCGCTGTTGATAATCCCCGAAAACGATTTTTTTTCATTATCTGTTGTCATTTGCGTTAAGTGTTAAGCGCTCAGCCTTAGCATAAAATGATGCAAAAAACGCTCCATGCTGCTCTCTACCATTAATTGTAGCTGACATTTTTCAGCAGGAACAAATCCTTTATTTCTTCCCAGTTATTTACCCTCCGGTAACCGGTATCATGCATATTGATATTATGCGTGGCGGTATAGAGCAGTTTTTCACCTTTGAAATGGGTCAGATTTTTTACGTGGTCGTCGATCATAAAGTCACCCGAAACGGCTTTTTTTGATCCGCAGAAAATGATCTGCTGCCAGTGAATAAATGGGAAGTGTTTTAATAACCAGGCATATTTTTCTGACAGGGATTGCGGAAATTCCATGGCTGCCGAAACGATATAAACATCATACAACTGATTGAGCTCCCGGATCACGGACTGGCTGCCGGGAATCACCGGGGCTGTCGCAAAAAACCCGGGAGTATGCAGGAACTCCCTGATCAGCCGGGGTTCCGGAAAGGCCAGATCCTCTGGTTTTCCCAGTAAATCTTCCCGGTTCATCTCAACGCCGGTAGTCCGCTGATACCAAATTATAAACTGGCTCGTGATGTCTGCCATCACATGGTCCATATCTATCAAAATCCTTTTCTTTGCCATAATTATCGAATTTATATTGCAAATTAACGCAATTAATTGCATAATTATGCCATAAATAATGTAATTTTATTGCATAATATTGCAATATGTTGAAGGAAGAAAGGCTCGATTTTATCATAAACCGTTTGAAATCAAATCCCATCGGTAAAACTTGGCCAGTTAAGTGAGGCTCTGGCAGTTTCAGAAGATACCATCCGGAGGGATATTGAAGGGCTGGCGAAAAGCGGTCTGTTGACCAAAGTGCGGGGAGGTGCCATTCCGCATTCTCCCAATGCGCATAGTTTTCAGGAAAGAATACATATTTCTGAAAATGAAAAAGTCATGATTGCCCAAAAAGCCCTTCCCCTCATAAAACCCGGAGACACGATTTTGCTGGATGGCGGAACGACGACCTATGCATTGGCGGGATTATTAGATATGCCCCTTACCATTATTACCAACAATATACCCGTCGCCGCCCTGCTGGCCGGCAGAAAGGATATGGAAGTCATCGTAACCGGTGGCAGAATACTATCCGATTCGCAGGCAACGGTAGGTGGCCATGCGATGAGTCTGCTGGAGCAATCGCATGTGGATATATATTTTCTTGGTATTTGCAGTCTTCACCATCAAATCGGCGTCACGAGCATTGACTATTTTGAGTGTGAAGTGAAACGGGCGATGGTCGATTGTTCTGACCGTATCGTGGCGCTTACGGGGCATGACAAAGTCGGTACTTCAGAAGCGTATAAAATTTGTCCGATCGACAAACTGGATACCATCATCACGGAAATCCATCCGGACAACGAAATGTTTGAGCCTTATCGGCAGAGAAATATTCAAATACTGTAATGGATCAATGTAACATTTTTAACTGACCGCTATTATCCCAAAATTTTCCCGTAACTCTTATACTCTCATACTCTCATACTATTAACTTCTCTTCTCCACCTGATCCAGATATGTACTTTCAAAAATCTTATCCGCATTAGCTGCTTCAAATCCTTCCCTGCGATGGATGGGCAATATCTGATTTTCGGGTAAGGATCGGAAGGGTTCCAAAACCTTTCTTTCGGCGAATTCAACGTAGGAGCCGGGGATCATCTTCGTTTCACCATCAGCAAATTCTGCAAGGACCAGTTCGGCTACCGTGCTGCTCTGCAGCAAAAGACCATCAGGACTCTTTTTAATTTTACCTCCTGCATCATTCAGCCTGAATCCGTTTCGTTCCAGAAACCCATTAAACTCCTCGAGTGTATTAAATCCTTTTTTCAGATTGTGCACTGACATCGTAAAATGATTCAGGTAATATCGGTTATAAATGGCCCAGGCTGCATATTCGCTTTCATCGGCGAGACTCTCATAGTCATCCAGTGAAGGTATGGTCCATGAAGAACTATGTAAATAGAAATCGACTGCTTTGGGATCAGTCATATCCAGACTGTCAACAGGATCTGCCAGGACCGAATCAGTATATGAATGTATAATGGCTTGTGAAACGGAGGACAAATCATCCACTCTGAGCTCGGAAATAAAAATTCTGGGAAGACCGGCAATAGGTGGCGAATACCACCAGGCATTTAATTTTTTGTCCTTGAAATAATAATAATCTCTTTTTGTATAACCATGATATAAAAATATTTTTTCAAGCGAACCGACACCCAGATTTGGAACGCCCAGGGTTCTGAACGCTATATGATCATTCTCAATTTCTGATGCGTTCTGAATGATCCCTTCCTGAATCATAGCGCTTATGATTCCGGAAACATCCGGCACCCTCGCCATATATCTTTTCATCAGGCCATCCATCATTACCTGGACCTTGGTTGACTTGCTTTCCATTTTGCGAAATTATATCATTTTGATCCCTTTCAGTAGTGGGTTAATTCGATATCTGATACTTGTCCTTTATTTGGAATAAAATTTGTTGCCTATTTGAAATGGATCGGGATTCCAACCGGCAACTATGTCAATTCTTTAATCCCTTCTGATTCCCTCGGGTTTAAATATAAATGTGTTCATCTCTGATTCGGGAATTGTTATTTATTTGGAAAGATTTAGTGCGGAGTTAGTGCGGTAAACACCGCACTAACTCCGCACTAAATGCAACTAAATATAGAAGCCGTATCGAAGGAGGTCTTTAGCAAATATTTCTTTAGGGATAAGTATCAGCGAGGGAAATAATTACTCCTTGGTCAAATCCTGTTTTACTTCGATGTCGTCATTGACAATTTTGATCACTTTGATGTTACCGGCATTTTCAATGTTGATCATATAGACCGGCTCTTCGTATTCGGATCTTACTTCATTCACATAAGAAATATGATATCCTTCAAAATGATCACTGACAATTTCTCTCAGATGATCAGCCAGCATGGAAGGCTGATAACTAACCAGCGTAAAACGCCAGTAACCCTCTCCGTCATAAAAAACACGGTTTACTGTATTGTCCTTTTGAAAAATACAGTACATACTATTGTCCGGCGCGTTATACCAGTTGGCATCGCTCACTTCTTTATAATTTAATTTAAAATGAGCTTTTGCCCGTTGGCTTGCACTTACAGGCGCCAGATAATTTTTACCGGCGATAGAAACGGGAGCTGCATACATACTAAGTGACAGACAAAATAATCCTGATAAAAGGATAAACTTTTTCATCGTGCTTGATTTTATTTAGAAAATAAGTGTGGCCGGGATTTTCTTGCCCAGCTACTTCTCATATGACGTAACCGTGCTCTGGAGGTGAAAATCGATTTTCGGAAGATGTTGTATTTACATATTGTAGACTGTGATCTGTCCGGTTACCAGGCGTTATTATAATGATCAGCATATGGGAATCATATGACATTCTCCTCATGATGGCATCAGGTCCAGTTCCGGCAGGATGATATGCTTCTGCTCGTATTTTTTAAGCAGGCCAAGCAGCAATTCACGTTCTGCGGCTTCAGGGGAATCCGGCCCCGCATCCATGATCAAAATAACGCGCTTCAGAGCTTTGATATATTCCGCATTCGTTTTTATAGTAGTCCATTCCATAGTAGTTCTTTTGAAAGATTAGATAGACAAAGACGATACCAATTCTTCCAATTTCACGCGAAAAATAAACCCTTAACGTTGTCTTTATCGGGTGTTAACAATAATCTGTTGATTTGATAATAACTGAAATATAATCGAAGGAGTAAGTGTTTCCCCTTATTATTTCGTGAAAATGGATTGTTATCGTAGTATAAAGGTTTGGTTAAGTACGATAAATCTTTTTCAGAATGATTCAAATAGTATTTATTTTTGATGCCCGGTTCGGATCTAAATTAAATACTATGAAATGGGATATCATCAAAACAAATGCACAGTATGTTGAGATATTAAAACGCGTCATACTCATCATGGATGCAAAACCCGGGACATCAGAGTCAACCGAGCGCGAGGAATTACTGGTCCTGCTCACAAAATATGAAAAGAAGCATACCATTTTACCGGAACCCGATCTGATGCATTAATTATTCAACTCAATAAAAAACTCTTCGGAACAATCCTCCCGTTTTCCACTTAGTACACGCAGATCTAAATTTTCTCCTTACCGGGCAGGAATTTCTGCGGAATCCATAAATCGCTATCGCAAGTCAATCATTTTTATTTATACGACATGGCACTCAATCCAAGAGATTTTCTGATAATACTCATCTGACCGATATGATAGGATTCATGGCTCGCTATAAACGAAAGCAGATCCTGAAAAGTTTTTCCGGTGGGTACGGGGAAGGGTATACCGGATGCAAGCTGTTCATCGCTTAAACCGGATATTTTCTCCGTAAATGTTGCAGCCAGATCATTCCAGCTTTTTTTTATTTCTGTAAGTGAAGGATATTTTACAGTAGCGCTGATGGCCCGGTTATAAGGCGGCGGCTCGGTGGGATCGCTATATTGTTCTTTATACGGAAATCCGGCCTTGATTCCGAGCCCGGAGGCGATCCCATAGCGCGAATTGGTTAAATGACCCGCGATCCACTGAAGGTGATTCACATGTTCATTTAATCTTTTTGATCCTTTTACATCTTCAATTCCTTCCAGTACATTATTAAAAAGCCTGGTCTGCAGATCGAATTGTCTGATAACGGGTTGAATGGATGACATATTTTTTGATTTTTGATAGTGTGTTACCAAATGTCGGGGTAATATAGTTGCTTTAGGGTGTGTGCATACGGCAATCTAAGGGGTTGTTTGCGGCATGCCAATGCTCTATATTTGATGGATGAAAAGTAAAAAGCCCGCAAAAGCGTCTTCGAAAATCACGAGCCGGCATGTCTCCATTTTTGTACCGGCAGGAGATTTTATTTTAAGCAGCGTAATCGGATCTTATAAACTACTTACCACCGTCAATAGCCTCGTGCAGGAGCAACATCCGGGATCCCCGCCGCCATTCATGGTTGAATTGGTCGGACTGACCAAAGAAACAAGTCTCTATGGCGGGGCATTCAATATTTGCCCGCATACAACGATTGATAAAGTGGATAAAACCGACCTCGTCATTATCCCCGCCATCAGCGGCGACTATGCCGCAGAAATAAAACGCAATCAGCCCGTTCTTTCCTGGATAACGAAACAATACAAACAAGGTGCCGAGATCGCCAGTCTTTGCACAGGCGCTTTTTTACTGGCCGCCACGGGTTTGCTGAAAGGAAAAAAAACCGCGACGCACTGGATCGCTTTTGATGCGTTCAGGAAGATGTATCCCGAAATTGAGCTCGTGAAATCCATCGTGCATGAGGAACAGGGAATATGCAGCAGTGGTGGTGCTTATTCCTTTCTGAATTTGATTTTACACCTGGTTGAAAAATATGTGAGCCATGAAATGGCAGTGCAGTGTTCCAAGATTTTTGAAATTGAAATAAACCGTCATAGCCAGGCATCATTTTCCATTTTCAGCGGATTTAAAATGCACGAGGATGATGCCGTGATGCAGGCTCAGCGGTTTATTGAAGAGAATTACGCCGACCGGATCAGTGTGGATGAGCTGGCGACCCGGTCCCTACTGAGCCGCAGAAATTTTGAAAGGCGTTTCAAAAAAGCAACCCAGCATTCCCCCGCAGAATATATGCAGTATTTAAAAATTGAGGCCGCCCGGCGGCAGCTGGAAAGCTCCCGTTATCATATCAATGAAGTGATGTATGCCGTTGGATATAATGACACCCGGGCCTTCAGATCCACTTTCAAAAAAATAACCGGTCTCTCTCCCCTGGAATACAGGAACCGTTTTCAATCAAATGGCAAACCTTAATCAGAAAATTTATTTGACGCCCGGCATATAAACAAATAGATTGAGATCGTTATTGATCGTTACAATGAACGAAGCCAGCCTGGTATTATATGACGCTATGATCGGCGAGATGAACGACTGTCTCTCGCGGGAGGAGGATATTCGTACGGCCATCGAGTGTTGTTTCAACGTCGGCCAGTCTTATTCAGCGCAGATACAGAAGATGCTGGAGGATTTTAAATTTCCTTCTGACAAAGATGAAATTGATTTTTATAAAAACGTTAAACCCCTTTTTAAATCCCAGTTGGATTATTATAATCTGGTCTATCATGCCGAACTGTTCAAGCCGATGACAAATCCAGTCGAGATGAAGGAGTTCTGGGTCAAAGAGCACCAGAAACTCGATCGCTTCATCCTGGATCACACCGAATTTTATGACTATTATAAAAATGGCGCGACCAATCTGGATGAACAATATTTTCTGAGTCCCGATCAGACAATCTATTACGATGATTTGATTGCAGAACTTCTCGCACTGGAGAGATATAACAAGTATACCAAAAATGAATTGTCGAAACTTCCGTAGAATAACCCCGCGTTTTATAGCGGGGTTATGATTCAACGGGACACTGGGTTCTCAAACACTTATTCTTTTATCAGTGCCTGATTCACTTCGATATCATCATCGGTTACTTTTAGCACTTTGATATTGCCCGCATTTTCAATATTAACCATGTAAATTGGTTCGTCGTAGGCCGACTGAATCTCATTGACATAGGTAATACGATACCCTTCAAACTGATCAGCTATCTGCTGCCTGATATGCATTTTTAATTCCGAAGGTTCATAACTGACCAATGTAAACTGCCAGTAACCGCGGCTGTCATAAAATACCCGATCCACGGTATTCCCCCGATGAAATATACAGTACAGGCTATTGTCAGGTGCAGTATACCACGCGACGTTCTGCACCTCCGCATAGTTTTCTTTAAAATGAGTCTTCGCCCGTTCACTCGCACTTACGGGTGCCATTTTGTTATTGGCAGATTTGACAATGTTTGCTGCATACAATCCGGGCAGCATGCAATAAAGACCTGCAAAAAGAATTAACTTTTTCATAATTACTGATTTTTTTGATTTAAAATGGACCTGACTGAAACAGTTGTTTCAATCTATTTTTTAGCACTGGTCCATGTACGCTGAACGCTAAACGCTGAACGCTTAACGACAGTGGTGTAAAGATCGATTCAAAGAAAATGCTGAACATTTTCTGTGTTATTACATGCCATGCGCATGCCAGAATATTAAATCACTATATGTCAATATGCTAATGAAAGAAGGTTAACCCATCTGTATGTACGATTCTGATACAATCCTGTTCCGACGCGTACACATATTCTATTTATTTTTTTTAACATGCGATACAACATCCTTTGATTCGACAGGAACAACATTCTTATTTTTTGCAGTGGCTTTAAAAGTATCCCAGCTTCGGATTTTATCGAATGTTAATCCGGTAAGGCCCTCGATATAAGAAACACTGCATTGATGCGTTATAAATTCTTTGTTAAAATCAAGTTCCTCAAACTGAATACCTCCAACAAGATCTTCCTGTGATAAGATGAAGGCAGTTGTTTTTTTCTCGTTCTTGCCATTGATCCATACAACGATTTTGAAGAAACGCATGGGAACCTGTACGGACTGGTAAACCGGGTCGCTGTCAAGGAATACAGGTCCGTTATACACACAGATTTTACTTTCGGCCCCGGCTTCCTTTTTTACGCCCTGCTCCAGAACTATTTTTTCCAGGTCACCCCAAAGGCCGGGCGCCCGGTTCAGTTTCGGAACCTGCGGACAGGCATTCGTATACATACAGGTCATATTCGCGGCCCGTAGTGCATCAGCTGCTTTTGCTCCGTAGTCGGCGTCTTCCCGGCGACTCATATGTCCCTTGTCAAAACCGCTTTTTGCATAATAGGCATCGCTTAACTGCGTGTCAGGATCAATCCGGTTATCCTGCAGCCAATGGTCCACGCGCTTGGATGAATCCTTGCGATCTGCCACATTTCCTTCCACGTTGATCGCGCTGACGATGGGCATTTTCCGTATCGCATGCTGGATCGTACTATAATAGAAATATTCCAAAGCATTTGATTGTGGATTACCTGTCAGGGGAACCGCCTGGCGGGCCAGCTTTTTCGATAAGGAAGGCAGCGGTGTTTCAAAACTCAGAAATCCCTTCGTCTGAAATCCTTTGCAATTGGCAAAGTCCTGATCAGTTGTAATTTTTTTGCTTTCTTCGGCGTCGGCATCCAGCTGCACTGCGCCATCCTGCGTTTGAACAGATGGATATCCTTTGCCGTTAGTATATATATTAATCGTACCGGTATTGTTTGGAATGTTGATACTGGGCATATTGCTGTCGTTTGTATTATTTATGGGAATATTCATATCAGGAATAGTAATTGCTTCGTCCGGTTTGGCTGCAGAAATACTGACTATTTTTTTTGCATCCGAATAGGACGGTGTTGAAAGAAATTGAATTTTTGGATCTTTTTGAATGGATGCATCTCCCGTGATCTGTTTCATCAATGCACTGACGCGGATGCCGCTGTTGCTGACCCACACAACCCGCGTACTATCAACCTTGCCATCTACCACGGGAATAGGCTGGCCCGATTTATCAATATAATTTCCTGATGCATCTTTTTTTGCAACGCCCGCGCTGTGGAGGGCGATCACCTGCCACTGATCGTTAAAAACCGGCGATCCGCTGGTGCCGGGTGAAGTATCGGTTTGATATATCATGCTGTTCGGATCAGAGAGATCAAGAATCTGATTTTCCCGCAGGCCCACCTGCTGATAATTTCCATCGGGGTATTGAATGATGGTCGCCGAATCTCCGACACCGGCTTTACCGACACTCGGATTCAAAATCAGATAACCCCGATCCTGTATCATATGTGTGCCTGTCTGATCTTTTGCTTCAATGCCGACCAGTGTAAAATCGAGGTCTTTAAAAGTATAAAAGAATTTTTCCGGATTTATCTGAAAAACAATCTTCGTGAGTTCCTGTCCGCTGACATCATAGGCATAATCAAAATCGATGAGCGCGTCTTTGAATAAATCCTTTCCCTGGAACACATGATGATTGGTCAGAATCAGATCCGGGCTGATCAGAAATCCGGTAGCCATGGCGAGGCCGTTGCTGCTGAGATCCGTGTAACGAAGTCTTCCGACCGCTTTGCTTTTGATATTCCCGATGCCCAGATAATTGATGGGCAGCAGGTCGTTTTTGCCGATATATCGTTCATAGGCATCCACCGGATCCGGCGCTGTTTCCGCGATCATTTGTTTTCTCTGGGCTGCTCTCACCGGTCCGTCAAGAGTGGGACCGTCTTCCGTTTGAATTTTATTTTTTATCTCTGCCACCTGCTGATCCGTTGCCGGAAACCTGACTTCGGTTTTGCGAAGAAGATCGATTGGGATTTGCATAAGAAATGCTGTTTATGTAATAACCGGGATAAAGTATTCTTTTTAGGCTACCCCATTTTTTAATCCATGGGTAATAGGGAAACAGATTTACAGCAATGAAAGAGCTAAAAATCATTGCAGACTCCTTAAAGAAAGATGAGTCGTGATTTATTAAGATAGGGAAACAGAATACTAATAAATAACAATAAAAAAATGGACGCGGTCCGGCTGTAAAGTTGATACATGTCCCTGGACTTTTACCAAGTCATACCCAATATATCCATATTATTTTTTGTTTTCCCGATTGAATAAGTGTTTTCCATTAGGCCAATGATGGTCCGACTCATGCATTCTTTGTGGTACAAAAAGACAAATAAAGGGGTGGGAAAAGGAAAGGGACCGTAGAAACAGCCCCTTTTTACCATTGGTTATATGACGCTTGTCAGATAATAGTAAACTTATCATTTTGTTTCAGTAAAATCAACAAAATTCGACAAAAGTATCTGATCATCGGTTAAAGAGACCCGGCGGCCCGATGAACGGATCCGTGTTTTTTTAGCCTGTTTATTATCTTGCATAGGAATTCACGGGCCATGACCATTGAATACAGATTAACTGCCGATCAGCTCAGCAATACGGTGGAAAATACCATCCGGGCCTTTGATGAATATAGCCTGAGAAGAAAACCGGACAACGCAGGTCGACAGGTGATCATGGACCGGGGCTGGATGGGTACCTTTCATTATTTCATCAGCGAAACGCCTTATGGATCCAAACTGTCGATCGAAGCAGTGCCGGCAAGGCCGGTTCCTCAGGAAATACTCCTGGAACATAGAGGCGTTTTTAAAGAACCTTTTCAAAATCATCAGCAAAGAAATCACCATCACACCAGAGATCGCTGCTTCCGATCTGTATAAAAAGCCCGTTCTGCATATCGGAGCGCAAAATATTCTTTGGATGATCCTGATGATCATGCTGATCATCAAAACTTTCCAGGGTTGTGTGAAGGGCTTATGATAAATACCCAGATCATCTGTGTTTTCAGTTGCTCATGATTGTTGAATAAAATCCACATTGAAAAAAAGAAATTACATCATAAACAGCTGAAAATCAACCATTTCATAACCGGCATCATTTTAGAAATAAATGTATCAGGTTGCTCCTGTCAATAAACTTATTAGTCAAGATGTTATAATCAGAACCATTAATCCCCCTATGCAAGCCCCCAGTTACTGGCGGGCTTTTTTTTATTTTAAAAATCCTCTCTAAATAGATTTCTCCTGAATAACGATCACTTTATTATGATTGGGATCTTCGAGGACTGTAAGGCTCCCCGCTGATTTCTTAGAGACATAGAATTCTGCCTCTGGACCCGAATCTGATTCGACAAATAAGATCCTGATTTCACCCCCGTGAATGACAAAATGTGTCCGGGAGCATTCTTTTAACTTCATTCCCAATACCGTTTCAAAAAAAGCCCGGGTTTCACTGAGTCTGGCTGTTTTGAATACAATAGCTTTCAGTTGCATTGGATATATTCTTTTCCGGTTAGTCTTTTCGCAGAGTTTTCATCGTGGGATGGCAGATAAATAAGTGGATATTTTTTTGAATAGACCAGGATACGATCATAGGTTTTCTGCGTTTCAATAAAATCAATATTGGCACCGCCGAAAACATTGTCAAGCAATTGCTGATGTTTATAAGATGTATCGCCCGCAAATAAAATATGCTCCTGATCAGTTTTCAACAGGACAGAACAGTGATGATGCGTATGGCCGGGTGTGGGTATGAGTAAGAGGTCCTCAGATTTTGTTAGCGCATACGCTCCATCAAAAATATCTACCCGGTCTTTTGAAAAATTTACCAGTGTTGGCTTGAACCATGGGGGATAGGTTGTTGGCAGATTACCGTAAGGTTTTTTGTATTCGGCTTCATTTACAATGATTTCATTAGTCGGAAAAAATTTCAATCCGTCGGTATGGTCGCCGTGTAAATGCGTCAATACCACACGTGAAACCTGTTCGGGTCGAATGCCCAGTCTGATCAGTTGCAGGTCCAGCGCATCCTCCTGATGGATCATCCGCCGATTGGACATTGCCCATAAGCTGAGCCTGGTGCCCCGGCTTTCATTTTTATAAAAATCAGGATGACAGGATTCCGCAATATCACCGGTATCGATTACGATGATGCCTTCGGGATGTTCGATCACCCATACCCAGATGGGCATGAAGTCAGCATAGGCTTTCCCCAAAACAATATTCAGTTTACTCAGGATTCCTTTTCCCTTTTGATTCAGAAAGTTTTCTTTCACAGAGATCATTCCGGTCTGAACCGCATGCACTTTTATCTCCCGGCCGTTGATAAAGTAAATGGCCGTACGGATTTCATTGCCCGTTAATATTTTATTCATTGGGATTCGACTTTGATTGATTAAAACAGGACAGAATTATGTTTGAAAATTTTTCTGGTTCTTCATATTGTGGCACATGGGCCGAGTTTTCAAACAGACTGAAACTTTTGTTAGGCGCCTCCAAATGTTCATAAAATTGCTTCCCTTTTTCCGCTGGTGCGACTACATCGAGTTTTCCCTGGATAAAATGAACCGGCACGTGAATTTTTGAGACAGTTTGAAAAAGATTAAGATGATTCATTTCCGGAAGAAATGAATTCTGGCAAAATGCCATACCTGCCATTGTTTTGATTAGTCCGGCGACGCCATAATACTTCGAGAACAACATGTTTTTGACGGCTCCTAAAGCCAGACGGGAATAAGTAGTACCCGTCTGAACGCCTCCCAGATTGCTAATGATCCCGGTCCTTTCCTGGAATCTTTTTGATTCAATAATGGGCCGGCTCTTCAGCTCATTGATTTTTTTTATCCATTTTTTATTTTTCCGTGCAACCGCCTTGTCCATGGCGAAGTCCAGTATATACTGATTGGCAAAAGGAATGTCAACATCCGTTCCGGCAACGAAGAGGACGCTAAATAGACTGCTGTCATTTGCCGCTGCCAACAGCGTAGCCGTAGCGCCCATTGAATAACCTGCGATGACCGCCTTGCTTTTATTATATTTTTTCAGAAGCAGTTTGGTGCAGGCGATGATATCATCTGCCATCTGCGCCAGGTTTATGGATTCCGGGGGAATGTTTTTGTTGTAAGACAAACCGCAACCCCGTTGATCCCAATAAACAACCAGAAAATGTTCTTCCAGATGCAAGAGTTTTTCCATTTTATCTGCTTCTGAAATCATAGGCAGACCGGGACCTGCCTGGACGTGAATCAGCAGTGGGGCGTCTGCATTTTTTCCGCGGATAAGAACCCATTGATATGAATCGTTCACCTGAATTTTTTCAAAATGTGTAATAGATTTCCTGTGTTTCATTTTTTGATAATTGAGACACAAAAATGCGATGCTGGGGATGCGATTCCATTACCATTTGGTAAGATCCGTCAAACTTACTTCCTGATCCGGCTGAGGGACTGGGGAGTGATACCCAGGTAGGCGGCTATATAATATTGCGGAATGCGGTTAAAGAGTCCGGGTTTCTCACGCATGAATTTGTAATAACGTTCTTTTGCATCCAGCATGGCGAGATCGGCATTATGCTGTGTTATATTGAAGAATACGTCCTGCAACAAGTGATTTTTAAAGCGCAGCCAGCGGGAAGAAGAATCGAAGAGTTGTTGTGTATGTTCAACGGAGATCTCCCGGATCCAGAGGTCCTCCAGTGCCTTGATGGCCACTTCGGTCGGAGAGCCTGAGTCGAAGCTTTTAAGGCTGCCCATCCAGTTTCCTTCCATTGAAAAATTGCAGGGTATTTCTATTCCGTCATGCAAACTATAATGCAGGGTTAATCCGGAGTCGATAAATGCGATATGTCGGCTTACCTGGTTCAGGTTTAAAAAATGATCTCCCTTCGGGATGAATTTTTTTACCAGTAAACACTGAAGCTGATCGATCTCCTCGTCGGAGAAAGATTCGATTTTTTTTAATTCATCTATTAACCGGTCAGTCATACTTGTATAACGGACCTACAATTTAATCCATTAGGCCGTTCCACGCCCCACCGTTGGCACAATATTTAATGATGATTGCCAACGTCTTAGTCGTCAGGTTGTCAGGAACAGGAATAAAACGAAGAACATGGAATCATCAGATGAACAAAGCAAAGGGAATAGTAATCTCAGGATGTGGATATTACTCGGCATATTTTTGATCCTGGCCGGGTTGTTTGTGTATGATCATTTTCATCAGACAAAACATCGAATCGAAAGCAAACGGACAAACGAAGAACAGGCAGACTATTAAAAGGTCGATTGTAATAATGTTTGCGAATGGCTCAGTTTATCGCAATAAAGCCCGCGCGAAGGGGCGAATCCGTTTTTGGAGCGTTTCTACTGTATAATTGTCATTGCGCATGAACGTTGGAGAGTCCGGTTTCGGAACAGTATCCAAAATGGTCAGTACTGTATGTTGTGTAGAATGAAATTTTGCATCCGTCACCGTTGAACCAATGATCAAAGATGCAACACCCAAAACGGCAAAACCTGTAAGCAAAACTTTTTTCATTACAATAGCATGTTAAAAAAGCATGCCACGCACGCTTAACGCGTAACGCCCAACGCTCAACGCCAATGCATATATTTGTTACAAAATCACTGCAAATGCTTAATTGGAACGACGTTTTGAATTTTGCCAATAAAGGCAATCCGATGCCTGACAAAAGGGTCGAAAAAACAGATGCCGAGTGGAAGGCAATCCTAAGCCCGGATCAGTTCCGCATTACGCGCAAAAAGGGTACAGAAGCCAGTTTTAGCGGGGAACTTTGCAGCCGTTACGAACCGGGCAAATACAATTGTATTTGCTGTGGCTCCGAACTATTTGACTCTTCCATAAAATATGATTCCAAAACCGGGTGGCCGAGTTTTACTCAGCCCTATCAAAGAGAATGCGATCAAATATGAAAAAGACAGATCCGCCGGTATGACCCGTATTGAGGTGATGTGTAATGTTTGCGACGCGCACTTGGGCCATGTATTTCCCGACGGTCCGCCACCCAGTGGACTGCGTTATTGTATCAATTCCGATTCATTGAAGCATATCAGTGAATGACTGAATCCAAAACGGGTG
This sequence comes from uncultured Bacteroidota bacterium, assembly GCA_963732055.1. Classification (GTDB taxonomy): domain Bacteria; phylum Bacteroidota; class Bacteroidia; order Chitinophagales; family Chitinophagaceae; genus Puia. The sequence goes on along the minus strand of CAVSYG010000008.1, from coordinate 31,517 downwards.
CTGTATTGAAAATATCGAAGAGGTCTTTTTTTAATAATTGAATATCGGCCGTTTTTGTAATAAATTGCAATGCACCCAATTCATTCGCCCGGTCCAGATCCTCCGGATTATCAGAAGTAGAAAATATAATCACCGGAATGGGAGAGAATCTGAAATCCTTCTTCAGAATAAGAAGAAATTCAAATCCGTTCATCATCGGCATATTCAGATCCAGAAATAGCATATCAGGTACTTCGGCCACGGTATGCAAATACTGAAAAGCTTCCAGCGCGTTATTTGAAATATGGCAACGGCTGTCAGGTGCAATTTCTTTTAATGCTCCCAGAAAAATAAACTGGTCGTCGTCATCATCATCAATCAGAAGAACGTTTGGATACATAGACTACCGGGTCGAAGGTAAAAAAATGACAAATTTGGCTCCCAGCCCCGGTTTTCCGTCTGCATAAATAAACCCCTTGTGGTTTTGCACAATTTTTTTACAAATGGCCAGCCCTATACCGGTGCCTTCATATTCAAAACGGGAATGCAATCGCTGAAATAATTCGAAAATCCTATCTGCATATTGTTGTTCAAATCCAATGCCATTATCGGAAAATATTATTTTCCAGTAATTTGTTTCATCGCTGACTGTGTCGGGAAAATTTATTTCGTCCCGCAACGCGGGACGGGCGCTGATCTGAATTAATGGAGCGGCATCGGCTGTCTTATATTTAATAGAATTTATGATCAGGTTTGTAAAAAGCTGGTTGATCTGCATGGGCACGCAGGGAATGACCGGCAATGGCTCATGCTCAATAACGGTTTGGCTCTCCTCGAGTAGCTCGCGGATATTGTTGCTGGCATCGTCCAGCACATCTATTCAGGTCAATCATTTCAAAGTCCATTCCACGGGAATTCATTCGGGAATAATTCAGGAGGGAACTGATCAGGTTCTGCATGCGGGTGGAAGCTCTGAGAATACGCTGGAAATAATCCCTGGTTACAGCGGGTAGTTCTTCACTGGAGCCGGCATTGATCAGGTTGCAAAATGTCTGTATTTTTCTTAAAGGCTCCTGCAGATCGTGAGAAGCGATATAGGTAAAAGAAGTAAGTTCTGTATTATTCTGCGCCAGTTCTATATTTTTCTGTTCCAGTTCCTTCTGATATTGGAGGATCGTTTTTTCGTGGAGTTTTATTTTTGTCTGGTCAGTCACAATGATTCCAACGGTTGCCAGCTTCGGTTGCAGAGAGGTCAGCGAAATATATACCGGGACCATTTTTGTTCCGGCAGATAATGTAATCTCTCCCTTACTTCGGCCATGCAGCGATTCATTAAAGAGATGTATCAAATTTTTCTTTTGACTCCGTATGAATGAAATCGCCGATGAACTTGCCAATTACTTTTTCATACGGGCATCCCTATCAATTCAGTAAAAGATGCATTCGTATATACTATCAATCCATCTTCACTTATATTGACGGCCCCTTCGCCGATTTCCTCAATCAGTACCCGGTAAGCGTAATCGCCGGTTTGCAGCGTGTATATTTCCGGCTGATTATTCTTATTTACGGCAAAAGCATCTACCTCTCCGGCCTGGATGGCATCGATCAGCTGTTCGGAATCAGCCAGCCTTTCTTCCAGGCTTTCGATTTTTTTCAGTAAATCATCAATGCTTTCGGTCATCATTATTTACTCTTTGATCATATCCCAAGGCCCCTGATCACTTTCTGGGAATCAGAAAATGTTCCGACCAGCGTTTTCTTCGGGAGCGGAAGTCGTTTTATAAGAGAAGGGCTAAAAATAATCTGTTGTTCGGATGCGACTTCCGGATGTTTATACAGGTCAATAATTTCGAGCTGAAAAGAATTTTCCAGCAGTTCGGAACATATTTTATTTATATTTTCTATCGCTTCCATCGATTTGGGGGACATGCCGGAAACATATAACTGCAGAACCAGTTTACTATCCGAAAACACGACCGGATATATCCTTTTTTTTCATCAGCTGGTTTTTTTTACTGCAGCCGGACGGATATTTAATCCAACCAGCACTTTTTCCTCATTAGACAGATCGCCGATGATCTTACGCAGTGGTACCGGAAATTTTCGTACCAGGGTCGGTATCGCAAATATCTGATCCCCTTCGGCCAGACGTGGATTGACCAGCAGGTCGACGATTTCAATCGTATATTTCCCTTCCAGGTGCTCCCTGCAGTATTTTGTTATGTTCTTGAGCGCCAGAATGGATTTCGGTGTCTGTCCTGCTATGTATAACCTGAGTTCCCAGATTTCTTTTGGCATAAATATTCAAAACTGTTAATCTGATTTTTTTATTTTTATTCCTTTTCCTTCAATAATAAATTCGTGGACCTGGTTGGAATGACCCATGCCCCTTGATTTTACAATGCTTAGGTTACGGGACCGGACATCTTTTTTTTCTTCATTCGAAACCCGGATCCAGGTATCTGCCAATGAAGAAACGGCATCCACCGTCAGGTCTTTGTAATCATTTAGCCGATCATGAGTCAAAGAAGTAAACAGGGCATTGATCTGATTTACTTTTAGCATGTCCATCAACCGCACCAGCATGGCCCGGACTTCACTGGTATTTCCAACAGTAACCAGGCTGCTGATCGGGTCGATGATGACCGTCTTGGGTTTTAACTCCTTAATCAGTTTATGCAATACCAGCAGATGCATTTCAAGACCCTGGAGCGATGGCCGGGAAGAATGAATAAAAAGCAAATTGGATTTTAAATAAGGTTTCAGATCAATACCGACCGACTTCACATTGCGCACGAGCTGGTCAGGCGATTCTTCAAATGAAAAGAAAAGGGTTGATTCTTTGCGCTGACAACTGCTCAGTGCAAAATAGGAAGCCAGCGTGGTCTTCGAAGTGCCGGCTGAGCCCGTGATGAGTACGCTGGTTCCACGGTAAAATCCTTCTTTGTCAAATAATTTATCCAGGCCGGGATGTCCATATGACAATAGTTCGGACGAGGTTTTATGTTCCAGCTTCAACGAGGTGATCGGCAGGACCGAAATACCCGTTTCATCAATCAGAAACGGATATTCATTGGTTCCGTGGGTAGATCCCCGGTATTTCACGATGCGGAGGCGCCGGGTAGCGATCTGATCAATTACCCGAAAATCAAGCAGGATGACGCAATCGGATACATATTCCTCCAGGCCCTGTCGTGTGAGGGAACTTTCCCCTCTTTCGCCTGTAATGATGGTTGTGACTCCCTTTTCCTTTAGCCATTGGAACAACCGCCTGATCTCCGATCGTAGAATGGCCGCATTATCAAGCCCTCCAAAAAGGGATTCAATGGTATCCAGCACAACCCTTTTGGCACCAATGGAATCAATTGCATGATTTAAACGGATAAAAAGTGCTTCCAGATCATAATCCCCCGTTTCCTCAATCTCACTTTTCTCAATATGGATATGATCGATTTTCAATTTTTTTTGACCGATCAGCTTGTCCAGGTCAAATCCAAGGGAGCGAACATTTTGGGAAAGGTCTTTACTGGTTTCTTCAAAACTCATAAAAACACCGGGCTCCCCGAACTCAGTAATCCCTTTCACCAGAAACTGGATACCCATCAGTGTTTTACCGCATCCGGCACTCCCACAGATCAGCGTTGGCCGTCCCTTTGGAAAACCGCCACCCGTGATTTCATCCAATCCATCAACGCCGGTTTTGGTTTTTGGAAAGACTTCCGGTTTCTCGCTTCTCATTAATATTTTTATTTGAGGTTTAAATATATCCTTTTAATCCGATTCAATAGTCATTCGATTCAATGATATTACAGGTATCCTAGGCCATTTTGGGGAAATATTTGCACAGAACGGTCTGGTCGAAATATTGGCGGAATATCTGGTCGTCTACCGGCTATTTTTTTTAACCGGAGCTCCTTAATTTTTCTGTATGACGTTACGTTTCGTTAAACCGGCCAGAGCAATCACTCCGATGATCCCGAACAGACCCCAGTTATTCTGATTGTTAGCGTGACTGTTATATCCGGAAACATGCCCCACAGAAGCATTCGCTTTGTCCGACGTCTGGGCTATGGCCCTCACGGATATCAGCGAAATAATAAGAGCCAGGCAGATCAGGCGGTATAAGAAACTTTTCATAGAGAATATTTTAAGTAACCACGCTTTTGCAAGATATATGCCACGTAAAAAAACACACTGTATAGTGGGTTTTTGCGTAAGGCTAAGGCTAAGGCCAAGGCCAAGGCTAAGGCTAAGGCCAAGGCGTAATGTTATAGACACAACCTCGGTTTTAATTCGCAGACCTTTGCAGCGCGTCCAGAATCATCGGGAATATTTTTTCCTGGAATAGAATACTTTGCCTGATGGCTGTAGTATCATTCACGCTTTCATTTACCGTGATAACAGAATGCAGGGAAGGGATGATGAAATTAAACTGACCTCCCCATCCAAGCCCGTAAACAATCAGGATACCCCGGTAATTTTTATGATACCAGCACAGTGCATATTCAGATCCGGGAAATCCCCAGTTGGTATGATACAGGCGATCAGGATTTATTATCTGCTGAATATAGGAGGATGAAACAATTTGCCTCCCACTATATCGGCCGCTGTCCAGGAGCAGCCTGCCGATCCGGTTCATATCGGTAACGGATAACCGAATACTAAGCAACCCGCTTCCGTCATAGTAGCCATCATTCATTTTCATCCACTCAAATTTTTCGATTTTCATGGGATCAAAAAGATATTTTTTGGCAAATTCCAGGGTGGATAAACCACTGGCTTTTGCAATAATCACCGATAGTATATGAGAAGCAGCATTACTATAATGAAAGATGCTGCCGGGATCTGTCATAAGTGGCTGTTGAATGGTATATGCCGAAGGATCGGGCAAAGACAAGTACTGATCAAGCCGGTTAAGGTCTTCGTGATAAAGACCGGAAGCCTGATTCATAATCTGGCGGATGGTGACTGTTTGTTTTCTCTGATCCTTGTCCTGTTTTAATTCCGGAAAGAACCGGATGATCTTTTCATCCAGTGATGAAACAAATCCTTTGTCGATCGCAATACCCATCAGGAGAGAGATAATACCCTTGGTCAGTGACTGGTCGTTAAAAAGTTCTGCCGCTGATTTTTTATTAAAATAATGTTCATAAATCATTCTATTATTTTTAGAAACCGCTATCGCATAAAGACCGGAATCAGTTTTCACTACAGGCGAATCCTCAATATGAATCTGACCGTTTGAAAATGACGGTATAACGATCAGAGGAATAAAAAGGAACAATAAGTAAAATGTTTTCATTGCAATTTTTTTATTAATGCGGACAGCTCCTGTATCAAAACCGGGCAGCCCATCCAATTTATGGGATGTCTAAATTATTTATTTGCAGCGATTTGAACAAATGGCACTTTCTTGGAATGCGAATGTCCATATATCCCGCCATGCTTAAAAATTATTTCAAAATTGCCATACGCAATATCGAAAAGAACAGAGTCTTTACATCCATCAATGTGCTTGGACTGGCTATTGGAATCAGCGCATGTCTGATCATCTTTACAGTGACCAGTTTTGAACTGAGTTTTGATCAATTTCATCCCGATAAAAAGAAGATTTTCAGAATCGTCTCGGAGATTCAAAATTCGGCTTCTAAATACAATCCGATGTCCACGTTCCCGATCCCGCTGCAAAACTGATCCGTACATCGTATCCGGTCTTGAATCTGTTGCCATGTTTCATATCATGCCCATGAAAGTTGGCCATACCGGCAGGCGACCAGATCGTAAAACGTTTCTTTCCTTCCAATATGCAGCAGGAACCTTCAAAAATCATTCTTACTGAACCACAATATTTTGACATCTTCCATATGTGTGGCTTCAGGGAAATAAAGCAACGGCGCTCAAAGATCCCTTCCATGTGGTGATTACTGAAAGTGAAGCTATAAAATATTTTGGACCCATGCCACTGGATGAAATCATGGGCAGGCAAATCATTTATGAAGATTCGCTTCGGGTAACCGTGACCGGTATAGTAAAAGACTGGACAAAGAACAGCGATTTCAAGTTTACTAATTTTATCTCCATCAGCACAGTTGACCATAGCTTTTTGAAAGACGATCGGGAAACTGGGATAACTGGGGAGGATGGAATGATGCAAACACAGGTCTTTGTCAAACTCGCCAACCGGTCCACAACGGAAAAAGTCAATCGCGCAATTTTCAAAAATCGTCAGTGATCATGTAAAGCCGCCTCCCGGCGATAAGGCCAGATTCGTTTTTCATTTGCAACCACTGGCCGATCTTCATTTTGACGGAAACTTCCCGGATTCCTATTCCCGCAAAGCTCATTTACCCACGCTGTATGGTTTGATGGCCATTGCGGTTTTTATTTTAATTATTGCGGCGATTAATTTCATCAATCTCTCCACAGCCCAGTCCATTCAGAGAGCAAAAGAAATTGGTATCCGGAAAGTGCTTGGCGAGCAGCCGGCATGGGCATCATTTTACAATTTCTTTGTGAAATATTTTTACTTACTCGTTTTGCCGTCCTGTTCTTTCCATGTTGGTCATGCAAGCCGATAGTCCGTGTTTTTCATGACTTACTGCCTCCTGGATTAAAACCTGATTTTTTTAGTGCACCTTCTTTAATATTTCTTTTCCTGCTTACGTTATTGACTTCTTTGCTCGCGGGATTTTATCCGGCAAAAATATTATCCGGGTATCTGCCTGTGATTAGTTTGAAGGGAGAAGGATCACGACAAGTTAGCAGCGGAGGTTATCTGAGAAAAGGACTGATCGTTTTTCAATTCACGATCTCGCTCTTATTTATCATCGCCACCCTGATCATTGGCAGACAGATAAATTTTATGATGAATGAGGACATGGGATTTACAAAAAATGCGATCATTAATATGAATACGAACTGGCGCTACCCGCCTGAAAAAGTGAAAGTCCTCGCTTATCGTATCAGGGATCTGGCTGCAGTAAAAATGGTAAGCGAGAATGAGGGCGCTCCCGCCAAGTACTAATTTCATACGGATCCAGCCATCAGCTTCAATAAAACAGAAGTGCCAACCGAGTACTCATCTGCGATGAAAGATTATACTTCTTTGTATCAATTAAAGATTATTACCGGAAGAAATATCATTCCGGCCGATTCCATCAATGAATTAATAATCAACGAAAACTGTGCGAGAGGACTTGGATTTAAGAAGCCTGAAGATGCTGTGGGAAAGCTGGTTGATTTCGGATTGAGCAATGGACCGGCGAGTGTAAGACGTCCCATCGTTGGAGTGGTTGCGGATTTTCATTCCCAATCCTTGCACGAGCCAATCAAGCCGGTTACATTTAGTTACAGGGCAGGGGGCATAACCGTCGGCATTAAATTATCTTAGCCAAAACCTTCATCCCAGCAGATTTGCAATTGACCATCGGTAAAATAAGCGCTGTCATGGAAATCCGTCTATCCCCATGATCCATTTGAATACCAGTTTTTTGATCAGCAGATTGCCCAATTCTATGATGGTTACCGGAAAACAAACCAGATCATGAATATCGCCATGGCGATTGCTATTTTCATTTCCTGTATGGGACTTTTTGGACTTGCCACTTTTCACTGCAGAACAGCGCAGGAAGGAAATCGGCATTCGCAAAGTGCTGGGCGCTTCAGTCGCCGCGATCGTCACGTATGTTATCGAAGGACTTTCTCAAACTCGTTCTTCTTTCTTTGGTTATTGCTTCACCCTTTGCCTGGTACTTTATGAATGACTGGCTACAAGGATTTGCTTATCGAACCGATATGAGTCTGTTGATTTTTCTATTGGCCGGAGCTATGGCTTTAGCAATTGCCATTGTCACCATTAGTTTTCAAGCCATCCGGGCAGCCATCGCGAACCCGATTAACAGCTTACGCTCAGAATGAGGTTCAGCTGGCGAAGAAAGTTTGCGTACAGAATTACTCCGGCTTTAAGAAAGATTAAAACCAACTGCAATTTTTAAGCTACCAGGTAAAAGTGGGGCCTATATCTTATTCCTATGAAGCAACCTCCGTTTTAGTTTCCGGTTTATTCTTCTTTGGTTTTTTTTGTTTCACTTTATCATCTGTCGCCTTAACAGGATTTATGACCAAAGATTTTGTAAGGATCTTGCCGGCTTTATGAATGACTCTTTTATATTTTTTTTCATTTATCTTTTTTGGAAACTCAGTCAGAGACTCAGAGAGTTTATCTTCGATTTTTAATAAAAGAGATTTTTTTAGTGATTTGAGTGAGGTTTGTTTCATCTTCTTTGCCATAATAAATGATTTGGTAATAATTAGGTAACATGAATTTAAATTAAATGGAGATGATTACGTGTTAATTTTTAAGCGGAAGTTTTTCATGCGAGTCGTTATTGGACCCCATTCATCATTTATTAACAGCTATCCAAAACGCTGGAAATGAGTGATTTAATTCAATTACAAGAAGAGCGGAGTTAAATGAATCAGTCCGGATCATTTTTCTTTACTTCTTCCTTCACAAAAGCTGCCCGTCTAGGCGGCGGAGTAACGGAATTTTCACCTTTAACAGCTTTCCAAATCACTTCCGTAAACTCATGATCCGGAATCATGTCTTCCCGGGAGAGATCAAAGGTTTCGCTTTTTCGCTGCCAGGCGTTTTGAACAGTGTTTACCATATTGATATCTGTCTGAAGGGGTTTTGCATCAAAGCTGCCCAGATCTGGCTGATCAGAAAAGCAACGCCACATGGGTTCATGCGGCGGCATCATACTGACTCATGGGCGGAAAACCCAGTAAAAGTTCAATGGTATGAAGCATAGAGGTGGTGGAATACATCGTGTGATCCACATAGTGGCGTTTGATATATCCACCAGCTATATAAGCGGGACTCCTGTGTGCATCTACATGATCAGGGCCGTCCTGCGCATCGTCTTCCAAAACAAAAACCACCGATTCCTTCCAAACTGGACTCTTGCTGAGGTAATCGACGAACATGCCAACGGCCAGATCATTGTCAGCGCAATGTGCAAAAGGTGTGGGCCTGCCCTTCTTTAGTCCTTCGGTATGATCGTTTATGATTCGCAATGTATTCAGATGCGGTAACGCGTTATGTGCAACCAGGGAATCAAAATCTCTTTTCCATTGTCCCACCCGTGTTGTGTCGCGGACCCGCTGATCCCAGCTGGTATAATACCTGCAATAATGATCTTTCAGTACAGGAAGATTTGGTTTGTAATCATCAGCGAACTCACCATAAGTTCTGTAACTGACACCCGCCCGGGCGCAGTAATCCCAGATAAATCCTTTTTTATTATTTGCGATGGCCCGTGTTCCTTCACCATCATAAGTTCCTCCGCGACCACCATAACCGGTTGGCCAGGTTTTTTCCAGATAATCAGTTGCATATCCGCCCATACTCCAGTTATGTCCGTCTGCACTTACCTCCGCATCCACATAAAAATTATCAAGCAACACAAATTCCTTCGCCAGCGCATGCAGGTTCGGTGTAATTTTTTCTCCGAATAAACACAAACTGCTGTCGCCGTTTCCTTCTTTCATATCGCCCAGTACCTGGTCGTAGGTTCTGTTTTCTTTAATGATATAAAATACATATTTGATGGGGGAAGGATCACCGATGCGCATGGGCACCGGATTTCCTTCATACCATGCGCTGTCAGTTCCCTTGTTTTATTGTAAGGAGTATTTTCATAAACCAGTTTTGAATATCTGGCGAGTTGTTCAGGTGAAGGGGTCTTTATGATGCTGAGTGTGCCTTTGAATAATCCAGCGATATATTGTGACTTCACGGCCGATGCATGGTAAGAAATATTAGCTCTGGACGTATCAAACGCCCGGTATTCCGGATTCGGTAGGGAGCTGAATCCTTTTCCATTGATGACATAAACATTGTTTCCGATCACTTTGACACCGGTTGGATACCATCCTACCGGTATGTAACCGACAGACCTGGAAGACCCGGTTTGCTGATGTCAAAAACAGCCAGACAGTTATTATCTGCATTGGCGATATAAAGCGTTTTTTCATTTTGACTGAGTGCCACGCCATTGCTGGTGGAACCTACTGCAGATCCGGGATAAAGCGCTGCATCGAGGGTTTCCAGCACTTTCCTTGTTTTCAGATCGAGTACGGATACGGAATTATCATTGGCATTGGCAACAAATAATATATGGCCATCTCCGGATAAACAAAGATCGTTGGGGTGATCACCCACGCAGGATAGTGTCGGTTATCTTTTTTTTCTGAATATCGAATATGAGTACCCGTGCCGCTCCCCACAAGGATATATAGAGTTCTGATTTATTTTTTGAAAGTATACAGGTATAGGCTTCCGCACCGAGCGGAAATGATATTATTTTTTTTGTACCGAGGTCCACGATATACAAGCTGTTGTTTTCCTTCGTAACCACAAATAAAGTATTCGACCGGTCATCGACCTGCAAACCGGCTGGTGAAATTTTAACCGGCCAGGGCTCTCCGAGTTTTATTCTTTCGGATTCTTCCAGTTTGTTATTGTTAATACGATATTTTACGATCAGGTTATCATTCCCGCCGGAAGCATACAGGTATTTTTCATCAGAACTGAATGCAAGTCCCAGCCAGCTCTTTGGTATGACGATTTCGGAAAGGATCTGATGGTGAACGGCATCCAGCAGTTGAATGGACTGGACACTTTGTCCATTGTTCGTAACTGCAATATATTTTCTGGAAGGGGAAACAACGATGTTCAGTGGTAAATCGCCCAGTTGCACAGACTTACCAACAGGCGTGAGGCTCCATCCGTTGGGTAATAGAATTCGGGGAGCGATGCTGTCTGACTGGGCAAACCCGATTTTCAACAGAAACAAAAAACTGAAAAAACTGAATAATAATTTCATAAGAACACCCGGGTTGTTTATACGCAAGGTAAATTTATCAGAAACTAAAAGAACTTGGTGGGATGTTATATTAACGAATTAAAAATTGTGCCGGATATTTTCGCCTTTTTGATCGCTCATTACTTTACATTTTCTTTTAACCAGCTCCCCATTATTTCCAATGCAACAGGCGAAAAACTTTCTTCCAGAACAATGTATTCGGCAGGATTGCATATAACACATGTTTGAAAAAGATGGTTCAATGCGGGGACTTCTATTACATCATATTTGGTTGATTTGCTTTTTTGCAAAGATTGTTTAATGCCTTTCAGATTCGTAACTGCAATCACCTGTACATCTTTACTGCCGTTTAATGCAAGTACTTCACAATCCAGCTTTTCCAGATAAGGCTGCGGATTAAAGGATATAAAATATTTGTACCATTTGCCATTCAGCGCCTTCATAGCCTCCGTAATCTGCCGGTTGATGCTGGCTGTATCCTGATTTTTAAATTTTGCAAGCGTTGCCGTATCCAATGTTTTTGACCAGCTTTCTATTTTCATCCGGATATGCTGAACGGTCGTTGTGGAATCTTCATTTTTAGCCGCTTCGTCCCAAACGATACGCATAAGTTGTCCATTGGCCCTGGCTTTCGCAGCTGTTTCTCCGTTGGATTTGCTGACCGCCTCCATTTGCTGCTGCATTAAATCGATGATGGGAATCCCCGGGCCTGCGAGCAGTATGATAAATTTTATTTCGCTTCTTTCATCCGCAACGATTGGGGCAATCAAACCGCCTTCGCTGTGACCGATCAAACCTATTTTATTTTTGTTCACCATGGGTTGTTTTTCCAGGAAATCCAAACCGGCTTCAACATCCTTTGCAAAGTCCATCGAAGTAGCGTCAGAAAAAAAGCCCGTCGTTTTTCCCATACCACGATCATCCACACGCAATACAACAAATCCCTGTTTGGTAAGATAATCGGCAATCACCGCAAATGGTTTATGATCAAATAAGGTTTCATCCCTGTCCTGCTGACCGCTGCCGGTTATCAGTATGACGGCAGGATATGAATGGACTGCTGCAATACCTTTCAGCGAATCTGTTTTCGGATACGTCAGCGTACCACCGAATTGTATACTTTGATCTGCATTGCTATATACAACATCTTCAGAATGATAGGGGAAAGGGGGCCTGGGCGTCTGCGGTCTTTTTTGTTCTTTTACCATTGCCGTATCACTTGTTTTTTTGACCGTGAGCGGCAGCGATCCCGGACCCTGAAACCAGGACCCGGCTATCTGCGATTTATCGGTGTTCGCCAATCCTGCATATTTTCCATTCAATATGGCCATTATCAAAATGATGCTGTCATCTTTTACGATCACTTCACTGCAGGGGAGATTAAAAGCATGCTGGCTGGGACTGTCGAATGCGGCTTTCCATTTGTTCGTACTGTCTTTTTTGATATGAAATACGATGGGAATCTGATTACCCTGAACATCCAGGGCTCCCTCCCATGTGCCGGTAAAGTTCTGCGCCTGCGATGCAAAAAACAGAAAAACCAGGGGGCATAAGCAGTATGTTTTTCTAAAAAATGTATTCATGTTTTTTATGGTGGATTTATTTTGCGTTTTACTCTTCGACTTTATTAAATATACCTGAATCTTCCCGTACAGTCAGTGTACGTATGAGAATAAAATCTTATTTTCAGATACGCCATTCAATCAAAAAAGGAAAATTTAAAATGAGGTGTTCTGAAACCATGTATGGGAAGTGTAGTACAAGGGAGCATAACGCAGGGAATAATCCATTCTTTCAACCCAAAATGAACGTCAGTCAGCCCCACGATCCTTTGGAACTGGAAGCAGATTCCATGGCGGAGAGAGTAATGCAGGCGTCGACAAAACAGAATCATTTTTTCAGTGGGGTTTCGGGATCATTACATAGAAAAGTCGAAAAGAGTGATAGCGAATCCAATTTGCAAATAAAAAGAGCAACCGGAGTACAGGCGGAAACCATGACTTCATCAGTTGTTCCGGAAGCCATCAGTTCCGGAGGTCAGCCGCTGGATTCCGAAACAAGGAATTATTTTGAACCAAGATTTGGGCATGACCTGGGAAATGTGCGCATTCATACCGGTTCGCTCGCAAGTCAGTCTTCTTCCGATATTGATGCGCTTGCCTACACTCAGGGAAACCATATTGTTTTTGGCGAGGGACAATTCCGGCCGGATACTTATACTGGAAAACAACTGTTGGCCCATGAGCTGACTCATACACTTCAACAGAAAAATAATACGATCTTCCGCCAACCCCGAAATTTTACGGGTAAGGTTTCAAATAAAAAGGATGATTCATTTTACAGTTTCCAGTCCGTTTACCATTTAAATATCACGGACAATGAAGCAGTCATTACGATCAATATGAAATTGATTCCAGACCAGGGGATTTCAAAACAACAAGTGGAAGATGTGAAATTTCAAACCAAAACTGAATTTTTAAGATATTGGGACAACCGGTTTACGCTGACCGACCCGGATGGAAATAAAATACCTCTGAGAATGAAACTGAATTTTGTTGAAGACGGGGCGGACCTTGAGGTCCATTTGCATGCGGGCAACAGTTTTAAACGTACTGTAGAGAATGGCACGGTTACAATAACGAATGAAACGGAGGATTTGGAAAACTGGTATGCCGAATCTCCGGCTTCCGCCCGCGCGCATGAACTGGGTCATCAACTCGGCATGCTTGATGAATATGTAGATCCTGCTTCCGTAAATCGCGAAAAAGAAGATTCACCGGGTGTCTTTGATAAAGACCATTCCCTGATGAACAATCCGGATGACGAAGGGCGGGCCGACGTCAGGCTGAGGCATGGGAGTACACTGGCGGCCGATATCACGAATGCAACGGGAACCACATATAAAGCCGGATGGAGCAATACTTATATTGTAAATCATGGGGATACGATGAAAAAAATTGCCCTGCGTATTTATGGTGATGAAAATAAATGGAGAGATATCTATGAGCTTAATAAGAAAAATATAGACAATTATACACTTCGTTTCGGACAGGTTATAGTCCTTCCTCCCATACCTTAATTAAATTTCAGATTAAATAGAAAGACATCTCAGGTTTACTGTATTTTATGTATTTGCCGATTATCTAACTATCTTATCAACATATAGTTATATAGTATATTATAATATAATTTATAACACAGCCCCCGGCTTGCCTTTTTGGCAATTATTTTGTATTATACGTCGTAATCCAATCCTAGTAAACTATGAAATCCAAGATCCTTAAATCAACGGGCGTAGTCCTGCTCGTTATTATTGCCCTCATTTGGACAGCACCCTATCTTTTCCAGGGGAAAATCAACCATCTTATAAAAGCTCAGATCTCAAAAGATTTCAGGGCCCGCGTTAGTTTCTCCGGTACCAGTATATCATTCTTCCGACATTTCCCGGACATTTCCATCGGCCTGGATCATGTCCAGATCACCTGTCTGGGCGAATTCCAGGATGATACGCTCATGCTGGCGAAGCAGTTTGATATGAGTTGCGATTTAAAAAGCCTGTTCTTCGGTGATAGTATCCGGGTTCATTCAATGATTATAAACGAACCACGTTTTCATCTGGTCGTGAATAAACAGGGTCACAGCAATTGGAACATCATCAAATCTGGTCCCGACCGGTTCGACCATATTGATTCTTCATCCAGACCCTTTAACCTTGACATGCAGCGTTATGTCATTCATAAAGGATGGGTGGACTATCAGGATCAGGGAAGGGATGTCCATATTGTTATCAACAATCTGGAACATGAGGGAAGCGGTCATTTTTCTTCGGAAACATTCACGCTGAATACCAAAACGACATCTGATGCAATTGATTTTGATTACAGCGGTAAGATCCCCTATCGTGTTACCGTTAAAACCAACATTGATATGGCTTTCCGTGTGGACAAAAAAACACATACTTATTCTTTTAACACCGACAAGGTTTATTTCAATGACCTGGTATTACATACCGAAGGATTTTTTGAATGGATCAACGACAGCAGTTATAATATGAATATCCGTTACAAAGCACCCTCCACTAAATTCAAAAACCTGCTTTCCATGCTGCCTTCTGTATATCAGAAAGATTTTGCTGTATTGGAATCGAGTGGACAGGTTAATCTGAACGGCTTTGTAAAAGGAAGATTAGATGAAAAACATTCCCCTGCTTATCATACCAATCTGTTTGTGCAGAACGGATATATTAAATACCCTGATTTACCAGAACCTGTAGAAAATATCAGGTTCGGACTTCAGGTAGATAATCCGGATGGTTCGCCGGATCATTCAACGGTCAATATTTCAGAGGCACATGCAGAAATCAATCATGATTCTCTGGATATGCATTTGCTTGTAAAGAATCTAAACACGAAACCATTCATTGATTTCGCCCTGGCAGGAAAAATGGATCTTTCCAATTTTTCCAAATCCTTCAAATTGGAATCAGGCACCCGACTGGAAGGAATTTTAATCGCTGACGTCCATGCGAAAGGAGATATGGCTGAAATGGAAAATCATAAAAAGGATCCGTTCGAAGCGGGGGGAGACTTCAGGCTCGAAAATTTCTCCTATACATCGAAAAGCTTTCCCGCAGGTATCGTTCTGGATCAGTTACTCATGGAGTTTAATCCGAAAAATGTTTCGGTAAAAGAAATGAAAGGAACATACCTGTCAACCCATATGGGTATTAGCGGCAAGCTGAATAATCTGTTTGATTTTGCATTGAGGAACCAGCCCCTGAATGCGTCGCTTGATCTGAAGACGGATGAATTGAATCTGAGAGAGTGGATCAACAACAGGAATGGTTCTATACCTTCCGGCACAAACACCGTATTTGTGGTACCAGATAATATTGACTTCACGGTGCATGCGGAAGTGACACAGTTTCATTTTGATAACCTCGACCTTCAAAATCTGTCTGCTAACCTGACAATATCTGATCAGACCGTGCATCTGCTCCAGGTAAAAGGGAGCGGGCTTGACGGTGATATCAATCTGGATGGAACATATTCCACATTGGAAAATAAAGAAAATCCCTACTTCGCTTTAAACTACGATGTGAAAGCGCTGGATGTACAGAAAACTTTTTTTGCATTCAATACCATCCGGAAAATTATGCCCGTGGCCAAATTCATTTCCGGAAACATCAATTCACACATGAGTCTGAATGGGAGTTTAAATAATGACATGACAACAGATCTCCGGACCCTGTATGGTGAGGGGCAAGTGGAACTGCTCGCCGGAACGATGAAAGAATTCGGTCCCATGGATAAATTGTCTCAATCACTCGACATCACCGGATTGAACGATATTCCAATGAAGAATGTAAAAGCTGATTTTTCATTCAGGGCAGGTAAAGTAGCTGTTTCGCCATTTTTGGTTCAGACGGGAAATATTGAAATGGAAATCGGAGGTAGTCATGGTTTCGATCAGTCTGTCGATTATGGCATCAGTCTGAAAGTACCCCGCAGCCAGTTGGGAAATAAGGGCAGTAATTTTGTGAAGCATGTCGTCGAACAGGCTGCTGTGAAAGGCATTCCGGTTAAATTGAAAGATGCAGTCAGTATGAATGTGCAGATCTGTGGGGCGATCAATAGTCCGGATGTAAAAGAAGATATGGATGCGGTGGTCGATCATGCCGCAACAGATCTGAAAAAAGAGATTGATGATTTCGTAAATGCCAAACTCGATAGTGCCCGGCAACTTTTACACAACCCGGCGGCTTTTGAGAAAAAACCAGTGTATGTACAGACCAGCTATAAATCAAAAACTGTAAAGACAAAAAAATCGTCCAAATCTGTTCATAAAAAGGCAACACATACAAAAGCAAAAAAGAAACACAGGAAGCAGGTGAAACATTACACTTAGACAAGTATGGAAGTATGGAAGACTGGAAGTCTGGAAGTAGATTGTTTTAGAGTGGCCAGGGAATGTTAACTTCAGTATTATTTGCAAAAAATAACAAATGATAAAAGCATTTTTCCTGGGTTTCGTATTGCTCAGTTTATCAGCTGAAGCGCAGACAGACAAATTGTTTATGGATGCGGCGATCTTAAAACTGAAGCACGCAAAAGAGTATACGATTAAAGTGGCGCAGTTGATGCCGGCTGGAAAATATGATTTTAAACCGTCTCCGGAAGAAATGAGTTTTGACCAGCAGCTGCTGCATATAGCTCAGCCCATGCAATATCTCTGTAAAACCTACCTAAACGGCAAGGCGAATACAATACAGGTTCCAGATTCGAATCTGGATAAGGATGCGACTATAAAAGTATTGAATTCGGTATACGACTATGCGATCGCTACTTTGGAGGATTTTAAATCAGAACAATTATCCGATACTGTTTCTTTTTTTATCAGACCGATGAATAAACTGCAGATCCTAAATCTGCTAAATGATCATCAAACGCACCACCGGGCGCAGTTAATAGTTTACCTGCGGATCAACGGCATCAAACCACCAGACTATGTAGGTTGGTGATTCATGAAAAAAAACGCCCGGCCATTTGAGTTTAAATCGATGGTCCGGGCGTTATAAGTTTCTGCTTGTAATCGTTTAGTTTCCAGCGAGCAGTTCTTCTTCCTTTGCAATTTTATTCTGTACCCTGTCTACAATCCAGTCATAAATAAATGAAGCATCTTCCTTCCAGGTTGGCTGGCCTAGAACAAAATGATTTCTGCCGGAAAAAACTTTATAGTCAGTTACTGATCCCGCTGTTTCATAGGCATCAAAATTCCGGTGATTCAGGTGGGCAGGAATAATATGATCTGTATCGCCGGCAGTTATTAAAAGCGGCGCATGAGGTTTTTTAAAGTCAACTTTTGCGGCCCCTGATAAAGCGCCCCTTGAAACTGTTTTTGATTCCGGTATCGTATAGGTATCATAAGCTGCCTGTTGCTCTTCGAGCGGCATTCCGTTCACAAACGCATACTGCCAATCCTCGAACGACATCATATAGGTTTCATCGAGATCGGTGAATACCCCGAGTGATTTCCAACCTGCTTTCAGGAATGTAAATTCATAGGGGAAAACGCCGAGTGGCGGAACAGGATGGATGGCAACACCGGCTGCGGCCAGACCGCGGTTCACAAAAATCTGAGTCATCAGTCCCCCATAAGAGTGACCGATCAGGATGGGTTTTTCCGGTAACGATTTGATAATATTTTCATAGTGCGTTATCAGTTCTTCAATCGTCAGCCGCGCAAGTTGCATATCGTGATGCGGATGCCTCGATCTCAGTTCAGTTACCGATGCATTTTTGTAAGGCCAGGGCGGGGCAGAAGTGCTGAATCCTTTTTCTTCGAAATATGTTCTCCAGGCATCCCAGCAATTATTGCCGACGAATGCACCCGTTATGAACAGGATCGTTTTTGTTCCGGTTGTTTCCATAAAAATGAGTTTGTTTCAAATTTAATCCTTTTGGGATCTGGTTCAATATAAAATTTAGGCTAACTTTTGAAGATAAATAAATGATATGTTACCCATAGACAATGAACTGATTAAACGTGTTGAAAACGGAGATCTGATTGTGAGAGGCTCTCCGGATGAAATAGAGAAATCAAAATATGAGGACGGCTGGTTCGTTCTTGGGAACCTCAGGGAATCGGAAGAGTTGGAATTGGAACGGTCGGGTCTGCTACAGAGTCTTTCTTCCACACTGAGGGTGAAAAGTAAGCTGCCATATGCCGAATTCGTGGACAACGATTGGTATATCGTGGATCAAAATGAATTGGGACGATAATCATTAAAAAAATAGTAATGACAAACCGGAATCAGTATGTGCAAAAAATGGATGTAAAATATAATAACCTTCAGCTGATTGATGTGCCAGCCATCGTTGCGGAGAACAAAGAAAAATGGTTTAACCAGACGCTTACAACGGTAAATGACAGCGCCGTGAGACTGGGTATTGTGCAGGGAGAATATCACTGGCACAAACATGACGGGGATGATGAATTTTTTTTCGTGCTTTCGGGCAAATTATTTATTGACCTCGAGGGCAGGACCATTGAAATGGAACCGATGACAGGCACCACGATTCCGAAAGGCGTCATGCATAGAACCAGGGCCATAGAGAAAACCGTTATGCTGATGGTGGAGACCAGAAGTATTGATCCGCTGGGAAATTAGAAATTGCGACGCCGTTCATTTCACGGGCACCATAAATATTTGTTGAATGGTCGGGCGGACTATCGGATTGGTGTGCAAAAGTCATCCAGCCAGCGGGAAATGCCGGATAAAATCTAATCGGATATTTGATTGGCTTTACCAGACCTGAAAAATCTCCCTGGAGCCGGTGAGATACATATCATGGTATCCCTTCATGGCCTCTTCCATTTTCTTCATGGCCTCGGGATTCTCTTTCATCTTATCCCAGTTTTTTTCATAAGCACTCATATTCTCATACTGACTAACCATGATCACCCGGTTGTAAGCACCGGTCATATCGGTTAGAATATTTTTTACATCTGGGCTTTCTTTGGTGGCTTCTTTAAACATTTTGGCAAGTTTGGAAGCATTACCCGGCTTGGCTACGAAGATATCGTGAACGAAGATCATAAAATGGCGGTTTTATTCATGTAATTTAAAAAAATACCCGGAGGATTCCGGGTATAATTCTTAGAGTTATCAAAAACTTATCAAAACAATTCGTTCCATTCTTCCACAGTAATCACATCTGCCTGGCGCGGAAAGACTTTATTTGTTAATACACGATGCACTTCCTCATCCGCATCGGCGCAACAGTCTTTTAGTATAGTTAGTTGATAGTCCTTGTCGGCGGCTTCACGCAATGTTGACAAGACGACGCCGCTGGTAGCAACACCCATCAGAATCATGTGCCGGATCGAGATTGCTCTCAATACCACTTCGAGGTCACTACCCGTAAATGCACTGACGCGACGCTTGACGACAGTGATCTCGCCGGACAACGGAGCCAGATCCTGATGAACCTTTATAAACTCTTCCATATTCGCGGAAGCCATCAGACTCCGGTTGGCAAAAAAACCTTTGTTATTCGGACTGATTTCAGGGGTGCCCGGTCTGAATCCCACGACCACATAGATAACCGGTATTTTCTTTTCCCTGGCCGATGCAATGGCTTTCCTGGCATTTGTGATTAATACAGAGCTTTCGGGTAATCTCCCGAGAACGGCTGATTGCATATCCATGACCAGCAGCGCGCTGTTTTGTTTGATCTGTTCCATTTTTATTTTTTATGATGACTAAATTTTTTCCATGACCAGGTTTTCTGCTTCTTTCTCTTCTTCCCGGCTGATTGTCGTCTCTGGTTTTTTCTTTCGCAGGAATTTATAAAACAGTGCAGCAATGACGAGTGCGATGATACCCTGTGCGAGGATTGCGTCGGGAGCGCCTATATGTTGGGAAACGGCACCGACCAACAGGCTGCCCAGTGGCAGCATGCCGAAATAAGCCATCGCTACATAACTCATCACCCGGCCGCGCATTTCTTTATCCGATTCCACCTGGATGATGGTCATACAGATGGTTGTCTGGTTCATCATACCGAATCCGATTGCGCAGGCGAATACCATCGCCAATGGAAAGTTTGACATATGTGAAAACAATATCAGAAAAATTCCAAAAATGATTGTACTGACAAAGAGTACTGACTTAAGATCTGTTTTAGGATGCAGGGTTGCCAGGAAAAAAGATCCCGCTACGGCTCCAATACCGATAAAACTGTTGATATATCCGAAAGTAGCGGCATCGCCCTTAAAAATCACTTTCGCAAATACAGGGAGGACCGTATTGTAGGGCAGCACGAGCAGACCGAGCAGTCCGAGCAGCAGCAGGGTGATGGAAATGGATGGTGTATTTTTTAAATACCGGAGGCCTTCGGTCAGTTCGGACCTGATTTTATTTTTTACCGGCGGTGCTGTATAGGGTGGCAGTTTCATCAATAGCAATGAAATGATCACAGCAATAAAACTCAGTCCATTCAACAGGAAACAAATTCCCGCACCCCATTTAACCAGTACGATGCCGGACAGTGCGGGGCCGATAAGCCTGGCAAGATTCACCATGGAAGAATTCAGTGCAAGCGCGTTTGGCAGGTCAGCCTTGTTAGTTACCATTTCATGAATCAAAGGCTGCCTGGCTGGAACGTCAAAGGCATTGATGATACCCAGTAATACACTCAGCAGGAGAATGCCCGTTACGGAAGAATGATTTGTCAGTATGAGTATCGCCAGTAGAAGCGCCTGTATCATGGAGGCTATCTGTGTAATCAATAGTACTTTGTACCGGTTGTACCGGTCTGATGCAACACCGCCGGGCAATGAAAAAATAAATGATGGAAACTGTGATGCGAATACGGTAATTCCCAGTAAGAAAGGAGAATGGGTCATCGTATAAATCATCCAGCTCACACCGGTGCGCTGCATCCAGGTTCCTATCTGCGACACGGACTGGCCGATAAAAAATAAACGGTAGTTACGGTTTTGGAAAGCCCGGAAAGTGGAGGATATTTTTTCTGTTTTCAATATAGATATCATGTACCGGCTCTTATTTTGTTTTGATGATTTTACTGAGCACCGGTATAACTTTGACCAGCAGGTCTTTTTCTTTTTCCGTCAGTGTATTCTCAATGGCCGTTTTCAGCCATTCATCCTTATCGTATTTGGCCTTCTCCACGAGGTTTTTTCCAAAAGCCGTCAGGGAGATATAGACTTTCCGCTTGTCTTCCTTTGAAGGCGTTCTTTTAATAATGCGATCCTCCTCCATCTCCTTTAAAATCTGTGACATGGACTGCGTTTTGATCCGGGTCAGTGCTGCAAGCTCCGTAGGTAGGAGGGAACCGGAACGGGCCAGGTGGCCAATCGTTTCGATTTCCGTCATGGAGTAGGTATTTACGGAGGACATCTGCCTGCGGAGGCTTTTATGCAGGGCGGAAACGACCGAGCGGAGTGTTGATGCCAGTTCCTGTGTTGTCATATATGTTGTATAACTTGGTTTACTAACTTGTTAGTTTACCTTACAAATATACGAAAGAAACGGGATACCGGTCATATTTTATTCCATACCCTGTTTTTCAGCATCATGTCTTCGAGTTCTTCGATTTCATGATAACAATATGATAACGGGATAAGACCCACCATACCGAAACTACAGTCGATCAATTGCCAGTAAAAGGGGATCCCCCGAATATGTCCTGCTATAAAAGCTATCGGAAAAATCATACAACAGGCGATTCTGCCGAACTGAATGATCCATTTATTTCTGATTGGATCTTTTAGAACACCCCAAAAAGCGACAGCTATCACCAGATGAGCAAATGCCAGCCAGTCATACCCGTAGGCGAGGAAGGGATATTGTTCATTCGTTTGCTTTAGCGCAGTATATACTTTGTCTATCCAGAAAGAAACGGGGCCCTGGCTGTTCCTGAGCAAATGGTTCAGCCAGGCCAGTTCTGTTTCCAGGGCAAAGGCAGTGATACCGCTTAATATAAGCGCTGATATAAAGAACAACAACCATATGCGAATGGATCTTCGGATTCTGTATTCCGGTTTCATGATTCAGTTTTATGGTATCATGCTGACTTCCGGTGTTCCGTACCAGTTCACTTTTTTGCTCGCATACATGGTAAGGGCCAGGATAATGAATAGTCCGATACTTCCCACCAGGAGTGCTGTGTCTTCCAACCGGATGAGCACGAATATGAATCCGTACAGCAGGGTCAGAACACCCGTGAAAATTCCGGAGGATTTCCAGCTTTTAAAATGGCTTTTTGCGTAAAGTCCGATCAGGATAATGGTTCCCAGGGCTGCAATCAGATAGGCATAATCGAATGCAACAAACTCGCTGATGGCAAGGAGCAGACTGTAAAAGATAACCAGTGCCAGTCCGATCAATACATACTGCACCGGATGTATCGGTTTACGCTGCATGAGCTCAATGATAAAGAAAAGGGAAAAAGTCAGTCCGATAATCAGGATCGCATATTTGATGGAGCGGTTTGTTTTTGCATACTGATCCGCAGGTTCCACCATGGTAACACCAAATGCCAGGGCTGACTGATCAAATTTGAAATCATTCAAAACGGTTCCGAAAGGCAGGTTTGCTTTATTAAAATTCCAGGAAGCCGTGAAACCATTTTTTGTAATTGTTCTCTCAGATGGCAGGTTACTACCATCGAAACTCGGATTGGGCCAGGTAGATTCCAGTGTATAATGACTATTGCCACCCAGCGGAACGAAGTGCAGCATTTCGCTACCCTTTATTTTTATATTCATCAGATAGTTGACAGATTTACCGATGTCTGTAGGATTGATCTGAATGGGTGCAGACAATCCTTTTATGTCGGCATCACCGATACCAGCCGGAAGCCCGGGCGATAGTTCATTATCAGTACCATTAAAATGAACGACGAGTTTTTCTTCAATGCCCTTGAAATCAGAAATTCCAAAACAGATTTTGGCATCGGACCACTGAACCTGGTCTGTCGTAACTTCTTTGGGAAGATTCAAAACAAAATTCCCCTGATCCATAAGTGATGAGCGATAAAGCAGCACTTTGTAAATGGATCGTTCTCTAATTTCATGATTGATTTTCCCGGCCACCTGTTTATTCTCCGGAAGAATTAATAAATGATTGACGATTACCAATGGCTTTCCGGTGGCATCCGTTGTAGTGAATTTATATGGCAGAAAAATATATGGGCCTGAAATAGTCTGTGCCATCGCCCAGCGGCTGTCCACTTCTTTTACGACGGCTTCATTTCTTTCCTGTCTTTCGCGAACAAGATCACTGATGAATACCGTGGGTATCATCATGAGTCCGATGAGGGCTGCGGTAATAGCCCCTTTGATCAGGATCCTGTTGGATGGATTTGTTTTTGGCTCATAAGGAATTTCTTCAGAGTTGTTGTACGTTTCCATGTTTGTTTTATTGTTTGTTTTGAAAAATGATTTGTTGTATCCGAAATAGGTTTCCAGTTGTTTTTTTGAAAACTGTAGTGAGAGAAGGGCTGTGCAAAAAAGAATGCCGGTGATGGCGCCCGCGATTTTCAATCCTTCGGATAACCAGACGTCTGAATGGTATTTCCAGGGACAGGCAATGAGAAAACCAGCCATACCATAGACAAAAGCACAGGCGCCACAAATAAGTATGGTCAGGTAAATTTTGTTGTTATAGGTGTTGATGAATCTCCTGATCATGGGCAGAAGAACAGCCATTGTGATAAGAACAGGAACACCTCCGGCGAGAATGGCAATGAAGGCTGGCAGGAAAAAATACCATTGATCACGATACGTAAGGATGAAGAAAATGAATATCCCCGAATCGAGTATGATCGTTGATAGAAACCATATTCTCGCAGCCAGAGCGGTCGTATTCATATTTATTTGTTTTAAAAGCACTTTGAAATACAAAGTAAATAGCCAAAAAAAATCAATCTATTGAGCGAATCATTTTTTCCAACGCATCCAGGTGCGACTTGAATGCTTTTTTTCCAGAAGTTGTAATGGCATACGTCGTATTTGTTTTTCTTCCGATAAATCCTTTCTCCACCTGTATGTAACCGGCCTCTTCGAGCGTTTTCATATGACTGGCCAGGTTTCCATCCGTTACCTGTATCAGTTCTTTGAGATCATTGAAATTGCTGCGATTATTCATTATGAGCGCGCTCATGATGCCCAGCCGGATACGACTGTCAAATACTTTATTAAGCTGTTCAATCGGATTCTTCATAATTTATTCGGCTTTAACACCCCGCAGGTTTTCGTCGGCTACACTGACTCTGTCATATTTCCACCACATGGCAAAACCATATATGATATGAAGCAATCCAAAACCGAGTGACCAGAAAATAATGCCTTTACCCGGGAACCAGAGATTGATGATACCAAGCATCAGTTCACCATAACCCAGCCATCGCACTTCTCCCATGGTATATTTGCTTCCATTCACCAGGGCTAGTCCGTAAAATATCAGGCAGGCCGGGGCAACGATGCCATATTCACCATTTTCGATTAAGTGCCAGATTAAAAATCCACCCGCAGCCAATGGAAGAAAAGTATTCCATACCAGTCTCCTGGCGGTAGATCCCCAGATCGCTACACCTTCCTTTTTCGATTTCAGGTAAGTAAAAAACATGGCCAGTATAAATGCAGCAATAAAAGTCAGCGCCGCAATTAAAATCAAATCCTGTTTTAATTTCTGAATGGCTCCAGCCACTGTCTGATATTCCGTCTGATAATAATGAACGATCCGCTGATGTGCCAGGCCGGCCCCTACGAGCGCACAGACACCCGCAGCGATGCCGCTCCAGCCGCTCAGGCTGATAAAGCGGCTGCTGCGCTCCATCATACGTTTTATATCGTGTAAGGTTTCAAGACTTTGTGCGGGATTGCTCATAAGAAAGTACTTTGAAATACAAAGTAAATAACAATTTCCTGTATTTGCAAATATTTCAATAGAATGTTTTGTGATCGCCGGGTATCCTCTTATTTATAGACTGGCGGGATTATGAATAATAATCTTGTGTATATTCAGGAAGAGAAAATGTATCAAAAACATTTATCTCTAAAGCCCATGACAAGTCATAAAAATTCAGGAATTAAATTATTTTATTCGCTTCTGATCACAGTAGGCGCTGGAGCCATTGCTGGCTTCGTTACAGCCTCCAGTATCAGTACATGGTATACATTTTTGTTGAAACCTGGCTTTACTCCGCCGAATTGGCTATTCGGCCCGGTCTGGACCCTGTTGTTTATTCTTATGGGAATCTCACTGTATCTGGTATGGAAACAATCCCCGTCAAGGCACCGGTATAATGCGATGTCTTTGTTCTTTATCCAGCTGTTTTTTAATTTCTGCTGGAGTTTTATATTCTTTTATTTTCACGAGATTGGTCTCGCATTGATTGATATTATCATTCTCTGGATCTTTATTCTTCTGACCATAATTTATTTTGCAAAACATCATAAAACGGCGGCCGCCCTGCTAATACCTTATCTGGCCTGGGTGAGTTACGCAGTTATTCTGAATGCGGCTATTTATCAGTTAAACTGATGAGTCGATGAATGTTAAAGTCGACAATAATTGATTTGGAATTCTTTCTTCATCGCGCAGCGTCACGCCGCTCCTTGTCAAAATATTGAACATCGAACTGATCAATCATATTCGAACAGATTCTGTCAATCTCAGACGGGTTGGACGTTGATGAAACAGAACTCTTCAGCAACATATCGCCTGATTCATCTTTTGATGTCCTTATTCTTCGCGTCAGCAGAGAATTCACATATATCCCAACCAGTTTATCACCTGATTTGAGGGTGGCATACTGAACACTGATCATAAAAGTAGATGAGTCAGTTGTATCACTCACGATAACAATATTGGGTTTGTTTCCGAGGTCATTTCTGAGATCACTGAGAATTTTGCCGGTCAGATTCGCATCGGTTCCATGAACTTTCAGTTTAATGGTGATATCATGCCGGGCAGGAATTCCGTGAAAACCCAGAGTGATCATTAGAGGAAGGATATTCCGGAAGATTATTTTCATGTCAAATTATATTTACGCTTTCAGTTCCTCAAACTGACCTGTCTGACGATTCTTGCGCACGTTATCCCAATTAAAATACCGGCCGTTCATAGCCACATATACACCTGCAGGCAGGCATTGCACAAAGGCAAGGGCACAACCTAGATTAAAAAATCCGTCCGAACTGCCGAATTTATAGGGAATCATAGCGCCGGTGAGTACGATTGTTTTTCCTGAAACCTTATCTGCTAATGTGGCTGCCGTGATGGACATTGTATCGGTTCCGTGCGTAATAATGATTTTATCTTCCGGTGTATTGATACACTGGTTGGCAATGAGCTCCCGGTCAATCGGTTTCATATCCAGGCTATCGATCATCATCAGGGTGGTGACGATGACCTGCGGACTGACGCGGCTGCGTGCAATCATTTCCGGCAGATGCGTTTCTTTAAAAAAAAGCTGGCCGTTAATTTCATTATACTCCTTATCGAAAGTGCCGCCGGTAACGAAAATGCGGATGGACATAGTGCGGTTTTGGCCAACTAAGATAACAAAGTATGAGAGTATGGGAGTATGAGAGTTATTTTGGTCTTTCCGGATTCTGGGGATGTGGTTGCGGTGAAGGGTTATGTTGCTGGGGCGGCTGCTGCGCATGTTGTTGTTGCTGCATATGCTGCTGCTGTTGCATATGCTGTTGCTGTTGTTGTTGTTGTTGCATATGTTGTTGTTGCACATGCTGCTGTTGGGGTTGCGGGTTATGTTGTTGCGGTGATGGCTGCATATGCTGCTGTTGCGGATTATTATGAGGTTGTGGATTTATATGCTGTTGCTGGGGACTGGCATGCTGCCTTGCAACCGGGCTTGGTTCAGCAACAGGGTGTTGCTGA
The DNA here is from genome assembly GCA_963732055.1 of uncultured Bacteroidota bacterium. GTDB lineage: Bacteria > Bacteroidota > Bacteroidia > Chitinophagales > Chitinophagaceae > Puia. The sequence continues at coordinate 4,214 of CAVSYG010000008.1, read as the reverse complement.
GGATGTGCCTGCTGATGAACTGCTGAACCCGATCCGGATGCGGGCACATTATAATGTTGTTGCGATTCATGACTGACTCCCGCGCGGTTCATGGCAGCAGTTGCTGGCTGACCGTGATTCACGGAAGCATATTGAGCCCGGTTCACACTGGCCTGATTTAAATGATTTGTCTGTGTAGTGGTAGCATTTATATGTCTTTCACTGAGTGCTGTCTGTTCCTGGACACTCGGCCTGGCATTGATTCCATGCGGTCCGCCGTTATAACTGACCCTGTTATTGACCGTATTATTATGCACAACGACCGTATTGTCTACATACACATTATGAACAACTGTACGATTTACATTCACGACTGCCGTATTATACCTGAAAGAATTTCCCTGCCATCTGCCTCCGCTAAAGCCTGAGCCATAATAACCATAACCATAATTCACGCCGCCATAGAAACCAACATGAGGTCCCCAGTACCCGGAATGAAAACCATAATAACCTCCGGAATATCCCCAATAAGCCGGTGTCCATAAGAATCCCGGTTGTGGAGGAAAGACCCATACTCCCGGCACCCAGAAATATCCGTCATTAGTATAAGCCCAATACCCCGGCACCCATAAATACCCATCCACCGGACAAGCGGGCTGTACATAAACCGGCAGGGGTGGTGGGGGAATGCTGGCCGTTATGCTTATACCAACACTTACCTGGGCAGAAGCTCTTGTGAATGTTAAAAACGAAATGCTGAGGATCAATATGAATAGAAATCTGTGTTTTTTCATTGTATCATTTTAATAACGATAAGACAGGTAATTTTTGCCTTCATCATTAGTATAATAACAGGTAAAAAACCGTGCCCCTGTTACCAGTAACAACTAATCAAAGAATGATTTAACGTATCGTTAATAGGGATAGAAAATAGAGGACCCTGGCAGCTGGTTTAGTGGTGAGAACGCTCAAAAATATCTTCCTTTAATTTTTGAATATCGTAACGAATCCGATTGTCAGAAATCACTATGATGCCGCCGTAAATCCTGATATATTTTTTTAGAAAGAAACGCAGCACCGGGTTTTTATTTTTCAGATACTTGTCATCGTCGGTCAGTGTGACCACTAGAAAATAAAAATTAAGTCTTTTGGATTTTTTAATGGTAACAGCGGATACATCCTCCCAGGGAACTGATCCACAGGAAAGAATACTCAAATGATCCTCCATGGTTTTATCCGATAAAACGAGGGATGCATTTTTATCAAAAATGGTTTTTAAGTAATCCAGCAGCGAAATGATCGTGATGGTACCCGCATAGCCAAAAAGCACCAGATAAAAAGCCCTTAAATAAAAAAAAGGAAGTGACCGGTCGTCGGTTATAAATAAAAACAGAAAAAAGGCCGATGCAAATATTCCAATAAGAAAAGGAATCGGGATTCTGGATCGCCTGGCGGGGATTACAATTTTTGGAAATGCCGTATTTGCATTCATGAGCTAAATCTAAGTGAAATCGTTAGAAAAAGCATTTATGGCAAAACTGCAGAAATACAGACAGGTGAATTGATTCCCAGGATGGGAAAACAATAATTTCGGAGAAGAGGAAGATCAGGCTAATATTTCCTGATCCTGCCGGTTCCAGACCCAGCTTCGTATATATTCCGTCAACAGGCACATGCCGCGCGTTATGGGTAAAGTGTTGATCAGCTGGCCATGCTGATTGATGCTTTGCTCGGTCGGTAGCGCGAATTTATCAGGCATCTGAAAAAAGAACCCACTGGGCAAACCCAGTTTAGTCAATCCATCGCCTGTAAATTTGAAAATGTTGTCGAGAATCTTGCCTTGCGGCGTCAGGGTGACGTCATCACCATAGATGGGGAAGTTCATATATATTGGATTTTACTAAAGAATGGAATAAATAAATTCGAAAATGAACCTCTTTATTCTCTTCTTATCAAAACAAAAAATATGCCTCAATTTTAGCCAAATGGCAATTATCAAAAAAAGCCGTAAAATAATTCTTCGATGATGGTTAGTTCAGAAATTCCAGGCAGTAGATCAGGGCCGCAATGAGAACGCAGAGAGGTGAATAATATTTTGTATCCAGTCGGGCAAACTGAGAAGATTTCACATTCTTAAAAAAACCGACGTACCTGAAATCCCCGATGGCCCGGGCGGTAAAAATGACAAGAAGTACCCAGGATCCTGCATGCAGGATCCACGAGGGCAGGTTGATGGATAACAAATGGGATCTGACCGGGATAAAGATCCCGGCCCCAAGCAGTAAAAATGCCACTACATAACAGTCAAACGCTGATGGATTTATGCGTTTTGCACCGTTTTCTTTTCTTTGTATGGTAGCGGCCAGTCCCCGTCTGCCTCCCAATCCCCAGTAAATGTGAAGACCGGACAGAAAGAAAAATATAAATGATAATAAGATCACGGCTGCGATTTTCATTTCGATGGGCTAAGGCTGAAGGATAAGGCTAAGGCTAAGGCTAAAGGCTAAGGCTGGGAGGTTTGAGTCTCAAGCGGAGGCGATGGCTTCCCGCTTATTATCTCGCTTTTAATTTTTCAAGTTTCTTTCTGGTGTCCGGGTTGTTTTCCAGGGTAAGCGCCATTTCAAAATATTCCATGGCTTTTTTGTTGTTCTTTTCGGTAACATACCAATCACCCATACTATCATAGACGTTAGAACTCTTTGGATAGTTTGTAATATTCAGATGAAAGAAATCATAGGCTTTTTCAAACTGGTTTTTTCCCATAAAGTTGTAGCCAAAATTATTTACGTTATTCTCAGGAGGAAGTATCGTATATCCCAACTTCTCAGAAACGGAACGGTAGTGATCACTGACAATCGATGCCGTCAGAGAATCCGGATTTCCCTGGAAGGGCATCTTGTAAAAATCAAAGAAAAAGTGTAAAGCATCGTATTCAGCAATGAGCGGAACAGAGCCGTGACTATCGTTATCATAATATTTCCAGCGCTTGCGCAGGCCATTACCGGAACAGGAATCCAGATACTTTGCAAATAATAAATTTGACCGGATATGTAAAGTCCTGACAGATGTATCCTTTGCAACCTGCAGGGTATCCATCCCGGGATTCATTGTATTCGCGATCGCAAAAAATAATGACTTGTTTTTAAATCTATTTTCCCTGAGAAATGTTTCTCCCTGCTTCATTAGTTTCTGATCGTCCCACCAAAGGCTTGGATCAATGGCAATATAAGCGTTGAACATATCGGTATGATTGATCAGCGTATTGATTACAAATAATCCCCCGAAAGAATGACCGATCAGTGTACGGTAGGGCGCGACCGGATAGTGTGTTTCAATATAAGGCATCAGTTCTTTCCCGATAAATTCTGTAAAATTTTCGGCCCCCCCGGAAGTTTTATAACGGCCGTACACTGCATTCAGTACATGGGTGGGCGTCAGATCGCGGGCGCGGTCGGTATTTAGAATGGCAACGACAACCATTTCAGGACAAACCGTGTTTCCATTTATTTCGCTCAGTTGCTGAATCATGCCGGCAACAGAATAAAAATGTCCATCACCATCCAGCAAATAAACTACCGGAAAACGCAATTTGTTATCACGTTTATAACCATCTGGTGTGTAAATCCAAAATTTCCTGTATTCTTTCAATGTGGAAGAATAGATGCTGTCAATGATACCCATCGAGAGACGGTTATCAGGTTTCTGAGTGAAGCCTGCATAAAAGGTTAGCAGGGAAATAAAAGCAAGTATATATTTCACGTGTGGGTGAATTTAAAAGTATTCACTTCAAATTTACTGCTAACCGGCTGAAAGAAATAATATCCCCCGCGGGGAGCGATTCTTTGTTTGTAATTTTGGGTGAGTGATGTGACATTAATTTTCTGATCATTAAAAAATCTATATGATCGCGAGAATCTGGCATGGCTATACTACAAAAGAAAATGCTGGCAAATACGAAAATTTATTGAGGGAAGAAGTTTTCGTTGGCATCGAACAGAAAAATGTAAAAGGCTATAAGGGTATTCGTCTTTTGCGCAGGGAGCTGGAAGATGAAACGGAATTCACGACCATTATGCAATTTGAAAGTATTGAAGATGTAAAGCATTTTGCGGGGGAGGATTATGAAACGGCCTATGTTCCGGTGAGCGCCCGGCAGATCCTGAAAAGATTTGATCCGAAATCGGTCCATTGTGAGGTCGTATATGAACTAAATTATTAACGATACGCAAACCAAG
>CAVSYG010000007.1:0-277420 GCA_963732055.1 uncultured Bacteroidota bacterium | reverse complement strand
AAACAGATCTAATTTGTCCATTGCCAGAGAGATTTACCAGGGTGCCGTTTTTCCAATATGCCGGACTTGAACTTGTATGGTCCGCTGAGATGACTGCCCCGACGATATAAATATCATTACCAGCCACAGCAATTCCGTTAGCAAAAGAAGAGTTTGATACATTATTTTCTAACGGGGTTAATACTCCGTTTTTCCAATAAGCAGCAGTCAATGTTCCTCCACTTGAATCATAAGCACCCACAACATACACATCTGTTCCGTCTATCATTACGGATTTGGCATAACCACCGCCGTTTCTTTCACCGGATATACTGCTGGTCAGCGTTGTCATAATACCATTTTTCCAATAAACCGGTGAAGGATCAAAACTTCCTGCTGCGTACACATCAGCGCCGGAAACGGCCACTGAATAAGCGACCCTGTCTTGTCCGTTGTCACTGGTATAGCTGGTACGAATGCCATTTTTCCATTGGACGGCAGTATCTGCACTGCTGAAGACGTGTCCGACGACATACATATCAGAACCCGCAAACACAATGCCCTCTGCAGCAGCTTCTCTTGACCCCGGTTCCAGATTGTGCATGGTTCCATTCACCCAGTATACAGCGGAATTATCGTTCACATGACTACCACCCGCGCTGTCGATGTAACTGCTTCCGGGGACCTCACCTACGCAATAAACATCTGAACCTGATAGTGTGATTCCGTTTACCGAAGCAGGAGCCTGAGTAAGTACATTCAGTTGTCCGTTTTTCCAATAAGCTGCGCGGGAATTTGACTGGCCACTCACAAAAACGTCGGGTTCGGATACTGTTATACATGTAGCATCAGAACCACTTGAAAGGGCAGTGCCCTGGCCATTTTTCCAGAAAACAGCATTTCCGTTTTCTGTTCCGGCCATGTACACATTAAATCCTTTTGTTAATTGCTGAACTTCTGATTTTTTACACGCTGTATTTAAAAGAATATACAGAATTGATATAATGACGGCTGATTTTTGGAAGTTTCTCATGCGGTCAGAACGAGACACCGAAATAATTATTGCCCGTTATTTAAATTGACGAAAAAGAGCTGAAAAATATAATCTTCACGGGGTCACTCGGACCTTAAACTGGTGACCGGGTTCGTCGTCGCGGCTTTCATCGCCTGGACTACGATCGTCACGATGGCGATCATCAGCGCAATGGCGCCGGCGATACCAAATACCCACCAGCCGATATGAATCCGGAAAGCATAATCTTCCAGCCAATTGCTCATGAGGATCCATCCCACAGGAATCGCCAGAAAAAACGAAACCAGGATCAGCCGGAGAAAATCTTTTGACAATAAAACCAGGATGCTGTTGACGGAGGCGCCCAACACTTTACGGATGCCGATCTCTTTGGTGCGTTGCAAAACATTATAGGCAGAAAGTCCAAGCAACCCGAAACAGGCGATTAAAATGGCGAGAAAAGCAAACATGCCGAAGACCTTTCCGAATAACAGATCCGCCTTATACTGCTGGCCGAATGATTCATCCAGGAAAAAATAGTCAAAGGGATCCTTCGGAAAAAAACGGGCCCATATCTGTTTCAAACTGTTCACGGACTGTGCTGCATTCGCTCCATTTATTTTCAGGGAATAATATTGGGAAATATTCGGCCGGGGTAAAAGGATCATCGGATCAATTATTTTTTGAAGCCCGAGCTGGTGAAAGTTTGCCGTAATTCCAACAATGGTTAGCGTATCGCCATTCCGTACGATTTTTTGATTGATCGCATCTTCAGGGTTTTTAAATCCCAGCAGGGATGCGGCATTTTGATTCAGGATCACTGATTTTTCAACCATCCCGAAACTCCCTGAAAAGTTTTTACCCGCCACCATTTCAATCTTGTATGCAGGAATAAAATCAAAATCGATACCCAGATTATAGAGCGTAACAGCGGATTGGCCTGATCCTAACCTGCGTGATCCGTTTGTCCAGTAAATTTCATCTCCCGTCACCGAACTGGACGCTGTAATACTTTTTATGGATGGATGTTTTAATACTTCGGTTTTGAACGGCTGAAAGACCTGTTTGTAAACAGAGTCGCCCAGCGTTTGCGGACCTTTTAAAATAAGCGTCTGGCTGATGTCGGCACCCAGGCTCTGATTACGCATAAAGTTCACCTGCTGATAAACCACGATGGTTCCGGCAATCAATACAACGGAAGTAATAAATTGTAAAATGATCAGGCTTTTCCGGAGAAACAACCCGCTGCCGGAATTTTTGAATGATCCCTTCAGAACGACGCCCGGTTTAAATCCTGACAATACAAAAGCGGGATATATACCGCTGACCAGATGTGCCGATGACAAACAATCCGAAAAAATAAATCCAATAACGGCCGTTCAGAATCAAACCGGTATAGTGATCTCTTCCGGTAAACAGATCAAAGGGATGCAGCAGAATATAAAAAACAGCAAGGGAAAGAATCAAGGAAATCCCATTGAGCAGAAAACTTTCCATCAGGAACTGACGGATCAATGTGCCACGAAGTGCACCGAGCACTTTCCGCACACCCACTTCTTTGGCTCTCTCCACCGATCTCGCTGTAGCGAGATTAATGTAGTTGATCCAGGCAATACAAATAATAAATATGGCAATCAGAAAAAGAAAAGCCACTGCCCTTCCATTCCCATTCACTTCCGCTTCCTGATTGTAATTCGAATACAGATGGATGTCGGAAAGCGGTATTAAATGCAATTCCGAACGATGATTATTCTTCACAGCCCATTCCTGCGAATTAATGTATTTGTTGGCGAAGGCCGGAAGTTTAGTTTCCAGCGTTTTGTAATCGACACCGGGTTTCAGTTGTATGTACACATAGAAATCATACCATCCCCAGGCCGTTTCACTGGAGTTGGAACTATCCCCCGACAGGAGCATTTCCTTTTGCAGCGTACTGTAAGAAACCAGATAATTTAAAATCAGGTGCGAGTTTTCCGGAAAATCTTTATAAATGCCTGTTATCTGAAAAGGCTCTACATGATCCCCTGAACGGTTGATCAGCGTTTTCCCAAACGCATCTTCATTTCCAAAATATTTGTGCGCCATCGATTCAGACAACATAATTTTGTCCGGACCGTTTAATGCTGTTTGCTCATTTCCCTTCAGGAATTGCAGATTAAACATATCGATGGATGCAGGGTCCGCATAATACCCTTTGTTTTCGGTAAACTTCACGTCTTTTGCTTCATTGGAAAGAAGCAGGTCATCATCGTGCAGCCTGCAAAACTTTTCCACTTCCGGAAAATCCCTTTTCATCGTCGGTCCGATGGCCGGATAAGAAGTAGCTGACTTATAGGCGAGTACGCCCTTCTGATAACTGTCCAGGCGGACCCTTACGATCTGACCGGCCTTAGGCTCAAACCGGTCATAACTTCTTTCGTAGGAAACATAATGGAAAATCAGGAGGCAGCAACTCATGCCAATCGTGAGCCCCGCAATGTTTAAAAATGAATATCCTTTTCTTTTGAATATGTTCCGAAAGGCAATCCGAAGGTGATTGAAAAACATGATGGATGTTTTAATGAAACGTCTGTAAGGATGACTGCCGGAAAAGTCTCAATGGTTATGCCAACCTCTAAATCCTTAACAGGCAGTGGCTCCGGCACTTATAGCCGGTTTTACTGTGCGGAAACGAACAGTTTTTGTCCGCTTATATCAACACAAATCCCGTGAAAATATGCCCGCTGGTTTTTGTCAAGGCAGTTTACGAAAAAAGCTGCTTCTGATTGGTTGCGGTTTGTTGCTGTGATTCTGATGCATATTCAAACATCTTTTCTTCATAATTGTCAATGGCAGTTTGTATGTTGTCAAATTTCCCATTGGTTAAATTTTCCGCTAAATACAAAGCATCTAACAAACCCGTGTTTACACCGACTCCTGCATAGGGTGGCATTCCATGTGCAGCATCTCCAATTAAAGTAATGTTTTTGTGGGGTTTCCAATTCTCTAAAGGGACCTGGTACAATGGCAACAATGTAAATTCACTTGTAGCTGCAAACAGCTCTTTATAAGCACTATCCCAATCAAGACATAAATCATTCAAAAAATTACCTATCTGCTTGTTGTCACTGAAATTTAAGTCGTTATCCTTTGCCCAACTTTCGGACTGCCGAAAACAGACATAATAATATAACTCACCGTTTGATTTAGGTTGAGAAAGAAAAAAGATGCGTCCATCCTTTGCAATTACTTTATCTGCTTCACATATTTTTCTAAAATTTGGACAACTGATTTCATAGTTAAATATTTCCCCCGTAATAGCAACCGTTCCGGTATATTGTGAATGTATGGAAGTTATCATTTTCCTCAGATTGCTCATTATACCATTTGCACCAACTACTAAGTCCGCGGTTTCTGTGCTGTTATCCTCAAAATGTAATAAGAATGTTCCGTTTTTTTCTTCCAGAAAAACAAATTTTCTGTTCCAAACAACTGAATCAGGTTGCAAACTTTTCAACAATATGATTCTCAAATCATTTCGGTCAATTTCAGGATTGTCTGAACTGGGAAGCGTTTGAATAATGTTGCCGTGAATATCGGCTATTCTTCGTGCAGTGGGTCTTGCTTTGTCAAAGTATTGAGACAATAATCCTGCATTTTCAAAGACAACCTGGCCCATATTTTTTAGCAAGTCAAGCGTTCCTCCTTTTATGCGGTAATGCTCATTTTTTCCCCGTTCATATACCTTCACATTCGCTCCGTCTTGCTGCAGTAATCTGGCAAACGCCAAACCAACAGGACCTGCACCGATAACGGCAACTTTTTTATTTTGTAACAACATTTTTCATATAATAATTCAGCAACATCATTCTGGAACTAATGAAAATAAATTAAGTGGAAAATATTTTGAATGATTTACCATTAACGGAAACAGAGAATGTTCCGTTTTGAAGACCGACACTTTCTGTGGCGTCGAAGATGTTCACCAGTTTCTTATTGGTTAGTAATATAATAATTCTGTCTGGCAGCGGTTGGAGGTCTGTTGATGCCGACTTTCCGATCGGGATTTGTAAAGGGGATGGCATAGGCTGATATCCATTGTTGAACACCACAATCACTATTTCATCACGGAAGTAGCGCAGGAATGCATATACAAAGTCATCGACCCAGAGTGTGATCACCACACCGTATTTTAATGGATTGCTGTTTCTCCGGAATGAAATCAGTTTTTTGATCGTCTGGAACAGTGAAGATTCATCCGCGAAGTTTGCTGACACATCATTGTTTGCGCCGATCAGCTGCCAGGGAAAGTCACGGCGCAGATCATAGTCGTTGCTCCCGCCGCCGAAATTCTTATATCCCTCGAGACCGGTCTCGGAGCCATAATAAATCTGGGGAATACCGCGGACCGTCAAAAGAAATGCATACAACATCGCCGCGATCTGAAAGGAGAAGGTCTTGTTCTGATCACCGGTAAACCTGGTGCGGATCTCACTCATGATGCGCCTGTCCAGGTCGTGGTTATCGAGCAGGGTCACCAAACGGTTTGCATTTGTATAATAACCACCGCCGGATGGATCATCGAGATCGAGAATGCCACTGATTTCATTATCATTCAGTCTGGGCCTGGCGATATCGGTGAACGGCCGGTCGTAGATGATGACATCCATTATTCTTTTGCGAAGCGGGAAATCAAAAATTGAATTGAGATCACTCTGGTTTTGAAAAGTCGCGTTCTCATCTATGTCCAAAAATTCAGAATCAAATACCTCGCCCACAATAAATATCTCCGGGAATTTTCCCTTCACGATACTCTTATAGAAATACCAGAATTTGTTGAAATCGGGATCCTTTACTTTCTGGCCGGGATGGTTCGTATAACCGCCGATGTCACGGGCCATATCCATCCGCAGACCGTCGATGCCGGAGGTTTCGATCCAGTCCATCAGATTGTTGATGAAATGATCAACCACTGTTGAATTGGCCAGATCCAGTTTGGGCAGATCACTGAAGTCGGAGTCTCTGGGGGTATTCCGGTACCAGTCCGGCGGAAATATCTGGTTGCCGTTATCATAGCCGGTATGATTCACAACAACGTCCAGCACCACTTTGAAGTTTGCTGCGTGACAGGCATCCACAAAATCTTTCAGATATTTTTTATCGCCTGCAGCAAGGGCTCCATTGGTATAGAGGTGGTCATCCATGACCTCAAAGTCCTTCGGCCAGTAACCATGATAAGCTTGAGAACCCTGATAATCACTAATATTTAAATAAACAGGCGTGATCCAGATGGTGGTGATACCGAGGTTTTTTAAATAAGGGAATTTCGCCTGTATTCCTTTCAGATCGCCCCCATGTCGAAGTTGCGGATTGGTTTTATCGATATTCAAATTATTATTGGGATCGCCGTCAAAAAAACGATCGGTCATAATAAAATAAATGATATCGTCCTGGGTAATCATGAAGTGATGTGAAATGTAAAGAGCGGTGGCGATACAAAGGTAAATGAAGGGGAATCTTATTTTTCAGAAACCGTTAATCCACGGTTTCTGACACCGTGTTTTGACGGTATTTTTCTGCAGTTAGCCGGAGATGTTTTTTGTCGGTGCATCTTTGCATTAAACCGGATCTATGTAATGCTGCATACTTAAAATATGAAGTATATTTATATTCAATCTGGAAAAACATGTCACTATCATATGGCACGCACGTTTTTTCGCTGCCACCTCACGGGTCCATCAATCTCACCACTGTCTTCAATAGCAGCAACTTCAATAAGGGCGGAGATTATATGGGACCATTGGTGGTCGCGGGAGTTCCCAGCAGCCTTCATCGGGTGCTAACCCCTTCTACTGTCGGCCTGGAATTTACCGGGCGTGAAGATGAGCTGTCTTCTTTCTGCATATACCACTATTCTATCAAGAATGACTCTGCGCATTCTGTCAGCTTCACGGTACATTACTTTTACGACTAAATGTGAACCCATGAAGATAACCCTGTTAACGAATAAGTCTGGTGAGATTCTATGTGCCAGCCATAGCGCAAGCATCCCCCACGAAAGTGACTTCATAACGACGCAAATAAAACCCTCTCCGGAACAGGAGGTCCACGAGATCGATATTCCCGCTGAACTTTATCAGCATATACTGGAAGGAACGATTGATCGCGAGATCTTTAATTACAAAGTTGAAAGAGTTGGCCAGGAAGCGAAGCTTGTCAAAGGATCAGCCAAATAGTTACTATCCTTTCGAGTTCACGCAGCAGAAGAGCGTATATAAATAAACTGCCGCTGTGTACTGATATCAGGCTGAAAAAGCAATTGAAATCCGGATTTCAACAGCCGCTGATGATCCAGATGATCTCTGTGTGTTTCTATAATGAGCATTTTTACAGAAGCCAGTTTTTCCACATCCATTTCATTTAGTATAAATTCTTCATAACCTTCCAGATCCAGTTTTAATATAAATACCGGTTTATCCAGTTGCCGTATAAAGGAAAATAAATTCACCGCTTCAACGGCGATAGAAGGATTGGGATTGGGAAATGCGGTCCACCGTCCGGTCCAGGCGGCATCGTCCGGTGAAAATAACTGCAGAACACCTTCTTTTATATCCACTGCTTTATTCAGGGCCCTTATATTACCCAACCCTTCCGTGTTCCTGCGCAGATATTGAAAACTCTCCGGGTTGGGTTCAAAAGAGATGATCTCCACATTTTTTAAGTAGGCGGCACACATCAGAGAAAAAGCGCCGATATGCGCACCACAATCGATCACATAGGTTTTATCCGCGGGTTCAAACCGGGCGATCACGGTTTTTATTTTATACATGTCCTTTTCAATCAATTCGGGTATGACCCACATATCATCATCCGTGTTTTTTCTGAATTCCATGTTTTTGACATAGGATAATATTTTCCGCTCCGCCGATTTCTTCAAAAGAAATTGAAAGAAACTGCCTTCTTCCATCAGTTCCCTGCCGGAGTTTTTTTCCACAAAACCCTGCACCGTATTATTGGATAACATATAACAAAAGGATGCTTCGTCAAAAAACTTCTCGTGCTCCGGGGCCTCCCTGACTGCAAAGAATGCTGCCTGGTCGCTCCAGCATACGGGCTGAATCTGTCTGACGTCAATTTCATACCAGTTCACAGCGCTTTCATCGATCGCAGCAGAGAGCGCCTGCGATCCAATGGTCAGCCACTCGATCGGCTGACCCGACCGTAGAATATCACAAACACGTTTATAATAAGCAGCGGCGATATTGCTCCCGGGTACGGCGCCGATAAAACTGTTGGAAATATTTCCCTGGCGCTGCCTGAATGCCATCAGTTCAAAATCATCCAGCCGGTTCATCAGGGGTTCCAGTGACTTCATGACAATACAATCTGAGTCTATCCACAGTCCCCCGTGTCGCGCAAGCAGGAAAGCGCGAATGAAATCGGCCCGGTGCGCAATACAAAGCCCGGACAGATCAATGTCCCGGTCGCCGTCGCGCAGCGCATCAAAACTTTCGGGCGTAATGAGCCTGACTTCTTCTGCGTGATTGAAAATTGTCTTATGGCAGGCTTGAATCCATCGGGGTTTTTCACCCTCCCAATATAACCATACAGGCAGTTTCATGGTTATTGACTAAAAATGTTTATCTGAAAAATGTCGACAGAATAATTCCGGTGAGCTTTTTCGAAGTTATAAAAGTTCCTTCATTTTTATTTTTCTAAAAAAATGTTCTACCTTTTCTGTGTCAAGTCTCTTCATACCATTGCCGGTTTTTTGTTCGCATCTGCCTGTTGGTCCCGGGAAATTAAATCTATCTGATGCCGGAATTTTCTCCCATATTGAATCCAGCCGATACAAAGAGTTCGAAGCATGGTTTCCCGCAGGATCGAAATCAATCTTTTTTTAAACCTGTATCACCCTTCATCCAGCGTAAGGAAAACGATCGTCGGGATGCTCAGGACACTGAGTCTGTTGAACAGTATGTTAATAATCCCCGATCAGGAAAAAACCTGGACGCTCCCACCCGGTCATTTTTCGAACCACGTCTGGGATTTGATCTGTCGGATGTGAAAATTCACAACGACGCGGACGCGGTAAAATCTGCGCAGTCAATCAACGCACTGGCCTATACAACGGGCAATCACATCGTATTTAATCAAAATCAGTTTTCGCCGGAAACCAGCCAGGGAAAAAAACTACTGGCCCATGAATTGACGCATGTCGCGCAACAGCAAAAGGGTCAGCCGGCTGCGAAAACCATTCAGAAGCAGGACGATAAATCAGATGACGGAAAACTACAGATTACAAAACGGATTGAGCTGGAGCCTCCGCGTGACAAATTATCATCTGTAGTCGCTTCATCGGAAAACAAGGAAACGGAAAAAGAAAAACCACACCTGGGTTTTGATTTTTCAAAATCCCTCTCCGTCAATCCGCCCAAATTTCCCACACCCGAAACATATGCTTTTGCATTGGTATACAGGGATCTGAATCTGAAAAGTTTCGGCGATGACGATGATGCCCCCCTGGGTATCGATCTGCTGCACGAACCAAATTTTCAACTCACGCTTTCACCCGATCCAAATAATGCCCAGGTTTATCAGGCGGCATTAACACTGATCAACATACATTTCAGACGGAACAAAAAAGAATTCATTGAGGCCGGCCTGGGAATCGGTGCTTCTTACGCGCGTCCAACCGGCGCGCTGGCGGGTAATGCACAACTACAGGTTGAATGGCATATCACCAGCAGCTTCTCACTCACTGCCAGTTCGGTGATCAGCGCCAGCAAACATGATGATCAGGCTCCCGCTGATTACAGTCAGGTGCCATTGGGTACAACCCATGGACTGGACTGGAACTGGAGTCCTGTTTCAGTTGGCATGGTCTGGCATTTCAAATAAGATATTTGAAAATAGTTATAGTGCACTGTAAATAAATTTCTGCAGAACGCTTCATGTATTTTACCATATCCCGAATCTGCCTAAGTAAATATACTTAGTACAATTCCCAGTCAGCTCAGGGACGCCATCATTTCAAATCATCAGGATACATCACTACAACAATAATTCAGGTTGAATTAAATCGGGTAAATAATTAAAATACAATGAAGAAGAATTTAAAATATAATATCAGAATATTTTCACTGAATTTTATTTCTGAAGAGAGCAGAACTTTTTCAGAGACGAAAATATTTTTGTTTCGTTTTTTAAAATATTATTTTTTTATAAAACGTTCGTTAAAATAATTTAATCCGGTTTATTTTAATTTTTTTTATAAAAAAAGTTTTACCTTTTCTCATGTAAGTATTTGGCTCTTCTTTTTAGCAGGCATTCCCAATTTTTCAGTCCTAAGTCTATTGCCCCAACACGAGAAAATCAGTTTCGTTCAGATTTTAATGGATGAGTTAGTCCTCCCTTTGAAATTTTTTTTACCCGGTTAATCAAAGGAAGCCGGCAGCGGTGAGATGGCCCGTGTTCCATGAGCTGAAAAAATTCAGCCTGCATGGTTCCGGAATTTCTTTGCCGTTCACGAATGGCCCATGAGCCGAAAAAAATTCAGCCCGCATGGTCCCGGGGATTCGTTTGCCTTTCGTGAAAGGATGAGTTTTTTTGAACATGATTAATCCGAAAAATAATTCATCGTGATAGATGACGCATTAAATTTTATTCGCGATCAGCTGACAACCTATCTTCAGTTGAAACTGGATATCCTGACGGGAGGTCCGATCCAGCTCGCGAACATCACCACATTACAGGATGGAGGCACGGGCTCTACTACAGTAGAAACATATAATACATTTCTCTCCCTGGTTAATATTGAAGAAGACCGCATCAGCGAATCACAGAAGAAATATCGCCGTACGGGTGGCATACTGATCAATGAAAATCCAAAAGTTCATCTGAACCTCTATGTGCTCTTTGCGGTTAATCTGCAGAATTACGCGGAATCTTTGAAGCGTTTGTCGCTGATCATCCAGTTCTTTCAATATCAGAATGTATTTACCCCGCTCAATGCTCCGGCCTTGCCGGCAGGTATTGAGAAACTCATTTTCGATATGGTTACGATGTCTTTTCAGGACCTGAATAACCTCTGGGGCATTTTAGGGTCCCGCTATCTGCCCTCTGTTATGTATAAAGTCAGAATGATAAAAATAAGTGAAGAATTCCGGGAAGGCACTTCACCGCTGTTACATGAAATTGTAGTAAACGATTAAACCGGTCACGATGGTCGATGCCCTGTTCGGAACTTTGTTTTCAGTGGAATTATTGCATAAATATTTTGCGAGTCAGTTATGCAACGATTTTACAATCACAGCATCAGAAAAAACCTCCGGTGTTTTGAGCGGCTACCATATGGTGGCAAAACAATATGAGAATATGCTCTATGCCGGCATCCAGTCTCAGAAACAAACGGGTGCGGGGGGTATCAAACTACAGCCCCTGATAAAACCATCAGCAGGCGCCCAATTCACTTTCTTTTTGCAACTGAATCATAATCTTTTTTTTAACTATACAAATCTTCCTGCCACGCGCCCGCCAAATAAAATTTATTATTTCTGCAACCGGAATAATAATACCGGGAACGGGAAAAACTTTCTGTCGCAGCCCCTGACATATATCAATACACAAACATATTCACCGGGAGACCTGGCAGCGGACAGTACCGGGAAAATATTTGAATCCATTCTCAGTGGTACCGGCAATGCACCTTCCACTGCCAACAGCCAGTTCTGGATGGCGATCGACAATAATCAGTATTCTTCGGAAGCGGACCTTTTACAGTGGATGCCCATGATATCCGTTTTTCCATTTAGCACAGCCCAGTCGGCTGTTACGGTCACCCTATGGGGTTATGACGCGACTGCTAAAACATATACCAGGCAGGTATATACGAAAACTCAAAACTTTTCATCGGCCGTTCTTTCATATAATCTGGACCTGTCATCATTATCACCCGGGAAATATAAAATGACGATCAACGGAATTACACAATGGATTTACCTGAATGATGAGCTGGCTTTGAAAAAAGTATTTGCAGTGCTTGAAATTTTTAATGACAGCAGTCTCCCGGCCGCCTATCAGTTACTCGATGGCAGCGGCAATCTTTTATCACCTCTTTACAGTATTTATTTCCTGAACCGTTATTCCATCTGGAAGTTCGTCGTAAACAGCGGAAACGCAAGCCTGATCACAGACACAGCGAGTGTGTACAGTTTCACCACACCGGCCGCCAGTACGATTTATTCCAAAACGCCGGTGCCGCTGACAGAAAAACCGCTTTCACTAAAAATCCAGGTAGGTACCAATACTCCGACGGGCCCGATTGCCTGTCCATCGCCGGAACGGCTGGTCACGTATCAGCCGAATCCTCCATCGGGAGATATTTATAACTGCTCTGAAATTTATTTAAACTATTAATTCATAAATCAAAAATCCCAACAGATGTCAACAATAAACGAAACTGCCATTAAAACGCCCGGCGTGTATGTTACAGAAATAGATTCCTTTCCGCCCTCGATCGCCCAGGTGGCCACGGCCATTCCGGTTTTTGTCGGATATACCCAGCAGGCGATTATGAAAGGCAACGACGTGACTAACCAGGCCGTGCGCATTTCCTCGATGGTGGAGTATGTCAGATATTTTGGCACGGGTCCCAACCTAACGGCCAATGTTACTTTGAAAAGCGCCGGCGATCAGACGGTCACCGATGTATCCATCGTAACCCTGTTTACAACAGCCGGCAGTCCGCCCACCCAGACAGTGGTCAAACCACCTTTTCAGTTATTCAATGCCATCCAGATGTTTTTTAACGAAGGCGGATCGGCTTGTTATATTTTATCCGTAGGACCTTATACCAGTGCAGGTGCCATCATCACAGATTTTATTCCGGCGGCAGGTGTTTCCTGTTTTGATATCATAAAAAAAGAAGATGAACCCACCCTGATCGTCATACCCGATGCCGTGATGTTTTCCGGCAACGTAAATAATTTCAATAACCTGGTGAATTCTTCTCTCAATCTCTGTGGTTTATTACAGGACCGTTTTACGATCATCGATGTATTAAACGGAGATCAGGACAGAACATTCGATGATAGTGATGTGATCACCGTTTTACGAAATGGCGTTACCGGGGCAAGCCTGAACTATGGCGCCGTTTATTATCCATGGCTGAATACCAGCCTGCCGGTTACATTCACTTATCAGAATATTCAATTTTTTTACAGCGGCAATCCCACCGCACAGTCGATCAGTGCGATACTCTCGGGCAACAACTATGCATCACAGATTGTCAATACAGCCAGCGACCTGGTGAATATTGTTCAGCCCGCCCTGAGTTCCTATACAAACAGTGTGATGCCCCCGGTGAACAGTTTCACCGATTTTACTAATACACTGACGGCGATTATGAACAATATAAAAGCCTTTATTCAGGTATCCGGATTTACAGATACGGTTCCGGCCATACAGAACGGGTTATCCACAAAAAATATTTACAATAACTATATTAAAATAACCACCAGTTCACCACCTCAGCCTTATACATTGCTGGAAACATATATTGGAAGTCTGAAGCAGCTGATCAGCAGTTATCCAACAGGCGGCAGTCTTACGGCGATGCCCGTTTCACTTGATCCGGCATTATCAGCCTATACCCTTCCTCCCGGAACCAATCCGTATGGCAGTAATCCGATTACAACAGATGCGGCCGCCATCGCTGCCGGTCTGCCGGCACTGACTACTGTATTCAACGGAGTCATATCGATGATCAACAATTTTATAAAAGACATATCGAATTTATTGAATGCGCTGGAAACACAAATCACTTCATCCAGCACTGTGTATGCAAATATTAAAATAGCCATTTCCAACAAAGGTATCCTGGTACCACCCAGCGGTGCGATGGCCGGTGTGTATGCTGCGGTTGACGGCACCCGGGGTGTCTGGAAGGCGCCCGCGAATGTCGGGTTGAGTTTTGTGATTTCCCCTGCGGTGCAAATCGATGACGAGATGCAGGAAGATCTGAATATCGACACCAATGCCGGTAAATCAGTCAATGCCATCCGCGCTTTTACCGGGAAGGGAACACTTGTATGGGGAGCCCGCACACTGACGGGTAATGATAATAATTTCCGGTATATATCCGTGCGACGTTTTTATATCATGGTTGAATCCTCCGTAAAAAAAGCAGCTTTCGCTTTTGTATTCGAGCCGAACGATATACATACCTGGTTAAAGATAAAGGCCATGATTGAAAATTATCTGTTTGAACTCTGGCAACAGGGAGCGCTGGCCGGCATAAAACCCGAACAGGCTTATTATGTAAAAGTTGGTCTGGGTCAAACGATGACTTCTCAGGATATTCTGGAAGGCAGAATGATTGTTGAAATCGGCATGGCCGTGGTAAGGCCGGCAGAATTTATCATCCTGCGGTTTACACAGATGCAGCAACAATCCTGATTTAAAATAATTCAGACGAATCATTAAAAGCAAACGAATAAAAACATATTACCATGGCAGCAAATTATCCATTACCAAAATTTCATTTCCAGGTGGACTGGAACGGTTCGCAGATCGGTTTCTCAGAAGTGACCGGTCTGGACATCACGCGGGATCTCATCGAGTACCGCGACGGCGCCAACCCGGAATTCAGCAAGAAGAAAATGCCCGGTCTGCACAAATTCAATAACATCAATCTGAAGCGCGGCGTATTCAAAGGAGAAAATGAGTTTTACAACTGGTTCTACAATAACATAAATAAAAACAGCGACGATATGCAACGGATTGATTTTACCATCCAGTTACTGGATGAGGAACACAATCCGGTGGTCACCTGGAAAGTACACAATGCATGGGCCATGAAATTCACTTCACCGGATCTGAAGGCAGACGGAAATGAAGTAGCCATTGAATCACTGGAAATTGCCCATGAAGGATTAAAAGTTGAAAATAACGGTTAGCCATGAACGATTATCCTTTTCCCTCGTTTCATTTTCTTGTAAACTTTGAATTACCTCCCTTACCGGTGGATATGCGCTTTCAGGATGTATCAGGTCTGACGGTGGAAGCGCAATACGAGACCTATAAATCCGGAGGACAGAATGGTTTTGAATACCGTCTTCCGAACCGGCCCCGGTACAGTGACCTGGTACTGAAGCGCGGTTATCCGCTTGTTTCCGGTGTTACCGCATGGATGATAGATGCTTTTGAAAATTATAATTATCAGCCAACGAATCTTACGATTTCACTGCTGGATGAAGAGCATATTCCGGTTTCATCCTGGTATATTATCAATGCGCTGCCGGTAAGATGGGAATTATCTTCTTTAAATGCGGAAGAAAGCAGAATATTAATCGAAACAATGACGCTCAGGTATGATCGCTTCCGGTCGCTGAGCCTTTCGGCAGGGGTAGCTGCCGTGCTGAATGTTTTAACGACGTCAGATTCCGGATCCAGCATTTCGTTTCCCTGACGCCTTAAATTTTTATCCACGCTTAAATAGTATGAACCATGCCGATTGAAATAAAGGAGCTGCAAATCGTAGCCGTCGTTTCAGAGAACAGGGAATCATCCAAACCGGAAATAAGACCCGCGCCGGAGACAGAAAAGATCATTGCCACCTGTGTGGAACAGGTGCTCGAAATATTAAAGTCAAAAAAATGAACGCTGATGGATACCGGGAATATTGAAATGCTGAGCCTAGTCGGATATGCCGATGCCCAATTCAGTAAGAAAACGGGTGATTCTTATACCGCAGTCATCAATCCGGAACAATTTACAATAAACTATGCCACGCATCTCACACCGAGATCCGGTCATGGAGCAAGTGAAGAACAACGAACTTTCAACAGAAGGTCGCCCCAATCCGTTACGCTGAAAATAATTGTGGACGGAACGGGCATCATTTCTTCCGCGGGTGCGGTGGCGAAATCGGCGCCATCGCCTCCAAGGCTTTCCGGCGGAAAAAGAGATGTGGTGAAGGATATCTCCACCATCAAAAAAGTATTGTATGGTTATGATTCCGATTCGCATATGCCCACATTCGTACAGATCCGATGGGGAAAAATAATTTTCAATGCACAGCTCACCAGCATGACCATTTCATTAAAATTATTTAAACCGGATGGAACACCCATCCGGGCAGAAGTGGATTGCAGTTTTGAGGGAGTCATAGATGATAAAAAACTGGCTGCCCTGGAAAATAAACAGTCTCCCGACCTCACACATGTCCGTACCGTTATAAAAGGCGATAGTCTTCCGCTGATTTGTTATCAGGAGTACGGCGACAGTAAATATTATTACCAGGTTGCAAAAGTTAACCGGTTAACGGATATAAAACAACTAAAGCCCGGCTCCAAACTGATCCTTCCACCCATTACAAATCAAACAACGAACAATGCCACTCAGTCAAACACTGCCGGGAACACAAAAAACTGATCTGGTCACTTTTACCATTTAGATAAATGGAGAAGCCATCGATCCCAATTATCAGGTTTCCACCATGACCATATCAAAGGAGATTAACCGTATACCATACGCCAGACTGATCATTTTTGATGGTGATGCAGCAGCGCAGGATTTTGCAGTGAGTGATCAGGAAACTTTTGTTCCCGGTGCAGAAATTGAAATCACCTCGGATATAATTCAGATGAATCCGCTGTATTCAGCGGAATCATATTAAAACATAGTTTGAAAATCAGGACCGGTCAAGTCGCCGGTGCTGATGCTGGAATGCCGTGACAAAGCGTTTCAAATGACCGTCGCCCGGAAGAATAAATATTTCTATGATTCTTCTGACAGTGATGCGGTAGAACAAATTGTGAGTGACTACGGATTGGATAGGATGTGGATGACAGCAGTGTGCAACACGAAGCCATCGTGCAATATGATTGCACCGACTGGGATTTTATTGTTTCCAGAATGGAAGCGAATGGCCAGTTCTGTATTGTCGACAGCGGAAAATTATCTGCGAAAGCACCTGATTTCTCTGCCGATACGGTGCTGGATGCCGTATTCGGATCTACCATGCTGGAATTTGATGCTGATCTCGATCCGCGTAACCAATTTCAGGGAATCTGAAAGCCGCCACCTGGGATTATTCCAATCAGGCGATTACCACGGTTGATGCGCAGGAACCGGATTTTGAAGAAAATGGCAACCTCTCTTCCAGTGATCTGGAATCTGTTTTAAGTATTTCGGAATTTGATCTCTACTCGGGAGAAGATGTAACGGAAGATGAATTGCAACACTGGGCAGACGCCCGTTTGTTAAAAGCAAGACTCTCACGCTGCCGCGGCCGTGTGCGTTTCCGTGGTTATGCGCAGATCAAACCCGGGGACATGATCAATATCGGTGGAGTTGGTGTCCGCTTCAATGGAAAAGTATTTGTTTCGGCGGTGCGCCAGGAAGTAGCCAAAGGCATGTGGACTACGGACGTACAATTCGGTTTGACCAGTGAACCCTTCACCAGACAACCGGATATTCATTCTGCACCAGCAGCTGATCTTTTACCGGCGGTACAGGGATTACAGATCGGAGTTGTTACGGATCTCGAAAATGATCCGGACAGTCAGGACCGCATCCGGGTGCGTATGCCCATCATTGATCCCAATGAAGACGGAGTCTGGAGCCGCGTGGCCTGTCAGGATGCAGGTGATCAGCGCGGAACATTTTTCCGTCCTGAAATAGGTGATGAAGTGGTGGTTGGTTTTTTAAATAACGACCCGCGTAATCCGCTCGTGCTGGGCATGCTCAACAGCAGTGCCAAACCGGCGCCGCTGACGGCTTCCAATCAAAATGACGAAAAAGGTTTTGTATCCAGAAGCGGGATGAAAATGATTTTTAATGATTCAGAAAAATCAATCAAAATAGAAACGCCTGCCGGAAAAAAAGTGACCATTTCAGAATCCGATGGAATCATATCGGTGGAAGATGAAAACGGAAATAAGATTTCAATGGATGACTCTTCCATCACGCTGCAGAGTGCCAATGATATTAATCTGACGGCGAATGGTGATCTGAATGTACAGGCGGTGAACATCAAACTGACCGCCTCATCCAGTTTCAGTCTCAGTGCAGGCGGTTCAACACTGGATGCCGGTAGTGGAAGTGCCTCTCTTTCCGCACCAACCGTCAGTATTGAAGGATCCGGTACCACAACTATTAAAGGGGGCGTTGTGATGATCAATTAAAATATAAAACTATGCCGTTTGCAGCAAGAGTTTCTGATATGCATGTTTGTCCGCTCGTAACCGGTGTTGTTCCACACGTTGGCGGACCGATTTTACCACCCGGTGTTCCCACAGTGCTGATCGGCGGAATGCCCGCAGCAAATCTGGGAACCATATGTACCTGTGCCGGTCCGCCGGATGTAATTGTGCTGGGATCCTCCACGGTTCTGATCGGAGGAGCGCCCGCGGCACGTATGGGAGACCTGACCGCACACGGAGGCTCCATTGTTCTCGGATGTCCAACTGTAATAATAGGAGGTTGATATGCCCAATTCATTTTTAGGAACCGGATGGAGTTTTCCTCCCTCATTCAATGCCCAGACAAACGCCGTTGATATGACGAGCGACGAAGCTGATATCCAGCTGAGCCTGCAGATTCTTTTATCCACGCGCAAAGGTGAACGCGTAATGGAACCTGACTACGGTTGTAATCTGGATGAACTGGTATTCGAACCTATTACAGTGACGTTTAAAACATATATCGCTGAAATGATACGAACTGCTATTCTATATTACGAGGCCCGTATTGATCTGCAATCAGTCATCGTGGATGACAGCAATCAGAATGGAGGCGTCATTCTGATCATATTAAACTATACCATTCGCACAACCAATTCACGTTACAATTTCGTGTATCCGTTTTATCTCAAAGAGGGTTCCAATTCATGAGCATGACGAAAGAATGCTACGATAGCCATCTCCTGGAAAATACCGGAACCAACCAGTCCGGCAGACCGCTCAATGCACTGGGTGCAACCTATGCGATGGTGGATGAAAGAAAATTGCCGGACCTGATTCTGTTTATAAAAAATTACAGCGCTTTTATAAATTATTATGATCTGTCGAACAGGCTGGCTGGCAGCTGGGAAATTTTTATGGAGAAAGATCCTGCGGTCGCCACTTCTGTCATAGCCTCCCTGAATACAAATGATTATTCAAATTATGTTGGCAATCTCTATGATTATATTATCAGTCCGACTTCTCCCTGGGTGATTCCGTCGTACCCCGATGCAGCGCAAACATTCAAATATATTTTTGATCTCATTGCATCTGTTGCAAATATCATCAATCAGGCCCTGCCGAATATTCCGGCAGACACCGACTACCAGCAGTTCCTTACCGTAACGATCGGATCCAAACTGGCGGTACCGCTGAACCTGCTGGCTGATTATTTTAACTATCTGAAAACGGCCCTTCCTCCCCACTCTCCCCTGAGTCCTCCTGCAGCAGCATATGATCCGGGCTCGCCGGTGGGCAACCTGGCTTCCATCGATGCACTGGATTTTATTAGTTATGGTCCGTGGACTTATCCGATACCTGTTCCGAATCCCCTGTATTCTATTTATTTCAATTCCGGATCAGGTCCTTCCGTTTACCAGCAAATCATTGCCGATCCGATTTTAACCGGCACCGTTGATTCTTTTTTAGACGGGGTTGCATACCTGGCTGATCAAACCCGCTCCGTCTATCTTGAAAAAATGATCAGCAGTTATCCGGAACACACACCGCACTATGCATTATTTCTTTCTTTCCTACGCCTGTTTGAAAATGCACAGGATCATCTGAATGATTATACAAGAAGGCATTTGAAGTTCTATTATAAAAAAGTACTCCGTCTGAATAATAGTGCAGGCATTCCGGATCATGTTCATATTGGATTCACCCTGCAAAAAAATACGATACAGCATAAACTCTCTTCCGGAACGCGCCTCAAAGCAGGGAAAAATGCGGCGAACAAAGATCTTTTTTATGCACTCACCCGGGATATTATATTAAATCAGTCCGTGGTGCAGGAATTGAAATCATTGTTTCTTGTAAAAAAAGCTGACAGTGCGGGCAATATTGGTCAGATGCTGTATGCATCCCCGACCGCCAATTCAGCAGACGGTCAGGGAGCCAAATTGATAACCACCGATCAGTCATGGTTTCCTTTTGGCGATCTGGGCAACAACGATTTCCGGGCGAACCCTGCTACCATTGGCTTTGCCATTGCATCGCATCTGTTATACCTGAATGAAGGATCAAGGACCATCACGCTGACATTTTCTGTTGGATTGCCGGCTGCTGTTTCTCCATCCTCTTTTGCGATCAGTGCGGATTCATTCTCTGTCCAATTCACCGGAAACAAAAAATGGTATGATGCCCGGGATCCCAATTATACGGCAGGAGTGAATTATTCTTTTTCATCTTCTCCGGCCCAAATCATTTTACAAATCTCCATCAACGGAACGGCTCCTCCGATTGTGCCCTATTCAAAAAAAATTCACGGAGGCAATTACCCGCAGTCACTGCCCATGTTAAAAATTGTATTGACGGAGTCAGGATTTTCAAATTATGCTGTTTTGAAATTCATGACCATTTCTTCCGTCAGTATAACCGTTGACGTGAACAATGTTCAAAATCTTTTGCTGCAAAATCAGGACGGGAAAATCGATGATTCAAAACCCTTCAAACCATTCGGGCAGTTTCCGGTTTCAGAGGCGCCGATTATCATTGGCAATAAAGAAATTTTTCAGAAACCACTCAATGCGGTTTCCCTTTCGATCAACTGGCAGACTTCACCGGCGCCTGCTGATTCAGTTTATCTTCAATTCCTCTCGGAAGGACAATGGAATCCTGATCCGGTATCCATATCAACAAACCTGCCCAATCCGAATTTGAATGCGCTGATGGGAACGCACCCGGCTGCTTTAATACCTTATCCTGATTTCACGGACAACAAACCATTTACAGCGGGTTCGGTGAACGGATTTATTCGTCTTCTGCTGAATTCTTCCGCGTACGATCTGCAAACCTATCTCAATACCGTACAGAATGCAGCCGCCGCGAATACAGTGACCATCACGCCGAATCCTGCAGACTCACCACCACCTACCTCAGTCACTTTCCAGTTGCAGGCGCCTGCAGGATCTGTGCCACCCGTTCCTCCGGCTCCGGTAGCGAATGCCATATCCATGGATTATACCAGCAGCGTCAGTTTTTTATCCGACACCGCATCATCAAAAATGGATTACGATTCCCGTCAGCATTTCTTTTATCATGTGGAACCTTTCGGTTTCAGGGAACTCCATCCCTGGCTGATGAATCTGCCGAAAGAAAATGACAGTTCACTGGAAGATAATCAGGTAAATTTTTTACCTGTTTTTACGCTGGATAATCTGAAGGGCAGCACGGCAGATGATGGAACAACTATCAGTCCGGACAATGGCGGAGAATTATGGATCGGATTGCAAAATGCCATTCCGGGTGAAACGCATAGCATCCTCTTCGAAGTGTCGGAAGGAAGTTCCAATCCGCTCAAGGATACGACGATTGTCAGCTGGTATTATATGTCATTTAATAACTGGATATCCCTGGAAAATCAGATCGTGGATCAGACAAATAATCTTTCCCAGTCGGGACTGGTAATACTTCCGTTATTCGGGGATGAAACTTTAAATAATACCCGGGCAGACAGTGGGATGGTTTGGATAAAGGCGGTTGTTCAAAATAATACGGATGCAGTGTGCCGGGTCATTGCCGTTATTCCGAACGCCGCAGAAGCAGTATTTGTGCAGGACATACCCAATGGCATTCAGTTTACAACCAATATCGCCGGATCTGTTATCAGCAAACTCGCGGTTCCGGACGGAGCGGTCAAACAGGTCAGTCAGTCCTATCCCTCTTATGGCGGTGCACCGGCAGAAACAAATGATCAGTTCAATCTGCGTGTGAGTGAAAGGCTCCGGCATAAACACCGTGCTGTAACCATCTGGGATTATGAAAGACTGGTGCTTCAGAATTTTTCACAGATCCATAAAGTGAAATGCCTGAACCACACTTTTATTGATACCACTCCGCCGGGTGCATACAGTGAATTAAAACCGGGTCATGTGTTGCTGGTTACCATTCCTTCCTTTGAACTCGTATCAAATGCAAATCCTTACCTGCCGTTTACAAACAAGGGACTGCTCACACAAATCAGGCTTTTTCTTTTGACGCTCTGTTCTCCTTTTGTGTATGTACATGTAGAGAATCCAAAATTTGAAGGTATCCAGGTGGATTTCAAAGTCAGTTTTACAAAAGGATCGGATATAAATTTTTATACGGGTCAGCTGAATACCGACATAATGAATTTCCTGATGCCCTGGGCCACCGGATCAGAAACGAAGGATCTCAATTTTGGCGGCAGCATTGAAAAATCGGCGATACTGAATTTTGTACAGTCACGCGACTATGTTGATTATGTGACCTGCTTTAAAATGAATCAATACATATACGGCCAGACTGGTTTTACCATTTATCAGACGAATATAGATATCGCGGTAGCCACCAGTGCCCGTTCCATTTTTGTGCCCTACTATGTGCCGGGTACCCCTGCGCTTGGAAACAATATTATACCAACATCAGATTGTAATTGTAATGGCTGAGAGTGTGACCATATTAAAGGATGAAGTCTTAAAACCTGATCAGGATTTTGCAGCGCTGCGCAGCAAGGGCCTTGAGTACATACAGGATCTGGGCAGTGATCTCTGGACAGATTACAACGAACATGATCCCGGCATTACCATCCTCGAAGCATTGTGTTACGCCATCACGGAGCTGGGCTTCCGCATATCAATGCCGATGGCGGATTTGCTGGCTGGCAAAGACGGAACCATTCCTTCCACGCAAACATTTTTTACAGCAAAAAATATTCTCACACAGTCCGCACTCACCATTGATGACTACAGAAAAATATTAATCGATATTCCCAATGTGGCAAATGCCTGGCTCCTGGCCTATAGTTCCCCTGCGCAGCCAAACCTTCTCCCCTTACAGGAAATACCATTTTTTGCCGACTGCAAAAAAGAAGTGCTGACCTACCAGCAAACGGAACACCCGATTGATATCTCCGGTTTATACTGTGTATTGCTGGATCTCGATAATGATCCGCAGCTGGGAGACCTCAATGACGGATCGATTGATATCACGGTGTATACAAAAACATCTTCGGGTTCCATCAGTCTCACGCTCGATTTCCCGGCCTGGAACCAGGTGACCCGGGAGGATCTGTTTGGGTTTGATCTGGGTCATCCTGAATTGTTGCCGGTTGTTTTTGCAAACTTCAACAGTCCTTCTGATCCTTCCTCCCTATTGATTTCCTATGGTACGGGCATTTTTTCAGGATCCGTCACGTTGAATACCGCCAGTTCGGTAGCAGGCGTAAGCATGTCTGATATCCAGTTGTTATTTACAGATTACGGACCGGTGTCCGGATTTAATCTGCTGACACAAAAAATATTTTTTCTATATCTGAAGAAAATACAAACCGCGAGGCAGACAGTAAAAACGGCCACGCGTAAATTATTTCAGCACAGAAACCTCTGTGAAGATTTTGTTTGTGTTACCACCGTTCCGTATGAAGGAATTGCCTTTTGTTTTGATATCGATGTGAGTCCGTCCACCGATATCAACAGTGTTCAGGCGGCTGTATACCTGGCTATTGACAATTACCTGGATCCCCCGGTGAATTTTTATCTGCTGAAAGAAATACTTCAGAAAAATGATGCTTCGGGGCAACCCTATACCATCGATGAAATATATGAAGGCCCCAAACTTCATCACGGGTTTATAGATACGACCGAGCTGGAGGCCTCCCAACTGAAGACCATACTCTACGCCTCCCAGATCATCGAAAAAATTATGGCCATTGACGGCGTGCTGGGTGTTCGTAATTTCCTGATGACCGCGTATGATTCGAACGGACCGATATCCGGGCAGACAGGACAGTCCTGGTGCCTGACGATCAAATCAGGATTTAAGCCGGTGCTTGAACTCGAAAAATCAAAAATCACATTCTATAAAAATCAGATTCCCTTCCTCGCCAACCTGTCCATCGCTGATAAATTATTACAACAACTATTATCCAAACAACAGCGCAGCAAACTAACCAGCCGGGCCGAGGATCTTCCGGTGCCCACCGGAAATTATTTTGAACTGGATGAATACACGCCGCTCCAATATCTTTTTCCACTCACTTATGGAATCGGTGAAGCGGGGCTTCCTTCTACGGTGTCCGATGCGCGGCGGGCGCAGGCGAGACAATTGAAAGCCTATTTATTATTCTATGACCAATTGCTGGCGGATTTTCTTTCGCAATTAAGAAATGCAGAAAATCTTTTTTCAACTGCTCCGATAACCCAGACTTACTATGCGACAATTTGTCGGAGGGTTCAAGGACTACGAATCCATTTATACAGAAGGAATTTCTGATTTTCTTTTCCGGGAAAAAGTGCTCAGCCAGCAGGATTCGACGGTAGCCGCTCCCCAGGCGCCGAACGGATGGGAACGACTGTATGAATCCAATGAAACATTTATCGACCGGAGAAATCGCTTTCTTGATCACCTGATGGCGCGTTTTGCAGAATCGTTCAACGAATATGCGTTTCTGATGTACACGCTGGATGAAGCTACGCAGGTGGAAACACAAATTGACCCGGCTGATCTGATCCAAAGCAAGATTTCGTTTTTGCAGGACTATCCGCGGATTGGATATGACCGTGCGAAAGCATTTAATTATTGTCCGCAGGATCATCTCTTCCAGCTAAAAACTGCTGAGTTATGGAACAGTAATAATGTTTCGGGGATGGAAGAAAAACTATGTCTGCTGGCCGGATTCAAAGATCCTTCTTCTGCAATAAAAAGTTTTACCAGAAGATTTCTGGAATGTATCGGGTCAGGAAATGTTTCATTCTCCATTCAGCCCGTACAGACAGGATCAGGTATTCAATATAACTATACGCTGAAGATTGACGCCACTATCATTCATTCCCCCAACTACACGACGCTGGCTGATCTGTATGCCGCATTATCCGGATATCTGTCGACCAATAACCTGATCATCGGCTGTTCTACGGAGGGCATGTATCTGATCGAGCATATTTTACTGCGTCCGAGAAATGCAGATTTTTCCCTGGCGCCGATATGCATTGATAAAGACTGTGAAACCTGTGGCGAGGATGATCCCTATTCTTTCCGGATCTCCATTGTACTTCCGTACTGGCCGGCTCATTTTAACAACATGAATTTCCGGGCCTATTTTGAAAAACTCGCCCGGGAAGAATCACCGGCCCATTGTATGATAAAAATTTGCTGGATCAACCAGGCATCCATGCTTCAGTTTGAACTGGCCTACTATGCCTGGATCTACGCTCTGGCAGCGTACTATGAAAATCTTACATCGATGAGCAGTACATTTTTTACTGAAGCCAGCAACAACCTGATCCGTTTACTCTATTCATTACACAGCGAATTCCCGGTAGCTACCCTGCACGACTGCGATGAAAGCAAGGACAATAATCCGGTTGTCTTAGGAAAGACCATTTTAGGAACAATTAATACGTAATGGCATGCTAACTCTAAAAAATAACGAATACATCGTATTCCAGCCCGACCAGGTATTAACCAACGATCACCTGAACCAACTATTTTACTACCTGGATCGCCAGAACCGACTGACCAGGAATAAACTGATCGGGATGGGAATCGTATGCGGGTTTGAACTGGTGGCGACACTGATCAATCAGCGAGTCCTGAGCACCATCGAAATAAAAAAAGGATGCGGGCTCAGTTCGGAAGGTTATCTGCTGGTTGATTGTACCGACCATATATATACGCATGCCATTTTATATACGCCTCCCACCCTGCCACCCGACCTTCCTTTCAATTGCAAAACGATTCCCTTTTACAACTATCCCCAGCAAAAAAGAGGAATGAATGGCGCCATCTATTCACTGATGACCTGCACCCAGTATGATAATTATGTGGCAGCCGGAAATAATCCGGTGACGGCTGACAATCCCTGTGGTCCTGCCTCCATTTCTTCACCTCTTATTCCGGACAGTCCGCTGTTTTCTCCACCCGGCTCGCCTGTGCAACCCCAGCCCTTCCCTTTGTCATCACCTCCTGTGGGAACAAATTTCTTTGAATATGCGGTGGTTCTGTTTCTGGAAGTGAGTGAAAAAGATCTCAGAAACTGCGATATGCAGGATTGCAATAATAAGGGCGAGAAAATGGTTTTCCGTTTGCGTCCCCTGCTGGTTCCAAAAAAATATCTGCCCAACTTTTGCGGTGACAAGAATACAAATCTCAGGGCACCGGAGATTCAACTGAAACGTTACAATGTTTTGTACCAGGATATAGATGGTACGGCCGCTGTGCTCGATGCATTTAAAGAAATTTTTTCGAACAATATTCTGTCAGAGATCTCAGACGCTTATTCCTATTGTTACGAACAATACAAGGATCTGCTGACCGATCAGACAAATCCATTTATTTCCGCCGGCTCTCCACCGGATTCCTTACTTGACAAACTGAAGGCGGCGCTGAATGGTATATGGAACAATAGTAATAAAATCACCATACAGTATTTCTATGACTATATCAATGACCTTGTACTCGCCTATTACGAATTCAGGGAAATAGCATCCGTAATAAATATGCAATGCTGCGGGGACGAATGTGCATTTCCCCTGCACCTGACACTGGGTGAAGCCACGTCCAGCACGGAAGACTGGGTGAAGGATTGCTGGAGGCAATACTTTATTTATTCCCCACTTTTTGACCAGGATAATAAATCGCTGGCCAGGCTCCGGTTTTATTTTCACCGGATGAAGATCCTCGCTGATTCCGATATTTTCCCGCTAAAACTTCCATTCACCACAAGGGATATCCGGATCACGCCCAGTCAGTACCAGGAATTTCCATTATCAAAAAGGGCCATCCCCTATTATTATCCGGAAGATGCGCAGGATCCTGACAGCCTGTTTCGTTTTTGGAACTTTGAAAAGACGATGCGTGGGAAATGCGGTGTTCAACCTGAGTTATAACGCGCATATTTATAATCAATATGACCTGATTACCAATAATCCGCTGGAGTATGATATTGAACCCTATCATTTCTTCCGGATAGAAGGCCATATCGGTTTGCCATATAATGGTGTGCTGGAAAGAATACTGAATCTGAGAAAAAATTATAACCTGCCCTTCGATGTAGTGGCCGTTTCGGCTGAATTACTGGATCCCAGCCGGGCCGGTTCAATTCCGCCCTGTATCATTCAGGATCTGGAAACAGATCTGCGTGTGTTGCTGATCGAATTTTTATGCAAGCTGTTTCTTTGTATCTACAGGCTCAGCTATCTTCCTTATGACGCCGCAAACAGAACCAGTGTAATTGCTCCGAAAATTGCGCTGGCGGATCTGCCCCTGCCCGATGCGGCAAAATTTACCGCTGCCTTTCAGTTTGCATTCGGCAAATACCAGCCCGGTGATTTTATGGCAAACTTCAAACCGGATGCCAAGACCATCGGACAGGCTTATCTCGACACTATCAAAATTCAGCCAGCACCCGATTCCGCGGATTTTTCTTTTGTCCGTGAAAAAAACCAGCTGATTTCAGTGAATATCTTCAACAGTATTTTCAGCTTATTCAATGTATCGGACGCTCTTTTTAATTTCCTCTTCAATACAAAAATCCAGGATATCACGGCATCCGCATTCACCCGTTTACGTGAAAATTTTGATCAGCAATATCTCAACCTGCAGACCCTGGTAAAATCTGCTGAGGCAGCTGAATTTGTAAAAACCACGGGGCTTTCGATCAGCATACTGAAGGGCTGCGATTGCCTGATCTGCATTGCCGAAAGTATTCTGGTTATCCTGCTGGAATATCTGCGCAGGATAAAACTTTATGAATCACAACTGGAATTTCTTTATTACTATCAGAAACATCCCGGACTGGAACACAAATCCGGTGTTCCCAAAGGTGGCACATTTGTGCTGGTCTATCACCAGGAAGCGGCGATCGTAAAACAGAGGATACCCTCGACAACGGGCGCTGTGCTGGCAGTCCGTTCCGACACCACGGGCAATGTTGCTGAAACGACAGATGCTGCTACACTGACTGAATTAAGCAATGTGCTGAAGGAGCATAATATCTACTCTTCAGATATCATGAATCGTGTGGCCGGTGTATTAAAAGGTTTCCAGCCGGCTCAGAAAGTTTTCCCGATCACTGACGGTGTGGTGATCGCTGATTTCTATGTTCCCTATCTCTGCTGCAGTGATTGTTCGCCGGTGGCCTATATCCTGCCATCGGATACCACTTCGAAAACAGCATTCGATATAAAAGTCATCACATTTCTTTATGACGATCCCAACAGTTATCCGTTTACGGCAGAACCGGCTGTTACACAATTAAGCCAGGTAACGAACCCGGATAATCTCCGGCTTGCCATCGAGAACAATATTCTCAAATTGTATCCGGCCATGGATGGTACCGGCGGAGGAACGGCCATTACGGCGACACTGGAGGCAGCCAGCCTGACTTACCAGGGAATTACCATACAACCGATCCGGATCATTAAACCGGATGCGAGTTTTACGATTACACTTACCAGAAGCAATACACCTGCCGGCGCTGTTACCATACAAATGCAGCTGGCAGCGGTAATCGTGGATAACCTGGCTGCGTATGCCTGGACGTTGAATAGTGATACAACAAAAATCCAACCGCTGGCGAATCCGGCGGCTATCACGATTCCATCGAACCAGGATAAATTCACTATTTCGCTTACGGTAACATACAATCTGAACAGCGTAACGTCGAAGGACACAAAAACAACTGTGCTGACAGGTGCCAAGATTAAATCCAGTCTTGATAAGGGAACCTTCACACCCGTATTTAAATAAATATTATTCTGATGGGGCGTCATATTATACATAAACAAAAAATCAGGTTGCAGATATCAAATCAGGAAGACGCGCATGGCATTCAAAATAAAGTCAGTGAGTTATTCACGAATGGATTGGGAAGCCTGCTTGAAAAAACCCTGGATGGGATTGCGCCGGATGATCAATTGCTTCGTTTTGAAAGTCTGAATCTCAACCTCGGTGTGATCAGTAAATCCAATTTTGAACAGGAATTCAAAGAGATCCTCGTCAGCCGCCTGCGGGATACACTGATTACATCAGCTCATAATGAAGAGCAGACGAAATTTAAACCATCTGCCTTTGAAGCGATGATCCATTTCCTGGATCGCGGAACACTGCCCTGGTATGCTGATGTGAAGGATAAAACCAGCTGGGAAAAAGAAATGAAATCAAAAGCAACAAACGAGGACTGGCGAAATCTTATCCACTGGCTCGGGACAAAACAGATGAAACAGCCTGCGGTTGTCCGGCGGCTGATTTTACAATTCTCCGATGATTTTTTGGAAAGAATGATTTTATCTGTTTCACCAGGATGGAATTCAGTGCGTGCAGGGATTTTCATTGATATGCAAATGCTGCTGAAAAATGTATATGGGTCTGGTCCGGCTGACAGCCGGCAGGAAATATGGAAATACTTCCTGAAGAATATTCTCAGCAATTCCGGCACAACCGATTCTATTGAAAGACAAACGATGAATATTCTGCAGGATCTTATTTCCGGTCTCCCGGCTTCCGGGGATATGAATAAAGAAAGATCAGACAGCATACCACCGGGTATTGTACGCGATGCCTTTCTGGAATTAAAAAATAAAATAATTCCGGAGCCTGAGGGCGTGTTTCAAAAAAAAGAAAATGAGTTTGTCAATAAAAAAGATATTCCGGATTCCCTCTTTGTAAAAAACAGCGGCATCGTGATTTTGCATCCTTACCTGTTTGCTTTTTTTGAAGAGCTGGGGCTCCTGACGTCGAAAGATTTTAATTCCGAAGAAGCCAGGTATCACGCAATATATATTCTCCATTTTCTGGCTACGGGCCGGGTTGGAGCGGAAGAATTTGATGTGGTCCTCGAAAAAATTCTTTGCGGAATGCCTTTGGAAGAACCGTTGCCTCCTTCCGGGGAAATCACCGTTCGGGAAAAATCAGAATGCGAACATCTTTTAGAAGCGGTGATTCGCAACTGGCCCCCATTGAAAAACACATCGGTGGAAGGATTGCGAAATACATTTCTGCAAAGGGAGGGCAGACTGGATTTGGATGAAAGTGGATGGTCGCTCCATATAGAGAAAAAAACCGTGGATATTCTCCTTGACAGAATGCCCTGGGGAATTTCAAAAATCAAATTACCCTGGATGAAGAATATGCTTTCTGTGGACTGGATTTAAAAACAAGTATCAACATGGACTCTTTTCATGCGCCGGAAAAAAAAGAATCAACAAGAGCCACCCGTTCTTTTGACGGCTATTTTATTCAGCCGAAACTGAGCGTCAACAGGCCCGGTGATATATATGAACAGGAAGCAGATGCCATGGCTGATCGGGTGATGACGATGCAGTACCCGGTACAGCAATCAAATCGGGAGAAACCTTTTTTCAGTCCCGCAACAACGGGCCTGAACCGCAAACAACATCTGCCCGAAGATGAGCTGGATAAGGAAATTGTACATCGGAAAGAAACGGATGGTGTACAACGAAAATGTGCCGGATGTGAAGAAGAAGAAAAGAAAGTTCAGCGCAAAGAGAAGTCCGTTTCTGAATCCGGAAAAGACGCGGAGCCGGATAGTTATCTCTCCTCCCTGCATCACAGCGGCAGGCCACTACCGGAATCCTCCCGAAGTTTTTTTGAACCAAGATTTGGGAGGGATTTTTCTAACGTGCGAATTCATGCGGATGATGTTGCCGCCCAATCTGCTCAATCCATCAATGCGCTTGCATACACTGCAGGCAATGATATTGTATTCGGCAGTCAGCAATTCGCACCTGAAACCGACAGCGGAAAAAAACTGATCGCGCATGAGCTCACGCACGTGGTACAGCAAAACCAAACAGCTGCACCCAAGCAAATTCAGCGATTAAAAATATTACCGGTTGGCGGCCTGGTGAAAGGTACCTGCGGGCAATTTGCGCGCGATTATGATTTTGCTTTAGGAACTGCAGCGGCAACCGACGGATATATAGTACAACAAATTGACCGGTATGACAACGAAGTGAAATGTCCGGGAGGAGGCGCTTGTCCGGCCAAGCCCACTACGTACTGGGAAGCTTTTTTTGTAAGCAAAGGGACTTCGGTATTCTACCGAAGGAAAGCGTCCGGTTTATCAGATACATCAGGACATGAAGCAAGACCAAACACCTCGGGATCGAGGTACGCTTTTGGAGAAGCCAGATATTTTCCGATTGCAGTAACAGGCGATCTGGGTAAGGATAATATAGCCGGAATCTGGAAGCCCGGACGTGCCGGAGGAGTCTTGGCCAGCAGGAGCCTGCCCAGTACAGCATCCCCGCCCGGCTGGTGGGGAAATTATACAGAAGGCCCTGCGACCAGGGCAGTGTTTGCAGACTGGCGTTGTTGTGGTGACAGTTCTGATTTCTATGACCTTTCGGCGAACCCTTAAAAGATCACCAATAATCTGAACGATCCGTGAAGGAAAACGCGAAAATAGAAAACAAGCATCCGCCTTTCAGGAAATCTGATTCCTCTTTTAATCAGGGGGAGCAGACATATTTCTTTGGTCCGGTTGTGCAGGCAAAACTCAGCATCAATCAACCCGGAGATATATACGAACAGGAAGCAGACGCGATGGCAGACAAAGTAATGAGAATGCCCGCGCCGGGTTCACATGCATCCGGGGGTCAAACTTTTTTCAATCCCACGCCTGTTTATATAAGCCGCAAACAGCATTTACCGGAAGACGAACTGGATAAAGAAATTATTCATCGTAAAGAATCGGAATCCCACCCTATCCAGCGCAAGCCCGCACCTGACATGATTCATGATCCGCTGCTTGATTCATACAGCGATTATTCCGGCCAACAGCGTAACAACGTATCTCAACACGATCCCGACTATGAGCGTTGGTTGAAATTGTCCCTTGATCTTTCTGATAATTTGCAAAAGTTAATCAATGAGGCTACATGGCCCGAAATACGCAAAAGAGTTTATCCAAAAGAATCCGCAGCTGGTATTCAGCGCGCGAAAGATCGCCATTCTCTAAAGATTCCCGATCTTACCGGGTTGGGAAAACTCACCTCTCTCAATCATTTTGCCACTTCTATCAAAAACATACAGACTCGCTGGAATACTATTCCATCACCCGACGATAAAGTAAAAGCTATTGGCAAAGCCGCTAACGATGAACTTAAGTCAGCCGATGTTCCTGCTTTTAGGATTGTGCACAAAGAGCCTTTGGAAATCAAAGGATATTTCTCCTCTGGCGATTGGAAGTTCGCAATCAGTGAACAATTGGTTAACAAACCCGCATTGAGCAACGACGAAGCCGCAGAAGTTGCAAACACAACACTGCACGAAAGCCGGCATGCAGAACAGCGATTTCTTTCGGCTCGTTTTTCTGCAGGTATTAACAATCTTAATGCCACAGACCTGCATAATGAACAGCATATGCATATTGATATTGCAACTGCTGCTGTGGCAAATAAATTTAACTCAGGAACAGATCAGGCTACAAAAGATTTTGGCAAGCAGATCTATCAGGCAAACACTACCGACAGGGTTTCCAATCAGATTGTCAGTAATGATGACGGTTGGACAGAAATGGCGGACCTGCGAAAGGAAGCTCAAAAAGCATTGCAAAAGTTAAATCAGGGTGCCACATCAACGGCTGTAGCAGAAGCCCAACAAGCATTTAACGCGCTAAAAACACAGATCACCGTAGTGGAACAAAAATATACATTGTATAGAAGAATTCCGTACGAGGCAGATGCTCATGAGGTAGGTGATGCAGCTGAGCTGGCATTTCGTGGATGGTAGAAAATGAACTCTAAAATGACTAAATTTTTAACAGACATATTGCAACTGATCGCTGACCTTATCAGCTTTTTGTCAAAAAATTCGCTTCACGCCGATGAAGTAGTTGCAAAATTGGGCAGAGCAGGCAATGATCCCGGGTATCCTATGCCTATTGAGATAATCTCTTTTCTGCCTGAGGTTGAATCTGCCTGGCTCGCCCGGTATCAGGAAACTGATATACCCTATGTTCTGTCATTAAGATTTGCGGAAGAAGTTAAAATAACACCGGCGGATTTAACAACCCTGCTCGGCAAATTCGAACAGATAATGACTAATAAGGAAGGGCCACAAGAAATAATTTATTACCGGGGCGAAAAAGAAACATCCTGGGAAATTGCTGTTATTGCTGAAATAGATAAAAATTCCGGAGCTATAGAAACATCGCGCATAAATAATATCAGATTCCGCAGGGATCATGCTGAAAATGAGTCACCATGATCAAAATGATATAATTATAAACTTACTGCTCATAATCATTCGTTGTAATTCAAAATTTCTGATGTCCAGAGTATCACGATTTCAAACATTAAAACCAGATCGAAAGAATATTTCTGCGGTGAAATCCTTGTTTTTCCAACCCAAATTAGCAATGAAGGAGCCCAACGATCAACAGGAACGTGAAGCCGATCAAATGGCAGATTATAGTGATTTGCCTTCCTATGTCGATTCTCTTTCCTCGAGAGGATCATCCCTGTCAGACAGCGCAATAAATTTCTTTGAACCAAGATTTGGTTATGATTTTTCTGATGTGAAAATCCACCAGGATGCGGAAGCCGCAAAATCCTCTCAATCTGTCAATGCGCGGGCATATACCGTAGGAAATCATATCGTTTTTGGTGATCGTCAATTCGCACCTGAAACCGATACCGGAAAAAAACTGATTGCGCACGAACTCACGCACGTGCTGCAGCAGAATAAAAGTCAGGGCAGTGTATTGCAAAGGCAAAAGACACCCGTAACAGCTCTGCAGGCACAGGAAGCGGACCTGAGAAAACAGTTCTTAGACATTGGAAAAGACGCCGACAAAACGGCGCCGGATGATGTGTCGGGGAAAAAGAAAATTCAGGAAATGGTTAAGAAATTTCTCGCCGGTTTCAAAAACTATACTCCTGAATATCCCAGTCGCCAGTCTGAATATTTTATATCAATCGATGAATATTGGCGCCATGAAAAAATATACTCGCTGGAAGAAGCAAACGATCTTTCTGCGCGCCTGCAGGTGATCACTTTATTTACAGAAGCGAACCAACTATACAAACTTGGCAAACCATCCTCTACGACGGGCGTCTTTCCTTTGGATCAGCCCGATCAGTTTTACACGGCTTTTACTTCGTCAGTCATTAAAAGAGTGAACACCGATACGCCTGTGAAAACGGCAGCCAGTCTTGACCTCTTGCTCAATGCCTACACACAACTTGTAAACCGGATCATTCTACTGGATACAAAAAAGCTGGAACAATACATGAAGTTTCACACGGGTATAATTCCCGTTGATTTTGACCCGGCTAAAAGTGGTTTTGAGGATGAGTGGACATTTTTTTCAGCCCTGAAATTTCACATGGCAGAAATAGTCACGGAGATTCAAAAAATCGTCCAGAAGAAAATGGAAGTCATATTCCAGGAACTGAAGAGCTCAGGAGAGTCCCCTTCCCTGCCGGAAACAAACAATATCCTGATAAAGATCGCGACGGCAACACAAAAAGAAACGCTTTTTACAAATAAAGGAAAAGATAAAATAAATTTCTCTCCTTCTACCGCTACGGAAGTTCCCATAACCAAATCATCCTTTACCAATAAGGGAGGCACTCATAAAGACTTTTTTGATCCTAAACACGGCCCTTCCGTGGATTTTGATTTTTATGGTATTGATAAGGAAGGAAAAGAAAAAAACCTCAGTATTCTCCTGATCAACCAAATCAGAATCGAACAAATAAAATTTATAAAAAGTTTTTATGGCCTGGATGACAAGGGCAAAAAAATAACCGGCAAACAGGGACCGCAGGATTTCATGACCGGTAAAAAACAGTTCGACCTTTTTTCGCTGGATGACTGGAGGGAATTTGTCAAAAACAAATTTGAAAATTTAACCGGCGTCCAGAAGAAGAATGAGGCCGACGCTTTTCTTACCGTCGCAAACCTGATCAGTTATTATATGAAGGTTTTCACGATTCACTCCCCCTTTGACATTGAGGATTTTGGAGATAATTATCTAAAGCACAATTTCCCACGCGCTCTGACCGGCCAGCTGATTCATGATTGCGGAGTCTATGCACTCAGGACGTTATATTTACTTTCGACTCTGGGTTCGAAACTTAAACTGAAATTTCAATACATTCTTCTACCCAATCATATTGGACTTATTGTCAGGGGCGATCAGATCCCGGTAGTAATGGTTCAAAACGATGACTTTAAATTTCTCCCTCTGTCCGAAAATCAATTTGATTCCCTGGGAAAAGAAAATCAGCAGTCAATCCTGGGTGAAAAGAGTTTACAGGATTACCAAAAAGCACGGGCGGCCGGAGATACGTCAAAATTTGATTTTACGTTGGACAAATCAGTAAAAAACATTAAATCCGAACGACAGGTAGAACAATTCCTGGGTGAATATGCGGGCAATCAATTTGTTCCCCAAACGGATATCCCTTTCGAGGTCAGGGATATCAATGCGAAGGATTATAGTGACAAACTCTCCCTGAACAAGATCAAAACAAATTTATGGGCCGGTTATGAGAAAATGAACAGGGGGACTGAACTGTTCAACCCGAAAGTACTGAAAGATAAATCGTCACTGGACTTCCAGTTCAATCTGAGGTACCTCAAACTGACCGAAGCCGAGAAAAAATTCCACAATGAAAGATGGGTTATTCTCTGGAATACTATTTTGATACCGAACTGGATCGGGTTGTCAAAACAATTAAAATTACACGCGAAAGACAAAAATGGTTATCTCGCGGCATTGCAGGACTATCACGACAATAAACTCATACCTGAACAAAAAAAGAATACCGCACTACGTATTCCCATCAAAGCTGAAAAAGACAGTATTCATGAGGCGATCACCTCACATAGTCCCAGCCCTGTAAATAAAAGTGCCCGGAAAGCAATTGGACAGGATGCGTGGCCCTCACTTACAAAAGACCTTGATGACCACATTATACTGGTTGAACAAAGAATTGCCAATCTTAAAAATAATAGCGAAACGCTGGCCAGTGGGACGGATATAACACCTCCGTTTGATAGTCCTGATCACAAACAGTTTTTCTTACCCTGACAACCTGATTTAATTATGAACCACAACTTTCAACAAATTTCCG
Source organism: uncultured Bacteroidota bacterium (assembly GCA_963732055.1). Lineage (GTDB taxonomy): Bacteria > Bacteroidota > Bacteroidia > Chitinophagales > Chitinophagaceae > Puia. The sequence continues at coordinate 241,154 of CAVSYG010000007.1, read as the reverse complement.
GATCATTATCCTTCCTGGATGAGGTCATAAAAAACCGGTTCAGGATTTTCTTTAAAAGAGAAAACACAGAAGAATCCGAAATGTCATTTCCGGAGCCTGCTATTCAGTATTATGATTCTGAACTCGCCAGATTAATTGATCGCTACAAGCTTTCAGTAGAAGAATATATCATCCTCATGCTGGCCCTGTTACCGCATGCTTCGCCACATTTTATAGATTCCATCGTACAAACATATCTGCCGAACGGAGGAAATTTTCCTGAAATCGGAGGCGTCCGAACAGATAATTACCGGGGTATACTGCCAACAGGTGAAACTGCTCAATTTATTCTGGGAGGGAATGAACTTGAAAAACGGTTACAGGTACAAGCTTTATTGCAAGGCGACAGCGTGTTGGTAAAAGAAAAGATAGTTTACCTGGAAACCGTCAGGGACGGAGAGCCACCTATGAGCGGAAAACTGATCCTGTCAAAAGAATGGCTGAGCAAGATACTTGCCGGCATTGAACCGAGACCCGAATTCAGCCCGGAATTTCCGGCTAAACTGATTACGACGGCAATGCACTGGGATGATCTGGTTCTCAACCAGCATACACTGAACCAGGTTTACGATCTGAAAGTGTGGCTGGAACAAAATGAAAGAGCGTTACAGGACGATGTCTTAAAGCGAAAGATTAAACCAGGTTACCGTGTTCTTTTCCACGGTCCGCCGGGTACAGGAAAAACCCTGACCGCTACGCTGCTGGGTCAGCAATATAACAAAGACGTGTACCGGATCGATCTTTCGCAGGTGGTGTCGAAATATATCGGGGAAACAGAAAAAAATCTTGAAAAAATATTCCAGAAGGCGGAAAAGAAAGACTGGATTCTTTTTTTTGATGAAGCCGATGCGCTCTTTGGAAAGAGAACCAATGTACAGAACTCGCATGACCGTTATGCAAACCAGGAGGTTTCCTATCTGTTGCAACGCGTGGAAGACTATCCCGGCCTGCTGATCCTCGCCTCCAATTTTAAAAATAATATGGATGATGCATTCATGCGCCGGCTGCATGCGATCATACATTTTCCATCACCGACAGCAGCCGAGAGATTTATACTCTGGGAAAAAACCATGCCTGCATCACTGAAAGCAGAACCGCAAATTCAATTGCAAAAACTGAGCGATAAATATGATCTCACGGGATCCGCCATTCTGCAGGCTGTACACTATGCGGCACTCAGAGCATTTTCCAGATCCGATGAATTCATCAGATTAAACGATCTGATGGACGGGATAAAAAGGGAATATAACAAAGAAGAAAGATCAGTCAGTCATTAAAGAACAAATTATATATATGTATGACACCAGCATTGCAGCCCACCGACGCCATCGACCAGCCGCTTGTATCCTGCATCATGCCGACCTATAACCGTCGTCCATTTGTGCCTCATGCCATCCGCTACTTCCAGCGACAGGAATACGAGAACAAAGAACTGATCATCATTGACGACGGTAGCGACAGTATTGAGGATCTCCTGCCAACCGATCCGCGTATCCGTTATTTCAGGCTGGATGAAAAAATAAGTCTTGGGGCAAAACTGAATATGGCCTGTGAACTGGCATCGGGGCAAATGATTGCGAACTGGGATGATGATGACTGGTATGCGCCACGGCGATTGAGATACCAGGCTGAGACTCTTCTGAACAATCCGATTGATATTTGCGGGATCAGCAATCTCCTCTATTATGATATCCGAAGCCGTAAAGCATTTAATTATATTTATCCACGTGATCATCGCACCTGGCTTTTAGGCAGTTCTCTCTTCTTCAGAAAGGAATTCTGGAATACACATCATTTTGATGATATCAACGTGGGAATGGATGGCCTGTTTGTATGGAAAGCCCATCCCGATCGTATTACAGAACTTCCGGATTCCAGCTTTTCCGTACATATGATTCATGGCAGCAATGTCAGTCCCAAGCAAACTCATACATCCTGGTGGCACCATTTCCCGGTTGAGAAAATCAGTGAAATAATGAATTCCGACTGGCCACTGTATCAGGAAGGCGTTTTTTCTGCAACCAAAAATCGAACTCAGAATAATATTGTGCAAAAGCAGGTGCCCGTCAAACCTGTGAAACTTCTTCAGAATGTTTATGCCTGTCTGGTTCATGAAAATGCAGAATGTATCATTGATCTCGTGCGCAACCTTCATTATCATGATCCGGAATCAAAAATTCTCCTGTACAATGGTGGTACAGATGAAGACCTGCTGAATCATGGTTTTCCTTTTGAAAAATTTAATGCGATCGTATATCCTTCCCGGATGCCCATGAAACACGGCTATCTTCATCATTTTGCACTTCACTCCATGGCCTTCGCATTGGAGCAGCTGGATTTCGATATTCTGACGATTGTTGACTCCGACCAACTGAGTATACGCAGCGGATATACCCGGCATATTTCAGAATTTTTTTCAACCCGTACCGATGTGAAGATCGGGATGTTATCCAGCAGACCTGAAAGAGTTACAGTTGATAATAAAACAAACCAGGTAGCCGCCCTGGCCTTCAGGGAATACGATTTATGGAAACCTTTTTTAGAAAGTTTTGAAGAGGGGCCGGATAAATTTGTTCACTGGACATTCTGGCCGTCCACGGTATTCACCCGCGATGCGGTACGGGATCTGCTGGAACTCTTTCGGGAGAATAAGCTTTTACAGGAAATCATGATGAAGACAAAAATATGGGCCACAGAAGAAGTGATCTTACCCACATTGATCAGCCTCCTGGGCTATGAGATTCTTTCCAATCCCTGCAGTTATGAATTCGTCAGTTACCGGAAACTTTTTACTGCCCATGATTTAAATAATGCATTTCACAACCAGCATGCTTACTGGGTTCATCCGGTAGAACGTAAATATGAGAACCCGCTCAGAAAATTAACGAGACAAAGGTCCAATCACTATGTCAAACCTTCAGCGGAATCACGCGATGACAGGACTCAGGATCTTTTTCTTCCGATGGAAATTATTCAGCGCATAAAATCAATCGAAGGCTGGCTGAATGACCACGAGGCGGAACTTCTGATGGCCATCGTGCTGAAGACCTGTAAAGAATTAACGAAGCCGTTTAATATTGTTGAAATCGGAAGTTATCATGGGAAATCAACGATCGTTATCGGAAGCGTGATAAAAACTTTCAGTCCCGGTACAAAAATTTATTCCATCGATCCGCATGATGGCAGACAGGGTGCGGCAGACGAGGGCATCCAGATATATCAGCCTTCGGTGGAAATGTTTAAAAGAAATATCGAAAATGCGGGGCTTTCACAAATTGTCGAAATGATTCGCGATTATTCTGTCAATGTCAGATGGGAATTACCTGTCTCCCTTCTCTTCATCGACGGGCTGCACGACTATCCTCATGTCGCTGCAGATTTCTGGCATTTTTCGGAATGGGTGACTGATTCGGGGCATATTGTATTCCACGACTTTGCCGATTATTACCCGGGTGTTCAGGCATTGGTGGGGAACTGCTCGAAACGGGAAGGTTCGTTAAAATACGGCAGGCAGACAGTCTTGTGTGGTTGCAAAAAAAAAAATGGCATGCCGGGAAACGCATAATGTTCATTTTTCTCAGTATAATTTAAGATCAGAAAAATATTACAGATAATTATCAATCAGCTGTAATCGTTTCCAGCAGTTCCCTGTATAAATCTTTTTTCTGCGAAATGAGGTCATTGCCTATCTCCAATGTCATACCCGTTTTATAGGGATCCCAGCGGGGCAGGCCCGTAGCATTGGGGTTGCCCGTACGGATAAATTGTATCCAGTACGCGCTCATGCTTTTTTCCGTGGCATAATCCGATGGCCGCCAGGGGCGGTCCCATGTATGCAAATTATCGAGCGCAAAGGGAACATCGGCTGTATGGAATGCACCGTAATTGGGAAAGCCGGGCTTGTCAACCGGCACATGAGAAAACTCGTAGATATAATTTGGCCTGGCATTGTACCGGGACATCATGTACGGACTGGTGACGCCGAAAGTAATGAGATGAAGTTCCACCAGTGATTCCGAAGCCTCCGCAGAATCTGCATGCGGAAGCAGGGCAATCAGTTTTTCTGCTTTATCACCAAATTCTTCATGAACAGTTTGTATAAATTTTTCTTTGCTTGTTTTTTCTATACCGAACATCGTCATTTCATCGGTTACCCAACCGCCCAGAAAATCCACGGGATTCATTTTTCCTTCGCTAAATGCTTTATACAAATCCGCCGGCAGAAAAGCGCCGTCACGTACCGGCCCGAAATGGAGGTCGGACTGAAACCGGCCAGTTTCATTCATTCCCGGGTTTGCAGAGAGTATACTATCTGCCGGCAGATTTCTCATCGCTTTCAGATTATCAACATGCAGTCTTTGCTGCAGGGCAATACCGGTTTTTTCTCCTTCTTCCAGAGTACCCATATTGAAGCTGCCGAAAATTCCACCACTTTCTGCAATGGCCCTTTGAAACAGCCCCCTGGCTGAAGGACTTGCGATTAATGCATACACACTGATGGAACCTGCAGATTGTCCCCCGATCGTAACATTCGACGGATCTCCACCGAAGGCTGCGATATTTTCCTTGACCCATTGCAATGCCGCCACCTGGTCCATCAACCCATAATTGCCGGATGAACCATTTCCTTCTTTGCTGAGTTCCGGGTGCGCCATAAATCCCAGGGCTCCGACCCTGTAGTTGATACTCACATACACGATTCCCTTTTTTGCATATTCCAGGCCATCGTAAATAGCACATCCTGCTGAACCCGAAATAAATCCGCCGCCATATATCCAGACAAATACCGGACGTTTTTCAGACGCTGATGAGGCACCCGTCCAGACATTCAGATAAAGACAATCCTCGCTCAGTGGCGCGGGCGGAGCTATAAATTCTTTTGACCAGCACAGAAAGGGAACCGGCTTCGGCTGTATGGGGCTGGCAGAAAAAGCCACGCATTTTTTTATCCCTTTCCATGCAACGGGTGGCTGCGGCGCCTTCCATCTCAGATCTCCTACGGGTGGTGATGCGAACGGAATACCTTTGAAAATGCGAATATTTTCCTCCTGGTAACCTTCTACCCTGCCATATTTTGTATCGATGATTCCGGATTGGGCAGAAACGATTGCCTGCAGACATACCAATAAAAATCCGGGTAATAATATCTTTTTAAATTTCCTCATGATGGTGTTTATTATTCGGAATCTGGACCGGTGATCACTTGGTTGGTGGTCTGAATTCACCTTTCCCCGTTGTAAAATAGGAAAAAAGACTTGATTTGATCCAGTGCGTCCAACCCGGCTCACAATCCTTGTAACATTCCACGTCGGGCGTAAGGCCTTCATGCGTGAATTTCAGATCGGTAATGCCATCATGTTCATTCAGATCAAAAATCAGTCGGGTATTGGTCCATTCTTTTTTATCCGAATACCAGGGCATATAACAATCTTTCACCAGCCACACGACTTTTTTACCGGGGATCAGTTCCTCTACGGTAAAGTTGAAGAAAGAATCTCCACTCATCTTTATTACAAATTCATCATTTTTATTTTCAGCCTTCCCGGTAAATGTTACTCCCCACCATTCCGGCACACGGCTTATCTTTTTGATCGCCTCATCTGCGCTGATTTTGGCAGATATAGTACTGGTGAAATCATTGTTTTCCATTTGTTTATTTTTTAAACAAAAATAGAAAGACGTTTTTTCCCGGTATTGTACAAATCGGAACTAGCTGGTATAATGCCTGATGGCAAGTTCATTCGGGCTGCCCTGCAGCTCAGTCGGGATGAATCCGGTAAACCTTTTAAAGGCCCTGATAAAATGGGATTGATCGTAGTAGTAATCGTAGATAGGGCCCTTTAATTTCTTTTGTTTGTGTTCTGTCGAATATGACTGGTAAAATTCTTTGAAACGGACAATTTCGGAAAGGTTTTTGGGGCCCGTACCTAAATGCTCTGCAAATTTTTTATTGAGCCATCGCGCGGTATAACCCGTTTTCTTCTCAAGCTCCGAAACAGTAATCAGTCCTTTTGAATCGGATATCCGGTGGATGCAAAAATCGTATATGGGATCGGACACAGACTTCTCCAGCTGTTGAATCAGAAAATGCTGCAGGATCTGCAATTTCATATCCAGGTTATCTGCCTCTGCGAGTCGGGATTCGAGATCTTCTGCATGATGGCCGATCAGGTCCGACAGTTCAACGATCTGATTTTTTACATGGACGTAGGAAAAATGAAAAAAACGGTAGGCTCCGAGCGGGTTGAATTCAATAACGATCGTTCCGGTTTGCGCATCTTCCTCCGGATCCAGGTTGACCGGTGAATCGATCAGTCCGGTGAACGATAACTTATTTTCATGTTGGATATAGGTCCTCTCTCCCACACGGGCCACGATCCCGTTCCGCCAGGTATATGTTAATTTGAAATTCGCATTCGGCACGATCAGTTTCTTATCCTCAGCGGGCAGCCGGCCGCTGCTTTCAAACACATACATTTTCGCGATGTATGGGCTCAGCAAAGGATGTGCTGTGAAGGGAATAAATTGGAAATTTATCATCGCTCTGCAAACTATAAAGACTACTTAAAGTTAGCGCAGTCAGTCGATTTTTTCAATTTTATCAGTATGAATAATACTACGACAGATGAATCGTTAAACTTGAACTAATTTCATAAAGTCAGTCAATTGAACGTCTAAATCTTATTTGTTTAAAAGTACAAAATATACGCTCGATTCGCCAAGTCGTTTCGTCACATGATTCAATCAATTCATACATATCAACAAAAGCAACATGTCAGATATACTGAGAAAGCATATTGAAAAATTTATTACAGTTGATGATAAAGATTTTTCAAAAATACTACCTTACTTTAAAACGATTGAGGCTCGTAAAAAACATAATTTACTGACTGAGGGAAAAATCTGTACCTCCAATTATTTTGTGGTCAGCGGTTGTTTGAGACTATTTTTTGTAAACGACAAAGGCGTTGAACAAACGGTACAATTTGCCCTGGAAAACTGGTGGCTGGCCGATTATACTTCCTTTTCTGCGCAAAAACCTTCCGAATTTTATATTCAGGCCATTGAAAAATCCACGATACTGGCAATTGATTTTTTATCCCAGGAAAAATTATTGAAGGAATTTCCTATTATGGAAAGATATTTCAGGTTCATACATCAACGGGCTCACGCAGCATATCAGTTCCGGATCAAATATTTATACAGTTCTTCCCGGGAGGAGCTTTATCACGCATTTAATCAGCTTTATCCTGAATTTGTCCAGCGGATACCTCAATACCTGCTGGCCTCCTACCTGGGATTCACCCCCGAATACCTCAGCGAAATCAGAAGCAAACGAATTTCTTAAACGGGTTTAAGCAATTGAGCATCTGACTGACTGTAGCTTTGTTTCATTAAAAAAAGTCAAAAATGGAACAAAGAGTAGACATTGAAAGAACACAGCCCGAAGCCTGGAAATCGCTTTATCAGCTTTCTCTGATATTAAATAAATCGACCCTCTCTCCGATCCTGAAGCACCTGATCATGGTGCGCACTTCGCAAATCAACTCCTGTGCTTTCTGTATAAATATGCATACCAAAGAGGCACTAAAAATTGGTGAAACCCAGCAGCGGTTGTTCCTGCTGAATGCCTGGAGAGAAACCACCATTTTTACGGACGAAGAAAAGGCGCTGCTTGCGCTTATTGAAGAAGTGACCTTAATTCATCATAACGGTGTTTCTGACAATATATACAAAGGCGCGGAAAAGTATTTTAGCTCCCAAACGATCGGTGAAATCATCATGTCGACCGTTTTAATAAATGCATGGAACCGGATTGCAGTGAGTACGCACAAACCATTAGGTAATTAAAATCGCGGAAAAAGGCTGCGAAGTGGCAGCCCTTATAAAGTGGCATGTAAATCCATAGGGATTTTTCTAAAAGTTGATGCGCTCCCGGACGCGGGATGGATGATATTTAAACAGAATACTATCAATAAACCGATCGAAGCCAACGTCCCGGAGCTTTTTCCAAATGGAATAATATAGCAGCCAAATGATTTTAGTTCTGTAAACTACCAGCCAGAAGCGGCAACTACTAAATAGTCCATGACTAAAACCATGAATTCAAATACTTTATAAAAAATAATTTCGGAATCACCGGTAAAATAAAAACTACTTTCGTTTAACAAACACCAATATGACCTTCATCAGTCATTTTGAACCGTTTACTTATAATAAAAGGAGCCCATTCCTTTTAAGGAGCATTTGTATTATTTTTCTTGGACTTACCCTGATTTCCCGGCCATCTTTCGCACAACATCCAAATCGCAAAGCGATTGACGCGCTGTTAACTGAATTGCCACACACAGTTGGCAATCTCAGGATCGATTGTTTGAACTCTCTGGGTGAACAATACTGGTGGTCTCCACGCCCCAACCCCGATTCCATTTTTTTCTACGCCCATCAGTCATTCCTGTTATCCAAAAATACCAGCGATGGCTACGGCCTGGCGATGGCAAAACTGAATCTGGGCATCAGTGAATATTGCCGAAGAAATTACCCCGAGGCTGAAAAGGATATTCTTGAATGCATCAGCATGTCTTATAAAAATCATAATGCAAAAATGCTTGGGTATGGCTACCTCTACCTGGGGTCCATTCATTATCTGAAAAATGAAAATATTAATGCCGAAAGGGACTATAATAAAGTAGGCGTTTATTTTGATGAAACAGGTGATGAAGAAGGCAAAGGAAAGTTATGTGCATTTCAGTGTGTACTCTATACAGCCATGGGCGATTATATAAAAGGGTTTGAATATTGCCAGAAGAGTTTGATGATCAGAACCAAATTGAATGATAACATTTGTGTCCTCTCTTCCTATAACAATTTCGGGAATCTGTTTAAAGCAGCAGGAGATTATGAAGGTGCACTCGACTGTTATCAAAAAAGCCTGCAATATGCAAGGGCAAACAATGTACCCTGGGATCAGAATGAACCTTTGGGATCAATATATTGTCGCCTGAACAAATACGATTCATCCTATTATTATCTTTTCCTGTCATTGAAAAAAACGCCTAATGATCCGCTCGTTTTGCAGAGTCTGAGCGAAACCTATCTGGCGGGAAAAGATTACGATTCTTCCTTAAAAATTTCCTCTAACCTCACAAAAATTTTCAAAAACAGCGACGATAGGGTTCATCTGACGACAGCCCTTATGAATGTGGGAAAAAGTTATGTCGGCAAGAATAATTTTAAAGCCGCTTTAAAATTCACCACAGAAGGTCTCGCCATCGCAAAAGCCGGCCACGCGCAACAATCCATGATCGAAGGATACCAGCTGTTGTCTACGATATATTCCCAAACCGGGCATTACGACAGCGCCTTCTTCTATTCGAATAAGTATACCGTTTTGAAGGATTCTGTACTAACGCACAAGTTCCTGTCGAGGTTAAACTATTTCGCAACAGTGTCTGAGGACGATAAGAAACAGTCCTCCCTGAACTTATTGGACAAGGATAATAAAATCAAAGAAGTACAGCTTAAACAGCAGTCCCTGGTTAACAAAATACTTATTGGAAGCATTCTGATTTTTGCTTTTTTAGGACTTATTATATTCAGAAATTTTTCCCTTAAGAGGAACAACGACCTGTTGCAAAATAAGCGGAAACAGGCCGAGCTGCATCAACAGGCCGCCGAATTAAAAATGCAAACCCTGCGAACCCAAATGAATCCTCATTTCATTTTCAATTCCCTAAATTCCATCAATCGTTTTATACTGGAAAACAATAAACCAGATTCTTCAAGATATCTTACTAAATTTTCGAGATTAATCCGGATGATTTTACAAAATTCACAGAGTTCATTCATATCCCTGAAAAGTGAAATTGAGTCCCTCGAACTATATCTGGATATGGAGGCCATGCGGTTTGATAATCATTTTACATATAAAATTATGATTTCGCCGGACCTGAACATGTCGCGGCTTAAACTGCCTCCGCTCATCATCCAGCCCTATGTGGAAAATGCCGTCTGGCATGGATTGATGCATAAGGAGGAAAAGGGTGAATTGGAAATTGAAGTGGTGCAGGAAGCAAATTCACTGCTTATAAAAATTACGGACAATGGCATTGGCCGTGAACAGGCTGCGAGAATTGCCAGCAAGTCGGCTACCAAACATAAATCCATGGGCCTGTTGATTACTGCCGACCGGATCGCGATGATCCAAAGCGGTAATGGAAATGAATCAGCCGTGATCATAAACGATCTTGTCCACGCGGATGGCAGCGCTGCGGGAACGGAGGTCCGGATTAAAATTCCTGTCAAATATGATTAAATCCATTCTCATCGACGACGAGGTTCATTGCCTGAATTCGCTCAGCATTCAGTTACAGGAACATTGCCCGGGCGTAGAAGTCATGGCCAAATGCATGTCTGGAACAAAGGCTCTCGAGGCGGTTGAAAAAATGAATCCGGAACTGGTATTCCTGGATATTGAAATGCCAACCATGAACGGGTTTGAATTTCTGGAACAATGCAAACAGATCCACTTCTCCGTGATCTTTACGACCAGTTATGATCAATATGCCGTCAAAGCATTCCGGATCAGTGCACTGGACTATCTTTTAAAACCCATCGATCCCGAAGAATTGATTGCAGCCGTGCATAAAATAGAAGAACAAAAATCCAGACCGCTCGCGGAGCAATTTCGTTCCATGATTGAGCAGATACAGAACAGGAACAAGGGCATTACGAAAATCGGGATCCCTACTGTAGAAGGATTTGAACTGATTCCTGCCGACCAGATCGTTTACTGTGAGGCCAGTAATAATTACACCCATCTTTTCCTCAGGGATAAATCTAAGATAGTTGCCTGCAGATGTTTGAAAGAAATGGAAGAGCAGTTGCAGGATTTCAAATCCTTTCTCCGGGTGCATCATTCCTACCTGGTGAACCTGAATGAAGTAAACAAATACATCCGGGGAGATGGGGGTTACCTGGTTATGACAGATGGCTCTACGGTAAGTGTATCACGGGGTCGTAAGGACTCGTTGATGAAGATTTTGGAGATTGAGGGATGACAACTAATTGTCAATTGTTAATTGTCAATTGACAGTTGAGTTGAATATAAAAAGATACCCGGGTACATCGTGTCCGGGTATCTTTATTGGAGGGGTTAGTCATTATTTTTCTCCGAAATTGAATAGGGACAAACTGTTCACGATATTATCCCCGACGTTTGTTCCTGATTTGAGGCCAGCATCGATGGACGGCTGGTAATGTATTCCGGCATAAAATCTGGAATTGCCTGCGTCCAATGCGAATTCCCGAAATGTGTTGAACGTACGGGCCGGGAATCCCAGATAATCCCAGGTATGATCCGTCAGGGGCCCGATATTCCCGAAAGCGGCGGTCAGTCCTTCGGCAGCAGCTGCAGAAATGTAGGCATGGGCAGCCGGATATTCCGGATGATTGGGTGTTGTAAATTGAGCATCCCAGGAGGTATCGCCAATGACCTTGTGGATATACGTGATCGGCCTTACATTAAGGTATATGTATTTGTAATGGAACACGCTGATCACCGCATCGTTCAGGCATATTCCGGTGAGGGCATAGGCGCCGGCGGCTTTATCGAGCCGGCTGTGTGATTGTCTGATGGCCTGTTGAGTGATGCTCATCCAGTGACCGGGTGTAGAAACGCCGGGCACATCTCTCCAGAAGAGTGCCATATTCTTCTGATCGGTGGTGAGCACTTTGGATGCCTGGTAGAGGTCATTCACCTGCTTGTAAAAATCAGAACCCGGATCTTCAGAATATGGAATCGGTGCACCCGGAGCGTCGTTGTCTCCGCTGTTTGCAATGATGCGCCGGTCATTCCCCCAAAAAGGAGCGACTGGTGGCGTAGGCGAAGTCGGAACCCAGAGACCAAAACCCACGGGAGGCGTATAGGACATTGCATTATTTTGAGTAAACCCATCCGTCTGAGCCCAGGCAAAAATGGCGTCGGCAATGGATTTGCCGAAAGCCACCGAGCGACTGAGTACTTCGGCTTTCTCTCCACTGAAACCAAGGGATAGGGCGTTTTCGAGTGAATCGATCGCTGCCAGATCGGTCGCATCCAGATTGGCGGATGTAAAAAAACCTCTGTTGATTTCAGCCAGGGTCGCGTTGACGCTGGCGGGCCAGTTGTATTTTTTTAGCGGATCTGTTTCCGGCAGTCCTGAAAGACCATTGTATTTATGCTTCCAGGAAAGTATTCCCGGATCAATGGATTCATAAGCGCTGATGCCTGAATAGGCAAATGGCCGCGCAAATCCCCCATTGCCAAAACCTGTTGCATTCGTATAAATTCTTGTTTCAAGCGTCATCCATTTGTCAATCACGTCAGCCGAATAAAAAGAGGGAGGAAAATCCACATGGAAGCCCGGCTCTTTTTTGCAACCTGTAAAACAAACAACTGCCATGATCACGTACATCAGATTGTAAACTCCTTGCCCGCCTTTCGGCCAAAATAAAAATTGTTTCATAAAATAATTGTTAGAGTTAATGAATAATAAAACGCGGCGACCGATACGGGGCTTAACCGGGTACGCGCAATAGAATAAAGCTATCTTCTGTTTCAATATCCGGGATCGGGAAATGAGTATCTAACGGTTTTAACTGCCAGATCACTGTTATGGGATAGTGGTTTGATGAACGGCATGGAAAGTTTGTTCATATGTCCTCGTCCGCTATACAGACATAGAGGTCAGATAAGCCGGATACCCAAGTGCCTGAAATCATCGAGTGCAGGATCATCGGTTGCAAGATCAGTGATCATTCCGTCAATATCTTTCATATCACATACCTTATAATGTTCAGTAGTATTCAGACTGGAACTATTTACCAGGGCAAATGTTTTATTTGCATTTTGTAGCATGGTTTGTTTTACTTCTCCATCATTTTGAAAAACGGCGCTGATGCCAAAGTCCTTTTGAATAGCACAGGTACCCATAAAATAAAGACCGGCGATGTATTGATTCACTTCATGGCGGGTCTGACCGCCTGTATTAATAGCCGCTTCACGATCGTACATACCACCCAGTATGATCAGTTCTATATCCCTGAATTTTGAAATGATCGGAACCAGCGCCATATTATTCGTAACCAGCCTGAAACTGGAGTTGGCAGGAAGATGCGTAGCGATTGAACAAATGGTAGAACCTCCATCCATAAAAATCGTTTGCCCCTTCTTAATCAGCTGTTGCGCCTTTAAGGCAATCAATTCTTTTTCTTTAGCTAAATAGTGGGTGCGATCCTGGAAGCTGAGCGGGTTTTTAGAAATGGAAATCGCGCCCCCGCGGACCTTACATAACAAACCATTGTTGTGGAGGGACTCAATATCCCTCCTCACCGTATCTTCAGAAATATTCAAATCTTCCGACAAGGTTTCATAAAAAACTTTGCCTTTTTTCTTTATAACTTTTAGAATATGACTAAACCGCTCTTCTTTTAACATCCCGGTTGAATTAGAAGTGAATTCCTGGTTTTTATATCAGGCCCATTGCATGCAGCTCCCTTTTCAAATCTGTTTTTTCCTGTACATGAATCGTGGCGAACCCTATTTCTTTTGCCGCCTGAATATTATTGATATTATCGTCAATAAAGACTGCGTTTTTAGCTACCAGATGATAGCGTTCCAGCATGATTTCAAAAATCTTCTTATCCGGCTTTATCAGTTTTTCTTCTCCTGAAACGACGATCCCGTCAAATAATGTAAAGAATGAGTATCGTTTGAAAACGATCGGAAAAGTTTCAGCCGACCAGTTCGTCAATCCATACAGTTTATATTTCTCTTTCAGTTGTCGTAAAAGGGCTACATTTTGCGGAATGTCACCCTTCACCATTTTCTCCCATTGATCATAATATAATTGGATTTTCACGGCATGCTCCGGGAACTTTTCCTGCAGAATCCGGGTTCCCTCTGCCAGTGTACGTCCTTTATCCTGTTGAAGATTCCAATCATCTGTACAAATCCTGCTGAGAAAATCTTCCATTTCTGAACTTTCTTCAAATTCATCCCGGTACATATATCTCGGATTCCAGTCTATCAAAACGCCTCCGAAGTCAAATATGATGGTATTGATATGGTTCATTGATCAGGCTGAAATTTCCAGATAATTTCCTTCAGGATCCAGGACAACCGTTTCATAATAACCATCTCCCGTTGTTCTCGGTTCGCTGAAAATGGTGAAGTGGTCGTTTCTTAAACGTTCTGTCAGTTCATTCACTGTATCCTTTCCTCCCACCGATATGGCGAAATGGGCAATGCCCATATTAAATCCGCGCTTATTGTTATCAGACAGGATATCCGGTCGCATCATTAACTCTAATCTTGTTTTACCATCTCCGAATAAAATAAAATAAGACTGGAACTGTGTTTTCGGATTAATATATTTCTCTCCTGAAACTCGTATCGAAATATTTCAGGTAAAAACTTCTCATGAGTTCCAAATCCTGTACCCAGACACCGAGATGTTCAATTTTCATGATGTTAACCGGTTAAAATGTAAATCTTATTGAGCGACGATTTTTCCCTGCATCGTTCCCCAGTGACCGGGAAAACTGCATATAAAATCATAAACTCCTGGTTTAGGAATCATAAACTCCACCTGATCAGAGTCACCAGCGTTCACCAATCTTGTATGCGCGATCACTAATGAGTCCAAAGAGGATGGAACATATTGTTCAGCTTTTGCATTGTGCGCTACATCCGCAAAATCGGCAATATCGACACCACTCTGTAAGATCACTACGTTGTGGGCCATGGACGCAGCGGATTTTGCACCTGTATTTTTAAATAGGAGACTGATTTTTTTTCCGGCCCTGACCCTGAACAATTCTTTATCAAAGCGCATATTCTCATTTGCCTTCAATTGAACGGTATCTGTAAATGCAAGCTTCTCAATACCGGGAACAGATGTTTCTGTCTTTTCAGCTGGCGAACTTTCTTTGGAATTATTTTTATTGTCCGCACTCTGTCCGCAGGATAATAAGAGCATCATAGCTGCCAAAACAAATGCGTTTTTTACCATTTTGTATTTGAACATGAACTGTATTTATTCTTGATCACAATTAACAATTGACAATTGACAATTGACAATTATCAAAGTATTTTGATTTTTATGTCTCTGAACGAAACCCCATTTGTCCAGTCCTGAACAGCAATATGTCCTTTGAAATGTGTTCCAAATTCAGGGTAATGACTCATAGAACTTGCAGCTACCAATTTTTTCCATTCATCGCTTTTCATATCCACCTGAACGGTTTGCACTCCATTCAGCCAGAAAGTGAGCTTACCATTCTGCTGTTGAATGCGTGACTGGTTCCATTCACCGGAATTTGGGATGGTCTTACTGGTATTGGGGATGATCCCGAAGATGGCAGCGGCTTTATGAGAGGAATCCTTCAGATAGTCAGGCTCTACATTTCTGTCATCGAGTAACTGATATTCCGGGCCGGTGGAAAAAGTGGTGCCCAGGTCGGGTCTTTCCTGTACATTAACAAACACACCACTGTTGCCGGCATGTGAAATTTTCCATTCGAAGGTCATATCAAAATTTTCATACTCGTTATCTGTCACGAGATCTCCGTGTTTTACATTTTTTGCGTGCGGGTTGCATACCAGGTTACCGCTGTCCACGGACCAGGCTGAAGGGATGTTGCCCCTGTTAAACACATGCCATCCATTCAGGGTCTGTCCATCAAAAAGAAGGACCCATCCATCTTTTTTTTCCTGATCTGAAATGGTATTGTGCTCGCCGGAATGACTTGAGCATGCCAACATAAAGAATGTACAAAACACGGCTATACAAATGCTAAAAATGTTTTTCATAAATGACTTATTAATGAATCCCGGTATAATGGCGGTTTGCAATATTATGCAATATTGCAGATATTTGCAAAACGGAATCTTTTGATAAAAAGAATGAAATGGAGTTGTACTTCCGGGCTCAGCCTTCAGATACCACGATATTTCCCCAGGTGGCGTAAAAGTTTTTAGATGGTGCCTCATTTTAAGCCCGGGCACAAACTTTGAAATAAGACACCAGGAGGCATAGTGGGGAAGAAAGAATCAACCCGCAGATTTTAAATATAAAAAGGCAAAAAATGAAAATATTATTTCCCTTGATTTTGATATTCATGTTTGGATGCGGATCTAATGAATCCAAAAAAACAGCGAATCCATCCGATACTGTTGGACAGCAGGTTATACCGCAACCACCCGTCTCTGCCGACTCCGCTGGTGCGAGAAAAAAACAGGAACGATCAACTATAGACACGGTGCAGCGGCCATAACTGTAAACAAAAAGCCCCATGATCGCACATTAGGTCTACATTTTCTCCTATTCTGTGTAAAAATCAGGAATGAATTAAAAACGGGTGTGTCTTCTTTTTCTTTGGCTGAATGAGTGGTGCTTTTGACTTGTCAAATTGTTGATTCTTAATCTTTGAGAGGTCCGGTTCTTCGAAAGTTCTGGTTTGAAATCCGTCCTTGCAGGCGCCCTGATGTGTTTTGTTCTTAAAGATTGTAAGGAAAAGTTTTTTCATAGACATAATATTTAGTTCGGTATACCATCAAAACATTTGCCATTAAGAAATAGCCCCATGTAATTTTTACACGAAATATTGAATAGCAGTCCCACATCATGCTTAGCCCTTCACCTGATAAAAATCCACATTTGCGCAGTGACCTTGTGAGTCGGTCGATTGAATCGGACCTGATGCGTGCTAACTGATATCCCTGTCTTCTTCAAGTTCAATTGACTTACCAATTGTTTTTATAAAATCAGGATCTTTTATTACAGTCCCGGATTCAGCGGTACGCTGTCTCCAATAAACTTTTTGTTGGCCCGGCACTGATCCACGGTAAATTTGGATCATTTCAACGGGATATAAGTGATCACTCAGAGAGTAGTAAACGTCATAAATGGCGGTTCCTTCAAAATTGAAGGCCTTGACCTCAGCTTTATACAAAAACCCTGAGAAACTGAAGTGAATGATAAACTGAAAAAGCATGCGATAAATCTAAAGCAAAAATTGAGGAAACCAAAAGATAGCGCGTCGGGCCGGGGCAGCGAAGCTCTTAAGAATAATAAAGACTTTCAGACAGATTACCTTCGTGATTATTTTTCGCAACTTTGATTACCAGCTGGCTGACTAATAGCATGTTGTCTGCAACTAATAAAAAAATTCATGAGAGAAATGAAGGGGCTCAGACTTTCCATACTCGTTATCACTTTTTTTACTTCTCTTAAAACAAGTGCCCAAAACCAGGACGGTTATATCTACAAACCCGAATCACAGGATTTGTATAATACTATTGCTCACATGGATAGTGTTTATTTCAACGCCTATAATGATTGCGACATGGAAAAACAATCAGCTATATATGCCGACAGCATAGAATTTTATCATGACGGCAGTGGCCTGGAAACTTCGAAAAAGGCTTTGCTGGCTGCCATCAAACAGAATATTTGCGGTAAAGTTTCCCGCGTGCTGGTGAAAGGAAGCATCGAAGTTTATGAAATACCTAATTTCGGTGCAATAGAAATCGGTCTGCACCGGTTCATCAATCATGCGGAGAACAACTCGATATCAAGACCGGATAAATTTATTATCGTTTGGCGGCACAGGAATAATCAATGGCAGATTACCCGGGTCATCAGTTTGCATACGGGAAATAAATAAATTTTCAATATCGTCCCACCGTAGCGCGCAGTGATTCAAATAATTTTTTTGAATCAAAGCCTACCCCATTTTTAAAAACAATTTCGGTATTCCTCACCGCTGAAATATGAGTTCCGGGGTCGCCATCAATCAAAACGAGATCTGCTCTTTTACCAACTGCAATAGTTCCTGTTTCCTTCCCGATGCCCAGAAATATTGCGGCATTCAGGGAGCAGATTCTGACAGCTTCCGGAAAGCTAAAACCTGCTTCATTTAATAACTCAAGCGAATGTCTGTCGGCATATCCCGGAATAACTCTTCCGTCATCGGTCGGATCTGTTCCCGCCATCAATACACCGCCCATCATGACAAACTGCTTTTCCCATGCCATTTCTTTTTTGAAGAGTTTGATCGCATTGCTGTCCTTATTTAAACAATCACGATATTCTTTTTCAACAACTGCCCTGACCTCTGGAATCAGGACGTCTTCACCGCCACCGGGTACGGCTTCCCGGCCGGTACAGGGTTCAAACACCGGCAAAGTGGAAGTCAGTACTACTTTTTTGTCAATTAAAAACTGCATTAAACCTTCCATTGCTTTACTGTTTACATCGAGCGAGCGTAAAGAATGATCTAAATTCTCAGAACAAATATTTTCTTTTTTCGTTGTATCAAAATCGCTGCATTCCATAAATCCATGCTCCAGGTTGTCAATTCCGGCCGTGGCTGCTTCTTTATAGGTAATGGAGCAAAGATGTCCAGTAACTTTAAATCCTCTTTTATGCGCTTCCTGAATTACTGAATCCAGGTCGGCCAGTTTAATATCGCGGTAAACCTTAAAAGAAGTACATCCCATTTGCGCCCAATAGTCGACAAGATCTCCTGCTTCCTTAGGGCTGTTAATATGCAACATCTCAGGAACAGGGAATCCTGCTCTTTCGATGTACGGACCGGTAACATCGATATCGGGCCCGGCCATGATCCCCTGCTTTATCCATTCTTTTATATTCAGGTCCGTTTGCGGTTCAATACTTCCGGCGGTTCTCATGGTGGTTACACCACCGGCGAGGTATAATTGCGGAAAAGATATTGGCATTTCCTGTCCGATGTAATAATCTCCTGCCGACTCGGCATAAAACATATGTTCATGCATCATGATCATTCCGGGAATGATCGATTTCCCTGTGCAATCAATAATTTTTGCATGAGCAGGCACCGGCGTATTTGCAGAATGACCCTTTGCCGTTATGATACCCTTAATGATCACCAACGTCTGGTCGGTGTCCGAAGGTGCTCCGGTGCCATCGGTTATTTTCGCATGAATCAATGCAAGGGTATCATTCTGAACATAAATGAATTTCTCAACCGCCGGGCTAAACTGGGCGAATAAAGAAAATGCCGGCGACATCAGGAGAAGCAAGAGGGTGATAAAATAAAGCCGGCTGCCTGAATTGTGGATGTATTTCATTTCAGATAGGCTTTACGTTCGTTAAGTTCAAATCATTCTAACTTAAAATCGCATGCCAGCAATGTGTAATAAACCGCCAGGGAAGGACAAATGGCATTTTGAAGTAACATCTACTTACTGCCTTAATATTTTCATGTACTCTATCCACGGACAGCTTTGTTCTTTATATTGTTTTGCCATAACCCCTGAAATTTGCGAGGTATGGTCAAGATCGTACGCAAAATTTCCGATGACGTGCATCGATTTATACTGTTTTACGACATGCCGCCCTAAATGAAAACACTTATTCCTGGTCAAAAATGAACTGGCTAAAATAATTACAAAGACGAAAACACAATAAAACTGCCGGGGACACGTGCTTGATAAATTGAGATCCGGTTATTATTTTGTCGCGTAATTTACCCAGCCCTATGAAATTAACCCATAAAATCGTCTTTCTTCTTTCCGCTGCTTATCTCAGCTCCTGTTCGAACCAGCCATCCGTCCCGCAAAAAACAGATTCTCTGCATTCCCAAAATTCTTTGGCGGGCAAAGTCTATTCTTTTGGATCTGAATTCGACAGCACAAACCTCGTGGCAACGGGGGACGGCGATTGTTCCTTTGCGAATACCTTGTTTCTGGATGACAGCAGTTTTTTGGAAATTGAATATTGTGAGGATGGGGCTACCTATTCAATGGGAAAATACAGGGCAGATGACCGGTTGCTCAGCCTGGTTTTCGACGGCGTAAACGTAAATGAATATTTCCCGGAAACAGAAGATACCGCATCTGCAAAATCCGGCAAACCGGTTTATCGTATCTCCCTGGATAAACCCCAGACAAGAATCTATCAAAAGCAGGAATATAAAGGTGTAACCCTGTTTGTAAACAGGGACATCGGTGCGCCGGATAAAGAAAAAAAATATAGCGATATGCTAAAAGCCATTCATGATGACGGCATATGGGACAAGCTACATACCAATCCCGCATCCATTCCCAAAAATTCAACAGCGATAGAATATTATCTGCAGGGTAATTGGGCCCGGCCCGGTGATACAACAGATGGTTTTAAAATCATGGAAGATTCCATCTACTATTTTAATATTGGCCGAAAGCTTCCATACAGGATAAATCATGACAGCTTACGAATTCTGTTTGCACATAACGAATTGGTTTACCCGGTTAAAATAATGGGAAGCGACACCCTGATTTTTGAAGGACCTGAAAAGCAGATCTATTATCGGTTCAATAGATATTAATAAAAACCCTGAAAATGGTAATTCTACTATTAGATTTTTATTCCAACTAAAATTATATGGAACTTTGTTCCATGAAAATTGATTTCTTTTCTGCCAAACCGTACGATAAATTATTTTTTGACCGTTTCAATCAATCGTATGGATTTGATATTAAATATCATGATACGCACCTGGGACCACATATAGTCGATCTCATAAAAGATGCAACTGCAGTATGCGTATTTGTTAATGATAAATTGACCGCACAGGTTATTGAGAAATTGTCTCAAAAAGGGGTAAAGATTATTGCATTGCGGTGCGCAGGTTTTAACAACGTTGATCTGGAAGCTGCAAAAAAATTCCATGTTGCAGTCTGCCGGGTACCCGCCTATTCGCCGGAAGCCGTTGCGGAACATGCCGTTGCGATGCTGTTAACGATCAATAGAAAAACACACAAAGCGTACAATCGGGTTCGTGAACAAAATTTCTCGTTAAACGGACTCCTGGGATATAATCTTTTTGGTAAGACAGTGGGGGTCATCGGCACGGGCAAAATCGGGAAAGCCTTTATTAATATTATGACAGGTTTTGGTTGTAAAATTCTGGCATACGATATTTATCCGGATGCTCATTTACTGGAGAAAGGAATACTCTATGTTCCTTTGGAGGAACTACTTCAAAAATCAAATATCATATCCCTGCATTGCCCCCTGTCAAAAGAAAATCACTATTTAATCAATAAAAAAACTTTGGGCTTAATGAAGCCGGGCGTTACGCTTATAAATACGAGTCGCGGTGGGTTAATCAATACCGCGGATATTATTGAAGCGCTCAAAGCTAAACAGGTTGCCGCTTTATGCATTGATGTCTATGAACAGGAAGAGGGCTTATTTTTTAAGGATTTATCATCCAATATTATTGATGATGATATCATTCAGCGATTAATGAGTTTCCCAAATGTCCTGATTACAGCGCATCAGGCCTTTTTTACGGAAGAGGCTTTAACAGAGATTGCAGAAGTGACTTTAGATAATATATCAAAACTGAATGAAAACCGCATGGAGGCAAACTCACCGGTTATGCTGACATAAATAATTAGTTATACTCTTTTTACTGCCTCAATATTTTCATGTACTCTATCCACGGACCGCTTTGTTCTTTATACTGTTTTGCCATAATTCTTGAAATTTGCGAGATATGGTCAAGATCGTGTACGGTCCAGGCAGCAATTAATTGCGAGAGGGTCACTGCTCCAAATTTTGGGTGAATACCCGTTTTGTTAAAATCATTTTCTGTCAGGTTAAAGCCTTTCAGCTTTGTAAGATTCAATTCCCTGGCTGCCAGAAATTCGTTCAATAACTGCTCCAGCGATTTTCCTTTGCTTTCTTCAAACTGGGCAAATCTGTCAAATGTTTTGAATTCTTTTTTAGGCCCGTCAGAAAGAATAATTTCCATTCTGGCTATCCAGTCCGTTTTTTCTCCGTGAATCAAATGACCAATCACATCAAAAACTGACCAGGTTTCACCCCCTTCATTATTCATTGTCCAGTCTGCAGATAAGTTTTTCGTTAACTGAATCAGTACATGGGGCGTCCTTTCCAGTATTTCTATCGATTTGTTTATTGAGAATTCCATGATGTTTTGCTTTTATGAAGGAAATTCAGATCTGGCTTATTCCTGAAATAATTCGCGAAGTGCCGTAATATGTTCTTCAGCCGCACCCAGATTAAGCATCCCGCTTCGCGGCCGGTCTAATTCAAGGATCAGAAATAAAGCAATTGTTGTCATCAGACTGAATGTAGATATCATGACCAGGTTACGGCGCCTGCCTTTGTAACCATAACCAACCAGAAAGGATGATATAAGGGTTAGTATGAGCAGCATAGTCAGGATGAAGGGTGGCACTTTGGCTTTTCTGGCCGATTCCCTGACGCTCACTATATCGATCATGCTGTTCAGCGCCGGTATCATTTGGAGATTACTTACCCGGTATCGGTCGTCCTGAACCAGAACAGCGGCCCGCTTCCACAGTCTGCCGGAATAGAAGTTCGTTTTTTTAAGAGCGGAATCAATTTTATCCGCCGTCAACACCTGCATCATAATAGGAAATCCTGGCTTCCACATATTCTTTAAAATCTGCACGCAGCAGGGACCGGATACTGTCTGGAAAAAGATCAGCGCGGAGAACAGCCGTACCAATATCGTTGGCTTCCTCTATGATTATCTGGCGCCTGGTATCAAATTTTGAAATGGCCATTGAAAAAGTAAAGCCCAGAAGCAAGGCCATTAATCCGAGCATGGAAGACTCCATGGACCCCATGCCATCCAGTGTTTCCGCAGCAGGTTTTGTATCCTGATACTTACGGTAACGGAATCCCAGCCAATTGGTCAATAGTATCAGAAGAAAAATTCCGATAGCTATCCAATAAGCTTCCACTTTATATAGGATCGGTTCATTCATTCCATTGCAAATGTAATCTATCTGGCGACCCGGAGCTTTGTGCAAGGATCAAAGGCAAGTGAACCTTTCGGTTAGTGGAAAATATCACTTAATTGCATAAATCCGGTAAGAGACTTTTCCGCCAGCAGGAAAACGACCTACGCCGACTGCAACCGTTTGATTAAGCCACGCATATTTGGGAGAGCTTGTTTCAAAAAATACACTTGTTCTGAAATAATAGTCAGACGTCGAAACTTCACTGCCCTTGCCGGCACTGATCATAGCAAAGTTTTTTGCATTCGCGTGATTATATCCTGAATATGTCATGTAGATAAGAGCGCCATCATCTGTTTGAATAGTGGTGCGAACGTCTACTTTAAAGGTTGTCGAATCAAAAACAAGACCCCAGTCTGCGCCACTTTCTAATATTTTACCATTTATTTTATCACTTTTTACAACGCCATCCTTAAACGGAAAAATGACACGTGTTCCCTTCAATACGGGTCCGACTACCTGTGGTGGATTGAGATTGAGGTCCAAATCAAATAAAAATTCAGATTTCAATTCCTGTGAAAATATCTGTTGACTAAAAAACAGGGAAGAAATGAATATGGTGATGATAAATTTTTTCATGCTGCAGGTTTTAAGGGTGTAAATGTCGCAAAAATATTCAAAGTGTTCACAGGAAAATGAATGAAAATCCGTTCGTCGTCAAGGGTAATCCCGGGTACTGTTTGACATCCGGGCCAGCCAAACCCGAGGTGTATAACGGTGACGGGTAACTGACAGATTTATAATATCCAGTCTGTTTTTTTGGAAAAGAAGCATTATATTTAGTAGATCTGCTGGCTCGCCAAGGAAAGAACCCATATTTCATTTAACCCCAAAAACATCCAATTATGAAATCCGTCTTTTCTATCTGCAGGATTTTCTCTTTCTGCTTTTTCGTTGTGTTTACCATTTCATCGTGCAAATCTTACCTGATTGTCAATGGTAATCAGCAGGTACCGAACAAGATCACCATTTATGTCACCGGGTTTGACACAGCTACCGGGCATCTCACCCTGCAGGATGATTCCAAGAATTCCCCGGACCCCTTCCCAGCCTACCCTGGTCAGAAAATCAAATGGAAAATTTCAGGGATCAGTCATTTTGTTATCGATAATGTTGTTGAAAAGAAAGTTAAAGCTCCCCCGGATGAAGTCTTTAAAAAGAATCCGCATCCTGTACCATTTTTTTCCAAGAGCTGGAAAGGAACTCTTAAAGATTCAACAGGCCTTCACGGAATCGCCTATGAGACTGACAGTAGCGGGCACTTCATAAATTATATTTATAATATTGTCTGGCGCAAGGCCGGACACCAACATACGTTCGACCCGAGAATCCAGATTAAGCTGGGGAATTAGAGATGTCAATTAAAAAATATATCTCATCCTTCCTTATAGGCATTGCCTGTTTAATGGGTCAGGCCGGTTATGGGCAGGACCAGAAACTGGCAGACAGCCTGGTAATGATTTACCAAAAAGATACCCTGAGAGACAAGGCGCAATTGCAATTACTGGCGGATTTATCTTTCAATGAGGTAAGGAATCTGGAATTGGCTTTACAGTACGCCGAAGAACTCATTTCTCTGTCGCGTGCGGCAGGTGATAACTTATACCTTAGTCAGGGATATTATCAAAAAGGAAATAAAAAAAGACTTTCAGGCGATCTGCCGGACGCCCTGGATGCATACTTCAAATGCACGGAAGTTGCCGCCAAAGCGGGATTTACGCCTGAGCCTGCTGTGTATGCGGGCATCGCTGACATTTATGGTATTTCAAAAAAACATGGCGACGCGATAGTTTATTATAAAAAAGCGATTGCTATCCTCCGGCCGGCCAGAGACTCTATCAAGATGGCCTCTGTCATTTTAAATGCGGGCGAAGAATACCGCCTGAATAATATCTATGATTCCGCATTGTTGTTTTTCAATGAAGCAAAGCTCATTTATGAAAAGAAAGGTTATCCACTGGGCACCGCCTATGCCATTGGAAATATCGGAATGGTATATGCCGGCATGGGCAAGAATGATCTGGCAGAAAAAAATATTAACACGGCCATACCTCTGTTAGAGCAATTTGGCGTTTACTACCCGATTTGTGAATACCTTCTTTCTATGTGTGATGTCTACCTGGAAAGAAATGACAAAACAATGGCGCTGTCCTATGCTTTGAGGAGTCTTCAGATAGCCAGGCAGTATCATTTAAAGGAACAGATAAGGGATGCAAATCTTAAACTATCCGGTTTGTATGAGCATTCAGGAAATTTTGAAAAATCATATTACTATTACAGGGATTATATTGTTTACCGTGACAGCATCAGTAATCTGGAGACCATCGAAAAGTTGGGAGAACAAAGTAAAATCTTTGAGGTATCCCAGAAGCAGGCAGAAGTGAACACATTAAATCAGCAAAAAAAATTACAGCGGATTCTGCTGATTGTAGCATTGATTGTGATGGCTGTGATTATCGTTCTCATCATGATATTGTTCAGGAGCTACCGGCAAAAGCAAAAGGCATATGAGCAGTTAACCAGGGCAAATGCGCTTACGGAAGAACAGCGTGACGAGACGAATAAAGCACTTGAAAAACTAAAGCGGGCGCAGGCGCATCTGATCCAGTCAGAAAAACTTGCTTCCCTGGGCCAGCTGACCGCCGGCATTGCGCACGAAATACAGAACCCGCTCAACTTTGTGACCAATTTCTCGGAAGTAAATACAGAACTCATCGCAGACCTGCAGGAGGCGAACAGGAAAAAAGATACCAATGAAGTTCACGCGATTTCCGAAGAGATTTTCAGCAATGAATCTAAAATCGGTTATCATGGTAAAAGAGCAGATGCCATCGTAAAGGACATGCTGCAGCATAGCAGGTCAGGTGAGCAGGAACAAAAACCGACGGATATCAATGCGCTGATCGATGAATATTTCCGCCTTGCCTATCATGGAACGCGTGCAAAAGACAAATCATTCAACGCTGCAATGAACAAAGATTTTGATCCTGGAGCCGGGATCATAAATATTGTACCCCAGGAGCTGGGCCGTGTAATACTCAACATCCTGAACAATGCTTTTTATGCCGTACACGCGAAAAGTAAAGAGGCACCGGCTGATTATAGTCCGACCGTTTCCGTCAGCACGAAAAAAACAGATAAACAATTATTTATTGTTGTGAGGGACAATGGCACCGGCATTTCCCCCTTAATTAAAGAGAAAATATTTCATCCATTTTTTACCACAAAAGGCCCCGGCGTAGGTACCGGCCTGGGTCTGTCATTAAGTTACGATATTGTAAAGGCGCATGGCGGCGAAATCATGGTAGAAAGCGAAGAAGGAGTGGGCAGCGAGTTTACAATAATACTTCCTGCTGACAAATGAGAACTCAGTACCACATCGCCCACCTGATTATGAAAATGGGCCGCAACGCGCGCAGGATATTCCTTAATCGTATGGGTAAGTGGAGCGATCCTTTCAATAGTTATTAAAAACGCTTGCCCTTTTTTTTCTTTACAATTTTTTTCATCTGCGACAACGTCCAAAATAAATAAAGGGGCGTATAGACATACACCCCTTCTAACGATTGCTTGCCAAAAACTAACTCTGCTTGCGAGGTCACAGGCGGATTCGAACCACCGTATAAGGCTTTGCAGACCCGTGCCTTTCCACTCGGCCACATGACCTTTTTCTTTATCGGTACAAATATAGGCAATAAAATATATTATCCTACTAATTTTGTAGACTAATAAAAATATTATAGTATTGTCCCATCAAAAGGATTCATACCATATTAAAACTGGTCGTCATCACCCTGCTTATGGCCTGGTCGGGCCATGTGCATGCAAACACATCGGGCAATGATTCCCTCCAGCCCGAAAAAAATTATTCCGGTTTACACGACGGCACTTTGCTGGATCTGCTGGACGCAGAAAATAATTTTGCACTGGCCGGCAATGCAAAAAAAACGATGCTCAAACTGCTGCGGATAGCCGGCACAAAAAATTCCTTACATAGTAATACCCTGGGCGCCCGGTTATTCCTGGATCTGGCAAATATGTCCACACGTTTAAAATTGTATCCGCTGGCCATTAAATGTTATGACCAGGCGACCCGTAAAAACCGAAGGAAATCTATCCCGCTGTATCTGAATCCCTCCTACGCTCAGGATACAAATAGTTTTTCCCAGCTCATAAAAATAGATACGCTCACGATTGAAAAAATATCAGGAACTGTTCCTCCCGATTCCGAACCCGTGCCGCTGGAGGATATTACCCGGTCTTTTAATGATGGAAAAACCGCCATCTCCTGGGCCATCATCGTCCATGTAAAACAACCCGTTCGTGGCGGCCGTAAAGCATTTACCGGAATCAACAATGTCGGCCATACATTTATCACTCTTATAAAACTAAATGAAGATAACAGCGCCGTATCCAGATCATTCGGTTTTTATCCCGCCAAAACGTCTTTTCTTTCCGCCACACCACTACATCCTAACGACAATCCGGTGATTAAAGATGATGCCCTGCATCCCTGGGATGAAGTGATCGGAAAGTTTATCACAGAAAAAAAGTTTAACCGCATACTGGCCAATCTTGAAAAATTCAACCATACAAGTTATAATCTGAATAAAAACAATTGCACCGATTTTGGATTGAGCGAAGCCCTGATTGCCGGTTTTGAAATAAAAGAAACTGTTGGCAGATGGCCATTGGGGAAGGGTAATAACCCGGCCAATGCCGGCCAGAGCCTTCTAGAAGGAAAATTTAGAAATACCGATGCGGAATATCCTGAAACGCTGGTGGTAAACGAAGGACAGGAGTTATATGATTTAAACTGATAAAAAACCAATATGAACAAATTCAAAATGCCCGAATTCCATTTCGAAGAAAATATTACAAAAGAACAGCTGGATTTTTTTAATCAGTATGGTATTATACAGTTTAAGCATTTCATTGATAAAGAAACCGTTGCTCAATTTCTGCACGAAACCACGCATGTGCAAAATGAATTGCTCAAAAGCGATGCAAAAAAAGTAAATGGGATTCCTTTAAAATTCGGGACAGATACAGATGGGTCCAGGCTGATCCAGCGAATCGCATTTACATCTTTCTATAGTGAAAAACTCAGTTCTTTTCTCAAGGGAAAAAAACTCGAAAAGATCCTGGACCTGATGGGCCCTTATGAAGGAAGAATCGGTGAAAATGAAAAAGACGGACTGGTATTTAATCATTACGTAAATGCAGCAGACAGCAAGTTTACCCAGCTCGGATGGCATACTGATAGTCCAAGAGATCTGTTTCTGGGAACCAGAACTCTGCCCATGCTGAATATCGGGCTTCATCTGGACGATTGTCACTCTGCCAATGGCGGTCTCCGCGTGATTCCCGGCACCCATAAACAGAGTTTGTTCAGCATGCTGTTCCGGAAAAAATATTTCGTTGATAACAGACCGGACAAAAAAGAAGCCGGGTTTGATATCGAAGCCGGAGATCTCACCGTACACGATGGCCGCTTATGGCATCGGGTGCAGCAATCCAGTTTAACCGGTGCGGAGAGCCGCAGACGCGTATTGTATTTTCCCGCCGTCACTGGTGCTTATCGTCCGAAAAATGAACATAGCGCCACCCCATTTTATCACAAACTGGCACAAATAAAAGATCAGCGCCTAACCGGAAAATTAAACTGGGCCCGGCTGCAGGTCAAAGCAAAAAAAATACATTAACCATTAAATAAATACTATGAGTCAATCAGAAATTCTCCAAAAAGAAAACAGCCAGGTACATGCAGAAGTAATCCGGGCAAACAATCAATACGCCGGTGAATTTGGTTCCAAATCGGATCTGGGCTTACCACCAGCCCGACGGTTCGCCATTCTAACCTGTATGGATGCCCGGCTGGATCCGGCAAAATATGCCGGGCTCAGCGAAGGAGACGCGCATGTGATCAGGAATGCCGGCGGAAGGGCAAGTGATGATGCCATCCGCTCGCTTGTGATTTCCTATAAATTGCTTGGTACGCGTGAATGGTTCGTCATCCATCACACCGATTGCGGCATGGAGTTATTCACCGATGATATCATCAGGAATTTGCTCTCTAAAAGTTTAAAAACAGCAACCGTTGATGCCTCCGGTTGGAAAAATACAGAGGAGTCCGGAGGTTCCGATGAAGCAAGGTTTATTTCGTTTTTAACCATTAAAAATCTTGCAGAAAGCGTGGTGGAAGATGTTGTACGGGATCAGGTCCCATCCGCTTGTGCCAAAAGACATTCCCGTATACGGCTACATCTATGATGTAAAAACCGGGAAATTAATTGAAGTGCCGCAGGCCACCAAAGCCGGCCGGGCATTATAAAAAGAAAATAAATATTATATGCAACCCATCAGCCCGATCGCCCTGATACTCTGGCATTATCAGCAGGGGTCCCAGTTAAGCGTAGAAGAAAGAAAGCAGCTGCTGCACTGGACGGAACAGTCCGAGGACCGCAAACGTTTTTTAAATGATTTAATTTATCAGAAGAAATGGGTGGAAATGACTCTAATGCAGTTTCTGAATGAATTTGACCAAACGATCACGCAAATCAAATCAGGTTTCGGGACACTTCAGCATTCCCACTGACAGAAACTTTAAAAAATTTTTATAGTTTAACCATATCATCATGTATAAAGTTCCTTCAGGCCCGATGCTCACACTGAGTGATTTGTACAATGAACCCATTAACAGAACGATTGGATGCTTTAACTATTATGCCTCATCGTGTGGCCTCGAACCATTTAAACTGGTAACATTTAATAGTTCTGTATTGATAAGCCGCTTTAAACTCGCTGGTATTCAGCTTCCACCCAATAACAACCATTATTTTCTGTCCCTTTTACTCGTCAAAACCTCCATCGGA
The DNA here is from genome assembly GCA_963732055.1 of uncultured Bacteroidota bacterium. Classification (GTDB taxonomy): domain Bacteria; phylum Bacteroidota; class Bacteroidia; order Chitinophagales; family Chitinophagaceae; genus Puia. The sequence continues at coordinate 211,373 of CAVSYG010000007.1, read as the reverse complement.
CTGGAAGAGGTAAATGATTTTGTGATTGATCTCGCTTCTACCAGGCGTCTGTCGCATACTGCGCTGACCATCTATAAAAATGTGCTGCAGGATGGCGCTAAAAACGGATGCACATCCGGAAAGGACTGGGCAATGAACCAGGCCCGACTAGGCCTGCGTTTACTAATGTCGATGGCCACCGAAACAGGCATTGATATCCGGACCATAGAGAATTACGATAGAGACGATTTTAATGAAGTTCTTGGTCTGGCGGAAAATAAATGGACGGTATTTTCTGTACATGTACTGCGTGCAAATATCCGGATAACCCCCGATTCTCTTATGCATTCAACTTTTTGCCTGAATTAATAAAACGCGCAGGTTATATGAGGTTCACCACCGGGATTATTTAAGAATCTCATCATTCATCAGTAGCTTTTCATTCAGCTTCCCTTCCACGACGGAAATAAACCAGGCATTATTATTTTTGCCGACCGAAACGGACCGGTCAAATTTTTCATTGACAAATAAAACCGCCGCAGAATCATCCACCGCATAACCCGCCTGCATCTTTCCCGATAAAATATCTTCCTGATATAGTGGTTTTCTCAAAACCTGACTATGATAATGCGCACAATGCGAGTAAGGAATAAAACCAAGTCCCTGAACGATGGAAAGATTTTTAGGGCGCGAATCAGAAATGCCATCCAGAAACCAGCAGACCGAGCCGGCGCTTCCGCCACTTAATATAATTCCCCTGTCATATGCTTTTTTCAAAACGGTATCGATGCCCTGTGCCCGCCATATTGCCATCATATTTAGTGTATTACCGCCGCCGACCACGATCGCATCCATACTTAGCAATGTTTCCTCGAATGTGTGTGTTTCATTGACAGAATTTATGAATACTTTCTGCGCGAAGGGCTGCATAGAAAGTCCCTCACATTCCTTATACCACGAAAGTATGTTTACCGGGTTGTCACCGGAAGCCGTGGCGAGATAACAGATGCGCGGATTTGGTTTTTTTGTGAGCTTTATTATATACTCCATGAAAGGGCGGTTAAAATTTCCTCCATAGGCAAAAACGGTTCTTTGCTGCGCATTGATTTGAGTAAAGAATATCATCCCAAAAAACAGCAGGGTAACCTTTTTCATATTTATTGTTTTGCAACAGGCAACAGTATCGATGATGCATATTCGCTGTTGTGATATATGCGAATATCGGATTTCTGAAAATCCTGTGCCTCTGCCGAATAAATATTTACAAATTTCTGCGGATTACGATCGGCCAGCGGGAACCAGCTGCTTTGAACCTGCACCATGATACGGTGTCCTTTTAGAAAACAGTGGGCAATATCATTTAGCGGAAATTTTATTTCTTCTATTTTATCCGGAGTAAAAGGTTCAGGTTTTTCAAAACTCTTACGGTAACGGCCGCGAAAGATATCTCCCCTCACCAGCATCTGGTATCCGCCCATAGGATAAGGCCCTCCCGCATCATGTGTCATATTAGGCGGTCCTGCCCAGCGATAAGCAAAATCATCGGGATATACATCTATCAGTTTCAGCACAAAGTCCGCATCCGTCGTGGAAATGCTTGTTTTTAGATTTGCGATCACTGTACCGGTTACCGTCAAATCATTTTGCAATGGCTCTGTTTCAAAGAGCACAACGTCATTTCTCCTGGATGCAAAACGCTGATCGTCTGTCATGTAGTCCCTGGTTCTCACGTAGTGTACCCCACCGGTGTAAGGCACGGGCCGGTTTGGATCGCTCCTATATTCAGTATATCCGTTTACCGATTCTGGTTTCGTCCAGGCCAGTTTCTCACCAGGTTCAAAAAAGAGTTCTTTTTGATCAACGCCGGTGGCGGGCCAATGATCAAAGCCCTTCCATTGATTTTCTCCCGTAATAAACACGGTTGCTTCGGCGATCCGGCTGAGATCGCCTTTACCCTGCAGAAAATAATTGAAGAAAGGAAGTTCTATATTCTCCTGATACCAGGCAGCCGAGTTTGAGTTAAAATATACATGACCCACATGTGTCGCATTTTTATCCGACCACTGGCCGTGATACCAGGGTCCCATCACCAGTTTATTAAAATGTGCGGGAGCCCCGTTTTTTTCTATGGCCTTATATAAATTCAATGCTCCGTAACAATCTTCCGCATCAAATAATCCGCCCACGATTAATGTCGCGGGCCGGATATCTTTTGCGTAATTCCGGATATCGCGTTGCTGCCACCATTCGTCTTCATCCGGATGTGCCATTGCGTCTTTCCAGAAATCCAGTGTATCCCCGGCAAGCTTTGTAAAATTTTTTAGCGGACCGATGTTCAGGAATGTGGCATAGTTATCATTCATTGGAATATTCAAAGAAGACGAAGCAGCCAGTGAAGTCGGGCCGGCATGCGGAAAACCAAATCCCTTTGAAAAAAAGCGGAAACAATCCAGCAGAAAGAAAGCACCGTTGTGATGAAAATCATCTCCGCGAAACCAATCCGTTACCGGCGCCTGCGGGCTGATCGCTTTCAATGCCGGGTGACCGCAAAGACCCGCCATGGCGGCATAAAATCCGGGATAGGAAATGCCAAAAACGCCCACATTCCCATTATTATCCGGAACATTTTTTACGATCCAGTCGATGGCATCAAATGCATCACTTGCTTCATCCGTTTGCGTTCCTTCTTTATTTGGAGTGAACGGACGGATATTTTCAAACTTTCCCCCGCTCATCCATTTTCCGCGCACATCCTGGATAACCAGAATATAATTCTCTCTTGCATATAAGCGTCGATTGGTATTCCAGAGATCGGAGCAGAAACCGGATTCGCCATAAGGCCTGCAGGAATATGGCGTCCGTTCGATCAGGATGGGATGTTTTTCCTTCCTGTCGTTGGGAATATAAATCGCCGTAAACAGCTCAACCCCGTCTCTCATCCGGATATTACGTTCCCATTTGTGATAATTTTTTTTTATCCAGGCAGAATCTGTTTCATTTTGTGCATGTGAACACAGAGCGCCCAGGGTAAATAAAAAAATCAAAATGATATGCCGCCTAAATACACTTTTACAGTGGATTTTGCGGGAACGTTGCCGGATTATTATGAACATCAATTTCACTTTGTGGAATCGGAAATAATAAATCATTTGCCGTAAGCACCGGTGTGGTCAGATTGTATTCGCTGAGCAGGTAGGCCTGCATAATGGCCACTCCGTTCGGATTGCGGGCGATGTCAAACCAGCGGTCATTCTCCAGCGCCAGTTCAAAACGCCGCTCATTGAAGATCCAGTTTTCAAAACCAACCTGATCCGGCAGGTCGGTCGCCGTTTTATCCGGAAGTCCCGCGCGTTCCCTCACCTGATTCAGATAATAGAAAGCAGATCCCGGCCCCGTTGACCCGCTATAACCCACTTCATTTAATGCTTCCGCAAGCAACAGAAGTACATCTGCATAACGTAACACATAAAAACTGTTTCCTTCGTCGCCCGATACAGAAGGCGGATCCAGATATTTCTTTTCGTAGTTTCCTTTTGCGACCGTAGTAGCCGTATTCGGATACGTAGTGTCCAGTGTAGCGGGAAAACGTTTGTCGTTCACTTCGTAGGATGATGATAAATTTATGGTTGGTCTGTTATTGTAGGACCCGCCGATCTTCCCACCGTTGAAGAAAAAGTTAGTGGGCACCATATCTGTGAAAAAAGTATTTCCTTCTGAAGGGCTCAGGCCTTTTTTAAATCTGACTGCAAATATGTTTTCAGCATTCTGAATATTTGCAGCATTGTATAAATCCGGATAATTGGCCAGCAGTGAATAAGTACCCGTCAGGGGAGTTAAAGTCGAAACTGCATCGGACCATTTTTTTTCGGTCACATATACTTTTCCCAGTAAGGCTTTTGCACTTCCGGATGTGGCCCTTCCCAGATCGGCTGCATTCGAATAACCGGCAGGCAATAATGAAGCGGCGGTCAGAAGATCTTTTTCAATCTGCGCATACACATCGGGCACCGGATTCCGGATATCCGCCAGTGACTGCGTTGTAGTTTCCGTTTTGAGCACAAGCGGAACCGCTCCGTACAATCGTACGAGGTTAAAGAATGACAATGATCTCAGGAATAGTGCTTCTCCCTGAAACTGGTTTTTGGAAGAATCCGGTATCGTTGCGGCTGACAGCTGATCGAGCACTGAATTGGCCCTGGCAACTATTACATAGGAACCAGCATAGGCATCCGATATAAAAGGATTGGTGGTTACTTCTGTAAAGAGATCAATGGCCGAGGCGGCGCCGCTGTTGGCTCCCCGGTCCTGGATATCCGTATTGTCGCTTCTGACTTCCATCAAATAATAGTATGTCTTGCCATAGGTCTGGGCAGATTGTAATCCATCGTAGATGGCATTGACTGCCTGCTGGAAATCGGATTTTGATTTATAAAACGTGGCGGTGGTTTGATTGGAAACCGGTGGCAGTGTAATAAAGGATTTCGAACAAGCCATCAGGAAAACCACCGACAGAACCGACGCTGATAATTTATATTGTTGTTTCATGATCGTCTTCAATTAAAAAGTAAGGTTAATGCCTGCAATAAATGTCTTTGCGAGCGGATACGTTCCATAATCTTCACCCTGCGACAGCGGACTGTCGGGCCTTGCATTTACCTCCGGATTATAGCCCGGTATTTGGTCCAGGTGTAAATATTCTGTCCGCTTATATAGATATGAAATGTTTTGAAGACATGACTGAATACGCTTTGGTTAAATGTATAACCCAGTGTGATATTGCGCAGTCTTACAAATGATCCGTCTTCCACATGGAAGGAACTGATCTGTTCACTGTTTGCATTGGCAACGCGGTTTGCCCGCATTGCTTTGCCATTGCCCGGATCCGTCGGAGATTTCCAGTAACCCGCATCTTCCGTCATCTGGTTGGCGTTGCCTTCACTATTATATAGGTATCTTCTTTGAAGGTTCATGATCTGATCCCCTTCCACCGCTTGCAACGCGACAGATAAATCAAAATGTTTATACGCGAATTCGTTGATGAAGCCCCAAATATATTTTGGAAAATAATTGCCGATGGTCGTACGGTCGTTGGCGTCGATGACACCGTCCGGTTTTCCCGAAGGGCCACTGACATCCAGGAATTTTCTGTCGCCGGGTTTCGCCGTTGGATAATGGGCATTGTTGTCTACGTCCGTCTGATCTTTGAATACGCCTCCATTTACATAACCATAATAACTTCCGATGGGCGATCCGATCTGCGTGATGTACATCTGCGAGATCGTTCCATTTCCACCATCAGATATGATGGGCGCACCATTCGGGCCCAGCTGTTGTACATTGTTTTTGTTGGATGCAATATTAAAATCAGATGTCCAGGTGAATGCACCGACCAGGTTATGCGTGACCAGTCCGAATTCCACTCCATAGTTTTCTACTTTGCCGATATTCTCGAGCGCTGTTTTAAAACCTGAGCTCAATGGTACCGGTACATTCAGCAGTAAATTGGATGTTGTGGCGTGATAATAATCACCCACCAGGTATATTCTGTCTTTAAACAATCCCAGGTCAAAACCTGCATTGAACTGCGCTGTTTTTTCCCAGGTCAGATCGGGATTCGCCGGTTGCGAAATGCCGACACCCGAAACCAGGCTTCCGTTTCCGCTTCCCAGGATATAATTATTGGAACTCAGCAGATCGTAGGATGCATAGTTCGGGATCTGGAAATTTCCTGTCAGTCCATAACTGGCCCTGAACTTCAGCAATGAAACAGATTCCACTTTAAAAAAATCTTCGCTGCTGGCCAGCCATCCGACAGAGGCTGATGGAAAGTAGCCCCACTTGTTATTGGATCCAAATCTTGAAGAACCGTCCGCGCGAATACTTGCGGTGATGAAATATTTTTCGTCAAAATTGTAATTCACCCTTCCCAGATAAGAAATCAGCGACCATTGGGATTCTGTGGAAGTGCCACTGGTGACCGTCGCCGCGCTGATTGTGCTTACTGCATCATTGGGAAATCCGGTGCCATCCACTTCCGTGGCCTTGGTTGTATTTTTCTGTGATGTATAACCTGCCAGTATACTAAAGTGATTTTTTTCATTTATTTTGAATGCATAGTTCAATGTATTTTCCCAAACCCAGTTGGTTGCCGATGCCGTTTGAGAGGACCCTTTCGGAACCGTCGGTGTGCCCTGCTGAACCGGTTTGTACGTACCCAGCGTGGAAGGCCTGAAGTATTCGCGATCAAAATAATTAATGTCCGCGCCAAAATATGTTTTGAAACTGAGGCCCGGGATAATTTCATATTCTCCGTACACACTGCCGAGGTTCCTGACATGGTTCAGATTATCTTTTATTTCGTTTGCCAGCGCAACGGGATTTTCTCCGCCGGATAAACTGTAGGCATACGTATTTTGCCGGTTGACGGCATAAGATCCGTCCGTATTATAGACCGGAAATATGGGTGCCGCTTTCAATGCATTACTTAAAATCCCATCAAAGGTCCAGGGACCTTCGCTGTTGACCAGATCGTACTGATCGAAGGTGGTGTTTAATGAAAACCCGAATTTCAGCTTGTCCGTCAGATTCGCTGTTATATTGGTGCGCAGTCCGTAACGGTTGTATCCGGAATTGATCACGATCCCCTGCTGGTCAAAATAATTTCCCGAGACGTAATACTGTATCTTATCACTTCCACCGGTTGCGAACAAAGTGTGGTCCTGAATCGGCGCAGTTCGCAACACAGCATCCTGCCAGTCGGTATTCACTAAACCTTTTTCTCCGGCCAGGTAGGGCAATATATCCGGCGGTATCTGGTAATTCGGACTTGCACGCACCGTGTTGTTATCTGTTATACTTGCATTCGGATTGGCGTCCAGATAAGAATTATTCTTGCCGTCATAGGCCAGTTGTGACCATTGATAAGCATCCATCATGTCAATTTTCTTACTATTCTCCTGAAAGCCATAATAACCGGAATAGCCAAATCTTGCAGGGCTGTTTTTCTTACCTTTTTTTGTTGTGATGATCACCACTCCATTGGACGCACGCGAACCATATATCGCAGCGGCAGAAGCATCTTTTAATACTTCCACCGATTCAATATCATCCGGATTGATTGTACTCATGGGATCCGGCGCTTTCTGAAACGATGCCTGTCCCGCAATATTCACCACGTCCGTACTTCCCTGTAAATTTTTCAGATCATTTGAAACAGGAAATCCGTCAATCACATACAGCGGATCCGTACCTGCGGAAATAGAATTCAGTCCACGGATGCGAACACTGATACTGCCTCCCGGAGCTCCCGTGTTTTGGATCACCTGAACACCCGGCAGCTTACCCGCAATGGCCTGTTCAAAACTATATACAGGCTGGTCCTTAATATCACTGGCATTTACGGATGAGACGGCACCTGTGATTTCCCGTCTTCTCTGTGTTCCGTAGCCAACCACCACCACCTGATCCAGTGAAGATGCACTGACCCTCAATTTTACCGCCGCAAGATCTGCAGAGCCATTATTTAAAATAACGCCCGGTAATGTTTTCACTTCATATCCCACGGATGTTAATATAATATTGTATTTCGCTCCGGCTGTGAGCCCCTTTAATTGAAATTCTCCCCGATCATTCGATAATGAACTCGTTGAAAAACCGCCGACCTGATTCTTTGCCGTAACAGTCACTCCGCTGAGTGGTTCTCCGGTTTCTGAATAAACTGCGCCGGAAACATTTATTTTCTCCTGCGCAAATAATAAGGAAGGGGAAATACAGACAATAAACATCCACAACCCCAGGCGCAGGCGCCTGCCGGGTATGACAATAAAAGAACCCATAATTGGTAATTAATTTAAAATGAAAGAAGCAGTTATACGGATATTGGTGTCCCAATTGGAACATTAAAATTAAGATGCAAATATTAGTCTACCAAATTAATAGACTTATTTTTTTATCTTCTATATTTACTTTTAAAGCGGAAAGCCAAAAGAGAAATATAGAGAACCAATAAAAAAAATTATTTTTTCATGAAGCGATATTTTATTTTTCTGAGGCTGCTTGTTCTCGCGTTACAATCCTTCGCTCAATCGAAGTCCCAACCCAATTTTATAATCATCCTCTGCGATGATCTCGGATATGGGGATATCGATGTGAATGGAGGGTCGATCCCGACGCCCAATCTCAGTAATATGGCGCGGGAAGGACTGGTTGCTACAAATTATTACAGCGCGGCCAATCTTTGCACTCCATCCAGGGCCGGCTCTACTCACCGGAAGATATCCCGTTCGTGCAGGGCTGGGATATGAAGTGATTCTAAGCGGCGAAGACAGGAGATTGCCACTTTCTGAAAAAACAATTGCGACTGTTCTGAAGCCAATTTATGTTTCAGGTCTTTTTGGTAAATGGCATCTGGGACATACCGGAGAAACCTGGCTGCCTACTTATCATGGATTTGACAAATTTTATGGCATTCCGTATAGTCATGATATTTTTCCGTTGTCGGTGTATGAAGCCGACGCGAATTCAAATAAAGTAGTTGTTACACCACCCGACACGCCAAGACTTCAGCAATTGTTTTATTCGAACGCAGAAAAATTTATTATTGAAAACCGCAACAAGCCATTTTTTGTTGAGCTCGCGCTCAGTGCTCCCCACCTGCCGGAATATCCGTCAACAGATTTTAAAGGCAGATCAAAGCACGGTCCTTATGGTGATGTGGTTTCGGAAATAGATGCAATCGTCGGCAGGCTCCTGAATAAATTGAAAGAACTCAGGCTGGATCAGAATACGATGGTGATTTTTACATCAGATAACGGTCCCTGGTATGAAGGATCTACCGGTATACTACGTGATCGCAAAGGGGGAGCATCTTATGATGGGGGTTATCACGTTCCTTTCATTGCCTGGGCACCAGGTCTTATCAAACCAGGGACAAGCACTAATGCCATTATTAGTGCAATCGATTTTCTGCCGACGTTTTGTAAACTCTCTGCCGTTCCACTTCCGGAAGGCGTCGATCTGGATGGATTGGATATTTCTGATGTTCTTACAAAAGGAGCAGCTTCTCCACACAGTGAAATCCTGTTGTTTAACAATGAAGATGTCGTTGGCATCCGTACGCAACGCTGGAAATATGCGGACCTCGCATACTATCGCGGTAATGCAGTCAGTTTTTCTACTAAAGAATACAAACAGTTGTATGATATGGACGTCGACAAGAGTGAAAGTTACAGCGTGGCCGTCACCTACCCGGAAGTAACACTGGATCTCCGGGACCGGCTCGAAAAAGCGCGGTTGAAATACGCTCCCTACAAAAAGGGCATCCCTCCATTATTCAAAAAAATGATCACCCAGCGACTAGAACAAATGCAACGTCAGGATTAGATTATCAGCACATTTTCTATTATCTCATTTTCCCAATGCAGCCCGGCAAGATCTATTAGTAATATAATACTTTGATATTGAATATTTTAAAATATTTCTAAAAAGTATTTGGAAAAACTAAACACTGTTCAGTATATTTGCACTGTAAACTGAATTGAATGGGTATTATAGAAAGAAAGGAAAGAGACAGGGTCGAAATGCGGGAGCGCATTATCGATGTTGCCATTGAAATGTTCGTTAAGGACGGATATGAAAAAACGTCCATAAGAAATATCGCTGAGAAAATTGAATACAGCCCCGCAACCATCTATCTCTATTATAAGGACAAGGACGAATTACTGTATGATGTGCAGGCGCAGGCCTTTGAAAAACTGGGTCAGACTTTTAGTGACAAGGTCGATGCAAAGGATCCGCTGAAAAGACTGGAACAAATCATGAAGACCTATGTCTGGTTCGGGAAAAAAAATCCGGAACTCTACGACCTGATGTTCATCATCCGCGCACCGATGAATGTGGTGGGAGAAAAAGAAGACTGGCAGAACTGTCATGACGCATTCGGCACTCTTGTGCAGTGCCTTACTGAATGTATTGAAAAAAAACTGGTCCGTTTTAATGACCCCATGGTGGCCGCGGTCTCTGTCTGGTCCATGGGCCATGGCCTGGTTTCACTTGATCTTCGTGACCGTTTAAAAGTGACAGAAATGAATGAGGAAGAAATTGCTGCAACCATTGAAAAATCAGTAAAGGAATATTTTAAACTCGTCAAATCTTAGTCATCCTTTTGATTCCGGTCGTGCCCTATGGCTATTTTTTTTGCCATTTCACTAAACACTGTTCATTAACTCAACAATAGTAATTATGAAAATGCTGTTTATCATCCCGCTCCTCCTGCTATGTGCAGGAGCCAGTGCCCAGGAGAATACACTCGATACCTATATCAATACGGCATTCTCCAATAACCAGGGACTGACGGGTCAGCAACTGCAACTGGAACAATCACTGTACGCATTAAAAGAAGCCCGCGCACTTTTTCTTCCCAATGTTTCTTTCGGTGCCAGCTACACGAAAGCAGACGGCGGCCGCACCATCGATCTTCCACTGGGCGATTTACTGAATCCGGTTTATCAATCACTCAATCAGCTCACGGGTTCAACAAAATTCCCCAACCTCCAGAATAAATCGGTTTTGCTGACCCCGGATGATTTCTACGACGCCCGTTTCCGCACCACACTCCCGCTGGTCAACGCCGAGATTTATTACAATGAGAAAATAAAAAAAGAAACCATATCCAGGAACCGCGCGGCCGTGAATGTGTACAAGCGCGAACTGGTGAAAGAAATAAAAACTGCTTATTACCGGTACTACCAGGCGGATAAAGCAATCGAAATTTATAACAACGCTCTTCTCCTGGTAAATGAAAATATCCGGGTGAATCAAAGTCTGCTGAAAAACGGCATGCGCAACAGTACCGCGCTCACGCGTTCAGAAACAGAAAAACAAAAGATTGAAACTTCCGTCACACAGGCCTCCAACAACCGGAATAATATCCAGGCTTATCTGAATTTCCTGATGAACCGCCCGCTGGATTCCGGAATTATACTCGACACCGCGAGTTTCGTCACCGAATCCGAATCACTCAACGGAAGCATGAATCTGAATACGGAAAACCGGGAAGAACTCCAGGAACTTCAATCCACCATTCAAACCCATGAGTTAAACCGCAAACTGCAAAGCGCTTATCTCGTTCCCAAACTGAATACCTATCTCGATCTCGGCTCACAGGGTTTCAATTTCAAATACAATGACAAAACACAATATTATGTGTGGGGTGTAAGTCTGGAGATGAATTTATTTGCAGGCGGATTACACAAATCCCGTATCCAGCAGGCAGCAGTAGGAAAGCAGGAAGCAGAATCCAATTACGAGGAGACTTCTTCCCAACTGAAAATGCAACTGGTTCAGTCTGTAAATAATTTACACACCGCCCTCTCCGATTACCAGAATGCAAAAAAACAACTTGCTCTTGCTGATAAATATTATGCCGACCAGTTTAAAGTGTACAAGGCAGGTCAGCTCTTGTACATCGAATTGCTGGATGCCCTGACCCAACTCACGAATGCCCGTCTTCAGCTGGCCGTAGCGATCGCCAATGTACAGGTTGCTTATGCGGATGCCGAACGCAATGCAGCTACTTATCCACTCAATAAATAATAATTTATATGGAACGTCTATTATCTTATCTGCTCATTCTGTCCACCGTTGTCACCATCGCCTCCTGCACCGCGAGAACAGAACCACTCAGGAAAAAAGAATCAACCGCCATTCCGGTGAAAGTACTTCCCGTTAAACAATACAATGGGCTGGAAAAAATTCCTGTCTCGGGGCAGTTCACCACAGATGACGAAGTGATGATGTCCTTTAAGACAACCGGCATCATCAGTAAAATATTCGTGAAAGAAGGAGATGCAATAAAAAAAGGCCAGTTGCTCGCAACGCTGAACCTCACGGAAATTGATGCCAGTATGCAACAGTCACAACTCGCATTTGAGAAGGCCAGCCGTGATCTGCAGCGGCTGAACAACCTGTACAACGATAGTGTCGCCACCCTCGAGCAGGTTCAAAATGCAAAAACAACCCGGGACCTGATCAGCGCAACAACTAAATACGGCCCGGTTCAACAGGCAGTATTCCGAAATCCGGGCCGAAGCCAATGGATTTGTTTTGCGCAAGCTCGCCAATGAAGGACAACTCGTGAATTCGGGCAATGCGGTATTGCAAACCAATGGTGCCGGTGCCGGAAAATGGATCTTACGGGCAGGTATAACCGATGAGCAATGGAATGCGATCCAAACCGGGAACCCCGCAGAAATCATGATCTCTTCACCGGGCAGGCAAAACATTTCGGGCAAAGTGACCCGGAAATCCGAATCGGTGGATCCTTCGAACGGTCTGTTCAGTATTGACATCACACTGAACGGAGACCAAAAAGGAAAAATTGCTGCCGGCATGTTTGGAAACGGAGTCATCATGACAGGCCAGTCACCAGGCAATGGAAAAATCCGGATCCGAAACCTGGTCAGTTCCTTATGAGGCCCTGATGGATGGCGACGGGAGTTCCGGATTTGTATTTGTTACGAACGACAGTAAAACAGCGGAAAAAACGAAAGTGGTGATTGCGGGCGTTGAAAAAGATCATGTGATCATCAGCCAGGGACTGGAAAAATCAAAATTACTCATCGTGTCCGGCAGCGCTTATCTCACAGACAAGAGTGCCATTCAAATCATTCCATAAAGATTCCGATCATGAAAATCACCAACTACGCCGTTAAAAACTACCAGTTCACGCTGATCATTTTCATTATGATCATTGTACTGGGACTTACCACGCTTTTGAATATGTCCCGCTCGGAAGATCCTGAAATGCACGCGCCCACGTTCACCGTCGTGGTTGTATATCCCGGTACGAGCCCCGGTGATATGGAAGAACTGGTAGTGAAACCACTGGAAAAAGAAATCTGGGGGCTTGAAAACATCAAGCGCATACGTACTACCATCGGCGACGGTGTGGCGGCCATTCGCGTGGAATATAAATACAATAGCAATGTGGACAATAAGTACCAGGAAATCGTACGCGTGGTCAATAGCAAGCGGCCGGAACTGCCGGCGGATATAACGAGCATTGACGTGCATAAATTTCAGCCCTCCGATGTAAATATCATCCAGGTGGCGCTGGTTTCTGAAAATGCATCCCGGGAGAAAATGAAATACTACGCGGAAAAACTGCAGGATGAACTGGAGAAACTTCCCGCATTAAAAAAAGTGGAAATTCATGGCATACCGGATCCGCAGGTAAGAGTGGAACTGGACCTGGAAAAAATGGCGCAGATGCACCTGCCCCTGAATGCAGTAACCGGAAGTCTGCAAAGTGAGATCGCCAATATTCCGGGAGGAAGTATTTCTGCAGGCCAGAGAAGTTTTAATATCAAGACCAGCGGAAACTTCCAGTCAATAGATGAAATCAGGAATACCATTGTTTCATCTTCTTCCGGAAAAAACATTTATCTGAAAGACGTAGCCAAAGTGTATTATGGTTTTGAAGACACCAAGTATAAAACACGGCTCAATGGCCACCGGTGTATATTTATTACTGCCGCGCAGAAAGAGGGGGAAAATATCAGCAGGACCAAGGAGAGTTATGAACCTGTGCTGGCTCAATTCAAAAAAACGCTTCCGTCCAATATTGACCAGGTGCAGAACTTCGACCAGGCAGATAATGTAAACCGCCGGCTGGGCAGCCTGGGAGAAGATTTCATTATCGCGATCCTGCTGGTGGCCATCACCCTTCTTCCCCTCGGTTTTCGGTCAGCCATGATCGTTATGATCTCCATCCCACTTTCCCTCTCCATCGGATTGGTGTTGCTGAATCTTTTCGGTTTTAACCTGAACCAGCTCAGCATTGTCGGACTGGTGGTGGCGCTGGGATTATTGGTAGACGACAGCATTGTGGTAGTTGAAAACATCGAACGCTGGATGCTGGAAGGACATACCCGTATGGAGGCAACGCTGAAAGCCACCGGACAGATCGGTAAGGCGGTGGCCGGTTGTACCGCTATGCTGATCATTTCATTTATGCCACTGGTCTTTATGCCTGAAGGCGCCGGAGATTTTATTCGCGGTCTGCCGATGGCCGTTATTCTCTCCGTATTCGCTTCCATGCTGGTCTCGCTTACCATCATTCCATTTTTGTCCAGCCGGCTACTGAAAAATCATATGATACCGGAGGGAAATATTTTTATGCGCGGCCTGAAAAAAATCATACACGGTAGTTATGCCCGCCTGCTGAACCGCTCGCTGAACCGCCCGGTATTTACGATTGCCACAGCTGCCGTATTATTTGGTTTCTCGATCTATGTTTTCAATATCATTGGATTCGCACTCTTCCCTTCATCTGAAAAACCACAATTTTTAATCAATATAACCGCACCGCCGCAGTCCAATATTCTGTACACGGATAACATCACAAGAAATATAGAAGAGGAATTAAAAAAAGAGCCGGCCATCACTTATTTCGCGAGTAATATAGGCAAAGGAAATCCCCGCATCTACTATAATGAAGTGCCTGAAAATGAAAAGTCGGAATATGCACAGATTTTTGTACAGCTCGACAACCACACGGCACCTGATAAAAAAATAGCGATCATCGAATCACTGCGCAAAAAATGGACGCCCTACCCCGGCGCCAAAATAGAAGTGAAAAACTTTGAACAGGGGCCGCCTGTCGTAGCGCCTGTAGAAGTGCGGGTGTTTGGCGATAACCTGGACACACTACGCAGCCTGGCGGCAAGGGTTGAAAACATGCTGCAGAACACGGACGGTACTATATACATCGACAACCCGGTGGATCAGCTCAAGTCAGATATCAAAGTAGATATTAATAAAGAAAAAGCCCAGCTGCTCGGAATACAGACTATAAATATTGACAGGACCGTGAGGCTTGCCGTGGCCGGTTTGAATATGGGTAAGTACACGGATCAGGACGATAAGGACTATTCCATCTTACTCACGCGCACCAAAGAAGAAATTCCCACGCTCGATGTTTTTAATAATCTCTATGTAAACAATGGACAGGGTGTAGCCGTTCCGGTCGGCCAGGTGTCTGCGCTGAAACTGCAGACTTCTCCGCAGGTGATTAATCACCAGGAAAAAAAACGTGTCGTATCTGTTAAAGCCAGTGTGAAGAAGGGATTCCTGACAGACCGGCTGATCACGCAGGTCACCAATAAAATGGATAAAATGATTTTGCCTGCGGGATATACGTATGAAATGGGCGGAGAAGTGGAATCACGTAAAGACTCTTTTGGAGGATTCACCAGCGTCATCATTGTAACTGTTTTTCTTTTCATCGCTGCGCTGGTGCTGATATTCGGGACATTCAAAAGCACGCTGATCGTACTCTCCGTTATTCCGCTCGGTGTCGTGGGCGCTGCCATGGCATTATGGATCACGGGCTATCCGCTATCCTTTGTATCCATCATCGGGCTGATCGCACTCGCGGGCATCGAAGTGAAGAACACCATTCTACTGGTCGATTTTACCAATCAGCTGCGCAGTCAGGGTAAGGATCTGGAATCTGCGATACGCGAGGCGGGTGAAGTTCGTTTTCTCCCCATCGTACTGACCTCCCTGACGGCCATTGGCGGACTGATGCCGATCGCACTATCCACTAATCCGTTGATTGCGCCGCTGGCGATTGTGCTGATCGGAGGATTGATCAGTTCAACGCTGTTGTCACGTATTGTTACACCGGTCATTTATAAACTCATCCCGCCTAATGTGAGGATTGGATAAACATAAAATACCCCAGTATAATAAGGTTGGCTAACATGAACAGCAGTATCAGGACGCCCGATATATTGGAAATCCGGTTATTCCGGTATTGACCCATGATTTTGCTGTTATTGGCGACGTGAAGGATGATCCCAATTAAAAGTGGTGCTGTAATTCCGTAAAGGACGGTAGTTAATAAAAGTGCCTTTACCGAACTGATGCGAAGCCAGTGCATGGCAATTCCACAACACATGGATATACCGATTACAAAATAAAATAATTTTGCCTCCCCGGGTTTCTTACTGAGCCCGGCTTTGAAGTCAAATGCTTCCATGATGATGTATGAAATCGTGGCACTTAGTACCGGTATAATCAAAAAGCCGGTCCCGATGATTCCGATCGAAAACAACAGATATGAAAGGTTTCCGGCGAGTGGCTTTAATGCAATGGCTGCATCCCGAATGCTGTTTATATTACGAATGCCGTGGTCGTGGAGAATGGTGCCTGTTGTTAAAATAATAAAATACATGATGAGTACAGCAAAAAAAGCACCTGAAAGAATATCTTTTCTCATGAGGAGAAATGTGTATCGCCTGATTGTTTTTTTACCATGTGCAGATGGATCTATTCGCTCCACTTCAGAGGAGACCTGCCAAAAAAACAGATACGGAGAAATGATGGCGCCTGTCAATCCGATAACAATTAAAACAAAGTCTTTATCCAAATGAAAAGAAGGAATCAGGGAGCTTCTAAAAATTAATTCTATTTTTTGGGGGGTTAGAAATGGAACCACCAGGTATACCAACAGTACCAGGCATACAAATTTCATGATATGCACCAGCTTCTTATAGGGGAGAAATAAAATGAATGAAAACAAAAGCAACGTAAATCCAATCGAACAATATATTGCAGGCAGGCGGGGGAATAACAGGTTACCCGCTTCACCTAAAATCGCGATATCAGCGCCGATATTCAATAGAAAAGCGGGACAGGTCAAAAGAATCAATGTATATAAAAGCCAGGAAGGGTAATGGTTTCTAACCACTTTCGTCAGTCCTTTTCCGGATACAATACCAATACGTGCGCACATTTCCTGTATGATCGCAAGAATTGGATATGCTATCAGAGCCATCCACAAAGTAGTCAGCCCATAACTTGCACCTGCTTGTGAAAAAGTAGTAATCGCAGAAGGATCATCGTCGCTGGCTCCTGTGATAAGACCAGGACCAAGTGTTTTCCAGAATCTTTTCGTTCGATGTAAAAATCGGAAATTTGACCTCATGGTGCTACCTGGGAGAAACGGGTAAATTCATCGAGCAGTTTATTAAATATAGGAATAATCCCGGGTAACTGTATCCGAATGTCAGGCTCATTTCAGCATCCTGTACATCACACCCGCTAAGGCTATCAGGATATAAAATAAAAGCAACATATGAAAAGGCGTAAATTTTTTGCCGCCGCGATAAAAATAATCTTTCATCCCTTGTCTTTTCACACCCGGATCCAACACCTGTGCCAGTAAACCGACCATCAGCAGCCATTCATGTGCAGATCAGTTGTGGCCTGTGTTTGAACGAATTGACCGGTTTAATCCACCATTGATTTATCCTAAAGAAACCCTGCCAAAATGAGAATTGATCCGGTCAAAATGAAAGCCTTGCATGGGGCTCATTCAACAAAGAAGAAGATATTGTAAATATGTAACTTAGATACTTCGTATTTTAAGACGAAACAATATGACCTTTTATCAGTTTCTCATCCTTGTGTTTTTATTTCTGATGGTAATCGCCATTTTAATCACATCCCGTAAAGATGACAAGGTGTTAGAGCTGCAGGAGAGAGTTGCATTTTTAGAAGAAAAAATGAACAAGACTATTGAGAGCAGGAAACAATTCATAGAACTCAAATCAGTCAATGCAGTATTGGATACACTTAATAATCTTTACTATGATGTGGGCCCCGATGGGAACTATATTACAGACAGCGAATATACCCTTAATGATGTGACGGAGGATTGGTGGACCCAACTGTCCGGAGAAGACCTGACTATCGTAAACCGCAGTATTCACAAAACAAAAAAACAGTGACGGGAGCACATTACCCTGAATGGCGCCATCCAATGATGGCGCTACTTTTCTTTGAGTATTTCTTCAATTTCTTTATTTCCTTTATTTTTCTTACAAATAAAATAAATGGAATCAATAAAATCATTCCGGCAATAAACATAATAGTCGCGATATCCCATAATCCGTCTGATGCCCATGATACTGAATAAATCATCAGTGCCAAAGCTGCTGATAATGAAAGGAGGCGCCCCGCTATAAATATCCACAAATGAATTTTTCGCCTTTTGAATTTTAAGCGACCGCTTGCAGATAAAGAGGAACCGGCAGAAGAATACGATCCATTGGATAATATTTTATATGCTTCCGGATTATCTATAGTCAGGTCTTTCAACTCGTAATGTTTAGACAAAACATTAAAAAATTGTGCCAGCGATTCCGGCATACGCCAACCTGTCAGCTGTAAACCGGCGCAGAAGACAAATATTTTTCGACCAGATCCACTGCAGACTGTAGACCTTTTTCTTCCCTTACCCTTTTACCGATGTCAACTGCCTTCTTTTTTTTATCCTCCAGGCGGAGTTGCCGTATGGCCTGGATCAGTTTTTCTTTGTCAAGATCTTTAAAACGGATATGCGCGCCCACATCCAGGACTTTCAGCCGTTCACCCCATAAGGGGTTGTCCCAGAATATAGAACATATAATGGTTGGGATACCAGACTCCAGACTTAAATGCGTTGTTCCCACGCCACCATGATGGACGATCATACTGCACTGTGGAAAAAGCCATTCGAGATCGGTATATTTTATAAAATACACCGGGTCATCCGGATGATTGGTCTTGCCCTCAAAATTTGACCAGCCTGCATTGATGATCGCCCTCACTCCTGTCTCCCTGCAGATTTCATACACCATATTCTGAACCTCCTTCGGATTCAAAACCGGCATACTGCCAAAACCAAAATAGATAGGCGCAGAACCGGCTTTTAACCATTCGATCAGATCCTCCGGTTGCGATTGAACCGGAAAATATTTTTTATCGGCTTTCCAGATACCGGTTACTGAAATATGAGGACCCCAATCCCTTGGCTTCGGCAAAAGATATGGACTGTATCCATGGATAACCGGTATTTTCAGCTGGTCTAGCCTTTTATAGATATTTCTTGTCTCCGGACCCAGGCCCAGGTTTTTCCGCCATTCATTGATTGCTGTTATCCTGCTTTTTTGAAATTCCTTATTTACCAGTTTGTGCGTTAATTTATTCAGGAATCGGAAGGGCAGTGGTTTTTGTGAAATAAACAGGTGCGGGAATTCGCCGGTTGGCGTACAAACCGGATTAACAATGGCAATCACCATCGGGATCTTAAACTTTTCGGATATATTCGTTGCGTAAAAAAGCATTAAAGTGCCTGCGATGATCAGTTGGGCATCGCTGCACGCGGCCACACTATCACGTTGCATTTCATATTGGTTTTTGGATGCAATCGCATTGAGTTCCTTAAAAAATAATTTTGTATTGCCGGTCGCCATCCATTGCATTCCTTCCTTTGATTCCAGCGTAGCCTGCGTGTCTCCCGGAAGCGGCTTGTAATGAATACCCATAGATTTTACCTGGGTCTCAAAATTCCGGGGAGCAGCCAGAATAACTTCGTGATTTCTTTCCATGAGCCCGAGCGCCAGCGAAATATAGGGGACAACGTCACCCGCAGATCCATACGTGAGAATGGTGATTTTCATACTGCCTGTTATTAAGGGGAGTCTGTTAATATAGATTATTCCTCCTGATTAAAATGTTAATCAGTTATTATTGTTAAGAAGTTCTTTGGTTGGACTGGGGGCTCGCTTAAAAGGCCGGTTTTGCATAGATATTAGTTTGATATCATACTATCAATGTCTTAACTTTATAGTAAGAAATCGCTGAACATGGAGAAGGACACAAGTAATACTGCCGAACTGGCCCGTGAGCTGGGAAGATGCCTGATTGAGATGCGGAATTTTTTGCGTCAGTATATCCAGGCTAAAATAAAAGAGCATAAAATCGACATCAGTTTTGAAATGATCGAAATCATGGCCTGCCTGTGGAATAAAGACGGAATTAATCAGCAGGAAATTGCCGACATTGTAATCAAGGACAAATCCAGCATGACATACCTCGTAGATAATCTGGTGAAAAGAAATATGGTTAGCAGAAAAGTGGATGCAGATGACCGCCGCAATAACCTGATTTATATTACAAAAGAAGGCCGGCTCTTACAAAAGAAACTGAATCCATGGATATTGGAAATGTATGATCAGGCGGCCCTGGGTATTCATAAAACAAAAATAAACCAGTCTATTAAAGTTGTAAAGAGAATGTCGGAAAACCTCAAAACCGAAAAAATCACATCCAATAATAATGTGAAATATGAAAACGCTACTAGTTCCCGTTGACTTCACAAGCACATCGGACAATGCCTCGGAATTTGCGCTGGCATGGAGCAGGAATTTTGAATACGATCACATCATATTACTAAAATCATTTTACAGCTCCTTTTATGAAAACGCATTACTGACAACAGAGTATGCAGATGTCTGCCAGGAGCGCAGAAAGAATGAAATGGAAATGCTCCGGCACCAGCGCCAGGAATTCACAGATCAGTCGGACCCGGGTGTAAAAGTTTCTATCGCCACCAGCGAAGAACCCCTGCTCCGATCTATTATAGATATCCTGGAAAGCGAGAAAGTGGATCTGATTGTATTGGGTAGTGATCATTTCAGTCATTCTGATAATAGCTTTATTTCATCCCGGATCGTCGAAATCGCAAAGGTCAGCCCGGTAAACGTTTTAATCGTCCCATCCATTTGTACGCTTCAATCCATTCAGAAAGTATTGGTTCCGGTTGATCTGCAAGCGGTCGGTCTTTTAGAAAGACTGGAAAAATTTGGAACAAAATCAGCACGATGGTTTGACAAAGAGCTAATGATATTACACGTCGCTACCAAAGAAAATTTCCCGCTTCGGGACGAAGCATTTAAGCAATACGAAAACAAGCTGCATGGTCACTTAAAAAACTTCCGTCATGAAGTTTATTACGCAAATAATAAAAACATTTTAAACGGGATTCTTCATTTTTTAAACGAACATCCGGCTGATCTGGTTGTCGCGTTGCCCGGCAGGCACAGCTTCTTATACTCGTTAACGCACAAAAGCATTTCAGAAGCCCTTTACCGGGGTATCCCAAAGCCCGTACTGATATTGAAATAGTCAATCAAAAAATATCAGACATGAACAGGTTTAGTAAATTCAGAAACTGGGGAGATGCACATCACCCAAAAATGCTGGATATTATACGTATGCTGGTAGGACTTTTACTCGTTGTAAAAGGATATGTGTATTTTATCCATGCCGGTTATATCCGCGATCTCATCATCGAAAATAAACTCATCAATCAATCGGAGGATCTGATCAGTGCCATTATCTATTATACGACGTACGTGCAACTGGTTGGAGGGACGATGATTTTTTTGGGACTGTTCACCAGATTAGCGGCCATACTTCTATTACCCATCGTCTTTGGGGCTATTTTTTTTGTAAATATTTTGAATCCTTTTTTTAATGCGGAGCTCTGGTTGTCCATTTTGGTGATGGCCTTACTGATTCTTTTTATAGTGATTGGTTCAGGACCTTTATCCCTTGATCGTTTTTTATCAAATTATAAACAATCCGAAGAGTAGGAATTGACGGGGAAAGATCTACATTAGCAGCATCCTGAACGCTTCATATAAACTAAATCTATTTTGAACCTCCTTGGGAACCTGATCTGGATAGTTTTTGGTGGATTGATTTCCGCCATTGGTTATGTAGTTGGCGGCATCGTATTATGCTGCACCATCATTGGCATTCCATTTGGACTGCAATGTTTTAAACTGGCGGATTTCATGTTATGGCCTTTTGGAAGAAAAGTGGTGTATAACAATTCAACCGGGGGCTGCCTACAGACTTTTGCAAATATTATCTGGATTTTTTGCGGCGGGATCTGGATTGCTCTATCCCATCTCTTTTTTGGATTCTTTCTTTGCATTACGATCATCGGTTTACCATTTGGAAGAAAGCATTTTCAAATGATTGAATTGGCATTAATGCCATTTGGGAAGAAAATTGTTGACGTGTAAGTGCAGAGGAATTTATTCACCCGTTTCGGCGACAGACTGTGCTACTT
The DNA here is from genome assembly GCA_963732055.1 of uncultured Bacteroidota bacterium. GTDB lineage: Bacteria > Bacteroidota > Bacteroidia > Chitinophagales > Chitinophagaceae > Puia. The sequence continues at coordinate 189,424 of CAVSYG010000007.1, read as the reverse complement.
CTTCTTCAGTACTAATAACTTCTGCTTTTTTAGTGCTTGCAATATCCGCTCCTGATTTCTTTTTGTATTTGATCAAAGCCGCAACAAAATAGAGAACCGCAGCCAACAAATAGGCATAGGGAAGTCCTTTCCTACCTTCAGAAAAATAATAATAACTAACGCCCGCAAGCACGAGACCCTCACTAAGAAAAAGAATAACGTGAAAATCCCTGAAATGCTTTTCAAAAAAATGATGTCTGGCGTTGGCAAACAGGATGAATCCTCCAATTATAAAAAGTGACAGGCATATGAACGGATGTTCACTAAAATGTTCGGACTTTTCTATTCCCTTTACAATGACGAGGAATCCGAACAGATAATGGTTGAACCGCTCTAAGCGGGGATTTCCTTTCTTTTTAATAATGAATAATTTTTGCCCAAGTTAATCAAACACTATGAGAACGACTATCAATCTATTTGGTAGATCCTCTGACAATAAGTTCTGATTTTATTTCTATATTTTGAGGCCGAAGGAGATTATTTTTTTTCTCAATCAAATAAATCAGGGTTAATGCCGCTTCGCGTCCCATTTCGTATGCCGGCTGGGTAATTGCCGAAAGAGGTGGATTCAGCAGAGCGGCCATGTAGGAGTTGGAAAAAGCAATAATTTTCACTTGTTTTGGAATATTTAATTTTAGTTCCCTGCAGACTTCATAAGCAGAAACAGCCAGCGACTCTACCGAAGCAAATATGCCGTCCGGTCTGTTTTTCCGGGTTAACAGTTCCCTGATCATATCTTTATTATGCTCATCAGTTCCGTCACAGCATACAATCATATTGTCGGGACACGACGGTGAATTCTTTCTCAAGGCATCCAGATATCCGTTCATTCTTCCCACACTTACCGAAGCTCTTTTTGAAATGGACAGGAAAGCAATATTTTTACATCCCTTTTTGATCAGCTGTTCGGTAGCTTCAACCCCACCCCTGAAATTATCGGTTGTGACCGTAGGAACTTCCAGTTGATCTGAAATTCTGTCGAATAAAATCAGGGGGATTCCGTTTTCTTTTAGTTCCTTAATATGGCTTACATCATCGGTCTGCTCTGACAGAGACAACATAATGCCATCCACCCGCCCGTTTTTCAGGTACGCGAATGTTGACACCTCCTTCTGCATGTCTTCATGCGTCAGATAAACCAATACATGATATCCCTTCTGATGTGCTATTGATTCAATACCATTGATCACCGGACCGAAGAAATCATTTACTATTTCCGGAATAACCAGTGCGACCGTTCTGGTTTTTTGTTTTCTAAAATTGCTTGCCAGCGGATTGACCTGATAGTTGAATTCTTTAGCCTTCTCATTCACTCTGCGTTTCGTAACATCGCTGATCTCATGGCTGTCACGCAATGCTTTAGAGACAGTGGAAAAGGATACGTTCAGCTCCTTGGCAAGTTTCTTCAGGTCCATGGTAACGCATTTTCGATACCCCGATAAAGCCAATCAAAAATAAATATTTAAATCAGCCGCATTATTAAAAATACTATTTTTAACTGTATTTATGACATTTATTATCAGGACGGTGATTTTTTATTGCTCTTAAAACCGACTTTATGTATATTATATCTTCTGAACAACTAAAAAACCACGTCCGGAGCGGACTTTTCCCGGGAGTCATTCAACAGTTATTTATTATCCTCTGCCTTCTCTGTTTTTTTCAATATCCGGTTTACGCCCAAAATTTAAAAAGCGAGGAAGTTGCCATTATCAAAATTGATCCGGAGCGATCAATTGCTGACATTGATCCAAAGATATACGGTGTATTTATGGAGCCCATTCACCTGAATGGTGCCAGGGTAGGTTTGCCAGATACCGCGGATTTTAATACGTTGTATGGCACATTATACGATCCTTCTTCACCTCTTGCGGATGCAAATGGTTTCCGGAAAGATTATATCGATGCCATGAAGGAACTTAAAATCACCAATATGCGATGGCCCGGCGGAAATTTTGTGATGGGTTATAACTGGCAGGACGGCATCGGGCCAAAAGACTTACGTCCCCACCGTATAAACCTTGCCTGGGGCGGACCAGAAAACAATCATGTGGGAACCGATGAATGGGTTGAACTGAACCGGACGATTGGCAGCGAGAATATAGTCTGCGTGAATCTCGGACTTGGCACCATTCAGGATGCAGTGAACTGGGTTGAGTATTGCCGGTTTAAAAAAGGAACTTATTATTCGGATTTACGTATTAAATACGGCCATGAGAAACCTTATGACATTAAAATCTGGGACCTGGGCAACGAAGTTGACGGGGCGCCCTGGGAACTGGGTCATAAAGATGCTGATGACTATGTCAAAATCGCAACCGAAGCTGCAAAAGCCATCAAATCGGTGGATCCTTCCCTGGAATTTGTCGCTTCGGGATCCTCCTGGTATGAAAGTACTGGTCAATGGCTGGAGTGGAATCGCAAAGTACTTGCCGGGCTCGGGAGCATGATCAAATATATTTCCATTCATAGCTATTGGGAAAATGCGGCCGATTATTATTCATTTATGGGTCAGAGTGCTATGATCTTCGAGAACAGGATCAAATTAACCGCCGACCAGATTGACATTGCCAGAGCCATGAAGGGTTTTAAAAATCCTGTTTATATTTCTGTAGATGAATGGGGATCTTTTGGCAGAAGTTTCAGAAATGTTCTTCCGGTTGCACAGTGTCTGAATTCGTTTATACGCCATGCCGACATAGTGAAAATGGCAAATTTTACAATTCTTACTTCTTTGCTATCAAATGACAATAAAAAAGGAACGTATAAATCACCTTTGTTTTATACGTTCAAACTCTTTTCCAATAACTGTCTGGGTAACACGATCGATACCCACGTGGAATGCGACACATTTAATACGGAATTGTATAAAGGAATTCCCTTTCTGGACGTGACCACCGTATACTCAAAAGAAAACGGATCGGTGTATATCAATGTCATTAACCGTCATCAAAATAAAGTCATCTCGGCTGAGGTGATCAATACTTCCGGATCTTTTAAGGGAAAGGGCGAGGTAAGCGTTGTAACTGCGGAATCTCTTGACGAGCCATTCAGTATTGAAAAACAGGCACAATATGTTCCGGTAATCAAACAAATCGAAACCGGGAAAAACAGGCTCACCTGCAGTTTTCCTCCTCATTCGTTTACACAGTTGAAAGTAACTGTTATTAAATAACCAACCGGCATCGGCTATTTTTAATACATCCAACATGAAACCGTTCATTGCGATTTTTATTTTCACGGTAACGCTGGTTTCGCCGGCGGCCAGTCAGAATATTATTCAGCATGCTCCGCCTGGTTTTGATACGCTGCGCATGGATATAACCCACGGAACAATTGATACGATCCATTATTTCTCAAAAACGGTCGGAAACCAACGAAGATCCCTGATTTATCTGCCGCCCGGATATTCAAAAAGCAAAAAATATCCGGTGCTCTACCTGCTGCATGGTATTGGCGGTGATGAAAAAGAATGGCTGAACAACGGCTCACCGCAGGTTATTCTGGACAATCTGTATTCGAAAAATAAGATTGAACCTATGATTGTGGTGATACCCAATGGAAGAGCGATGAAAGACGATCGTGCCGTGGGAAATATTTTCGACAGCGCCAAAGTAAAAGCATTTACTGTCTTTGAGAAAGATCTGCTGAACGATCTGATTCCATATATACAAAAGAATTATTCCGTTTATACAGACAGGGAACACCGTGCGATCGCAGGACTTTCCATGGGTGGCGGACAGTCTTTGAATTTTGGTTTGGGTAATCTGGATAAGTTTGCCTGGATCGGGGCGTTTTCCGCTGCACCCAACACAAAAACGCCGGAAGAACTTGTACCGGATCCGGGAGCAGCCAGGGAAAAGATATCACTGCTGTTTATTTCCTGCGGAGCCAATGACGGTCTCATCATCTTCAGTAGAAGGACACATGATTATTTACAAAAAAATCATGTACCTCATATTTACTATATCGAACCGGGCGTACATGATTTCAAAGTATGGAAAAATGGCTTGTATATGTTCTCCCAGTTAATCTTTAAAGCGGTAGATACTTCTACGTTTTCAGCGTATCCGGTTGTTGGCGCAACCGCAGCAACGAATGTTCGCAACGCTAAATATCCGCAGATCCTTGCTGATAACCGCGTCATCTTTAGTCTGAAAGCACCCGATGCAAAAAAAGTGCAGGTGGATCTTGTAAGGAAATATGACATGTCAAAAGATACCAGCGGGTACTGGACAGTAACTACCGATTCGGTCAGCGAAGGGTTTCACTACTATTCGATTCTTATTGACGACGTAGCGATCGCAGACCCTTCCAGCGAGAGCTTTTATGGAATGGGAAGGATGGCCAGTGGAATTGAGATTCCCTTTGCAGGCGGAGGTTATTATGCCATACGTGATGTTCCCCATGGTGATTTACGAGTGAAGAAATATTATTCAAGGGTCACCTATAGCTGGCGTCAGTTTTATCTTTACACTCCACCAGGTTATGATTCGAATATCAGTACTTCTTATCCGGTTCTCTATATTTTACATGGAGGGGGTGAGGATGAAAGAGGATGGGCGACCCAGGGGAAAACAGACCTGATACTGGATAACCTGATCGCTTCAAAAAATGCGGTACCCATGATCGTGGTTATGCCGGATGCTAATATGGGTGTTTCTCCATTCGACGAATCGGCCCTCCAATTATTTGAATCGGAATTAAAGCATACGCTGATTCCTTTTCTGGAGAAGAATTACCGGGCAAAACCGGGTGCTTCGAACCGGGCGCTGGCCGGATTGTCCATGGGGGGCATACATACACTTTACACCGGCATAAAAAATACGGACCAGTTTTCTTATCTGGGTGTTTTTAGTTCAGGCTGGATCCAGCCGATGCAACGAAACATTGCAGAGGCTCAGTATGATTTTATGAAGGCGAATGTTTCGATGGTAAATGATCATCTGAAATTATTTTGGATCGCCATGGGCGGAAAGGAAGATATCGCCTATAAGAACTGCCAGATCATGCTGGGAAGATTTGATGATATCGGCATAAAGTACACGTATTATGAATACCCCGGTGGTCATACCTGGCCGGTATGGCGCAATAATTTATACCATTTCGCGCCATTGCTGTTTAAAGACTAATCATGACATGAAGAGATCATTCCTTTCCATTTTTTACTTCATCAGTTACCACCCGTTGGCCCGCATTTTAAAACCAGCATCATGATTAAAAATAAAATTATTCTAATTGCAGTTTTTTTTCTGTCGTCCTCATTGTATGCTCAGAATATGATACAGCTGAATCCGGAAGCTGCAAAAGACAGGATCAATAAAAACATATATGGACATTTTGCGGAAGATCTGGGGCGTTGTATTTATGGTGGATTCTATGTGGGTGAGGGCAATAAAATGATTGCTAACCAGGAGGGGGTCCGGCTGGATATCATAAATGCCCTCAAAAAATTAAAAATCCCCGTACTGAGGTGGCCCGGTGGTTGTTATGCCGATCATTATCACTGGAAAAACGGTATCGGCCCGAAGGACAAAAGGCCCGCCACTGAAAATGTTTCCTGGGGTAATGTTCGGGAGAACAATGGATTTGGCACGAATGAATTTTTGAATTTATGTGAAACCCTGCACGCCGATCCTTATGTGGCGCTCAATGTGGGAGGTGGTACGGTTCAGGAAGCAGAAGATTGGGTACAATATGCCAATCATGCAAATGGCAAAAGTAAACTGACCGATTTGCGCATGCAAAACGGAAGGGCCACCCCATGGAACGTCAAATACTGGGGAATCGGAAACGAATCCTGGGACTGCGGTGGTCACATGTCTGTTGAATACTATATTAACTTATACAAACAATACGCAACCCTTATAACCAGCTACGGCAACAGCGAAGGGCTGTATCGGATAGCCGTTGGACCGGGTACAGAAGATTTTAAATGGACCGAAGCCCTGATGCGGGAAATACCCATGAAATTGATTGAAGGCATTTCCATTCATCATTACTCAGTCATTGACTGGAGTAAAAAAGGATCCAGCACCGATTTTTCCGAGTCAGAATATTTTTCAACTTTGGAGCAGGCTTACAAGATGGAAAAAATGGTTTCGGGAAACATTGAAGTGATGGATAAATATGATCCGGAAAAAAAAGTAGGACTGGTGGTAGATGAATGGGGCGGGTGGTATGATACCGATCCGGGTGCTGACGGATCGTCGCTGTATCAGCAGAATACTATGAGGGATGCCATGATTGCCGGTCTCACCCTTAACATTTTTAATAATCATTGTGACCGCGTCAGAATGGCGAATCTTGCCCAGTGTGTAAATGTTTTACAGGCAGTGATACTGACCAAAGAAGAAAAAATGGTATTGACGCCCACGTATCATGTCATGGAAATGTACAATGTACATCAGGGTGCCCTGATGCTGCCACTTACAATAACAAGCAGCAACTATACTTTCGGCGGAAAAAGTATAAAGGCTGTTTCTGCGTCTGCGTCTAAGGACAGCACCGGAACGGTACATATTTCACTGGTAAATATGGATGCCCACCAGGAACAGGAACTGACCATTGATCTGGGTTCCGGTACCCAGAGAACTGTGACAGGGCGAATTCTTCATTCTGATAAAATTCAGGATTACAACAGTTTTGAAAATCCCGGTAAAATACATCCTGAATCATTTCAGGGAGCAATGATTAAAGGGAACAAACTTTCTTTGAAACTGCCGCCATTTTCTGTGGTCGTTTTGGAACTGAAATAATGACCACATTGTTATGGCCCTGTTGTCGCGTAAACGCATTTATTAAATTGCAATCATATTGTTCTATATTGTTCAATTATGCATAAGAGCATCAGGATAACCTGCCAAATCTTCCTCTGTTTGTCTGTTTTTTTTGCTTCCTGCAGGCGGAAACCACTCCCCAATCAGGCGATGATCGATCTGTTAAAATCAGTAGAAAAATATAGCCATAACGGGGCGAATGTCTTTGCGCCCGAAGCAGTCATCCAATCCTGTGATTCCATCCTGAATGCGTCATCCGATCAGGAAGTGCAGATGAAAGCACTCTATACTAAAGCAGGTGCATTCCTGAATTTGGGTCAGGAGCAAAAAGCATTGGATATATATCAGAATCTGCTTCACCGGATACCCCCGGGCAATTTTGATCAGCGGTTATCCCTGATGAAAGATATGGCTTTGACTTATCAGAGAATGGGTGAGAGAATGAATTGCATACAAAATCACGGCGCCGAATCCTGTATTTTCCCCATATCAAAAGCCGGTGTGCATCTGGATAAAACAGGTTCTGAAAAAGCAATAGAAATTTACAAAACAATACTGGCAAACGACCGCAATGACCTTGAGTCCAGATGGCTTTTGAATATTGCGTATATGACCGCCGGAGGATACCCGCAGGACGTACCGCCACAATATCTTTTAAAAGTAAGTGACGACGATTCCATGCATCTGGTAAAACCATTCGTGAATGTGGCTCCCAACCTGGGCCTGACTGAGCAAACGATGTCCGGCGGAGTTATTGTGGATGATTTTAATAATGATGGTTATCCGGATATTGTTCTAAGCACATGGTCGCTCTCGGATCACATGCATTATTACAGGAATAATGCAAACGGAACGTTTACAGATATATCTGATTCATCAGGCCTTGGATTCCTGCCCGGCGGATTGAACATCATGCAAACCGATTACAATAATGATGGCTTCAAAGATATTTTCGTACTTCGGGGAGGATGGAAAGGCAGGTTTGGGAACGAGCCAAATTCTTTGCTGAGGAATAACGGTGATGGCACTTTCACGGACGTTACAAAAGAAAGCGGGCTGCTTTCATTTCATCCTACGCAAACGGCTACCTGGGCAGACTTCAATAACGATGGATGGCTGGATGTATTTATTGGAAATGAAACCTCGCCCGGCGGTGAAGCCAATCCCTGTGAATTATACATCAATAATAAGAACGGAACGTTTACTGAAACCGCCGTCAGGGCCGGCTGCGCCATAACCGCCTATGTAAAAGGCGTTACGTCGGCCGATTATGATAATGACGGGCTGACAGATATTTTTATTTCTTCATTCGACCGTAAGAAAATATTACTGAAAAATGTGACGGGTAAAGACGGGATTGTGAAGTTTATGGATGTGAGTGAAAAATCCGGCGTATCCAGGAATTTAGACCGCAGTTTTCCTACCTGGTTTTGGGATTATGACAACGACGGCTGGCCCGATATTCTTGTTTGCGGATATGAATTCAGCAAGTCTCTTGCCTATTACGCCGGTGCCGAAGCCCTGCAATTACCGGAGGGCAATGACGGAAAAATTATTTTGTTCAGAAACAATCACGACGGAACATTTGAAAATGTATCCGCTAAAGTGGGTTTAAACAAAATAGCCTTTGCGATGGGTTCGAATTTTGGCGATATCGATAATGATGGTTATCTGGATTTTTACCTGGGTACCGGGAACCCGGGGCTGAAATCAGTCGTACCAAACAAAATGTTCAAAAATTTAAATGGCAAACGTTTTCTGGATGTGACCACGTCGGCAAGGGTAGGCAATTTACAAAAAGGACATGCCGTATCTTTTGCTGATCTGGACAATGATGGCAATGAAGATATCTTTATCAAAATGGGCGGAGCGTATGCAGGTGATGCCTATGCAAATTCATTGTATCTGAATCCTGGGACAAAATAACAATCACTGGATCAATCTCTCATTGCATGGAACGGTTTCCAATAAAGCGGCCATCGGCGCGAGAATAAAGGTAACTTTTAAAGAAAATGACTCCCTTCGTTCCGTGTACAGGGACGTAAATTCCGGTGGAAGCTTTGGAGCTAATCCCCTGCGACAGCATATTGGTATCGGACAGGCCACTGTTATTAAAAAAATAGAAATCAGATGGCCCGTTACAGGCAAAGTACAGGTATTTGAAAATGTTCCGGTTGATGTGAATATGAATATTACTGAGGGAGACAGCACGTTCAGTGTGTACAATCTGGTCCGGCTTGATTTTACAAAAAAAGGGCCCGGACTGATCAGATGCTCTCCTGCACCAGTTGCTGTCAGATAAGAACGATGATCATGAAGTTGTTTCAATTATTTTTTGAAATTTGATATCATGAATAAAATCAGAATTTCTTTCACCGTATGTATTTTTCTGTTCCTGTGCTGCAATTTAAAACCTGCCTATGGACAGCAAAAAGACTATCCGATTCAATCGGTTTTATTTACACAGGTAAAACTCAATGATCAGTTCTGGCTTCCCAGAATGGAAATAAACCGGAAGGTCACCATACCTACATCGTTTGCCCGCTGTGAAAGTACAGGCCGCGTAAAAAATTTTGTAATGGCGGCACAGAGAAAAGGGAAATTTTGCACGAAATACCCTTTTGATGACACTGATATTTATAAAACCATTGAAGGCGCCTCTTATTCTTTAGCCGAATATCCGGATCCGTTGCTGGACAGATATGTTGATTCACTAATAACAATTATCGGCAAGGCACAAGAACCCGATGGGTATCTGTATACAGCGAGAACAATCAATCCAAATGAAACGCATAGCTGGTCCGGAAAAGAAAGATGGGAAAAAGAAAGAGAGTTGAGTCATGAATTATACAATGCCGGACATTTATACGAAGCCGCCGCAGCGCACTACCAGGCAACCAAAAAAACCAGCTTATTAAATATAGCATTAAAGAATGCCGATCTGGTTTGTTCCGTGTTCGGACCGGATAAAAAACATGTTGCTCCCGGACATGAAATCGTAGAAATGGGGCTTGTAAAATTATACCGGATCACAGGCAAAAAAGAATATCTGTACACAGCTAAATTTTTTATCGAAGAACGTGGCCATTTCAAAGGATATGATTCCACCAGTAAAGATCTTTGGAAAAACGGCGCCTACTGGCAGGATAATATTCCGGTGGTGGACCAGGAAGAAGCAGAAGGACATGCCGTTCGTGCCGGATACCTCTATGCTGCCGTCGCTGATGTAGCCGCATTAACGGGAGACGACAGCCTGCTGCGCGCTATTGATAAAATCTGGAACAATGTAGTGGACAAGAAAATGTATGTGCAGGGCGGTGTGGGTGCGATTGGAGATGGTGAACGATACGGGATCAATTACGAACTGCCCAACGCGACAGCATACAATGAGACCTGTGCCGCCATTGCGTTGGTTTATTGGAACGAGCGCATGTTCTTATTACACGGTGACGCAAAATATATAGACGTTCTGGAAAAATCATTATATAATGGCCTGATATCAGGTGTAGGGCTCGATGGCAAATCATTCTTTTATACGAATGCCATGCAGATCAAAAACAGTTTCCGGGATCCATCCGTCGAAGTATCACGCTCCGGATGGTTTGAATGCTCCTGCTGCCCTACAAACCTGGCCAGATTTATCCCTTCTGTTCCGGGATACATATATGCTCAAAACGCGGACAATCTGTATGTCAATCTTTTCATCAGCAGCCACGCAGATCTGATGATTGCAGGTAAAAAAACAGAGATCATTCAAAAAAATAATTATCCCTGGGATGGTGAATTATCATTTATCATCAACCCGGCATCCGCCAGTTCATTTAATCTGCTTTTGCGCATTCCCGGATGGGCCAGGAATGAAGCCATTCCTTCAACACTTTATCAATTCGAAAATAATTCAAATGCGAAACCCGTAATAAAAGTGAATGGCCAGTCCATTGATTATACCATCGAAAAAGGTTATGTTTCTATAAAAAGAACCTGGAAGAAAAATGATCAGGTGGAAATGATCCTTCCCATGGAAATCAGGAAAATTGTTGCTAACCCAAAAGTTCCCGATGACTTCGGTAAAATGGCTCTGCAACGCGGTCCGCTGATTTATTGCGCCGAATGGGTGGACAATTTTGGCAAAACCAGCAATATCATCCTCAACACAAATACACCTTTTACGAACGAGTATAAAGCAGATTTATTAAATGGCGTAGTGGTATTGAAATCCGAAGCTTCAGCGGTTATAATAAAAAATGAAGAAGATATTTCTACAGTAAAGCAATCCTTTACTGCAATCCCCTACTATAGCTGGGCGAACCGGGGAACGGGAGAAATGATGGTGTGGTTTCCCACCAAAGTAAATGATGTTGAATTGCTGACTAAATAACTTTTGTGCAGCGGTACTAATATGAGGCGATATTGTCAGCTACTCCGTCCGGATCATTGAGTGCAACACCGCTGGAATGGATATTTTTTCCTGCAACAACCAGTATACCGGCTACATGGGGCGCGGCCATGGAAGTACCGCTGAGCCGCGCATACTGGCCATGAATATAAGTGGAAACAATTCGAACTCCGGGAGCGGCATAGTCTACCACATCATTCCCGAAATTTGAAAAAGAGGCAAACCTTCCCAGACTGTCAATGGCAGAAACTGTAAAGACATTGGGATGATTGACCCTGCCTGGCGAGAAAAGATCGGCTTTTTTTGAATCATTACCGGCAGCAATAGCAAATAAAATTCCATTATTTGCCAGCGTGAGAACAGCATTATCAAGAGCAGGAGAAATGGTGTCAGTGCCCAGACTCATATTAACAACTTCTCCGGCTTTTGCATTCTGCGCTACATAATTCAGCGCCCTGATCAGCTGGCTGGTACTCCCCTCTCCTTCGTCGTTCAATGCCTTCAGAGCAATAATTTTTACACCCGAAGCAACACCCACTACACCGAAGGAATTATTTAAAGCACCTATGATGCCCGCCACATGGGTGCCATGACCATTGTTATCTTCCACCGAAGTCTCACCACTCACAAAACATTTACTCAGTATGGTATCCACATTCAGATCGGGATGATCGGTTTCCACACCGGTATCAACGATCCAAACCCGTTTTCCGGTTCCATCGCCGACGCCTGTTCGTTTGGCGCCCCATTGCACGCTGGACGGAGAAACCAATTCGAAGCAGCCTTTGTCCAGCTTGATTACCCTGTCCTGCTCTACCAGTTCGACATCATTGTCCTGCTTCAATGCCAGCGCCTGATTTTGAGACAATCGGGCAATAAATCCTGAATGAATGTTGTTCAGTATGGCAACCCGCTGGTTCTGCCGGATCGCATAACGATTTAAAATATTGTTAACAGAGGTCGTCGCCTCACCCAGGGTCTGTACAGAGCCGGTTTGACTATCTGCGCTTCGTAACATGACGATAAAAGTAGAATCGGCGGGCGTAGAAAAAAGAAGAACGGGATCGCAGGCGGGATCGGATGCCTGGCCCATTTTTACAGGCTGATCCGTCTTTTTACATCCTTCGGAAATCAGGATACAGGCGGCGAGCAGACAAGCGGCAAATGCTGTACGATTATTCATAACTTGTTAAACTAAATATATACGTCACACCAGAGACTATGTTTCAAAGAAAATGTTAATATGGTCTGGCAGGCGGCAGGAACAGGAAATCACTTTATTATGGAAGTACATCACCATACTGATTTGCAGCATAAAAAGAAACACTTTACAGAATACTTTCTGGAATTCCTGATGATTTTCCTTGCCGTTACCCTGGGTTTTCTGGCTGAAAACTTACGTGAGCATATCACAAACCATGCAAAGGAAAAAGAGTATATCCGGGGCTTTATCCGGAATGTAAAGGACGACACGGCTGTCTTAAAATACGTCATTTATTTCGATAGTGTACAGGTGAGTAAAATTGATATTTTTTTGCGTTTGCGCCATGCCGATATGACCCTGGACAGTAATCGTAAAAACTTTTATTTTCTTTCCTGGAATACTTTTTACAACTCTGTCTCCTTTACCAGCAACAATGCTACGCTGCAGCAACTGAAAAGCACTGGGGACTACCGGCTCATAAAAAAGGACCATGTATCAGACAGCCTGTCAAAATATGACACCGATATTCAGGGCATATCCAGTCAGTCAAATTATTACAGAGATTATTTCAAAGACATCCTCTCGCGCCTGGACGAATTAACAGATATGTCTCTGTATTCAGATACCGCTTACATGAAAAATGGAAAATTTACCCACAAAACGACTCCCGAATTAAATGCGGACAATAAGCAGCTTCGCACATTTTTTAATAAAGTATTTGACTTCAGAGTTATTACAAGCTCTTATGCCAGCAACTATTTAAAGCCGCAGTTGGAAAATGCCACCCGCCTGATCACCTTTCTTAAAAAAGAATATGGATTGGAAGATGAATAGTCGTAGCTCATTCGGAACGCAGGCTTCTTACCGGGTTTGCAAGCGCCGCTTTGATCGCCTGGAAACTGATGGTGACAAGTGTAATAACTAAGGCTGTGAAAGCCGCCCAAAAAATACAGAGGCACCAATACTAATGCGATAAGAATATTTCTGCAACCAACCGCTTAAAAAATAAAATGCTATGGGCGAAGCAATCACAGCAGCTTATCAATATAAGCACAATAAATTCTTTTGAAAGTAGGAGCCATACCTGCGATACGGAAGCCCCAATACTTTTCGTATACCAATTTCTTTTGTGCGTTGTTCTGCTATATATGCCGCAAGACCAAATAATCCAAGACATGAAATGAAAATGGCAAGTCCCGCGAATAATCCTGCTAATTTTCCAATCAGTAATTCCAGGTTGAATTTGGCCGCATAACTTTCGTCGGCGAATGTATATGTAAAAGGATAGGCAGCATTGTATTTGCCAAAAACTTCGGTTAACTGCGCAACTGCATCAGATGTTTTTTTCCCCGAAGACAAACGATACATCATCACGCCATGCGGGTTCGGATCATAAAAAAACAGGGTTGGATCGGCAGGTGCAAAGGGTGATACGGTTAAAGCATCTTTCACAATACCCACAATTCTCATCCGGGTGTCCAGATAGGTGATGGTTTGGTTCAAGGGATCTTTCAGACGCAGGAGTTTTATGGCTGCCTCATTAAATATTGCACTCAGTGTATCTGCACTGCCATTGAAATCACGGCCTTCTTTGAAATCATACCCAGTGTTTTAAAATAATTTTCTGAAACATCAATCCTTCCCATATCCACCGTTTCCCCCGGCTTTTTTCCAGGCCAGTCGTCCACATCACGGTGCCAGCCGGAATTTGTAGCAGCGCTGGTTGCCGTTGTAACAGACTCTGCAATTCCCTTTTGCAACAATTCATTTTTAATGGACGTATAATTCCTGTTCAGTTCCTCATTCATATCGGTCATCATCAGCCGGTTCATATTGAGCCCCGCCGGCCTGTCCTTCGCATATTGTATCTGCTGATAAATAATATAGGTACTTACGATCAGTGCAATGGAACAAGTGAATTGAAGCACCACCAATATTTTTCTGGTGGCTGTTGCAGATTTACCCGCATGTATTACGCCTTTCAACACGTACACAGGATTAAAAGAAGAAAGATAAAATGCCGGTCTGCTGCCCGCTGCCAGCGCGGTGACTACCATACTAGCCAATACGATCAGCCAGAAAACAGGATTTGAATAAGGAATTTCGATTTTACTATCCGTCAGATTATTAAAGGCCGGCAATGCCAGTTGAACAAAAACCAGAGACAAGAATAAATGCTATCAGCGTCAACAAAAATGATTCTGTCAGAAATTGTATGATCAGATCCTTCTTTTGGGAGCCGATTGTTTTTCTTACACCGACTTCCTTTGCTCGTTTTTCTGATCTCGCGGTGGACAGGTTTACAAAATTGATGCAGGCGATCAGCAGGACCAATATGCCGATGACGGTGAACATGCGCACATATTCTATGAAGCCACCGGTTTCCTTCCCCTTCTCATAGTTTCCATACAGGTGCCAGTTTTGCATGGGCTGCAGTATCACGTCTGTTTTCACGGACATGAAATTATCCTTGTCCGCTTTTTCAATGTCCCTGATTTTTGCTGATACCTGTGCGAAAGAAACGCCTGGTTTTAATTTTATAAAATTGTTGAACGCGTTCCATTCAAAATTGCGGTGACGGGCGCTTTGTACAAATTCAGTGGTGGCTTCATAATAACTGAATGGTACCAGGTAATTAAACTGAAAAGTGGAATTGGCCGGTATGTTTTTCAGAATACCGGTTACTTTCAGATTATTTTTATTATCAAATCGAACCGTTTTATTTATCGGATCTTCATTACCAAACAGCGCCTTTGCCGTGTTCTCGGTGAGTACGATGGAATAGGGATCCTGCAGAACCGTGTTGGGGTTTCCCTTCACTAAAGGGAATGAAAAGATTTTGAGAAAATCTTTGGCGGTTTGTCCACCGGCCAGATAGAGTTTCGTTTCGCCCGCCACCAATCCATGCTGACCAAAATTATCCGTTTCTACAACATACTCGATTTCCGGAATCTGGCTCCTCAAAGCATCCGATAACTTCAGAGAACTGCCACCATATGTAACCGTATCGCCATTACCATGATAATTCCGTCGTACCTGGTATGCCTGCTGGTAATCGGGTAGGAATTTATCATAAGAATATTCTTTATGCACCCATAATCCGATCAGCAAGGCAACGGCCATACCGGTTGCAAGGCCCGAAATATTCAGGGCGCTATAACCTTTACTTCTGATAATATTTCGCCAGGCCGTATTAAAATAATTCTTAAACATGGTTGGTATTTATCTTATGATGTATGTACCAGCCAAACATATGCCTGAATATATTTTAATATGAACCAGCGACTTATACTAACAGGTTTTTTTCGATTGTCCGTTTTCGTTACACCGGGTGATTGTTTTCACTGAATGCATTTAGGTCAATAGTATGACCTATCCGTCCTGTTTCAACTGCCGGACAAAAGAAATCAGTTTAAAAAAATAAGGGTCGAATTAGAAAAAACGACCCTTGTTAAACCAAAAGACGAAACCCTTATCGGGTATCGAAATGCTAAAGTATTCTTTCAGCATGATAATCATTAAACTAAACGACGAACAATCGATATTTTGAGACGAAAACAGGACGGTCACTGCGATATCCGTCAAAAATTAACGTAACCAGATAAAGAACGAAGAAAATCAAACGTTTTCTATCGTATACCAAATACCTCTAAATGAAAACGGGAGTGAATTACTAAAGATCAGAACTGATAAGTGACATGCATCATGGAGTTGAATTTCATTTTTGTCTGGCCTTCAGCAAAGTTCTGAGCGAGGGGAAGCTGTCCGTTGATGCCCACGCCGATTTTTCCGAAATCAAATTCAACACCGGCGATCGCCGTCATGATCCGGCTTCCGGTATATTGTACGCCCTTGCCTGAAAACTGGTTGATTGCAACATTTTCATAACCGAGCCCCAGATTGGGTGTTATGGTAGGTCCTTTTCCGGTGAATTGATAAAAAGCGATCAGATTGGATTGAAATTTATTACCATATTTATATTGTTCTGTGTTCGTGGTATTCAATTTGTAATTCGCCGTCAGACTAACCCCGAAATTCCGGATACTTAAACTGTACATGCCATTGATCAGGAAATCCACGCTGCCTGTGCCGATTTGTGCATTGATATCCGCTACGGTCGTGTTGCTGTCCTGCACGTTTAAGTCAAACGGTCCAGTGGGGAGTTTAATCCCGCCACCGATCCACAATTGCTGGGTAAATAATTTATGTGAAGCCAGATATTTTGAACTGCTGAAAATCTGATACTGACCCATCACGGTAATATCTCCCAGGCCATGTGTATAGGTAGTACCATCATCATCTACTTGTTTATTCATATAATATGGCACGAAAGCAAGTAACTGAATTTTCTTCCCCAGTCTCACCCCGCCCCAGAGTTCAACCGTATTGTAATAATTGGTGCTGAATTGAGATGGATCATTGATCAATTGGGTATGATATTGCGTAGTATGAAACCTTAGACCGATAAACTGATATTTAAAATCAGGGAGTAATCCCATATACACATTTCCACCGCCGCAGCCGCAGATCGGACAGGACTTACCCGCAATACAAATTCCAAATATCAAAAACAGTAGAAGAAACAGAATCTTTCTCATAAACGAGGTAAAACGGCCCGGCAAAATTGAAGGGCTTTTGGAAACAAAATATTATTTTCCAGGTGAACATGCATGTGCAAATCATCTTCAAATTCTTTGAGTTCCGACAAACTTAAACGAAATGTCGTGCAGGCTCCGGCCGGTACAGTATACTGATTCGTAAGGCTCCTGATCTCGAAAAGTATGTCTCCGGCATTTTCATGTTCGTGCTCCATCATGGCAATCGGCCCGCTGATATAATCGGCCGGAAACATCTTTTCCCGTCTGCTGTTTTTTTCTATTTCCAGGATCCTCGGAAATAAAATGGTCTCTTCCTTCTTCATATGCGCATCCATTTCTTTATGTATTATCCCGAAAAGCTCTTGTACGCGGAACATGAAGGGAAAAGAATCACCGTGTTTATTTGCGACTTTTTCCAAATGGCCTGCAATCACCGGCATCATCTTTTTTACATAGTAATGATGCGTCGTCAGAATATGATTCACCAATTGTGTTTCCGTCATATCAGTAAATGGCATCTGTTTACCTGTTTCCTCCGTTCCCACTGCTTCCATATCTTTTAAAACCTTTGATAATTCAATTCCCTTGTCCTTACATGCTTCTTGCCAGGTTCATCTTTCCGCGACAACAAAAGTCAATATTGTATTTTTCAAGAACCGGTACGATCCGATGGTTTTCGAGCACCAACGACGCAATTGATTGTCTGGCTGTATTATCCATTTGATTTCTTTTTTCAAAATTCGTTACAGATTTTCCAGCATTTTATGATCGCGGTCATCTTTTGAAAAAAACTGATGATAAACAATCATTTCTATTCCACCCAGAAGCAAACAGGCAGCAGCAAATAACCAGTATTGCATGCCGGCCACACCGGTATACGAAAGATCTGAAACGCCCTGTATCATCAACAGCAGTTCATTAAAGATAATGGCCGTCACAAAAAAGATGATGCCCCGTTTTGTACCGGCATTTATCTGAATCTGACCAAACGTGAAACTGTAGGTAAGAATAAAAATCGTAATGATGCCGAGCAGAATAAGGTGCAGGTATCCGATCACAATAGGACGAAAACCAAAGGCCATGTGGCTGATGGCGGGTATGACTGATGCAGTCTGAAGGATTAATTTTATACTGACTGCAATGCCAAAAAAAATAAATAATACGCGCGAAAACAGCATGATATGGCTCTTTATGAGACTGGCCTGCTTCTTAACCAGCCATATGAATTGTACCCAGCCCGCCAGTTGACATACAGCAGCCAGCACAACGACAATATATAACCACAAAGGAATATGCCACCACAATACCGACAGAAAATAAGTAGGCAGGGCAGCCAGGGCAAAACAGATAGAATATTTTTTTGAGGCTTTCTTCAGAAATTCCCATCGCCGATAGCCGGTAGCTGAGCAAACCCATGCAGGAAAAAAAGAACCAGATATTATACTGGAAATGCAGGTAAAAATAAAGGGAAGCCAGGTACCAGTTCTGATGCATATTATGCGAGGCCATCATATAGGCCAGCGAAAACGGACCGGCAGAAGAAATCACATTTCCCAGCAGGGCCAGCTTGAACCAGGAATGGCTTACAAAGTGAACAGGTAAGCGGTTCAGATCCTTCCAGAATATAATAGCAAAATAATACGACGCAAACACCGACATGGTGGAAAAGAAAATAGAAACAGAGCCATAACCCTGGATGGGAAAACTGATCAGCATGCCATATGCCGTGATGGCATTGAAATAAAGAATCCAGCGATACCGGGGGAAATAATCTTTTGATGTCTTTTCAGACAGGTAACCGATCAGCAGGGTCATCAGTGCCTGTGTAACCCATCCGGCAAAGGCAAAATGGGAATGTCCGTGAAGCAAATTCTGCTGATCAATAAATGGAAGGTAAAAGGCAATTTTATATCGGAGGGTTGCGCCTAAAAAAGCAACCAGCCATAAATTAAAAAGAGAGAACTGCAGCCATTTTTTGCGGGACGAATGCACGGAATTTTTTTACAAAGGAAATGGTAAACAGCCGGAATATTTATGCGTATAATCATACGGTCAGCAATAAACCTTGCCTTTTTCAATCACCAGCTGGCCATTTTCATTCATATGCCGGATACTTCTGATTACGGTTTCAACCCGCAGCCCGGTCATATTGGCGATCTGCTGACGGGTGAGATCCATCCGGTTATTTTCTTTACAAATATTTCCGTTTGATTTTTTTAAATAACTGAACAAGGTCGAAATCCGGTGTTCCGGCCCGAAACAGGCAAGCTCCTTCAACAACAGAAATTTAAATCTCATCCTTTCAGAAAGTAATTTTAAAAATGCCAGACAGATTTCAGGACTTTGCTTCAGCAGTTGCTGAAAGCTGGATATATGCAGACGAATTACAACCGATTCTTTATTTGCTATTGCGGTAGCGGCGTAAGGCGAACCATCAAATAATGGGAACTCGCCAAAACTTTCGCCTGGTTTTATCATATTTTGAATGAACTCACCGCCATCCTCTTTAAAGTTAGTCCAGCGAACCGAACCGGAAACCAGCTGATGATAAAAATGACATTCACCCTCTTCCTGAAAAATGATTTCCTCTGGCCCGTACTTTTTATAAACAGCACCCCAGGCCAGCAATGTGTCGATATCTATCATGCGGATTTATTTACGCTAAAATATCCTGATCCCGGTGGGTCCTCTATGATCTGAATCTTACCACGATACATGATTAAAATCATATTTCCGGGGTTTCCTGCGTTCAATCCTTTACTGGTATTGGTTCCAGTCTAATCTTTGGAATCATTCCGCCATCTGCCGGTATGGTTTATCCCTTTATCCCGCTTTTATGATTATACGCATAAATCTGCCGGTAAACGGATCTTAATCTTGCACTAACGATTTCAATTCAACAAAAAACACATTATGAAAAAATTTCTTTTCCTGAGTCTGGTGACTTTGTTTGCGATTGCCTGCGGAAATAATTCCGGCGACAACAAACAACCTGCTTCTTCTGCCGATCAGTCAAAACCAGCTGATGCAAATCCTTCCTACGACCAGAAAAGAGGAGAAGGCAAATTTTCGAAAGTAGATGTAACCGCCACCCTGGATGTTGCCAAAGCCGATGCAGGTTTAAAGTATATACGTTAAAATGCAGTGCCTGTCACAAATTAACAGATGAGAAACTGGTGGGCCCGGGTTGGAAAGGCGTCACCAGCCGGCATACAGCAGAATGGATCATGAATTTCGCAACCAACCCGGATGTCATGATCGACAAGGATCCCAAGGCACAGGCCATGCTCGAACTCTGTCTTGTTCGCATGCCCAACCAGAATTTAACAGATGATGACGCCAGGAATATTTATGAGTTTATGCGTAAAAATGACGGAGTAAAATAAAGAATCAGAATTTTTTCAAAAGTAAAGTATCAAAATATGAAAAATTTTAACTAGTACGCTGTTATCTGCAGTCGGCTATTATGCGCACTGGCTTTTGGATTTCAATCCTGCAAACCAAAAAACGCAGGTAATGCTGTATCGGGAGATGCAGCCGCAAAAGCCTATGTGGCGCCCGGCAAATATGACGAGTTTTACAATTTTGTTTCCGGTGGATTTAGTGGACAAATGAGTGTTTATGGACTTCCATCCGGTCGTCTGCTCAGGGTGATTCCGGTATTTTCAGTCGATCCGGAAAAAGGCTATGGATATAGTGAGGAAACAAAACCCATGCTGAATACCTCTCATGGGTTTGTTCCCTGGGATGACCTTCATCACGAAGATCTTTCACAGACCAATGGCGAAATTGACGGCAGATGGATATTTGCCAATGCCAATAATACACCGAGGGTAGCCAGGGTTGACCTGAAAACTTTTCACACAGCCGAAATCATCGAATTGCCCAACAGCGCAGGAAATCACTCCTCCCCTTTTATTACAGAAAATACCGAATATGTTGTAGCCGGGTACACGATTCAGCGTTCCGCCTGATAATGTAAATGGAGATGTTCCCATTAATTCCTATAAAAAGAATTTCAAAGGAACGATCAGTTTTATCAGTGTGGATAAAACTTCCGGCGCCATGAACATCGCCTTTCAATTGAGGTGCCCCGGAGTGAATTTTGACCTTAGCCATTCCGGAAAGGAAAAATCACATGGCTGGTTCTTTTTCTCCTGTTATAATACAGAACAGGCCAACACCCTGCTGGAAGTAAATGCTTCCCAGAGAGACAAGGATTTTATCATGGCCGTTAACTGGAAAAAAGCAGAAGAATATGTAAAAGCCGGCAAGGGAGAAAAACAACCGTAAAATATGTTCATAATATATACGATGAAAAAACCCATACGGCTACTTCAGAAATGAGAACAGAAGTGATTGTGCTGGATACAAAAATCCTGAAAGATATATGTTATTTTATTCCCTGCCCGAAATCGCCGCATGGTTGTGATGTGGATCCAACAGGAGAATATATTGTCGGAAGTGGAAAATTAGCCGCACTGATTCCTGTTTTCAGTTTTACAAAACTCATGACAGCCATCAACAACAAAGACTTTATCGGAGACTACGATGGTATACCTGTTGTGAAATATGAATCCGCTTTATATGGTGAAGTAAAAAAACCGGGACTCGGACCATTGCATACCGAATTTGACGGAAAGGGAATTCGGATATACCACCATGTTTGTTTCTTCAGAAGTTGTGAAATGGAATATCAAAGATCTGAAAGTGGTGGACCGCCAGCCAACTTTTTATTCTCCCGGCCATCTTTGTATTCCCGGCGGCGATACAAAAAATCCCAATGCAAAATACCTGATTGTTTATAATAAAATCACAAAAGACCGTTATCTGCCCACCGGTCCGGAACTGGCCCAGAGCTGCCCAGATATTTGATATCACGGGTGAAAAAATGCAACTGATCCTTGATTTTCCAACCATAGGCGAACCGCATTATGCACAGGCCGTTGCAGCCGATGTTATTAGAAATAATTCGGTGAAGTTTTATAAACTGGAAGAAAATACAAATGCTTTTGTATCCAAAGGAGAAGCCGAAACAAAAGTCGTCAGAAAAGGCAACCGTGTGGATATTTATATAACGGCGATCCGTTCTCATTTTTCACCCGATAATATTGAAGGAATCAAAATGGGCGACGAAGTATACTGGCATGTCACCAACCTGGAACAGGATTGGGATGTGCCGCATGGATTTGCCATCAAAGGTGCATTGACCGGCGAACTACTGGTTATGCCGGGAGAAACCCAGACGCTTAAATGGACACCTGAAAAACCCGGGCATGTATCCTTTTTACTGTACAGATTTTTGCAGCGCGCTGCATCAGGAAATGCAGGGTTATGTAAGGGTTTCGCCAAAAGAAAGCAATACCGCCCTTTTATTCAGCACGGGTAAAAATTTACCTCCGAATGATTCAACGCTTGTGAAAAATATATTAGTGAATCCATTCAAATCAACACGCTTCACTGTAGTAAATATACTAACTCCTTAACTCTATTTCACACTCTTTCTTTCATTGTCTTTTCCTGCAATCAATCCGCCGGTTCAGATCTGCTCCTTTGAAATCTGCCGAGTCAACCGCACCAGCTGGTGGTCAGGAAAATGTACAGGACAATGAATCCACAAAAAGACGTCGTTAAAGTGCTGTCTCCTCGAAAGATCATACGACGCTGGTAGCCGCCCTAAAACAGGCCGATCTGGTTACCTGCACTTTCCAATGCCGGACCATTTACCGTATTTGCGCCAACCAATGAAGCATTTGCCAAATTGCCGGCCGGAACTGTGGATGGTCTCATGAAAGATCGAGAAAAAAGAAGACCTGCGTAATGTGCTTCAATATCACGTTACACTTTCCGCATTAAAACCGGAAAGTTTTACCGGACGGCCAAAAATTAGGAATGGTCAATGGCGACAATGTAACGGTTCAGGTGAAAGATGGTAAAATAACACTGAACAATTCCGTTCATGTGATTACCTCGATCCCTGCATCAAACGGGATGATCTATGTCGTGGATGGGGTTTTTTTACCTCCAGCGGCCAAGCAATAAATATTTGAATTTTTTTTATGAAAAATAATCAGATAAGTATATCGGGCAGGATGCTTTTCATATTGAGCGGCATTTCGCTGTTTACCATTCTGTTCTTCCCGATCTGGCAAATACAATTATCCGCTCCGCAATATCCGGAGGGCCTGGTGATGCTGATTTATCGCAAATAAAATTGCCGGTAATGTCGATATTATCAATGGACTAAACCATTATATCGGGATGAAGACCATTCATGCGGGCGATTTTTTGAATTTACCATCCTGCCCTATATCATTTGTTTTTTTTCTTTGCTGTTTATCATTGCCGGGATATCGGAAAAAGAAAACTGATCAACGATCGCTTTCATTTTATTTGTCATGTTTTGGTATTATCGCCATGGCCGACTTCTGGAAATGGGAATACAATTATGGTCACAACTTGAATCCGGATGCCGCCATCATTGTTCCGGGCATGTCCTATCAACCGCCGCTGATCGGATTCAAACAGCTGCTCAATTTCGGCGCCTATTCGATTCCGGATATTGGCGGATGGATTTTCGTGGTGTGGGGATCATACTGCTGTTTGTCGTATGTCGCGAATGGTATGCTGCGAGATCCATAAAGTCATCAGTAAAACTACATTCCCGTTTCGGTTCTGGCATATTCTATTTGTGTCCCTGCTGTTAAACTCCTGCAGTCGCATCCGGTTCCGCTCAATCCAGGTAAAGACAATTGTCAATTCTGTAAGATGACCATCAGTGATATCCGGTTTGGCGCAGAGATCATCACCGAAAAAGGAAAAATATTCAAATTCGACGATCCCCAATGCGCCATTTCATTTCTAAAAGAGCAGTCCGGAAATCAAACGGCATCCAGGAAATATATTTCAGCAGTTTCTCTGAACCCCATGCCCTGATCCCGTCCCATATTGCATTCGTTTTGAAATGTGAAAATCTCAGGGCGCCCATGGGAGGTCAGTATACTGTGTTTAACAGTATGGAAGAGTCTGAATAAAGTAAAACAGGAATTTCCGGGATCCGTTATGTAACTGGACTGAAATTAACAGACCATGAAATGCCTGCTCCTTCATATTATTTCTTTCTACCCTGTCTAGCTGTCGCAGCGCAGGTGTTCTGAAAGTCGGGACAGCTCAAAAATACAAATCCATCCGTGCAGGCGGTTCTTGCTTCCGTCGCCGGCGATACCATCTCTGGTAGAACCCGGATTATACAAAGAAAAAAATATAATGATCAACAAACCACTTACCCTGATCGGTCTCAGTTCCCCGTTTTGGATGGTGAACACCAATATGAAATCCTTTCGCTGAGATCAAATCACATAACCGTCCGTGGATTCAAAATCATACACTCCGGTGTTTCCAGTATGGATGATATTGCCGGCATAAAAATTTATAATGCCGCGATGTGGCCGTTACTGACAATATCCTGGAAGATGCATTTTTTTGGAATCTATGTTCAGGCAGGAATAAATTGCCGGATAGAAAACAATGACATCAAGGCGTATGCGAAATCTGAACAACAAAGCGGGAATGGCATCCACTGCTGGAAATGCGATAGCCTGCTGATCCGGAAGAATCATATCTCCGGTCACCGCGACGGTATTTACTTCGAGTTTGTCACCAACTCCATGATTGAATTAAATGTCTCTGAACAACAACCTGCGGTATGGTTTACACTTTATGTTTTCTCACCATGACGATTATGTGTCGAACATTTTCAGAAATAATGGCGCTGGTGTATCCGTCATGTTTACCCACGGCGTAAAGATGCTGAATAATCGGTTTGAAGATAACTGGGGCGACGGGTCTTATGGTCTTTTGTTAAAAGAGATTTCAGACAGTTATATCAGCGGAAACCAATTCAGCAAATAATACGGCAGGTATTTATATGGAAGGCGCCAGCCGGATTCAGATTGAAGGAAACCTGTTTAAGCGCAACGGATGGGCCATGAAAATTCAGGCCAGCTGCATGGATGTTCATGTCACCCGGAATAATTTTCTCTCCAACACTTTTGATATCGCAACAAACGGCGTGCTTGTCCTGAATTCCTTTAATCACAATTACTGGGATAAATATGAAGGATATGATCTCAATAAAGATCATGTGGGAGATATTGCTTTCCATCCGGTAAGCCTGTTTTCCATGGTCGTGGAAAAAAATCCATCCGCCATGATGCTGTTCAGGAGTTTTATGACTACCCTGCTGGATAAAACTGAAAAAATAATGCCCAGCCTGACGCCCGAAAATCTGAAAGATGATTATCCATTTATGAAACCCATTCAACTATGATCATCGCCAGCAATGTCTCCAAACAATTCGGACAGCTCAAAGCGCTGGACAATGTATCCGCAACATGCACCGCGGGGTGAGTGCATTGCCTTGATTGGTCCCAATGGCAGCGGAAAAACCACGCTTATAAAAAGCATATTGGGCATGGTGGTACCGAACAGCGGCTTCATCACGTTTAATGGGAAAAATATACTGCACGACTGGCTTTACAGGGAACATATCGGCTATATGCCGCAAACCGGCAAGTATCCTGAAAACATGACCATCCGGCAGGTGATTCTCCATGATGAAAGATATCCGGCATAAAACCGGATCAGAACTCCTGGATGAAGAACTGCTGGTATCATTCGGTCTTGATAAAATACTCGACAAAAGAATGAGAACCCTTTCCGGTGGCACCACGGCAAAAAGTAAGTGCCACCCTGGCCTTTCTTTTCAACCCCGATGTACTGATACTGGATGAACCGACGGCGGGACTCGATCCGGTCGCATCAGAAATATTAAAAGAAAAAATCGTAAAGGAAAAACAAAAAGGCAAACTGATTCTGATTACCTCGCATATTTTGAGCGACCTGGACGATCTGATTACCCAGGTGATCTATATGCAGGAGGGAAAACTGATATTCCATAAATCACTGGACGATCTCAGAACGGACACCGGAGAAATAAAATTATCAAAAGCGATCGCCTCCGTCATGTTAAAAAACCTGATCATGAACAAGATCATCAAATATGTGATTGCAGATATACTGAGGAATAAGATCGTATCGGCATATACGCTGTTCCTCCTGCTCATTTCCTTCAGTGTTTTTAATCTGGATGATAATGCAACCAAGGGATTATTGAGTCTACTGAACCTGGTACTGATCATTGTTCCCCTGGTTTCCATTATTTTTTCAACGATCTATATTTATAATAGCTCAGAGTTCATCGAATTGCTGGTCAGCCAGCCTTTGAAAAGAAAAAAAATATGGATCAGTCTTTTTGCAGGTCTGAGCGGATCCCTGTCCATGTCCATTTTAGCTGGTGTCGGCATCCCGATACTGCTCTATTCGCCAACCGCGACCGGATTCATCATGATTGCCATGGCCGTGTTGTTGACGATCATATTTGTTTCTATTGCCATGCTGGCCGCCGTCCTGACCCGCGATAAAGCCAAGGGCATCGGGGTATCCATTCTGTTCTGGTTGTATTTTTCTTTACTCTTTGACGGACTGGCTTTGTTTATACTTTTTCAGTTTCAGGATTATCCGATGGAAAAAGCCATGGTCGTGATGAGTGGCCTGAATCCGATCGATCTGGGCAGAATTCTTATCTTGCTCAAAATGGATATCTCGGCGCTGATGGGATATAGCGGCGCCATATTCAGGGATTCTTTTGGCTCGGGTACAGGTTTCATCATCGCCCTGCTGGTCATGATTGCTTGGATATTCATACCCACCTGGTTCTCATTGAGAAAATTTAGCCGGAAAGACCTGTAGTCTGTACCGGAAAATTTAAAAAGATGAAAAAAGAAATAGAAACTATTGATGATATTAAATTCCTGATTGATCATTTTTACAACAGGTAATCGAAGATCCGGTAATCGGCTATATTTTCACCACTTCAATAAAAGTGAATTGGGAAAAGCATCTGCCAGTCATGTATTCATTTTGGGAAAATACTCTTTTCTACACAGGAACCTATGCCGGTAATCCCATGATGATACATCAGAGAATTCATAATGATCGCAGGTTTGACCGTTCAGCACTTTGACAGGTGGACGGCACTGTTTAATTCAACCGTTGATCAGTCATTTCGAGGGAGAAAAAGCAGAAGCTGGCCAAACAGAGAGCACTGAGTATTGCAACAGTTATGAAAATAAAAATATTGAATGATCAACCAACATAATCATACCCTATGTTATCAATACAAAAAGAAACCCACCGTACTGGTGGGTTTCTTCTTTTATAAAACCTGATTAATGACAAACACAACCCGGCATAACAGGACAGATAGCCGTTTTGCTGCAATCCTTTGTTTTCGGACATCCTTTGTCACATGATTTGGCGGTGGCAGGTTTTTTATCCTTTCCTCCTCCCGCAAATACAGCGGTTGAAGAAAGCATGGCTATGGCAAGCATAGAAAAAATAATCTTATTCATAATATAAATATTAAGTAAAATGAAATAATAATGAAACGATAAAATCAGGCGGTGTAAAACATTGCCTGTTTTGGCGGATGCCAGCAGTCTGAAGAAGTAAAATACAGCCTGTGATCATTAAAAGAAATGAACTCTTCCTTTATACCGGGCACTACTACAATATTTATCTCAGCAGATATCGGCATGTAATAGCTGCATAAGGAGCAGGATAGCATATTGCATCCGCTATTGCCACAATCCTTCTTAGCAGGACCGTCCCGGTGTTTTTCGCAGGCGGACTTTTTACCGCATTCCATTTTGTCTGCCATTCGCATCGTGCCTGCGACCGGCTTGAAAATAAAAGCTGCAAAAGCAATGAATAATATGGCAGTAAACAATTTCACAGTACAAATATAACAGTTGAAAGGATTAGAGCAAATGATTTACATCATGATCAATGTCAGAACAGTCTGACTTTGCCGGACGCAAAGGGCGCTAAACATCTTTTCGCTGAATTTCTTTTACCCTTACCAGGAGAATCATAGCGGCTGCAAGCATTAATACCAAAACCATATAACCCGCGAAGAACTCCCAGTTTGTGATCAAAATAGGAGTATAAGCCGGACGCAGTTTTTCGGGCCGGAAACTGGCGGCCTCCGAAGGTTTTTTTGTTTCCGATTTGATATAGGCTAATATACTCTTGATATTGTCGGTGCTCAGGTCGGGATGATCCGGCATCGGAACCTTATTAAACTTCTCATACAGATCAACAGCTGCTTTATCGCCACCTTTAATAACAGTTTGAGACGAGTGAACAAATTTTACAATCCAGTCTTCAGGGTGTCTTTCGCTTACGCCTGCCAGGGCCGGGCCCACAATAACTTTATTCACGTTATGACAGCTGGCACACCGGCTCGTGAAAGATCAGCTTTCCATCGTCCACAGGTGGAATGGAAAAAACACAGGTTATTGTGAAAAGAGCCAGGATTGAGATAACTAATTTCTTTTTCATCAGCTCGTACAGATTTATAATTTAAATTCAATTTTCAACTTGTCGATATCATGAATAAGCCCGTTCACTTCACCTTCATCCGTTCCTCTGTAATATCCCCTGATCCTTCCCAGGGGATCAATGAGTACCAGGCTTTCACTGTGAATAAAATCCGCCGGCCCTCCATCGCCATCGGTTGCTACGATCATTAAATCCTTTCTCGCAAACCGGTACAAACTGATTTTTTCACCCGTTAACAAATGCCAGTTCGACCCGATGCCCATACGATCGGCATATATTTTTAATTTCGCCACACTATCTCTTTCCGGATCAACGGTAAATGAACTGATCAGAATATTTTTATCCGCATAAGCCTGCACCCTTTTTAACTGGTAGGCGACTTTCGGACAAACGGCAGGACAACTGGTAAAGAAAAAATCCGCAACAACTATTTTTCCCTTCCACATTTGGTTGTCAATAAAATGGCCTGTCTGGTCTTTAAAACGGAAAGAACTTATAGTATGATTTTCCGGGCCTAACACAGGCAGGCGCTGAACATGTGTTTCATACCATTGCGTAATTCCAAATACACTCAGAGGGACAACAATCACTGCAATCACAAATAGATATATCGTTGTTCGGGATTTCATTTAAAAACAAACAGGTAATTGATCACTGGTTATAAATATTAGATTTTGTGACTGGCTGAACGGGGACCGGATTATCTGGCGTAAAGGCTGGTGCGCCCGGCCCGGGATTTTTACTGGCACTATAAAAAGCGGGAATATAGGCGAGCAAAATAATGATACCCATGATGACCAGCCATGGCCTGAACGTGTCAAATAATGGAATTCGTTTTTCATCATGCAATGCTTCTGAAACCGGAAGGTCCAGCCCTCCTGCCTGCGTTTTTTTGCTGAACATGGTTCCGAAAAACACAATGAAGAAAAGTAACGCGGCAAAGGTCATGATGATACCGCCGCACAATGCCAGCATCGTAGTGGGTACCCATTCCGGTGTAAACAACTCGTTTTTGGGATTGAGATACGACATACCGAGATTCGTTCTTCTCGGTTCTCCAATTAAACCACCCCAGGAAAGGCCGGTGGAAAATATCAGAATACCAATCACCCATAGATAGGGTATGATCACATTTACCCTGGGAAGAAATATTTTTTTACCGGCGATACCACTGTACATGTATAAACTCATACCAATGATACTCAGGAAAACAGGACCCGCCACCGTCATATGAAAATGGCCAGGCAGCCAGGCTGTATTATGCACCACCGCATTGAGCTGGCCGGATGCATTTACGATGCCCGTGAGTCCGCCGAAAATAAAAAGAATCAACCCAGCAAATCAGATAGGCAAAAAGATATTTGTTTGGATCCAGATAAGGCAATTTGCCAAAGAAACCCAGCAGTCCTTTGGAGCCGCGTTTCTTACCGGCATATTCCAAAGAAGCGGCGAGTGTAAAAGCAGTTATAAAACTTGGAATCGCTACACCGAATGTAAGAAGGCCCTGAAACATCTTGATGCCTCTTGGAATGGAGGGATCACTGAACTGGTGATGCACACCGACCGGCACTGAAAAAAGCAGAAAAAGAAAAAGTGAAATTCGTCCGGCGAGATCCGAAAACAATTTACCACCCGCCAGTTTGGGCAGCATCGTATAGTACATCGTATAGGCCGGCAATAACCAGAAGTATACCAGCGCATGACCAAAAAACCAGAATAAGGTACGGGCCAGCGTTACGTTCACCGTCGCTTTCCAGCCCATGGCCCAGGGAAGTAATAGTACCAACACTTCATATGCGACTGCCAATGTACAAACGAACCAGATTGTAAAATTGACCAGCGTTCCAATAACGGCCAGCGGCGTTTTAACCTGCGGATTTTCTTTTTTCCAGCTAACATACATGCTGGCCCAGCTAAAAAGCGGAATCCAGGAACCAACGAGCAGCAAAGCGGCGCCCAGATAAAACAATGGATGTGCTTTCAGCGGAGGATAAAAAGTATACAAAACGGATGCCTTTCCGGATAGCATCGCCCAGGCCGCCATCACCGTTCCGATGGTCATCAGCCAAAAGCTTAACCAGGCTACCCATTTATGCGGTTCCTTTTTAAAATAGTAAGCAATCGTCGCATGGCCAAATGCCACGGCAAAAAAAGAAGTCAGAACAACCGCGTTGATCACACCATGCAAAGTGAGTCCCTGATAATAGTCCAGGTGTGCAAAAGAAGACTGATGTATGACGCCTGCCCGGTAGATGGTCTGCATGAGCCCATGATAAATACCGATGGTTAATAAAGTCAGCGGAATACCCAGTTCCCAGTAAATCAGCCGTCTGAGAGATTTTGAAATTTGCATGATCTTATATTTCGGGAGGTTAGTTTTTGGAAGGTTCATTCACAATCACTTCAGCCTGCATGGACTGATGGCCGACGCCACAATATTCGTGGCATACAATTTTATATATACCGGCTTTCTCAAACTTCACCGTTGTTTTGTTGATATTACCATAGATGGCCATCATATTTACGTCCTTATCGTTGATATGGAATCCGTGAACCAGGTCTTTGGATGTAACAAAAAAATCTACTTCGCTGCCAACAGGCACTTCGATCTGAGCCGGCTGAAACTGCCACATTTGAGCTACCGCATATACCTGATAGGTTTTATCATCCAGTTTGGTGATTTTGGGCTCCAGGTAAGCTTTATTGAATGGAAGACACTCCGGAAGATCATTGTTCTTATTTCTGGCATATAAGATGGAAAAAATAAACAGGGAAAGAACAGCCCCTGTAATCATGATGATCTTTTTCTCATATGGATCTATTGGCGACATAGAATGTGTTTTAAATTCTGGAAAGCATTAAAAAATAAATTCCGAACCAGATGATCATACCCAGCAAAATCAGCAGTACAAAAAAGGCGACTGCCCCTTTCGGCCTGAAGTTCCGATCGAAATCCTGATCCGTTTTAGGAGCCGTTTCGTAGCCTGATTCCATCATACAATAGATTTAAAAGCCAAATATATTCTGAGACCTGAATGGGCGACATGACAATTGAAAGGTCGGCACATGATTAAAGTCATGTAAAAGCAGGTTGCCCGAAATTATATTTGGGCAGGCAAGGATGATCATTTAAAACAAAGTTGATGGCCCAGGATTTTAGCGGTTCAATTGCAGATATTGTTGAAAGGGACTACCGTACAGGGGAAGTTTTTAAAAAGCACCACATCAATTTTTGCTGTGGCGGCCAGATTTCATTAATGGATAGCTGTATACAAAGAAATATTGATTACCAGGAACTGATTGATGAATTGGTTTGGGCTACCAGGACAATTGTCGTTCCCAATAATCTTCCCTTTGAAGACTGGGATCTTCATTTTCTGATTAACTATATTCTTAATATTCACCATGCCTATATATTTCAAACGATAACCGTTCTCCGGCAGGAACTCTCAGCCTTTGCCATTGGTCATGAACGGAAATTGCCCGAAATAAATAAAGTAGCCGAAGCATTTGACAAATTATCCTCCTTGTTACTCATCCACAGCAAGCATGAGGAAGAAATTATTTTTCCTTATATCAGGCAGATGGCGGATGCTTACAAACGCAAAGAAGCTTATGGCAGCCTGTTTGTCCGTACACTTCGCAAACCATTGAACAATATTCATTCCGAACATATTGAGATTGAAAAACTGGCAAACCAACTGAAGGATCTCACGAACGAATTTACTTTTCCCGAAAAAGCCTGCACTACCCATAAATTGCTATACCGGAAATTAAGTGCGTTTAACGATAATCTGATACAGCATAAATATCTTGAAACGAAGTTATTATTTCCAAAGGCCATACGCATTGAAGAGCGGTTACTGCAAACATAAAACATCCGTACATTCGATTAAAATACAGTTTCCCGAATGGAGTTTGAAA
The DNA here is from genome assembly GCA_963732055.1 of uncultured Bacteroidota bacterium. Lineage (GTDB taxonomy): Bacteria > Bacteroidota > Bacteroidia > Chitinophagales > Chitinophagaceae > Puia. The sequence continues at coordinate 157,021 of CAVSYG010000007.1, read as the reverse complement.
TTGTGCATATCAGGTCGCTATTTGAAAATGCTACGGAGGGTATGATCGTAACGGACAGTAAAGGGAATATTTTTCTCGTCAACCCTTCCGCCGGCCGCATGTTTGGCTATGAGGCAAACGAACTGAAGGGTCAAAAAATCGAAATAATAGTACCCGCCAAATACGCCAAAAGCCATGTTAAGCTAAGAGATGGATTTTATCATGATCCAAGAAACAGGGTCATGGGCCATAACCGCGATCTGCACGGGCAAAAAAAAGACGGAAGTAATTTTCCTGTTGAGGTCAGTCTGAGTACGTATATTCAGAATAACGAACGATATGTTATTGCCTTCATTATTGACATTACACAACGCAAACTGATCGAACAGAACATGCTCTCACAACAATATGAATTGGAAAAACTCACAGATGATATGCGAAATTTAAATATCGATCTGGAAGCAAAAGTGGAGCAAAGAACCATCATTCTCAAAGAAGCCCTTCAAAAGCTGGAAAAATCGCAGATAGAATTAAATGAGGCCCTCGACAAGGAAAAGGAGTTAAATGAAATCAAAAGCCGGTTCGTATCCATGGCTTCCCATGAATTCAGAACTCCCCTCAGTACGGTATTATCTTCGGCTTCGCTGGTTGATAAATATACTACTACGGAAGACCAGGAAAAAAGGTCAAGGCACGTAGATAAGATAAAAAATTCAGTAAAACATTTGAATAACCTGCTGGAAGACTTTCTTTCCATGGGTAAACTGGATGAAGGTAAAATAGGAACCCATTTTCATGAATTCGATCTGGAGGAATTAATCGAAAATACGATCGAGGAAATGAAAGGGTCGTTAAAAAAGGGCCAGCAGATATCCTGCAATATATCCGGTATGTTTTTGATTACGAGTGATAAAAATCTTCTCAGAAATATTCTTTTTAACCTGATTTCCAATGCGATCAAGTTTTCAGATGAATCAAAAACTATATTTTTGACCGCCACAGCAGAAGATTCCTGCATCCGTATTTCAATAGCAGATGAAGGGATCGGGATTTCAGAAGAAGATCAGGAGCATTTGTTTTCTTCATTTTTCCGTGGTAAAAATGTTGTAAATATTCAGGGAACCGGGCTGGGACTGCATATTGTTAAAAAATATATTGAACTCCTGGACGGGAGACATCGAGCTTGAAAGCAGGTTGGGAATGGGGACCAGGGTAACTGTTTCGATTCCAATTAAATAAATTTTAAAATGATAAATTCCATTCTCGTAATCGATGATAATAAAGATATTCGTGAGAATACGGCCGAAATTCTCGACCTGGCCGGTTATAAAACTTTTATGGCAGAGAACGGCAAATCAGGTGTTGAGATCGCATTAAAAGAAAAACCATCCATTATCGTATGTGATATCATGATGCCTGAACTGGATGGATATGGAGTGCTTCATTTACTGAGGAAAAATTCCGAAACACAACATATCCCCTTTATCTTTCTGACAGCAAAAACAGAAAGAAGCGACTTTCGTAAAGGCATGGAAATGGGGGCAGATGACTATATCACAAAACCCTTTGAAGATATCGAACTGTTGAATGCAGTGGAAATCCGGTTAAAGAAATCGGCCATATCAAATAATATTTATGATGCTACTACTACCGGCTTAACGAAATTCCTGAAAGATGTGAAAAATGTCGGCCTCATTCAGCAAATGTCTGAACGATATGATGTCGAAAGCTATGAGCGAAAACAAATACTTTACCACGAAAGCAAAAAACCCCGGTTTCTGTATTACCTGTCGAAGGGTAAAGTAAAATGTTATAAAACGAATGAAGAGGGAAAAGAATACATCATGAACCTGCACAGTGCCGGGGATTTTATAGGCTACACCGCTCTGCTGGAAGATACATATTATCAGGATTCGGCGGTTATTCTGGAGGACGCAGAAGTCATACCCATCCCCAGGGAAGATTTTTTACAAATGATATACAGCGATATAAATATTGCAACAAAGTTTATTCATATTATAACGCATAATGTAAGGGAAAAAGAAGACCGGCTCCTGAACATTGCCTACAATTCCCTTCGTAAACGTGTCGCCACGGCACTGGTGGAAATTATTACAAAATTTAACCTCAGGGAACAGCTCATGCCCATCGAAATTTCAAGGGAGGAAATCGCTCAGTATGTCGGCACAGCAACCGAATCGCTTATCCGGACCCTGAGTGATTTTAAAGCGGAAAAACTTATAGAAATTAAAAGCGGCCATATTATGGTAAACAATATTGAAAAACTTAAAAATCTGGCTAATTAGTCAGTTTGCGGTAAAACCATTGTTTCAGCCATTCCGCAGAAGCTATATACACTCCTACTATCAGAAGCATCCAGAAATAATAAGAAAGCGGAAGTTTGCCAAATCCGAATATTCCGGCGACCGGAGTCATAGGTAAAATCGTAACAACGAGCAATATTAAAATGGTTGCAATGGATAAATATTTACCTGGCAGACTTTTCACAAAAGGAAGTCGCGTGCGGACAACCAGTACGATCAAAGTAGCAGATATAACGGATTCAACAAACCATCCGGTTTGAAAAGTCCTTTCATCTGATTTCATTACAAAAAGTAAAACACCGAATGTCAGATAGTCAAATACCGAACTGAGGAGGCCGAATGCCAGCATAAAACGTTGTATAAACCGGATGTCCCAATGCTGGGGTTTTTCGATGGAAACCAAATCTACGCGGTCCGTTGAAATAGTCATTTCAGGAAAATCAGTCAGCAGATTGGTCAGCAATACCTGTTTCGGCAGGAGTGGAAGAAAGGGAAGGAACAAAGACGCCCCCGCCATACTGAACATGTTGCCGAAGTTTGCGCTGGTGGCCATAAAAATATATTTCATGGTATTCGTGAACGTTTTACGACCGATGACAATGCCTTCACTCAGCACGTCCAGATCCTGATCCAGCAATACGATATCTGCCGCCTCTTTGGCAACATCCACCGCCGAATCAACGGAGATGCCCACGTCCGCTGTATGAAGAGCAGGCGCATCATTGATTCCGTCGCCCATGAAGCCTACAACCTGTCCGGCTTTCTTCAGACAGATAATAATACGTTCCTTCTGATTGGGCTCTACTTCGGCAAATATATCGGTGTCCAATGCTTTTTGCATGATTGCGCCGTCAGACATATCCCGAATCATGGCGCCGGTTAATATTACAGGGTCGGCGATACCGATTTGTTTTGCCAGACTGGCTGCTACCAGGGCATTGTCGCCGGTGATCAGTTTTAGCCGCACTCCCAGCCTGCTCAATTTCTCTATAGTGTCCATTACATTTTTTTTGGGGGGATCAAACAATGTGATAAACCCCAAAAAAATCATCCCGTTCTCTTCTTCAATCGTAAAATCCTTATCCTCTCTGGTAATCTTATAGGCTACTCCCAGCACCCTGTACCCGTCGGCACTCAAACGGCTGAACTGTTCCAAAATAGATTCCTGCTTACTGTCGATGGAAATGAATTCCCCATCTTTTGTTTCTACTCTGTCACATATATCCAGGATGGAATGTAATGCTCCCTTGGTAATCGCGTAATGCTCATCGGAATGATTCACCTGCACGGTGAGTCTCTTGCGTTTGAAATCGTATGGGATCTCGCATTGAACGGTAAAGGGGTTCGCAGATTTATACAAATCGCAAATAGCTTCATCAATCGGATTCCGGAATCCCTTCTGAAGCGATGCATTCATCGCGGCAAACCGGAGCGTCTTTTCAGAAACATTTCCTTCTGCGTCGAGCGCAGTTTTAATGGTCACCTTTCCTTCCGTAATCGTTCCCGTCTTATCTGAACACAGAATATTCATACTTCCAAAATTCTCAATGGACGACAATCTTTTCACGATCACTTTCTTTTTTGCCATCATCCTGGCGCCGGTGGCCAGATTTACTGAAATGATGGCGGGAAGCAGTTGCGGAGTCAGACCAACAGCAAGGGCAAGAGAAAATAAAAAAGAATCCAGTGCGGGCTTATGCAAAATCACATTGATGGCAAATATGAGAATCACGAGAACGAGCGTGATTTCCATCAGCATAAACCCAAACCGGCGCACACCCTTTTCAAAATCTGTCTCCGGGGGACGGATGCGCAGCCTGTCGGATATTTTACCAAATTCGGTGGATTTCCCGGTCCGGATGATCAATGCCTTTGCTTTGCCGCTGATAATATGCGAGCCCATGAACAGGGTGTTGCTTCTCTTCGAAAGCGGGGTATCTTCCGGAAGCACGGCGGTATTTTTTTCTACCGGAAATGTTTCCCCGGTGAAAGCGGCTTCATCAACAAATAGTTCCTGTGATTCCATCAACAAACAATCTCCGGGAACGATATCTCCTGCAGACAGAACAGTAATATCACCGGACACCAGTTTATCTATCGGCAGGTCCAGCTCCTCACCATCCCGGATCACCCGGCACCGGATCTGAACCATCTTAAGCAATTCACTGATTGCCCGGGCGGCGCCTTTTTCCTGCCAGAAACCCAAAAAACTACTGATGATAACAATGATCAGAATGATCGTAGCGTCTGTAAATTCTCCCAGTGCCATCGACAATAAAACAGCGGCCAGGAGCAGTATGGTGATCGGACTTTTGAATTGGGACAGAAATAAAATCAGCGCCGAAGAATTCCTGTTTTTCTTCAGCGTATTCGGGCCATACTTTTTTAAACGATCCTCCGGTTCGGTGCCCGATAACCCAATTGCAGAGGACGAAAGAATTTTACACGCATCCGCAGAGGAGAGGCTCCAAAAGTTATTCAGTTGTTTTTCCAAATAATTTATATGTTTTCAAACAGGTGCGGCGAATACATTTTTATATTTTAAAATCAGGCCTGCCCCCATTTCCAGTTTTTAATTTCAGGCATGTCCTGGCCATTTTCCTGAATATAACATTTGTGTTCAATCAGCTTATCCTGCATTTCCTGTTTGAGATATGCGCAGGTGTTTTTTAACTGCGGGAGCCTTTCGATCACATCCTGTACCAGGTGAAAGCGGTCCATGTCGTTGAGCACTGCCATATCAAAAGGAGTTGTAATGGTTCCTTCTTCCTTATATCCCCGTACATGGATATTACTATGATTTGTGCGTTTATATGTTAGTCGGTGGATGAGCCAGGGATAACCATGAAAGGCAAATATAACCGGCTTGTCTTTGGTAAACAGGAAATCGAAATCCATATCACTCAGTCCATGCGGATGCTCGGTGTGCATTTGGATCTTCATCAGATTCACCACGTTCACAACTCTTATTTTAAGATCCGGAACGCGTTTGCGAAGTATGGAAACAGCAGCCAGTGTTTCCAGTGTCGGCACATCACCGGCACATGCCATCACCACATCGGGTTCGATATTTTCATCGTTGCTTGCCCAGGTCCAGATACCAATCCCTTTGGTGCAATGAATCACCGCTTCATCCATTGTAAGCCACTGTGGCGCCGGATGTTTTCCGGCTACGACTACATTCACATAATGGCGACTGCGCAGGCAATGATCCATGACGGATAACAGGCAGTTTGCATCAGGCGGCAGATATATACGAACAATTTCAGCTTTTTTATTTACGACGAGATCGAGGAATCCCGGGTCCTGATGCGTAAATCCATTGTGATCCTGGCGCCAGACATGTGATGATAACAGATAATTCAGCGAGGCTATTTTTCTCCTCCAGGGAATTCCCGCAGTTATCTTCAGCCATTTCGCGTGCTGGTTGAACATGGAATCCACAATATGAATAAACGCTTCATAACTGTTGAACAATCCATGTCTGCCGGTCAGCAGGTATCCCTCCAGCCACCCTTCGCATTGGTGTTCACTCAGGACTTCCATCACACGACCCTGCTTATTTAAAAACTGATCGGTTTCTTCAATCTCCGCCTGCCATTGCCTGTTGGTGGATTCAAAAACATGATTGAGGCGATTGGAAAGTGTTTCATCCGGACCAAAAATCCGGAAGTTCTTTTGGGACTCATTATATTTTATGACATCGCGCAGAAACTCGCTGACCACGAGCGTGTCAGCAGCCTGTTTGCCTCCCGGCTGGTCAACAATAACCGCATAATCCCTGAACTCAGGCATTTTCAGATCGTGCAAGAGTAAACCTCCGTTGGCGTTCGGATTAGCACCCATTCTCTTTTCAGCGAGGGGAGCCAACTCCTTTAACTCATTGATCAGTTTTCCGTTTTCATCAAAAAGTTCCCATGGCTTATAACTTTTGAGCCAGTCCTCCAGTTGTTTTAAATGTTCCGGATTAGTAGCCGGATCTGTAATGGGTACCTGGTGGGAACGAAAACTTCCTTCATTGGGTAATCCGTTTACCGTTTTCGGACCTGTCCATCCCTTCGGCGATCTTAAAACAATCATTGGCCACAACGGACGTTCAGTTTCGCCATGCTCTCTCGCGTTTTGCTGTATGGTTTTTATTTTTTCAACGGCCATGTCCAGCGTTTCCGCCATCAGCCGATGCATGAGTTGCGGGTCATATCCCTCAACAAAATATGGGATCCATCCATAGCCCCTCATGAGTTGTTCCAACTCCAGATGACTAATCCTGGCAAGTATCGTTGGATTCGCTATTTTATAACCATTCAGATGGAGTATAGGTAAAACGGCCCCATCCGTTTCCGGATTCAGGAACTTATTGGAATGCCAGGCTGTTGCCAGTGGCCCTGTTTCCGCTTCACCATCTCCTACCACACAAGCTGTTATTAATTCAGGATTGTCCATCACGGCGCCAAAGGCATGACTTAATGAATATCCCAATTCTCCGCCCTCATGTATGGAACCCGGACATTCCGGTGAAACATGACTGGGTATACCGCCGGGAAATGAAAATTGCCTGAAAAGTTTTTTCAGCCCGGCTTCATCCTGGCTGATATTGGGATACACTTCACTATACGTTCCTTCCAGATATGTATTGCCAACCAATGCCGGGCCGCCATGACCGGGACCTGAGATGTAAATCATATCCAGATCATATTTTTTTATCACCCGGTTCAGATGAACATAAATAAAATTCTGACCAGGCGTAGTTCCCCAATGACCCAGCAGCATGTTTTTTATATGTTCCGGCTCCAGGGGTTTTTTCAACAGCGGATTATCACGGAGATATATCTGGGCAACGGATAAATAATTCGCTGCCCGCCAATAAGCATCCATTTTATTTAAAAGATCTGCCTGAATATTTTTTACTTCAGAAATTTCCTGAGTTTGCATGTTTTTTCGTTTTAACATCCTTATCCGACAAATTAAGGTCCATATTGTTGAAAGCTTCTTTAAATCTACTTTATCTTTTTGGCATTGATTCAGGATCAGGGTCATGTAATGTTTTCCCTGATTCTCAGGATTCTTCAGAGCTTCTCTGAGAATCTTCAGTGATGTGGATGACTTCTATCGTTTCCTGTTTCGGTTTTGAAAGAAAATATTCCCCGGAATAAGAGATGAAAGATTCCGGGGAATATCATTTTAACGGATTTCGATGTGTTTTCCTTCGTTTTTCTTCTTATCCCCGTTCCTTGGAACTTCGATCTTTAATTCGCCGTTTTTGTATTCAGCGGAAATTTTACCGTCGACAGCATCTTCCGGGAGGTTGAAAGACCTGGTCCAGCTGGAATAGTTGTATTCACGCCTGTTGTATTTATCATCTGTGTTCTTGTTCTCCGCTTTTTCGGCGCTGATCGTCATCATACCCTGATGAATCTGAATGTCAAAATCATTCTTATCCAGGCCCGGAGCAGCTATGGACAATTTGTATTCATGCTCTGTTTCCTTCAAATTCATTGCCGGCACATTTAGCGCCCGGCTGAAATTAAAATCGGCATCGGGCGGCAGATCAAAAAATCTATCTACCCAACCGGCTTTGTTGAACAGGGATGGCCAGCCGGCTTTGGCTTTAGACAATGCTTTCGTTTCCATTTTTTTTGAAATTTATTGATGAATAATAAAGTGAAATAATGCAAATGAATTCAGGACAAAGCTAAACCCGTGTTGTTGTCCGAAAAATGAGATGGCTACTATATGCGATTGATATTAATCATATCAGGAAAAAAATGAAATAAAATGATATCGATCTGTAATTGTATGATCATGATCAGTCGGTTGGTTAATCCGGATCATATTGCGCAATGCATACAAACATTAGTTTTATAAAATATAAATCTATACTAATGCCAGGTGTTTCGATTTCCTCCGATGATCATCTGCTATTGTGGACAAGTGCAGCGATCCTTTTGATGTTTTTTATTGGTCTTTTCTTTATTGAAAGAAATAAGAAAATCAAATAGCGGTCCGGGTAATATGATTATACTCATCAACAGATTTGATATCGGTCATTGTACCGGTCAAATACCTGAAATATGTTTGTAAAAAAAAATATGAAAAAGATATTGGTGGTATTCGACGGAACACATTTTTCCGAAGGAGCTTTTGAATTTACCCGGGTTTTGAATGAAAAGTTACCGGTATTGTTAACCGGTGTGTTCCTGCCCCAGGCCAAATATGCAGGTATTTTTAATTATGGCGACGCCGTAACCACGCCTTTGTACATTCCAGTCATGGATGCCAAAGAGGAAATCGTACAAAAGAATATCAGCCGGTTTAAAGCCGTTTGTCAAAAACAGGGAATTGAATACAGGGTGCACGAAGATTATCTAGATTTTGCACTGCCGGAACTCAAAAAAGAAACACGTTTTGCTGATTTGCTGATTATTGGAAGTGAATCTTTTTATAACTATACCGCAATCAGGGAACCCAATGAATTCGTGCAGGATACCCTGCACGGTGCAGAATGCCCTGTGCTGGTTGTTCCCGAAAAATTTAAGTTTCCCGTTAATAATATTCTTTGCTACGATGGCAGTGAGTCATCTGTTTATGCCATCAAACAATTTGCTTACCTTTTTCCTGAAATGACTAAGAACCCCACCATTCTGATTTACGCAAACGGAAATGCGGATACTGAATTTCCGGATGAAGTGAATATTGAGGAGCTGGCTGCCAGGCATTTTCCGCATCTGACCATTACAGTGCTGGATCTCGAGCCGGGGAAAGATCTCCGTGAATGGCTGGCTGATAAGGATGCGGCGGTTGTTGTAAGCGGCTCTTTTGGCCGTTCCCTGTTATCGAGGCTCTTTAAAAAGAGCTTTGCTGCGGGTCTAATAAATGATCACAGGCTGCCTGTGTTCATTGCCCACAAATAACCGGTGGATTTTTATCAAATTTTATTAACACTGCTAAGACGACTGTTGGGAATCTGTGCGCCATATTTTAAATACTTCAAACCATCCCACGGAAAGCAGACTGACTATAATACAAATAAAATAATGATCAGTCGTCAGGCGAAAGAGTTGAAAAACATCCCGCAGGAAGGGGATCATATTAATCATTAATAAAAATCCAAGGGAAATAAAAATCACCCAGGGTGTCTGGTTATTCCTGTAATGTATTGTCTTTAGAATTGACTCCGTAAAAGAGCGGTTAGAAAAAGTCAGGAATACATTACTCAGAATAAGTGTATCGAACACCATGGTTCTTACATATCTCAATTCATATCCATGTTGCATAAAATAAAAATACAGGCTCAGCAATCCGGCCGAGATAACCATGCCTTGTAAAATGCTCATCCGCAGTTCCTTTCCTGAAAAGATATTTTGCCGGGAGGGCCTGGGTTTAATTAACATGATATTGGGCTCCACCGGTTCTCTTTCAAAGAAAACAGAACATGTTGGCCCCATAATCAATTCCAGGAAAATGACATGGACCGGCATAAAAACGTTTGGATATTTCCATCCGAATACCAGTGGCAGCGAAGCGGTCAGTATAATCGGTATATGAATGGAAATGATGTACCGAACCGCCTTTTTAAAATTGGCATATATTTTTCTGCCTTCTGCAATTGAATCTGTTATTTTATCCAGGTCATCATCGGTGATCACCAGATCCGCTGCTTCTTTTGCAACCTCCGTGCCTTTACTGCCCATGGCAACGCCAATATCGGCAGATTGTAAAGCAAGCGCATCATTCACGCCATCTCCGGTCATAGCAATAATCTGTTGATTCGCTTTCAGAGCGTTCACAACCTTCAGTTTTGCCTCAGGGAACATACGAACGTACATATGTATGCCAACCACCTGATTCTTTAAAATCTCTTCGGGAAGATTCATCACCTGTTCACCGGTCAAATAGTCCTGGCTATTTCTGAGACCAGTGATTGCCGCAATATGCAAAGCAGTCGCGGGATAGTCACCGGTAATCAGCTTTATTGATATTCCCGCCTGATACCATTTTTCAAATGTCTCACGCACATTTTCTTTGGGCGGATCGTACAGCGATAAAAACCCTTCAAACTTCCATTTAAAATCGTCCTGTTTTTCCGGATAGGGCTCTGCCGGATGTATTGCACTGCAAATACCCAGTACACGAAATCCGGAGGAAGCCATATCTGAGACTATTTTCTCCTGTCTGGTTATTGTATCTGCGTCGAGGTTGCAAATTCTCAGAATTCTTTCCGGTGCACCTTTCCCGGCGACCCAAATTCCTTTGTCCGTTTCATATACATGTGTCATCATGGGTGGCAATCCACCCAGGGCGTACTCATGAATGAAATGCATTTTTCCAAAATTTTCCGATTCATCGTTTTTTTGATAAGCATCCCTGATCGCTTTTTCCATCGCATCGAAAGGTTCTTTTTCACATGCCATTCGTGCAAATAAGAGAACATGGTTTATACCCAGTTCCGATCGATCGGCCGGGCCTTTCAACTGTCCTGTTTCAAAATGATAGACCTGCTTTACCTCCATCTTGTTTTTAGTAATCGTGCCTGTCTTATCCAGACAAATCACATTGACTGCGCCCAGATTTTCGATGGTTTGTGTCGCCTTTGTGATGATTCCAAGTTTTGCCATTTTTGCAGAACCCAGCGCCATAAATGTGGAAAATGCGACCGGGATCTCTTCCGGAACAGCAGACATCGCGAGGGTCAGTCCAAGTAACAAACTGTGAAAAACATCCCGGCTATGCATGAAGTTGATCAACCAGATGACCACAAAGGCTATCAGGCCAAAGGCCGTAAGCCATTTTACAAAATGACCAATCTGCTTTTGCAGTGCCGTTTTCGATGCTGTATGGTCATTGAGTGATTTTCCGATTTTACCCAGGACGGTATGGCTTCCGGTTAAAGAAACCCGTGCGTAACAACTGCCGGAATCAATCAGGGTTCCCTGAAAAAGCTGATTTGAACCAGAGTGCTCATTTTTTTCTGCCGGAAAAGACTCTCCTGTAATAACCGATTCATTGACCGTCAGATCATTTGCATGCAGGATGACAGCATCTGCCGGTACTTTATCACCTTCTGTTAAAACCATGGTATCCCCGGGCAGTAGATCCTCGGTTAGAATCATTTCTTCCTTTTGATCACGTATCACGGTAATTCTGGCCTGCGTATATTCTTTCAGCGCTTCGAGGGCGCGTGAGCTTTTGGTTTCCTGATATATGGAAATGGCTACCACAAAACACATGGCCATCAACATCAGCAGGCCTTCATCTGATTCACCCAAAACAAAATATAAGGTGGATGCGAATACCAGCATCAGAAACATGGGTTCCTTAATAACGTTCCATACAGCCCGTATAAAGCCTCCTTGTTTTACAGGCTTTAAAACATTCTTCCCATATTGTTTCAACAGAGAATGAACATCTGATTTCTTTAATCCGGAAAAAAATATAAGATCTGATGGCTGTGCTGGCATATGCGATTTAGATTTATCATTTATCCCTGCACCCTTCTTTTGTGTAGTCGTTTTTATCAGGGATTTCACTGTTGATTTACTGCCATCTCTTTAACAAAGGCAACATGTTCATTGATCGTTGTATGACACTCTCCGGCAGGTTCTGTTTTTTCATTTCAGTTTCAGCAATATCCATCATTTGATCCAGCGTCATATCGGATTCAGTGAATACACCGTTCTGATAACAGTATTTACAATATATATCACTTTTTAAGCCGTTTTCTTCAGCTCCGCGATCGTCCACATTATCGATCGGAAGCGTGCAACTTTGACAAAACTTTAGTGGTTCCATATCAATAGTTTATGCTTAAAATATTTGTTCATTTATAAACCTGTTATAAATGTACCCGGATTAAAGGATCGCAAAAATGACGGGCATCAAGACCTTTCATGACAGTAATCATTCGCCACCGGGGATGACTAAAATCATATATACAGACGACGACTATCATTTCTATTATGACCTTTCCTCCATTCCTTTGGTGTATCAAAATGATTAACTGATGACCAGGGCAAATTTTACTTTCTGCAGTAATGATACTATTGCAGAAATACAAAGCAGTTTTTCACGCTTTTTTCCAAACTGGACGATTAACTTTTTCAGCAACAATGAAAAAAATCAGCCGAATGATTCATGCGTTATGTTTTCGTCAGAAGTAAGAGTTCGGGATATAAGTCCTGATTGCGGGAACGGATGTATTGAATTTAACAATAACATGACATCCGATGATCTGGAGAAATCAATCCACGATTATTTTGGACTTCACGTGGAAATATCGCCAAGAATCGTACATCAGACTACCACCATTCAGAAACTGATGCATTCATCGGCGAAAAATAATCCTGAAGGATTGCATTTGCCGGAAAGAACCGCTATTACCTGTTTCAAAAATGTACCCTTTGGATGTTGACTATACTAACCACAAAATATATATATTATGAAAAAAATACTCTTTCTCTGCGACGGGGACAATTTCTCCGAAGCTTCTTTTGAAATTATAAAACAATTGTCTGTTCATGAAACCATTTCTGTGAAAGGCTTGTTTTTTACACCCGTTGATGTTGATCAGCTGGTAACCATGGATTTTATGCCGATCGCAGAGCCTTATGCCAGATTAAAAGAAAAAGAAAAGAAATTGATTCAGAAAAGTCAACAACGCTTTGTCCAGGCTTGTGATGATGCCGGATTAAGACACCAGGTTCATTCATACACTAATGAATGGAACCGGGAGATCGTTGAAAAGGAAAGCCGCTATGCCGATCTGGTTGTATTAAGCGGAGAACTTTTCTATCGCGACACTGACCGGCAGCCGAATTATTTTATGGAAGAAACCCTCCGGCTTGCTGAATGTCCCGTGATTGTTGTTCCTGAAAATTTTCGGGCGATTGAAAGGATTGCTATTGCCTACGATGGAAAAAAAGAAAGCATGTTTGCGTTGAGGCAATTTGCAAATTTATTTCCCAACCTGATAGAACTTCCCGCAGACATTGTCCATATCAGGGATGATGAAGATGAAGAAATTCCGGATCGTGATCTTTTACTTGAATACACAAAAGCTCATTTCGAAGCCCAGTATACTTCGAAACTACATTTTAATCCGAAGAAGAATTTCGCCAGCTGGCTTGATGACAAAAAAAATGTTCTGCTGGTAACCGGATCCTTTTCAAGATCTGCATTTTCAAATATGTTAAGGGCAAGTTTCACAAAGGAAATTATATCCAGGCATAGCTGTCCCATTTTCATTGCCCATTCCTGCTGACATCATTTTTTATATAGCTCACCCCGCTCACCGCGATAAACTGCCTGAAGGAATTTTTCTGAAAGAAAAATCAAATCAGGCAGTTTTTATATACTCACCAGCTTTTTTAATTAAAAGGCTACAGACACCTTTTATTTCGTTGTGATTGTATTTACTTAGCCGGATAGGCCATATCGCTCTTAAAAGGGTGATAATATTTCCCCTTACCCACGGTAAAAAGGATAAAAAAGCCGATTAATAATAGCGGATACTTCATGTAAATTATACCAATGACGAAAAAACATATGGCCAGGCAGATGCTGATCCGGTTTACGATTCTTTTTGCCATGGCCGCTGAATATTTTTTTTCAAGAAAAGTATCCAAAGCCCGCCCACCGTCCATAGGGAATGAAGGAAGCAGGTTCAACAAGCCCAGACCGAGATTTATAAACTGAAGTTGAAAAATAAAATTGCCCGGATAGGCACTCCCGATATTTTCCGGTTCGTCCCAATAGGCTTTATAGGGGTGTAAAAAATAAAACAGGAATGCAGCGATAGCCAAATTGGCTGCAGGACCCGCTGCAAGCATTAATAACTCATAATATTTCTTTTTTGGCCTGGTGGAAATACTGGGAAGTCCGCCGATGGGCATAATGATCAGGTTATTGATTTTCATTCCATACATCGTTCCCACAACAGCCTGCGCCAGGTCGTGCGCAAGAATGGAAATCACCAATGAAATAAGCATTATTAAACTCCAGATCCAGCCCGTTGAAGTAAAGCCTGTTAACAAATTGGCTAAGACAAACCAGAGGATGACCAATACAAATGTCCAATGTATAGAGACATGCATGCCCCGATAATTAAAATTATGTAATTCGTATTTCATTTTAATTCTGTTTACAGATGTTAAATGATTACTGATCGTTGCTAAGCAAAACTTTCAGTGTTTTTTCTTTTGCAGCATGGGCGAAGCAATCATACGCCTCGATCATTTCAAATAATTTGAAACGGTGTGTGATCAACTGTTTTGAATTCAATTTTCCTGACTGAACCGTCTTCATCAACATGGGAGTGGTAACCGTATCAACCAGCCGGGTAGTAATGGTTATATTTTTACTCCATAAATTCTCCAGGTGCAGGTTAACACTCTTACCATGCACACCCACATTGGCAATCCTGCCTCCGGCTGCCACCAGCAACTGGCACAATTCAAAGGTTTCGGGAATACCGACAGCTTCAATGACCGCATCAGCTCCTTTGTTTGCGGTCATTGATAAAACCTTTTCCACTGCCTTCTCTTTACTGTTATTAATTGTATGGGTGGCTCCCATTTTCCTGGCTACAGCCAGGCGATTGTCATCCGGATCAATCATAATAATTTCGGAAGGAGTATAAAATTGGGCAGTCAGAAGTGCCGCGAGTCCGATGGGACCAGCGCCTATAATGGCAACGGTATCGCCGGGTTTAACCTGTCCGTTCAGGACCCCACATTCATAACCGGTAGGCAGTATATCGCTTAACATGACCAGAGCGTCTTCTTCACTACCCTCAGGAATCTTATACAAACTGGTATCGGCATAAGGTATCCGGACATATTCCGCCTGTGTTCCGTCAATCAGATGGCCTAAAATCCAACCTCCGTTTTCGCAGTGGGAATACATACCCTTCCTGCAATATTCGCAGGTGCCACAGGACGTAATACAGGAAATAAGGACATGATCGCCTTTCTTAAAGCGGCTAACAAACCCGCCTGTTTCTTCTATAACGCCTACGCCTTCATGGCCCAGTATACGGCCGTCCGTTACTTCCGGAACATCACCCTTCAGTATATGCAAATCCGTTCCGCAAATCGTTGTTTTTGATATGCGGACAATGGCGTCAGAGGGTTTCTGTATGGTTGGTCTGGGTTTTTCTTCCCAGGATTTATTACCTGGCCCATGATAAACAAGTGCTTTCATATAAAAAAATTTGATTAGTGTAAACTAAAATGTTCTCTGCTCATCCGGGATGACCCGGAAACGTGAAAGAGATGACTTTACTCATGATGGGTACAGAAAAATGATGAATATCAGTTTTGTTCCGGATGAATATCATGTATTAGCAACCGGCATTTTGTCAATTTTAGAAAAACAATAAATCATGTTTGGAAATCTTAACCGGGAGGAAATCGAACAGGTTCTGCATCATCAGCTGGTCGGTCGGATTGGTTGCCATGCGGAGGGCACTACTTATATTGTTCCAATCAGTTATGCTTACGACGGAGAATATATTTACGCCCACACGCACGAAGGCATGAAGACTGACATTATGAGAAAAGATCCAAAAGTGTGTTTTGAAGTCGAGAACATGACTAATATGGCCAATTGGAAAACCGTCATCAGCTGGGGTGAATTTGAAGAAATTACCGGGAGGGCAGACCGGCATCATGCGCTCGAGAAATTGCAGGACCGGATATTACCCAGTTTTCCAAGCGCTACAACAAAACTTTCGGCGGAATGGCCTTTTCGGCCGGCAAACATTGATAATATACAGGGATTGGTTTTCCGCATCCGGCTGACAAAGAAAACCGGCAGATTCGAAAACGATGCCACCCCTTCATTTATAGCATGGGGGTAATTTGAATTCCAGACAAATAATCAATTTATGAAAACAATATTGGCGCCTACTGACTTTTCTGCATCCTCGATTAATGCAGTTAATTATGCTGCAGACATGGCTTTAGCAGTCAATGCCCAGCTTATTTTGATAAACGCGGTTCAATTTCCCATGGCTATTTCTGAATTATCCCTGCCGGAATCTGTGATGGATGAAATCGTTGACATGGGGAATAGTGATTTGGAAGATCTTGCAGACGAATTAAAAAAAAGAACCAATGAAAAAATTTCGATATCGGCTGAAGTATTATTTGGACCCGCAGAACAACAAATTGAATTCATGTCTGCAAGAAAAAGACCATTGGCTATTGTAATGGGTATAAAACCGGGCAAAACATTTGACCGGGCAGCTCTGGGAAGCACCATATTTCACGCCATGAACCATATACCTTATCCTCTTTTAATTATTCCCGACAATTTCAAATTCAGTGCGGTCAGGGAAATCGGATTGGCCTGTGACCTCGAAGACATGGAAGAAAATATGCCGATAGAAACCATTAAGGAATGGTTGTCACTGTTCAATGCCCGGCTCCATATTGTTCATGTATCCGTAAAAAATAAGGAATTCAGAACGTCTCAGCTAAATGAGTCCGTTTCACTTCAGAACCGTTTTGCGTCTTTTACACCCATATTTCATTTTTTGGAAGGCTCAAATCTCGAAGATGAGTTAAACCGTTTCGCCAAATCCATTAATCTCGATTTACTCATCGTTATGCCGAGAACGTATGGGATGTTTAAGCCATTTCACAAAAAACATTCAAAAAAGCTGATCACGCATAATCAGATACCTGTGTTGTCGGTACATGAACTTCATCCGCGAAGGTAATTCCGTGACCATGTAAGGCACGTTGATCTTAAGGCCGAAGGCTAAGACTAAGGCCAAGGCGAAAGTTGAAGGCTGGAAACAGGCCTTGGCCTTAAGCCTTAGCTTTAGCCTTACCAAACGTATGTACCAACCGCTCCAGCAGGTATTGTAGTAGTAACCCATTTTCCGTTAAACCGGATATTGATGGTATCCGGAGCCTGATCATCATTTTCAATGATCAATACTTTCTTATGATCCGGCGTTAAAAAAGCCGCCGTTTGTAATAACATTGGTAACGGTACTGGATATGCGAACAGATCCGGCAGGCACAAATTTCGAAGCATGTGCAACAATATAATAACCCACATTCCGGGTAACAGATGAACCACTGATGGTCAGCGCCCCTTTGCAGGTTGTACAACCACCCGGGGTGTGCGGACCAAAAGAGGGATCGTTCGCAAGATTCCACTCCAGTGCATTACGACTCCAGTTTCTCATGGAACCAATGATCACATTTTTCACACTCCATTTCAGATCATCGGAAAATTGAGATGTGGAAGCCGGTGTACTGTTCGGTAAAATATAATTGTTTGTCGGGATACAGGTTATGTACCTGGCTCATCGCATTGATATCACCGGCATAGAGATGAAAGGCG
The DNA here is from genome assembly GCA_963732055.1 of uncultured Bacteroidota bacterium. Taxonomy (GTDB): domain Bacteria; phylum Bacteroidota; class Bacteroidia; order Chitinophagales; family Chitinophagaceae; genus Puia. The sequence continues at coordinate 139,364 of CAVSYG010000007.1, read as the reverse complement.
GACCCGTTTACAAAAACACTTGGCCGCTGCATCCTGTAAAATGGTTTCAGGATAGTCCGGCCTGTCGCAATTGTGATCATAAACAACAATTTTTGTAGCGATGCCAGAAGATTGAAAGGCTGGTCCCAGAAAGTTTTTTATAAAAACTGATTGATCCGCCGCCTGCATCACCAGACTCGGATTATTGTCAGGGTTCAGTGGTTCATTTTGCGGTGTGACGGCATCAATTGTAATGCCTTTCAACTTCATCTGCTGAATATATTTTACAAAGTACCGCGCATATACACCATAGTAACTTGGTCAGCAGACTTCCACCGGCTGTAGCTGTGCGTTATCTTTCATCCAGGCCGGTGCGCTCCAGGGAGCAGCAATGATTTTGATGGATGGGCTGATAGCGACAGTATCTGCTGCAGTCATCGGTATCAGGTCGGTTGTATCCGGGCCCAGACTAAAATGCACAAGGCCCGTATCTGTTTGTCCCGGCGGCATATCGTCATAACTAAAAACGGATGCATTTAAATCAGAAGATCCGATAGAAAGACGCAGATAACTGATACCAATGCCGGAACTGCCATTACCAAATAATTCACTCAGTAAAGATGCTTTGCTATTCGCATCCATCTTATTAATTACGAAAGCGCTTCCTCCTGTGAGCGTAAAACCAAAACCATCAACGGTTTGAAATGTCTGTGTACTGTCTACATCAATGAAGGGATTACTGTTCGCAGTTGTGCCAAACAGGAGATCAGCATTTTGCTTTTGTAACAGGACTGTTTGATCTCCTTTGGTTAACCAAAAATCAACATCGCTCATGGGGTTGGTTCCCGAAGAGGTCGTGTCACTGGCATTATTCTTACTGCCGTCCCTTGAACAGGAAAACAGCAGGCTGCTGATTATTAAAACGGTCAATATCATCCAGGCCCTCATCACAGAAATTTTTTTATCAGAAAACTATGTAACGCTTAACGCCTAACGCTTAACGCCCAACGCAATGCATAAAGCGTCCTGCTTAATAGCCCGGATTCTGAGTCAGATTTTTATTCAATAACAAATCCTGTTGTGGCACCGGGAAAATATACTGGTATTTATTCGGATTCATGTTGTAATTAAGATTATTCCCGTGCGAATCAACCTGGGCGTTCATCAGGTCAACAATATTGATTACCCCGTTTGCATCCGCTCTCAGAAGATCATTCCATCGTGACATTTCAAATACAAGTTCCAGTTGCCGTTCATTCAGGACCGCCATCGCCAGATCGGTTTTCGAAGTGGCAGTTGTATTGGGTAATCCGGAGCGGGCCCTGATCTGATTTATTTGTGCAGCAGCATCCGTTAAATTTCCCAGCTGAACGTTTGCTTCCGCAGCAAGCAGAATAATATCTGCGAGCCTGATCATTACGATATCATCCGGGGAATTATATCCGTTTGCATCCGGATATTTATTCATAAAAGGTATGGGTTGGCTGGCATCCCATGCATTCGGCGGCATCACGAAAGCCGCACCGGGAATCTGCCAGTTGATTGAAGTCTGATACCGTACACCAGAATCACCCGCTGCTTTATACGCAGCGATCAGATTCGCGGAGGCAATGTCGCGTTTGGGATATCCGTCTGAAGCAACAAAATCAAAAATCTCAAATCCAAAAAAACCATAGGCGATTGCATTTGACTGCAATTCAAAAATAGATTCTGAATTATTTTTGTTTGCCTCTCCCCAAAGGTTTGCAAAATTGGGGACCAATGAATATGTGCCACTGCTGATGACTTTATTGCAATAAGCAAGACAATTGGTGTAATCACCCATCTGTGCATAGGTTTTCGCGAGCATCGCTTCTGCAGCACCCTTGGTGGCTCTTCCCAACTGGCCGTTATAAGGTGTAGCCTGCAGTACACTGTCAGCTGATTTCAGGTCAGCTATAATTTGCGCATATACTTCGGGAACTGTATTACGGGCAGGAGATAAATTGCCGCCGTTGGTAACAGAAAGAATGATAGGACACTCGCCCCATTCGGTAACGAGCCAGTAATAGTGCTCGGCGCGTAAAAATTTCGCCTCACCCAGAATCATAGCCTTCCGGTCAACGGTCAGCGCTGGATCCGTGATATGGGGTACATCATCCAGCACCGCATTGGCCGCCCTGATATCATTATATAATTCCTGCCAGTCTCTTTGAACATTGGTGTTAGAAGCAGTAACGGTTGAAAAATATTCCAGGGGCTGCTCAGCGGTTACGTTGTCACTATTCAGATAACAGTTATCCGACTTCCCATCGGTATTAAAGTAGTTATCATACTGATAAAAATTTGTATATAAAACCATCCAGTCGTAAGCGCCCGTCAGTTCGCTTTCAGCGTCAGCTGCCAGCACGGGGAAATTTCCGGTTGTCAGGCTGGATTCCGGAATTTTATTCAGGAAATCTTTTTTGCACGAAAACAACAATAAAAAAGCCGCCGCGAAGGATATATAGGTAGAAAATTTTCTGGCAATCATAAAATTATGTTTAAGGAATTTATAATTGAACATTCACACCGACTGTATACGTTCTGGCTGCAGGATACGACCCCTGATCTATACCGATCGAATATAATGTCGGAGCATATTGGGCGTTGACCGCCTGATTATTGGTTCCACCCTGCGGGGAACTGTCCAGTTCAGGATAGTATCCTTTGTACTTCGTGATGATAAAAAGGTTTTGACCTGTTATATAAATACGAAGACCCGACAGACCGATCTGTTTTAATAATTTCTGATTTACATTATAACTCAGCGTGGCATTGCGCATGCGTACAAAAGATCCGTTTTCAACATACAGGGAAGAAACCTGGCTCTGTAGTAGTGCCGCATTAGTGGCATTGGTTGTTCCATTGGCCAGCGCCCTCGGCACATCCGAAATATTACCCTGCGCCTTCCACCGGTTTAAAACAGCCGCGCTTTCGTTGTTATAACCGGTGAGGTTTTCAATTTCCATCCTGGTCTCATCATATACTTTATTTCCCTGCACACCATCTATCAGCACTGAAAGAGTTAAGTCTTTGTATCGAAATGTATTGGTGAATCCAAAAATGTATTTTGGTAAAGCATTTCCAAGATTCGTGAGCTGCGTCCCGAACATTTCATTTCCCGTTGTCGGATCCACTCCCAGTGCCTGATAACCCCAGAATGTTCCCAGTGAGTATCCGCTTTTTATAATCTGCGTGTATATGGGTGCCTGGCTCCCGCCAACTGTAACAGGACCTGTCTGGTAAGAACTGGTAACAGTCGTATCCAGGTTGCTGATCATGTTTTGGTTAAAGGAAATATTGAAGTTTATATCCCAGTTAAAATCCTTTTTTTTCACAACGAACGCATCAACATTAAATTCGATACCCTTATTGATATCATAACCCGGCACGTTTATTTGAGTGATCGGACCGCCAAACACCAGGCTGCCCTGCTGTGAGAAGATCATGTTCTTCACTTTCTTATAATAATAGTCAGCAGATAAGGTTAACCGCTGATCAAGCACTGTAATGTCGAAACCAATATTTGTTTGTTCACCGGATTCCCACTTCAGATTCGGATTTCCGATTTGAGATGTTGTCGTAACACCCGGATCAGCTGTGGGACTGCTACTATATGCATAAGGAGCGCCCGGACTTAATAATGTGTAAGTAGGATATAAAACGCCATAAGGTGGCAGGTTACCGGTTTCACCCCATCCCGCACGGATCTTCAGGTCATTTATCCAGGTTACTTTATCCATAAAACTTTCTTTAGATACCCGCCAGCCGGCAGATAACGCCGGAAAAGTGCCCCATTGATTATTAATACCTACCCTCGAAGTTCCATCCGCTCTTAATGTTCCGGTAAACAGATATTTATCATTAAAGGAATAATTGAGTCTGCCGAAATAGGAATTGGTTGTCCATTCAAAGTTTTGTGTGTTGACGGTAAAGTGACTGCTCGCGGCATTTAATGTTTGAATGGAGCTTGTTGCAAAACCCTGACCTGTTTGGCAGACAGGGCAATGGATTCTTCCAGAGCAGAAGTTCCCACGACCACATTGAACGAATGCGAACCGAATACTTTTGACCATGTTAATGTATTATCCCAGGCCCAGCGATTGGTTTCCGAATAATTGGATTTAGCCTCTCCATTTACGGTCAGTCCGGCTAAACTATTATAAGGATTTAAAAACCAGTCATACTTTGAATTTTCGATGACGGAATTGAATTGTGTGCGCAGTTTCAAATTGTAAGGAAGGGTGACTTCTGCATACGCATTACCAAGAAAATTATTCCCGACGGTGTTATTGTCATTGTTATAAATGTCTGACATGGGATTATCCCCCGAATAAAAAGTGCTATAGCCAAAAACACCCGGATGGTCAGAGCCGGCTGGCATATAGACCGGAATGTATTCAGGCGTTACCAATGCGCTGATTATGGCGCCGCCAAACTGACCAGACGCATTCTGGGGAACCGTTCTTTGATTCGTTCTGTTGAAACTGACATTTGCTCCCATTCTAAGCCAGCTGGTAGCTGCCTGATCGATACTCAACTTCACAGAGTAGCGTTTGAAATTTGATCCCACCATAATACCATCCTGGTTCAGGTAACCAAAATCCAGATAATAAGTTCCTTTTTCCGAGCCACCCGAAATGCCAGCGTTTACACCTGTTTGCATGGCATCGTGATAAATCAGGTTCTGCCAGTTATTATTTGTGTTGACCAAATCATAATAAGAAGGAATGGTTGCCGCAAAACCGGCCTTTGTCGTATCAAATATTTCTGCCTCCAGGTCAAGCCACTGATCATTATTTAAAACACCTATCTTTTTTGTTATCTGCTGAAACCCCGTATAGAAATTAACGTCCACCCTGGGTTTGCCCTTTGAACCCTGCTTAGTGGTAATCATCACAATACCGTTTGTCGAACCCGCGGCACCATATATTCCTGCGGCAGCAGCATCTTTTAAAATGCTGATCGTTTCTATGGTATTGGGATCTATGCCTCTGATATCACTTGCCAGCACACCATCCACTACATACAGTGGCTCACTGCCATTGGGTGAGCCAATGCCTCTTATCTTCACTGAAAGATCACTGCCCGGCATACCGGAAGGCACAGAAACCTGTACGCCCGGAGCCTTTCCGGTAATGGCCTCCACCGCGCTCACCATCGGCCGGCTGGAAATATCTTTTGTTGACACAATGGAAATGGCCGACGTGATGTCTTTTTGCCTTTGGGCGCCATACCCAACCACGACCACCTGATCCAATTGTCTGTTGGAGGGTGAAAGCTGTATGTCTACCACTGATTGTCCGTTTACCTTAACTTCTTTTGTTTCATCACCGATGTAAGAAACAACTAATGTTGCATCATCCGGAACTGTCATGGTGTAAACCCCGTTATTGTCGGTAGTAGCTCCAATAGCGGTGCCCTTAACAGTAATACTTACGCCAGAGAGCGGTTCCCCGTTTAACCCGGTCACTTTCCCTGTAATGCGGATATTCGCCATCAACTGGGTTGTAGACATCACGACTATCAGATTATTCCCCAGCATTTTGTATGTAAGATCCGTGTTGGCGAAAATTTTATTTAACACCTCGCTGATGGAAGATTCCTCAAAGTCAACATCCACTTTTTTCTTTAATGAATTCAGATCATAGTTATACAGGAATCTGAATTCTCCCTCCTTTTCAATTTTATTCAGCACTTTTTCAATCTCCACCTGCCGCATACTCAGGGTAATCGAGCCCTGCGCAAATATGCCTGCATGCGTCTGCGCAACAGCCAGCAGAATGAACAGGAGGGAAAGTTTCATAATGATTAAAAATTTGAAAAGCATGATCCGTGAGCTGCTCCGGACAGGAAATGGTAATTTTTTCATGTTATTACTTTTGCGATTGATAATCCGAAAAACCTCATCGCCTTTTGCGTGGATTGGTTTCCGCTGTATATATATTGATTACATTATTATCTATCTTATAAGAGAATTCAGCAGTCAGTTGTAACGCATCCAGGGCCTCCCGGATGGTTTCATTTTCAAATGCCCCTTTAAACCGGTAGCGCAATAGTTCCTTACTGTTTATTATAATTTTTACATTGTACCACCGTTCCATTTTTTTTGCAAGTTCCTGGAAGTTGTCGCCGTCAAAAACCAGGCGGTTATATACCCAGGAGGTTTCTACCTTGTTGCTGTCAGGAATGGAAATCGAAACAGCCGCAACGGATATTTTGCCGATGGTTTTTGGTGTCTTGCCCGTACTGTCCCTGGGATAACGGTGCACTTCAGTTTCCAGCTGTTTACTGAATATGAGTTTCTCGTTTGGCTTTAGGATCACCCTGGGTCCGTCCGGCAGATCTTTCCGGCTCACTTCAATAATGCCGCGTAGTAAAGTCGTTTCAATGGTTTCATCCTGCGGGTAGGATTTTACAACAAATGCAGTTCCGACGGCTTTTATATTTAATGAAGAGGCGTGAACGATAAAGGGTCTCCCCGCTTCTTTCACGACATCAAAATAAGCCTCGCCTTCCAGCTCCACTTCGCGTGTGGTTTCATTATAGGTGCCTGAATAATTTAGTTTGCTTCCTGAATTCAGCCATACCTGAGATCCGTCGGGCAACACTAATTTTGTTCTGGCTCCTGATCTGGAAATGATTTCATTTCCTTTGGTTGCCGGATTTTCCGTTTTGGTTTTTATATTCTCTGATTTAGGTTTTGGCTGACGAAAATAATTGAACCCTAAACCTGCGATCATCGCAAAACACCCAACGGCGGCGGCATACTTCCAAAACCTGTAACGGTCACGTACTATTACCGGTTTTATTCCGGGCAGCGGGGTGAGATCCCGGTGATCTTCACTTTGCTCTATGATCCTGCGAAATCTTAATTCGTCGTCCATGGACGAATCGCCGGCTGTTTCTTCTGCATCATCGGGAAGAATAAAGTAAGACTGCAGGATATCAAACAATTGATGCTTGTCCGGGTGTTTTTTTAGTAATTCCTGTAATGTTTTGGATTCGTCGGCAGAGATTTCTCCCGACAAATGGCGCGCAATCAAAAACCATAGCTGATTTTCTTCCATATCATATGGGGCTAATTAGAAGGACTGAAAAATGAAGTCCGTCTACTAAGCGAAGGGCAGATTTTTTAAAATAAAGTTTGTTGGGCGTTGGGCGTTGAGCGTTGAGCGTTGGGCGTTACGCGTTGGGCGTTGGGCGTTGGCCGTTAAGAACCCGTAATTTTTCGTATGCTTGCCGGTCTGGATTTGTCTGTGGCCAGGAAGTCAAATTCAGGTTTTAGTGCCACTGAAATCTTTTTTACCGCAATAGCCATTTGAACGTCGATGGTATTTACTGAAATATTTAAAATATCGGATACTTCTTTATACTTTAATCCATCCTCGCGTATCAATTTAAATATCATTTTGCAACGGAGCGGCAATGCTTCCACCTGTTGCTGGATTTTGCGGTACATCTCCGCAGTGATCATGAGTTCTTCCGGCGTTACGGTGGATTTAAACAAGTCTATATTGATATTGTCAAAAGGCTGGGTTAGATTATCTTTTGCTTTTTTTGACAAATAATTGAGTGAAGTATTTTTTGTAGCAATGTATAAATAGACGCGCAGGTTATGGATTGCTGAAATCTGACCCTTTTGCTGCCATATTTTTATAAAAACATCTTCTGTGATTTCTTCGGCTGCTTCCTTTGTCTTGACCAATGCCAGAGAAAAGAGGTATAATTTTTTATAAAAGAGGTAATAGATCTGTTTAAACGCTTCCTCGTCACCGGCAGCAGCGCGTTGCTGGATACCCAATAGAATTGAGTCTGAAAAAGAATCGTTTTTTTTCATATAGCAAGCACAGTAAGTCTTTTATCATATAAGGTCCGGAATGCTGATCAACCGATCATGAAGAAAAGCCAGTCATGAAGTAAGGCCTGTCGAAAATCTAAAGACAATTTATATCCGATCAACGCTGCAATCAAAGCGTAAAGCCTAAAGTCCAAAGCCTAAAACTAATAAAAGATTCAGAGTCTGAAAAGAGTCTTAGGTTTTGTGTTTTAGATTTAAATGGTTTTAAGCTTTGGACTTTAGCCTTTAGGCCTTCTTAACTGAATTAACTTCGCCATTTCTCTCCATATAAATCTTCTCGATCCGGTCAAGATTTTCCGTCAGCGCCGATCTGCGAACTTCCTGTAAAATCTCCTCTTCACAAATCAACGCCTTATCAATATTCTTTTTTAGAAAATCTCCGTCTTTAAACAGCAGGATTTTTTCTCCCGACACCAGTCTGGAAAACGCGGGATGATGAACCATTCCGTAAGCAAACAACCGGTGAATGAGAACAAGGATTGTACAGCTTGCAATCACCGGAAGAAATCCGGATGCGCCGACTATTGCCCGGCTAAGTACCGCGCCCAGTACAATGGTAATAATATTATCGAGCGGCGAATGAAGCCCAAAAGACCGGCGCCCGGAAATCCGGATGAGAACCAGTGCGATGATAAAGACCACAACCGATCTCGCGCTCATTTGAAGAACGGTCAGTTCCTTGCCCGCACCAAAGATTGAGTGGAGGATTTGCATCGTTATTTGTTTATGCCTACGACACCCGAAAACGTATGCCAGCAAATGACCGTGTATTAAGGCTGATCGTACATGCCAACGCTCTTAGGGCTGACCCTTGCCGCCGGAAGATCCGTAAATCTGTCCCGTCGCATAACTACCACTATTATCGGCGAGTTGTACATAAATGGATGCAAGTTCAGCCGGCTGTCCGGGTCTTTCAAGCGGCGTATCTCCTCCGAACTCTACAATTTTCTCCTGCGTGGCACCACCGCTGACCTGCAGGGCGGTCCAGATCGGACCGGGGGCAACACCATTCACACGAATGCCTTTGGGACCGAGTTGTTTCGCGAGTGATTTCACATAATTCATCGTAGCAGCCTTAGTCTGCGCATAATCATACAGATCCGGTGAAGGATCATAAGCTTGTTCGGACGCTGTGCCGATGATAACCGATCCTGGCTGCAAATGCGGGAGCGCGGCCCTGATGATCCAGAATGGTGCATAAATATTCGTTTTCATGGTCCAGTCGAATTGCTCTGTTGAAATATCCAGAATGGATGCGTGTGTCTGCTGACGACCGGCATTGTTTACGATGATGTCGAGACCTCCCAATTGCTGCACAGTTTGTTCAACCAGTTTCTGACAAAACGCTTCTTCCCGCAGATCGCCGGGAATTCCTATGCCCTTTCTTCCTTCTGCCCTGATAAGCGTTATTACTTCCTGGGCATCGGATTCTTCAGTGGGAAAATAATTGATCACAACATCTGCCCCTTCACGCGCATAAGCGATTGCAGCGGCACGGCCCATTCCGGAGTCGCCCCCGGTGATCAACGCTTTGCGACCGGCAAGCCGACCAGATCCTTTATAACTGGTTTCGCCATGATCCGGCCTTGGATTCATCTTACTTACCAGTCCGGGCCAGGGCTGGGTCTGACTCGGGAATGGCGGTTTCGGATATTTAGTAACCGGATTTACAAGGCCTTCCGGCGTTTCCCTTTTTATCTTTTTTCCGGGAGAAGCAAAACCAGGTGTTACCGCAACTGCGGCCAGTGTCGCACCGAGTCCCCCAATCACCTGACGCCTGTGCATTTTATTTTCTTCCTTCATAAAAATTTGTTTTTATGTTAAAAAAGAATTCAAGACTTATGCCAGCAGACCTCGCTAAAACAATTACCCTGAACATGACCTTTTAGCCTCCATCATTTTTTGAGCAGCAAATTAAATGTCCGTACCCAGAACCAATTTGCAACTCCCGCATTAACAAGACTGGTAAGTTTTCATGCCTAAAATTTGTAGATCATGCAAACACAGGATCAGCATTCCGTAACGGCATCATTACAGCATCAGCTAAAAACAATATCAGAAAAAATAACCATTATGAGCCAGGCAATATTTGCAGACGATTTGCTGTAAAAATAAGACCCCAAGATCAGGTTGACCGATCTGATTTCCATCTTGTTTAAATATAAATCATTCATTATAACAGACATTGTTTGAGGCAATTGTGAAATAAGACCAAACCTACTGCCCGACTGATTCAAATTTTTAAAAATGCAGCGTTTTACAAAAGACGTTTGTCTTTATTATAGAGAAGAGTTTTGTACTAAGAGTATTTGCAGAGAAGAGTTTTGCTTATGCGTAGCCAACACTAAGTGCTAAGCCGCCCTGAACCCATGTTCAGGGTTTTTTATTTTCCAGAATTGCTACCGCCAGGTTTTGCTTCCACCTTCTTCCCTGAATTCCCAGTTGTTTCAATTGCTTTCTTCACCGCGGGAAGTTTTTTTTGTATATACCCTTGCTTTAACTAAAAAAGATTTTTAAAACCCAATAAAAAATGGTGCCGAAAAGACAAGGGATCACTTTGTAGTTTGCAATTGTAACAAGAAATCATTTCCTCTACACAAATATTTTAATTTGTGCATTCTCCTCTACAAATGCAATTTTTATAAAGCGCTTTTATTTTCAGCAGCCAACTTATTTTTCTGGCACGGTTATAACAATAATAACTCAAACGAAAACTTAATCACAATGAAAACAAAAACAGACAGTATGAAAACAACAAAGTCAAAATCAGCCGGCGCCAAATCAACAAACGGTACGCAGTCAACTTCGAAATCTGAAGGAAGTGAAAAAGAGGGTATGCTCGAAGAATTTTTTAAAGATGAAATCAAAGATATCTATTGGGCAGAAAAGCACCTGGTAAAAACGCTCCCCAAGATGGCAAAGGCGGCTACGAGTTCCGAGCTAAAAGAAGCCTTCACCAATCACCTGGAAGAAACAAAAGGACATGTGGAAAGGCTTGAACATGTTTTTGAATTGCTGGAAGAAAAACCCCAGGCAAAGAAATGTGAAGCCATGGAGGGCATTACCAAGGAAGGTGACGGCATCGTAGAAGAAACCGAAAACGGTACGGCAACACGCGATGTGGGATTAATTCTCGCGGGACAAAAAGTTGAGCATTATGAAATTTCAACGTACGGCGGATTGGCCCAACTCGCGCGGAATCTTGGCCGAGATGATGTGGCTGAATTGCTTGAACAAACCCTCGCAGAAGAAAAAGCGGCAGACAGGCTTCTAACTACCGTTGCTGAAGAAAATGTAAACTATGAAGCAGCAGAAGAAGGAGAAGAAGCATAGACAACATGTGAAATGTCAAGATAAAAAAAGGGGCCGGTAATACCGGCCCTTTCTATTTATCATCACGGCCATGTCCTTCCACTTTTACAAGTTTATTGTAAAGGCCTAATATTAGAAACGGCGCGGCCCACTGTCCCAGAAATAAAGCATCATGCTTCTTACCTATTATTTTCAGTGTAAGTGATACACCCATGGCCCCCAGCGCAGTCCATAGAAACAGATCTGATGGTAGTTTGGCGGTTTGGCTTTCAATGGCCTTTGCTACCGGACCCTCCTTTTTCGGACTGGTTAAAATGTCTTCCATACAATTCAATTTTAATTTTTACTAAAAGCTTTTTCCTCAACATCTTCGTTGCCATCCTCAGTCCCCTCATCATCCATGGAGATTTCATCGGACTCATCATTTTCGTCTTCCTCATTTGTTACACCGTCGCCATCAATTGATTCCTCGTCCACATCGTCTTCCGGGTCTTCTTCTCCATCCCTTAATTCTTCATCAGCTATTTCTTCATCTCCTTCTGATGTCAGATTCTCCGTGTTGCTGCTATTCATCTCACTTCTCTCTACAGCGTCGCCTACAGTGGGCGTCGCAAGGTCCTCGGGATTTAATTTTTTAATTGCCATAACATTTATTTTAATATTTGTGATAGATAGTCAATACGAGTGCCAGCGTTCCGGTGAAAGGAAATCCTAATTCTGTTCGGGGCGGCGATTGCACGACTCAAATATGGATGCGGGAAATACTATACACATACAGGTTATAGGAATCTTTTCAGGTATGATATTTTAATAATCATTGAAACATCTGATATGAAAACAATATATTTTACTATTGCGGGTCTTGCAGGTTTGGCAGCGGCTGTCTATTATTTTAGATTCGGCACATAGATTAAAAGGAATAAGTACATATGAAAATTTAAAAAAACAACCTGCTTATGGGGAGAAGCATCTTCGGGGTATCATGAAAAAATCTAAGCATGCGTTGTAGTTTTGGCTGGAAGCGTAATAAACTCTACAACTTAGCTGACTATATGAGTAAAATCAGAAGGCCGAAGCGGAAGGCATGAAATTGTAATAGATAAATTTGGCTGGAACACATTTTTTAATCAAAAGAATCAACACCATGGGAAATTTACTGTATGTTATTGCAGTCATTTTGGTAATCAGTTGGGCGATTGGATTTTTTGGCTATCATGCCGGTGGCATCATTCATGTTTTACTGGTAATAGCCATTATCGCGTTTCTCCTGAAGGCTGTCAGAAGGGCCTAACTGCATTTCAATCTTTCTCAAAGCGAGCCGTAGCGGCCGCTTTTTTTATTTTATGGGATAGTCATTCTATATTTTATATTGCTCACTTTATCCGCCCGGAAATTCCGGACTCGTGAATTTCCTCTTCTATCAATTCGACCGGCTTGGGCACTTCCCTCACCACATCCTTTGGCTTCTTATCTTTTCTGAATCCTAAAAAAGTTGCTGGTTTTCGGATCCGGCCGCTTTTTGTCCAGGTCGCAAACTCAAAATTGGCCACCAGTTGAGGTTTTACATAGTGCGTTTTGGCGCCCTTGGTGTCCAGCACTTTATTGTGGAAGGGAGATCGATCAATCTCAATAGCTTTTAGTTGTTTTAAAATCCCCGGCATTTCTTTTTCTTTATAACCCCCACCCGACCGGCCGATCCATTCAAATTTTCCGTTTGTATAGGCACCAAATAATAATGATTTGAATGATCTGCTTTTATCTGATTCGGCCCAGCCTCCGATCACAAATTCCTGTCTCTTTCTGGTGGGTGTTTTCAGCCAGCTGTCGCCACGGTTTCCGGGTATATAAGGACTGTCCTTCATTTTGGCAACAATACCTTCCATGTTCTTTTGAATCACCTGTTCATATAGTGCCGGCCCATCTTCAAAAGATTCAGAATAACGAAGGATTCTGTTTCCTTTTAATATTTGTTTTAGTATTTCTTTTCTTTCTCCAAGCGGCAATTTTTTCAAATCATAACCATCCAGCCATAAAACATCAAACAGGCAATAGGTCAGCGGCGTTTCGTGGCCGTCATATAGCTGAAGAGCATCAAAATCAGGTAATCCTTCTTCGTTAAAAACAACTACCTCACCGTCCAGAACAATATCATGATTCAGGGCAGCCAGCGCTTTGGCAACAACGGGGTATTTGTGGGTATAATTCAGAGAACTCCTGGAATTCATTTTGACCTTTCCTTTCTCCACATAAGAAATGATACGGTAACCATCCCATTTCAGTTCATAAAGATATTTTTCATCCTGGATAACTTCCTTTGTGAGGGTGCAAAGCATCGGCGCAACTGAAGCCGGTATTTTTGATTTGATACCTCTCTTCATCAGGATTTCATATGACACGATCTTTGACATCCGTTGCTATAATCTTGTTTGATATTTTTCTATAGCTTCTCCTATTTCCTGCAACAGCGCCGGGTCATAATCTCCTGCTTCATTGGGCTCGCCCTTAAAGCACCATTCCATTTTGCCATCACCGCAGGGATTGGCGATAATGTCCAGGTTTAATTCCTGGTTTTGACTTTCTACTTTCACGGTATAGATTAATTCGTCCCTTGTCTGACTCGGAGAAACCAGGCCGGTAAAAGGCATTTGTTCATAAATAAAATCAATTACAAATTCATCCATAGCCGTATCGGTTTTTAAAAATTGTACTCTAAAATTAACTAATATATGCACAGCCCTGCGTATTCTGCATCCCGGAAGGCAACTTGACCAACTATGACAAGGAAAAAGGGTCAGATGGAAATCCGACCCCGATAATGATAATAACTACCCTCGAAATGTAGAAAACTCGTATCATAAATTGCAAATGTTATTCCTGCAGTTCAGGTCCCATAGAAATTAAAATCGTATTGCGTAAAAAACTCTACATTCCCCGCTAAATAAGTTCAAAAAATATAGGCAATCAACATAATTGAATCGGGTACGCTTTTGGTAATATCAGTACTAACGTAAACCATTAACGACATAGTTCCAATAAGGCAGTTGAATAATCCTCCCTATGTCGTTAAAGCCTTCTCTCACGGGAAGGCTTTTTTAATTGTAAAAATTAAAACATGGAGAACCTGGAAAAATGTCTAGTTCAGATTTAGTCCCAGGCTGATGCCAATCCACGGCTTCCCGTTGTTTATCCAAATAGTGCAGTTCTTATCCAGCAGATGATCTACCCCAATCGTAAGACCCGCTGTCAATTTATCCAGGGCAGCAATGATTGCAATGCCCGTTAAGTTCACCAAACCATCATACTCATAGGTTAATGCGCCTTCAGTGTCATATTCGTCAATTCGCGCTGTTCCAAATCCGGAAAAAACACCGATGCTATAACCATAGTGTGTAATAGATCTTTTCACGTATCGCATGGGTGTTGTCTTATAGGAAAGTTTATAGACATCTGTTCGATACCCCAGATAGAGGGCTCCATTAAAACTAGCGTTTAGCTGCGGAGGAAAACCTTTAACGGGAAAACGGTACTTAAATAAAATGGTCAGAATATCAAAATCAAGTGTCTTTCGGGTAAAGCTTGTTGACGAAAAGTTGTTGGGTCTAACCGGTGGATAGGCGAATAAAACAGCATGCGTGGTATCTATTTTCTCTCCGGAAATGTCCCGTGACCGATAGGCTTTTATCGTATCACCACCAGTCAATACATAGAGCTTCTCCGTTTTTCCGTTTACGGGAACTTTATAATATCCTTCCACAAACTGGTACTTGGAAGATTCTTTCAAACTTTCGCAGGAAGTTAATATCAGCAAACTGAAACCGGTAGCCCATAGGCAATTATTCATCGACAGGATAAGTACAATAGATATGCCACCGGAAGTTTCCGATAGCGGCTAAAAAACTTTATCAGCCTGTCAGATGGAACTATTGGAACTAATTTTTAAAGAAAATAAAAAATGAGGAACCCTGACCCGGTTCACTTTCCACCCATACCCTGCCTTCGTGTTTCTTTACCAATTTTTGAACAATGGCGAGCCCAACACCGGACCCTTCAAATTCCGTGGCCTGTGCTGACCTCGAAAACAGTCCGAATATTTTTTCTGACTCGTCTGCTTTAATTCCAATACCATTATCACGAATGCAATACTGTATACCATTTTCAACTTCTCCCCCACTGACGGTAACCATAGGTTTGTCCTGTTTCCCGGAATATTTTACTGCATTACCTATGATGTTGGAAAAAATCTGGTTTACCATCACGGGATCGCCATGAATCAATGGTGTATGGCCGATGATAATCTCCAGCTCCGGATGCTTCATTCCAATGATCAGTTCTTGTTTTATTTCCTCCAAAATGATTTTCATATTGACCGGTGACCGTGCAACGGGCAGTGACCCCGCCTTGGAATATTTTAAGATTTCCCGGATCATGATTTCCATCTTATTCGCATTGACGAGTGCTCTGCCAAGGATGAATTTCATATCTTCTGTTAACGTTTCTTCTTCCATTAACAGCAATTCGATAAACCCTTTCACGGAACTTAAAGGGTTTCTCAAATCGTGTGAAACAGTATGACTGAACGTATTGAGTTCATCATACGCTATTTTTAATTTCTCATTTAATACACGGAGTTCGGTTGCTTTTCTATTGATGGTAAAATTGACCTCTTCTCTTAAATGCATGGCTGAATCCATTTCCTCTATCGTCCAGGCAGCCGACGTCATTCGTACCTCCTGTGACCAGGCATCGAAAGAAGTTCGGGGAGAAATCTGCATTATGTCCCGAGGATTCGTCAAAGCCGGTTTTTCCGGATTTCCTGCCCATTGAATGGTACTAATAATTTCCGGCCTGAACCAGATGATATATTCTTCCAACTCCCTGTTGATACGGCAGGCCAATACTCCGCTACAGATTTTTCTCAAGGTCTCCGCTTCAGGAAATAACCCGGGAAAATTATCCGAATGAAAAATCACCTGTTCGCTATTTTCTTTTAGCCAGGCCACTAGTTTTATAATGAAGGATTGAGGGGGAACCAGGCCGATAGAAAAAATGGATTTATCATAAATTAATACGGCCCCGCTGGCATCGACCACATCCAGTAAAGTAGTCTGATGATTTAAGAGGGCAGTATTTAGATGTTCATCGCGTAACAGATTTTTGGTCAGATCGTCTAATTTGAGTTTGAAACGATATTTTCCCGATTCGTCTTCCTTAGTATTTCTATAACTTATGGCCGATGATAGTACCCGACCGATCAGCTTAGCCGTTTCGCGTTGCTTATAATTGATATATCTGGGCGTATAATTATGACAGGCTATCAATCCCCAGAGTTCATCTTTGTCCATGAGCGAAATACTGAAACTGGAGTCAACACCCATGTTCTTCAGATATTGAATGTGAATGGGCGATACGGCGCGTATCCCCACATGGGTCAGATCCAAAGGATATTGGGCTGAATCCACAATGCTTAAAATAGGGGATGGCTCCGTTTCTACATTTGATATCAATCTGATCAAATTGATCTTATATAAATCCCTTGCCTGACGGGGAATGTCCGAAGCCGGATAATGCAGGTTGAGAAAGGCAATTAAATCAGGTCTTTTTTCTTCCGCCACTACTTCTCCATGCCCGTCTTCATGAAATTTATTGATCATCACCCGGTCATACTCAATGATTTTTTTGATTTGCCTGGCCGTGTTGATCAGCATCTGTTCGAGATCTGCATCGACCAGCATTTCCGCGATGGAAGCGCCGATAAATGATTCAAGGTCTTTTTTAATATCCGAAAGCTCGGGCTCAAATTCCAGTATATAAAAATCTCCCGAACGCGTAATGAGAAGGTTAAAACAGGTATTTTGAAAGTAAACCGGGTACGGATTCCGGGGTATGAACCCCCTTACAGTCATGCCAAGCCGGATCAGTTCGTTTATAAAGGATTCGCGGTTGGGACTGATGATTTCTTCGAGTATCGAAACAGACTTTCCCAATAGTTTTCCGGCCTCAATATTTAAATGGTGGACAACATTGCAACTGCAATGCGTGATCGCCAGACTATCGTCCAGGGCGATTATAAATCCGTGATTCTGTATCTTGCCCGGTATATGAATCGGTTCCCGGTCACAATTTGTTAAATCAACCGTTTCCATTTTAATTCGCATTTAACCATTCATAAAATTTATTAAAGGTATCCTCCGCACCCGATAAAATAAGCGTTATTTCTTCTTCGTCATTCGTTGCATTATTTAATGCTTCTTTAAAACGATTCCACATCAATGCATTCCGATCGCCGTACCCGGAAAAAAAATGAAAGCTGTTTTCATTACCGGGTAATTTTTTCTGAATCATCTTTACGATATGAACACCTCCCAATGTCGACCCCTCCATTACATATAATGCACCTAAGGCCTGGAATGGACTATCAAGAAAGGGCAACTGGTCTTTTTTACATATTTCGGGATTTGAGACATGTAAAGCCAATAAATCCTCCGATATGCTTTTGGCATTTCTTCTTTCATCACAGTCTGGCAGATATTTTTCTACGCCCTGGTGCCCGATCAGACGCTCCAGTCCGCCAAAATAACTGTAGAACAAACCCAATAAATAACTGTAATCCTCTGATGTATGAAGCCTGCTAATAAGTCCCGATACGGACTTTTCCAATTTTTGATGACTCCTTGTAGTGAAAGTCTTCAACCGGTCCGATATGGTCAATCTTTAATGGATTTATGAAAATATACGTGTAATTATCCACAACCACAGGTATATTTCTCTACGATGGGATCCGCTATCTTAACTGAATGTCTTCCTGAATTTTTATTGCCCGTCCTATTATTTCAACTAGATCCGGATCGGCCAGCTCAGTTTCCCGTCCGGCTAATTCTCTGTCTCCAATAGATACCATGATCGGGAGCAGAACCGCGATAAATT
The DNA here is from genome assembly GCA_963732055.1 of uncultured Bacteroidota bacterium. Taxonomy (GTDB): domain Bacteria; phylum Bacteroidota; class Bacteroidia; order Chitinophagales; family Chitinophagaceae; genus Puia. The sequence goes on along the minus strand of CAVSYG010000007.1, from coordinate 121,267 downwards.
TCCATCTCCTCGACGGAATCAGGATTCGCCGCCAGGGCATAAAAAACATCATATACCGGAACCCTGTCAACAAGTTGTTTTCTGATTTCGGCAATGAAGAGGAAATCCATATAAGTAAACAGTATTGTGAATTTAGGCCCCATACCTTCTTAATTAAAAAAAGTGGGCCAGGGCAGTGGTAAAGTATTATGATGATTCCCAACTGCAGATTCGTGGTATCTAATTTGCTTTAATATGAGCGGTTAGTATTTTGGTCTGATTACAAAACCCCGAAAAAATCATCATGGTCACAAGCAGGTGCCTGTATTTGTTTTTATTATTTATTTTGTTCAATGCCTGCAAGCCGGAAATTTATTCTTTTTCTGCAAATCCCCGAATCATAACTGAGCGGGATTCGGTTCATCTGAACTGGTCCATCCGGGGTAAGCCGGAATTGACATTTTACCAAAAAAAAATCGCCTATTCCGGTGGCGACAGCATGCAACAGCTGCAATTCTCACTGGTCGCCGTAAAAGGCGAGTCACGCACTACACCGCGGCTGATAGGACTCAATGTATTACCCTTGCTTTACCGGGATGTATTTGGTCTTCCGGTCAGTGGCCGGCACGGCGATACACTGGTTGCCGAAGGTATCAGGGACAGTCTTTATAAGGACTTTAAAATTGAATCCATGGTATCGGTGAACGGCAGAAAGATATTGGTCCAGCGCGGCATGTATAAGACCATGTTATATGATTCGGTTACCCGGTCAAAAACATTCAGGGGACTGGATTACGCCGGCGCATGGAAATTTGAGTCGCTTTTAACGCCCGAAGAAAAAGCAAATCCAAAGCTCATTCCAAATCAGTTTGTGATTGCAGTTTATATAAGTCCGAAAAAACCATAACTGGTTATAAAAAGAAATTAAGTGCGCGCTCTAGTCTTTCAATTGAATCCAGACCGGCGCATGATCACTTGTTTTCTCCCAACCCCTGACATGTTTGTCCACGCCGGCTGACAGTAGTCTTTTGCTTACCTGGGGACTTAATAGAAAATGATCAATACGGAGGCCCGCATTACGACCATACGCATTGCGGAAATAATCCCAGAATGTATAAATAACTTCTTCCGGATATAATTTTCGTATAGCGTCCGTCCAACCCTGATCAACCAGTTGTTTATAAGCATCCCGGATTTCTATCCTGAACAGGGCATCATTGATCCATCGTTCAGGTTTATAAACATCGAGTTCTGTCGGCATCACATTGAAATCTCCGGCCAGTATAACCGGCGTTTGCTGAGCCAACAATTTTTTGGCGTGAACTTTTAATCTTTTAAACCAGTCTATTTTATATTCGAATTTTGGTCCGGGATAAGGATTGCCGTTGGGCAGGTACAAACAAACGATCAATATATCTTCGATTACGGTTTCTATATAACGGCTGTGCAAATCGTCCGGATCTCCGGGTAGTCCGCGCCGAATCTCAGTGGGCTGGCCAACCCGCGACAGCACCGCCACGCCGTTCCAACTTTTTTGTCCATGCCATACGGCCTGGTATCCGGCATCCTGTATTGCTTTCTCCGGAAACTTTTCATCCGGCGATTTGAGTTCCTGCAGACAGACAATGTCAGGGCTTTCTTCTTCCAGCCATCGGAGCAGGACGGGCAGACGGCCGTTCACACCATTTACATTATAGGTAGCAATTTTCAATGATTCAATTTTAAATTTTTTTTTACACATTAAAAAACAATGCAAGTTAACTTTGGTTCCGGTTCATTCTCCCAGTTTTCTTTTTAAAAAACCGCCCTCTTACTTTTTTTTAAATTGGCTATCTCTTCGGGTTTACCGAAACCCACCACTTTACCGCCTTCATCACCTGCGCCCGGCCCATATCAATCACCCAGTCGCAGGCAGCGATCACCTGCATATCATGCTCCACCAGGATAATCGTGTTTCCTGCATCCGCCAATCTGTTCAGTTGTTTTATAAGCCGGTCTACATCTGCAGGATGCAGTCCGGTAGTGGGTTCATCCAGTACATATAGCGTAGAACCCATTTGTATTCGCTGCAGTTCGGTGGCCAGTTTAATCCGCTGCGCTTCTCCACCTGACATTCCGTCGCCGGCTGTCCAAGCCGCAAATATCCAAGACCAACTTCCTGTAGTACGCTCAGTGAACGGAGTATCGAAGGTTCATCGGTAAAAAAATCAAAAGCCTGATTCACTGTCATTTTCAATACATCTGCGATGTTTGAATCCTTATATAAAACCTCCAGCGTTTTATTATTGTACCGGCTTCCATTACATACCGGGCAGGGTGAATAAACGCTCGGAAAAAAAAGCAATTCCACCATCACAAATCCCTCCCCTTCGCAATTGGGACAACGGCCATTAGCTACATTAAAAGAAAACCGGCCCGCATCTATAATGCCGCGCCTTCGCCATCTTTGTAGCTGCAAAAATTTTTCTTACCGGATCAAAAAGACCGGTATACGTAGCCAGATTGGATCTCGGTGTCCGGCCAATCGGTTTTTGATCCACGACAACCAGACGTCTGATATTTTGCGGAGCCTTCTTTGATATATCCTTCAACCGGCATCCTTATTTCCAGGACCTGGCGATTTCTTCTTCCTGTTCCAATGACTGACCCAACATCTTGCTCACCAGTTCCACCATGGCCTGGCTGACCAGACTCGATTTCCCCGATCCCGAAATACCGGTCACTGCAGTCATCACGCCCAGCGGGAAATCAACATTTACTTTCACCAGATTATTTCGTGAGATATTTCTGCATCTCAGCCAGCCAGCCGGTTCGCGTCGCGCAAGTCTGTTTTGTTTTTTCTCGTGAAAAAGATATTCGCGGGTTTTCGACAGTAATATTTTTTCAAGACCCGGCGAGCTCACCGCTATAGAGTATTTCACCGCCGTTCGTCCTGCATCCGGCCCCACATCCACGATCCAATCCGCTTTTTCAATGATATCCAGTTCGTGTTCGACTACAAAAAGAGAATTACCTGCCGCCTTTAATTTTTCCATGGCAGCAATCAGCGCCAGGGTATCGGAAGGATGAAGACCTGCCGATGGTTCATCCAGTACATAAACCACTCCGAAAAGATTGGAATGGATCTGGGTTGCCAGTCGCAGTCGTTGCATTTCGCCGGGAGAAAGGGTTGGTGTACTTCTTTCCATCGTGAGATAACCCAGCCCGAGATCTTTTAGAACGATCAGGCGGTGCAGAAGGTCCGCACAAATCGCTGGGTTACAATTTCCGATCTGGCTTTTTTCTTTCCGGTCGCATATGGCTCTGACAAGCTCCAGTAATTTTTTAATCGGGCAAACGAGCCATCTCCATGATATCCATTCCGGCAAAATGGACACTCAGCGATTCGGGTCTCAATCGCTTACCCTGGCAAACCGGGCATAACGCACTGACCATATATTTCAACACCCTTTTTTTCATCAGGGCACTCTGTGTTTCAGAAAAAGTATGCAGTAAATAGGCTTTCGCCCCGGAAAACGTACCCATATAACTCGGCTCTTCCTTTCTTCGGATCGCTCTTTTTACTTCTTCGTGGGTGAAGCCTGCATATACCGGAACCGTCGGTTTTTCTTCTGTAAATAAAATCCAGTCGCGGTCTTTTTTAGGTAATTGTTTCCAGGGGATGTCGACATTATATCCCATCGTTATTAAAATATCCCGGAGATTTTGACCCTGCCAGGCCGTTGGCCAGGAAGCAATGGCACGTTCGCGGATGCTGAGTGAATCGTCCGGCACCATGGTTTTTTCCGTGATCTCATAAACCAATCCCAGTCCGTGGCAATTCGGACAAGCACCCTGCGGTGTATTCGTTGAAAATGATTCTGCATATAAAATAGATTGTCCGGCGGGATAATCACCTGCCCGGGAATAGAGCATGCGCATCAGGTTCGACAAGGTGGTCACACTGCCCACAGAAGAACGGGTGGATGGTGAACCCCTTTGTTGTTGCAGGGCGACTGCAGGTGGCAGACCGGTAATCTCATCCACCTGTGGAACTGCCATCTGATGAAACAGGCGCCGCGCATATGGTGAAACCGATTCCAGGTATCTGCGCTGAGCCTCAGCATATAAAGTACCGAATGCGAGAGATGATTTCCCAGATCCGGAAACACCCGTGAATACAACGAGCGCACCCCGCGGTATAGACTAAGAGAAATATTTTTCAGATTATGTTCCCGCGCACCCCGGACATGAACAAAGCCATCGTCTTTCCTTATGGAATCCATAGATCAAATTATTTCATTGTAGTGGAAAACATATGCCAGTGCTGGCACTATAATATCATAGATATCGGATCATGAATCAAACAACGTGGATCGGTCTGATCGCAAGCATATTGACCACCCTCGCATCTGTGCCCCAACTCATAAAAATATGTAAGGAGAAAAAAGCTGAAAATATTTCGCTCCTCTGGGTCTTTATCCTTTTTCTTGGACTTTGTGGATGGATATACTATGGCATTTTAAAAAAGGATATGATCATATTTGTTTCCAATACTATTGCTGCTCTGATCAATGTGGGGATCGCCGTTTCTTCCATTATTTACAAACAGGAGAAACGATAGCTGGCACAGGTTAAGACCGGTTTTTCAGGTCATCAACGATATCTTCCTCCCTTTCTTTTTTAATCTGGGCCATATTTTCAGCCTCATCGATAGAGTGCGACTGCCGCAGGCTCTCTTCTTTTTTTGTGAGCGAACTGAGACCTGCGTAATACTTCTGGATGACTTTCAGGTCCTCCTCCGACATATTTTCCACGTTTACCAGGCGGTTGCTGGCGAACTCATGCGCGGCCACCAGTTCATTCAGTTTTAACTGGATCGCCAGTGAATCCTTATTCTGCGCTTTCTGGATTAGGAATACCATCAGGAAAGTGATGATCGTCGTTCCGGTGTTGATGACCAACTGCCAGTTTTCTGAATAATGAAAAAAGGGGCCGGATATAGCCCATACGAGGACTACAAAAAATGCCAGGATAAAGGCCGTCGTACTGCCAGTGGCCCTGGTGAAGCTGATGGCAAATCGTTCCCACAGGCTGGCGTCATGAGTCGTTTTTTCTGTTTGCATGGCTATGATTTAATTCTAATATCTGTTACAATATTGTGCCATCTGCTTACAAAAAAACGGAGATTCAATCGCCGGCGGCCTGGCATGATTATCTAAGCGTATATAGAACCTAAAAACTAAAAAAATGTCGACTGTGCAAACCAAACTGAAAAAATCAGTTGATAGTGCTTAAAAAGACTCCATGCAGCCGGAATTTTTCCATGACGAAATCAGGAATATCTTTCGGCTGAAAATATTTGTTGAAAGCAATCCCCAATATGTCCATAGGGACTAACGCAGCGGAATTGAAAAAACTTTCAACAATGATCCGGGAGAAAGTTGTACACTATGAAATCCCACATATATTGGCGTTACAGACGGCCGCGTCGCGGATATGACGATATCGCAGATGAAACGCTGACGGCCACGCGGAAGGAGATCGAGTGTTATGAATGCAGCGCAGGATGAAGAAGCTTTGTGAACAAGGGCGCTGCAAACTAAAACCTGGTAGATGTTTATTTACCAGGTTTTTTTCAGCCCTTCATGAGCTGGTTAGAATTCCCTTTTCCGGTTCTTCCTAAATCTATTGATCATGGCGCGTTAGAGTGGAGGAATATATAATGACTACAAGAATTTTGATTATCGACGACGAGAGAGACTTATGCCATTTACTAAAGATAGTCCTGCTTAAAGAACGTTTTTTGGTGGACTGTGCATTTAGCTTATTGGACGCAGGCAAAAAACTTCTTCGGAATCCTCATATTATTTTTCTTGACAATAATCTTCCGGATGGTTCCGGTCTTGATTATTTCCATGCAAATCCGAAGAAGTTCATCAACTGTTCAGTCATTCTGATCACGGCAGATGGAAGTCCTTCCACGAAGATGCAGGCACTGGAGAAGGGGATTGACATTTTTATCGAGAAACCATTTTCAGTGAGAGAGATAAAAGACATTATAAAAAAAATTTGCCAGCGAAATGAAATGCTTTAATATACTTTACATTGTATACCCTTTAAATGTCCGATCAACGCGGGCATGTCTTTACCCAGGTTGTCTGCAATCATGCCCAGATTGATTATTAACTGTTTGAACTCTGTGGGTTTCGTAAAAAAACATATTGCTCCCATATCAAATGCTTTTTCTACTTCCTTATGGTAGGATGCGGTTGAATAAATGACAACGGGTATATTCCTGTACAATTCGCACTCTTTTAATTTGGCAAGACATTCCCATCCGTTCATGATGGGCATATTGATATCCAGAAAAATAATATCCGGTTTCTCCAGGTTCTTATCTCCCAGATTATCCAATACTCCCCTCCCGTCCTGTGCGTGATAAAAAACAATGGCAGGATCTATGGTCGAGAGAGCTTCCCGGAACATGTCTACATCATCCGGATCATCATCAGCCAATAAAAATATTCTATTCATTTCCAAACTACTTTGATGATCAAATTGGCTGTTGAATCCTATCAGGTTTTATTGTCGTACCAGTTCACTAAAGAATCCAGACAGATGCCGTTAACAAAGATGTTTTTTATCGCAGACCAGGAACGATCGAACGGGCTGTTTTAATTGAGGATTTTAAATATTGAAATTCAATATTTTACGCAATTAAGGACGTGCAGGTGCAATATACCTACTTTTTTTATCATCATTTAGACCGGCCCGATTATTTAAGTACGGAAGCAATGCTATTAGAATCTGCACAGCTATGATAAAGAAATACCCCTTTTACATGAAGGTTACCGTCATTATGCTCGGAATGGTCCTTCTGTCCTATATCCTTCTGAATTTACGGGATATCCTGGTACCCCTGGCGTTTGCGCTATTACTGGCGATTCTGCTCAATCCGCTGACTATATTTCTGGAGAAACATCGTTTTCCACAGATAGCGGCGATTGCCGTTTCTATACTCGTCGCCATGTTGATTATTTCCGGCGTTACGTATTTTCTATTTATGGAGGTTAAAGGATTTTCCAATGAGTGGCCCGTTTTTAAAGAAAAAATCGGAATGCTTTTTAAAAAACTTCAACATTTCGCAAGAACCGATGTGGGTATCGATACAAAAAAACAGAATGAATATATCAGCCAGGCGGAATCAGGTTTGAAACCCGTGCTGGCAACAGCCATGGGAACTGTTCTCGGCGGTATCGAAATGACTTTCTTATTACCGGTGTATACTTTTCTCTTTCTGTATTACAAAAAACTGATTTTGAATTTCCTTTTTGAACTTTTTGCAGAATCCGGAGAGAAAGAAGTGGGCGTTGTTTTGACTCAAACCAAGGGTGCTATACAGAATTATATGTTTGGATTATTACTGGAAGCCCTAATCGTTGCAACCCTTGATACGGTGGCGCTGCTGATCATTGGTGTACCCTATGCAGTTTTGCTGGGCGTAATTGGTGCGTTACTCAACATATTACCATTTATTGGAGGTATCCTGGCTGTATTATTTCCAATCCTGGTGGCGATGGCTACTATAGATGGATCTTCCACCCCGCTGTGGATCGTCATATCCTATATGACTATTCAGTTTATTGACAACCATTTTCTGGTCCCCTATATTGTTGCCTCCAGAGTAAAAATCAATGCGTTGATTTCGATTGTGATCGTATTAATGGGTGGTGCCCTGTGGGGTATTGCCGGCATGTTCCTGTCCATACCAGTAATCGGTGTTCTGAAAATTATATTTGACCGTATTCCGGAAATGAAAGCCTGGGGCATGCTGATCGGTACCGAAGTGCCGACAAAACGCAGACGGCTGTCGCGAAAAAAATGAACTCATCTCATGTTTTCTTCATAAATCGTTTCAAAGTCTTTGTTTTTCTGCTTCTGAAATAAACCGGTAAACCGGCGGTCGATCGGTGAAAGTAACTGAATACATAATTCCTTGTCCTCATCCGTCAGGCCATGCACCATCATACCGGCCATTTTCATCACCCGGTCTTTTGCCTGCAGCACCACCTTTTTTCCCTTGGGTGTAAGTTCCAGTCTTGTTTGTCTTTTATCCTCTTTGTCATCATATTCACGAACGAGTCCCCTTTTCTTCATCCGGATAAGCATATTGGATCCGCTGGAGAGCTCCATAATATTACTGTAGATCGCTTCTGATTTAATCGGGTTACCCATATTAAAAATGGTGACGAGTATTCCGAACTCCTCCATCTGATCGAGACCTGTTCCTTCCAGCGCTATATTGGAATAAGCAATATGAAATTTCCCTATTCGCCTGAGAAGAATCACCAGTTTGCCATTCAGATCGGGGATCAGTTTTCCCGGCGATCCTGTAGCAGGTTTGGGTTTTACTTTTTCAGCGAGACTATACCGAAAAAAATCTTCCAGGGAACCCTGAGGGTGTTGTTCTTCAAAAGCAGCCCACCGGGCGACTAATACCGCCGTTTTATTCATTGGATGCAACCATTTAGTATTAAAAATACAAAAAATACTTCCAAATCTTGGTTATTATAACCTTTTGGTTTAATTTAGTCATGCAATACAACCTTTTGGTATTTAAAATAAACAAACCATGACCATTACTTATTTACTTCCCGCGTTATTGTCACTGCATCTGATTGCACTTATCCTGATGGCCGGTACAACTCTGATTGATTTTGTTACCGTGCGGGGTTTCTGGCGATTATTTGAAAAACAAAAAGAAAAGGCTTTCGGTCTGCTGGAGGCAACAGCCGCCTACTCCCGTTTGATCGGCATCGGGGCAGCCATTCTTATTATCACCGGCTTCGGGATGATGTTTGTCACCCATGGTGTATTTGGGGAACAGCTTTGGTTCCGGATCAAGTTCTTTTTTGTTATTCTCCTGGTGGCCAATGGAGTCTTCATCGGCCGTCGCCTGGGTTTACGGTTGAGAAAGACGGTATCCGTCACTGATCAGAGCAATCCGGACGGAATTGTACGGGTGCGAAAAAATCTGTATCGTTTTCATATCAGTCAGCTGTTGATCTTCACCGTTATTATTTTTCTCAGCATTTTTAAATTCAACTGATCATGTCGAATATCCTTATCATCGGAGCCAACGGTGGCATTGGCCGCCAGACAGTGGACCTGGCTCTTTCCGAAGGCCATCGGGTTACCGCACTTGTCCGTAATCCGGCCAAACTCCCTTTAACTCATCCTAATCTGAAGATTGTGCGGGCCGATGTAACCCAGCCTCTCAGTCTCTCGAATCTTTTCGCTGGTCATGATGCGATCATTTCCACCATCGGCGTAAGTGGTGGTTTCAAAGACCCTCCGACGAATCTTTATTCGCAGGGTGCTCTGAATATCCTGCGCGAAATGAAACAGTCAGGGCCGAGACGTGCTTTCTTTATTTCTGCATCTGCTGTCGAAACAAATCCATTGCTTCCGTTTTTTGTCCGGCTGGCGTCGAAATATATTATTCAAAAACTCCTGTCAAATATGTATGCTGATCTTCGGCTAATGGAAAAACTGGTGAAAGAAACAGATCTGGATTGGACCATTGTCCGGCCACCCCAATTAACCGATTCAAAAGTTACGGGGAACTATAGAATAGCCGTCAACCGGTTTTTGAGAAACGGGTTAAAGTTATCGCGCGCCGATACGGCGCATTTTATGCTTTCGCATATCCAGTCCGAGGATATGTTCAGATCTGTTGTTGAAATCGGTTATTAGTTAGTAAACTGATGGGCAGAGAAGGGAGACGGCCATATTGATCAACTATCATCCGGTCCGTTTTGAAAATGAAAAACTACTAAACTACCTTTAGAAAACTGTCCAGTGTATAATGGCCGGTGCAGTGTTGCACGATGCTGAATAAAAGGAGAAATAAATATAATTTTATCTGTAGCTCATTCCTGCTATTATCTTCACTCACTATATATGCACATATTTGCTCAGGACCGGTTATTTCGCTCCTTTTACCTGATAGAACTGTGGTTCGCCATGCTGCCCTCTCATTGACAACTACCGTCACGAATACGATTTGCGGATATAAAAATGGAATTATTGTCGCATCTGCTCAGGGTGGCAACGGGCCCTATACATATCAAAGTAATGCTGCCCAACAGGTAAACAGCAGCGGCATTTTTTCAAATCTTCTGGCAGGCATATATGATGTTACAGTGCTTGATGCAACGGGTGCACAAGCGTCTTCTACGGTAACAATAACAAACACTCTTTCCGCCCCCAACGTCACGCTTAGCAGCTTTTCGTTGCCTACGGGTTGTGGTACCATGGATGGAAGTCTGACCATGTCAGCAAGCGGGGGATTACCGCCCTATATGTACAGTATTAACGACGGCGTCAACTATCAAAACAGTGATTTTTTTTCAAATCTTTCTTCAGGAAGTTATAATTTGTTTGTGAAAGATGCGAATGGCTGTGTTACGACTTCTTATGGCGGACCTGGAATACCTTTTTCCATGGCGGAATCCTACGATAACTATTCAAGTTATCATATCGGATCGGGTTGCCAGATCACTTTAAATATTTCTGCAACTTCTCTGGCGACCTGTGGCAAGAATGGATTTATTCAATTTTTCGAAGCCCGGGGCGGAACCCCACCTTATGAGTATTCATTAGACGGTATCAGTTTTGCGACCAATACAGATTTATCCTATCACTTTCTGGCGCCCGGGAGATATACCATTTATGTCCGCGATGCTAAGGATATCATAACAAGTACTACGGTCGATTTAATTGACCATTGTCAGGTGGCATTGACTGCAGGTCAGGCAACCTGCCATAAAAATGATGGCACCATTACAGTGGAAAACGGAAACGGCATACCTCCATTTTCTTATTCAATAGACGGGATTAATTTCCAATCGGGTAATGTATTTAGCGGACTTCATGCCGGCACCTATTCAGTCATTGTAAAAGATTTAAACAATCAAACCAGCGCAGGATCAGTGAGCGTTATTGAAAATTGTCCACTGATTAATGCTGTGGAAAATGATGCTTCCTGTAACCAGGCTGATGGCATTATAACGGTCACGGGCGACCAGGGATCAGCACCATACCAGTATTCCATTGACGGAACTCATTTTCAGAGTGGTAATGTGTTCACGAATCTTCCACCCGCGACATATATGTTAACCATAAAAGATGCTATGGGCACTATCGATACAACTTCGGTTACCATTAAAAATAACTGCCCGGTCATTACAATCTATGTTACGGATGCGATTTGCGACAATAATAACGGGAAAATAATATCTGCAGGCTCACAGGGTACTGCTCCTTATCAATATTCGTTAGATGGTATAAATTTTCAGCCCGGCGATATTTTTTCCGGTTTGGCGCCGGCAACATATACAGTTAGTATGAGAGATGCCAACGGATATATTACCACGACAAATGCAATTGTAAAAGAAGGAACTGCAAAACCTGTAAAGGTTTTTGCAGGCAATGATACATCCATCGCTGTCGGTCAGCCAATCCAGTTATTTGCCAGTGATCTGAGTATAACCGGTTTTACTGAATTTATCTGGTCACCAGCGACCGGATTAAACAATCCGTTAATACAGAATCCTGTTGCAACAATAGATCAGGATGTCACATACAATGTGATTGCGAAGGATTCGAATGGATGCAGCAGTATGGATGACATACACATTAAAGTTTATAAAGGCCCTGATATTTATGTTCCAAATGCTTTCACGCCAAATGGAGATGGGCGCAATGATATTTTACGTGCGATCCCAATTGGGATTCAGACGTTCCGGTATTTTGTAATCTATAACCGCGATGGGCAAAAGGTTTTTTATACAACCAACCCTGGTCTGGGATGGGATGGAAAGATTGGAAGTCTTACACAAGGCACAAATAGTTTTGTATGGGTGGCTGAAGGAATCGATTATAAAGGAAACCTCGTGAAAAGAACGGGAACAGCCATTTTGATTAGATGAAAATTATTTTTCAATATATTGGTTAATCGGGTTGGAACGATGATCACGATCACACACATCATCGTTCAATGTGACGGAGAGGATTTGGAATTCTTCTTTTTAAAAAGAACCAATTTGTCATTAATGTATAATAGAATATCCAGGCTGGTTGCGTGCAGGCAATATTCGTACGTGGGCTTATAAGTGTTTATGAACAGGAGAAGTGAATCTCCCCGAAGGCCCGTCAGCTTAGGAACACGACGTGAAAACTTGTAATAAATAAACTCCTCTTTGTCGTCTCTTTCCAATCTTTCTTTCAATTTCCTCTTTTGTTTCTCTTCGGAAGACCAGTGACCAATCGGGCTAAAATTTACCCCACGTCCATCGCCGGATAATTTATTATCCCATAAGGGTTTGTTGTTTTTATTCTTAAAAATATAATCATAGTCCTCTCTCCTGCTCAAAGAATCCAATGTGTATTTTGACATCTCATTGACATCCACACTGGCCAAATTGGATATTTTTACTTTCAATTCTATAGGTAATCTTTCACCAAACATCGTATTGTTCACGACAATCGTATCGGAGATGTACCCCAAATGGCTAAAAATCATCGAATCCCCAATCTCCGCTGCAATCTTATAATTACCTCCCAGGTCCGATGTATTTACCTTATGCTGACTAATATTCTCAATGGTAGCCGCAAACAAAAGTTCTGAATTGCCTTTTATATTTCCACTGATGAGTCCCTGGGCCGAAGCACCGGAAAATAATAGCTGAAGAACTGCATATATCAGGAAACCTATTTTTGTTTCAACAGACCTGCATATATTCATTCACGAGGTATAATCCGCTATTGAAAGCGAATGGTTGAAAATATCTCTTAAGCTGTCTAAAACTAGATTTAAATGAATGATGCAAAGGCCGGAAAGAATATTTTACATTTATTTTAACTGTACAGAAAACATAGATTAAACCGTTTTTTAACCCTTTATGGGTTTACAGGTTGGACTATATTCATAAAAATTTTAGTTTTGTGGAGCAAAGCATGGATCAAATCAAATTATATAATATACTCAGAACGGATTTACATCTGTCAGACGATAAAGCCGCTGATTTTGTTTCAGCTATGGGAACAATGTCAGAAAGAGGACTTGATGCCAGTATTCAAACACTTGCGACAAAGGATGATATAAGAGAACTTGCACTTACAACAAAAGATGATATAAGGGAACTTGCGCTCGCAACAAAAAATGACATACGGGATCTTTATAAGACGATATATCTGAGTGGCCTTGTTCAGTTTATCGCGATTGTCGCCAGCGTCCTGGCAATAGTAAAATTCATGAGATAAATTAATGATCCCTCAGAACCATCCGTGGCATAACTGATTTTGAGTCCGGATAATTATACAGGTGATTTTTCTCTTTCCCAAAACCTGTGTTGCGCAATGGCTTTTATAAATTCCTTCGACAAGTCTTTTTCTGTTCCGAACGAAAAGATAACACCTGCCAATTTCTTTTTAGCACGCAGATCCTCGCCGATGCTGGTTCTCTGAATGAGCGGTTCAGCATCCGATTCAAAAGCAATGGCTTTGCAATGTTTATAAGCCTGCGATATAAAATCGATGGCATCCTGTTTTTGTGTCAGACATTTCAACGGCTTTTGGCCCACCCGGAATATACACCGCGTCGTATAAAACAGAAGAAACGGTCATCAGGGTTTTGTCAACCGGAATGGCCACGCCTTTGTCGGTACCCACTTCCCCCAATTTGGGAGCGATGACTTCTACCACGGCACCCGCTCGCCATCAATGCTTTTTTCATTTTGTCAATCTTGTGTTCCATCGAGACCATCTGCCGTAAGAATCGCAATCTTTCGGCTTTTGATTGTATCCTTTGTTGTATTGGCCATACTAAGCGGAGCAGAGCTTTCGATCCGCTGATCCACCGCTTTCGGTTGAAACTTCACCGGAATGCCATCTGCAGGAATACTATGATTCATCGGTTGTTCCGGTTTTTTTGGAACACTCAATCCCAGTGCATCCGCCACGTTTGCGGCCAGTGCCTTATCTACCTGACTTAAAAGTCCGATCATCCGCTGACGGATTTCGATACGCTGCACTTTACCCAGTTCAAAACGTAAGGCATTTGTCAGATGATTTTTTTCAGCATCCGACTGGCTATTATAAAATAATGTAGCCTGGCTAAAATGATCGAAAAAACTCTGGCTCCTCGCTCTTACTTTCCTGGCATCGATTCTTTCTACATAAACTTGAAAACCTCCTTCTGCTGCTTTAGCCTGGAAAGGACAACCTCCTCCGATACTGTTCGGATGATAACTGGTCAGTCCTTATTTATCTGCTGGCGCATATGACCATCCCGCTGATTATTATGAACCGTATTGATAGAACGGTTGATTGGTATCTCATGAAAATTCGGACTTCCCAGTCTCGACAACTGCGTATCAGTATAAGAAAATAATCTTCCCTGCAACAGCGGATCATTAGTGAAATCAATTCCCGGCACCAGATGACCCGGATGAAAAGCCACCTGTTCTGTTTCAGCAAAAAAATTATCTGTATTTCTGTTTAAAACCATTTTACCAATGCGTTGAACGGGCACCAGTTCTTCCGGAATCAGTTTCGTCGGATCGAGGAGATCGAAGGGATATTTGTGTTCATCTTTTTCCTCAACCACCTGTATGCCGAATTCCCATTCGGGAAAAGCGCCAGATTCAATGGCGTCAAATAAATCGCGGCGATGGAAGTCCGGATCTTTGCCGGAAATGATTGTTGCTTCGTCCCAGGCTACTGAATGAACACCCAATAATGGTTTCCAGTGAAATTTTACAAATACGGATTTTCCTGCTTCATTGATCAGCCGGAATGTATGTACGCCAAAACCTTCCATCATGCGCAAGACTTCTTGGGATGGCGCGGTCGCTCATTACCCACATGATCATATGCATCGATTCCGGCATCAGTGAAATAAAATCCCAGAATGTATCATGTGCAGAAGCGGCCTGTGGTATTTCGTTGTTGGGTTCCGGTTTCACGGCGTGGATAAGATCTGGAAACTTTATGGCATCCTGTATAAAGAAGACCGGCATATTGTTCCCCACCAGATCATAGTTTCCTTCTTCTGTGTAAAATTTTACCGAGAATCCGCGCACGTCCCGGGCGAGATCTGTAGATCCCCTGGATCCGGCTACTGTTGAAAACCGGACAAAAACCGGTGTTCTTCAATGCGGTGGTCATTCAGAAAACCTGCCTTTGTGTATTGTGCCATCGGCTTATATACCTGAAAATAACCATGTGCCGCTGTTCCCCGGGCATGCACGATTCTTTCCGGTATTCGTTCATGATCGAAATGGGTAATCTTTTCCCTCAGGATAAAATCTTCCAGTAGAGTGGCGCCCCGCTCGCCCGCTCTTTAACGAATTCTGGTCGTCATTTATCTTCAGACCCTGGTCCGTGGTCATGAATTCATTGGCACCCGTTTCGATATCCGGAGCTAAATCATCCTGTTTTAAGATCTGTTTTTGAATTGCTAACTCTTCCTGTTCCTGACACTGTTTTCTTACTTGCCTTTGGCATGGATTAAATTTTAAAAGGTATGTTCTGAGAATGAGTAAAGTGAGGCGTGTAAGTGTATATTAAAATCGTGCCGGGTCTGAACTATTGTTGAATTCTAAAAACCCAATATCATTTTCACACAAACATTCCTGCCCATCCCATAAATACCGGAATACCCATTCGGGGAGGAAGTATAGTATTCAAAATATTTGAGTCGGCTTTGGTTTGACTGATAGATGGCATCAAAAAGATTATTTACCTGCAGGTTGAATTGCAACGAATGATTTTTGCTGTATTGGATCGTCGTTAACAGACCCAGATTGACCAATGTATAAGCAGGTGTGGGTGTCTCCGTTTTATTTAGTGCGAGGTAATGGTTCTGGGCTCCGTTAAAGTCTGCCACGCATTTTAAAATAAAGGAAGAAAAAATTCCGGATCTTGTTTTTATTTCCTGGCTTATCCCCGACAACAAACGAACCGGCGGCATAAAGGGCAGCCATTCGCCATTCACTCCTTTATTCTTAAAATCGGAACTCAGATTATATCCCTGGATAAACGAAAAGGAATTGTCAAAGGAAAAACCTTTCCATATTTCGGGATGAAGATTCACTGTCGCTTCGAGACCGAACAGTTCGGCAGAAGCCTGCACATATTCCAATGTTTTATTTCCGGCCACTACGACAACCGGATTTCCCTGGTCATCTGTTTTCTGCGATTCGTAGAGGTAGTTCTGGATATAGTTATTAAAAACAGAAACATAGATCGAGATGTCTCTGAAATTCATTTCGATCCCGGCATCTTCCTGCAGACTGAATTCGGGAACCGCCTGCCGGTTACCCAGGTAAACAATATGCGCCCCGGGATCCAGACCGTTGGAGGCGAATTCAGATATATTCGGCGCCCGGAATCCACGGGCAATATTTGCCTTTACACTGATCTGTTCATTGATCTCATAGGTGACACCCGCACTAAACGAAAACCCCGCAAAGGTTTTATTAAAGGCAGGGAATTGCAACCAGGCGCCCGCCGTATCAGAAGACGAAACATGTTTATAAAATCCGGTTGAGGGATTCTGTGCCGTGTAAAAATCTTCTCCCTTTAGTGATCTGTTATCATAGCGTACTCCGCCGCTGATCGACCAGCGGTCCCATACATGATGCAGATAAATATAGGGTCCGATATCCAGCAGGTTAAAATCCGGAATCGGAAAATCCGTTGCATTCAGACTTTTATTATTCTGATACATGCCATTTACACCGATCGTCATTTCAGTGCCTTCAAATATTTTTTCCGTATACCTGAACCCATAGTTCAAAGTATACAACCGGATATAGAGACCAGCCTGCTCCGGATCCGTCGGATGATTGTACTCCGTTCTCAGGTTGGTTGTAAAGGCAATCTGTGCATCCAAAAATCCTTTGCCGATGGCATAGTGATTATTACTGTAGATTTTATAATCCTGGATCCGCTGATGCAGGGGACTTAACAAATAACTGTTCAGCGAATCATAAGAAACGAGGGGCCTGTTTTTGATATCATCCTCCGGCGATCCGCCCGCCTCATAAATCTGTCTCGTGAATTGCCGGCTAAGTGAATCGCGACTGCCATCCGGAATTCCCTGTTTATTGTCATACAGATTCAGATTCAGCGTACTGAAACCGCGGGCGCTGTTATACTTTGTCGAAAATGAAATATTGGTTGTTCTGAAATTTGTATTATACACCCACCCGTCCGCCGCGTTATGATAATTTTTCGCGATCCGATATGATCCGCGCAGCGCAAATGACCAGTGATCCTTTCCATATACCAGCCGCATACCGTTTCCAATGAGACCGTTGTTATTTTGATATTCCGTTGTATACCGCCCCACCAATGTCCCCTGCGTATTATAAGGCTTCACCGGGAAAAGACTCATCACACCGGCCAGCGCATCCGATCCGTACATCAGACTGGCCGGACCTTTGATGATTTCCGCCCTTTCAATATTATAATCATCCACCACGATGCCATGTTCATCGCCCCATTGCTGGCTCTCCTGCCGCACGCCATCGTACAGTGTCAGCACGCGGTTATATCCCAGACCATGAATAAACGGTTTTGATACGCCGGGACCCGTCTTTACACTATTAAAACCAGGCGCAGCCTGGGCAAGGGCATCGATGATATTATTCTCCGTCGACCGGTCAATGGTGCGCGCAGAAATGACAACAACCGGAACGGGTGTCTCTTTCACCGACGTGGCCCTCGATACACCCGTCGTGACTTCCACGTTACGAAGGACGTTGACAGTCGGCGTCATTTCGATCGTATAGTTGTTCTGATCAACAGCGAGCTGAATGGTATCAGTCCGGTAACCAGCATAGGATATAATCATTATAGATTTATTATCCGGCACCATACACGTAAAGGAACCGTTGGCATTTGTAGTTGCTCCACCATGAACCCCTGTTATCGCGATGGAAGCAGATGAAAGAAATTCACCGGAATAGACATCACGCACGATACCAGTGATTTTCCGAATCTGGGCACGCATGTCCTCGCAAACAAATAAAAAACCCAACAGCATAAAAACCTTCATATCTGATACGATTAGTCCAAATATATATATTTATTTAGTTTAATCATGTATATTTTATTAGGCTTGCCTAATTTTTTTAATGAGCCGATATGATTAATTTTGATAATGGCCACGACCACAACGCAGACATTCTCGGAAGAGAATTATCTGAAAGCGATCTATCATCTTGAAAAACAGGGGCATGGAAAAGTATCGGCGACTGCCATCGCGGAAGAGCTGGATAATAACCCGGCTTCGGTGGTGGATATGCTCAAAAGACTGTCGGATAAAAAGCTGATACAATACGATAAAAACAAAGGCGCGGTACTGACTGCCGCCGGACAGAAAGTGGCCGTCTTAATCGTTCGCAAACACCGGCTCTGGGAGGTTTTTCTCCATGACAAACTCGGATACAGCTGGGATGAAGTGCATGATATTGCAGAACAACTCGAACATATCAGGGACTATGACCTGCCCGACCGGCTCGATAAATTTCTTGGCTTCCCCAAGTATGATCCGCATGGGGATCCCATCCCCCAGTCCAACGGTAACCTCCCCGCATTTTCTTCCATACCCCTGTCTGAAGCAGGCAAAAACAGAAAAATGAAAGTGGTAAAAGTCTCAGATGGTTCTGCCGATTTTCTGCGCTACCTGGAAAAACAGGGTATCGGACTCAATCAGACGATCCTGGTCAGGGAAATACAGGAGTTCGATAAATCCGTTCTGGTAGAACTAAAAGGAAAAAAGGAAGTGTACCTGAGTGCAGAAGCCGCAAAAAAGATATTTGTGAAGTAACTCCCGAAACCCAGTACAGGATTTCACTGCATCTCCAAAACAATAACAGAAAGCGGAGGTATTTTAAAGAAATCTCATTCCCTTTCAACATTGTACCATTAAAAATATCCGGTTTTACTTCGGGGATTTTCAAAACTGTTATGGTCACCCCCTTATCGGAATGAAGAATTCTTCCTTTCACCGTTCCCCGGGATAATATCACCAAAGTCTATCGTAATATCCTGTCTTATATTTATCACGATTTTATTCTGTGAATACAGGGAAGGTGCTGCGAAAAATACTCCGGTAAAGAGTATAATAATTTTAAACTGATTCTTAATTTTGGCGGTTATTACCGTCTGCCATCTGAATGGCAGCGGCGGCCAGAAAAATATAATCCGCACATCCGCCCACGGTTACTTCGTTTTCACCCCAGAAGAATGGCCAGTCTTCTTTATTTTCCGGAAAATCCGGCTTTAATACCAGGATTCCCGGAACAATGCCACCGGCAATAAAACTAAAATCTGCCCTGTTATTGCCATAAGTGATCTTTTTTGATTTTGTTCCTACGGATGAAACGAAAGGAAATATTTGAATATGGATGACATCCGAAAATATAATTCAGTCCTCTGTAAACATATTCCGGACTTATGATTTCAGGAAAATATTTATTGGCATAATAGTTTGTTATGGCAAAGTTTACAACGCCGCCGCTTCCGCCCCAGCCTCCGGTTGCTATCGGCACGCCATATGGATTTTGCAGACGTGAATTCATCGCAGGCCGCTTTATATTTTATCATATACGGTTGTAATTTCGTTTTATAATCTTCATCCATATAATCCACCGCCTGTAAGGCTGTCGTCATGCCAAACATCAAGACCTGTCGAGTGCCGGCCAGATGGATTCTTTGAAAGCCATTGCATATTGCTCATCTTTTGTGGTGATATACAATTGCAGGGCGGCAGCGGCTTTAAGGTTTCTTCTGAACATCATCGAAAACCGGGATGTGTCCAGTTTGACTGAGGCTGTCATCTTCGATCCATAATTTTTTGGCATAAATATAAACTCTGCTCGGACAAAGTATCATTAAAACCTTTTAAAGCACGGCTTGCCGCTGCCAGGGCAGCGGACGTGAAATAATCCAGGAATGTGGTCCTTTCTGTGAAAGCCCACCTGTCGTCCATCGTGCCGCTGGATTTGCCATCCGTTTCATATGGTTTCAGATTCGGATTATAAGGAAGGTTGTCGGTTTCTTCAGCCGCATCACCCAGATGATGATACTGATGCAGGTTTGGAACCACGATGCCCCTCACCGGATGACCGATATTTTTTACCTGTGCAACCACATTGAGTGTGCCATGCTGAATCTGCTGCAGTATATCGGGCTTGCCATCGGGACGGTGAATATCCACATACCGGGTCGGATAATCCACAAATGTTTCATCACGGTCAATCTTGAATTTTTCATAGGCATCCGCCAGGCTCAATATGGCATTGCAATGCGATCCGGTCTGAATATCAAAATCCCCTGCATCAAACCATCCGCCTGTATCCAGTCCGGGAATATGTTCCAGGGATTTATATTTTGTCTGTGTGGAAGGCCCCATGCTGTAACCATCGAAATGAATATGGTTGACCGGCGCCTGCAATGCATCATCCAGAAACGGCACACCATGCCATACACGGTACGCTTCATTTACCTCCATATGATCCATTTGCACCGGAAACCACACATCCAGTGTCGGATGCCAGATATCGCTGGTAAACGGAGGGACCGATCGGGAAAACATTTGTTTTCTGATCGCCATATTGAATAAAATATAGGCCGGGATCTTTTATGCTACTGAAATCGAATTTCACATAGTTATACCGGAGCCACCTCCCCCAGGTTTTGTTTCGCCTTTCCATTTCTCCACTGATTTGCCATCGGCTGTAACCTGGAAAAGTGATGCTGTTGTTAAGAGGCTCATCATTTTTATCAAGTTCGATAACGGCTGTTTTTTCCTGCGACGGATTGTAACCAACCTGTGAAAATCCAATCACCGGTTTTCTTTTCCAGTCGGGAATGGCATTGGGTTCAATATACCATGTCAATACTTTGCCGGTCTTATTGGCAGGCAACAGGCTGCGCACTATGAACCATCCGTTTTGACCCAGATTGCGGCCATCGAATAACATCATATCCGCATCAGGCGATTGAATATCTATATGATGTTCCGGATCCTCAGGCGCCAGTGAACAGTGTTCTGGCTGTTGCAAATGGACCAGGAACGATATATTCTCCTCTTCCCCTGTCGTCGAAAGTTGTATGATTTGCAAACTGCTTTATTTTTTTATCGGCGTTTTCCATTTTCGTATTGCCGGAAGGATATAAAGGAAATATTCCTGGATCTCCCGTCGGCCAGATAGGTTTTTTCAAAATAGGCAGAAGGCAAAAACTCCAAATTAAATCCGGCACGTCCTTCCAGTTTTTCGGGCAGCGGCTTATCCAGATAAATGCTTATTTCAACTCCCTTATCTTTTGCTGTAACGACGGCCCGCGAAGTGAAATCAAATTCCTGGTAATACATGGTCACCGTTATACTATTGCCGGTCTCGGTCGATCTTTCGACTGATGAGCTTTGGAATCAGGTCCCATTGTTCCGGCGTATTCTGCAACCTTACTGCACCACCGGTCACCGTTCGTACCCCATGGTGAATAATTTCAATACCCGCTGTCTTTTCATCATAAAACATTCCGTTGTACTGGCTGCTGAAAACCAGTACATTTAATCCCGGTTTCTCAAAATATCCGGAATCGCTGATTTGTAATTTTTGGCCATAGGTTATTTGCGCAAGCGCGCTAAAGAAAATAACAAAAGCTGTAATTACCGGAAAACTACTATTTCCTGAGTTCGGTTGCATGATTGTATTTTTATATTCAGAGGCCATATTGAATTTTTTGATCAATTAAAATGCATTTGTTTTTAGTAATAGATTCTCCGTTTGAATGATCCCCATGATCTCCTCTATGAATTAATTCCTGAATAATAACGGCACGGGAAGAATTGTTTCATTATTTTTTTTGTTTATTCATCTTTACAAGCGTCTTCATTTGGAAACAAGTGTCACTGACTCTCCTTGTTTGGTTGGTATATCATATAAGTAAGTCGTTTTCAAAACCGGAAATTTTACTTCTGCCTTTTCTGAAATAACCGGCGCAGGTATTGATTCAACCTGATAAAATACATTTGTATTCTCAGCCTCCGCTTTCTGTAAGGTGATCCGGTGATCCGTCACCAGTTCGTTTGGAACGCGCAAACGAAGATTGCCACCCAAATCGGACCTGATCACAATTTTTACAATTTTCCCTTCTTTCCATTGCAGACTGACTACTTCAAATCCTCCCCTTGCCCTGAGCCCGCTGATTTGGCCATCCGGCCACGCATCGGGAACTGCAGGCAGTAAATGGATATTGCCGTCTGAACTTTGCATGAGCATTTCGGTGATTCCGGAAGTGCAGCCGAAATTTCCATCAATCTGAAAAGGCGGATGCGCGTCAAACAAATTATTATAAGTGCCCCCGCTGCCTTCATGAGTTCCCGCAGGTGTCAGCTGACTCCGGATTAATGCATAGGCATGATTTCCATCCAGCATTCTTGCCCACCAGTTTACCTTCCACCCCATGCTCCAGCCCGTTGAAAGATCTCCGCGCTGGATCAGCGTTTGTCTGGCTGCACTGTATAATGACGCTGTTCGGTAGGCTGATATCTGAGCAGAAGGGAACAATCCATAGAGATGTGAAATGTGCCGGTGATGGTCATCGGGATCATCAATATCGTCTAACCATTCCTGCAATTGTCCGTACTGACCGATATGCATCGGTGCCAGTCGGCTGCGCATTTTTATTAGCGTATCTGCAAATGTCGAATCTGTATTCAGCATTTTTGCGGCACTGATCGCTGTGCTGAATACGTCAAACACAATCTGATTTGTCATAGTGACGCCCGCATCCAGCGAACTTCCCTGATGCGCTTTTGGCGCATTTTCCGGTGACATGTCGGGACAGATCACCAGCCATTTATATTTCGGATGTTCAATCAGAAAATCGGCATAAAACAGGGCTGCCCCTTTCAAAGCAGGATAAACCGAAGCCAGATATTTTTTATCTCCATTATACAGGAAATGTTCCCAGAGATGCTGGCTGGTCCATCCGCCGCCATTGCTCCAGATTCCCCAGAAGGCGCCATCCACCGCGCCGGTTGTTCTCCATATATCTGTATTATGATGCGCCATCCAGCCCCTGGTACCATACATTTCTTTGGCAGTTTGCCTGCCGGTCACCGACATGTCCTGCACCATTTGAAGAAAGGGTTCATGCAATTCCGCCAGGTTTGTTTTTTCCGCGGGCCAATAGTTCATTTCCGCATTGATGTTGATGGTGTACTTACTGTCCCAGGGCGGATACAGTTTGTTATTCCAGATACCCTGCAGATTCGCCGGCTGACCACCGGGTTGGGAAGAAGATATCAGAAGATACCGGCCAAATTGATAATAAAGAGTAACAAATTGCGGATCATTTACCGAATCAAAGTTTTTCAATCTTTCATCCGTAGGAAGAGTGACGGCATTTTTAGTTCCAAGATCGAGTTGTACCCGGTTAAAATATTTCTGATAGGCAATGCGATGCGCTTTTAGTATTTCCGAAAATGATTTCATCGCGGCCTTCTCCAGGTATGAAACTGCACTTTCATTTTCATCCGCATTCAGATCCTGATAATTCCTGAAGTTGGTCGCAATGGAAATATAAATAGTAACTGCATTGGCATTCTTGACCAATATGCTGCTGTCCGATGTCGTATTTGTTCCGCCTTCCGTTTTAAAACGTGTTATGCATTTATACCTGACCATGCCTTTTACCCCTTCATGATCGGGGCCCGTTCCGGAAATGATCAAATCCATACCGGACGATTTAACGGCTGCTCCCGGGAGAGGTGTTGAATAAAAAGCCCATCAGGGAAATACTATGCGGTTTACTGGCGGTCAAACGGATTACAATCACGCGGTCGGCAAACGACGCGATGGCCTCCCTTGTATATTCCACGCCGTCTGCGGTATATGATGTCTTTGCCACTGCATTTTCTATATCCAGTTCCCGGTAATAATGACTGTATACTCCCTGGCCCGGAAAAGCAAGATGCAATTCTCCCGCCGGCTCAAATATCTGACCCTGCGATTTTTTACTCACGATCAACCGGTCTGACATCCGCTCTGCTTCTTTTTGCTTACCGGAAAATATCAGATTCCTGATTTCAGCGAGTGAATCGGCATTCAGGGGATGATCATTCCGGTTTGGGCTGCCGCTCCACAATGTATGCTCATTCAATTGAACCGTTTCAGTATCCACATTTCCATAAATCATTGCACCAAGTCTGCCGTTTCCAATAGGCAGTGCGTTCTCCCATTTGTCGCCAGAGGGTGTTTTGTACCAGAGTTTCAACCCGTCAGTCTCCTTGTCCGAAACCACAAACTGATGAAAATATCAACAGGAAAAACGGCAGCTGAATTTTAGAAGACCGGAAAAATGAAGTGCATGCTAACTGAAATAAAATTATTCTTTTTTAAGTCCTGCTTTGATTTGCGTAAACGACTGGGGCGGAAACGTACATGTCAGTTTTTTACCTCCCGCGTCAAATGTTCTTACAACAGGAAGATACCGGTACTGTTTTTTCAATGGAGAATGTTTCCTCCAGAGAATCGGAATTCATAAGGCTGGCTTCACTGATGGCGGCTTTGCCATCTTGTTGTTATGAGCGTAAACAGAAAACGAAAAACTACACAGCAGGAGCATGAATGCATGAGAAGGTTTTTCCTTCATATGCAGGATGCTGTTTTGAAATTTTTGCTCTGACGGGATGAAATAAAAATTAGCATTCGCATTGATTTTATTGATTAATAAGCGGCATACCCGGAAACTTTGTCCCGATTGAATAAAAAAGTTTGTAACCGTTGAATCTGTAAATGGCCGGCTGCAATAACTGCTTCAGCATATCATCCGGAATCCTTGAAATCCGGATAAAAAAAGTGTGAGTCTGAAAAATAAGACCGGATAAATGTCAAACGTACAATTAAAAATAGGAAGTTTTTATTAATTTAAAACCAATTGCCGGTTTTCTTTTGCTGAACGTACATTATTTGGATTTTTGGCCCACAGGAAGGTAAGTAGTCCTTCTAACCCTTTTTGAAACTGCAAAAAATAAAAAATTCTGTTGCGTGTTAAAGGCATTAAATAGGATTCTAACAGTCTTTAATTATTCTGCTCTCAGGCTATTTACCGGATTTGCTGTAGCTGCTTTTACGGCCTGAAAGCTTATGGTTATCAGAGCGATCAGTACCGTAATAATCCCCGCGAATGCGAAAGCGCTCACCAACCAATGTCTACCCGGTAGGTAAAATCCTGTAGCCATTTTCGCATTGCCCACCAGGCTACAGGTAAAAGCAAACAAAGAAGCAATGAAGATGAGCACCAGGAAATCTTTTGAAATCAGCGAAACGATACTTGTCACGTTGGCGCCTAATACTTTCCGGATGCCTATTTCTTTTACACGTTGTTCGGCAGCATAGGTAATTAGTCCAAATAAACCAAGACATGCAATGAGAATAGCCAGTATAGCAAACGTGATGAATATTTTTCCTGTGCGTTGTTCAGTGGTATATAATTTATTGAAGTCATCATCCATAAATGAATATTCGAAAGGCTGGGACGGAGCCATGGATTTCCATTTATTTTTTATCTGCGCGATTGCGTTGGGAATATCACTCGAATCGATGCGGGCAGAAATACTTCCTTTGTCTTTTCCAAGAAAAAATGCCAGTGGTGTTACTACATCACGGAGGGAACTGAAGTTAAAATTTTTTATAATTCCTATGATATGGTATTCAATCAACTTCTTTTCGTTTGCATATCGTTTATTGTATAAAATTTTTTGCTGAACAGATTCTTTCCACCAAGAAATTTTGCAGCGGCCTCATTAATGATCATGGCGGTTGAATCCGTAAGAAATTGAGGCGAAAAATTTCTTCCCTGAATTATTTTTATATCGAGTGTGGGAATATAATTTTCGTCAACCGTCCAGCTTTGCATCGATTATTCCTGTCGAAGGGTCAAGCGTTGTGTGAAGTGAAGAAAAGTATTATTGCTCCTGCCGTAATTGACAGGAAGATAACCACTCACCGTGGCGCTTTGAATACCGCTTGATCTGCAGTAATTCATTTTTAAAACTTTTTACCTGGTCGCCCAATTGTTGTTTATTTATAGTGATGATCTGATTGCGGTTAAAGCCAATATCCTTATGACGAATATAATTCAGCTGGCTATAGATAATCACCGTTCCGAAAATAAGTATGATGGAAATTACAAACTGAAAAACCACCAGGGAATTACGCAACCATGATCTTTTAAATCCCCCGGCCAATTTTCCTTTCAGTACATCGATGGGCTGAAAAGAAGAGAAGAAAAATGCCGGATAACTTCCTGCGAGTAAACCAACAATCAACATAAGAGCAACCAACGCAAAATAGGATGTCAGGTTGGAAGAAAGCACCGTGTGCCGAATATTTTTCCCGGCAAGCTGATTAAAATAAGGCAGTAATAGCCAGGCAGTTGGTCATGGCAATAACCAGTGAAATAAAACTGATTAAGAAAGATTCAGTTAAAAATTGCCGAATCAGATTAATCTTCTGAGTGAACCCAACACCTTTCTTACACCTACTTCCTTTGCACGATTGGAAGAACGTGCCGTGGAAAGATTCATAAAATTTACACAGGCAATAGTAAAATCATGAAAGCAATGGCGAAAAAATATAAACAAATTCAGCATTGCCATTTGCCGTCCAATTCTGCCAATTTTATTGGAATGAAAATGAATGGCGGTTAATGGTATAAGACTTGCACGTATAAAACCGCCTCATTTTTCAAAATCGTCAAGCTTATGTTTACCATATTTGCAATTGCGGTCCAACATGCTTGTTCATGAAAGGATTCAACTGAGCTTCCACCTGCTTTACATCTGCATTTTGTCTTTAAAAGAATATACGTATTGTAATTTTCACTTAACCAGTTGTCTTCATTGCTGCCAGATCTTCAAGCATCGGTACAAAAAATCAAAATTAAATGCGATTGCTTCGGAATATCTTTTATAACAGCGGTAATTTTATAATTTGATGTATCATTGATCAACATGGTTTTGCCAACAACATCGGTATTGTTGAAATATTTCCTTGCGATGGTTTCTGTGATCACCAAAGAATGATAATCTTTCAATGCAGTTTTTGGATCGCCGGCTAATTACCGGTATCGTAAAGACATCAAATAAAGTTGAATCAGCATAAGCCGACTCTTTGTTCCTGTATATTTTCATTTCCTTTTTTTATGTGAAAATTTCCGTGCCAGTTTATGCGGATATACTGCTGAACCTGCGGCATTTCACGCACCATTGTCGGGCCCTTTAATGCAGGCACCTGCAGCAAGGTCCAAATAGTTATTGCCATAAATTTAATATCGTTGTTTACCCTGATAAATTCGATCCGCATTTAGCATTATATCGATCATAACTCAATTCATCCACTACATACAAAAAAATGAGTAAACACGTGGCCAGTCCAACAGCTAATCCAATGATATTTATTGAAGTATAAAACTTACTCTTCGTATATTCTGAAAGGCAGTTTTAATATAATTCCTAAACATAGGTTTAACCGTTTGCTATCCGTAAACAAATGGCATGCTGCTTTTTAAAAATTTGAATGCCAGCTAATTGTATTTGAGAATGTGATTCAGGATGTTCATTTCCGAACAGATTTGTCCGATTTTTGTTCGAAATAATACGGGAGAACCATTCTCCTACAGTTTTATGGATGATCTTTTCAATACGACCTATGCGGCGGAATAAAATACAGGAACCATACTCAATATATTTTCCGCACTAACCATCTTCGTTGCCTGCATGGATTTATTTGGTCTCGCGATTATACATCGGAGGCGAAGCAGCCGTGGTTCAGAATAACTCGTCCACTGCCGGTTAAAGCTAAATTTTGTTACGAATTATTATTATAAGTTGTTATTTAATAACTGATAGCATATATTTATATAAATTAGGAGTAAAAGATCATATTAATATAATTTAGCAACTATTGATGGGCAATGCAGAAAATGAGCGTCTCTCCAAATCATCCAATAACAGAAACTGGAAAAAATGGGGACCCTATGTTTCTGACCGGCAATGGGGTACGATCAGGGAAGATTACAGCCGGGAAGGAAATGCCTGGGACTTCGTCAACCATGATCTCGCCAGAAGTTATGCGTATCGCTGGGGCGAAGAAGGGATTGCCGGTTTTTGCGACAATGACCAGATTCTATGTCTGGCACCTGCATTCTGGAACGGAAATGATTCCATATTAAAAGAACGGCTTTTTGGATTGACAAACGGAGAAGGAAATCACGGGGAAGATGTGAAGGAACTTTATTTTCATCTGGATTCCTCCCCCACTCATTCCTACTGCAAATTCCTTTATAAGTATCCGCAGCAGGCCTTCCCTTACCTGGAACTGTTGCAAAAAAATAAGGGACCGGCTGAGTCCGGAATTTGAATTGCTGGATACCGATGCTTTCAAAGACAACCGCTATTTCGATTGTTATATAGAATACGCCAAAGCGGATATCAACGATATGCTGATGAAAATCACCGTATACAATCGTGGTCCTGAACCGGCAACCATCCATGTGCTTCCCCATCTCTGGTTCCGTAATTTCTGGAAACATAATGCCCGCTTCAACAGGCCCGAAATAGTATCGGTTTCAACCAACTGTCTCCAGACAACCTCTTCACGTAACGGCAGTTTTTATCTTACCATGAAGGCGGTGAACAATTATTTTGCGAAAACGAAACGAATAACCGGCGGATGTATCAACCGCCCCAATGATTCTGCGTTTGTAAAAGACGGGATCAATAACTATATCGTCGATAATGAAAATACGGTGAACCCGAAAAAAAAGGTACCAAGGCGGCCATATGGCTGAAGGAAAGAATCAGGCCGGGCGGCATCCAAAACATTCAGGGTAAGATTAAGCAAAGCGGAAATCGATGATCCGTTGACAGGCTTTGAAGATATTTTTAAAACGACTGAATGATACCGATGAATATTATGATCAGCTGGCTCCCAAAAATTTGTCACCGGAACACAAGTCCTTGCTCCGCAGTACTTCGAGTGGATTGCTGTGGACCAAACAATTCTATTATCTCGATGTATTTAAATGGCTGTTTGGGGAACCGAACGAAACTCCACCCCACCGCCACTTCAAACGAAATTATGACTGGCAGCACCTCACCTGCCGGAATATCATTTCCATGCCCGACAAATGGGAATATCCCTGGTTTGCAGCCTGGGATCTGGCTTTTCACGCGGCTACCTTTGTTCATATCGATCCTGATTTTGCCAAGCAGCAATTACTGGTTGTGCTCCGGGAATATTATATGCATCCCAACGGACAGATCCCTGCGTATGAATGGAACTTCAGCGATGTAAATCCTCCGGTACATGCATGGGGAGTCTGGTATGTTTTTGAAGAAGACAGGAAAAAAACCGGTGTCGCAGACTGGGACTTTCTCGAAAGGGCCTTTCAGAAATTACTCATGAACTTCACCTGGTGGGTCAATCAAAAAGATGCCAATGGTACCGACATTTTTGAAGGTGGCTTCCTGGGACTGGATAATATCGGAGTCTTCGATCGCAACCACATGCCGCCGGGAATCAAAAAACTTCAGCAGGCCGATGCGACGAGCTGGATGGCGATGTACTCCATTAATATGCTGCGCATTTCACTGGAGCTGGCTCAGCATAACCAGGCCTATGAAGAATCGGCCGCCAAATTTTTCAGGCACTTTCTGAATATCGGATGGGCGATGCATCATATCGGGAAGAAAGATATTTCTCTCTGGGACGATCAGGATGCATTTTATTATGATGCCATTCAATTTGAAAATGGTAAAAGTGAGCGCCTGAGAATCCGTTCCATCGTGGGCATCATTCCCCTGCTGGCCGTTGAAATCATGCACAGTAAAGTATTTGAACATCTGAGACAATTCAATACCAGACTGGAAGTGATCAAACTGACAAGGCCGGATCTGACGCGGATCATTTCAGATATTGAAAAGAAAAATAAAGATGGAAATTATTTATTCGGGATCATGGTGGATGACCGGCTGGAAAGTCTTTTGAAAAGGTTGTTGGATGAAGCAGAGTTTTTATCGGACTATGGTATCCGTTCTCTTTCGAGATCCCACCAGGAAGAGCCCTATGTTTTCGGATACCAGGGCACGAATTATTCCATACAATATGAACCGGGTGAAAGTTCCAGTACGATGTTCGGCGGTAATTCCAACTGGCGGGGACCGATCTGGCTTCCGTTAAATTATCTGATCATTCATTCCCTGAGAAAATATTATGAATACTATGGCGACAAATATCAATTTGAATTTCCAGCGGGTTCGGGAAATAAACTTAATCTGAAACAGATTGCCAATCAGCTTACCCGCCGGATTCTGAAAATATTTGAAAAGAATGACCAGGAACAATTTCAATATCATGCCAGTCATCAGTCAGTCTGGTCAAAAGATCATTTCAAAGATCATCATCTCTTTTATGAATTTTTTCATGGCGATACGGGACAGGGGTTGGGTGCCTCGCATCAAACAGGCTGGACGGCTTTGATTGCCAATTTATTGCTGGAACTGGATGAGGATGAGAATCTTTTATAAAAGCTGCAAAATATAACCCAGGACAGCACTACCCACAATCAGAAAGACAGTGTTGATTTTTCGAAAACCAAAAGTAATTATCAGACTGACGACGGCGATCAGGATGGTGCGCCAATCCATAATCGTCTCTCTGCTGAAACTGATACAGACGGTCAGGATGATTGCGACGGAAGCAATATTTACACCGTCCAGGAAGGCAGAGAACAAACGGGATTTCCGCATCTTCGGTACAAGCGGATTTAATAAGGCGACAAAAACAAATGACGGAAGAAAAACAGCAATGGTCGCACATAGTGCACCCGAAGGTCCATTCATTTGCCAGCCGATAAATGTTACGGATGAAAATACCGGTCCGGGTGTAAACTGCCCGACCGCAATCGCATCGATCAGTTGTGTCCGTGTAAGTAATCCTTTCGCCACCAGTTCACTGTCCAGGAAGGCAAACAATACATATCCGCTACCATACAGTATGGCGCCGATCTTCAGAAAGATCCAGAATATTTTCGCATTCTCCTGCGATAAGAAAGGAATATTCAGAAAGAACAATGATATATCGCTTTTTAAATCCGTTGATTTTCTTCGGCCGACGTACAAGAGTAATATTACAAACCCGGCTCCGAACATCACAGCAATCTCATTCATCCCCGCGAGAGAAGCGATAAGCGCCAGCAATCCGATCATTCCGAGTTTGATATTTTTTAAAGCATTCCGCGCCAACGGATACACAGCTGATAATATGATGGCAATAATAGCCGGTTTGATACCATAAATAAATGGTCTGACTTCCGGTAGTTGTCCATACTTCTGGTACAACCATGCGATGAATCCTGTGATGAGTACTGCCGGAAAAATAAAACAGCATCCTGCCACTACAAGACCTTTCCAGCCTGCTCTTTCATGGCCGATATGGATGGCCATCTCTGTACTATTCGGTCCAGGGATTAAATTGGTGGCTCCGATCAGGTCCATGAAATGCTGGTGATCCATCCACTTTCGTTTGTCCACCACTTCTTTTTGCATCATGGCGATATGCGCGGCAGGGCCGCCAAACGCTGTCAGTCCCAGCCTGGTGAATAACCCTGCTAATTCTTTGAGGCTGGTTTTTTCGTTTTGCATTCCGGATGATATCTACAGAAGATATTACACATACTCGAACAACGCCATGAAACCAAAATCCATATGGAGTTGCATGTGACAATGGAAAAGTGTCAGACCCGGATTATTGGCAATAAAATCTACTTCCATCTCCTGAAAACCGCCCAGCATTACGACATCTTTCATAATGCCGGAGGTCTGTTTACCTGCAATTTTCGTTATTTCAAAACTATGGCGGTGCATGTGCATCGGGTGGATGTCATCCGATGCATTGCGCATTTGCAGCCTGTATCTTTTCCCTTCTTTTATTTGGAACATCGGCTGCATATTCTTCATATCGAAAGCCACCCCGTTGATTGTCCACCGGTTAAATCCTTTATCCGCCGCCTGCTGTTTTGCAAAGGTCATTTTAATAATCTCGTCCGGTTCGGCTGCCTTTGCATGTTGGTTACCGAACAGGTTATAATCCCAGGTGAAGGGTTTTGGATTCACCCACTGCGGTTTTCCTTTGTGATTTTCATAACGGATAATGATACCCATTCCATTACCCCGGTCGTCATCTGCCAGATCTCCCATGATCCATACGCCGGGGGTTTTCATTTCTACGATGGCAGAAATGCGCTCTGCAGTTCCGAGCCATAAAACGGGTACTTTCCTGGGATTGGGTACCGGGTTGCCGTCCAGCGCTATGACTTTGAATTGATGTCCCGGTAACGAACAGACTGCGTGTTTCCGTCGCGCTGCCATTCACGATATGAAACAGAATTTGTTCACCATATTTGACATCTATCGGTTTCCCATGCCCGAGCTGTTTTCCGTTGACGGTGAAAATTTTATAACCGACTTCAAATCCCTTCGGTGTTCCGGGAGCCATCCTTTCAGACTTGTCCTGAATGGCCTTCAATTCCGGAATCGTACGCCCCGCCAGGAAATTCATCGCCATATCTCCACCCCGCATAAAGTAGGGATCAAATTCTTTCAGCACGATAAACTCTTCCCGTATATTTTGAGTCGTTGGCATAGCAGGCTCAATATACACGGGTCCTACCTGGCCACTATATTGCCCAGCACTCAGATCGGCACCTGCAACTAAATGACTATGATAAAACCGCAGCCCGGCCGGTTTCGGTATAAAAATTTCCCGGCGCATTCCATGAGCCGGTATATAAGGCGTTCCTTCTTCCGCAGCGCCATCTACCTCGACTGGTACAAACTGCCCATGCCAATGAAATTGTTCCGGACGATCTGTATCGTTGTAAATATCGACGACCGTTCGCTGGCCTTCCTTAAAGCGTAGCAATGGTCCGGGGAACTGCCCATTGTATGTGGTTGTGGAAAGTATATGCTGTGGCCCCACTTCGATCAATCCTGTACCGATGCGAATGGTATAATCAGCCGGTTCCTGCGGTGCTGTCCGGTGCTGCACGAGTGCTTTTCTCCCGTCTTCACCAGAACTGAAAAAGGAGTTCGCACCGGCAGGAATCAAACCGACAACCGGCAAAACAAATCCCGCCGACCTTATAAATTTTCTGCGATCCATTGTTAAATGCTTAAATCATTTCTCCGGATCTGATAGTGGAAAAAAAGTAAAATTGTGGAAGCGAAACTACAAAATGGATTGGAATACGAACCATCCTGAAACACAAAGTAATGTCATGTTAACAACGTATTGACGGAACAACGGTCGCAATCTGTTATTTCTTAGCAGTTCTTGACAGTGTCCGTATATAATCAATCAGCTCCCATCTTTGCTGATCACTAAATACTTTTCTGTATCCGGGCATCGGCGCTCTGCCTTCGGACAGCTTCCAGAACAATGAACCATCGGTTTCACTTTGAATCAGTGCGGAAGAGTGATCGGCCGGTTTTGGATTCAGACCTGCCGCAGCAGGACCATCACCGCGTCCTTTTTCTCCATGACAGGGACCACAGTTGGCAACATAAATTGTTTTCGCATCGGGTAACACGGAGGTATTACCGGATAAAGGATTTTTAACAGCCGTTGCATCCACAGGTACGACCCAGGGTTTCGACTGGGCCAGGGTTTGACCATGAGTTATCAGCAGGAACCCTATGCAGCGAATCATGAAAAAACTATTTCGACTGAATTTAGGTGTATTCATATTTTTCGCTTTGCTGAACCTTTCTGAAAACTTAAGGTGCCGATGTAATTGAATATCTGCAAAATAGAACATGAAAAAATTACAAAACTGATTGGAGTCATGGGTTACAATGATATAAGTCATGCAATATGATTTCACAGCTGAATAATTTTAATAGTCATTGTGGTTGTGAATTCCAACGACATATTTCCTGCAAAATCAGGACGATATCCTTTAATTTTTTTCTACCCAATTTATAAGCATGAAAAGAAAAATATACTTAATGAGCGCAGCCGCATTGATATTTGCATTCTCGCCATTTCAGGGCGTTTTGCATGCGCAGGATAAGGCCCTGGATTCAGCCCTTATGGACCGCGTTACGGAACTGGAAAAACAGATGTCCGAAAAAAAATCAGGTGATGATCACTTTATGGTTGTCGGTCTGGCCACATTTGGATTTGTTGCTAATACGAAAACAACCACATCCGGTGGCGTTAGCCAGAAGACCAAAACAAACAGTTTCCCGGATGTCGATCATTTTGAATTCAGTCCCTTGTTTCTCTGGAGACATGGCAGCCATTTTCTTTTGGAGTTTGAACCATCTTTCGATGGTTTCTCTGTGGGCGTAAACTGGGCAGATGTTTCGTACTTCGTTACGCGCGGCCTGATTCTTCGCGCGGGTTATATTGTTACTCCATTCGGAACATATAACAAACGTCTGGCGGCCGGCTGGATTGATAAACTACCGACGGATCCCACCGGTGTTGCGGATTATCCATCCACAACGGATTTCGGAGTTGAAGCGGAAGGTGGTTTTCCCCTGGGCTCGATGAAAGGAAATTATGACGTAAGTCTTACAAACGGCCAACAGTTGTTGCCGGACGGCGAATTGCAACCCGTAGGAGCAATAGACAATAATGCAAATAAAACCATTACGGGAAGGCTCGGATTGTTACCGATTTCAAATTCTTCGCTGGAGTTGGGTGTAAGTATTATGTATGGAACGGTTGGTGATGCGAATTCTTCTTATGAGTCTGCCAAAAGCACTTCCTATGCGATCGATCTGAATTATGTAAAGCTTTTTAATCCGATCCTGGTTAATTTCAAGGGTCAGGCAAATTTTACTGATGTAAACAGTCAGCAATATGTAAATCCGACAGATTCCAGCCTGTATACGTTCGATAATAAAACCACGTCAAGTTTTGCACAATTGGCGCTACGCCCGACCGGTTCTGAAAATAATTTTCTTAAAAATCTGGAGATCGCGTTTCGATATGGCCGTTATGTAACACCGGAAAATTCTCTCTGGGGTCAAAAATCAGATATCATCGATGCCAGTCTGAATTACTGGTTTACCTGGAGAACCGTTTTTAAAATCGGTTATCAGTCGAATAATGGAACCAGCACTGCCTTATTGAATGCGGGTGACAAAATAAAATCGGAATCACTGTTTATCCAATTCGCCATTCAACTTTAATAACACGAAAATGAAATCTTTCTTACGAAATAAATTGATCTTCTTCGTTTTGATATCGTTTATTGCTGCCGTTGTTTTCAGTATCATTGGATGTAAAGCGAGTCAGCAGGTCAGCAACAAACCGGGCGTACAGCTCTGGGCAGAAAATTGTCAGCGTTGTCATAATACGCCTTCTCCAACTTCTTTTTCACCGGAACAATGGGAAACCATTGGCATGCACATGCAAACCCGGGCCTTAATCACCGATGAGGAAAGGAATAAAATCGTCGCGTTTCTGAAACAATAAACGGGCACGTTATAGTTTATTCACCAGACGCACCGGGAAATAATCAAATTATCAAATTTTTTTCCTTACGCAACCCCGCCTACAGAGGTCTCGTTCATATTCGATGTCTCCACAGCTCCCATCGTCCGCACCTTTAGAATAACACGCTCATTCTTCCCTATTCATTGAGCGGGGATCGTCATTTTTTTTCATGCATACACCGCAACAGTATCCCATGCGGAACATCCGCCTATTTTTCACGTCCAATTAAAACTTTCTAATTATGAACAAAATCATCCATTCAGGAAAAGGGTTAAACCCTGTAAGGCTTTGCCTGCTTTTAGTTTTATTGACCGGTCTCTCCGTGAGCTGCCGGAAAGCAAACATCGATCAAAATGACCTGCGGAATTTCCAGCAAGTCAATCTGGTCTCGAATAATGGTGCGGATGGCCCCGTCCTCAATGATCCCAGTCTGCAAAATGCCTGGGGTATTGCCTGGTCGCCGACGGGCATCGCCTGGGTAAATTCTGAGGCTTCTCATCTGAGTCATTTATATACGGGTGAAGGTGCCATCGTTCGTCCTGCTGTAAACATTCCATCACCTACTGATACCATTGGCGGTGCGCCAACCGGAATCGTATTTGCCGGAGGAGCAGGTTTTATGCTGGCGAATGGTCAGCCGGCCGCATTTCTTTTTGTGGGTGATGACGGCGTTATATCCGGCTGGAACGGCGCGGCAGGAAATAATGCATTGCGTATCGCAAACAATTCTCCCAACTCCGGTTATTTTGGCCTGGCACTGGCCACCTGGAACGGATCGCATTTTCTGTATGCGGCTAATTTCATGGCGGGTAAAATCGATGTATGGGATACAACTTTTACCCCGGTCAACATGCCCTTCAATGATCCCGGCCTGCCTGCTTCCTATTCACCATTTAATATACAGGCCATCGGCTCCTGGCTTTTTGTGATGTACGCAAAAGTGGGACCGGGTGGTGATGAAATACATCAGGTGGGTTTGGGACTGGTGGATGTATTCAATCCCGATGGCTCTTTTGTAAAAAGATTTGCAACCGGGGGTACCCTGAATTCACCCTGGGGTGCGACGATGACACCGGCGAATTTTCTGTCAGACAATGACATGTCCGGCGTTGACGCAAGCAGTCTGAAAAATATTCCGGGCATAAGCAAAATTGACAATGACCAGGAACCGGCGATCCTGATAGGAAATTTTGGTGACGGACGAATCAATGTCTATACCCTGGAAGGACATTTCCGGGGGCAGTTGCAAAAACATAAACAAGTCATTACCATTGACGGACTATGGGGGCTGTCTTTTGCTCCCACTACGGCAACGGCCATCGATCCGATGCGACTTTATTTTTCCGCTGGTCCGAAGGATGAAACCGATGGCTTATTCGGATATCTGATCAAAAAATAGAAGCTATGAAGCAGAGCCGTCCCGCCATAGGCGGGATGGCTTTTTTACGTCCGGTAATTATCTGATCGTATTGAGAAAGCATAATGACAAAGCGATAGCTTTACAATATGAAAAGTTCAAATCTCTGGTGGCTTCTTACCATTGCCGGCGGGATTTTAATTGCACTGGAATCTTTTGCCTGACAAGTCCGTTACGTGCATATGTTTTTTTGTCCCACTACTCCGGACTGGCACTTTTGCTGAACGGAATACTTTTGATGATTGTTTCTTACAAGAGCTTAGATACGCTCAGCGAAAAGGAATGGCTTCTTGCAGAAAGTGTTCTGGATATTCTCTTTGCAGCCTGTTTATTATTTAATCCATTTATGACGTTCATCGCATTTGCCATTCTCATCGGGCCATGGATGATCGGAAAAGGTATTCTGAAAATACTTGCTGCCATTAAATTGAAATCGATCCGTGGCCGGATTTTCATTTTTTTTGCGGGACTTCTTTCTGTCGTTTTTGGCCTGCTGATCATATTTTATCCGCTGGAAAAAGCTAACGGAATTACCATTTTTCTCGGGCTTTTCGCATTGATCATAGGAACCTTGTATGTGTTTGATTCCATACGGTATAGAAAATTATCAGACTCACTGGATTTAATGTTATAAAAGTTACTGCATATTCGCTTATATAGGGTCCGCCTGTTTCTCCCCAGCCCCACTTAGGCATCGGTTCATTGTCGTCCATGGGATTAACGGTTAACTGTGAATTGATCACCGCGATGCGCGTGCCCCATTCCAGATAGCCGACAAAGGCAGACCGGAATTCAGGATCGCTTTTGAGCCCTGTTTCATCCGCCGTTTGCAACAAGAGAGACATCCATCGCTGCCGTTTTTCTTCGGTCAGCATTTTTCCAATATGATGTCCTATCATGATGGCATGGCTTCCTCTGTCCTCTCCCGAGTATAATTTCTCACTGCCAAATACCTCAGCCACGAAATGCGCTACATGTTTTACGTGGTCAGAAGACATATTTTTAAAGATATCCGATAGCAAATCGTCTTTCAATACTTTGTCATAAAAGCGTTCAAATAAATTTTCAAAAGTCTGGCGGTCGCCCGCCCACTCGTATAACGTAATTGTGCTTACCATAATTATGAGCGATAAAAATGAATCCTTAATCAGCGTGCCGAGGTCAGCATCAGGAAATGGCCGGACTTTCCTTTCGCATTTGTTCATGGATCATCCTTCCCTCCCTCAATACGATGGCCGGCAGGGATTCGATATCGCTGAGCCTGGTCCGGAAATTTACAATGCATACTCTCAATAGAAAATTGTCATTAAGGACAGTATTACTGGGGAAAATTTCTCCGCCTGATTGTAACCTGTTTAGGAGTGCCTGGTTTAGCTTGTTAAGATATTCCTGCTCCAGTTTTGGATCAACGCCTTCGGGTTTAAACCTGAATGTTGTAATACTCAGGTGTTGTGTAAACGTTTCAATCTCCTTGCAATCTTTCAATATTTTAAAAAGTGTTTTTGCAAGCAGAATATCCTCGCGTATCATTCGGATGTGACCTTCCGCTCCCAGCTGGCGTAAAACCATCCAGACTTTCAACGAACGAAATCCCCTTGAGTTTTGTAACCCTCTTTCATAAAAATTTGTTTGCGGTTCTTCTTCCCCGTCAAAATTGTAATAGGCCGGATGAAAACTGAAAGCATCAGTTAAAGCATTTGCATTTTTCACCAGGGTACAACCGGCCTCCAGTGGACTATATAACCATTTATGTGGATCGATCGCTACTGAATCAGCCAGCTCTATGCCCTGAAACATATCTTTGAGTTCTGGCAATGCAGCTGCAAAACCTCCGTATGCACCGTCAATATGAAACCAGCAGTTATGTTTTTTACAAATTGCAGCGATTTCATTCAGCGCGTCAACAGCGCCGGTTCCTACCGATCCCGCAGTACCCACCACCAGGAATGGAATCAATCCTTCATTTTTATCTTCCGTTATTTTTTGATCGAGTAATGAAATATTTATTCGTTGATCCGCATCGACGGGTATCCAACGGATTGCATCGAGACCCAAACCAAACAGGTCCACCGCCTTGCTGATCCACGTATGCGTTTCGGCGGACGCAGTAGACCCGCCATTTCCCTTGCGATGGTTGTAGTCCAAGTGTACGAATATCAAATCCCGCCATTACTTTTCTGGCAGCCAGGAAGCCAATAAAGTTTGCCATATTGCCACCACTCACCATAATCCCCCCGCCTGCCGGATAACCAATCAATTCTCCAAGCCATTTGATTGTTTGCTTTTCAATTTCAGTAGCCATGGGTGAAAGAACAAACGCACCGCAATTGCTGTTCACTGATGATGCGAGAAGATCTGCAAGAATACCCAGTGGTGCAGGTGAGGAAGTGATATAACCCCAAAACCTTGGATGACCATTGAACAAACTATTATTAACAAGTAGTTGCCAGGTTTCTTCGACTAAAACGGAAGGATCGGAACCGGTTAATGGCAAAGATTTTGGAAGTTTTGCCTGAATTGATCCGGGAGTTGCTGCTGTTGTCACCGGGAAATTCGATATGGAAGAAAGAAATTCAGCTATTTCATCAATTAGCTTGTGACCTGCTTCACGAAATGCACCGGAATCCATTTCAACCGGGAACTGGTACCGATTCATTCTCTCATCTGGTAAAAGATGTCCCATAGATCCGGAGACTATTATATATTTAAAGTTAATAAAATTAATTTCTTCTCTGTGATGATCCGGTTACCCGTTATGTAACAATAATATCATTCCCTTTCTGGTCTAATTCGAAATGATGAATATATTCAGTCCCAACCTCTTTTACAGGAAAAGTCGTTGTTGGTTTAATTGATTTTAAAAATTTGACTATTTCATTTTTAGCAAGTGTTACCAATCCTACTTTTCGTTTAATTGCCTCATCATTTCGCTTTATTAATTCGTGAATTTCCGTCATTCTTTTGGAGTATGATGCTTGCTCCCATTCAATATTACCTGTATTCAGTATGAGCCCGGCCATTTCTTCCTGTAAGAAGCTATTCAGATTATCTAATTCATAGATGAGTTGCATTTGAACAATATAAACTCCAAATGCCCTGTTTAGTTCCATAATGATGGTTTTCATAAAGATATTACAAAATAAAGCCCAGTCATGAGTGCTACCAACTGATAAAAGCTCCTAATCTTTCAGGCTATACGCAACGATGAAGTCACCTTGTTTTGTATGAATTTTCCCATGACCTCCGGCAGCAATCACAACGAATTGTTTTTTATTCACCATATAGGTCATCGGCGTGGCCTGTGCGCTTGCCGGCAAAAGGAACTCACTTAATAATTCCCCTGTTTCGCTATTGAAGGCCCGCAGATGATTGTCCATACTGGCGGCAACAAAGACCAGTTTCCCTTTAGTGACAATGGCCCCGCCGAGATTTATGGATCCCCAGTTTTTTGCTTCCGGATATTTTGTGATATCCATCATGTAGCCGAGTGGTGTATTCCATTTGATTTTTCCTGTATTCAGGTCGATGGCGATCAGCTCTCCCCAGGGCGGAGGAAACTGCATGGCAAAACCATGTTCATCGATTTTGATCAGATAGTCCCGTTTCAAAATGTAAGGCGTTCCCGTCTGACGCCCGATTTCAAGTCTTTGTCTTTCTTTTCTTATTTCATCTTCCGATATTTCTTTTCTGGATACCAGGCTGATGATGGCGGGAAGCCGGTTGATATTTGTGATCAGCAATCCTTTCGTGCTGTCATAACACATGCCGCCCCAATGAATACCTCCCAGGTTACCCGGCGTCATTAATGATCCCTGAAGAGAGGGTGGCGTGTAAATTCCCTTATTTTGATAGGTGCTTATGCGTTGGGCGGCTTCTGCACGTGCGTCTGCGTTCAGGCCCCATGCCAGGGAACTGTCAATTTTCTGGATACCCAATGCCGGAGGATACAATGGAAAAGGCTGTGTCGGCCAGGCCTCTTCACCCTTTATTTCAGAAACAGGAACGGGTCTTTCTTCAACCGGAAATACAGGTTTTCCGGTCATTCTGTCCAGTACGAAAATAAATCCCATTTTAGTTCCGACAATGACAACGGACCTGTTTATCCCGTCTTTAAAAATGGTTGTCAATACCGGCTGGGCGGCTATGTCATAATCCCACAAATCATGATGAACAACCTGAAAATACCATATGAGTTTACCGGTAGACGCCTGCAGGGCAACCAAACAGTCTCCGTACAGGTTCTGACCCCGTCGCTCACCTCCGTAATAATCGGGGCTGGGCGAAGAAGCTGGAATAAATACCAGATCATTTTTTTCGTCTGATGAAATAGTAGCCCAGGTATTGGCGGCACCTGTCTGATGTGCCTTTGCTCCGATCCATGTTTTCCATGCTGGGTCAGCGTCATTTTTGGGAATGGGATCCCATGACCAGATCAGTTTTCCACTCTCCACATCGTATGCTCTCACAGTTCCTGCTGTGGCGTTAAACTGGTTGTTGTCACCCAAGGAAGAGCCGACAACGATCAGGTGACCGATGATGGCAGGAGCTGATGTTACACTGATATCCTTACCGATGCCTGACTTTAAATCGACCGTTCCATGATCGCCGAAAGTCTGAATGGGTAATCCGGTTTTTGCTGAAAGCGCTATCAGCCTTCCGTCGATGGTCGCAATAAATAATATCATTTCTTTATGCTCACTGTCGCCTGCGGAAGGTTTCCAGATGGAAACACCTCTGGAAGTGATCTCGCTGTAGTCTTCATGAAGATCAACCTTTGGATCATAAAGCCATAGCATTTTTCCGTTCGAGGCATCCACGGCAAAGACACGATCTGAAGGTGTACTGAAGTATAATACATTTCCGATCATCAGCGGAGTGGCTTCAAATGCTGCTTTATCCAGCGCATGGGTTCCTTCATACGTCCTGAGTTCTCCGGTTTGAAAGGTCCATGCAACCTGCAGCTGGTTTACGTTCCCGATATTGATCTGATCGAGAGAAGAAAACCGGCTGCCTCCCGGGTCTTTGCCATAGGATGACCATTCATCCGTTTCCTGCGCCTTTGCAAAAGGAAGAACCAGTAAAAAAAGAATACATATCAGAAAAACAGGTCTGGTGATCATGAGCTACCTTTTTAAGATGTTCCTTGTAAAATTTAATTTACTCTCAAAATGTATGCTTGAAAATTTCAGACTAATGGGAAACCAATCCTTTCAGGTTTCTTTCTATTATTTATGTCGCTATAAATTATCCGGAACAATTGAAATGGCCACCGAAGCCCGTCATTTCAGAATGAGGTCAGATGCTCTGAAATTTCTTTGTTTATTCCGTTCTCAAACTCTTCACTGGATTTGCCATCGCCGTTCTGATTGCCTGGAAGCTGACTGTAGCCAGCGCAATAAAAATAACGAGG
The DNA here is from genome assembly GCA_963732055.1 of uncultured Bacteroidota bacterium. Classification (GTDB taxonomy): domain Bacteria; phylum Bacteroidota; class Bacteroidia; order Chitinophagales; family Chitinophagaceae; genus Puia. Next base: position 78,822 of record CAVSYG010000007.1, on the reverse strand, counting down.
ATCCCGGCTATGGCAAAAATTTGCCAGTTTAAAGGAATACGGTACGGATAATTTTGCAGCCATTTATTCGCAGCAAACCATGACAGGGGTATCGCAATCAGCAATGCAAGGATCACCAGTTTTACAAAGTCTCTTGACAAAACTGTTACTACCTGATTAACCGATGCACCCAGTACTTTGCGAATGCCCATTTCCTTTGTTCGTCTTTCTGCGGATAATACCGATAATCCAAAGAGACCGATGCATGAAATGAAAATGGTCAACACAGCGCTGAATAGCATGATTTGTTTCCATTTTTGTTCTGCCTGATAATTTTTAAAATTCTCCTCTGATTTGAATGTATAAGTAAATGGAGATGCAGGAAAGAGTCGTTTATATATCTTCTCAATATGTTTCAGGCTCGCCGTTTCAGTGCCGGGTTTTATTTTAATGAACGAAATCCCATAATTATTTCCCGCTTTCATAGTAAACAACTGCGGACCAATTTTCTGGTTCAGGGATTCGAAATGATAGTCTTTTACCAATCCGATCACCCTGTATTTTTCATTATTATACCAGAAATTAACCAGCTGCCCGACCGGGTTTTTCCAACCTGCTTTTTTTGCAAAAGTTTCATTTACCAGGATGGAATGAGACGAATCTCCGGGAAAATCCACTGAAAAATTTCTTCCCTGCAGGATGGAGATCTTAAGTAAGGGGAGATAGGATTCATCCACTGTTTCATAAGCAAACTCGATAGTCGAGTCCGTACTCACTTTCGCTACCGTACCCCAGGTTCCCTCCATTTTTAAACGTTACGTCCACAATATTGGGATTCTTTAAAAGTTCTGTTTTGAATAAAGCAGCCTGATCCCGCTTTAAATTCCATTTCTCCACACCGATCAGGTTGGAATCATCATATCCTAATTTCTCCGTGGTGAGATAATTGAACTGGGCATAGATTGTAAACGTCGCGATGATCAGAAAAGAAGCGAGTGAAAACTGCAGCACCACCAAACCTTTTTGCAAATAATTCTTCCCACTCAGGTTAAAACGACTGTATAAGGTTTGCACCGGACTATAGCCGGATAAAACCAATGCAGGATAAAAGCCTGCCAGAAATGCGGTTAAAAGAAACAACAGAGTATATCCTGCCACCAGTTTGAAGTCAAACAAATAAGAAAGTGCCAGCGCCTTATTGGAAAGATCATTGAACACCGGAAGGATTAGTTGCACGATCAGCACAGCGAATGAGAAGGCGAATAAACAAATTAACAGCGATTCGCCGAGGAACTGAATAATGAGTTGCATTCTTTCTCCCCCAACCACTTTCCGGATCCCGATCTCTTTCGCACGTTTAACTGAACGGGCTATTGTCAGGTTGACAAAATTGATGGAAGCAATCAATAAAATAAAGATGGCGATACCGGAAAGAATATAAGAATACACCGGATTGCTGGCGTCTGACAACCCGTTCGTTGCGGTAAGTTCTTTGCTCAAATGCATATCCAGAAATGGCTGCAGATGATAATCAGCCTTCCAGTCTGCTACTTCCGGACCGTATCTTGCAATCAGGTTCCTGATTGCTTCTTTCGTGTCTTCATCATAAAACTTTTTCATTTTAGTTTCTACCGTCTTCGTATCGGCATGGGGCGATAATATGACAAAAGTGTTCAGGAAAAAGTTGAACCAGTTTTCGCTGTTTTGTGCATCCGCAACCGGCTCCTGCAAAGGCACCAGGATTTCAAATTTTATGGAAGAATTTTGAGGACATTTTTTTGAGACTGCCGTTACGGTATAAGGAATAAAGTCATCCTCGTCCTTCATCATGACTGTTTTACCGATGACCTGCAGTGTACCGAATTGCTTTTTCGCTTCGTCTTCTGAAAGAACTATGGAATGCGGTTCGTCGAGACAGGTTTTCGGATTGCCTTCAACGAGCGGGAAACTAAACATCGAAAAGAAATTCGAATCTACATCCAACATTTCATGCGATGCGACATCTGTCCCCTTCTTTATATCCCGTCGATGGCTGGCAATCCGAACGAATGATTGAATCCCGGGAATATTTGCCGTAAAACGGGGTCCCTGTAAATAACCGGAATTGCTGTTCCAGTCGACCTTATTTTCTTTCCTGTTAAAGGATTGAGAAGTGATGCGATATATCCTGTTGACGTCACTGTGAAATCGGTCATAACTGACTTCGTCTTTTACATACAGAATGATCAGCATGGAGCAGGCAAGACCCAGACTTAAACCTGCAATGTTGATAAATGAATAGACCTTGTTTCGTGTCAGGTTTCGCAGTGCAATTTTGAAATAATTTGTAAACATAGAAAAATAATGCAGTTGTTATGAATCCGTGATGGTTATGGGCAGCTAAGAAAATGCCGCTTTATTACTTCTTTGATAATCAACCATGTAAATATTCTGATTAATATGGGAAAGTCTGTTTTTATTACAAAAGTGTCCGGTACTATTACAGTGTTTCCCACAATTACAAAGGCCCCTGATTTCGCGGTGGTTACTACTTCTTTTTTTTGGAAGCTTTGGCAACAGCATTATAATCCAGCGCAAGCCCAATCCAGTAAGTGAGTTTCTTTTGCGTCGTGAGGGCGGCTGCATCTACAAAGACATAACCCCGCATGGGCTTGCCTGTGAAGTCCATTGGATGGCATCCCTCCATCTCCATCACCTGGTCATATACAGCCGGGTCCAGACGGATCATCATCCGTTCCTGCTCTACGCCCACGCACATTTTATGATTGACCATAAAACAGAGGCCGCCAAACATTTTTTTCTCCTCGGTTATTTTGTGTGTTTTACTGATGAACTCACGGGTGCGGGCAGCCAGTTTTTCGTTATAAGACATGAGGCAGAATTTAGAACCTCAAGTTAATAAAACTCGAAACTGTTCGAGCTGTCAATTGAAATCCCTAATGGCAGGCAGGCAATCAATACGGTTTAAGGGCCCAGAGGTAACTGCGAAGTCAAGGCCGGAAATATCTGTCTTTGATGATATTATCTCGCTGGCTGCGTCTACCCTAAATCAAAGCAGCTGATCTTCATTAACGTTAGCAGGCATCGACAAGAGGAACACATTATTGAATGGGAAGATTCACTGCAATCCCGCCAACTGAAGTCCCTGGCCGATAGACTGAATGTATTCTTCCGGGTGAACTGTTTCGCCGGGTATCTGCTGCTGACGCCAGATAATTTGATCACCGATTATTCGTGTGGTGTCAGGGATAATCACGAAATTCTCGCCATCCGGCAAAGTGATCCGAAACCAGTGATTTCTTTTTTCCACAAAGCGACTCACTATCGCTTGATACCTGGCATTTTCATATCTGAAACTGATCTTGTACACAATTGTAAAGTAGAAATTTCCTGAATGGTTGTCAAGCTTTTTGCTGTTGAAAAAATTCCCCAAAATCACCTATTCTCATAAGGAAAAGAACGTAATTTTTCTGAGTTAATTACGATCAGGCAATTGCTCTGCGCTGAAAGTACATTTTAAGTTACAGAGTGCATTCAACATATTATTTCTAAAAAAATGTCTGAATTTTATAACAGGTCAATTCTTTTCATTTACAACTTCTGCTTCCGCATAACTGAATATTAGTCATCGGTCGGGTCGGAAAAGTAAAGAAAAGAACCCCGTAAATGCAGGCATCTTTTATAACTTTGATAGCACTTTAGCCCAAACCCCTTAAAAGCGAATAAGCCGTTAGCAGAATAAATAAATTTACTGTTATGAACATAAATGAATTCAGGGAGCGGCTTCATGAGCTTGGCGCAGATTCCATTAAAAAACTGAACGAATTTGTTTCTGCACAAAACAATTTATTTAATGAAGGAAGCAAAAGTCCGCACGGCTTTATCGATATGTCTTCGAACGAGGAAGTCTATAGAACAGAAAAGGAGTGGGAAGCGGCATCTGCAAAATATTTTGAATGGCTTCGGTATGGACACGATTGTTTTGCCAAGAAACTCTAGATATCCTGGCATCGCCCGGACGAATTAGATTTTCCGGGCAACTTGCCCTGGAACATGCAACAGAATATCTTTTAGCAAATACACGGTTAAGATTTTACTGCGGTTATGTTCAACATCAGGTCCAGTTCGTCCGAAATCGTACTACTGCCGCCGATTTGAAAGTCTTTCCTATTGATGCGGAAACTTCCTTTGAAAACATAACCGGTCTGACTGGCTGTTGCGGTGAAAGGAAAAGATATTTCCTTAGTCGTGTTTTTTATAGTGAGTTTGCCCGATATAATAAAGGCCCCTGCTTTATCTGCCGGCAGAATTTTGGTAGACTGAAAATGGATGCGGGGATATGTCTTCACATCGAAGTAATTGTCCTTCTGTAAATGTTCATCGCGCATCGAATTATCGGTGTTCACGGAAGCCGCGTCCACACTTACATCAAAATGACACTGGTCGGGATGAGCGGGATCGAACTGAATATTCCCTGCCAGTCCGCTAAAGGACCCATTGACGTTGAAACCCAGATTTTTGATTTTAAACTGAACTGCTGATCCCTGGTCCGTTGGTTTATATTGAGCAACAACGGACGATGCCGAAATAAAGACTGACAGAAATAAAAAAAATCGTTTCATATATTATATTGAGATTAAAAATTTTCAGGGCGTGGTTTACCCTGATGACAGGTTCCACAACTGACAATCCCTGTGGAATCGCCAGTCATGGCATGCTGTATATTAAAATATTTTCTATTAATTCCGATTGTCATCCGCATCATCAATCGGGCGATCTGTTTTTCAGGCTTTTCATCACTGGCATAATCCGGCTTATGCGTTTCTTTGTTTTCCGAATGACAGAAGTTGCAGGAGACACCCAGTTCGTCCTGAAACTGATCCACCATAATAGCAGACAGCTGTTTCTGACTGATATTCTTTGGCAAAACCTTCAGGTTCTTAAATGCTGACCCAGTTTTTTTTGCCGGCCCAATTGCGGCGACTGAACCAATAACAGTCAGGCTGAGTGCAGATATCACAATCAGTTTGCGTGTCGCTTTCATGTCAGAGCTTTTACTGCGGGATTGATTCAGCTGTTTTCATCAGCGGTGTATCGGTGATGGCCAGCGTGTGATCGTGCTCCTGGTAATGCACGCTGGTGAGACCAAGTAGTCCGCGCAATTGATCCGCGGGTACTTTCATCGGCCCGGGTGCCGGTGCAGCCCCTGGTTGCGGTTGTGGAAATGCCGTTGAAGTAGCGGTATGAAAGGTGATATTGCCTTCCACTTTTTGCATGGTCTGATGAATATGCCCGTTGAGCACGGTTACCGATCCAAATCTTTTCAGATAGGATAAAGCCTGTGCACTGTCACGCGTACCCCAACCCCATTGCGGATAAATGGCCCAAAGCGGAATATGGGCAAACACGACAACCGGCGTACTGGAAGACAGGGGTTTCAAATCTTTTTCCAGCCATTCGAGTTGTTCGTTGCCAAGCACACCAAGACCACCCTCCGAAGTATTCACAACGTTCACGAGTGCGACAAAATGCACGCCATGTGAATCGAAACTATACCATCCATCACCCATTGTTCCCTTCCCGTAGCGTGCGAGGTATTGTTTATTGTCGCCGTTTAGAACGTCATGTTCACCCGGCACATAAAAAATTTTGTCTGTCTTTACAGATTTCAGCGCCTGGTCGAGGGTATCGAATTCGTCGGCTTGGGCCAGGTGCGAAAGATCGCCGGTATGTAAAACGAATGAAGGTGCCTGGGGCATCCCGTTTATTTTTGAAATGGCAGCCTGTAGCGTACCAATCACGTCGGGATTCGCGGGTTTGTTAAACCCGATATGACTGTCGCTTATTTGCACAAAACTGAAATCGGATGGTGGAATAATCAATCCTTTTTTCAGGCCACCGGTTGTTTTATCGATCATCTGGCTCATACCAAATGATTTCATGATACCCCCATTCATCATCCATAAAATGCCGGTTCCTGCCCATGCCATACATTTAATAAACCCGGCCCGGTTGATGCCATCGTCATTATTGTCCGATACGATCAGATCTTCTTTCATTTTTAATATTTTTTGATTTTTTTAGTTTGACAAGGCAAACTTCAGCATGGCGGGTCAGCGGCAAAAAATAATTACAGCATCGGGCGGATTTACTTGATGAATGCGGGAAGAATCGTGTTATTGTGGTGATTTATTTTTTTCTTTTTCTTCTATTTCTCCTTATAATCATAAAGCTTGTCGATAATAAGACTAAGAGTGCTGCTGATGTCCATAAAAAGGAAAACCCTGGTTTTTTTTGATTGACATGATAGATTTCCAGGGCCTTCCAATGATACACCCTGGAAATGCTGTTGACGATTTCCGGGATGATGGCGCCGTTGTCGGAATTAACCATGATCACCAGACCATCTCCACCGCTGAGGCTTCCTGTGTACTGACATCGGAATCCTTCATTCGCGCCGCCGTGCTGGAAATAAACCGCGCTATCGCTGCTGTTGATAAACACGCCGAGTGCCGCATGCGCATCCCCGGCAGGTGTCAGACGGAGATGAGTCATAGTCTGGTTTAGCACTTTGTCAGATTTGCCCTCCCAGGCAAGCTGCGTCTCTATGATATATTTCGAAAGATCCGTCGGGTTGGTCCAAAGACCCGCCGCGGCCTGTTCAGGATAGACATGATATTTACCCGGAACTTCGTCGCCGTTCCCGCGGTAGCCCGTCGCCAGTAGATTTGAATCGATCTTTGTAGGTTGCTCATAACTGCTGCCCGTCATGCCCAGTGGCGTGAGTACTTCGTCTTTCATGAACTGTGCATAGGGCAGCCGGGTGATGTCCATCACGATCAATTGCGAGATCGTAATGCCTCCGCCAGAATATTCGGAACGGAGACCGGGTTCTATCATAGAGCGGATAGCATCTGAATTGGCAGGCGGCTGTCCGTTCAGAATCTGGACAATTGTGGGCAGCGTCGCGCCCATTTGATAACCCTCAAAGCCGTGCACATTGAGTCCTGCTGTATGGCTGAGTAATTCGATGGTAGAAATCTTTTTGCCTTTTGATTTTGCATCATACGGGAATTTCCAACTCGTCAGGTATTGGTTGATATCCGCCTGCAAATCGAGTTTATTCTCCTGAGCGAGTTTGAGCACGCCGACTCCATTCAGGGATTTGCTGATGGAGGCCGCCTGGAATCGGGTTTCCGGCGAGACCGGAATCCGGGCCTTTTCGTCGGCCCAACCATAACCTCGCACCCACTCTATTTTGTAGTTATGAATAAGGGCAACGCTGACACCTTTGATCTTGTAATGTTTCATCCTGCTCAGAATATTCCACGATGAATCTTTTTCTGTACCATCTGTTCCGGCAAGATTATTTTCAACTGCGTGAATATTTTTCGCGGTTGGTGAGTCAGGAGATTGTGCAAAAATCCTTTGATCTGTCATCAGGAAGAACATCCAGATAAATAGTAAATACTTTGGCTTGTGGGATTTCATGGTATAAATCTAACAAGAGAATGGGTAAAGTCTTTCTTTTAAAAACTCTAACTGTTAAATTAAAGGGCTTTATTGTTCTGACCAGACAATATACATACATTGGCAAGTCGTTAGATTCTATTATGAGTTTTCAGAAATTTGTCAGATTAGTCTGGACTTTTTATAAAAGTTATATTTTTTCTTCTATTACCATAACACTCTGTAGTCTTTTTTTATTTTGGGAATATGGGCTTGATATCTTTAAAGCATTGTTTTGGTTTAAAATGGCAACATTGGGAGTTACATTTTTTTTCGTTAACAGTTACAAAAAAAATGAATACTACTATTATCAAAATTTAGGAGTTTCCAAAGTAACGCTATGGGTAACGTCGCTCTCATTTGATTTTATATTGTTTGTATTTCTAATTATTCAGACGTATAAAATCAAATGAAGCATATTTTAGAAACCGATAGTGTTCAGCTGGCATTTAATGGTCGGAAAATACTGTCAGATATTTATCTGAGATGTGAAACAGGAAAAATAACCGGTCTTTTGGGACGAAACGGACAAGGAAAGTCCTGTCTAATGCAAATCATTTATGGCAGTTTGAATTGCGAGAAGTCAGTTCGAATCGACAACTTGTCTCAAAAAAACATATCCGGATTCCATAACATGCTGCTTTACCTGCCGCAATTCAATTTTATACCAACATCTCTTTCGTTAGAACGGATATTTCTTGATTTTGGATTGGATTACTCATTATTTCAGATTCGATTTCCGGAGTTTAAAAATCGACACCGACAAAAAATAAAACAATTCTCAGGAGGAGAGCAGAGACTGGTTGCTCTTTATGTAATAGTTAAATCAAAAACCTTCTTTGCTATGCTGGATGAGCCATTTACTCATTTAAATCCTATTCAAATTGAAAAAGTAAAGGAATTGCTGGTTGAAGAAAAAGTAAATAAAGGAATTCTCATCACAGATCATATGTATAAAAATGTTACGGACATTTCAGATACCTTGTACATTCTGTCAAATGGAAAGACTCATTTATCTGAAAGTCCGGAGGATATTGAAACGCTTGGATATGCAAGAATTCATTCGTAAGAGTCAGAACCTGATCCTGCCGGAATACATATAATATATCCATGCGGTGTAATTATTATTCTTTATCGTCTCAGATACGAATACACTGCCAGACTGATTATCCAGGAAATCAGCGGAATCACCAGAAAGACAAAGGCAGGCTTTGCTCCGGAAAAGAATAGCAGTCCCCCGTAAAATAAAAGTGAGATGAGAGAGATCATCATCATGATCACATATAGTGAAATGCGTGCCCGGGAGGACCAGCTTCCTGAACGCATACAGAAAATAATCAATAGAATAAACGGAGACAAGACCCAGACTGAAAATAACAGCATGAGGATCACTGAGACATTGTGTCCGCCTGCCTGCAATGTAAAGGCGAGTGATCCCAGCGCTCCGGCAGTAGCTACACCAAGAGCAAGTGAACGAACCAGGCCTGGTTTGTTTCTGTCGTATATTTCTTCTGTCATGGTAGAAAAGTATTATGAATATTAACCCGATAACACCTTACTCTGATAATATACGCTATCACCCGAAACCATTCGTTCCGAAGCTATGATGCTCCGGACCTCTAAAAAAGTTGGTTTTAATAAATAAAATTTTCAGTGAGAAAAAGTTATGCCAGGCGAATCATAATATCGCTTTAAACCCAAGATAAAAGCTGCGGCCAACAGCCGGGATGATACCCGGGCCGGGATATTCGTCCGTCCTTCGTGTGAAATAGGACTTGTCCGTAAGATTATTCACTCCCCCGTTCAATGAAAAATGACTGAATTTGTATGTCGCACTAAAATCAAGAACTGTATAAGCCGGGATATAACCTGCAATCGGGTTGGAACTTGTTCTTGCATTTGTAGCGTCTCCATACGCATCGCTCACGTAACTGTACTGAAAAGTGGAAGAAAAACCTTTGATAGAATAAACCACACCGGCCCGTTCAATAATTTGCGCGGCTGCTTCCACGCGGTTACCTTTAAACTCCCCGCTGGTATATTTTGCATCGGTATATCCGAATGAATTAAAAATACTAAGGCCTGATTTGGATGAGGGATTTCTGAATTTTAAAATATTGAATTCAATATAGGCTTCGGCGCCCTGGTGTACGCTGTTTGCCGCATTTGTGCGGTAGGAATATTCGTTTCCGGCTGAATCTCTTCTTAATACTTCGGCGATCCGGTCATTATAGGCAAGGTAGAATATGCTGATATCGAAATTCAGGTAATTCTTAACCGTACCCCGAAATCCGAAATCTGAATTATAGCCGTAAGCATCTTTGAGGTTCGGGTCTATTTTTGAGGTTACACCAAATGGTTCCAGCATGCTGTAATCAATGGGCCGGTAAACCTGGGTGATATTTCCATATAGACTGGTATTGGGTGAAGTCTTATATTCAAGTCCCAAACCGAAAAGAGGAAATGTTCTCGATCTGCTTTCATCAGGTGTTTGTCTGTCACCATCCGTTGTCTTGTAACCCGACGCAGTGCTTTTGAGATATTCGAAACGAACGCCGGGTGTTACCGAGAAATATTTACCAAAGCGAAAGATATTCTCCGCGAAGGGCGCCAGGTTGGTCGTTGTAAAATCGAGATTGTATCCCCATTCGCCGGTGATGGAAAGATCAAAATCACTTCCGGTTGTACCTTCTCCTCCACCCTGCCTTTTAAATGAGGCGTAAGAAAAACGAATTCCACCTGCCAGGGTTGATGATATTTTGCCAATATGGTAATTCGTCAGTCCTCTCACTTCGGTTGTAATGCTGTGCATATCTTCAATTCCAACTTCCCGGGGAGTATACTGGTGGGTAATCGTATCGATATTATCGGGCGCCTCCGGACCGCCATCCTCGTTTCTCCAAACCAGCGAACGGCTGGAAAAAATATAAGTGGCTTTTATGCCGATGGCTGTTTTTTCGGAAGGCGTAAAATTGGCATAAGCCGTTAACACATTCCACGGGCTCTTCAGCCAATTTCTGGCGCGGGTAGAGGTTTTCGGATTGGCATAAAAAAGACTGTCTGTCAGTCCGCCGGGCATTTGAATTCTGTTTCTCAGCAATGAATATTCCATGCCGATATTCAGTTTATCAGACGCATTATATTGAACCTTCGCGTATCCCGAAATCTGTGTTTGCTGACTGTTCGGACGATAACCCTGCATGAACCGGTACTGGAAGAAACCGTAGTAACTAAATTTTTTATAATTGCCACCCGCTGAATTAAAGGAATTGAATAAACCGTAACTACCCAGGGTTTCTGATGTGGTGAACTGAAACGCTTTCCCGACCGGTGCATCCTCGGTGATATAATTCACCATACCCCCGAACTGCGCGCCAAATTGCAGGGCGGCGGCGCCCCGTACCAGCTCTATTCTGCGCACGCCTTCCATCGGCGGTATATAATAAGATTCATTATAACCATAAACATCGGCACTGACATTATAGCCATTCTGCCTGGTATTCATCTCAATGCTCTGGATCGGATTTAATCCGCGTGTAGCAATCCCGTTGGCCGTGAAACCACTGCTTTCTGTTTCTACGATATTCAATCCGGGAATTCTTCCGAGAATCTGGCGGGAATTATTGATGGCTTTGTTTGCATCCAGACTGTCAACAATGATCACTTCTGTTTTTTTGCCTGCATAGATGATACTGCCTTTTACATCCGGTAAATGCCCCACCCCGTTAACCGTCTTGATTCCTGTAACGTTTACCGGATTCAGCATCTTTGCTGAATCGGTTGCCTGTGCCCCGGCATTTGTACAAGCAACTAAAGACAATAGAACGGACATGAAGGTCCCTCCACGCATAATGGTTAGTTTGACTGCGAAAATCACCTGATTTCCCGAATGGCCACTGCCGTATCGGGAAAAAAATAAACGAAATACGGAAATATAAGTTCAGAACCTTCAGAATGGTAGCGACCGGGGCGGTCTGGATATTCTGAATCATCAAAGGCAATGGCTGATCAATAAAAATAATGACCAGATGATCGGTGAAGAACTCATACACAGGCATTTGACAGAACCCGTCCTGGAAGAAGAAAGGTTGCGCTTTTTATAAGTAATCAGTGGGATATTTAATAAAAAGAAAACTTGTAGCTGACGTCCACTGTCTGCCCGTTGTCAACCCTGACTTTTCTACAGTAAACCCTGGCTGTCTCCCCGGAAAATAATTCCGGCGTGTTTTGATTGTGCGATTGAATAAATACATAGTAAGTGCCTTTGGGAACCACAACCGAATAGTGACCGGCACGATCTACTGTTGATGTGTTTACCATTTCATTGTTAGTAAAAACCAGCAGCTGACTCAGATTCCGGGAATAATAATCTCTTAAGGCGGCATCGTCCATCGCGCGATATTTGTTGATTTCGTCACTGATTTCTTCAGGCATTAATGCTACATCTGTATAGGTAGTTGCCAGACTGCGATACATGAGACAGGTTTTGAACGTATCCGCCAATTGAATATTAAAATTTCCTGCATACAGAGAATCCAGCACATAAACTTTCGATCCGATATCCGCCTTGTTCAGATGATTTTCGATTAAATAATGTGTGACCACACCTTTAATGGTGCAGGTGCCGGATTGACAAAAACAAATGAACGGAAAGAGTAAAAAGAGACAGAGTATCTTTTTCATACAGTCTTTTTTTAGAGTTTAGAAGATAAAATGAGAGGGGGTATATGAAGTACAAGAAAAATACGTGCCAACGACGCCGGACGGGAAGACTGGCTATTTCCCTGTTTTATTCAACAAAATGACCCTTAAAATCATTTTTTAAATACCCCGCCCGTGGTTCTTTTTCTACATTATAGGAGGGGCTTCATCATGTTTAATATGGTACGGGGATTGTGATTTGAGTCTGGTATATTAACAACTTAATGACGAAATATGCATCAAAGTAATACCCTGGAAATGGACACGAGTCTCTCGTTATTATGATTGTATGCGCACGTATAATACTGATAATATTGATTTTCGCCGAATGTGCATATACTTAAATTTTATATACCCTCTTTAAAACCCCGATTAAATTCCGGGGTTTTTAGTTTAATAAATGATTTAAACTACAGTAAAAATACGATGACAATCAGCGTAGTAAAAATTCATGGTATTATAATTGTCTTTAGTAAATGAGTACATTATTAATTTAAATCCCCCTTATGAGTTCAAAAAAAAGAAAAGTATTTGTGCTGTTATTATCAGCCCTGTTAGCTTTTGATTTAGGCGTCGTAGCTTTTATAATACATAAAATCATTTAGCGGTACGTACCCTAATACAAAAGGCGGAGTTTCCCCCGCCTTTATTTACCAGAATGGCCACGCTATTCATCATCATTTGATTCTGACTGATTTCTATCTGAACCCCCACGCTGATTACTCATTTTTCCTTTCCCCATATCTTCTTTTCCTTTCTGCCAGTTAATTATTTTTCGTGTTTGTCGCCTGCACGCACAGCAAACAGATGCAGCACATAGGGGAAAAGGGCATTCATCGTGTCGATCGAACCGCCAACAGATCCGGGCAGTGTGATGATTAGACTGTCTTTTAAAAATCCTGCAACGCCGCGTGACAACATTGAATACGGAGTACGTTCCTGTCCGTAATGACGGGCAGCTTCCATAATACCGGGTATGGGCGTTTCAATCAACGGCTCAATCGCATCGGGTGTGAGATCTTTTGGCGAGAGCCCGGTTCCGCCGGTAAACAAAATCAGTTCATAACCCTGGCCGCTGTATTTGATGGCTTCCTGCTGAATTAATTGAAAGTCGTCCGGAACTACCTCGTACGATGTATTTTCTATTCCGTATTCTTTTAATTTTTCAATAATCATTTTGCCGGACTGATCATTGGCATTTCCCTTGGAAATACTGTCCGAACAAACGATCACCGCGCAACGAATCGTCTCAGGCGGCTTTTTTTTGTAATCACTCTTACCACCTGATTTTTTCTCCAGCCGTATGGATGCGATTTCAATCCCTTTGTCGAGTGGCTTCAGCATATCATATATAGTCAACGCAACAACCGAAGCGCCATGCATGGCTTCCACTTCCACGCCGGTTTTATAAATCGTATGCACTTCAACGGAAATATATATCGAAAGTTTTTCTGTTTTGAAAGTGATCGCTGCAAATTCTATCGGAATGGGATGACAATCGGGAATTACATCCGAAGTCTTTTTGATGGCCAGTAATCCTGCGGCCCTCGAGAATTCGAAGACATCGCCTTTCGGAACAGTTTTATTTATTACTGCACTCATGGCATCAGGATCGGAAAGCTGTACAATGGCGGTGGCGATTGCTTTTCTAAGTGTCGAAGATTTATTCAGGATGTCTTTCATGCAGGCTGATTGATTTTCCATTGAAAGCTGTCGTCTTCAAAAATTTCCTTTCCCCAGATAGGCAGTTCGGCTTTTAATCGTTCCACCGTTTCAGAACAGGCATCTATCGCAGCTTTCCGGTGCGGCGCAGAAGTAAATACAAACAAACAGATTTCCCCGCTTTTTATTTTTCCGAGAGAATGATACACATGCATGCAGTTCAGTGAATATTTTTCAATGATCATTTCCCTTATAACCGCCATCTGTTCCAGGGCCATCGGTTCGTAACTTGTATAATCCACAGCAACGACCTGTTTACTTTCTATGATATCGGCCCTTACCTGTCCAAGGAAAATACTATGTCCGCCGATACCCGTTTTAGATTGGTGCGCAGCAATTTTCTCCGCGATAAAAGATGGTGATATGGCACCCTCAACAAATATGTTTTTTATTTTCTGGTTCATTTATCCTCCGGAATATGGTGGCAGCAGTGCCAGCTCCTGTCCTGCTTTAATGGCCGTATTGGTTTGCACAATGTTTCTGTCAACCGCGATCAGACAGGTCAGATTTTTAAGCAGTGGAAAACGGGCGGCGACTTCCTTCATCAGTGCATCCGTATCTGTCGCATCAGTGATGATCTCCGACGCTCCGGTGATTTGTTTCAGCTGTCCGTATAATTGAATTTTTACTGCCATAATAATTTCCAGGCTGCGATCATCAAAACAAAAGCCAACAGGTTTTTCAGAACGGTTTGCGGAAATTTAATGGAGCCCATATAGGCGCCGCATAAACCACCGGCAAAAGCGACGGCCACATATCCCAGCATTTCCGTACTAAACTGAATGCCTTTGGTATACTGGCCGGCGAGACCTGCTACCGAGTTCACAAAAATAAATAAAGCGCTGATAGCAGCCGTTTGTTTCTGATTCGTCCATTTTAGTAAAAGCAGGATCGGCGAAAGTATAATGCCACCACCGATACCGATCATGCCGGAGATAAAACCGATGACTGCGCCAATGATCAGTAACCAATAAAGATTCGCGGGCTTCATGTCCTTCGGGTCCGTGTTCTTGAAAAAAAGAAAACGGCAGATGGGTATGATCAGGAAAATTCCCAGAATCGTTTTGTAAACCGGATCCTGGATGGCCATCCGGCCGCCCAGGAAAGCCATCGGAATGGAAAAGATGATCAGGGGTACGAACAGCTTCCATCTGAAATATTTCCCGCGATAGAACTGGATAAAAGAAACCATCGAAACAAAGAGATTGAGCAACAGAGCGGTTGGCTTCATGACCGCGGGACTGAAATTAAACAGCGCCATCAGCGCCAGGTAACCACTGGCGCCTCCATGACCGACGGAAGCATATAAAAATGCAACGATAAAAAGTAAAATATAAAATAAGGGAAGATAAGTGGCCATGCATTTTTATTTTGGAAGTAACCGGACCGTTACCATTTCTCCTTTATCATAGGTCAGCCTGTTTTCATCCAGAGCCACCAGGCAATTGGCTACTGCAAAGGAACGCAACCTGTATGATTCCTGTGCTTCCAGGATCTCCACTTCGCCATCTGCAAAATAAGCTTTCAGAAACTGCGTAAGGCCCTTTACTTTTTTAAAATCATCTTTCAGTCTGGCGGTCAGCAGTTCCTCCTGTGGCAGATGCAGCATATATCGTACGGCGGGCAGAACGTATTCGTAAAAACAACTGACCACCGAAGCGGGATTGCCCGGCAGACCGAAGATGATCTTATTTTCTTTTGTGCCAAAATATAAAGGTTTGCCGGGTTTCTGTTTTACGCGGTGGAATTTACAATGAATGCCGGCAAGATCTGCTGCCCGCCTCACAAAATCATAATCGCCGACGCTGACGCCGCCCGTTATAATGATTAGTTCGTAATTATTAATGATTAACGACAATTCACGCTCCATCATTTCCAGATTGTCTTCCACATAGGTGGCAGACTTCATTGCTTCGGCAAAGGGTCTAAGTGCTGCCATCAGGAAACTGCTATTAGATTCATAAGCCTGACCGGGCAACAGCGGCATTCCGGGCATCTGAAGTTCATTTCCTGTTGCAATAATACATACGGAAAGGCGGGGATAAACTTTCACCGTATTCAAACCCAGGCTGGCAATAAGTCCGGCTACGGGGGCCGTGATCACGGTTCCCTTTTTTAAAACGAGTTCATCATTTTTTTATTTCGGATCCGCGTTTCCGCACATGGGTTCCTTTTTCAATATGCGGATCAGTAATCTGAATACCGGTTGAATGGACGATCACTTTTTCCTGCATCACGATGGTATCAGAACCGGCGGGAAGCGGTGCACCGGTAAAGATGCGCATCGCATGATTTCTTTCCAAAATTTCCGGTTGTGCATGACCGGCAGCGATGATCCCCTGCACCGGCAACTGTCTTTTGATATCTTCCGCATAGATCGCATAACCGTCCATGGAAGACTGATCAAAGGCCGGAATATCCAGCGGGGAAAAAATATCCTCCGCTATCGCGAGCCCCGCCGAATGCATTAGTTCTTTCACGGCGGCATGCACACGTGATACGCTGGCTGCGATGAACGCGCGCGCCTGTTCTACCGAAACAAGTTCGTTTGATTCCATTATATTTTCTGACGGTGAATGATAATTCTGTTCAGCCATTTCACATATCGCCTGCCGGTTGCCTGATCAGTCGGCGTAATGAGTGCGATGCGGTCATCGAGCTGTCCTGCGTTTGTTCCGTTTTTACTTGTGATGATCATCACGTGTTTTCCGGTTTCGCTGTTGAAAATTTCGTTCCAGGAAAACAATACGATATAACCATCGGTGGCCACGCATTCGATATAATATTCGCTGAGTACTTTTGGGTTTTCGTTGTTGAAGGGAATTGCCGAGAGAATATCTTTTAATAAAACGCCATTTATATTTTTCATCAAACCCTTTGGTTGCATATCATGTGTGTAAATACGCAGGCTGTCCAGATGCACCTGCGTATAACCGGAGAGTTTAGCGATATCAATGGTTTCTGCTTTTAAAACCTCTCCTGACACCGTAAAATTTTCGCTGGTGGTTTGTGCCTCAGGTGCCTGACATAAGAACAACGCAATACAAAAAAGGAAATATTTCATAACAATCTTTTATCCGCCGATGCTGATCATACTGCGGTTATGAATGGAGGCCGCATCCAGCATATCAAATGTGCCTGAAAACTGTCCGCCCAATTGTTTTGCCTTTGACCGGATGGATGCATGTATCAGCGCTGTCACATCTTCCTGATTTCTCAGCGCCGTCAGTAAATCCGTTTCTCCCGTAGAAAAAAGACAGTTTTTTAATTTCCCGTCTGCGGTGAGCCGCATCCGGTTACAGTCGCCGCAGAATGGAGCACTCATGGTGCTGATGATAGCGAAGGAGCCAACATGTCCCGGTATCATAAAATGTTTGGCCGTGTCATGCAGTTCGTTTGCCACCGGCAGAAATTCAAACTGAGTACTGATTTCTGCAAACATATCCTGCATAGAAAAGACTTTGTTGCCCGTCCACCGGTTTCCGCTGAAGGGCATAAATTCAATAAAACGAATCTCGACCGGAATATGGGTGGTCCACCGGATAAAGTCGTTTATTTCGCCTTCATTAAAACCCTTCATCACCACGACGTTTATTTTTACTTTGAATCCGTGATGTAATAAAAGTTCAATATTACTTCGTACACGGTGAAAGAGATCACGTCTGGTAACCAATAAAAATTTATCCGGCTGCAGTGTGTCGAGACTGATATTGATGGTTCGGATGTTGGACGCCTTTAACGTATTGATGAACTCGTGGATACGTGTTGCATTGGTCGTCATCACCAGTTCCACCGGCAGTGCGCTCAGTGATTCGATAATTTTTCCTGCATCTTTTCTGACCAGCGGTTCACCACCTGTCAGCCTGATTTTTGTAACGCCTTCCTTTACAAACAAACGCGCCAGCTGTTGTACTTCATCCGTTTGCATTAAACGGGCAGCCGGCGTGAAATCATAATGTTCATCCGGCATACAATAAAAACAACGGAGGTTGCAGTTATCCGTGAGGGATATGCGAAGGTAATTGTGTACGCGGCCAAATTCATCCTGAATCATACTGTTATTGTATTTCTGAAATCAATTTTTCATAATCCTCCTTTGTATCGATGTCGATACTGCCTTTTTCGAATTTGACGGTGACAACATCGGACATATTCATATGGACGATATTTTTTGCTCCCTGATTTCCATGCAGGGATATCAACTGATTAAAATATTCCTTATCAAACAACACCGGTGTGCCCAGGGTGCCGGCATAGGAGGAGGCAACGATCTTTTTACCCGACTTATCTTTCAGGGTCAGCATTTTTGCGAACAGTCCCGACGAGACATACGGCTGGTCGCTGACTGCCAGGATCACGGAATCAAGATCTGACTGCAACGCTTCTTTGATACCGGCAGAAATTCCCGTTCCCATTCCTTCGGACCATTGCTCGTTATTTACTATTATCACGTTCATGCCTGCAATGGCCTTCGATATCTGATCTGACTGGTATCCGGTAACACATATCACTGGATTCAAATTCGCTTCTTTTGATTCTTCAATGATATGCTGTAAAAAAGTTTTGCTTTTAAACTTCATAAGTTGTTTGGGCTCTCCCATACGGGATGAATTTCCGGCTGCTAATATGATGATTCCTGTTTTACTCATAATTTGGAACCGATCGTCCGGTTATGAATGGATTCTTTTTTTTGTTTTAACGGTGCTCCGGATCGTCCGGATAAAAATGCTTTTATTTCCGTCACAATGGAAAGGGCAATTTCTGTCGAATTTTCCGCGCCGATATCAAGACCCGTTGGTCCGTGTATTTTTGAAAGCTGGTCTTCATTTAAATGAATTCCCTGGTCCTGCAGATCGGATAACATGCGGTCGCGTTTTTGTGCAGGACCCAACAACCCGATGTATCCAAAGTCCTGACCCACGATCTGATTAAGAAAACCCAAATCGTAATTATAATTATGACTCATGAGCAAATAAATCGTCTGGCTGTCCGCTTTTATTTGTGAAAGAATATCGGCCGGTCTGCTGTACAAAACTTTTGAAGCACCGGGAAAACGTTCCGGCAATGCGTAATGAAACCTTCCATCCACCACTGTTACGGACCATCCCAGCATCGCGGCGATTTCAACGAGTGGCTGGATATCATTACCTGCGCCGGCGATCACAAGGGACACGGGTTGGTCAATATATTCGATAAAGGCCGTACAGTTTGTCTGCCCGATATCCACATCCAGTGAAGCTGATTGTTTTTCTGCGTACACGTTTTTGACCGGCTCAGTTAATATTTTTTGCAGGGGTTCGCTGAGAACGCTATGCAAATGATTTTTCAAATATAAAAGCCGGGTTCCGGGTTGTATTTTTTTCTTCGAAAAAATGGTTACCAACACAGCTTCTTCTCCCGCTTTTGAAATGAGACGCAATAATTCCACCGGATTCTGAGGATCTTCTTTTTTTATGGGTTCAAATAAAATATGCACAACGCCATTGCATCCCAGATGAAGTCCGAACTGAATGTCGTCTTCGCCGGTTGAATCGTAGGTAATGAGTTTATTTTCTCCGGTGGCCATGGCGAACAATGCTTTTTCCAGTGCATCGCCTTCGAGGCAGCCGCCACTGATGGCGCCGGTGATCTTACTGTCATCGGTCACCAGCATACGAGCACCCGGCCGCCTGTAAGAAGAACCATCCACACGGACCACAGTGGCCAGTACCATTTGTTTGTTTTGCAAAATGGCTTTGTCATGCGCACTCACGATATCGTTCAGCTCTTTCATCAAATCGCGTTCAAATCGAAAGGAAGTTTCCGTATCCTGGTTCCCGTCAGATCAAAAATGGCGTTCGTGAGTGCGGGGGAAAACGGCGGCAGACCCGGTTCCCCG
Organism: uncultured Bacteroidota bacterium; assembly: GCA_963732055.1. Lineage (GTDB taxonomy): Bacteria > Bacteroidota > Bacteroidia > Chitinophagales > Chitinophagaceae > Puia. Next base: position 59,033 of record CAVSYG010000007.1, on the reverse strand, counting down.
ACGCCTCCTGCTGCCGCATCATTGTCCATAATATATATGTCCACCGGCGGTATATCCGAAATCCGTGGCATTTTATAATCGTAGAAATTCTTTTGCTCAACCAGTCCGTCTTTAAAAGTGATTTCATGAATCGTGGCGGCACCCAGCGCCATGACAATACTGCCCTCCACCTGCGCCCTGATAATATCCGGGTTCACATACCAGCCACAATCCATCACCGCCCAAACATGGTCGATTTTTATTTTACCGGCCGTGTTTCTGGAGACTTTTACAATCTGACCGACCGTTGAGTTAAAACATTCCGTAATCGCCACACCGTATCCTTCGTTTTTCTTCCTGTTTTTCCAGCCGGACACTTCTTCCATTTTATCAATCTGCTTCTGTACACGTTCATCCTTCATAAGATAAGACCTTCTGAATTCCAGCGGATCCTTACCGGCAGCAACGGCCAATTCATCCATAAAACTTTCGTAAGCGAATCCATTGGTGGATGCATATACCGAGCGCCACCACATGATGGGCACCGGTTTTTCAAAAGGCACGTCTGCAATGCTTAGGTTTTTTATACTGTCGTAGTAAGGTTTTAGAAATCCTTCGGACGTGCTGCCATTTGGCTTGAGCCGGTCAGGATCCTGAAAGTGATCCATGTTTTGTCCGGCCATCCGGAATTTAAATGCGCTGATCTCTCCGTCAGAAATAACTCCTTCGCAACGGTATGACATTCCGGGTCGGTGAGGTCCCTGCGTCATTTCGTCTTCGCGGGTCCAGGTGACCTGTACCGGCTGACCAATGGCCTTTGAAATCATCGTTGCTTCATGCGGATAATCCAGAAAGGCTTTTCTTCCAAAACCTCCACCCAGAAAAGTCATGTTCACGATCACGTTGTCCATCGGCAGGTTCATTTCCTTGCTCAGATATGACTGTACCCAGTCAGGCGCCTGTATCGGCCCCCAGATCTCGAGTTTGTTTTCCTGGTAATGTGCGATGCAATTCAACGGCTCCAAACAGGCATGCGCTTCGTAAGGCGTTTGATAAATGACATCCACTTTCTTATCCGCTTTTTCGATGATCGTGTCAGGGTCACCCTGTTTTTTTACGGAAATTCCCTCTTTTGATTTCAGAAGTTCTTCCTGCTGTTTGTAGATATCTGCGGTTTCCATATGTTCAAACCCGGTGTCATCCCATTCCACTTTCAACGCTCTACGGCCCTGCATAGCTGCCCAGGTAGAATCTGCGACCACTGCAACACCATCGCGATAGGTACCAAAGACTGCCATTTTGATACTCAAAACTTTTTTTACACCTGGTACTTTCAATGTGGCAGAGTCGTCATAAGATTTCAGTTTGCCCCGCAAGCGCGGATTTCTTTCCACTGAAGCGAATACCATACCCGGGATTCTTTTATCCAGTCCGAATATGGCGCTGCCATTGGTTTTTAAAGGCGTGTCGCGGCGGCGCAGGGGTTTGCCGATCAATGTATATTCGGAGCGGGGTTTTAGTTTTACATTTTTGGGAGCCTCCAGTTTGGATGCATCTACGACCAGTTCTCCATAGTGAAAACTTTTATTGGTTGGTTTGTGATATACGATACCATTCTTCGCATAACATTCGGAAACAGGAACATGCCATCTGGCAGCGGCTGCCTGGATCAGTAATTCGCGGGCTGATGCGCCGAGGGTTAATAAATTAATATAGGAACCACGGATGGTGGAGCTGCCGCCCGTAATCTGGCTGCCGTATTTTTTTTGATGTCCCTGGGCAAAGATGACATTGATATTACTTAATTCAACTTCGAGTTCCTCTGAAATAATTTGCGGAACGGACTGAAAGGAACCCTGCCCCATTTCTGCCCGGTGATCTACCAGTGTTACTTTTCCCGATGTGTCGATGATGATCCATGCATTCATTTCAATTTCGAATTCGACATTGTTCAATGCCGTTTCCGAAATGACCTGGCCTGCTTTCGCAGACAGGGGAAAATAAAAACCCAGGAATAAGGCTGTACCACTGAGTCCTGCGGTTCTTAAAAATTTTCTGCGTGATAAGGCGTTTGCCTCTGATGTTTGTACCATCTTAACTCTCTTTAAATATCATGAAGAATTCATCTTTCATTACTTCGGCGCGTACCCGCCTTTGTTCACCCAGCTGTCCCAGGCAGCAACAAATGCAGTATAAGTCATCGGAGGAGGTACCCGGCCCTCACCCATATTCCAGGCTGATTTCACCAGGGTATCCCGGGCATGCTCAATCAGCTGTTGTTTATTTTTATGACCGTTCAGATTATAATTCATAATCTGCAGGGCCAGCTGGCGGGCTGTTTTTCCCTGGAAGACCATCTTCATATCAGATGGCGGCAATTGCCATTTCGGATTTCCCGGTGGTGTATGTAGTCCGGGCGTGTTGGTTGGCTGGTGACAGTTGGAACATTTGGCCGCATACATTCCCTTACCATCCGGTCCGCGCACGACATTCATGGTGTGCACGTGATTGTCATCGCCCTGGAGCGGTGCATCGCCCGCAGGATGGCAGTTCATACAACGGGGGCTCATGAGCACTTTATATACTTTCATAAATGCCTTCACTGATTCAACACTGTCCTTCACCATTTTTTCATCCTTTACTCCGTGATCTGCCGGATCCGTTACTTTCCCTGAACGCAGAAGCCATCCAGACAACTGAAAAAACAACCGTCATTACAAGCACTGTTTTGACCGGTAATGGAATGTCGCCGCTTCTTTTCGGAATGCTGATTCATAAATTCTATAAACTTTTATATTTTAACCTGCCACCATTTTCTTTTTCTGAATCTCTGCAGCAATATGGATTGCTTTACGAATGCGCAGATAGGTACCGCAGCGGCAGATATTACCCGACATGGCCTCGTCGATATCCTGATCCGTCGGATCCGGATTTTCACGGAGTAGTACGGCCGCAGACATCAGTTGTCCGGAATGACAATATCCACATTGGGGAACATCAATTTCCTGCCAGGCCAGCTGCGCCGGATGATCATTATTTGCTGAGAGGCCTTCAATGGTGACAATTTTTTGTCCCTGGGCCCGGCTCACTTTTGTTACACAGGAACGTACGGCTTCCCCATTCATGTGCACCGTACAGGCTCCGCACTGCGCAACCCCACAACCATATTTTGTTCCTGTTAATCCGATGATATCCCGGATCACCCATAAAAGGGGCATGTTGCTGTCTACATCCACCTGATATTCTTTCTGATTGACATTTAATGTAATCATGAACTGGTATTTAGAAGAAATAACGTAATTATAATTCCCGCAAAAACTAAACCCCGTTTAGCGAAAAAGGCATTTTACGGATCCTCTTTCCGGTAGCCGAGAAAATGGCGTTTGCCAGGGCCGGTGCAAATGCAGGTAATCCCGGTTCGCCCACACCTTTCACTTTACCCCCTTCTGCCAGAATCAGCACTTCAATTTCGGGCATTTCATTGATACGGACCATCGGATTATCATAAAAATTATGCTGCATGCATTTGCCATCCTTCAAAGTTATTCCCGGTTTTGTTGCGGCGCCCAAAGCCATCACGATGGCACCTTCCACCTGATTTTTTACATTATCCGGATTGACCACTTCACCCAGATCGATCACCGCAAAAACCTTATCGACTTTTATCGACTGATCGGGTTGGACGGTTACTTCAACCACCTGGGCACAAAGACCGGCGAAGAATTCCCATTGGGCCACACCACGTCCCCTGTTCTTCGGAAGCGGTTCATCCCAATGCGAAAATTCTTTTGTTTTCAACAGCACCCGTTTGGTATCGGACGGTTTGGAAAGCAGATCGAGCCGGAAATTCATCCCGTCCTTATTCGCTTTATGGGCCAGTTCATCTATAAAACATTCATGGCAAAAAGCGAGTGTGGAACTGGTCACGGATCTCCAGGCAGCAACCGGTATATGAAAATCGGCTCTCACATAGGAAGTTTTGAGATTCGGGATTTCATAAGCCTGTTCGCCGATGCCTTCCACCATCGTGCCGTCTACTTTTTTGATATCAAATCCAGGGACCATGGCTTCCCTAAAAGAAGGACTAATTACTTTGTGCTGAAATGAAATCAGTTTACCGTCTTCCGAAAAACCACCCTGCAGTTTTGAAAAAGTCATTGGCCTGTAGGGGCCGAGTTCGGTTGTGTCTTCCCGTGACCAGAGTACTTTCACAGGCTGACTTACATTTTTTGCAATACCGACTGCTTCGATTACATAATCCACATTGAGCCTTCTTCCAAATCCGCCACCAACAAATGTGCTGTGTAGTTTTATATTATCAGGTTCGAAACCGATGTATTTATGTACGTCGTTTTCACCGGTACCCGTTATAGAACTGGGTACCTGGGTGGAGGTCCAGATTTCCACCTGTTCGCCGCGAACCTGCGCCACACAATTCATAGGTTCCAGCGCATGATGTGCCACCATCGGCGTTTCATAAAAAGCTTCGACAATATTACCGGGCAACAGGTTCAGGTTGTCAACCGATCCGATCGTTTTATCTGTCACACCTTCTTCCTGTGACAATTCATGCAAATGTTTTTCGTAATCTTCCGTGTTAAAATTTTCATATCCTTTATTGTCCCATTCGATTTTTAATGTCCTGCGGGCCTTCATGGCGGTCCAGTATGAATTGGCAATCACCGCCACACCGACAGAATGATAGCGCCCCATGATGCGTTCCACCTGCACTACTTTTTCAACACCGGGGATCTTCATCGCTTCCGTCGCATCAAAACTTTTTAAGGTGCCGCCAATCACCGGACTTCTTGCGACCGTTGCATATAACATCCCCGGAACCTGCACATCGATGCCGAACTGTGCGCTGCCGTTTGTTTTTAACGGAACATCCGGCCTCCTGGACATCTTGCCCAGTATTTTGAAATCTTTGGGATCTTTTAGTTTTGGTTCTTTTGGCAGTTCCAGTTTGGATGCATCACCTACCAGTTCACCATAAGTGAAAGCTCTGTTCGTTGGTTTATGAATCACTTTCCCATTCTCTGCATAACAGGAGGATGGATCCACCTGCCATCTCGTACTGCCTGCTTTTACAAAAACTTCTTTGGCAGAAGCACCAACCTTTCTCAGATCGGTATAGTTGGTCCGGATCGAAGAGGAACCACCGGCACGCTGCCGGTCTCCAAAGGGTTTTTCCCCGTTTGTGTTTTTGATGGTCACCTGGTCCAGCGATACTTCAAACTCTTCGGCAATGATGGCGGGTATGGACTGAAAAGTACCCTGACCCATTTCAGGTTTTGTGTTGAAGATGGTGATGGTTCCGGCGGCTTCTACGAGTATATAGGGTGTAAAATTTCCGGCCTCGACTATTTCTGTCGTAATGAAGATGTTGCCGCGGAGATTAATCCCGAGCCAGAGTGCGATACCGGTTCCACCTGCATTCTTTATAAAACTTCTTCTGGAGACCTGGTGTATCATAGCCGGTTAAATTTGAGTACGTACATGAATATTTTCCTTCCGGATCTCTCTATAAAATTACTTAAAATCACTGTAATCATCCTCCGAAAATCTCCCCGGTATCTCCCCGTCATTTTATGATTGCCTTATTGATTCCATAAGTCATTGTGGTATAAATCATCGCTCCGATGGAAGGTCCGCCCAGGAATGAACGATAATAGTGATTTGTCAGATTTGTGGCTTAGTGGAAGTCAGCTTTTGTTTTCTTCTGTCTGCATTCAAGTATTTTAACCGAAATCAGTGTTTTGTCAGCCGTTGATTTTGCCAGTTTCAAAGCGTCCTCAAAATGCGCAATGGCTTTGGCATTGTCGACACCACTATACAGTTCTCCCAACAATGAATGATAGAGATGATTACCGGTAAGACTTATTTTCTCCGCCTCTATGATCGCTTCTTTTTTCCCGTTTACCCTGGCCAGTGCATAGGTTCTGTTTAATGCTGCAATGGGCGAATATTCAATCATCAGCAATTGATTATAAAGCTGTAAAATATTATCCCATTTTTCTTTTGTATCGGCCTTCAGGGTGTGCCAGTAAGCGATACCGGCTTCCAGATGGTATTTTGAAATTTCATTACCCTGCGAAGCCATATCTAAATAAAATTCCCCTTTGGTAATCAGTTCCCGGTTTCACAGGTCAGTATCCTGGGCCTGATATAAGATTATTTCACCGTTTTGATCGTATCTGGCGTCAAATCTGGATGATTGAAAACACATGAGCGAAAGCAAAGCATTTGCGGATGGTTTGGCTGCCTGTTCATTTTCTATCAGAAGATGTGTCAGTCTCATCGCTTCCAGACAGAGATCCTTACGTATTGTAATATCCTGGTTTGAAGAATAATATCCTTCATTAAAAAGAAGATATAAAGTCATTAAGACGGATGGCAGACGATTGTTTATTTCGGATAAACCAGGCTGCTCTATTTTTATCCTTTCCGTTCTTAGTTTTTCTTTGGCCCGCTGCAGCCGTTTATAAATACCTTTTTTATTTGTCAGAAAAGCATTGGCAATTTCATCCACGCTAAAACCACAAAGGAGATTTAGAGCCAATCCGATTTGTGCTTCCGGCGGATTACACGGATGGCAAACAACAAATATCATCGCCAGCTGGCTGTCGTTGATATTTTTTACGGACAAATCGATATCTATCTCTTCCGAAAAAGTTGCATTATATTTTATTTCCTTTGAAATGTTTTGGGCAAAATGGGCATGACGTTTCAAATAATCCCTGGTCTTATTTTTTGCAACGATATACAGCCAGGCTGTAGGGTTATCAGGCAGCCCTTTTAAACCCCATAACTCGGATGCCAAAAGAAATGCATCGCTTACGATGTCTTCTGCAATTTCAATGTGATCAATGCCAAACAATTTACAAAGCACAGAAACGATTTTTCTGTATTCTGTTCTGAATAAATGCGGTATCAGTTCTGACTGTGTCATAATAAATAGTGCCTTTGCAAAAATACAAAGGCACTTGTTTTCCCTGATCAGGCCTCTATAACCCCAATCTCTCTGACTTCCACACTTCCACCACTGGCTAAACCAGGACAGCCTTTTGCCAGCTCAGTGGCCAGTTCAAGCGTATCTGCTTTTACAATGCTATAACCCACAATGGACTCTTTAATTTCCGTATATGGGCCATCGGCAATTACATTACCGGGTTTTAACACCTTGCCCGAAGCGACCAATCTGTTTCCCCGGTCCGTCAATTTGTTTTGAGCTGCAATACCACCTATCCAGTCCATCCAGCGCTTTGTCGAAGCCTGCATTTGTTCGGGAGAGCTTTTTGGCATCGAGTTTAAATCTGATCTGTACACAAATAAGAAATCTTTCATTTTTTTGAATTTAATTATTAAAGAAAAATAGTTTTTGGTTAATCTCTTATGAATTTTACATTTCCTGGACCGGCCGTATTTCAATGGTGGCGTTCGATTAATGACGATTGAGTTTAAAGAATTCGACAAATTTTGGAAAATATTTTTTCATCCGTCAGGTCAGCGGAATTATTCCTCCTGTTCCGGTGCCCGCTTTTAAAAGGTAAAATGGTTTATGTAGCTTCGTATGGAATGAACTTTTGTAACCATGCTGGACATAGTTATTGACGCACGTGCTGCAGCGATCAGTCCGACGATAAAAGTGAAACGCATACTACCCTTCCGATTGCGTCGGATGGTGGGCCCGTTTATTTTTCTGGATCATGCGGGTCCCATCACAGATATTCCTTCCAAACCGTCCGCCCTGGATGTGCTGCCTCATCCGCATATCGGCCTTTCTACGGTGAGTTATCTTTTCGGCGGACAGGTAACACACCGCGATAGTCTGGGTGTGGAACAGATCATTCGTCCGGGCGAAGTAAACTGGATGACGGCCGGGAGGGGCATTGCGCACTCCGAGCGATTTGAAGATCCTGCAGCGCTGGCTGGCGGAGATGTTGAAATGATACAGACCTGGGTAGCTCTTCCTGAGAAAGACGAAGAGGCAGCTCCCTCCTTTAATAATTACGTTCCTGATCAGTTGCCGATATTTACAGACACCGGTGTCTGGATGCGGCTTATTGCCGGGGATGCTTACGGATTGCGTAATGAGGTTAAAACCAATTCACCTTTGTTTTACCTGCACGTGATCCTGAAAGCCGGTGCGCGATTTGGTCTTCCGAAAGAACATACGGAACGCGGATTTTATATAACGAAGGGCAGCGTGGAAGTGGCGGGCAATTTTTATCACGCAGGGCAGATGCTGGTGTTTACAACCGGCGCAGATCCGGTGATCATTGCTAAAGAAGATACGACGCTGATGCTTTTGGGTGGTGAGCCCCTGGGCGAACGGTTTATCTGGTGGAACTTTGTTTCTTCCCGCAGGGAGCGCATCGAGCAGGCCAAGGAAGACTGGAAGCAGGGCCGCATCATATTACCACCCAACGACAACAAAGAATTTATTCCGCTTCCCGAAGACAAATCAAGACCCGCGGGTGAAGCGCCAAGACCGGAGCCACTTTCTTAGTTGCACTCGCAAAATAGCTAAGGATTCTGGAGATTAAAATTCCGAATCGTTTTTTATGCCCCGACTTTTGGTTTTAGATCAGTTCATTTCAAGGTAATATGGAAAACTTCCTAACTTACTACTAAAACGATTATATGCAAATTCGGAACAGGCTTTTAAGAATTTATCTGACCGCTGCAGCTTGCCTGGTTTCCATTTTGTGCTATTCTCAACAACCGGAAAAAAAGGATCTGATTATTAACACGAAAATGGATACTTTATCGGTGATCTTTCAAAATACACTGATTCCGATTCGTTCTTTTGGGCAGTTGGACTCATTTGTAAGATTTAATCTGATGGGGATGGCAAAACCCAGGGTTGAAATCAGGGGTTATCCAGGTGATACATATGAAAATTATGACAAGATTGTCGCTATTTTAAAGAAAAATAAAATCTCCGATTTTTCATTTGGCATGGCGAAGGCGGCTCCCTGATCTTAAAACCAACATAAAAACTTCGATTATGAAAAGGAACAATTTAATCAGACTGGTACTATTTGCATTCATCATCTTTTTACTGCCACAGTCCATGAAGGCCCAGGACGATAAGGCAAAAGAAAAACTCATATCTGACAGCAAAGAAGCGAAGGCTAATTTTATGAAAACGGACCCATCGATGGATAAACTATTTAATAGTTCCTACGGATATGTCATCTTTCCAAAAATTGGCAAGGGCGCTATTATAATCGGTGGATCAGGCGGAAACGGCGTTGTGTACGAAAAGGGCAAAACAATCGGCACCGCAAAGATGGCGCAGGTATCTGTTGGAGCACAAATTGGTGGCCAATCCTACCAGGAAATTATTTTCTTTGAAACTAAGGAAGCCCTGGATCATTTCAAGGATAACAAGGTTGAGTTCACCGGACAGATTTCAGCAGTTGCTGCCAAATCAGGTGCTTCAAAGAATGCCAAATACGCCGACGGTGTTGCCGTATTTACCCAGGATCTTAGCGGGCTGATGGCGGAGGCGGCTGTTGGCGGGCAGAAATTTACGTATAAGGCTCTGTAGTATTTTCATTTAAAAAGAACAGTACCAAAATGTTCATAATCGTGAAAATCGGTTCTGACGGATTGCCACGCCCATCCCGCGCCTCCCTGGTCATAATCTATACGATAAAAATTTGCCCGCCACCGGGTATTTTTTGATGGAACTGTTTTTATTAATGGCTTAAGCAGTACATATGGAATAAAAAATTCTGCAGTCCAGGCAATCATTTTATCATCCTGTTTAATAACATGCGTCAGATGTTGGGTTTTCCGATTTCCAGTATAATGAAACGGCAGCCAGCCCATAAAATTTCCCCTGATATTAGGTACCATCAACGGCAATTCATAATTGTATGGGGATACTTCATATTCAAAATAGACTGGTGTATTTTCATCCGGCCAAAAAAAGGCTTCTACAACATCTTCATTATATAAATCCGAAAAATCCTGCTTTAATGTTGATGTCAATACAAGATCCTGACAATAATAAAGGCAGTAAATACCGGAATCTGAATACAGGATCTTCATTTTTGTTTCATAGGCGGGACCCTTACCCTCCCTTTTTGGAAGGACTACCCATTTTTCAGTTTTCCAACTGTCGGCCTTTCCATCACCGGATATTGCAAAATCCTTAGTGTGGTTTACGGTTAGTATAGTACTGTCTCCGACCTGTGCCCGTAGGGGTATTTCGAAAATAAATTGAAATAGAATGAAGAATATAAAAACGAATCGGATCTGATTCTTAATATGCATTCAGGTAACTAATGATATGTGAATTGAATGATTTAACCATTTCCTGGGACCTAATTAAAAATAACCGGTGAATATTCATAACAGGCGAAGTTAATTAATTTACATCCCTAAGATGAAAGCTGTCGGGAAGTAAAGCATCCAATTCATGCCGAGGAAATCCATTTTCAATAACCTGATCACGACCGTTCGCACGATTGGCTACAATTTCTCTGCATTTAAGATCAGGGGAATCAGAATCTATATGTCTGGACAGGTATTTAATCTCCTGGGCGACTGGATGCAACAGACGGCACAGGCCTGGCTCGTCTGGGAACTTACGCATAAGGCAACCGCCCTTGGTATCGTCGCCTTCCTGTCACAGATTCCTTATTTCATTTTCGGACCATGGGTGGGTGTATTTGCCGACCGTTATGACCGAAGAAAAATTTTACTGCTGACCCAGATTTTGGCCATGCTGCTGGCTTTTATACTGGCTTATCTCATTCAGACAGATCGCGTCACGCTGCACATTGTTTATGTCCTGGCGTTTTTACTGGGGACTGTAAATGCTTTTAATTCGACTGCCGAACAGGCATTTATCGGTGACATCGCGGGAACCGAAAATATAAAAAAGGCAGTCGCGCTGAATAATACTATCAATCAGCTGACCCGTTTGATCGGGCCCGCTATTGCCGGGTGGTTGATCGTTGCCGTAGGGCTTGCTGCTTCATTCTGGATTAATGGTGTCAGCATCCTCATATCGATATTTTGCATCCTGATGATTCATTCCGACCTGGAACGTAAAAAATCGAAAGGCAACGGATTAAGCCAATTTGTAGAGGCATTAAAATATTTTCAACGACAATCCTTACTCCGGCTTATCATATTATTCAGCGCCATACAGACATTTTTTGGCATGTCAATCGTTCAATTGTTACCCGCTTTCTCCTCAGTGATTTTAAAAGGAAACGCAAAAACGCTCGGACAGTTATATGGTGCAGCCGGAGCCGGAGCCCTCGCAGGAATCATCATTGTTCTTCCCTTTGTACAAAAAATCAAACGATCCTGCGTGGCTATTGGCGGTGCCGTGATCTGGGCAGGGTGCTGGTATATTTTGTTTTCTTTTTGCTCTTCCCTGCCTTTGGCGATGTTATGCCAGTTTATGGCCAGTCTGGGTGCATCCAATGTACTCACTCTTTCGCTGGGCCTTGCCCAGGAGCTGACACCCGTTTACATACGGGCAAGAATCGTAAGTACCTTTTTGATGATCATTTACGGTTTACAACCTGTTGCATCCTGGCTGGTGGGAATGGCCGCCGATCATTTCGGTATACATACGACCATGGCGATCAACGGATCGCTGATGATTATTTTGACAACCATACTTACTCAGCCTTCCATCATTAAATAAACTCATCTCAAAAAAATCAGGTGCCGATATACATGAGCATGTTGTTCCGGCACCTGCATTAAATTTAGTTGAATTTGACTAGTCTCCGGTCCGATCTATGATCGCCACCAGTTCCATCAGGTCACTGATAATGTAATCCGGGTTGGCAGACTGAAGCTGGAGAAATGTATGCGCCCCGGTGGTTATTCCGATATTTAGTCCGCAGCCGGCATTTTGACCTTCTTCTATATCAATGATGGAATCGCCTACTTTAATTACTTTCTTTGGATCGATGACTCCATATATGTCCATGGCCAGATCGATCATTTCCGGATCCGGCCTGCTGTTTTCAACATCGCTGGAAGTAATCAGGCTGTCGAATTCAACACCTTTTTTCCATCTCAGTTTTTTTACCAGTGATTCTGCGATATCCGCGTTATAACCTGTATTCAGGATGACCCTTATATTTCGTTTTTTTAAAATCTGAAATAATTCTTCCGCATTGGGTTGTGGAAGTACGTCGAGATCTTCATAGGCTTTCGATAACAAATCCATGAAATCGGAATATATTTCATTCGCGAGCTCCTTATCCGTATTTCGTGCATATACTTTTAAAATGCTTTGAACGGCTTCCAGTTTTTCTTTGCCTGCACCTTCAGCTAAAACCTGATCCAGATTAAAATCAAATCCCTTTTTGTTCAATGCTTTTTGAAGCGTTTTGTATACCACATTGTCTTCATTCACTGTGGTTCCCGCCATGTCGAAAACTACCATGCTAATCATCATATTATGATTTACTGTCTGCGGCTACCTGCTGCATTTAAGATACAAACTAAACAATCACATTAACCAGGCGATGAATACAGCATTATCTGAATGTTAAATCGCGGTTACGAGATCCTGGATACCAGCGGTAATTATCTGATGTTGAATTCCCGTGAATTATTCTCTCCGATGGTAATGGGTGTTTTTAAAATGAGCTTTCCTCCTCCTTGTAAACGGAGCGATTTAATTTCCAGCTTTCCGAAGTGCACGGCAATCAGAACGGTATGATCGCTTACGATCACATTTCCCCAGCTATAACCATCGGACCAGAAATATTTTCCCGGCTTCGATGTGATTGTAAATTCTTTTTCGACAGCCGAATAATGGAATCGGCTGTACGCAATTAACGCCGACCAGCTCGCCATGGCGCGGGCATAATGATTACCGCATTCTTCTTCATTAAACGGGTTCCGTTTGTACCCGTCATAACGGTTCCGGACATCCGAAATAATGTTTAGTGCTTCCGTATTCATGTTTTCATAGATCATGCCGGTGGCTGCGGTATATTCAAGTCCTGTCCAGGCTTCAAATGCGTATGATAAAGGAACGGCGGGCCTCTTCGATGGATCGGGATATGAAGTCAGCATGAGCCCGGATTCATCACCCAATGCATAGGAACGCATATTATTAAAATGATCACCGAAGGAAACCACATGATTGTATTTATAAATGCTTTCCAGTGTCTTCCGGATATGTGCTGAATCTGCCAGATAACCCAGACCACAGATCCAGGCCATATTTTGTCCCACCAGCTGATCCACGAGACAGCCTTCGCCGATCTGGAAGTCGGGATTTTTCAGATTCGATGCACCCATGCCCGCCATCAGCCCGGTAGCAATCATGTTTTTGTCAGCAACAGGCCGGATTTGCTGGATATAGAATTCACCATTAAATAAATGCTGATCCGTCCACTGACTTCCTTTTTCAAATAATGCAGAACAGGTTTGCTGAAATTCCCGGTCATTCAGATATCCGGCCATCCTGGATGCAGCTTTTAATGCGCCGAGGTACCAGAATTCAATTTCCGGATTGGGGCCAAAATATTCGATGTCCATGGTATTGTGCTGGCAACCTTCCATCACGCCATCCTGGTCGGCATCCCATCCTCCTTTGATCCAGGCAAAGGCCAAGCGCTTTTTTCACACCCGGCCAGGTGGCTCGCAGAAATGCATCATCACCCGACAACTGCCATTCGCGATACACTTTCATCACCGTGCCCATTTGTCCGTCGGCAGCCGCTATTTTCCAGTTTTCTTTTTTGTTGAATGGCAGTGAAACCCGGAAGCTCATCAATCCCGAACTATCATTCAGTCCGTATTGGTATTCCACATTTCTCATTTTCATAGCGAGACTGCCAAAAAGAAATGGCGTGGCATGTTCATAATTCCAGACATGCGTGCAATTGCCGTAACAGGAACCGGTGGCAGCAAATACACCTTCCCATCCGAAAAAATATCCCTCTTTATTTCGAAAGGCAGTTTGTGAACGCAGGGTGCTGCTGTTGAATAATGCGGCTTCTTTTATGACAGCGGGATAATCGCTTTGAGCGATCAGACTTACAAAATCGATCGTCTTTGCTTCCAGAGCGGGTAATTGAGGTAAAGTTTTTTCGGCTACATCCCAGGCATCCGAATAAAAAGTAGAATAATAATTTCCAATGGTTACTTTATCATTCCAGTCTTTGCGGTTTGGAAAATCCCAGGTCAGAAAAAATTCCACTTCTTTTGTTTCATGCGCCGCCAGCTGCAGTTTGACAGATAATGCCGCCCGCGGATCGTTCACCTTTTGATCAAACTGAACATCTTTGAAAACTCCATCGTCGGAGAAATCATCCCACATATCCGTGATGTTATCATTCCATCCCTTCGGACTGAACTGGGTCCGGTAACTGATGCTATAACCCGCAACGTTCGCAGGCGTAGTCAGGGCCATGGTTCCCCAGGCATTCGAATCATGGTCAACACTGTCAGAAGTCATATAGATTCCCGTAAGCTCTTTTGATTGTCTGAACTGGTTACGATTATTTTTTGTACCCAGCAGGTTGATCGACCGGTTCCAGTTATTAAATTCAACCACGGAGCCATCCATCCCGATAAAATTATCCAGTGAACCGGCCACGGCGATGGTCAGCGGCTGGTCTGTTTTATTTGTGATCTCATAACGGATAACGGCGATCGGGATGCCGCTGCTGAGTGCATCACCTGGTATAAACGGATTGAACACTTTTGCCCTGGCAGAAATGGGCATGGTTTCATCTTCCAGGTTTACGATGCCAAACGGGTATCCCGCATCAAAGCTGGCTTTTGTAAATCGGGGCAATCCGTGGTTGGGTGCATTACTTCCTTCCGAGCCGGTATATTCCGGAGGAGGTATGGGACCCATCAGTGCCTTTGCATGTTTTTCGCCGGATGCATTTTGTGTAAAAACCATAAAACAGGGTGCCCTTTTCGGTGTTACGGACCCATAAAAACCCATACCGGGTTTATTCATCATTTCAACATCCTTCCACTGGCCATTTCCACCGATGGATATATTTCCGGTTCCGATGCCACCGACGGGCATGGCAATTTTTTCAATGAATTTTCCTTCATAATGTTTGATCACAGGCCACGTCGTTTGCTGGGAGAACACCGAAGAAAAGGAAAAACAAAGCAGAATAAAAGAGATGTTTTTCATGTGGCTGTTTAATAACCAAATGTAAGGATGATCTGAATGTTACCGGATTTTTTGCATAAGTTGTAAACTCATCATGAAAACCTATTTTATATCCGGTATTGCAGCTGACGGGCGACTGTTCAGGCGCATTCGCCTTCCTGCCGGTTTTGAAGCAGTATATCTGAATTGGATAAAACCATTTCACGACGAGCCCCTGGATAATTACGCTTTGCGACTGGCTGAAAAAATCAATGTGCATGAACCATTTGTACTCGTGGGAACTTCTCTTGGAGGTATCGTAGCAACGGAAATTGCACTAAAATATAAACCGCTTGCCGTTATTATTATTGGCAGTGTACCCACCGTTTCACAATTGCCAAAATATTACCGGATGCTTGAAAAATTAAAATTGCACAAAATCATTCCGGGTTCGTTATATAATTTTTCTGCCAGGGTTAAGCATTACTTTACCCGGGAAGATCCGGAAGATAAAAAAGTGATCATTCAGATGATATCTGAAACGGATCCTGCTTTTATTAAATGGGGAATCCAGGCTGTGCTGCAGTGGCGAAACACAAAGATCCCCGAATCTCTGTATCATATCCACGGTACAAGGGACGAAGTATTTCCCTATGCATACACATCACCAACCTATACCATTTCCAAGGGCGACCATGTGATCGTCATTACCAGGGCAGAAGAAGTGAACAATATCTTAGCAGAAATATTTTCTACTATTAGACAGGCATGAAATGAAGCGCACTTGGAACCATTCGTATGTCTTACAATAGATAGTGGCTGTCTTTTATTAAAACAACATCTCATTGGGAGGCGTCACACCTTTTAAGCGCAGGTAAATGGTTGTCTGACCCCGATGATGCGTCTGGTGTTCAAATCCTTTTCCGAAAAGGTTGGATCTTGATATTTCCTGCCCATTACGCCTTTTTACCATCTCATTCATTTGATCAGCCGTCATGCTTTGCAATGTACTGATCATAAAATCATAGCTGTCCATGACCGCTTTTGTAGTGGCTTCCTTTGTTGGCTGAACTGTTTTTTCGAGTGCTGTGTCAGCACTCGGAGCTTGTTTTCCGCTTGCGAAAGCCGCAAAACCATAATTGTCAGTGGCCAGATGAAGCATTTGTTCAGCAAAAGATCGGATCTCGGGTGTCGGTTTAAAACTATAGCCATCTGCCGGCATCGCATCCAGGTAGGCTTTGGTATATGTTTTTGCCCGCTGCCATTCAACTACCATTTGCGATTGGGTAAACTGTGCGAATGCTGATCCGGTAACGAGTGTTAGTATGAGGAACGAAAATAATAATGTCAGACGTTTCATTTTTTTTCTGTTTGAATGGATAAATGAATGGTAAACCTTCTTTATATTATTTATATGAACAAATCATTTCAACGGATAATGCTCTATTTATAATGATTTGGCCAAAAAAATCAATGGCAGGGCAGTCATTGATTGAATATACAGGCCTGATTATTGAAAACAGGCGGGCAGAACGAAAAAGCCTTGTAATTTTAAATATGAATTTTTTCAGCGGACAGGCAACGATTAGACAGCTGCAATGGCTGGTTTGGATCGCTGTGTTTTTTATTGTCTTTTTCTCTATGCTGCCGCAGGATGGTTTTATCTGGTCGGGTAGCTTCGCCCTGGTTAATGTTTCCTTCTATGCACTGATTATTTACGGGAATATTAAATTCCTGTTCCCGGTTTATTACCAACGGGGAAAAAAAATTCAATACGTTTTGTATGTCATAATCCTGTTGATAGGAGCCGGATTGACAAGGGGCTATCTGATCATATCGCTCTATAATTCATTTAATCCTGATAAGCCTGAGGCCTGGTCCTTCGGAACAGCAGTGAATTTTGTTTTGGCCGGTTTCTTAACTTATATGCTCAGCTTTATATTCAGGATAGCAATTGCTTATTTTGCTTTGAAGCAGCAATCAGAAAAAATTCTGGCTCAAAAGAGCCAGGCCGAATTGAATTTGCTGAAATCACAGGTCCAGCCGCATTTTTTGTTTAATACATTGAATAATATTTATTACGAAGCATATCGCGAGGCCCCCAGAACGGCCAGCCTGATCGAACGACTTTCGGATATTATGCGGTATTTTGTAGATGAGAGCACTAAAGACGAAGTATCATTACAAACCGAGATCCTCTTTATAGAAAATTATATTGCGTTGGAAAAAATCCGCATCCGGCACGAAACAGAGATTCATTTTACAAAGGAATGTAATGGAGAAGCGAGCATCCCTCCTATGCTGCTGATGACCTTTGTAGAAAATATCTTTAAACACGGGATTGATAAATCAAGCAGCCATAATATTGTGGACATCTCCCTGATTCACAGAGATGGATACCTGTTATTTCAAACCCGCAACCACATGCACGATAAACAAACACAGAAAGCCTCCCATGGTTTCGGGATCCAGAATTTGCGTAAACGCCTTACTCTTTTATTCGGAACAAAATTTGAATTGAATATTGACCGTACGGACCCTTATTTCACTGCCTTTTTAAAAGTTCCGTTATCATGAATTTGAATTGCATCATCATTGATGACGAGCCCAATGCGGTTAACCTGCTGGAAATGCTGATCCATCAGACCACCCAATGGCAACTGTTGGCTAAATGTTACGACGCACTGGAAGCCATCGCGTTTTTAAAGAAGAACAAGGTTGATTTTATTTTCCTGGATATCAATATGCCCCGGTTATCCGGCATGGAACTCGCTGTTTTGTTGCCAAAAGAAACAAAAATTGTATTTACCACCGCTTACTCCGAGTACGCGGCAGAAAGTTATTCTTTCCAAACCATTGATTACCTGCTGAAGCCGATAACGCTGAATCGTTTCCTGTCCTCAACGCAAAAAATCGAGGCACATTTTAATAATCGCCAAACTGTCGATATTACCGTTCCTGCACCGGAAAATGAGTACTTTTTTGTAAAGTCGGGAAAGACATTGAGCAAAATACGAATGGAAGACATTCTTTATTTTGAAGGCGAGAAAGAATATGTACGACTGGTAACCACCGCAGAACGCATACTTATTTACAGGCGCCTGAAAGATATACAGGAGCAACTGTCTTTACCGTTTATACGAGTGCACAATTCTTATATTGTAAATACCAGGCAGATCAGTAAAATTCAGGATAATCACATTTATATAGGAGGAAAGCAAATCCCCTTAAGTGAAAAATTCAAGTCCGATTTTATGACCGTTATACAGCAACGGTTATTTTAAATTCCGGGAAAGGGTTGAAAAGATCTGCCATCCCGTTGAATATATTTTCTCCATACAAACATCTTTAATTTATTTGCTGTAAAACAATTATAAAGCGATGAATCCGCAATCAAAATTATTATTAGCAATAGGGATATTTGTATTCAGTACATCTTGTTTCGGACAGCGACCATCATGTGAAAAACTCATCGTGCATTTTGCCGCTAACATCATCAAAGTTGATAGTATATTGTCCAGATCTTCTCATTGCACAGGACAAAGAACTTCAAATATTCCGTCGCGTAGCTTACCATTCGATAAAATCAATATCCGGTTTGAATTAATCAGGGATAAGGGCGATTGGAATAGAGAATCCGTTTGTCCTGTGATCTTAGAAATGGACCGACCAAAAAAAATATAATTGACGATTATGAATGAATACCGGGTTGAAAGGATAAATCAAAATCAAAGGCATCTTTTTGCTGACTTATTCAATCAGTACAATCGGTGTGAAACTACTCATGAAAATCTTTTGACAAACCACCTGGCTGAACGAAAGAATAACAGCGAGCCCGTTCTTTTTATAGGTCTGACAAATTACCCCGGACAAATTCCGGTTGGATTTCTCCAATTGTATTCGATCTGTTCGTCAGCAAATTCCATACATGCTACCATTGTTCATGATCTGTATGTTCTGCCGGACTACCGCAAAAATGGAATAGGCCTCAGACTCATTGAAGCAGCCGTCAGATTTGCCATTGATAACAAATCATCTTTAATCCAGCTTGAAACTTTACAGGATAACCTGATCGCTCAAAAATTATTTGAATCAGTGGGCTTCAAAAGCCAAAGCTCAGCATCCGAATTGAATGTCTATTCCATACAATTTGCATGTGGCTGATTTATAAAACATTGATAGATAACCATTTTATGTGTTTCGAATCTCCCGGGGTCACAATTCTGCCATTGCAAAAAGGCAAAAATGCGCTTTATGTATATAGTTCAATAAGAACTCAAGTACATCTCTGACGGAGACCAACTGAGGATAAAACATTTTTTTCTTCAGATACATACTTGAAACGGCCGGGCTTTCGTTATTCCCGACAGACCAAATGGGTAAACGATTAACATATAATATTATAACCGGAAACGATCCCCACCTCGGGATGTGTTTCTATTATTCTCCTTATTTTAACCAGAATATATGGCGCAAGGCATCTTCGCTTACCGGTGAACGAACTAAAAAGGACCCTGCCTTTAAAGGGTTTCGCCAGAGCATCAACAGGATGAAGGAAGCTTCTCCCATCGCGGCTTCGCTGTATAAACTGGTGCCCGAACACGTAAAACAATACGCTCTCTACAGAACATTAACGGGTGAAGCGATCAAAATGCTGAAAGAAGGAATAGAAGTGGCTGCTATTACGGAAACCCTGAAGAAAAAATATATTGACCCGCTTCTGGATGCACCGAAAAAGAATTCTGAAAATAAAACAGTTGAGACACCCTGAGTCAAGAGGACGCAAAAAAAGTATGGCTCATTTCGCTTCATATCCTCAATTTCCTTCAGGGGACAGAAAGATGACAAGAGCACGTCGCTCTTATTTACTTCAAAAAATCACAGAAGGCCAGTCGGCAGTCGAATGTTTTTCACCCACGGTTACAGATCCTCTGCAACAAACCAGCAACAATGTTTTACCAATTAGTAAAACTGAATCGGCAGAAGAGCCGAAGCGGCGAACGAAAACCACCAGTGGCCTGATATATCTTGGTCGTCTTGCCGAATGTAAAAAACTGAAAATCTGGTTACGGCCACAGTCGATCCTTCATTCTTAATAGAGCCACCCGCTGACGTAGATGTTAATGAGATGGTTGTTCGTCCGACGGCGCAAAGTTAAAACTGCATTTACTTTTTGTTCTGTGGATCATCAGACGGGTTTACATACGTTACACCGGAAGGCCCGTAACCTGTAATCTCAACGACGACCGGGTCCTTGGTCATCGCAAAATGGTTTTGCCCGGCCACTTCAGAATAAACGCTGCCAGCGGGGAGTTTCTTCAGACTGTCAACAGAAAACTGATTTCCATACCCAAAATACCAGTCACCTGAAATGACTGTAGCGATGCGCTGATCCGGATGAAGATGGGCAGGAATTTTTGTGTTCGCCGCCACTTTTATAACGATCGTATACAGGCCCGCCTTAGAAGGATCTCCAAAAAGAACAATGACCTGCACGGCAGACAAATTGGATGAACCAGGAGCCTTCGTTCCCGGGGCTTTGGTGTCGATAATTTCATCCTTTGTCATCCGAAACGGGCCTTCATTGATGGCCTGTGCTTTTAGGGATGCACAAAAAAGGACGGATATGAAAAATGTAAACAGAACCTGCACGACTGATTTCATGATATACCGTATTATGACAATATTTAAAATGGATTCTTTATTTGACTTATTTATCGAGGAAGAAATCAAGCAACCCTTTCTGAACCTGATCGGTTTTTTCCTGCACGATCCAATGCCCTGCACCCTTGATGACAACTTCGGTCACATGGGTAGCTACCACGCGGGAATGGTTTGCAAGAAAACTTCCTGAGCCATATTCTGCTCCCATGGCAAGCACCGGCATCTGCAATTTATTTTTTTCAAAAATATGGTTGTCCAACGCATCCTGTGGAAAATTACCAAACCAGTGAAAACAGGCTGTTGTTGATCCGGGCACTGAAAATGCCCTTATAAATTCATCTCTTTCTTCTTTTGTAAATGCATCGTTTACATGTCCGACCACCGGCCAGAAGTCCATCAGAAATGCGCCTTCCTTTCCCTGCACCAAATAGCCGGAGACCGGTCGCGCAAAAAAACCAAACCACCAGGCCTTCCCGGAAAAATCTGACCATACCGGTTCAACACCCGGCAGCAATGCATCCATCAGCGCAAGTTTTTTTACTTCCGGTCCGAATTGAGCAGCGTAGGCATAAGCCACCATAAGGCCAATATCATGGCCGGCCAGATTTATATTCGTGTACCCAAGTTTTTTCACCAGCTCGTGAATATCCACGGCCATGGTCTTCTTATCATAACCACTGTCCGGTTTGTCTGATTCACCCATTCCCCTCAGGTCCGGTGCGACTACTGTGAAATGTTTGGCAAGCTCTGGCAAGAGCCTGTTCCACATAAACCAGTTCTGACCAAAACCATGAAGTAATACGAGAGGTTCTCCGCTGCCACCTGTCACGTAGTGGATTTTCACACCATTCACGTTTGCAAATGAATGCTGAAACCCGGAAGGCGGATTAGCAGCAGCGATAACAGAATCTGGTTTTTTTGTTTCCGCGGCAGGTTGTTCGCCTGATTGTTTTGACGAATCCTTTGTTCCGCAAGACAGAACAAGCGTAACCATTATACTTACAGCAAAAAAATAAAGGTGATTTTTTTTCACGAAGGAGTTTTTTATGGGTGAATTTAAGTTACTCTTTTTAAATTGGACCAGGGTTTATGATGAAACCATTTTTCTGCTAATGGCGGCGGTAACAGGCGAAAGAATTGATTATACTTTTTTTAAAGCCCCCAGCCTTTTCTTTTTGGCTTCGCTTTTTATTTTATTCCTGTGCATTGTTCCCCAGTCAATCAAGGCCCGAAGAACGTTATCCAATGTAACACTATAGGCGGTGAGTCCATATTCAATAACTACCGGCGTGCCGGTATATACTTTCCTGTTTATAAAACCATTCATTTCGAGTCCCTTCAATTCATTCGACAATACCCTGGCCGAAATACCCGTGATCGTTCTTTGCATTTCATTGAAGCGCATGCTTCCCTGTTCTTTTAATGCAATAATAACTTTCAATTTCCATTTTCCACCGATTACGTATAATGTATCTTCAATCGCCGCCAGGCTTGCCGAGCAATTTTTGTCCTCCACGAAGGTTCTTTCTGCTGCTTTATTTTTCATAATCCTTCATTGACTAACCAACAGGTTACCACTATTAAATAGTATAGTGCTAACTATTTGTAAGTAAATATACCGAATTTTGCCTTATTCAAAAATATATTATCATCGTGCATGCAGAGGAAACGTCCATGCCTGCCCACAAAAGACGTGGCCATTGGCCGATTGGCATTATCGATGGTAGCTTAAAATAAAAATATGGAAATTGGTATAGATAGTTTTGCCGCCATGTTCAGCGGCAACAGCAACAAAAGGGTAAATGATGCCGATGCAATGGCTCAGTTGCTCGACAGAATAGAACATGCTGACCGTATGGGTCTTGACGTATTTGGAATCGGGGAGCATCACCGCAAGGGTTTTCTTGATTCAGCCCCTACACTTATTCTGGCGGCTGCTGCCGCCCGTACAAATCGTATTCGTCTTACCAGTGCGGTTACGGTATTGAGCGCTGCCGACCCGGTAAGGGTATTTCAAAACTTTGCATCACTGGATCTGATTTCCCGTGGAAGAGCTGAAATGGTGGTGGGACGCGGTTCATCCATAGAAGCATTTCCGCTGTTTGGTTATAACCTGAAGGACTATGACGAACTGTTTGCCGAAAAACTTGGGCTCTTGCTAAATATTCGTGCAAATGAATTTGTTACATGGTCAGGCAAATACCGTCCTGCCCTCAGGCATTTGCCTGTCTATCCAAGACCGGTACAGGATCCCTTACCCATTTGGATTGGAGTGGGCGGCACACCTGAATCCTTCATTCGTGCGGGCTCACTGGGATTACCACTGATGGTTGCCGTGATTGGTGGCGAGACCCGCCACTTTCGTCCGCTGGTAGATCTTTATCGTGAAGCCGGAAACAAAGCAGGATTTACACCCGAACAACTCAAGGTAGGATTGCATTCATTGGGCTATATCGCAGATTCATCGAAGGAAGCAATCGATGATTTTTATCCGGGTTACGCTGAGTCGATGACCAAGATTGGAAGAGAACGCGGATGGCCGGCAATGACCAGAAGCAGATTCGAATCTCAAATGGGACCGGGCGGCGCATTGCTGGTGGGAAGTCCGGAAGAAATAGCGGAAAAAATTATCCGGCATTCAGAAGCGTTGGGTGGTATTTCCAGGCTTACTTTTCAGATGGATAGTGCCGAGTTACCGCATGAAAAATTGATGCATTCCATCGAACTGATCGGCACGCGTTTAAAGCCTTTAGTGTTATGATCCTCATCACTCCACTGGCATGATTATTTACTCTTACATCAGTAATAACATACATCGCGACTATTATGAAAATCAACAAAATTCCGACCACTTATAAAGGATTTGTAAACGTAATAATCGAAACTCCCCGTGCTTGTCAGAATAAATTTGATTTCGATCCCAAACTGGGGGTTTTTACTTTGAGTAAAACCTTACCAATGGGAACTGTTTTTCCCTTCGATTTCGGATTCATTCCACAAACGCTCGGTCAGGATGGAGATCCACTTGATGTACTCGTTATCATGGACGAGCCCTCTTATCCAGGCTGTCTCATACATACCCGGTTGCTGGGTGTATTGGAGGCCAGACAGGAAAACAAAAAGGGAGTAAAAATCCGTAATGACCGGCTGGTGGCTGTTTCTGACTGCTCCGTTCTATATGAAAACGTCAAAAACATCGACGACCTGAATAAAAGCATGGTTAAGGAAATCGAAAATTTCTTCATCGACTATAACAAACACGAGGGCAAAAAATTCCATCCGTCCGGCTGGAAAAATTCCAAAACAGCTATGAAGCTTATTGACAAATCAAAGATTAACTGATAGTCGTCAATTTAACCCGCCAAACACATTCTTTTTTCTTCCGGTTGTTGAAACGGTGATATCCTATTCCCGAGTGAGGTTTCTGGCGATTGAACTTAGGCAGATTTGGATTTCGACCGGGTACTTTTTGACCTGGAACCGGAACTTTTCTTCTTTGGAACTTTTTTACCTGCTTTTCTTGCCTCAGACAAGCCGATGGCGATTGCCTGCTTGCGGCTCGTTACTTTTTTCCCGGATTTACCACTTTTTAGTGTTCCTTCTTTTTTTTCGTGCATGGCGCGTTCAACTTTTTTTCCGGCGCCCTCAGAATACTTTGGCATGTTTATCTGTTTTAGTTTGAATAAAAAAAATTGATATTAAGAATCGTAAAAAAATCGGGCCAGTACATTCAGAAGGACCTCTGATCATTGCCTTCATACAGCGGAATTATTTTTAAGTATTATCAGGAATGTCTTCACGATCTCA
Source organism: uncultured Bacteroidota bacterium (assembly GCA_963732055.1). Lineage (GTDB taxonomy): Bacteria > Bacteroidota > Bacteroidia > Chitinophagales > Chitinophagaceae > Puia. Next base: position 34,465 of record CAVSYG010000007.1, on the reverse strand, counting down.
TTTACATAGAAATACTGTATAAGCTGGGGATTGGCTTCCGGATGCTTCAGACATGCAGTTTTCTTAATCCGACCCAAATGAGTAATTGCAAAATGAGCAAAGGGCTGATTCATTTCTATTTCCGGATCCATGGTTGCATACCCGGTAACAGCAATACCCCAGTGGCTGGAAAACATCGAACATATACCGACAGCCATTTCTGTGGCGACGGTATCAGATACACAGTCACAGTTTTCAGCATGAATGGGATTTATATGCAAATGCCGGCTTTTCTGACCCAGATTATATGCGGTTATACCACCCTGAAAAAACAGTGACGCATCCGTGGCCGATCCAAAAGCTGTTTGAAGAATACCGCAGGTTACACTTTCAGCTATAGCTAGCGTCTCATTACGATCAATTAAAACATCTTTGATATTGTTTACGATCTGATCATCGATCAGCACTATATCCTTTGAGTCCATGTCGTAAAAAAGGCAATTCATATGCCTGCCATATTCAATGAATGGGCTGGGAGCTGAAGCACGGCCGGAATGAAAAAAGACGCGATGTATGCAGGCATTCGCGTCTTTTTCCAAAAACCTTTTGCGGTCGGCGTGTTATAAGAAGCAACAGAACCTATTGCTTAGTGTATTTCCGGTAATTTATTTATTCCTGCCGGTGGAATACTTTACGCAATTCTTCCTTTGTTTTTTCCAGTGTATTTTTTTTGCTTTCCGAAAGATTCTTACCACCCCGATTGATATAAAAATTCAACATCGACATAGCGGACTGATAAGAAGTACCCTTACGCCGGTGGCTATGCGAAGCGGAGTTTTTTAACGACAGTGCGATTTCATGAGGATCGGTTTTTGCAAAAACACCCTGATCCAGATCCAGCGCATTGCTGGTTTGGTTTACCCTCGCCGACCATTTTTTTCTTTTAGAAGTATTCGCCATACAACAAATGGTATTTTAACTTTCAGCTTCCGCCATTTCAGATGGCTGCTTTTGTTTATCCCAGGAATATTGAACGCCTTCCTGTTCGGCGCCCAGGTTAATATCATTTTCAGCGATTTCTGTCAGGATGCTGTCGGTATTTTCTTCTTCCCGCAAAGTCCTGTCCAGTATATCAGCTGCTTCATGTAATCCCAGCGTGATGGCAAACTGCACGAGGCCTCCGTACGTCGCGATTTCATAATGCTCTACTTTCTGTGCTGCGAAAATCAGTGCCGCATCACGGGTCATAGTGCCTTCCTGTGTTTCTTCAATTATGGATTCTGCTTCTTTCAGGATGCCTTCAATCGCATGGCATTTTTTACCCTCGGGCTTTTTATTGAGCAATCCGAATACTTTTTCAAGCCTTTTGACGTGTTTTTCAGTCTGACCCTGATGCTCCTTAAAAGCATCTTTTAATTCATCTGTAGTGGCGGATTGTATCATTTTTTTCAGACCCTCCAGAATCTTGTTCTCTGCATAGTAGATGTCTTTCAGCTGATCCGTAAAAAATTTTTCCAGATAGGATGGTTCGGTGGACTGATTGTCTTTTTTATCCTTTGTATCCTTCATGCTGTTGACAGCTGTTTTATTTGTTGTTTTATTATTTGCATTTTTCTGAGCCATGATATAATATTTTAAAAATAAAAAAAAGGGCCGTCCGTAAACCTGAACGGCCCGTGTAAATTAACGGGAAGAACGGCTCCTTGAACTGGAGGAGCTTCCTCTGCCTGATGAACTTCCGTTACCAGAAGAACTGCGACCGGATGACCCGTTGTGTGAGGAACTTCTTCCGGATGAACCGCTGTGTGAAGAATTTCTTCCGGATGAACCGCTGTGTGAGGAACTTCTTCCCGATGAACTATGGCCGTACGAACTGCGGCCGGATGAATGACCATTACTGTTGCGGCTACCGCTTGTAAAACGACCCTCGCTGTCGCGGTGCTGTCCAGCTGAACTACGACCGCCGTAACCACTGCGACCGGAACGGCTGGTATGCCCATTGTTGCCGCGATTATTGCCGGTGAAGCGACCTTCGCCGTCGCGGTGTTGTCCGCCGGAGTTCCGGGATTCTGAACGTGAAGAGCCAGAGCGTGAGGAACCGAAACGTTCACCGCCGGAACGGCTGCGATTGTTCCCTGAGTGATTATAGTCGGATTCGCGATCATAGTCCCTGTTAGCTGCTTCCCAATTATAATTTCCCTGAACTCTGCGACCGCTTCTTCTGTCATCATCGTCTTCGTATCGTCCGTATTGTCTTCTCCCATTCTGATATTCGTCTTCGTCGTCTTCAAAATCCTCATTGTAATCGTTGTCATCCTCTTCTTCGTCCTCATTCTGGTACCTTGAATAAGGCCTGTAATTGTTTTGATCGTCATCTTCATTTTCATCCCAGTCTTCGCGGTCATAGTTTTCGTCATCATTTTCATACCTGTCTTCCCGGCCACCTGAATACTGATTTCTTCCTTGTTCTCTACGCCCACGATCATCGCGATCCATGGATGCAGAGCTACGCCTCTGATTCGATCTCATAAAATTTGATTTTTGTGTAATTGAATATGGTTACAATCACCTGTTTAGGTAAAAAAATTATACCAGCAGATTTAATATAAACCACTAGGGGGAACGGGAATTTTCGTCCCAATAATTTTTCCCCAGGTCTAAAAATGTGGAATGAATTTCATCATCTAAGAATATTTTAATTTTTCATAAATTAATTATGTTTTACCTTAGAACTCCTTAAATCTCCAACCCGATCATATCCTTGCAATGAACCAGGGGATTATTACAAGTCAGGCTTTAAACCAAACGCCCCGCATTCTTTAAAGAAATTTTCAAGACAGATTACAATGGCTGGAAATGGTTTGGCTACTGATACGGGATCAGAATCATTAATAATTGTAGGCATTGGTGCATCGGCTGGTGGTATACAGGCCCTGAAGGAATTTTTTGAATATGTAAAGACTGATTCCGGGATGGCCTATGTGGTGATATTACATTTGTCGCCTGATCACGAAAGCAAGCTTTCGGAAGTCCTTCAGATCGTTGCAAAAATTCCCGTGATACAAGTGGTTGGAAAAGTACACGTAGAAGCAGACCGTATATATGTTATTTCCCCAAATCACCATCTGGCCATGTCCGATGGGCATATCACCGCATCTGAGAATTTACTGGTGGAGGAGCGCCGGGCACCGGTGGATATCTTTTTCCGCACCCTGGCCGAATCCGTCGGTCCCCGGGCGATCAGTGTGGTTCTATCCGGCACGGGAGCCAATGGCTCGATGGGTTTGAAGCGTATAAAGGAAAAGGGAGGAGCGGCTTTTGTTCAGAACCCGCAACAGGCAGAATTTGGTGAAATGCCCAGAAATTCAATTGCTACAGGTCTGGTAGATGAAGTGCTGCCGGTTTCCGAAATTCCCGATAAAATTCTCCAATATAAAAATGGGCTGGGTCATATTCAAATACATATCGATGATGATGAAAAGCATATTGACCAGCAAAATGCGCTCCGGGAAATATTTACACAGATCAGGGTGCAGATGGGTCATGATTTTTCAAATTATAAAAGACCCACGATTCTGCGCAGGATAGAACGCAGGATCAATGTTCATAATCTGCCCGACCTGCTCTCCTACCTCCGTTTTATTGAAAAGAATCCGGTAGAAATCAAGGCACTATTGAAAGACCTACTGATTTCCGTCACCAATTTCTTCCGTGATCAGAAATCATTCGAAATACTGGAACAGGAAGTTGTTCCTGCACTGATCAAACTGCATTCTGATGGTAAACCCATCCGCGTATGGGTAGCCGGCTGTGCAACCGGAGAGGAAGCTTACTCCATCGCTATGATTTTCGCGGAGCAGACTTTGAATCAGATTGACATGCCCAAATTGCAGATATTCGGAACTGATATCGACGAGGACGCTATTAGCCAGGCCAGAGAGGGGGTATATTCACTCAACGATGCCGCTGATGTTTCAGCCGCCAGACTCAGCCGTTTTTTTACAAAACAAGGAGAAAACTTCAGGATAAACCCCGAAATCAGGGAGATGGTACTTTTCGCCGTGCATAATTTTATAAAAGATCCGCCCTTCTCCCATCTGGATCTGGTGAGTTGCCGCAATGTGCTGATTTACCTTAATCGCATGGCACAGCAACGAGCCATGGAAACCTTTCATTTTGCCCTGGACCCGGAACGATATCTTTTTCTCGGATCCTCCGAATCTATCGAAGGTGCCGGTGACCTGTATTCTGTTTATAACCGGGACCTGCATATTTTCCAGTCACGTGCCGTTGCACCACGAGCGTATCCGATACCCGATTCGGTACCATCCTTTCGCTATGATCTGGCCAGTCAGTCGGAGTTCAGGAAGGATAGAAACAAAAAACTAATGAACGGCCTGTCGTTTGGTGATCTGCACCAGCGAATACTGGAGGAATATGCACCTCCGTCCATTTTAATAAACCAGGAATTTGAAATTCTACATATTTCTGAAACAGCCGGACGATATCTGCAGATAACCGGTGGTGAACTCTCACAGAATATCTTAAAACTTATTCTACCTGAGCTGCGGGTCGAACTGCATAGCGCGCTCAGCCAGGCACTTCAAAAAAAATCAGCGGTCGAAGCAAGAAAACAAAAAATTTTTATTGGAAACCGGGAAGAATTTATCAATATCCGTGTACGACCGGTGCTAATGGACGGAAACTCCACGCAGGGTTTTATATTATTGATTTTTGAGCCGGCTGTTTTGGGTGAAGGTGTAGAAAATTTCGTGACCCTGGCCGATGAGCCCGTGGCCAAACATCTGGATGAAGAACTGATGCGTGTAAAAACACAGCTCCGGAATTCCGTGGAACAACATGAATATCGTGCCGAAGAATTAAAAGCCAATAATGAAGAACTGCAGGCTATGAATGAGGAACTGCGATCCGCGGCGGAGGAACTGGAAACCAGTAAGGAAGAATTGCAATCCATCAACGAGGAATTGCGGACAGTGAACCAGGAGTTGAAAATAAAAATTGATGAAACCATATTAAATAATAATAATCTACACAACCTGATCAACTCCTCGGATATCGGAACCATATTCCTGGATAAAAAATTCTGTATTGCATTCTTTACACCCGCCGTTACTCAGATCTTTAATCTGATACCGGGAGATAGGGGCCGCCCGTTGACCGATATCACGAGCAGGCTGGCATATAAAAATCTGACCGATGATGCAAAAATAGTTCTTGACAAACTGCAGTCGGTGGAAAGAGAAGTTGCTACCACAGATCAGCGAAAATATTTATTACGCGTATTGCCATACCGCACATCAGAGGACCAGATCAATGGTGTGGTTATTACGTTTGTAGATATCACGGCTCGTTCGAAGGCCGAAGTAGATCTTCGTCAATCTCAGGATCGTCTGCAGACAGTAACCGATCTGGTGCCCGATCTGCTTTGGAGCAATGAACCAGATGGCAAACTGTACTGGTTTAACAAGCGGTGGAATGAATATACAGGTGAATATTTAAGTCTACGGGACACCCAAATGGCATTTAGCAGCTGGACTTCGATCATCCACCCGGAGGATCTCATGCGTATTAACGAAAACTGGAAGAAATCTCTTGAAGAAGGAAAAATCCTGGAGACTCAGCTCAGGCTCAAAAGGGCCGATGGTGCATACCGCTGGCATTTGGCAAGGACCATTCCTCTGACCGGAGATGATGGCAAAGTAGTTTCCTGGTTCGGTTCGGCCACGGATATCGATCAGTTGAAGATGGCGGAAAAAGCGTTATCCATTTCGGAGGAACGATACCGGATCGCCCTTCAGTCTGCCGAAATGATCGCCTGGGATTGGGATATTGACACCGACGTCCTGGTCTGGAACGAAGACAAGGGTTCCTTTCCTAAAACTAACGTATCAGAAAAAAAATCAACCTTGCTTCAACGGTATGTGCGCCCCGAGGACCGGGATATTTTGTTGGAAGGCTTACAAAAGGCTGCTGCCAGTGCCGGGATATTTCAGGCTGAATTCCGCGCATTGACGGGCGAGCCCTCAGAAAATATTTGGTTATCTGCTTATGGCAGAACTGTGTCACGGCAGAATGGCAAAGCAACCCGTATGGCTGGCGTCATCTATAATATTACCAGTCGTAAAATACTGGAAAATCAGAAAGATGAATTTTTTGGTATCGCCAGTCATGAATTAAAAACACCAGTGACCAGCATCAAGGCTTATGCTGAAGTGTTGCAGGAAATGGCTGTCGAAACCCGGGATCCTAACAGTTCTTCTGTAGTCGAAAAGCTGAACAGACAGGTTGACCGGCTCACGAGCCTGATCAACAATTTGCTGGATACTACAAAATATTTGAGGGCCAGCTAACTATACAACGGGAGGAATTTAATATCAACGAACTCATTGCAGAAAGAGCAGAAGATATGCAGCCCCTGACCAGAAAAAATACAATCATCGTTGGACTGGATCCGAATATTCCGAATGTTCTGGCCGACAAGGAAAGAATCCGGCAGGTGTTAACCAACCTGATTTCCAATGCGATAAAATATTCTCCGGGTGGTGGTGAAATCCTTATACAGTCCGAATTGAAGAAGAACGAATTAAAAGTGAGTGTGAAGGATTCAGGCATCGGTATTCCGGAGAACCTGAAAACAAAAGTATTTGACCGTTTTTTCAGGGTAAAAAATCCGCGTGTTCACTCTTACCCGGGGATGGGTCTGGGATTATACATTACAGCCGGAATCGTTCATCAGCACGGTGGCAGGATTTTAGTAGATGATAAACAGGAAACGGGGACATTGATATATTTCACGCTGCCATTAATAACCAATAATTGATCGTTATGAAAAGGATATTGTGCGCAGATGATGATCCCGCTTTACAGGATGTTTTTCCATTGATCTTTGGGAGGGCCGGATATGAGGTTACCATGGTCGATAATGGTGAACAATTGCTGGAAAATGAATTTGTACCACCGGATCTGTTTTTACTTGATAGACAGCTTTCAGGGGTGGATGGGATGGAAATATGCCGTTTTCTGAAGGGACAGGATTCCACGCGCGATATTCCGGTAATCATCGTCTCAGCCAGCCCCAACCTGGATGAGCAGGCGAAAGCTGCCGGAGCAGATGGTTTTATAGAAAAGCCTTTTCAGATGAAATTCATGCTGGAATTATTAAGAAAGTATATCTGAGAAGAGTCCCCCAACCCGAACCACAGATTAGCTGGATCAGCTTTCTTTCACGCTGTCGTCATAATGGTTTTCATCTTCATCACCATCATTATCATTCACGTCAGGCAAATCTGATTTATTTATTTGAGACGGAGTCTGATTTATTTGTTCGGAAAATTTCTGATCCTGATTCTGGTTTTGATTTTTGTTTTCCTGGATTCTGGTTGTTTTTTTTGTCATGCATACAATATAATTTTATTGGTTATGTTGTCTCAAAATTATGACTGATTCTTTTCTTTCTTCTCCTTTTCTTTCTTCTCCTTTTCTTTTGTTGCTTTTTTTTCTGCACGTTTTTCCTTTCTCAATTCCTTCTTCGATTTTTTTTGCTCTGTCTTATTTTTTATAACTCCGCCACCCGATCCGGCAATTTCCTTATTTAAATGCGAATCCTTTGAATCTTTTCCAAGTGAATTGATGCTTACAGAATTTTCAAGCGATGGATATAATGCCTGTATAAATGCGTTTTTTAAAACCTCGCCGATCAGTTCCCAGATATCAATATTTGGTTTTTTGATATTGCCTTCAAATTCCACCCGGGTCGCCAGCTGTTCCTTGTTATGATTTTTAAACACCCAGGCAACCGCCTCCTACCACAGCTTCATAGGCAATTTTCAATGGTTTCTCCTTATCCTTTTCCCAGTTAACAACTTTGAGATTTTTTATGATGGGCTTGGTATATCCTGTGATCCGTCCCTGTTTGGCCGCTGCCTCGGTATAAATGCTGATTTCACCCGATTTGATATCAAATTTTGCAAAAGCGTCGATGAAGTTATTCAGATTGGCCAGATTGAGTCCTTCCAGTTTTGCTTTTCCGTCAAAAGTGGGTGTTTTTGCCAGCGCATCCATTTTCATACTGGCCGTTGCCTTACCACCATATACATCGGCGGATGCCGTAATGGTCGATGGCAGGAGTTCCTTATTCTTTTCGGCGTTATTCAGATTTTCGGCGAGAATATGCACCTGCTTTGTGTAAATATCAAAGGCGGGTTTACTATGAAAATCCCGGTAATGAATCTGACCCTCTACAATCTCAAATTTGTTCAGTTTCAGGGGCATCAGTTTTTTTACTACATCCGTCCAGCTGGAATCGATTTTTGTCTGGCTGGTTTCTTCCGTTGGCCCTTTGACAAAATTCAGCACCGGCTGATCCACTTCTATTTTACCCACGATGCGCCCATGAAACAAGGATGCCCACTGCAGACTCAGATCAATCAGCGGCGCTGAAAAAAAAGGCACAGGCACTTTGCCACCTGTTTTTTCCAGTTTGATCATTTTTATTTTGTAAGCTCCCCGGTAAAGTGCCACATCAATATCATCGACATGACCTGTGTAGCCGGGAATATTTTGCAATTCCTTGTTAACCAGTTTTAATAAAATATAGGGAAGAGCGATCCGGATGGCTATTAATAAAATCAATATTGATCCAAGAATGATAACCAGTTTCTTTCGGGTTCGGACAAATACCGACAGACTTTTTTTTGTTCTTTTTTTGTTAGCCACTACCATTCCTTCGCTGCTTTTTTCGTCCCAGCCTTACCTTCTTCAGCCATATTCTTAGCTCCGCCTATCAGATCGTTGATGGTATCTTTGGTCTTACTTTTTAAATCGTCGAGAAAGTCTGCAATCTTTTGCCAGGTTTCGGATCCCCTGCCTGGGACGATCAGAATACCAATGGCCACACCGGTAAGGATTAAATAAAATACTTTTCTCATTTTTTTTAAAGTACGGGATACAAATACCGGACCTGCCAATAGTCAGTCCTGGTTCAGACGCAGCATGCAGGCCACATCCTTTCCATTAAAATACCACTCCACTCTGTTTTCATTGTCATCCAGTCCGGGTTCCAACCGCAGGCGCTGAAACACGTTTTCTATTTCCTTAATATTCTGTAGATAATTACGGACAATTGCAGAAAGATATATACCCCGTTTGATAATATACAGTTCAAGGTTCAAATCCCTGTTTTCATAACGGGTTAATTGTTCCACCGCAAGCCGATAACAAAGACATCCATTCTCCGGAACGAGAATCCCATAATACATTCTGTCGCATGCAAAAGGAACGTTTTTTATCAATTCCTGATAAACTTGCGGAAGACTGAGGGAAGAAGTGTTTTTCTTCACGTAAAAGACCCGTATATCATGATACATTGTAATCGTCTCCATCTTCAATATAATTCATCCATAATACTCCGGTCTGTTCATTCTCCTCCTGACCCTGTTCAATTTTTATGGTATGAATTAAAAAAGAATGCCAATGGCTTCCGGTATCCATTTATTTTTTATTAACAGTCCGGGATGGAAAATGGTAAAAAAAAGCCCGCATCATTATGCGGGCCTGCGAGCCTCTGATTATACCTGGTTTAGCCAGACAAAATTTAAAAACAATATTTTTTTTTATTCATCGATCCGCCTTATTTTTTTATGGCACCCTGAAACATCTGGAGATGCATTTTCAGTTTTGGTAAATACTTTGCGGCAAAGGCCTTGGCCCCCGGATCGGATCCGTTCACGGATTCTTCGGAGAACAAAGCAACCGCTATTTTATGATCGGCCAGCTGACTTGCCATATAAGCAGAATCAAAAGACTTACCGGAAAGTTTATTTAAATCTGCCAGGGCCTGTTTGTGTTCAGCGTCCGGATCCATCGGAATAGTTACGGTTTCTTTTTTTGCAAGGGCCACCAGCTCGTTTTGAGCCGTTGTATGATCGGTCACCATTTGTTTGCCCAGTGACTTTACTTTTGCGTTTCCTTTGGTCTCTGCCAGTTTCCCTGCGGCGATTTCGGCCAGGTTTGCCTGACTTGCCTGATTAAAAAAAGTCTGATCAGCATATCGCATAAAAGCCAGCAGGAAACAACAAAGAAGGATAAGTGTAAGTGCAACTGGCGAATAGTGAGACTTCATGTACTTTTTTATTCAAAAAAGCAAATCGCATACCCGCCCTAATGTTTTTTTTCTTTGACAAATGCAATGAGGCTGCCGACCGTTTTTAGATTTTCTGCTACCTCCTCCGGCATATTTAAAGAATACTGTTTTTCAATTTCCATCTGTAGTTCGATCAGGTCAAGGGAATCCACGCCCAGGTCGTCTTTGAAACTGGCTTTATCTGTCAAAAGCTCCGTCCCAATCCCCAATTTATCATGGATGAGTCTGCGAACTTGGGTGGCAATCACATCCTCTTTTAGCTCTTCCTGCATAAAATCAGATATTTACAACATCAAAACTGTTGGATCCTCTCTTTGATTTTTGGTATAACTTCCCTTATCCAGTCCGGAATTTCTGTCGTTTTCAGAATCCACTGATCGTTCTCCTGGCGGAACATCAGATAATGCCGCTCGCCCCGGACATCTGCAACATCGATCGTAAAAAGGGAACCAACTTGTCCGGTACTTTTTCTAAAATTGAATTCTCTTAATAGACCGCCGGCTTTTATCAGGACAGTAAACTGAATATTTTTTAATTGCTCCATGAACCCTGCAGTTTATAGACCGTAATTAATTTTCCTCTGCAACCCAGGTTCTTGCCTAATCCAATTCCTCCAGTTTAAAACCCTTTGTCGTACCAGGCAAAATGGGGGAATATTCTTCATTACCGTTATCATGGGTTTTCTTTATCAAAACTATAAAAAAACCGGGCCATATTCATCACTTATTCTTTAAAGGGAAAACAATATTTTGTGTTGGCAGCAGGTGGCGGAAGTTATTTTTACTTAACCTCCGTTTTGTTTTAGCAGGTTACATTTATTTGTCAGTCGCTGGAAGTTTGTCTTTTGGCGGATGGCAGCTGACCGGATTTTTTCTTCAGGTAGGCAGTTTGAAATCATCAAATCTCATTCTTTCGTTGTTACAAATCATCATGTTTGGGATGGGCACAAAATTAAGTATCAAAGAATTCCTGACCGTGCTGAAAAACCCAAAGACAATTGATCGGTATCCTTTCGTCATTATACTATCAAGCCCGTCTTTGGTTTTATGTTCGCCATTGTATTTAGTTTTCCAAAAGAAATTGCGTTTGGTATTATTCTGGTTGGTTGTTGTCCAAGTTGTCTTGCGTCCATTGTAACGTCATTTGTTACCCGGGCAAACCCGCGGCACGGAAAGTAGCAGAGTCGTAAATAATCTGATGATGTCAACGGGTGCAATTATCACAATATATCATCTGGATTAGCAGTTTTTTTATGCTTTAACATTTCCCTAAGATTTGCGATTTTCAAACTGATGACCAGGAATAACCCCAATCTGCTGACAGACAGGGACAGGGGTATTTTCACCATGAAAAATTAAATTGCTCATCCTTTTATTTATGAAAAATGTGGAAAACTTAAGTACTTCAGAATGAAAAAGTCTTTTATTTTCGCGCAACAAAAAAAGGGCCGGATAGAAATCCAGCCCGAAGTTTATCCAATATCCAAGCCCCTTTCGGGACTGGTGAGTCCCCGTCGGGACTCATAGACCGAGCTGCAAAAATTATTCCTGCAGACGCGTAGAAAGACCATCTAAATCCGCCCGGTATCTGCGGCCAACCCCAAACCCCTACCAGTAGAAATTAATTGTGAGTTAAATAGACTCATCGGATTATCCTGAAAAACCGCCCCGAAACCTTAGACCGTACCCCTTCATATATGCCTTGCTACAGAAATGTAGCAGGGCTTTTTATTTCCACCGGATTATCAGAACCAGTTGTATTGATACGCGAGTGTTACAGCAGTGTAATTTTGTCCTGCGCGGGTTGCCACACCAGTGTTAATCATGAATTTGACAGACTGATGTTTATTGAAAATGGGAGTTGAAAACGTACCGCCTATCCGCCAGTTCTCCTGATCGTCAAATCTTTGTACCGCATTTAGCGATGTTTCACCACCGCTCGCAAATCCTCCGTTTAATGCGACATACTTTCCATGTTTGAAAGTATAGTCCATATGAGCCTGAAAGCTGAATAATGGTTTCTGACTAAGTGTTGTTTTATTATAATACTGATCGTTCTCGGTGTAAAACCAGACACCGGCATATCCTTCGTAAAAAAGTCTGCCTTCGCGATGTGAAACGCCGATCTCTGGTTTGATGCCCCAGCGGTTAGATCCGATATTGATTAGTTTGTCGCTAAAATATTGTCCGATTGGAACGGAAATTACCACACTGGCTCCAAGCACCGTGTGTTCCTGAAATTGTTGAAAATCTTTTGGCGCCAGAACAGGCGATCCGATCAGATTGATACCAAATTTTATTCGACCATCACCGAATCCGTTTCGGGAAGCCGCTGTGTCAAGACCATACGCTTTTGCCGTTCCGTTTAAAAAAGCATATGGCATACCTACTGCAATACGACCAAGCTTTTTGAAAAGAGAAAAAGTCTGTACATATCCGAGAGAGATAATAGACGCATTGATATTCAGGTCTTGCAATGGTGAATTCAAACCGGATACAACTTCTCCTCCGGAAAAAGTATAGGATAACTGTGCCGCGTGCAAACCTACGGGTACCACCGAATAACTTCTCGGTTCCATGTCCTGGGCAAAAACAGAAAAGGAAAAACTTATTGCCAGTAAGCTGAGGAATACCGTTTTCTGAATTGAACAGTTCATTGGGTTTATCATGCGGCTTTATGAGTGGTCATCTTCTAAATTTACGCCTGTTCGGTTAAACACCCGGGGAGAAAAAATTAATAAGGGGATCGAAGAATGAGCGTTGAAAAAAATATTTGCGTAGTTAAATAACTACACATATATTTGTAGTCAAATAGCTACACAATGCTTACAAGACGAGACGTATTTCAAGCCATCGCAGACCCGACCCGAAGGGCCATCCTGCTGCTGGTTGCTTCGCAATCCATGACAGCCGGTGCCATCGCCGCAAATTTTGATACCGCCAGACCGACCGTTTCAAAACATCTCCAGATACTCAACGAGTGTGAATTGCTAAAACAGGAGCTAAACGGCAGAGAGATTTACTATCATATTAATGCAAAAAAAATGAAAGAGGTATCCGACTTCATCGAGCCATTCCGCAATATGTGGGACGACCGGTTCAATAAGTTAGAAGCCGTTATGAAAAAACATAAAAACAAATAATATGGAACGCAAAACAAAAATTCATGCAGAAGAAGGCAAACAGGATCTGGTGATTACCAGGGAATTTGATTTGCCATTGGAATTACTTTTTAAAGCCAATGCAGAGGCAGAAATCATTGAACAGTGGATGGGAACGAAAGTGCTGAAACTCGAAAGTAAAAAGCAGGGCAGCTGGCAGTTTGAAACAAAAGATGAAAAAGGAAATGTGGTATTTAGTGCCAATGGGGTCATTCATGAGTTTGTTCCCAACCGGAAAATCACAAGGACATTTGAAATGGACAATTCGCCCTTTGGTGTTCAGCTTGAAGTGGCCGAATTTGAACGGCTTACCGATGAAACCAGCAGACTTAGTATCCACTCCATATATGAGTCTGTTGCTCAAAGGGACCAGGTACTGAAATTACCCTTTGCCCAGGGCATCAATATGGGCACATAACAGATTACAGGAAGTAGTAAGCAAATTAAAATAACATACCATGGAAAAGAGAAATTTAGCGATCTATTGGACCGCAACCGGTCTAATGTCGGTGGGCATGCTGGGAAGCGGTCTGGCGCAGATAGCGCATGCAAAAGAGATGATTGACTTAGTTGTTCCCCTGGGTTATCCATTATATATACTGTACATCATTGGTATCTGGAAAATACTGGGTGTAATAGCTATTTTGGTTCCGGGATTTAAAATACTGAAAGAATGGGCCTATGCAGGTTTCTTCTTTGTTATGACGGGAGCCTTTATCTCGCATCTGGCGAGCGCTGATTATGGCTTAAAGGGTCTTATCGGGCCATTCATGCAGACGATTTTTATTATTACGTCCTGGTATTTCAGACCTGCAAACAGAAAAATTACATCAACAACTGCCACGTTTGCATAACAGACTCAACATAAGCGTATGAGCAAAAACAATATTAAAAAACTGACATCAGCACAACAGGATTCATTATTCAGCGTATTGAAAGTCCGTTTTGAGAAAAACAAAAATCGCCATCCCGGTCTTGAATGGGCTAAAGTACAAGCCAGGCTGGATTCATCAGCCGGCAGAGAAAAACTATGGTCGCTCAGCGAAATGGAAAGAACAGGCGGCGAGCCCGATGTAATTGGTTTCGATAATAAGACGGACGAATATATTTTTTATGATTGTTCAGCGGAAAGTCCAAATGCCCGCAGAAGTCTTTGTTACGACCGGGAAGCGCTTGATTCAAGAAAAGAAAATAAACCGAAAGATAATGCGCTGGATATGGCTGCAGCTATGGGCATTGAAGTTTTATCAGAAGAGCAGTACAGGACATTGCAGAAACTTGGAAATTTCGATACGAAAACTTCGAGCTGGATAAAAACGCCTGCCGGTATCAGAAAACTCGGGGGTGCCATCTTCTGTGATCGTCGCTACGACACCGTCTTCGTGTATCATAATGGCGCAGAATCTTATTATGCTGCCAGGGGATTTCGCGGCTCGCTAAGGGTTTGAATTTTGCATAATCTGCGAATGGCTATCTTCCATTCAGTAAGTTGGAGGACGCATATCAAAAATTGAATACGATGAATCCAAAGGTTGATTTTTATTTTAGCAAAGCCAATAAATGGCAGGAAGAAATCGGGAGATTGAGAACAATTGTTCTTGGCTGTGGACTGACCGAAGAACTGAAGTGGGGCTGTCCCTGTTACACATTTCAGAAAACGAATATCGTTCTGATTCATGTATTTAAAGAATATTGTGCGTTGTTGTTTTTTAAGGGGGCTTTGTTACATGATGCCGAAGGAATTCTTGTTCAGCAAACAAGGAATGTGCAGGTGGCGCGCCAGATCCGTTTCACCGGTGTAAAGGAAATCGTTCAGATGAAATCGATCCTCAAAGCCTATATATTTGAAGCCATTGAAGTGGAAAAATCCGGCTTGAAACCGACATTAAAAAAGACGGCAGAATATGCTATTCCGGAAGAGTTTCAAAAGAAACTGGATAAAACACCTGCATTGAAATCTGCTTTTAAAGCATTGACGCCAGGACGGCAAAGAGGATATCTTCTTTATTTTTCTGCGGCCAAACAATCCAAAACCCGGACGTCAAGGATTGAAAAATCTATAAAACAAATTCTAAATGGAAAAGGATTGAATGATGAATAGTCGGCAATTGAAAGTTGACAGATGACAGATGAACGATAGTCATTGGCTTTGACAATTAACAATTAACAATTGACAATTAGATTACCGAATGAATATACGGCGGCTCCCCTAGTCCATTCTTAAGCCAGACTTCTGCTTCATGTTCTAACCCTTCGCGAACGTCCTCATCTTCTTCACCTGCGATGGGCCATTCTTCAAAGATTTCATCGGTATAAAATTCGACGAATAAAACACTATGCGAATACGCGGAAAATGCATTCGTCGGGATTTGCCGCATGTTGTTCCGGAGAAAGATAAGGGATAGATGAATCCTTCCGGTAATGTCAGATATCGCTCTGTTAAATATTCAATTGCTTCATGTCGCGCTTTACGCAGATCTGTATTTTTGAAATCCTCCACATGATGATAGCTGTTAACCACTTCTTTGTCTTTAAAGGCAGCAACATCTTGTGTAACGCGGTAAAAATAACTGGCGACCCGCTGCTCATTGTAAAGATTTGCACGAAAATCCTGCGGTTTGAATTCCATCTTTATGCATTTTTGATGATCCCCGGGTCATTCTTCCAAAGAATGTGCCACAGGCCTGATATTCAATCCTTGCAGCCAGAACACAACGATACCTGTAATGGAGTATTGCAGGCGGATGGCTGTGCAAATATTGCGTGCAACCACTTCAACAGTATGAATGCCAATACCAATGTTGGTTCGGGGCAGCTTTTTGAAATGAATATTTATTTCGGGTTCATATCGTTCTGCATTTTTATATTTTTTGTATCGTTTTATTTAGCAGCTGTCTGTTGTTGCCCGGGTCAGAAATGCGTCCGAATTGAAATGATTAATTAAAAAAATACAGATCATGGAACAGAAAATATGGTTTATAACCGGAGCCTCCAAGGGCTTCGGCTTTGAAATCGCAAAGGCCGCGCTTCAGGCAGGCGATAAAGTTGCGGGTACCGTGCGGAACAATGGGTCTGCTGTGAATTCTTCACTTGGTAATCATCCCAACCTGCTTGTTGTTGAAATGGATGTAACGAAGGAAAATGAAGTAAAAGACGCCGTTCAAAAAGCGATTGATCATTTTGGCAAACTCGATATTGTGCTGAACAATGCGGGCTATGGTATTCTTGGCGCCATTGAAGAAGTATCCGATGCCGAAGCAAGAAAGCAATACGATACCAATGTGTTTGGATTATTGAACGTGGTTCGCGCCGCCCTTCCCTTTTTGCGCAAACAAAAATCCGGTCACATTATGAATGTATCTTCCCTTTTTGCATTTGACCCACTCGTAGGCTGGGCTTTGTATGGTTCAACCAAAAATGCCGTGGAAGGAATCTCCCAGGGCCTTGCCAAAGAGCTCGAACCTTTTGGAATAAAAGTAACCGCTATCGAGCCCGGTTTGTTTAGAACTGGTTTCACCGGAAAAGATTCTTTTACAGTGGCTCAAAATGCCATCCGTGATTATGAAAATACGAGGGTCGGGGCCATGCGGAAGAGTACGGCTACATTCCATGGTTCTCAGCCCGGCGATCCTTCGAAACTGGCTGCCGTCGTTGTCAAACTGGGACACACGGAAAATCCACCTCTTCATTTACCCATTGGAACAGATTCCGTAAATAATTATAAAATATCTGCAGAAAGACTGGCGCGGGATGTAAACTCATGGATGAATGATTCCTTAAGCACAGATTATCGTTCGAATTGAACCCGCCCTGCGGGTGTTACAGTGAAAGACGACGTCTTGCCGGGTTCACGATTATCGATAATGATATAAAATAATCTTTTGTATGCCGGGTTTATCCGCCGGCATTTTATTCCCTGTGCCATCCCATGTGCTTGCATGCGTTTCGTCGCCATTCAAACGGCGGCGGGCGATCCATTGATCGTCTTTGAAAAAACCTTCATCCGCTGAGAGCACACCGATGCGTTGCGTTGAATCTTTCGGAATATAAAACAGGTCAAGTGATTTGCCCGCAACGATGAATTCATCTGCTCCTGTCTGAATGATAAGGCCGCCGGCCGTCACTGTATTTTTATCCGCTGACAATCTTGCTTTGATCCGGTAATTGCCCAATTCCAGGTCCTGCTCCGGATGTACCGTATCGACCAGCACGCCCCGCATGGAATTCTTTCCCTGATTTTCTAAAATAAGTGGAGAGAGATTTTTTAATACAAGATAGGATTCATTTAACGGATCATTTGTTTCATATAAACTTCCGTCGATTCCAAACGGCGCAAAACCGAACGCACTAAATCCTCCAATTGCATAGAAAGCTCTTGCAGCGCCGGATGCACCGCCAAGTGTTTCCGGAATGAAAAGCGGGTTTCCACTCCGTGTATATTCATTACATACCCAAATGAATTCATTTGTATAAATATCAGGTGCGATGAAATCAATCGAAGGAGCCGCGGCGCGCCACAGATCGATTACCTGGGGAAGCGGTCCCCCACTCGGATATTTGCCGGGTATATAACTGAAGGGTTGTTTCAGCCAGGCGTTGACATACATCGGTATCGGATATTCTTTTTTTCCCGCGGCAGCCACCTGCCCGGCATAGTTCGCATAGTTCCAGGCAGAAAAAAGTTCTTCGGTATAAAAAGAATATGATTTCCAGTCTTTCTGATCAGCTTTCAGAAAACTTTTCCCGAAGACTTCTTCCCAGTTACCTGTTTTTTTGTAGCCGTTATCAGCCCAGACTTTTTTTAGTTCAGGAAACAAAGAATCTTTATTCCGTTCGAGATATTTTATAAGCGTGCCGGGAACTTCTGCATGAAAAGCGGCATCTGCTGCCGGACTGTAATCGCGTGCTGCGTTTCCGGGCAGGCCAGGATTATCGAGCACGCCCATTTCGTTTTCTACCTGCATCATGATCACAGTTTGGAACCGGCTGTCTGTTTCTTTTATATGACGCATGAGCGCGGCAAATGCTTTTGCATCGGCCTTCATGGATGCTTCGCCAAAAGTGGAAAGAATTTCCAGTGACTTTCCGGATTTGTCTTTTACCCGCGGGAATTTTTTATCATCTTTCTTTACCCAGGCCGGCATATAGATGGAGCCGCCATTTTTCCAACTCGCAAACCAGATGAGAATGAGTTTCAGATTCGCCGCGCGGGCACCGGCGATCGTACTGTCAACGAGTGTAAAATCATAGCTGCCCTCTGTTGGTTCGATAAGCTCCCAGGACACGGCAGCAATTACACTGTTCAGATTTTTTTCCGCCATACGTTTCCAGATGGGTCGCATATAATCCAAACCACCCGTGCTTGAATTATGGAGTTCACCGCAGAGTAACAGCATCGGCTTTCCATTTACCACCAGCCGCGCCGCGGTTCCCTGTTTTTCAAGATGCGGAATCGTTTGCTCATTGGATTGTGCGTTGGCCGCAAGTGCTAACAATGAATAAAAAGCAACGCGGAAAAAAACATTCATATATTTTGTTTTTTTAATTCACTTACGGCATAGTCTGCCGCTCGTGCTGTGAGTGCCATGTAGGACAGCGAAGGATTCTGACAACCGCTGGACACCATACAGGCACCATCGGTTACAAAAACATTCGGTGCATCCCATACCTGATTATGGCTGTTCAATACGGATGTGCGGGGATCCCGGCCCATCCGCGCGGCGCCCATCTCATGGATGCCCTGGCCGATTGCATAATCTTTGTCCCAGGTAGTAATATTTTTTATGCCGGCATTGTCAAACATCTCAACCAGATCTTTCACGATATCCTTGCGCATGTTGAGTTCGTTTTCTTTAAGCCCTGCATCCATTGTTAATACGGGCAGTCCCCATTTGTCTTTCACTTCGTGATTGAGTGAGATCATGTTGTCGTGATAAGGCAGGATTTCGCCGAAGCCGGTTGCACCGATCGACCAGCTGCCCGGCTCCGTCAGTGCTTCTTTGAATTCGGCGCCAATATTCATCTCCGCTACATCGACCGCAAGGCCCTTTATCGATCCACTGATGCCTGCAAACGTTTCGACATAATCAAACCACGGCGCCATTTCCTTATACCGGATCGGCCAGTCGATGGCAATGCCATCCAGGAGATTGGCCTCATAATCCAGATCGCTCCACCGGTAACACTGCCTTCTCCATAGTATCGATCGTCCCCCCATCTGGTAACTTCGCCACCCGGTAGACGGACGCTTCTCTACGTAGTGAGAATCTTTTTCATTCACCCGGTAGTCCATAATGGCTTCCTGGGCGGCTGTGCCATACATACCCCAGGGCCTTGATATGACCGGGTCATCCTCTTTTCGTTTCATGGTCGCGCAACCGCGGTGTGGAAAGTCCCAGGGATTCAAAGTGGCCGTTTTATATCCTGTAATATGGTCTAACGGCCGTCCACTCCCGAGCATGAGCAAACGTAAACCTTTTTCGGTTAATTCTTTTGCAGTCCAGCCGCCGCGTTGCAATAGATGGCCAGACTGCCCACACCTCTGATTAATACTGTAATATTCGCTTCCGGAGAAACGTCGTTATTAATCACCTGCACGTCCGAGGGCCGGTCCTGCAGTGCGGCTTCGACAGATGGCACCGGCACGGCTTCAATCTTGGCGGCAGAGACCGTACTGACTGCACCGGTAAGATCTTTTCTCAGCATAAGGAAAGCATATTCTAAAACTTTATATGATCTATAAGCGTCAAAATGTTTTCATAATGTCTCAATCACATTTTAATAAAGAGAAACCCTTATATCAATGCGAATCAATGATTATTTTTAATTTGATCAATACTTTTTTATCATGATGTTTTACAGGGGGGCATTCATTTATTTTTTTTGATCTAATTTGTGTTTACTAACGGCCGCTTGTGAAGAAAAAAATAATCTATATTCTGATCTGCATTTTTTGCGGACATTCTGCTCTCCGGGCCCAGGAATATTATTTCAAACATTATCAGGTTGAAAATGGTTTATCAAATAACAGCGTCAACTGCAGCATGCAGGATAAGAAGGGATTTTTATGGTTTGGTACCATTAATGGTCTTAACCGGTTTGATGGGTACAGGTTCAGGATTTACCGTCACGATCACGACGACTCGACCAGCATCGGAAGTAATTTCATCCGATGTATGTATGAAGACAAAAAAGGATTTATATGGATTGGCACGAATAAGGGAATCTACATATATAATACACATTCTGAAAAATTCAAACCATTCCCCGTAACCGGTCTGGAACAAGTGACGGACATAAAAGAAGATAAAACAGGCGGAGTCTGGTTCATTTCAAATTCGAATCTGTTTCATTATGATCCCCCGTCTGGTAAAATAAAGCCATATAAACCTGATATCAGGGGTGGTACGGTTTCGTCGCTTAGCATTTCGCATGACAACAGCATCTGGGTGTCAACAACGACAGCACTCCTTAAAAAATATGTTCCGTCATCTGATCAATTTATTACTCTCGGCATTTTAAAATCCCCGGCGACAAAAGAGTCTATCCAAATCCAGAAAATTTATTCCCTTAAAAATGGGAACCTTCTGGTGGGTACACTTGCTCAGGGTGTGAAGTTATTTGATGTTTCAATGCAGACTTTTCAGGATATCGTGAATTTAAATCCGGATAAAACGGGTATATATCCAAGGGATTTTATGCAGATATCAGACAATGAATACTGGATGGGAACCGAGACAGGTATATATATATATCATGCTGACGATCGATCCATCATCCGGTTGAAAAAAGAATATGATAATTCATATTCCATTTCAGACAACGTAGTAGTCACTTTCTGTATGGACCGGGAAGGAGGTTTGTGGATAGGAACATATTTTGGGGGACTGGATTATTATCCAAAACAATTTACAACATTCAGCAAGTATTTTCCTGAGTATACAAAACCGTCCATTGTCGGAAATGCCATTCATGAAATCTGCCAGGATCATTCAGGTCAGTTATGGGTTGGAACGGAGGACGGAGGTCTGAACAAAATAGATTTGAACAGGAAAATATTTACTTCTTACAAACCACTCGGCACCACCAGCAGTATTGCGTATCACAATATTCATGGATTGCTTGCATCCGGCGACAGTCTGTGGATAGGCACATTTATGCATGGTCTGGATATCATGAGTATCAAAACCGGTAAAATTATCCGTCATTATAATGCAGGCACTCGTCCGAATGATCTGAAAAACAATTTCATTGTTACCATATTTCAAACCCGTTCCGGTGATGTACTGATCGGCACGCAAAACGGTTTATTCAAATATAATCGTGCAACAGATGATTTTTCTCCTGTACCCCATTTCGAATCGCAGATTCAATGCATGTGGGAGGATGAAGAGGGTGTTCTTTGGGCATGTACACGTGGAAACGGAGTCATTTTTTTCAATCCTCAAAGCAGCAAAAGCGGTTCGTTGTTATACAATGCCGGTGATTCAAACAGTCTTCCCAGTAATTATATAAATGGAATTTATGAAGACGAGGAAAAAGGCCTTATGGTTTGCGACGGATGTGGGCCTATGCAAATTCGAAAAAGATAAATCAAAATTTACGCGCTATACTACAAAAAACGGTTTGCCTGATAACCTGATATTTCGTATAATGGAAGACGGAGCGCACAATTTATTTGTCAGCACTTCAAAGGGGCTGGTTTGCTTTAATCCGGAAAACGGTCTTATCAGAACGTATACACAGTCAAACGGGTTATTAAGTGACCAGTTCAATTATAACTCCGCTTTTAAGGATATAAATGGCCGCATGTATTTTGGAAGTGGAAAAGGTTTGATCAGTTTCAGACCGGATGAATTCATAAAAAATACAGGAATTCCCCCTGTTTATATTACAGGACTCGAAGTAAACAACCGCGAAATTTCAGCCAATATGAAGAATTCGCCCCTGAGCGAATCCATTATTTGTGCAAAAACGATTTCTCTTCCTTATGATCAGTCAACACTCAGCATTGATTTTGCCGCATTAAGCTATACTGTACCTGAAATGAATGAATATGCTTACAAAATGGAGGGCCTGGATAAGGAATGGACTTTTTTGAAAAAAAACAGGAAAGTGTATTATACAAAACTCGCTCCCGGTCATTATACTTTTAAAGTAAAAGGATCCAACAGCAGTGGCGTATGGAACAAACAGGAAGCGGCCATTGAAATTCGAATATTATCCTCCCTGGTGGGGCAGCATCTGGGCCTATATTTTGTATGCGGGAATCGTAGCCGGTATTGTTTACGGGCTCATCAAAAACTATCTCAGCCGTGTAGACGAAAAGAACCAGGCGCCGGTTTGAAATACTGGACATGAAAAAGAAAGAGAAATCTATCATTCGAAAATTGAATTTTTTACCCATATTGCCCATGAGATCAGAACGCCGCTCACCCTCATTAAAATGCCACTGGAAAAACTGATAAAGAAAAAAAACAGTAATGCCGAAATAGCTTATAATCTAAAAACAATGGAAAAAAATACAAACCGTCTGATTGACCTGACGAATCAATTGCTGGATTTCCGAAACACGGAAATGGACAAATTCAGTCTGAATTTTGTGAAAACAGATATTTCGGAATTGCTGGAGGAAACATATAACAGTTTTCAGATGGCAGCCGAAGAAAAAGATATATTTTTAAACTTGAACTTCCAGGTATCGGCCTTCAGGCTTTTGTGGATCCCGGAAGCTTTAAAAAAAATACTCAGTAACCTCTTTAATAATGCCATTAAATATGCGGAATCCAAAATCATCATCCGGTTAAAAAACTTCAACAGTGACGACCGGGTCTTTCCATCCTCGTTCAAAATGACGGTTATATCATTCCATTTGATCTGAAGGAAAAAATTTTCGAGCCCTTTTACAGGATCAAGGAAACGGACAGTCAGCCGGGTAATGGCATCGGTCTTTCTCTGTCCACGTTCACTTGCAGAACTACATAAAGGCATTCTCGATCTTTCAAAACCTGAAAATGGTATGAATATCTTTGTGCTCAGTTTCCGATTCATCAGGAAAAAGAATTTATTATTGCATAACGATGAACAGAATTGGTCGTTGAAGAAGAATCCTGTTTGGTGGAGAATGCGGATCAATGCATTTTAAAGCCGGAAATTCTGCTGGTGGAAGACAATAAAGAGATCCTTGATTTTATCAGTCGTGAAATTGCTGTCGATTACATGGTCCGTAAGGCATCGAACGGAATAGAAGCCCTTGAAATTTTAAAAAACGGCACGATACAACTGGTGATCAGCGATATCATGATGCCCGTTATGGATGGACTGGAATTATGCAAAAAAATTAAAACCAATCTGGAATACAGCCATATACCCATCATTTTGCTCACGGCAAAGAACTCTTTACATGCAAAAATTGAAGGACTTGAAATGGGCGCAGATGCTTATATCGAGAAACCCTTTGACTTTGAACACCTGAGTGCACAGATTTCAAACCTGTTGATGAACAGGAATAAAATCAAGGAATATTTCGCAAGCTCTCCGCTTTCCCAGATCAGAACCATCGGTTATACGAAGACCGATAAGGCTTTCCTGGAGAAACTCAAACAGGTTATTGACGAAAATCTGATCAATATTGATGTTGACGTAGAGCGGATGGCTAAAATCATGAACATGAGCCGGCCGACATTTTATAGAAAAATCAAAGCCTTGTCCAACCTGACGCCTCATGAACTCATTCACATCACGAGGCTGAAAAAAGCTGCCGAACTTCTTTCAGACGGTAACTATAAAGTGTATGAAGTCGCGGCGATGGTGGGATACAGCCTGCAAACCAATTTTGCACGTGATTTTCATAAACAGTTCGGCATAACGCCATCAGAATATGTCAGCGATACTTCGGGCAAAAAAATGCCACGAAATAAATTATATTAGGCTGTTGGAATTGCAAAAAGAATGGCGAAGAAATCAGACGCAGGTCGTATTTTTTATGGTTTAGCCATTGCCGGGATCGGATTTCCGTCGATCTATTATAAGGATTTTCCTTATATGCTCCTGCCTCAGCAGGATTTTTCGTTTCCTGGCCATGAAGTGCTTAATTATATTTCCGGGGTCATACTGATATTGGTTGGAATATGTATTGTTTTTAAAAAGAAAATCAGGCCCGTTTCTTTCTTGTTTGGAATCATGCTTCTACTGATATTTTGTCTGTACTATCTGCCGTATCAGTTTTTTGTAAACCCAAATTATAAACATTTGCTGGAATGGGATAATGCCGGCAAAGAGTTGGCCTTAGCCGGAGGGGCATTTGTTATCGCCGGTTGTTTTCCTGAAAATAATAAAAATCTCCTGATCGGATTTCCGGAGAAGTTAATGCGTTTTGGATCCATTTTGTTTTCCCTACCGATAGTCACTTTCGGTATTCTTCATTTATTACATGCGAAAGATGTTTCAACCCTGGTCCCGTCCTGGATATCCTACCCTGTATTCTGGACTTATTTGGCCGGCATTGGATTGATGGGTTCGGGCATTGCGATTATTTTTAAAATCAGACCCGGATTAATAGCTACTCTTTTGGGTACAATGATTTTTATCTGGTTTATCATTCTCCATATCCCCCGGGTGATCACTTCGCTTGTTACTGATATAGAAGGCGAAGTTACCAGCGCATTTTTAGCGCTCGCTTATAGCGGAATTGCTTTTGTTATTGCCGGGGCATATAAAAAGATTGTTTAATTGAAGGTAGTGTATCGTTTATCGTGTATCGTATATCGATAAACGAGCACCTATCCTGACATAATTTCCAGATCGGCAATTCAAAAAGTTTGGGATTAAACCTTTTCATGGTTTGCCTGTCTATAGCGGGCTGATAGAGCCGAAGACTATGAGATTTGAACTGACTGCCCTTTTTCCATGGATCATCTTTCTGGCCGGCTGCTCAAAACAATCCGGACCGGCAACGGGTGGGGTGACGACCGACAGTGCCACCGTTACTGTTATCAATGGCTATGGAAGTGGACAATACAAGGTTGGAGATACGGTGGACATCTGGTCGAATGAGATTGCCCCGGATAGTGTCTTCAATGAATGGACCGGCGATAATAACCTCCTGAATAATACCGGTGAATGGCATAGCAGTTTTATTATGCCCCGGTCGAATATAACGCTGACGTCTACCTGCAGCTGGCTGGCACCATTTACATTAAAGTATGAAAAGATTAAAGGCGTCAATAACCTTAAAAATGTATATTATTATTTCCCTGTCAGTCAGAAAGGAATTGTTTATTTATGTCATGGCACAGGGGGCAACGCCCAGAACCTGGTAAATAATTTTGAGTGGCGGGAGATGATGAACGATTTGATATATGCGGGATACGCCATTGTCGTAACCGAGGCGGAAGAAGTAACTGTGAATACAGACTTGGACGGTGACGGGAAGATTCACTGGATGCTGCTTCCGGCGGATACGACTGCCAATATCGACTATGCAAACATTGCTGCGCTGACAGACACATTTTATACCAGGGGATTTACACAACCTTCCATCCCCCGTTATTCGATCGGCATGAGTAATGGAGGGATTTTCTCATCAGCCCTTTCCTTTATTTATCATTTTGCTGCAGGAGTGTCTTATTGCGCACCTACAGGTACACTGGTGACATCCACCAGCGTTACACCTCTTCAATTTTGCATGGCGCAGTATGATAATGCGCCGGAAGTCGGAGCGACAGGCAACGCGTTGGCGCAATCCAATACCTCGGCCTTAACGGCAAGAGGAATCTGCAGTCCCCTCTATTTGCAAAACCACAGTCGCGTGTATCCTCAACGCTGGGCCCGCTGGAACGGCGTCAGTTTATTTTTATCTCAGGCTATCTATAACGAATTGCAATCGAATCATCTGCTGGATTCCAGGAACTACCTGGTGTTGGCTGCGGATAGCATTGAAGCTCGTATTCAGTCTACTCCTTCAAAATATCCAGTGATCTCTTCCCTGACCCTGGCACAGTATACTTTTGTCTGCAATGAAATGGACATCATGTATGCGGCTCATCAATTCTTCAGTGACTATAATAAAACGACGATTCATTTCCTGGAAGCGCCCTGCCGATAGTGTAGCGGCTGTTAGGTCGTCTTTTTTTGCTTCCTCAAATAAATGTAATTGATCACTAATACTGTAATAACAATCATCAGACCAAAAAATTCACGTGTCTCTTCCACCCAGGGTGTTTCAGCCTTCATGGTTCCTGCAATATTCTGGGCATTATGTTTTCTAATCCAGTCTATCAAACCGTTCTCGTCAAATACTTTATAAAGCGCATAAACGCCATATACAATAAAACCTGCCCAATAAGCCGAAGGGGAAAATTTTTTTCTGATAGAGAGCCAGCACAAAAGGGCTGCATATAAATAAATCGGCATCCATATATAGGGATCGGGATCATTGTATTGCAGGCCTGCAAAAATAATAAACGTAACAATAAAGAACCAGTTGAATACTTTCATCTTAGAAGATGTATTAAATGGCTAAGATAGTTGAAATAAAAAAACGGCATGATGCCATGCCGTTGCTGTATTAGGGAAGGAGTCGGGGAAATAATTTATTTTTTTGTGCTGCATTGATGGGCGCCCTGTCCAGGAATTGAACTACGCGGTCAACTTTATCATTGGCATCAAAGTGAATGGCTGTATGTATCCACTGCGCCATTCTCTTTCCGGTTTTATATTTAGCCTGTGTAAGGTACCAGCCCAATGCCCAGTTTCCGGGCATGTGTTCCGGCTGCTGGGGCTCATTCACTTTAACGGCCAGCCATATATCATGGGTGAAGCTGATTGAGTCGATCACACTACCCCTTCTTTGTTTCCAATAGGCAGTGATAGCTGGTTTGCCGGCGAGACTGTCTCCATTATTCCATTGATACACGGCATTGTCGGCAAAACTCGTCATCCAGGCATCGATATTGCCAGATGACAGATTTGCATTCCCCGATTTAGCCGATATCAACATACTTCGAATCTCCAATTTCTGTAGGCAGTACTTTGGCAGGGGTTGCAGCAGCCGTTGAATCTGTTGTTGCTGCTTTGTCTTCGGTTTTTTGATTTGAACAGGCAAAGAATAGGGGAATGGCAAGAGCCAGGGCAATCGTTTTTTTCATGCGTGAAGTTTTTGATGATTAAAAATGTACAGGGTAAAGAAGGGCGGGCTGACGGCGGGTAGAATTCAAAATAAATGTAATCATAAAAGACATGATCAAAGGAAATTTTTACGATTATCCCGGCCTTTTAAAAACTATGTCCGGCATGTAACTGGGTTTTTATTTTAGTTTTATTGTAAGAATCCGGGATCAGGCACACGCAGAGCTTCGAATTTTTCGAAAATAGCTATTAACTTAGTCTTGTAAAAAGCCGATAAAATACAGAGAGAAATTTCGGGATGTAGCGCAGCCCGGTAGCGCACTACGTTCGGGACGTAGGGGCCGCAGGTTCGAATCCTGTCATCCCGACTTTTAAGGAATCACCGGCATTCTTTTTCCTTTACTTTGTCACCAGTCTTTTGATAGCGAGGATAGTGCCCGAATGCAGTCCCTCATGAAAGGGCAGGAATTCGATGCTGTCATCTATACTGGCCAGTTCAACACCATAGCGCGTAGACCAGGCTGTATAATTGCCAAAGATTTTTTTGTGATAATCTATTTCAAATTTGTCCAGTGTGGTAAACAGCAATTCTTTGATTTGTGTTATTTCGTTATCACTGACCAGCCCCGCAGGTTTTGAACCCGACCTGAACTTCTCCCAAAAATCGTCGCTAATCATTGTTGGCAGACCGGCCCTTTTGTAACAAATACCCTGTTGCGTTGCAATCATATGACCCAGGTTCCAGATAATGTTATTGTTAAATCCTTCCGCCACCCGGTTAAACTCTTCGTTGCTCAGATTTTTTATCTGTTCAAGCAGAAAGGTTCTTGTCTTTCTGATCGTTTCCATTTGTGACTTCATAAAATAGATTCTGCTGTTTATTATGGTGGAAAAATATCTATTGCCAGAAATCCGGTTTAACGAGGGTGCCGCCCTGGTAGGTACAGTTCAGACATCTTTTAAAAGTAATGAGCATGGCCCCGCTCGAATAATAGTATAGCTGGTAACTCGTATCGGGATAATTCCAATATACTGTATTGTTAGGGTCAGGTGGCCCGATCACTGTAATAGGACAATACGCATCCGGATTTGACTGCCATCCCGGTAATTGGTCATTGCTGATGAATATTCTTTTTTCGCCGATCGAGCATGCTGAAACATAGCCCACCACCGGGTCATTCGCGTTGGTAACCCCATGTATATTACCCGGAAGCTGGCCAGGCTGAAGATCAAATAATCCGCCAAGGCTCTGTGAATTTTTCTGCACATTCAGCCAGTATGTATATGCCTGCTGGTCCAGCGGATACTGTCTCACCAGCATGCTGTATTTGATGTTCATCTTCGGATCATCCTTAGTGATTGTAGCCACTTTGATCTGACTGACTACATCTGAACTCAGGGTGATGGTTGTTCCCAGGTAAATTGAAGTCGACAAAGCGGTAGCCCAGCAGGTATGTGTCGTCTGATTCGGAAATAATCCGTATTCCAGATTGCCGGGACCCAACGCCCAGAACGATTCATAGTAAGAAACGTGTTGCCAGGTTTCGAGATAATCCCACCTGTAAAATTTTGTGCTGTTTGTTGGATCATGAGAGTTCACGTACACGTTCAACACTTCTGTTCCGAATGACGGGTCCTGCGCAAGCTCCCAATTTACACTGTCGATCGGAGATGATATTTTTGGCGTTACCAGATCGGATAAATACTTACTGCCTTCAGCGGTCGTTACGGCCAATTGATACTTCTGTCCGGGATCCAGATTTAGTGCCTCACTGATATACACACCATTGTTTGCTAAATCTGTCAACGGATAACTTGTTCCGGTGGCGCTTCGTATCATTACCTGTGCGCCCAGTTCGGGCAGATCGGTTACCGAATCCAGCAGACTGCGTGACCGGGTGAGGACGAATTGAGTAGAGCTATTTGCGCCAACATTTATCACTCCATCGATCGCAAGGATATGACTACTCGCTTTAATCTCGGGTGGCTCATAAGGTTTTCTGCACATGAGTACAGAAAATATGGTCAATACAACGAGTACAGATTTCCAGTATCCTGACATATTCAATCCTTCCGCTTTCAAGCAACAAACCGTTAAAGTTCAATAAAGATACGGAACAGTTCAATCCGGCTGATGATACACCCGGATGCCTGATTTTAGCTAAGTAAGAACGCTAAACCAGGTTCCATTCCGGCCTTATGAAACGACAGGCACATCCATCTTCCATTCCGGTCTTATGAAATGACAGGTATATCCATAAGGATGTTTACGAAGATAGTTTTGGTGCTCTTCTTCGGCATTCCAGAAATCGGATGCAGGGACAACTTCCGTAACGATCGTTCCCGGCCATTTGTGCGAAGCGGTCATTTCCCCGATTAATTTCTGTGCTGTTTCCTTCTGCCGTTCATCGAGATAGAATATAGCGGACCGGTACGAAGTACCTCTGTCGTTCCCCTGCCTGTTTTTTGTTGTCGGATCATGAATCTGAAAGAAAAATTCCAGGAGCTTCCGATATGACAACCGGGCCGGATCAAATGTTATTTCAATCGCCTCTGCATGCGTACCATGATTCCGATAAGTGGCATTTCGCACATCACCACCAGTATATCCTACAACTGTTGAGGTAACACCCGGGAGATCACGAATAAGTTCTTCTACCCCCCAAAAGCATCCTCCGGCCAATATTGCTTTTTCTGTATTCATAAAATTCGATTATTAAAAAGATACGAAATTACATGAAATTTATTATTGATGTTTGAGACAGGCCAGGATACATTTATTTGACCCTTATGATAAAAAATTCGAGAATACAAAATTCGATATTAACGGACAGATTAATATTAGAGAAATTAAAAGTGGATGATTATGATTTTATTCTATCCCTTGTCAATACAACAGGCTGGATTGAGAATATTGGTGACCGGAACATTCATTCAAAAAATGAGGCAATAGAATATATAAATAAAATCCTGTGGACAGAAAATTTTATTTATTGGGTTGTCAGAACAAATGATGATCAGACGCCTATTGGAATCATATCCCTGATAAAAAGAAGTTATCTGGAATATTTTGATATTGGTTTTGCATTTCTCCCGGAATATAGCAATTATGGATATGCTTATGAAGCTGCAAAAGCAGTCTTGCTGATGATATCAAAACTACCTGAATTCAAAATAGTGCTTGCTACAACACTATCTTCAAATAAAAACTCCATTAAATTATTAACAAAACTCGGATTCAGGTATGAAAAAGAGAATGAAACAGAAAGCAAAAAGATGCATATTTATACAAATGCACTGCTACCATAAGAAACAAGTACCGGTTCCTTCACTCCGTCCGTACTAATAGTTTACAGTAATATCTGTCATAGATATCCGGAATCTCGGTTGGTATCCTGCCACCGGGCACATGGAAATAAATACTACCCGGCTGATACCCGAATTTATTTGGGTTATCGGGTTCGTCACTATAGTAGAGATCAATCGTATCTACTTTCAGGTAATCTGAAGCAACACAAAACTGAGCCGCGCTCCAGGAAGCCTGGTCATGTCCTTCCTGGACGATCCATTTTTGATGTATATTCTGATAGTGTTGCGGCTGCAATGCCGATTTAGTGCAGGATGCGATCGCAATCGCAAACAGGAATATTGGATATTTCATTGAGGTGGCCTTTAGTCAGAGAATTTGGAATCCTTCAACTTCTCATAGAACGCCAGATGGCCCGCCAGATGTATCTATTTGAAAAATAAAATGATGTTATGGTATCCGGTCTGCCCGGGGTTGGCGAATTTTTTTTAAATACATGATTACCAGTGCATCATGTGCACACTATTTCCGCGAATCGCCGGGTGATATTAAATGATAAGGCCTGAATGAGTCGATTACTTTGCTTCTGTCGCAGAGTTCGAAAAAAATCTTCGGGCTTAAAATGATGGGTTCAGGATGTTCCCGGTCAGAACTGGAAATAAATAAAAGAGTCTCCACTTTTCTGACAAATAATGATACTTATGACCAGAAAGGCCCAGAAACAGGCCAGTGTAAACCATGAAACTTTTTTTGCAACTTGTAAAACAGAGCTGTTGCGCATCAGCCAGTGGCAAATAAAAATAACCGTGATGACTACGGAAACTTTTACAACGTCCACGCTTGTCAGGATGGGGGTTGCTGTTTTTGATTGTCCAAACATGGAGACCAAAAGCTGCCAGGCTGTAGAGAAATCCCTGGCCCTGAAAAAAACCCAGGTTACATTGATCAGGAAAAAGGTTCCCAGCGCAAGCAGAATATTCTGAAAACCCTTTGAATTTGTAAATGCCGGTTGCATACTGGCGTGTTGAATGACCGCTTCGCCAAATGTTGTTTTCTGGCCTTGTCCAAAAATATGTTTAAACCATTTTTCAATACAGAGATATATTCCATGAAGTGCTCCCCAGACAACAAAGGTCCAGGATGCTCCGTGCCAGAGGCCGCCCAGCAGCATGGTCATCATTAAATTGAAATAAGTTCTGAATACAGATTTCCGGTTTCCGCCCAAAGGGATATACAAGTAATCCCGAAGCCAGGACGATAAAGTGATATGCCAGCGTCGCCAAAAATCAGTAAAGCCGATTGCGGCATAAGGGTACCTGAAATTTTCCGGCAGGATAAATCCGAGACTCATCGCCACGCCAATGGCGCAGGTTGAATAACCGGCGAAGTCTGCAAAAATCTGTCCTGAAAACGCCAGCACACCTATCCATGCGTCCAGGGTGGGTAATGGTTTAGTTGAACCAAAGACCGCATTGGATGAGCCCGCCATCAGAGTATCTGCTACCACCACTTTCAGGAAAAGACCCAGGGAAAGTAAAAATAATCCCTGCAACAGTTGTTGCCGGGTTGCCTGGTGCGGATGCTGAAACTGAGGAACCAATTGCGGTGGCCGCACGATGGGACCGGCGACCAGATGAGGAAAGAATGTTACAAACAGCGCAAAGTCCAAAAAAGATTTTACGGGTTCGCTTTTCTTTTTATACATATCAATGGTATAGCACAATGTGGTGAATGTATAAAATGAAATGCCCGCAGGTAAAATGATATTGGGCTTTGCCGGGTGGAAATCCAGACCCAATGCGTTGGTGAAGGCGACAAAATTTTCAAGAAAGAAATTGCCATATTTGAAAAAACAAAGCATTCCCAGATTTCCGATCAGGCTCAGTACGAGCAGCATTCTCTTTTTGTATTTATTCTCCTGTGTATATAGCGCGCGTCCGACAAAAAAATCTACGACGGTTGAAAGCCAGAGTAATAAAATAAATGGAGGATTCCAGGCAGCATAAAAAAGGTAACTGGCAATCAGCAGGTTTATTTTTTTTGTTCTCCAGGACAGGAAGGGCAGATTATGCAAAACCAGCATAATCACAAAAAAAACAATGAAGGTATAAGAGTTGAATACCATAGTTATTGTTTTATGCCGGTGTCACCAGATTCCTCAGACCGGGGGAAGGTCCATCCATTCTCCCTCAGGTAATGTATCAATGCTTTTGTAAAAATGACTGCATCTCCAGGTGACAGATGGGATTGCTCGGGGCAGGTCAGATGCGCAGTCTCCGGATGATCGGTATAATAAAAACCAGGCGATTCTGTAAATCGGATCAAACCTTCCCAATATTGATCACGAGGATAGAACCTGTTTTCCCGTTCAAGTACGGCCCCGGTGGACGGAGGGCGGATAAATGCAATTTTGGTCCCGCGAGCTTTTAATTTGTCAATTGAATTTTTATACTGTTTGAAAAAAGCCTGCAGTGTATCACCCTTGATCGGTTTTATTTTGAAGCGCGTTGCACCAACGGTCCAATAGTTAATCACTTCATTCTGCAGCGCCGTGTCTTTGAGAAGTCGGGAAGATTCGGCAGACTGACGAAAAAAATCTGAATTCGAAAATTGCCTGGGAGGTAATGATCTCGTGAACACCCCCGGGCGGTTAGAGATGGGAACAGTATTCAACAAAGCATTCAATCCGAATTTTCCTTCTTCCAGGAAAACCAGTTTCGATTCCAGGAAAAAATCGAGGGAGGCATTCAGCTTTTGTGCGGGCGTTTCTTTGTAATAATATTCTATCCCTTCTCTTGCTGAAGTTTCTCTTTGCAGGGTATCGAGTGAATAAAATGCAAGCTCTGCTCCTCCTATTATTATTTTTCCTTTGAAATTCACATCATTGGCCAGATTATGGAGTACGGGTCTTGCCGGAGTTCCTACCATCGCCAGCTGGACTGCATTTTCACCGGTCAGCGTTTTCCAGGTGGCCAGATCAATATCGAATTTGACTCTCGAATCTCCAATGAAAACAGTTGTTTCGGGGGCATAAATCTTTTTCCTGTTTGCGGCCCATATCACTTTATCATCGTTATACGCAATGGTAAATCCCTCATTCCGCCAGTAGTACTCCCAAAACACTACAAAGGCAACGATCATTATCAAAGCGGCGCACAGTGCCTTATAAAAATGATTCGTTTGCATGAGATATAATTATAAAATCATGGTAACGCGATGGGGAAAATAATATGGACGAAGAATGCTGACTTAGCGGACTAACCGATCGTTATTGAGATGTTAAGGTAAAAATATTTTCCTGGTTTCTGAAAAATAAATACGATATGTATGATAAAGAACCGATTATCAAATCCCTCCCACGCGATCTTTTTTATGGATTTTCCAGGATTAAGAATTGCCTGATCAGAGGCAGGGCTACCGGTGAACCATCTTCCTCCTTCCATCCCGCAATCTCACCCATATATCCCCCATGTCCCCCCGGAAAAACAGCAAGGCTTGCATGGGGCATCAAACGGGACATTGCCAGGGCGCCTTCAACCAGGGGAACATCATGATCACCCAGAATAATTAATGTTTTCACCTGGATCGCCTGCACCGATGAATCCGGAATATCTGTGAACTTCTGCATTCGCTGCACGCACTGATCGAACATAATTTTAAACGATGCCGGACTCGGATTAACTGAAAGAAATACTTTTTTGTAAATCTCAGGCATATCTTCAATCCGCGC
>CAVSYG010000006.1:210000-774780 GCA_963732055.1 uncultured Bacteroidota bacterium | reverse complement strand
AAATGGGCAATTCCCGGGTGGAACTGAAGTTGATTCGCAAAGGGGACAGTCTAATCGGCACTTCCTATTATTATGATTCCAAATCGAATTACAGGCGATATTCCGTGAAGGGATATTTTGATGATCGGAATAATGATGTAATATGGTACGATGATGTACTGATTGAAGTCCATATTCAAACCGTTCAGGTCCTCTGCTGGCTGTAGCGGATTTTAATTGCCCGGGTGAAGGTGTTATGAAACTCGACGGAAAATCTTCCGGGAAAGTGGACAATAAGAAAGATAAAAAGGAACTACACCTGGTAAAGGGTAATACCGCACCCATTTTCCCTGATGAATGGGATTTTCTAATTGAAAATTATGCATATGGAGTGAGCCATCCGGAGATCGTGGACAGTATAGAGCAAATGGCATTCAACACAGGAGAAGCGACACCTAAAAATGAGACAGGTCCTTCATCCTTTGCAGTGGCGGATCCGTCTTCAAGCCTGCCTGACCGGAGCAATGGAGGAGAAACTGGTCAGTCTGTAAATAGTGCTCGTCCGCAACCCAACGTAGTTATCGAAAATCCAACCGGTGAATCCAATGCCAAAACAAAGCAATCAAATACGGTTATTGAAAAACCGGTGGCTTCAAATCAACAAGTGACTGCCCCGGTCTTTTTACCACCGGCTTTGCAGACTAATGAAGAAAGATTTACAAACAGGACAAAAATTTTACAAAACGTAATTCCCATTAAAGGTGATTCCATTGAACTTCGGTTTTATGATAATGCAGAAATTGATGGAGATTCCATCGCTGTATTTTTGAATGGCCGCCTGTTAAAGGAACATATTCTGCTCGCCGAAGAAGCATATACCATGAAAATTGCGGTATCCGATCTGCAATCTGATAATGAACTGGTCATGGTTGCTGAAAACCTGGGTAGCATTCCTCCGAATACCTCCCTGATGGTCGCCATTGTGGAGGACAAACGATATGAAGCGCATCTGCAAAGCACCGAAGGAAGCAGTGCTCTGGTGAGACTGGTAAAGCCTTAACAAGCTGAAAGCCTAAAGCCAAAGGCCTAAAACCAAGTGAGACTGAATTAGCTAAATGTCAATTTTTTTCTGGTGAACGGTTCCTTTTCGTGGAAAGAATTCAAGCCTTAAAGAAGCCTTAAAGGAGCTTTACCTAAGCTTTAGGTGCAAATAGAGAAGAATATCAATTTAATTGACTTCTTAGGCACATGCGGAATGCTAAACCACTATATTGATCATCTTGTTTTTAACGTAGATAACCTTTTTGGGCGCATTTCCATTCAACCATTTCTTAACCGATTCATCTGATAGTACCATTTCCTCTACCTGCTGCTGATTTGCTTCGAGACTTATATTGAGTTCTGTGCGCGTTTTTCCATTAATAGCCACCGGATATAAGTTTGGACGATTCGATGAGAAATTTCTCGTTATAAACAGGATAAGGCGCATCCAGTACGCTGTTTTCATTTCCCAGCTCATGCCATAATTCTTCACAGATATGAGGTGCATAGGGCGTCAATAGTATCAGCAACTGCTCGAGAATTTCTTTTTTATGGGTCTTCAATTCTCCCAGTTCGTTCACCGTGATCATACTGGCACTGACAGCCGTGTTGAAAGAAAAACGGTCTGTATCTTCATCGATTTTCCTGATGGCCTTGTGTAATACTTTCCGTTCGGCGTCCGTTGCCGGATCCGTTGTCCATATTTTTCCTTTCGTTTCATCAAAAAACAAGCGCCAGAGTTTTCGCAGGAAACGATGCACACCTTCAATTCCCTTTGTATCCCAGGGTTTGCTTTGTTCTACCGGTCCGAGAAACATTTCATACATACGAAAAGTGTCCGCACCATATTTTTCCACCAGTTCATTTGGATTAACCGTGTTGAATTTTGATTTGGACATTTTTTCAACCTCAGCACCACAGAAATATTTTCCATTCTCCAATACAAAACTTGATTGCGCATACTCTGGTCTCCAGGAAATAAATGCTTCTATATCGAGTTCCAGACCATCAACCAGGCTGACATCAACATGCAGACTGGAAATAGAAATGATTTTAATTTTTTCAACACCAGCGCCCCACTTCTCAATCAAAAGGTTTTTTATTTCATCCTGTAAACCGGGCAGGGATTTATTTCTCAGTCCTGCAGAAATAAAAATAGGTTTTTGTTTTGCAAGGGCCTCCATTTCATCTGGTCCGCTGATTTCAATTCGATAAACAAAGCGGCTGCTACCCTGTATCATGCCCTGGTTAACCAGCTTCTTG
Organism: uncultured Bacteroidota bacterium; assembly: GCA_963732055.1. GTDB lineage: Bacteria > Bacteroidota > Bacteroidia > Chitinophagales > Chitinophagaceae > Puia. The sequence continues at coordinate 772,497 of CAVSYG010000006.1, read as the reverse complement.
TAAGGTTCATCAAATCCGATCAGGCCCAGGTCAAAAAGAAATTTTGCCCACATCCGGCTATATAGTAAATGCCCCACAGCGTGTTCCGTTCCTCCGATATACAGATCTACCTGGTTCCAGTAATCCGATGCTGCGCGGCTGCAAAATGTTTCATTATTATGCGGATCCATGTAACGCAGGTAGTACCAACTGCTACCCGCATAGCCGGGCATGGTGTTAGTCTCCAGATGTTTTGATGTCCATTCTTTCAGATTTGCCAGGGGGCCTTCACCGTCAGGTCCTGGTTTATAAGTTTCTACCTTGGGCAACTCAAGTGGCAGGTCCTTTTCATCAAGCGGGTAGGCAATTCCATTTTTCCAGATGATAGGAAAAGGTTCACCCCAATAACGTTGCCGGCTAAACGCTGCATCGCGGATTTTATAGTTCACTCTGGGATTCCCGATCTTCAACTCCTCCAGTTTTTTATTCACCAATGGTATAGCATCATACATTGGGATGCCATCCAGGAAATCGCTGTTTTCAAGCCTGGCATCTTTTGTTGGATTAGCCTCTTTGCCATTAAAATGCGACCCGATGATATTTGTAACCGGAATATCAAAATGTTGCGCAAATTTAAAGTCGCGTTCGTCTCCGCAGGGTACCGCCATGATCGCTCCTGTACCGTAGCCCGCCAGTACGTATTCTGAAATCCATACGGGTATCCGGCGTTGGTTAAAAGGATTAAGTACATATGAACCGGTAAAACATCCTGTGATTTTTTTTTCTGCCAGCCGTTCACGTTCGCTACGGCTTTTTACATAGCTGATATATTCATCCACTGATTTTTTCTCAGCCGTAGTTGTCAGTCCGGGTATTAATTCATGTTCCGGAGCCACGACCATAAAATCCACTCCGAATATTGTATCGGGACGGGTCGTATACACCCGTAGATTTTTTGTTTTATCTGTAGCAAATGCAAAATCAATTTCCGCGCCGTAACTTTTCCCGATCCAGTTGCTTTGCATTTCCTTCATCGCATCACTGAAAGACACTTTATCCAAACCCTCCAAAAGGCGATCAGCATATTCTGTGATCCGGAGGTACCATTGGCGTAACTTTCTTTTCACCACCGGATATCCGCCCCGTTCGCTAAAGCCATTAATGACTTCGTCATTGGCCAGTACCGTACCCAATGCCTCGCACCAGTTTACTTCTCCGAATCCACAATAAGCAAGACGAAATTCCATGAGGATATCCTGCTGTTGTTTTTCATTATATGCACTCCATTCAGATGCAGTAAAGGGAGGAAATGAACGATAGCCTGAAACTGAGCGGCTTCCTTCTTTTTCAAATGCAGCGATCAATTCTGATATGGGCCTGGCCTGGGCCTTGCGACGATTATACCAACTGTTAAACAACTGCAAAAAAATCCACTGGGTCCATTTGTAATAATTGGGTTCAGCGGTATTCACTTCGCGGCTCCAGTCGAAAGAAAATCCGATCCTGTCCAACTGATCTCTGAAATTGGAAATGTTTTGTTTTGTACTTACGGCAGGATGAATGCCGTGATCTATCGCATATTGTTCAGCAGGTAATCCGAATGCATCGTATCCCATCGGATGCAGTACATTAAAGCCTTTGAGCCTCTTATAACGGGCGAAGATATCACTGGCGATATATCCAAGCGGATGACCCACATGCAACCCTGTTCCGCTCGGATAGGGGAACATGTCAAGCACATAACATTTCGGCTTAGTACTGAGGTTGCTTACCTGATAAATCCGGTCAGCTTTCCACTTTTCCTGCCATTTTCTTTCAATAGCGTTGAATGAATACTCCATATGAACCAACAAAATTACGCATCATGCGGGGAAATCTTTTATTTTTGCCCATTCCAGTTACCTCATAAAACGGAAATCGTTCAACTATGGCACAAACCCGGAAAGGCTCAGCCAAACGTTCCGCACCTTCTTACATAATGGCGATCATAGGTGTGTCCCTCGTTCTTTTTCTTTTGGGCATTTTAGGATGGATCATTATCAATGCAAATAAACTTGGACAATACTTCAAGGAAAACATTGCAATGAACGTGTATATACGCGAAAATGTGTCACCGAAAGACAGCGCTGCGCTGGTTCAATATATCGCTATCCAGCCCTATGTCAAAGATTACCAGTATGTGACCAAGGACCTTGCCAAACAGAAATATCTGCAGGATGGAAATAAAGACTGGGGTGCATTGCTCGACCGGAATCCCCTTCCAGCCAGTATTGATTTCAGAATAACAAAAGAATATGCATCCATTGATTCTCTCTCAAAAATCAAAAATGATTTATTGCAAAATATTGCGGTCAGTGATGTGCAATATCCACAGTCACTGGTAACCAATCTCAATAATATCGTCAATAAGATCAGCATTATTTTACTGTCTGTGATCGTTGTTATCTCAATCCTGGTCATTTTTCTGATCGACAATACCATCCGGCTCGCGATGTTCAGTAACCGATTTCTGATCAAAACCATGCAAATGGTAGGCGCTACCCGGTGGTTTATTTCCCGACCGATGGATCTGAGGGCTTTTATTAATGGACTTATCAGTGGTTTGCTGGCAGTTGGGGGCCTGATCGCCATTATCATTTTTGCTGAAAACCAGTTGCCCTATCTGAAAGCACTTCGGGATTATCCTTTACTCATTATGCTGTTTATTGTTATCATTTTGTTAGGGATTTTTATTTCCTTCATCAGTACTCATCGAAGCGTGTTGAAATACCTTAAGATGAAGTTGGATGAATTGTATTGATTTCTGTACATTGCGAACCTATTTTCAGTTATGGCAAAACAAGTAAAAACAGCAGGCGGATCAAAAAATTACAAACCTTTATTTGGTAAGGAAAATTATCGTTTAATGTTAATCGGACTGATTTTAGTCCTGCTCGGCCTTTTGCTGATGATTGGTGGAAAAAGTAAGGATCCGAATGTATTCGATACATCTGAAGTATACAGCTTTAGAAGAATTACCATTGCACCTATCTTAATTCTTGGTGGTCTGGCTTTGGAGATTGTCGGGATCTTTAAAAAATCCAAAGCTCAAAATCCAAAATGAGCCTGATTCAGTCCATTGTAATTGCAATTATTGAAGGCATTACAGAATTTCTACCTATATCTTCAACGGCGCATATGAAATTCGCGAATCCCCTCATCGGGGTTCAGGCAAACGCGTTTACCGATCTTTATGAGATCGTGATCCAGCTTGCAGCGATCCTGGCGGTAGTAGTACTTTACCACAAACAATTTTTCGATTTTAAAAAAATCGGGTTCTATTTTAAGCTGGTCATCGCATTGATCCCTGCAATTATTGCAGGAGTTTTGTTGAAGAAACATATTGATGCGATGCTGGGAAATCTTGGCTTCATTGCTGTGATCATGATCGTCGGTGGGATCATTCTATTATTTATAGATCAGGTGTTTACCAAACCAGTGATTCACTCCCAGGACGCCGTGACAAATAAAAATGCATTCGTGATTGGCTGTTACCAGGTTCTCTCCGTTTTGTTCCCCGGCCTGAGCCGCAGCGCTGCAACAATCATCGGCGGATTACAACAAAAGCTTGACCGGCGTACGGCTGCGGAATTTTCTTTTTTCCTGGCAGTGCCGACCATGCTGGCGGCCTCCGTAAAAAGTTTCTATGATGTACACAAGGCGAACCCTGAAGTTTTCGTTCGGGATAATATGATGCTACTCGCAGTCGGCAGTATTGTTGCCTTTATTGTAGCCCTTCTGGCTATCCGTTTTTTTATTACCTATTTACAGCGTCATGGATTTAAATTATTCGGATATTACAGGATCCTCGCCGGATCATTGATTCTAATTCTCATATGGTCAGGGGTTATTCATCAATAAAATAAGCGGTTATGCAAACAGCCTCCAAAAAAGTAATTCGCGGATGGGCTATGTACGACTGGGCGAACTCGGTTTATAATCTCGTTATCACCACTACTTTTTTCCCCATTTATTTTACAGCCGTCACCAGGAAGCAATTTGGGAGTGACATCATTCCATTCCTTGGAAGAAAATTTGTAAATTCTTCATTGTACGATTATTCGCTGGCCGTCGCTTATCTTTTTATCGCGCTACTCTACCCAGTGTTAACTTCTATTGCCGACACCCGGGGCAATAAAAAATCGTTCATGAAATTCTTCTGTTATATGGGGTCCCTTGGATGTGCCCTGCTTTATTTTTTCAACGGTACCAATTTATGGCTTGGTATCATTTGCTTTATGATGGCTTCGATGGGATTTGTCGGCAGTCTGGTTTTTTATAATGCATTTCTGCCCGAAATCGCAGCGCCGGAAGACCGTGACCGGGTAAGTGCCAAGGGGTTTTCCTTCGGGTATATTGGCAGCGTAATTTTGCAGCTGATAGGGTTTGCATTGGTTATCCTGTTGCCGGGTGACCCGTTCCTGGCACCCAGAATCACATTTTTACTCGTTGGTATATGGTGGGCATCGTTTGCGCAGATTACTTTTGCCGCACTCCCCGAAACCCGGTCGGCCGGAAAGATTGGTACCCATATTTTCAGTGAAAGCTTTTCAGCAATGAAAGAGGTTTACATGGAAGTTAAAAAACTGCCCGTATTAAAAAACTTTCTCCGCGGCTATTTTTTTTATAGCATGGGGGTGCAAACAGTTATGCTGGCCGCCACTTTATTCGGGAGCAAGTTGTTGCAGCTGCCAGATACGAAACTGATCATTACCGTTGTTGTGATACAGCTGGTTGCGATACCCGGGGCCATATGGATGAGTAACCTGTCAGAGAAATTTGGAAACCTCCGTGTGCTGACCGGCATTATTGTTTTCTGGATATTAATTTGCCTGGCTGCTTACTATACAGCCTATTTTAAGGAACAAGGCGGAAATCCCGAATTCGGATTTTACGGCCTGGCCATTGCGGTCGGACTCGTAATGGGCGGAATTCAGTCTCTCAGCCGTTCTACATATTCTAAATTGATGCCTGACACAAAAGATACATCCTCTTACTTTAGTTATTATGACTTTACTGAGAAACTGGCGATCGTTATCGGGATGTTCAGTTTCGGGATGATCGAGGAAGTTACAGGGAGCATGAAGAATTCTGTATTGAGTCTGATCGTGTTTTTTGTATTTGGATTGCTTTGGCTGATCAGGGCGCAGAATCTAAAAACCCTGGCTGTTGTTCGATGATCGCTTGCCATTGACCATCAACTGTCAACAAAAATGATTCTCCATACAATCGATACCGGTTTTTTCAAGCTCGACGGAGGTGCCATGTTTGGCGTGGTTCCTAAGACGATCTGGAATAAAATGAACCCGGCAGATGCAAATAATCTTTGTGCCTGGGCCCTGCGATGCATGCTTATAGAAGATGGGAACCGGCTGATCCTGGTAGACACCGGGCTCGGTAACAAACAGGATGCGAAGTTCTTCAGTCACTATGATTTGCATGGAGAGTATGATCTCGACGGTTCGCTGGAATCGAAAGGATTCAGCAGAAATGATATTACGGATGTGTTTCTGACCCATTTACATTTCGATCATTGCGGAGGTGCGATCATCAGACAGGAGGGAAGACTGGTGCCTGCATTTCCAAATGCAGTTTATTGGAGCAATCCTTCACATTGGGCATGGGCAACGGAACCGAATGAAAGAGAAAAAGCGTCTTTTCTGAAAGAAAATATTCTGCCGATACAGGAAAGTGGTCAGTTACAAATGCTGCCGGTGAAAAGCAATGAAAACACTGATAGCACGGACCGGCTGACCCAGGTTCCCTTTGCTGAAGGGTTTAACATCCGGGTAGTTGATGGGCATACGAATTCGATGATGCTTCCACAATTGACTTATAAAGAAAAAACAATAGTTTTCATGGCCGACCTCTTACCTTCTGCGGCCCATCTGCCCATTCCATATGTGATGGCTTATGATATGTTTCCCCTTACTTCTTTAAGGGAAAAAAAGGTTTTTCTGGATGAAGCGCTGGCCGGAGACTATATTCTATTTTTCGAGCATGATCCGATCTATGAGTGTTGCAGTTTGCAAAAAACCGAAAAAGGGATACGTCCAAAGGAATTTTTTAAATTAAAAGATCTCTGATTGAACTTTTGAATAATAATATTTATAATTTTACGTTATTCACCCTTACTAACCCCCTTACATAGATTCCGAGAGCCATTCATCAAAAGTGAGTGGCTTTTTTAGTTATTAGTTATTAGTTATCAATTGTTGGTCGATACATAATGGTCGTGAGAACACACTTTAGACATACTTTGAGCTTTGCGCGTTAAGCTTTTGGCTTAGTAGGTTCTTCCCTCAGGAAATAGTCCTCTGATTTATAGTCAAAGGTTTTTGGCGCCGTATTTTTATAATCAGCGTTATAAGCAACAAAGAAATACAGGTACATAGCACGGCTCAGACGCATGAACCAGGGTTGAAGTGCGATCAGTAAAAATCCGTTGATACCCATCCACCAGAAAAAACGCTGGTCAGTTAATGAGAATCCGATGGTTAGGAACCATAGTAAAAAACTGACCATGCAGAAAAGGACAGTGACAGCATAACTGATGTACGCCGTACCATACCAGAATCCTACTTCGAGTTCGTAAAGCTGACCACATTCCGGGCAATGGGTAGGCATTTTCAGCGTGGATTTTAGATTCCAGGGGTTTGGATCTTTAAACATGTTTCCTTTACGGCATCTTGGGCATTTCTGCATCAGAAGGCTCCACAAAAAACCAGGCTTCCCTGCCATATTCAATAATTTTCACAAAGGTACCTGCTATTTGCCTGATTTGTAGAGCAGGTATAATTTAAGGTGCTTCAGGAAAGTCATATGGGCAATCTGGATGGCAATAACAAACCCAAACAAGCCATCCAGAAAGCCGGCCCTGAAAATAAAACTTACAAAGAAGTTCCACCATGGACGAAAAAAGATATTCAGCAGGTTTGTTTTTTTACCGTTGGCGAAAAGCGATTCTGCAGCAAGCGTACTGAGCTTATTATTCTGGATTACGTGTTCGGAGACTGTATGATAGGAGTAGTGCAAAATATCACCTTTCAGGTGTTCAACCGGAATATTATCCTGCAAAACAATTTTGTCGTGTGGATTTGTTCCTCCCCAGTGCGCAATTCTCCGATCGAATAGTCGGATTTTGGTATCCGGATACCAGCTTCCATGCCTGATAAATTTGCCGCAATAATTGCTGCAACGATTCATACGGTATGCGAAATTTGTATATTTCTCCTTGGCCTGTCGAATACTGACAGCCAGCAGTGGATCCAGGGCTTCATCGGCATCCAGGCTTAATACATAATCGTAGGAAGCCAGTTCAACTGCCTTATTTTTTTTTTCAATAAAGCCTTTAAATACTTCCTGTTTTACAACGGCGCCTTTGCTTTCGGCAATGGTCACGGTCTGGTCGGTGGAATAAGAATCCAAAATCAGGATTTCATCTGCGACGTCTTTAAGGGAATCAATACAGCGGCCGATATTTTTTTCTTCGTTAAAACAAATAATGACAGCGGAAAGTTTTTCCATCTATACTCCGGATTTAGCTGGTTGAAATCATAACCGGTTCAACAATATCCGGACTGTTTTTTCTTTCCCCAATTTGCTGGCGCCACATCGCATAATAAAGTCCCTTCTCATCCCGTAAACTAATGTGGGTGCCGGTTTCTACCACTTTCCCTTTTTCCAGCACATAAATGCGGTCAGCGTGCATAATCGTTGATAATCTGTGGGCAATCAGAACAGTGATCTGATTTCTCTGGGAAGAAACCTGGCGGATTGTTTTTGTGATTTCTTCTTCGGTTAAAGAGTCGAGCGCTGAAGTGGCTTCATCGAATATTAATACGCGTGGTTTTCTTAATAACGCGCGTGCAATGGATAAACGTTGTTTTTCGCCGCCTGATAATTTTAGTCCCCCTTCCCCAATCATCGTTTCCAGCCCTTTTTCCGCTCTTTCAAGCAGATTGAGACAGGAAGCTTTTTTCAACACATCCATCAGATCTGCTTCAGTAGAACCGGGGCTTACGAACATCAGATTCTCACGAATCGTACCGGAAAAGAGCTGTGTATCCTGTGTTACGAAACCAATTTGATTGCGGAGATCGTCGAAATTGATTGAATTTTCATCGAGGTTATTATAGAAGATCTTTCCTTTTAATGGCCGGTAGAGACCAACAAGCAGTTTCATAAGTGTCGACTTGCCTGAACCAGATGGCCCCACAAAAGCGATCGTTTCACCTACATGCACACCAAAGCTTATTTTGTCTATGGCGTAATGCTGAGCCGTTTTATGTTTAAAAACAACATCCTGAAAACGGAGATCTTCCACTTTACCCAGGTGCTGGGGGTGGGCCGCTTCAGGTTCGGGGACTTTTTTCATCAACACCTCAAAATTATTCAGAGATGCCTGTGCTTCACGATAGGAGAGCACAATATTGCCAATATCCTGTAGTGGACCAAAAACAAAAAATGAAAATATTTGCATGGTGACCAACTGACCCGGACTCATCATATGTCTGAATATGAGCCACATTAAAATGAATAGAATCACCTGGCGAAGGGTGTTCACAAAAGTTCCCTGTACGAAGCTGATACTGCGTATTCGTTTTACCTTTGTAAGCTCCAGGCCGAGAATTTTATAGGTGTTGTTGTTCAGTCTGTTTATTTCTTCCTGTGCCAGCCCAAGACTTTTGATCAGTTCGATATTGCGTAGGGATTCCGTAGTTGAACCTGCGAGCGACGTCGTTTGATTGACAATATTTTTCTGAATGATTTTAATTTTTTTGCTAAGCAGGCTGCTGATCCAGGTAAGCAGGAGTACACCCACCAGATAAACGATTGGGATACTCCAGTGAATAAAAATCGCTGCATAGGTAAAAACAAAGATGACTCCAACGATTACGCCGAATAGTACGTTGATGAAATAACTGATAAATTTTTCGGTGTCTGTCCGGACTTTTTGTAAAACGCCCAGCGTTTCTCCACTGCGCTGATCTTCGAAATCCTCATAGGGAAGTCGCATCGCCTGCTGTAAGCCATCTGTGAAAACCTTGGCTCCAAATTTTTGCATGACAACATTCATGAAGTAATCCTGAAAGTTTTTTGCAATCCGGCTGATCATCGCAACGAGTATTGACAATAAAAGCAGGTTGATTACTCCCGGGTTTTTCCAGGAAAAAGCATAGAAAAACTGATCTGCTGAAAAATCCTGGTGTAAACGATTTGCCTGAACATAATCATTCGATAAGTTTACAATTTTTCCCAGGATAATTGGATCCATCAGTGAAAACCCGGTATTTAGAAAGGCCAGGAATAATGTAAGGCCTACCAGCCATTTATAGGGTTTTAAATAAGTGAGCAATATCTTCATATAATCAAAATAACATTTACAGACTCAACTGGTTCGGAATTCTGTTAATTTCTTACAATTTCGATAAAAATAATAAGATGCCCGGATTTAACTGGGTGAAATTGAGATATTGAGGTTATCTGCTATCTTTATTTTTTTGATATGGAACAGGATAATTGGTGATGGGTCATTGTTGATTATACGTACTAAACTTTTAAGATGACAAAATACAAACTGAGAAAATTTTTCAAACCCCTCTATCCCATCCTGGATGTTTTACTTTCTCCTTTCACCTTTCTTGCATCCGTTCTGTTATTTGCCATTCGGAAAATGAGAATTGCCAACATGCCTTTGAGCAAATGGATATTTAAAAAAGTGGGCGTATTTCCTATTACAAATCATTATTACGAACCTTTATTTGATGACAGGCTTTTAAAACTGCCTTTAGACCGGGACAGGTATCTTCCGGGTATTAACTGGAATGACAAAGCCCAGCTTGATCTGTTGGATAATTTTCATTTTCAGAGCGAACTGGCTGCCATTCCTTTTGAAAAGACTGCCAACGCTCTTTCATTTTATTATGATAATCCTTCCTTAAGGCCCGGAGATGCGGAATACCTGTATTGTATGGTGAGAAATTTCCTGCCGTCCAAAATCATTGAAATCGGAAGCGGTTATTCCACGCTCCTGATCCAGAAAGCTGTCAGCGACGCCCGGCTTCAGAAACCGGATTATAAGGCAGATCATATCTGTATAGAACCTTATGAGATGCCCTGGCTTGAAAAAACGGGTGTACAGGTGATCAGAAAGTTGGTGGAAGATCTGAAACCTGACCTTTTCAAATCGCTTGTGTGAAAACGATATACTTTTTATCGATTCCTCCCATATGACCCGTCCGCAGGGAGATGTATTGTTTGAATTTCTTGAATTGCTGCCTGTTTTACAAAAAGGAGTTGTCATTCATGTGCATGATATTTATTCACCCAAGGATTACCCGAAAGAACTTCTGGTAGATGATGTAATGTTTTGGAACGAACAGTATATCCTGGAATCCTTTTTGTCATGCAATCATTCATTTGAAATCATCGGAGCACTTCATTATTTGAAATCCCATTATCCAAGAAGAAGTATTTGCAAAACTTCCGGTTCTTGGAAAAATGCAGGATGAGGTACCCGGGTCATTCTGGTTGAAAAAAGTGCAGTAAAACAAATTATGATCTGCTACCGAGAATTTCGATATATGCTTCCATTGTTTTTTTTGCCGCGATTTCCCATGTGAACTGATTCAGAACTTTCGATGAAAGCCCTTCCGTGATCTTATGGCTGGCAGCCTGATCAATAGCCTGAAATATCGATTCCGGTGATTCCGGATCACAGTAATACGCATCGTTTTCGAAATATTCATATGCATCTCCTTTTCTGGTAATTACGATATTACAGCCCATGGCAGCAGCCTCCAGCGAACTGAGTCCCGTAGTTTCAAACCAACTGGGCAAAACATGCACTTTCGCTTTTCGGTAATAATCCAACAGTAAATCCTGCTCGATGAAATCCACGAATTCAACATTCGGACCTGCCGCCTGTTTACATTGATTGTAATAATTCATTTGATTCGTCGAGACTGCACCAACCAGAACGAGGCGATATTTTGTATTTGCGATTGCCCGAATCAGGTTTAATTGATTTTTTATTCCTTCTATTCGTGCCACGCAGAGTATTAGCCGGTCATCTCTTACTATCTGGGATATTTACGGGAGTGAATAGATTTCGTATCAATACCATTTGGAATAATTTTATATTTTGCATGTATAGAACAAAAATCAAAAAGTCTTTCATATTCACTTTTCGAATTGGGAAGAAGCATTCCGGCCAATTTTACAATTTTCCGAATGGATCGTTTCTGTCCATTAAAAAGATAATAAGCGCTCTTTATTTTTTCGCCGTTTACTATGAATCTGGCTAGTACTTTCATATATTCAATAAGTCCCGGAGAAAGATATTTGAGAAAGATTGCAGACGGGCCCTTTTCTTGCTTTTTTCTCGTATTCAGAATAGTCAACATAAATGGTTGATACTAACAAAAGGCGTCTCATTGCCTGAGATATGTGGCAGAATATCGTCGGGACGAATAATGTTGAAAAAATGAAGTAAGTCATATATCGCATAGTCGGGTTTTTCGTTGGCAAGGAAAATGTCAATTTCGATGCCGAGCGCTCTCAGTTGAGCGGCTGTATTGATAAGCTGTATGGTATCTCCGCCTTTATTTTTGTAAAGCGAGGCGCGGGAAATAAATGCGACTTTCATGGAAGGTTTTTTTTCAGGGAATTTGTTCTATTGAATTCCTCAAATACATTGCTGAACGCCAAAGCCCAAATAACATATTCGGCAATGTTGAACAAATAACTGCCTGTAAACTGGTAGATGAAAATAAAAATAAACAGGCCGAGGCGGTAATAATTGTTATATACTTTTGTACGAAAGAAGAAATATATTTCAAGCCCGAAGCGAAAAACCAGACCCAGCATTCCATATATCGCAAATGTTTCTGCTACGGCATTCGGAATGGAGACATCATTGATAGAAAAAGTGGACTGATAAAATGTATTCCAAAGTTCAACGCCGAGCAATTTTACCTGCCCCAGGCCTACCCCAAACAAAAGACTTTTCATTCCGGCTACTTTGAATGCGAGGTAAAAGGAGTCAAATGTCCTGCCGTTAAAAGAAGTATCCCTTCCTTCATAAATGTTTTTAATTCTTAATAAAAAAGGGTTATCAGGAAAGAAATAGTACTGGATAAATAATAGTACCGCAAGGAATATTAAAGCAAGAAAAAAGTATGGTGCAATATTTTTTTTTAGAAGAAAAGATCTAATATTCGAGAAAAAGAGAATAAAAAAGCTGATCAGGATTCCCAGGATGACACCAAGCGAAAATGACAGAAAAAGGGGTAAGCTTACCATGACAAAAACTAAAATGGCATTCGGAAATTTGAATAATAATATTTTCAGGTAATAATAGAAAGCCAGGGGAACCAGGAGGGTGGAGTAATAAGACGGTTCATAAGTAAACATACGCAGGCGTGGAAATTTTAGAAGCCCTTCGGAGACATTGGATACGTACCAGAATAAATCTCGGGTCCGCGGTATGAATAATGCAATGCATGCAATAATTACCAGAAAGAAGTTGAAGATTAATATTTTCCTGAAAATAGTCCTTAAGGAATATGCAATCCTTAGAAATTCAACAGTTGATAAAAGGAAAACAAATGTCGAAAAAAGCAACAGATAGGATTTTAGATAATAGCTGGTATCAACTCCAAGGAAATAATGTATACAGGCAAAAGGAATTGAAAATAAAAAGAAATACCATAGATTTTTTAATTGATTTTGGCGGTATAACCAGAAAAGAAAAAAAGGAGTGAGTATAGATGTGTATAAAAGACCGAGGGGAAGCAGGATGCTGTTCAGGAAAAAGTAGAGAGTGATAATGGGCAGGTATCTGTTAATCCGCATTCCTTGACTTATATTAATCCCATCAGTCATGCAGATTTATTTCGATATTTTAATAAAAGTAAAATCAAGAGCTTCTTTTGCAATTACCGCATAACCGTTTTGTTCCAGTCTGTTTATTGTTGACTGAACCTGGCTGAAATCCTTTTCTTTCTCCAGGTGAAATTCAATACATAGTATCCTGATTTCTATTTTATCTTCAATAATTGAATCAATAACAGGAAATTCTGCCCCTTCGATGTCAAGCTTTAACATATCTATGTGGTCGTGACCTAACGATCTCATGAGGTCTGATAATCTCTCAACAGGCGCCTCGAAATATCCGTCCGTTTTTTGAAGATTGGTAATCGAATGAGAAACATGAGTGCTGTCCCTTGGTTCATAAAATTTTAAAATGTCATGGTTCTTCCAAATCCCTATTTCCTTAAACTTCAGATGAGTGACGATGCTCTTATCCAAGTAATATTGAATATTGGCATGGGTAAATGTTTGTTTTCCCATGTCTGCGGCAAGTATCACTTTGTCAAAATGAGCCTTCGATCTGGGGGTGGGATCAAAAATATAAACATCGCATTGAAATCTTTTTGCGAGTTCGACATCAAATGAAATGTCTTCTCCGGCGCCTGCCATATAACATATTGATCCGGATGTCAGCAAGTTAACCGGAATCAACCATCCGCCATAAGATGTTCCGAGCTTTTCCAGTTTATCAGTTGTCTTCAGTAAAGAATATTTCAGATCCGGAGCAATCAGATTTTTGACATAATTTTTCAATTTGGCAAGCATAAACTGTATTTAGCGGGATTGTATGATTTGTTGAAATAGGGTATTGTACCTTTCGATCATGGCTCCCAATTGAAAATGCTTTCTCGCCATAGTCTCGCAATTCAGGTAAAATTCGTTTAATTTAGTTTTATTTTCAAGTAGGGAAATGGTATTCCGCGCGAAACTTTCCAGGTCGAATGGTTCTATGATAATTCCATTATAGTTATTTCGAACAATTTCTTTATTTCCGCCAATGTCGAAAGTAATACATGGTGTGCTGCAGGCTATCGCTTCAACCAGTGAATTCGGAAGATTGTCAGCCCGCGTTGGATAAATGAACAGATCAGAGGCGTTCAGGCAATCTATTATTTTACTTTCATCATTAACATATCCCATATATTGGATATCGAAATTCTCAAAAGCGCGCAATTCATCGATTTTGCCTTCTCCAAGTACAAGAAAGGTAATTTTTTTCCGGGTATATGCATTTATTTTCCTGAGAATTTCAATCAGGTCGGTTCCGCCCTTCCATGGGTTATGTTTGGTGAGAAAATGTGAGCTGAACATAATGGTATTGTTGTCAGACGGTATCTTTAGTTTTAGTTTGGCCGTCTGTTTGTTTTGCGGCTTGTAAACATCCAGGTCTACACCATTGTAAATTTGTTCGATATAAATTCCTTCAAATACGGGGCTTTGCCGCGCCAGGTTCGTTAACCAGATGGACGGAGTTACAATCGTCAGATTTGAATCGTGATAGATTCTTTTCTTTTGGCGCAATAAAAAGGATCCGGTGTTAATACCAATCGTAGGCGGAATTTTTGTCAATTCCCTGTCGTTCCTGAGATGTTTCCAGGATTCATTGTTAAACGCATGCGAAGAATTTCCGGTGAAGCTCCACATATCATGCAGCGTCCAGACAACCGGGGCAATGTGAGACAATTTCTTTACGAGTGATGTTTCAAAATAAGCCCCGACAGTATTGTGGAGGTTTATTATATCAGGTTTGAAGGACTGGGTGATTTCTATTATCTTCCTGGAAGAGAATGGGAAAAACTGATATAATAATCCGAACGGCCGTGTCAGGCGATCGGTAATTTTTTCAAATATTACCGGGGGAAGGCGATTTAGTATTTGATGGGTCCCGGGATCGGTTCCCTGTTTGGTTTTAACCAGCAGACTGGTTTCAGCACTGAAATATTCCTCCAGTCCTTTTGACAATCTTTGGACGACGATGGCCGCGCCTCCTTTGCAATCTGTCGTATTAATAAATAAAATTCTCATCAATATTGGAAGAATTTAGGAATGTATTGTGAAAAGCTATGTTTGTCCCAGTTTCTGATTAAAATTCTTGGAACCTGGAAAATATCTGACCAGCTATGGACCTGGTTATATTTGTTTGCACATACCAGTTTAAAACCAATTTCCCTGCATGCTTTGATGCTGTCTTTATTATAATCATTCTTTCCACCGTAAGGATAGGAGAAATGCTCAATCTTTTGTTTCAAGACATTTTCCAGAAATTTGCTGGAAAGGTCTATTTCGGTTAATTGGTCTTCATATTTCAACACAGATAATGCGGGATGATTGACTGTATGAGCACCTAAAACAGCAGCTGCAGATTCGTTCATTTTTACCAATTCCCCGGATGTCAGAAGGCGATGTGTGGATCTGCCGGTGTCAGACAGGCCGGCCCACTGTTGAAGTTCGGCAATGGTTTTGTCCCGTTCGGAGACCGGTGCAAATTTTAATAAAGGGTGAAATGCATCATAAGCATTTTTTCTTTCTGTAGAATTATTTGTAGGAAAAGAATATGTTTTTCCTGAGATCTGAATTGCTATTTCACGTGGAAGGTTATTGTGGCTAAGCAAAATTCTTTCGAGTTCATCCCACCATAATTCTTTTCGGGTATCTATCTGTCCGGTGGTTATATAAAATAAAGCCTGGCAGGAATGGGATTCTAAAATGGGTAGCGCTTCATGATAATTATCAAGATACCCGTCATCGAATGTAATTACAACTGATTTGGGGGGTAATTTCTTCCCGGAGAGGAGGAAATCTGAAAATTCTTCAATTTTCAATAAACAGCAGTTTTTCCTCAGGAATCCGATTTGCTCATAAAAATTGTCCGGTGAGACCGCTAATTGCTGTGGATCATTATTTAATAAGGTGACCCGGTGATATAGTAAAACAACTGCCGGCCTGTCGAGTAAATTCAACAGATATCTTCTTGATGAACCCAAAATCCCATTGAGCATGAAAGTGTTTATTTTAGAATGTTTAACACCATTTTGTCAGTGGTTCCGTTATGATTTCCGGAATCTAATATAATCCTCCTGCTATGCCCGGAAATATCCTCCTGAAAAGTTAAGACCGAAGTCTACCGGCTAATTTTTTAATGATTTTACCGGTTTTCCTGAAAGCACGTCTTACCAAACTACCCCGGATAGAATGGAAGAATATCTTAAAAGCCTCTCTTGCCTCCTGATTAATCACAGTTTGCTGTTCAATAACCGGGACAGGCTCCGTGCTTAATTCAACATCCAATACATTTGACGCGCCTTCATGGGTTCCGCTGCCGTCACTGCCATTGTGAAATACAAGCGATTTTCCGGGATAAAGCGTTAGCTTTTTATTGAGCAGCGCGTAGGCATACCATCGTATTACCCAGGAATTATTTTTGCCTTCAATTTGGTTTTTAAGCATTTTTGTAAATGGGTAAGCGCCATCGTAATTAAATTTATTTGTAAGTTTTCTTTTTTTGAGTTCTTCAAAAAGCCTTGCTCCATTTGCATCATACTGATCCCACCTGTCTTTCCAGGTGCCCCATCCGAGGCTTCCCGGATCAATGAGAAAAAAGGTTGAGGGCAGTTTCGCCTTTACGGGGTATACATAACCATGAATGCTTACAATATTAGCGGCTGGTTCATACAGGTCCAGGGCTTCATTCATATACTTTAAAAAAAAGGGCGAAGTGATCAGGTCATCTTCCAGCACAATAACCTTTCCGTAAGAATCGATTATTTGTTTCACACCATGAATGATATTATTGGCCAACCCGAAATTTCTTTCCCGCTCAATAATGGTAACGGACTTGAAATTGTTAACCTGTGCGAGATACTCTCTCACTTTATATACTTGTATTTTGTCCGTTTCATTCTTAAAACCATCGGAAAATAGAAACAAATCACTTAACATAGCCAGCTCATTTTTTTGGAGCGCCTCTATTGTTTTTCTTGTATGATCCGGACGATTATAAGTAAAAATAATGATGGGGGCTAGTTTCATCAAAGCTCTTTTTTAAGAATTGTTGTCGTTGAAAAATCCCGGCCATAGGGTACAGGACCTTCGAAGTTATACACTTTCCAGGCCGGTTTGGGGAATTCAAATGCGTTCATATAATATTTCCGTTCAGCATTGTCCACAATTAAATATCCTCCTTTTTTCAACTTATTTATGGAATGTTTGATGCAGGAAGTTCTTGCCCGGCCATCCACAACGACAACATCGAAATAGTTGTCCGGATATGAGTCTATAGATTTTGCATATTGCTCAAAATTTTTGCCCTTGTAGGCGGGGTCAGCAGAAATATAATCGTCCGGATTTTCAAATCTTTTTTCACCAAATCGCGTGTCGATTACAGGTTCCACCAGAAGGTATTTTAAATTTTGAACGGCCTGCCCGTCAAACTGTTTTTTCATAATCAAATACCAGGAAGTATCGTGTTCCACAGAAACGAGCTCCTGGACTCTCGATATCCAGAACAGGGTGGATCCACCCGAGCCGTATTCAAATACCCTCATTTCTTTCCGGGTTATTTTTTTTAAGAAACGCACTGCTGAAAAACACATCCAGGGGCTTTTGTCATTCACCGAATTCCGATCGGGTGCCAGGTGTTCACGCCAGTCAGTGTAATATTTCACCGATGAGATGAAAGTGTTCCACCGGGGTCTGTTCCAGAGTGCTCTCAAAGTTTTTTTCAGATAAATGACAGGGTCTGGAATTGGCATAGAAAGACGATTATGGAATGATAACTGGAATTTCGTTCGTTTTTTTCTGAATATAGAAACGTATGATAAAATAATAAATAGCAAAATAACAGGCGTTTGATGCAATGGATACGGCACCGGCGCCATACACACCAAAACGTGGAATTAACCATAGACTGAGACCTAAACTGATGCAACATACAAAGAGGCCCGTGATTGAAGCCACATGTGTTTTTTCAAAATAAACCAGGTAATTGGTATAAAGTGGTGTAAGTGCCGACAGAATCTGGGATATCAAAAGCATTGGCAGAATGTAAAGTGTTTCATGATATTTACTTTGTATTATCCCCAATGAAAGGATAACCCACACAAAAATCTGAATTGAGCAGGAAAGCACGGCAAAAATCACAAAAAGCCGTATGATTAGTTTATTTGTTTTCGCCACATTTTTCAGGAGATCCTTTTCTTTCAGAAAAAGGGGAAGCCATGCATTTTGAAAAGAAGCAAAAATCATCGGGATCACACCGGCACAGGACACAGCCAGATAATAATAAGACATCTCTTTGAAAGATCCGTATTTCTCAAGAAAGAATTTATCACTGAAATTGATAATGATACCATATACAGCAGACATCATAACAGGTATAGCGAGTTTAAGACCCGCCAGCGCAATTTTACGGCTGAAACGAGTCCGGACTTCCTTTATAAAAATAAAAACGAAGCTCAGGAAAAGAATTCCCTCTACGAGATAGGTGGTTTCCAGGCGGACCCTGACCCGGTCGTGATTCTTCAGGATAAATAAAAAAGTCGTTGCAAAAATATTTATGCAAATGATCCTTAGAAAATTATACTGTTTGAGCTGTTTTATTTTTTCTGATGTAAACAAAAAATTGGTAAGCATGAAGTTACCGATGGTGACAACCAACGCCAATAATACGGATCCCCTGTATTCGGCATAATGGATCTGGTTTTTGAATAGAATTTTTACCAGAACATAATCCCAGTTAAAGAAATAAATCGGGAAAATGACAAGGGTCAAAATAACCGCCAGCAGACAAAAGACTGTAAACAAAAGGCGTCCCCTGTCTTCTTCGTTTTCAAAGTCGTGATAGAACTTGCTTATTGGGATATAAAGACCGAAATTCAAAACCACAGAGAACGTGAAGATAATGGACAGCAGATAACCATACAGGCCATATTCGTCCTGGGTCATCAGTCTCAAATATACCGGGAGCAGTATAACACCCGCTAATTTTACCAGGATATCAATGCTAAGAACTGCAAACAGGCGATTAATCAAGAGGTTGTTCCTGTATTGAGCAACCCAATTTTTCAATGATAAGAATAGTTTTATCGGCATGCCGGTATAAAGGTTGTCTGGATGGTTAGAGCTATATGTTCCCTTTATAATTCCTGGTTTTCCGGTAAAGTTCCAGGTACAAACCCAGGAGGAAACAGATGCAGAGGCCTATCAGTGCACCAAAAGTTAGTGATTTGATAAGTGAATATGACTGCGGTGCTACAGGACTTTTAAATTCATCTATTACCTGGACCGGTTTCGAATTTGTGCTGAGCCAGTACACTATGGTTCCCTTCTCATTGATCAGTTCATTTGACTGCTTGTATATAGTCGAGGGATCGACATCATTACTATAATAAGTGGTTGTAAT
Source organism: uncultured Bacteroidota bacterium (assembly GCA_963732055.1). Classification (GTDB taxonomy): domain Bacteria; phylum Bacteroidota; class Bacteroidia; order Chitinophagales; family Chitinophagaceae; genus Puia. The sequence continues at coordinate 753,203 of CAVSYG010000006.1, read as the reverse complement.
CTTTGAGGAAGCTAAAAAACGGTTATACTCTGTTTTCAGGGTATCCAGTTTTGCCAGTTCTTTATCCGTATAAGCCAGTTTTTCATTATAGAATCGAACCTGATCATCTTTTATCCTTTTCAGTGCTGGTTTATTATCGAAATATTTTTCAATGGCATTTTGAAAAGTGTCTGTCAAACTGGGATTGTGAATGCGGGCGATGATTTTAAACGGCTGATTGTATTTAGTGGACGTGTCATTTTCCAGGGATTCATTGGATAATCCAGTCATTTCTATAAGGCTAATCTGCCTGGCTTGCTGTTCGCTGATATCAAGTTCGGCAGCCAATTTTCCCTGAGAGCCGGAACCGATGAGCACGTTTAAAGACTTTATCATCTCGGAGAAAGTCTTACGATAGGCTGCTGAAGATTCCGCGATCATTGATACTTCAAAATAGGGCGGCCGCGAAGAATAATAGGAGAATCCCACCGCAAGACCAGTAATCAGTCCTGTGAGAAGAAGCAGTTTACTTTTCCGGATCACTTCTGCAGACAGATCGATAACCGAGAAAAAGGAACGAAGGAATTGAATCGCGATTTTTTTTAACGGGGGCAGGTGTATATTGTCTTCGCTTTTGATGTTTTCTTCGTTCATGTCGATATCTTTCGGGAAATCAAGCAGTTAAGGTGTAATTTTTTTTTTTAATTCTGTCAAAAGTAACAAATAATATCAATTATGCTCAAATGATCTGACTGACTGAATTACAGATTGACCGGTTTGCCGGTCATGGAGTTAAGATAGCTTTGAATATGTAAGCAACAGTAGACTTTCAGATGAAGGTATAGATATATATTTGACGCATCCTTATATGAAAAGAATTCGGGAGACTTATTTACTGAGTAGGCTGTATGAGTTCGTGACGATAGTTTTCTTTATCAGCATCATTTTCTCTTTCAGGATTCTTGCCAGTATAACTATAATCGTCTTATTAGGCTTTGCATTATTATATTATCCTGTTAGTCGGGGCAGGTGGTGGAACAGGAATTTCGTAAACTTTTTTAATGCCGGGTGTTTCCTGTATTTTATAGTTCAGGGATTTGCATTATTATATACCCACAATACAAATGCAGGCCTGTTTATTCAGCAAATAAACCTGGGACTACTCGCAATACCGGTGGCCGTTTTTTACAGCCCGATGGTTAACAGGGAGAATTACGGAATGCTCATGAAATGGTATACCGCGATATTGTTTATCGCGTCTGTCATTGCCCTGGTGCATGCCTGGCAATTGTATGTTCATACTGGGAATACAAGTTTTTTCTTCTATCATCCACTGGTATATATTTATTCAGGTCATGCGATACAGTATTCTGTTCTTGTTTTTATCGGGATTCTATTCCTGATTGAAGAAAACACCACGCATGAAAATATTAAAAATCGTCAATTTGTATTATTTCTTTTAATTTATTTCACGGTTTTCCTGTTCCTTTTGTCCTCTAAATTGGTTATCGCAGTATTTTTGTTATATATTTTTTACCTGATTATTTGCACAAATGAATTTTTTAGGAAGCTGTCTCACCGGATGGGAGCCATGCTTACCATTCTTGCTGCACTAATCATTATTTTCACTACGAACTCTCCACTACGGAAACGCGTTTCGGAGGAAATGCAAAGCAATATATCATTTATCGAAAAGAATGAATTCAGTCCGGCAGACTATTTTAATGGTGTTGAATTCAGGCTCATATCCTGGAGATTTGCATATGAGATATTAAATGAAAATCATGCATGGCTTTTAGGCGTCAGTCCGGGAGATGCCCAGGATCTGCTCAATACGAAGTATCAAAAGTTGAAAATGTTTACAGGTGGTTTACCCGATAACCGAAAGGGGTACCTGGACTACCACACACATAATCAGTTTCTTCAGGCATTACTTGAGACCGGCATTCCAGGTCTTGCTGCTTTCATACTGATATGCGCAGGTATGATCCGGCTTGCAAAAAAATCACGAAATCGCTCCATGATTGTGCTGACGATTTTACTTCTTTGTTACTGTTTTGCAGATGCCGTTTTAAAGACACAGTATGGTGTGATCCTTTTTGTTTTTTTTCCTCTGTTTATATTCAAAGGAAGCGAACACGGACAAAAAGTAGCTTAACTATTATAGACTTTTTTTACAGGAGCAAATAGCTTTCTATAGATCCGCGTGATAAACCCAAGTTTCAGCTGAGAAAGTGTTTTGGCCGTCTGGATCGCTGATATGTGTTTTAGATAATAAATCCGATGGCGTAGTTTATGTTCCGGAAAATATTTATTCTTTATTTCCAGTGTTTCCCTGCAACCGATTTTCCATGAAGAATCGCTCAAGCCACCCCATCGCATATTGGCCAGGATAAAAGGAAGATATATGAACCGGCAATTATTAATTTTCAGTTTCAGCAGCAAGTCATAATCCATCGCACAACGGTAATGCAGATCAAACCCTCCGAAGGTTTCATACATTTTCCTTTTCACGAATACGGTGGGATGGATGATCGTCATTTCTTTACTTAAAAATTTCAAATTTCCTTTTTGAATAAATTCCTTTTCGCCGTTTTTCCAAAATTGTACATCTCCGAAACAAATGTCTGCGTCATCCATTTGACTGGGCAACCCGTTCGAAAGTATTGTGTTCATACCAGTCATCGGCATTAATAATGCCTATAATATCACCGGTTGCGCGTGCTATTCCTTTATTAAATGCATCGCTGATACCATTATCCTTTTCACTGATCCAGAAATATAGGTCCTTCTCATATTTTTTGATAATGTTTATAGAATTGTCGGTTGAGCCGCCGTCTATGATAATGTACTGAACAGAAGGATAATTCTGATCCAGGACGCTTCGGATTGTTTGGTCCAGATATTTTTCCCCATTAAAAACGATGGTTATGATTGAAATAACAGGAAGTGTCATGATGTTTTAATGAAGTATATTATGCAGGCGTCCCGGGTATATTTTAATTTTCTGATATTGAATGGGCTAGGGTCGAACGAGCGTCAGTCCCGTATTTTTATCACTGTAACATTCGTCTATACAATCTGCGTACTGGTCTATAATTTTAGACCACGTAAATTCTTCGCGTATTTTTCGAACATTATTTTCTATCATGGCATTTTCTTTGGCACCGTGGGAAACTTCTTCCACCAGGTGTTTTACTTCTTCGGCATCCAGGAAATAATAGGCATCCTTACCCAACAAGGATACGTTGAATTCATTGTTATTTGCGGCGATAAGTGCACCACTTGCCATTGCTTCCAGTAATGAAGGATTGGTTCCGCCTGCACTATGGCCGTGAAAATACAAAGTTGATAAGGCTTTCAGCGAATGTAATTTAGCCTTGTCGTATAAAGCGCCTATAAATATGATTCTTGTATCATGACGAAATTTATTTTGCAGATAATGACCGAAATGATTCGTCGGATTTCCGATAACGATCATCTTCTTGTTTGAATTACTGGATGAAAATCCATCAAGTACCATTTCAATATTATTCTCTGGCTCCATGCGCGCAATAATCAGAAAGTAGTTATGTTTAACCAATCCCTTTTCTTCCAGGTCAGACTCCTCAGCCTTACCGGGTATCTCAGCCCCATATGCAATAAATGTGCTCGGCACATTATATTTACTTTGTAGATATTTTTGAATGGCGAGTGAATCCGCAATAAAATAATCACAAAATTTTACGGCCAGCTTTTCCGCGTAAAATAAAAATTTTCGAATCCTCCCGGCATACTTGTTTCTCTTCCATTCAAGACCATCCATATTTATAATAATGGTGGCTTTTTTAGGAAATAACCTTCCCCAGATCGATATGCTGGTATATCCCAATATAAGTAATACATCAAAATTTCTTTTGCGGGCATCCCGGATACAATTGAGATCATATATAAACTGACCGGCCGTTTTTAATTTTTCCTCCGGATTAAAACAGTGTACAATATGAACGCCATTCCAGGTTTTTTCCTGATATGAATGGTTGTGGGTATTATAAACATACACTTCGAAAGATTTTTCAAGTAATCCCACAGATAAATATTCGGCGAGTTGCTCAAAACCTCCATACTGATTGGGAATACCTCTTGTGCCCAGGATGCCTATTTTCATTTTACTAGTTAACTATTGGGTTTTAAATATTCAGCAGACAGGGTGTTGCATCTGAAGAGATTTTGGAAACTGGTTAAAGGTAGATGCTTGTGAATGTGCTGCAGATCTGACGAATATATGATTCATAATTCCGGGTTCGCAAAGGTAGTTTATTTTTAAGGTCTTTATGTTAATGAAAAAGTTTCTAAAAATCTATTTTTTGTGCCTGGTTTTTAAATTAGATATGCATGTTGTATCAATGGCGAGGGATTATGCGATAGAAGCATCCCCTTTTACATTCGAATTATTGAAAGCAAATATTCATAGCAATCATTTGAATAATATCCGGCCGTTCAATGTGGCCCTTTCAGATCGACCCGGCAAATATTTATTGATGACAGTCAAATAAATCATATTGCCAACTCCGTTTTCACTGATAAAGGGACGCCTGTCAGGGCCATAACAATGGATGGTTTTATGAAAGAAAACCAAATTGACTCTGTCGGATTACTTAAGGTGAATATTGAAGGCGCAGAAAGGCTTTTAATTGGCTCTTTTGAAAAGATTTCGAAGGTGAAACATGTCGCTATATCATGCCATGATTTTTTATATAAACGTTCAGGAGATAAAAATTTAAAACAAAAAAATCTGTCATTCGCTTTCTGGAAAATCGTAATTTTGGCGCTGCCGGAACAAGACGTGTATCGATTATGCAGACGACTGGATTTATGGATCTAACAGAATGTTCAACCGCGTTTAATTTCATAAGTGTAAACACTTATGATTTAGGTGAAAAGAGGGTGTTTAAGAAAGAAAAAACTCCCTACACAACTAATTTGCAATAAACTGCATAATTAGCCGTTAGGTGGTTTTATATTTATATTTTTTATCTGTAAAGCATCCTTTTCTAAGGTATCTCTGTCAAGTTGTAAGGAGTCGCATTATTGTTAAAATAATGCTAAGGAAGCTAAAAAGGCAGGAAATTTGAATTAAACGGAGCGGTAATAATTGTTGATCGCATAAACCTGATATCTTATGACCAATGGCGTCGTTACCAAGAACTATGTTAAACATTATCAGAAGAGTTTCATAAAGAAAAAGAAGGTAAAAGCCCGTTTTACCGGAATTTTTTACATTATTGGAAAGCGTGTTTTTGATGTCGTTGTGTCTTTACTAGTTACAGTCCTGGTCCTAAGCTGGCTTATTCCCATTTTGGCGATCCTGATCAAACTCGACTCAAGAGGTCCAGTATTTTTTGTTCAAACTCGTATTGGATTTCTGGGTATACCTTTCCGCTGCTATAAACTAAGAACGATGGTTGTGAATCAACACTCTGATTCTCAACAAGCTATGTATAACGATCACAGAATTACCCGGCTTGGCCATTTTTTGCGAATTACGAGTCTGGATGAATTACCGCAATTCCTGAATGTTATTATCGGAAACATGAGTGTCGTAGGACCTCGCCCGTTTATGAAGAAAGACGACCAGGAATTCAGTATCACCGTTTCAAACTATCCTCTACGTTATTGTGCAAAGCCCGGCATCACCGGTATGGCTCAGGTTAAGGGCTACAGGGGCAGAACAGATAACTTCCTAAGCATCTTCCATCGTTATCAATGGGACGCATTCTACATTCGAAATGCCCGTCCTTCCCTGGATTTTAAAATTCTCCGGATTACTGCGAGCCAAACAATTAAGAGTATTTTCTCGTTCAGAACCATCAAATTAAAACAGTTGGAACGTCTGAATATGAGTGAAACCAAATTTCTCCTGGAAAACCTTAGATAGTTATCCCGCCCAGGATTCCCTGTCAAGACTTCGGTATTGAATCGCTTCCGCCAGGTGTTCTGTTTTGATTTCCTCCTGATCATCTAAATCGGCGATGGTTCTCGACACCTTGAGAATTCGGTCATATGCCCTTGCAGATAAATTCAACTTTTCCATCGCAATTTTTAATATGGATGACCCGGCTCTTTCTATCCGGCATATTTTCTTTAGCAGGCTGCTATCCATTTGGGCATTCGCATAGACTCCCGCTAGATCTGAAAATCGCCGATATTGTTTTTCTCTGGCCCTTATTACCCGCTCCCGAATGACAGCTGATGTTTCACCAGGGTCAAGGGAAGACAACTCATTGAATCCCACCGGAGTAACTTCCACATGCAGGTCAATTCTATCGAGTAGCGGTCCGGAAATGCGATTTAGATATTTCTGAACAGCACCTGGCGGACAACTACAGGCCCTTTCCGGGTGGTTATAAAAACCGCATGGGCAGGGATTCATGCTGGCTAATAACATAAAACTCGCGGGAAAATCGATGCTCATTCTGGCGCGACTGATATTCACCCGTCTTTCCTCCATGGGTTGACGCATCACTTCCAAAACCGATCTTCTGAATTCTGGTAGTTCATCTAAAAATAAAACACCATTATGGGCCAGGGAGATTTCTCCGGGTTGGGGAATTCCGCCTCCACCAACCAACGCCATATCAGAAATGGTATGATGCGGTGACCGAAACGGGCGACGGGCAACCAGCATGGTATCGGGCTGTAACTTTCCCGCTACGCTGTGGATTTTCGTTGTCTCCAGTGCTTCCTGCAGATTTAAAGGTGGAAGAATGGTAGGGATTCTTTTAGCAAGCATCGTCTTTCCGGAACCAGGAGGACCAATCAGAATGGCATTATGACTACCTGCTGCAGCTATTTCAAGAGCCCTTTTGATATTTTGCTGACCGCGTACATCTCTAAAATCAATATCAAAATGATACTGGTTCGCAAAAAAGTCCTGCCGGGTACCGGAATCCGGTGGTTCTATTTGAAGTCTGCCGTCTAAAAATTCAACTACTTCACGGATATGTGAAACCGGATAAACAGCCAATTGATTTACGATGGCTGCCTCTGCACCATTTGATTTTGGAACGATAAATCCGTTAAATTTTTCTTTGCGGGCCTGGATCGCCATAGGAAGTACTCCTTTCACGGGAAGTATATTTCCATCCAGGTTTAGCTCACCCATTATGATAAGATGCTTCAGAAGGTCAGGGTTTTTTATTTGGCCACTACCAGCAAGAATTCCGATCGCAATGGGCAGGTCAAAAGCTGAACCGGACTTACGGATATTTGCCGGAGCCAGGTTCACCAGTAGCTTAATTCTGGGCATTAAAAATCCATTCGTTTTCAGGGCGCTTTCAATACGCTGAAGACTTTCCTTAATGGCATTGTCAGGTAATCCTACTATAAAGTAATTCTTACCCTTCATTACATTTACTTCTACTGTAATTGTAATGGCATCTACACCATATACCGCACTTCCAAAGGCTTTGACAAGCATGGATTATTTACCGGTAAGTTAAACTGCAGAATGGGTTAAGTCAATTACCTGTTCGTGTAATTGGAGGATGACGAACAGAAACTTTATATACCTATTGGCATAAACTAAATGCCCTGAAAAACAGGGGATCTTTTTTCCAGAAAAGCCGTAATACCTTCCTTCATATCTTCGGTTGCAAAACATTCTCCAAAAAGTCTGGTTTCAAGCGAGTATCCATCACTGTTACCATCTGCAGCATTTACCGCAGCGATTGATTTGCTAATTGCCAATGGAGCTTTAGTGATAATTTGAAGAAGGATCGATTTAGACTTATTCATCAGTTCTTCCGGTGACGTAATATGATTGACCAACCCATATTGTAATGCAAGCGTGGCACTGATTGTATTTCCCGTAAGTATAACTTCAAGGGCCGGTCCTTTTCCGATATATTTTGTTAAACGCTGGGTTCCGCCGTAACCGGGAATCAGACCAAGGTTGATCTCAGGCTGTCCGAATTGGGCTGTTTCACTGCATATTCTGAAATGACAGGCCATAGCCAGTTCACAACCACCGCCCAATGCAAATCCATTTACGGCAGCAATGATAGGTTTGGGCGCATTTTCAATCTTGAAAAATACATCCATGCCCTGTTTTGCGAGCGACATGCCCTCCTCTTTACTGAGACCGGCAAATCCACGAATATCCGCACCCGCAGCAAAAGCCCGGCTGCCAGAGCCGGTAATGATGGCAGCACGAATAAGCGGGTTTTCATATACTTCGTCAACCGCCTCTCCCAATTCGCGAATGACGGTTTTATTCAATGCATTTAATTTGTCGGGACGATTGATCGTGATAATATAGATTTTGTCTGTCAGTTCAGCTGATATCGTTTCGTACATATGAATCATTTATAGTTATCTCCTGTTCTCAGTGACCCAGTCCAGGATATAGGTTGAAATATCTGTGGTCGGAGTACCTGGGGCAAATAGTTTTCCTACGCCGATTTCCTGTAAACGAATACGGTCTTCCTCGGGAATAATTCCTCCGCCCGTCAGTAATACATCGGTTAAATCATTTTCTTTCATCAGGCTAATGATTTTTGGAAATACCGTCATATGTGCACCGCTTAGTATACTGATGCCAATGGCATCAACATCTTCCTGTATCGCCGCGTTTACAACCATTTCAGGAGTCTGGCGCAGGCCGGTATATATGACTTCCATCCCTGCATCGCGCAGTGAGGTGGCAATTACTTTTGCTCCGCGATCATGACCATCCAGTCCAACTTTGGCAACTAAAACTCTGATCGGACGTGATAAAGATTTGTCCATGACCCAAATTTACGCAACAGTTTTCTCGGAAAGATGAATTTATAACCCTGTGTTTCTTTACAGTCAGTTCTGAGTTTCTACCAATTTCCCATTTGGTCAAGTAGACTATTGATCCGTTTTTTTGTTTCCTCTTTTCCCAGTAGTGATGCGATTTCAAAAACAGGGGGCCCCGTTTTTTCTCCTACTAACATAATACGAAGTGGAAGCTGAAGCTCCCCGGGTTTGATGCCATGGGTATTTGCCAGATCTTTAAAAGCCATCTCCAGGTTTATGGCGTTCCAATCGTTGATGCTTCCGAAGGTGTTCGAATAGGTTTTAAAGAAAGTAGATTTGGCAGCATTCCATTTAGGTTTCAGAGCTTCCAGGTCCCATTGTTCTGGCGCGGTAAAAAAGAACCAGCCCTGTGTATAGAACTCCGGAAGCAAATGACAACGGTCCCTGATCAGTGTGATAACAGACCGGAGATATGATTCGTCCGGGATCGTAATCTGTTGGTCATTGTAAATTTTTCTGACTAAACTACTTAGCTCCTCTATGGATATTTTTCGAATCCATTCCTGGTTAAACCATTTTGCTTTTTCGTAATTAAATTTAGCGCCAGCCTTATGGACACGCTCTATCGAAAAATTTTCTTTCAGTTCTTCGATAGAATAAACTTCCTGTTCGGTTCCGTCATTCCAACCGAGTACGGCCAGCATATTCACAAATGCTTCCGGCAGAAATCCTTTTTCACGGAAGCCTGAAATGTTTTCACCCGATACCGGATCAATCCATGCCATTGCAAAAATTGGAATGCCCAGGCGTTCGGAATCCCTTTTGCTGAGTTTTCCATTTCCATCGGGCTTCAATATTAAAGGGAAATGAGCCCAGGCAGGCATATTCACTTCACCAAACAAATATCGCCACAATAAAACATGTACAGGGGCACTGGGCAGCCATTCTTCACCACGGAAAGCATGCGTTATCTGCATCAGAAAATCATCTACCACCACGGCGAGATGATAGGTCGGCATACCATCTGCCTTGAGCAGAACCTTGTCATCGACAAGAGATGTATTGAATTCAACCCTTCCGCGAATCATATCGTTTAAATGGAGGACCTCGTTTTCCGGCATTTTAATCCGTATAACATAAGGCGTTTTGGCCGCCAGTAATTTTTCCGTCTCTTCGGGTCCAATACTGAGCGAATTGCGCATATACATGCGTGTTTGATGATCATATTGGGGAGCGGGATTGGTGATGGTCCGGTGACTGGTTCGCATGACTTCCAGTTCTTCTGCGGTATCGAAAGCATAATAGGCCCATCCATTTGCGATCAGCTTTTCGGCATATTCACGGTAAATTTCTTTTCTTTCACTCTGGCGGTAAGGCGCAAAAGGGCCACCTTTTAGCGGACTTTCATCGGGCTCCAGCCCGCACCAATTCAGCGTTTCGTAAATATACTCTTCTGCCCCGGCTACAAACCGGTTCTGGTCAGTGTCTTCGATGCGCAAAATGAAATCACCCTGATGCTGTTTTGCAAACAGGTAATTGTATAATACGGTACGTACACCACCCAGGTGCAGACCGCCTGTGGGACTCGGTGCAAATCGCACCCTAACCTTTTTTTCCATGGGAGGCAAAGATAATCAAAGAGGCTGCAACCCGGATCAGGGTCAAAAAGCCGGGGCGAATTTTTGTTAAAGCCCGTGTTTCCCGTTGCAATATGATCACTGAAATAGTATATTCACCTGTGAAATTTTATGTAACCATTGTATGCTTACTGCTGAGCCAGATACTTCATGCCCAGGAGATAACCTATGACAATGTTTATGTTGATTACGATTCAGCCATTGAATATAAAAACCTCAGAATAATACCGATCCGTCCGAAAAATGGATTTGGAAATAATGCACCCCATGCGATTTCCCTGAGTCAGGCAGTGAAACAGGGGATTGCGACCATTTCTGAAAGAGGTACTGCTTCTACTGAAAATGTACATTTTCTGCGGATAAATAATCATTCGGACCAGATGATTTATATCTCATCCGGCGAATTGATTTCGGGTGGCAGGCAGGACCGCATTTTCACCCAGGATACTTTACTAGAACCAAATGGCAGGGACCAATACGTATCTGTCATGTGCGTTGAAGAACTCAGATGGAGTGATAAGGAGAAAAAGTTTTCTTACCAGAATTATGCAAACCAGGATCTGCGAAAAGTAGTAGATATAAATAAGAATCAGGTACTAATATGGCGGGAAATTAACCGTCAGTTGGGCCAGGGCCAAATTCCCAGTAAAAGTTCAGCCTATCTGTCCCGGATAGCGGACAAGAAAATGATGCAACTAAATGATGAGTACTATAATTTTTTTAAAGAAAAATTTAAATCTGCTGATAGTACAATTGTTGGATTTGTATGCATGAGCGGAGACAAAGTGATTGGAGCGGATGTTTTTGCTTCCAACTACCTGTTTTTTAATCAACTGGATCCTTTACTAAAAGGTTATTGCGATCAGGTGGTATATACGGGCAAGCCACTTACTATCACGCGCGAAGAAGAAAAAATCTATTTGGATAAACTACTGACGGACAAAATCACACAGGAACAATTTTTAAAAGATAATGGCAAGATCTTCCGTCAGCATGGCCAGGTTATACATATCAATAGCTTCTGAGTAACTTTGGGTATGTTTTATTTTACAAAGACGCCCTTCTGGCTGAAAATGCTTTATCCTACCTGTCTCTGGGATTATAAGCCGGAGGCAAAGCAGAAAAAAATCTTTCTTAGTTTTGATGACGGGCCACACGGTGCAGCTACTCCTTTTGTGTTGGATGAACTGAAGAAATACAACGCCAGGGCAACTTTTTTTTGCATTGGAAAAAATGTACAGGCAGAACCTTCTCTTTATAAAAGAATTCTGATGGAAGGTCATCGGGTAGGCAATCATACCCAAAATCATCTGAATGGATGGAAAACAGAAAACAAAACGTATTTGGAGAATATTGAAAAAGCGCGGGAACTCATCGATTCGAACTTGTTCAGACCGCCTTATGGAAGGGCTACCGCTTTTCAGATACGGCATCTGATTAATAAATTACATTACAAAGTGGTGATGTGGGACGTATTGGCGGGCGACTTTGATCCTGCTGTAAATGGAAGGCAGGCAGCCGAAAGAGTTATTCAAAATTCGAAGCCGGGAAGTATTATTGTTTTTCACGATAGTGCCAAGGCATTACAGGTTTTACGAGTCGCTTTGCCTATTGTACTAGCGTATTTTTCCGGTGAAGGTTTCTACTTTGAAACAATAAAATAAATAATGAAAAACTGGAGATATGTCGCCGGAATGCCGTTAAAAAAAATTGGGCCGGGGTAGACACCCTGGCCCGTTTTTAATCCGTACCCTATGAAAACTGATTTAAAGGTAGAACTTTTTTTGATTCACCAAACATATTTCGCAGATAACCATGGGAATACATCCGGTCAACCGCGCAGGAGGATGAACCATATATGGTAAAAGATGTTGTTTAAAATTAGGCCAGGTGTTTACCCGTACCTGCCTTTTTTTAAAAAATTCACCTTTTCCAGGAGGGGCCCGATCTCAAATTTTTTATGGAACTGATTGATACACATTGTCATTTATATGACCAGGCGCTCGCAGGAGATATTGAAAATATCATGCAAAGAGCTGCGTCTGCCGGCGTAACCCGGTTTTATCTTCCGGCCATTGACAGGCAAAGTGAAGCCTCTATGCTGGAGCTTGAAAAGCGTTATCCGGACATTTGTTTTGCTATGCAGGGTTTGCACCCCTGTTCAGTGAAGTCTGACTTCAAAGATGCCCTGCAGCATATTGAGCAAAGTCTTGCTGGCAGGCCATTTGCCGCGATCGGAGAAATCGGTCTGGATTTTTATTGGGATCGGAGTTTTGAAAAAGAGCAATACCTGGCATTTCATCAGCAGGTGGAATGGGCGATGTCTTTGGACCTGCCCATTGTAATCCACTCCCGCGATTCTATGGAACATACCATTCGGGTAGTCCGGGAGCACCAGAATGGAAATCTTCGAGGTATTTTCCATTGTTTTAATGACGATGAAAATTCAGCTAAAGAAATAGTTGCACTTGGATTTTATCTCGGAATTGGGGGAACGATTACTTATAAGAAAAGTAAATTGACCGAAGTTTTAAAATTTATATCGTTGGAGCATATTGTTTTAGAAACTGATGCACCCTACCTGTCGCCAGTACCCTTTAGAGGTAAACTAAACGAAAGCAGTTATATTGTATATGTAGCACAAAAGTTAGCTGAAATTAAAAATGTAAGCATCGAAGAAGTTGCAGCCAAAACAACTGAAAATGCGGAGAAAATATTTCGTAAGCCGACTGCCAGATGATTGCCCAAAAAGATTCGAAAGCTACGTTTTGAAACCTTATTTTTGCGATCCCTTAAGCGGAAGGAGAGGTGTCCGAGTGGTTGAAGGAGCACGCCTGGAAAGTGTGTATAGTGGAAACGCTATCGCGGGTTCGAATCCCGCCCTCTCCGCAAAAATATTGTGCAAATGAAAAGTCCGTTAAACATTGTGATTACTGGCTTTTACAATTATGGGCCAATCGATTAAGTTTGATTTTAAAATTTTGATCGGACAAACACCGGGATTTAAGTCCTTGCGATAAGCTGATCATCAAGATAAAGGCAGATGATCAATCTGCTTATACCAGTTTATATTAAAGAGATCCTGATTTTTGACTTCTTTAAAATGTAAGAGATGCGATGGAATCGAAGTTTAAAAATTCGAAATAATGCCCGCTTTTAAAATAATCGGAAACAATGCGTTTACATATCAAAAAGCATTCTGGTCTCCTTTGAACATTCGGTAGATGGTCTTTGCCATTATATGAATGTCGAGCCATATGTTCCAGTTTTCCATATACCAAATATTCATGTTCTATACGTCCACAGAGTTGTTCTTTGTCTTTGATTTCACCCCGAAACCCATTTACCTGTGCCCATCCGGTCACCCCTGGCTTCAGAAATTGCCTTACCATATATTGGTCCATCATCTTAGAAAAATCTTCCGTATGCCGGAGCATATGGGGTCTGGGGCCTACCACGCTCATTTCTCCCTTAAATACGTTGAAAAACTGGGGAAATTCGTCCAGATTTGTTCTGCGTAAAAATCTACCGATTCGGGTTAACCGCTCATCATTTCGATTCGCCTGTCGTATATCGGCATCCGAATTAATTTTCATACTCCGGAATTTTATGCAGGAGAATGGGTAGTTATCTCTGCCGGTACGTTTTTGGATAAAGAAAACAGATCCCCTGGATTCGAGCCAAATGAGAATTCCCAATAATGGGACCATCCAGGATAAAATAAAAACAATTACAAAAATACTCACTATAATATCAAAAATTCTTTTATGCCGCGACTGCTTACATCATCCAGCGGTTCACTTCGTGTGGAAAGAATAGGTATGTCCCGGAGAGTATTAATATGGATGGGCTTTTTAATAAAGAAAGAAAGGTCTGGTATGATATGGAATTTACGCAGGCCTGATCAGCCTGGCGCATAAGGTCGTAAATGATTGTTTCCTGTTCAGGGCCAATGGTGGAATATATCTGATTGATATTCATCTGTTTGGACAATTGCATGGCATTCCGGATGTTGCTCAAGATAGGATAGTGGGATAGTTCAGTCACTTTATTACCGTCTTCACAGAAACCGAAGATTTTGAAATTCAGGCTTTCTCTTTCCAGATAACTGGCCAATTTTTTTGACAACGGATTATAGCCAAGGATCAATACTTTTTTTGAAAAACGCTGACCCTTCGGAAATAATGCCAGATCATCAGGTAAATGAGCCTATTGATCAAAAAATAGATACCGCATAATGAAATGGTGACGATGATAAAAATCCTCGATATTTCCATCTCCCTTGTAAAAAACAAGTATACCATGGCTAGAGCCAACCAGGTAAAATATACCGGGAATGTTTTCCTAGAAAATATTTCAAAAGATAAAATATGGTTTTCATCATAAATAGCGGTAATCCAACATAAAACCAGCCATGACATATTCAGAAAAAGCCAAAATCTGAAATAACTGGTAAAGGAGTCGACAGAAGTTTTTTCACGGAGAACGATATGAATTAATAATATCGCCAAATTCAAGGTTAACAGGTCGAGCCTGGCTATAGAAACCTGAAGGAATTAATAAAACGACGATTTATAAAATACAATTAGATTAAAAAAATAAAGTAGGGGGATTCGATCCACGTTGACCTTTAAACCAGGTTACTTACCCAGTTCTGCAAAATGCTAGTCTTGGACAAATATTTTTCGGCGTACTGTCGCGCATTCATACGGTAAACTTGTAAATCTGTCTCCAGAGCCTTCTCAATGCCCATCTTCAATTCATACACGTTTTCCGGTTCTATCAGTATTCCGACATTGTGGTTGCTTACAATATCAAACAACGTTGAACCTTTTTGTGCGGTTACTATCGGACAACCTCCTGTCGCCATAATATTGATTAATTTGCTTGGCATTACCAGGTCTGAGACTGATTTTTTTTGAATAACCAGATGAACGTCTGCAATGGCCGATAACTCCGAAAGTTTTTCATACAATTGTAAAGGAAAGAATTTGACGTCTGTGAGACTGCTTCTTTAGCGGCATTTTCCAATTTTTCCCTTCCGCTTCCGTTCCCCACTAGTATGAATACCATCTTTGCGTAGAATAAAATACATGGCTGCTTTAATAATGTCATCCAATCCCTGTTTTTCTCCAAGATTTCCCGAGTACAGAACAACCTTGTCATCTTCTTTCAAACCGAATTCTTTACGAAGTGATTCACTTTTAATCATGGGTTTGATAGTTTGTTCATCTACCCAATTTGGAGTAGGACAATTTTTAATTTTTTCACTTCTTTTGACATAATTTTTTTCAGCATTCCCGGACTAATTGTGGAAACGATTTTACTGTTTTTCATAATAAACCTTTCTGCCCGGAACATACTGTTCAGAAAAAAATTGTTTTTAATCATGCCTAATTCTTTTGCTGCGTCCAATTGTAGGTCCTGCACGTGTGATATGAGTTTTGAATTTCTTATTTTGGAGTATAAAACCGGCAATAACCCAACATAAAAGGGGGTGATACGCAGATGACGGTATCGTATTTCTTTTGAAACAAAGTAAAAAACCAAATTGGGAATGCACTTAAAAGGAATGAAAGCTCGTGCAGAATACGTTTGACTGGTGTTAGTTTTTTAGGCACATATAGAGGGCACCTATATACTCTTACGCCCTCAATATATTCCCGGTGCCACAGTTTTCCTTTGTACTTTTCATGAATTTTCCATTCTGGATAATATGGAATTGCCGTTATGACACTTACTTCATGCCCCGCATTTGCAAGCCATGTGCCCATTTCACCGGTGTATTTACCAATGCCTGTAAGTTCAGGCGTATAATTTATTCCGTAAATAATGATCCTCATTGGAAAGATTTTTTTTGTTATAAATTATGGGTTTAGATAAAAAAAAACCGAAAGATTATTTTAATAAGTCTATAGAAAATAGCAGCAGTAAGCAATCGACACAAAGCGCCGGCGCATCCCCATATAATATCACGCCAGTAAAAAGACGCCGAGGTAAAAAAAGCTGACCGGTTTCCGCGACGACGGCAATTAATACAAATGCAAACCAGGCAAAAAGCCACCGGATCAGGGTACCTTTTGAATAATTCAACCATAATCCTGAATAAAGCCCGAGAAAAATAAATGGTATGCCAGTTCGTAATGTATCGTGTATTACTCCAGTTTGCCAGCCAGCCTGGATAAACGAAAGTTTTCTAAAATCGGGTTGGGGTATCCAGCTAAAATAAAATACAGCTCCTATGCCTATAATTAAAAAAAGACTGAAGAAAATCTTTCGTGTAAGGATTTTCAAATTTTGAAGGGAGGATTATGCGTTAATTGCGCATTTTGAAAACAATAAATCAATCAATTCAGGTCTGACCGGACCATTGTATATTTCATCTCACGGATTTTGCAATACACTTCGTTGAAATATGACATTTTGAGTGTAGCGAATGTCAATCTGTTCTCCATCCCGAAACCTTCTAGCAGAATAAAACTTCCTAAAAAATAAGCCGGTCCTATAAATATGCTTCGCATGAGCCCATACTTCAGACGTTGTTTGAACGTCCATTTTGATGCTATTTCCAGATTCCTATATGTTTTCAGGAACTTGCCGGCTTCCCATGATGCATATTCATTGTGCTTGGCGATATAATGCGAAATACCCCCGAAGTCCTGATGATCAATTTTGTTTTTCAGAACACCGGTCTTTCCATTCAATATCGGATGTTCATGTACTTCCATATCCAGATTGCTCCAGTGATCTTCATCTATTTGTTCATATTCTCCATTTCCAACTTTAAAAAGAGCAAGTTTGTGTAAAGGATATCCACCTTTCAGTTTTTTGCCCAGAAAATAAATGGAATATCTGAGCCAATAACCTACTTTATCATCTCTTTGCAAAGCATTTATCAATTCAGTTTTGAATTCATCGTTTATGTACTCATCGGCGTCGAGGAATAAGATCCATTTGGTATCGGGTGTATGATTCCTCAAATACCAGTTTCTTTTTTTAGGAAATTTTCCGTCCCATACAAAATTTATCACCTCAGCTCCAAAATCCTCGGCTATCTGCCTGGTATTGTCTTTACTCGCCGAATCAATCACGACAACTTTCTTCGCAAATCCTTTACCAATTGCAGCCAGGCATCCCGGTAAGTTTTTATTTTCGTTTCTTGCAGGTATAGCAATAGTCAAATCAAGCGTCATGCAAAATGTCGATTATAAACGGCAGGTTATGATATTGTTGATGATTTATCCAAAACGGATCTTTCTTTTATAGGTTTGCACGGATTTCCCGAACAAATCATCCAGCATGGCATATCGCGCGTGACCACCGACCTCGCTCCGATAATACTTTCCTTACCCACCGTCACGCCCGGATGAACAAAAGCTTCGGCAGCGATCCACGCGAAATCTCTATTACTATAGGCATAGTAATAAGCGGGAACCCGGGTTGGTTATAGTCATGAGTGCCTGTGCATAAATGTGCGCCTTGTGAGATGACAACTTTTTGTCCGATGCATTATTTTACCCTGACTGTATAACGTGACTCCGTTTGCAATTCCGCATCCATTGTCTAGTGTCAGGTTCCATGGGGCCCATATTTTGACCCCGGGATAAACATGCACACCGCTACCCACTCTTGCTCCAAAAATGCGCAGCAGGAAAGACCTCCATCTGTGAAATGGTTTTGGGGAAATGCGGAACAGGAAAATAGCCGATGTATTCCACACAACCCGGCCAGACGGTTTTTCATTGAAAATGACGGTCCGGTATAAGTGTTCTGATTGTACATTTCGATTCCAGGATTAGCTGCTAATCTTTTTTTTGAAACTGCGCATATACCATCTGCGGCTATTCCATGCCCTAACGATATCTTCTGTTCTGGTTTGCGATATTTCTACCATCGGATCAAACCCGGAAAAGTATAGACACCGCTCAATTTTTCTAAAGCAAGTAAATTCCTGATTTGAAGTTTTTCTTTTTCACTGACTCCTGCGCATAAGAACTATAGTTTCATACGTTCCGAGTCATTTCAATTGCGGATCATGGAAAACAATGACGTTCCCAATCATTTTAATATCGGCCGGTTAAAACAAAACTCGATATTCATTTATGGTTGACTTACCAAAAAATGTTATTCGTTTTTTAAAAAAGCATTTAACAAGCTGACGGTTGCCGGTCCCGTGGAGAAATATTGCTCAAAACAATTTCTCGCTTTTTCGCCTGTCTGAGTACTCCTTCTTTATGCGGCATGCTGATCCATCGATCCAGTAAGTCAATGGTACCTGTCAGGGTATCGGTGCTGACTAGTCCGGCTTTTTCATTTTCTATTTCTTTCCATATGTTGACCTGGTTTGAAATAAGAACCGGCTTGCAACAGGCCATTGCTTCGACGATTGAAATGCCAAAGTTTTCCTGGTGACTGTTCAATACGAAAGCTTCGCAACCATAAATAGCGCCCCATTTTGCGTTTCCTGTCAGCATACCTGGAAAAATCACCTGTTCACTTATTTGAGGCCTATCTGCCACCAGCTTCTGTATTTTTTGACCATACGGTAATTCCAAACCCGGACCTGCAATGACAAGTTTGGGAAGAGGGATGTTTAAGCGTTTATATTTATCCGTTATAAATGCGTATGCCATTATTAGTAAATCGATTCCTTTTTTTTCATGTATTCTGCCAAGATAAAGCAGGTATCCTGTACCTGCAGCCGGGTACCTCTCAGTAAAGGCACTGGATACGAAATCTGTACATGGTATTGGTTCTTCAACATTTAAGCCAATAACCGTTTCTTTTCTGGGATGATAGGGACGAAAGGGTTCCCTTGCAAGCAATCGTTCTGCCTCGCAGGTAAATAACAATCCGTCAGCACCATTACAAAGTTGCCCTTCAGTTAATTTCCAATAAAGCCAGTTTCGAATTGATTTCATTCTTCTTCCTGTTGCCCGTTGAAAATAAGGGTCCAGCATACCATGCGGCATCACAAAGAGTTCTGGTAATATTCTTTTTGGATTTGCGTCTGTAATTTTTTTCTTTTTGTAGATCCGCAAAGCTTTTTTTACTGCATATCCCTGGAAGAGCCACAATCCATGGATAATCAGAATATCAAAACGATAAAAATTGTTTAGAAGCCAGGGAACGAGTCGAGGATTGTAACACCAGGGCCCGATACCAACTCCCATAGCATGTACAGTGAATGAATCATTTCTGAGGAATTGTGCATCCGTAGGCACCATGCTTACTACTTCACTTTGGATATCAGACTTCTCCAGGCTGGCAATCATCGTTCGCAGTGCCTGGCAAACGCCTCCTTTTTTAGGATCCAGATCCGCTATTACATGTAGTATCCGCATCTAGTTTCTCCCACTTACCATTCTGTACATATTATAATATAATCCAGCTATCCTGTCTGGTTCGTACCTGAGCCTGTTTATCCTTCCCTCACTTATCAATTCATTTCTGTATTCACGATCGTTTATTATTTTTATTATTCCATGCCGGATCGACTCGATGCTGAAAGGATCAACCAGACAGGCTGCTTTACCGGCAACTTCCGGCATCGAAGAAATATTGCTGGTAAGGACTACTCTTTCAATTGCATTTCCTTCAAGAATCGGCAAACCAAAGCCCTCAAAAGTAGAAACGAAGGAAACGATATCACACTCTTTGTATTTCTGAAGAAGTTCTTCACTTGAAATATTGTATACGTTTGTATATTCAGTATTATTTCTTTTTAAGGTGTCCAGAAGTGCCTCAGAAAGTTTACCAACGATGGTAAGATGACATTGGATACCGGTCAGTGATGCACTCAGCCGCGGAAGGTTTTTATTGTAAGCAGTACCAATATGCAGAATATTAGGTTTTTCTTCATTGAACTCTTTTGGAAAGGCCTGAAACATCGGATTTACCGGACACGGAATAATTTTTATTTTGTTCTCGGGACAACCGGTGAATTTTATTATTTCCTTTTTAGTTTCTTCTGAAACTGTCGTGATATACCTGGCACGCCGGATAGGCGCAGACAGATAAAGCCACTTAACAATCTTTCTTGAAATTCCTTTCTTTCTTGTTAACATCCCGCAATCGTGGATGGTCAGCAATACATTCCGTTTTTTCATTAACAAGTCAATAAAATGTATTTCTCCCGTTATGTGACTAACACCCTGTTGGCGGAACGGAGCTTCAAGTATGTTGACAAATTTGGAATAGAAACCATCATTAAACCGGCTACAGGTAATCACACTGGCCTCTATTTTATTTTTCAACCTTTCTCTGATAATTTCGAATATATTTTCGAAACTGAAACTAAATCCGGGCCGGGGCTTACGATGGAAAAAGGTGACTTTTATTCTGCTATTCATTCCTGATTGATATTTTGGATGTCAGGAGTTAAGTCGGATTTTATTCTTGTCAGTTTCTTTTCAATCTTTTTCGTAGAAGCCAGCATTAACCCGCCCACGAATACACTAAAGCCCAAGGCAGTAGGTTGGGCCCATTCGCCCTGCGGAAGAATCAGCAGGGCGAAGCTTAAAATCAGCCAAGGAAGAAGATCACCATTAACAAGTTTACGATAACTGCCGACCGTCACTTTGAGGGTTAAACCGACACGGATAAGAATCACCAGGAGACCCATAGTAAGTCCCAGTTCACCAATTTCACGGCCCCAGTCATCTTCTGAAATACGCACCGTATCCCCGGTTAAAAGCATGCCTCCAACGCTGGATCCCATCCCAATGCCATAGCCAAGCACCGGCACTTTGGTACCACTCAATACCGAACCTGCTAACCCGTTTAAATATCTGTCTCCGAGCACTCCATTTAACCCTCCTTCAGATTCGTTGGCACCGACAAATCTTTCAGTAAAGGCTTCCACGGATGTTTTAAAAAACCCAACCTGACTTAATACAGCGAGTGCAACAACAATCCCTGTGATAGCCTTCATCATTTTACCGATATATTTTGGTTTACGTGAAACCGCCATGAGCGCAAAAATAAGGGTGATGACGATCTGGAAGAAAAGACTACGGCTTATAGAAAGAGGAATGGATGCGATCAGGCAGGCTGTGGCAACTATCAGTAAAAAGCGATTGATTTTCTCCTTCGGTGCAAGCCAGAAATAAAATATGAATGGCGCGGAAAAACCGAAGAATAATGAACTTCCATTTGTAAAGGAAAAAGTTCCAGAGGGTCGTAAATATCCCATAGCACCGCCATTAAATCCCCCACCTTCCATATTGCCACCCACACCCCGGTTTACGAGTGAAGATTGCGGCGTGAAAAACTGAAGTGCTATTAATATCGTTAGCGGAATAACTAATATGGTGGTTACTTTGCCGAGGTATTCCACATCAGCCCGGGTAAACACACGGCCGATTACAAAGATCAGCGGGAAGTGGAATATAAATATTCTTGCGCCGTATAAAGCGACTATCAGATTTCCATGGCCTGCGAAAACGGCAGTATAAATCGCAACTATACCAATTAATATTAAGCCGGTCATATAGAAATTATATGTCAACAACTTTCGGTATGCTGCCACTAAAACAAGGCCTATGGCTATAGGGTCTCGTATGAGCAGTAGCGGAGTGGATAATCCCGGAAGGACCCGTTTTCGTAAAGCACCTTCAAATATCAGCAGCAAGAAATAAGCCCATATGCCTTGTTTGAGTAATTTGTTGGGGTCACCTTTTTTTGTCATCGTCCAGATTTCAGACAATGACAATTCCTCTTCGCTGTTTATTCCGGATGAATTTTCAAAAATTATGTCCATTGGTTCACTTAAATTTTTACGACTTCTGACATATTTTCTTTGATGGTGGAAAAGCTATATGTACGTTTCGTGGACTCGACGGAATTATTATATTTCAAATTCTTTTCGATCAATACCTGATGTAACTTCGATTTCAGATCCTCAATATCCCCTGTCTTAAAAATATAACCATTAACGCCGTTTTTTACCAGGTCTTCCGAAGATCCGGTAAGATTTGAAATGATTAGCGGAACGTCGAAGTTCATCGCTTCGTTTACCGACAGGCCCCAGGTTTCTCCCAATGCCGAACACATAACAAACACGTCGCAGACCGCATAATATTCAGATATTTTGGATTGATTAACAAAACCTGTAAGGATCACATTGTTTAGTTTATGGTCCCGGATGAATTGCTCTATATCCTTCCTCATCTCGCCTTCGCCTACCATTACTAGCCAAAGATCAGACCTGTTCAATTTGGTAAAGGCCTGAAGAATATCCATTGGTCTTTTCTTTTGCACATACTTGCCGGAATACATAATTATTTTTTCCTCAGCCGGAATACCCATTTTTTCCTTGATTTCTTTTATGCGGGGAGTCAACAGTTTTTTTTCATTGGTAAAACGTTCATTGTCGACAGAATAAGGACAAAATATCAGACGACTATCTGGCACACCATAGCTTTTATAAAACAAACGATTCTGTGTTCCGATGTAAAGGAAATAATGGATGCGTGGGAAAAGAAAATATCTTAACGCTGCCTTTTTTATTTTTTGTTTCCATCCGTGTTTCAGCAGTTCCTGGCTTTGCGGCATTTCGCAGCGCATACATATAATATGTCCTTTCAGCCTACCTAATAGCAAAACCATCAGGTTGGTGAAATAATGATAACCATGTACGATCACGACCGATTTGGGGGCTTTGAAAAGGGCCTTAAGCATTCCGAAATTAACGATTCCAAAAAAGCCACCGGCAGAGGATGGATTATGGGAATAATTTTTAAAGAACCGGTATTCATAACCATTCAGTAAGGGGATATCCCATTTTATCGGCACCCCGAAACCTGCATCCTTACTTCCTTTAATTGATTCATCGGAGCAATACCAGGCCCTGGTCTTTATTCCATGCTCATTGAGATACTTGTACAATGGTGCGAAATATTGTATAGGATGGGAATTCACAAATATTAATTCCTTCATAATACTTTTTTAAATCGACTTTCCACTTCTTCACAAATTCTCACTGCAATCGCGATTGTTGTCATGGTTGGATTTGAAAAACTTGAAGTCGGAAACACCGCTGAACTGGCAATATATAAATTGTCTATTCCAAAAACGCGGCAGGAGGAATCAACAACACCTTCTTCTTCTTTGATCTGACATTCTCAACCCACCTGCCTGATGATAAACATCAGTCAGGAACAACCTGGCTTCATCAGAACTGCGGGACAGCCAGGGTGCGAGTTTAACAGTGCCGATTCCGGCCTTTTCGAATTCTTCTTTTATTATTTGCGCAGCTCTCCGGATCGTTTCGATGGTAAGATCGGAAATTTGCCAGTGAAGGCGAATGCGGTGCATGCCAAGTGCATCCTTCATTTTACTGAGTTGGATACAACTTTCGGCAATGGGTTCCTGCTCGCTGTGTATTTCCAATAAAATAGGACCGCTGGAAGATGTCCCCCTTTTCCTGATCTTCCACCGTAGTACGGCCTTGGCCATATTCATAACCATCGTTGGATTTGCAAGCGGCTTAAGATCGGAAGCGGAAAGCTGCTTTTTTTTCAGGTTTGAAAAAATGGTTTTCGCGTAGTTCAATACTCCTGTATCCTCCTCGCTGAAAACAATCTGTGCTGAAGCATGCAGGATGCCCAATTTCTCAGCGTAACCGGGCATCAGTTTTATTCTGGGAAAATATTTGAACCCGTTTTTATAAAACGGATCGAATATGGCGTGGATATTTTTTCTGGACGAAGGAAAAATCTGTCCGACCCTGGCCGATACATGGTCCTGAAAAAAACTTCCGACCAGTCCGGATTGATTGCCTAAACCCTTTTTGCCGAATTGTGTGGAATTCAATAGAAGCCGCACTGTTTCTAACGCCCCGCCGGCTGCGATGATGTACCGCGCCATTACGGTACCTTCCTTTCCATCCAGTGATTTAATTTTTATGGAGGCAACCGAATCCTTTGATAAAGAAGGAATCAGTTCCACCACATTTGCGTTCCGCAATAGATGAACAGTCGTGGAATTTTCTATTTTTTCACCGTGTAGCATAGCAAAATTGGGCATTTTACACCATTTGGTAACAAAGAGGTCAACCTTTGTTCTGGTAAATCCGGGTTCTTCAATGTGCCAGTCTTTCCAGGGTCTGTATCCGAAAGGAACTGTTACATCAGTACCGAGTATGGACTCCGCTTTATGATAATAGGGAAGCAAATCTTTCTGGCTAATTGGCCAGCCACTCAGTTTGACATGACTTCTTTTGACAAAATCTTCCGGCATAAAAGGCAGTGCCTGTCCGCCCCATTTTGTGGTTGTGCCGCCGACTATTCTCTCCCTGGCCTCATGGATACCGGCATGCGGTTGAGCAACAACTTCTCCTCGTTGAAGATCGGCGGCGCGGCTGTCATAACATTTTGTTCCACCTTCCAATACCAATACCTTGAGACCCGACTTGAGCAGGGAAATTGCGGCGGTAAAACCGGCGGCGCCTGCTCCGATAATACATACATCTGTCTTGAAAAGAATTTCAGGGCTTTGGGAAAAATCTTTATACATCTCTCTTGCTTGAAATATTAATGTGAATGGTCATGAGCGTTTTCAAGTGCTCTTCTGACGGCCTTTCCCAATTCACCTTCATATTTCATCCAAGGTCTTGACCCGGCTGTTTTTATTGCCATCATATGTGCATCATCAATCATTTGTGGTTTCATAAGTAACTCTTCAATCGTATTTTGTATAGCTTCCGTTGATCCGGCTTCTATAAGCCATCCGTTCTCTCCGTGATTAATAAAATTTTGGCCTGCTGTTCTGTCCGTCGTAATTACCGGCGTTCCCTGCGACATGGCTTCCGTGATAACGAGTCCAAACCCTTCGAATAAGGACGGGAATATCAAAATATCATTTTCCCGCATTAAGCGCAATATTTTATCGTGTGAAAGGGTCGGTATCCATGTATGCTTTGATAGTGCTTCATTGAGTGGTGGACAATCTTTACCTGTTTTGTTACCCACAATGGTCAGCTCAATCCTGTTGCCGAAAGGCTTAACAGCATCAAAAAGATTCGCAATTCCTTTCCTTTGTGTGAGACTTCCTACAAATAATAATTTTAGTGGATGCCCATTTTTGGTTCCCTTATTCGTGGGTTCACCCTCGAATATGGGTGGAAAGCCGTATGGAATAATATTAACCTGGGGCAATGTACCTGGAAATTCTTTCAGCGTGCTGGCGGTAAAATCACTGGCAACAAATATATGATCTGTCATGCGGAGCTCTTCATCTTTCCGGGCGAGTTTAGATGGTGAATCATTTAAATTGGATAGGGTTGACTCCCAATCGGGCCAGCGTTCTTTTTCTATTTCTAAAATACGATGCATGGAACGCCAGTATCCAATGGGTAAATCATAAAAACAGCTGAGCCCCAATTTTTTTGCTTCCCGGAAAGTATAATATGACCCATCTTCTGAGGAATAAACAGCCTGGGTCCCTTTTTTTGCAGCTAATTTTAATCTGGAAGCAACTTTTTTCTCAATATTCCAGTTTACCTGGTCATTGCTGAAAATACCGGTCTCGTGATTCGTCAGCATGTTCATACCCATCTTGAGTGCGAAATGACGAACCAGTTCTCTCAAAGGCCATGTTTTTACAAAGGGCATGAGTGTGGTGTCCAACCTCCGTCGCCTGATTTCTGAAAACGGTCCAATGCCTCCGATATTGTCCAAGAGACTTCCTGGAAAAGATGCTATTGCCAGATGAAATTCAGAAAGCAGATTCTCTTTCATTAACCCCCTTGCAGCAGCCCTGATGTTCGCGTTTCCCGTGTAATGGTACAAAACCACCTTCATGATTTTTTTTTATTCCCCGCTGCTTCGATGATATCCAAATATTTTCGGGTTATAACTTTTGTTTGATGTTCTGCCAGATGTTCCATCGCTGCACTCTTCAGTTCCCGAATTAAGTCTGGATCATTCAGTAATTTCTGTATCCGAATAGAAAGATCATTCACATCACCACGGCGAAATATGAGTCCTGCTTTTCCGACCGCATCAGGGAGTCCGCCTCCATCCGAAACAATTGGAATACAACCACAGGCCATCCCTTCTAAAGCCACGATTCCAAAAGGTTCTTCCCATACAGAAGGAACAAGCAGAAAGCGATGGCGATTCAGGCATTGAACTAATTCTTCACCTCGCAAGGAACCGGTGAAATGAATATATTCCCTCAAATTTTTTTCTTTTGCCAGATTTTCCAGTTTGCTTCGATCCGGACCATCGCCTACGATTGTCAGAGATCGTCTTTTTCCATCGGGTGTATCCCTGATCTCCTGATCGATCAGAAGTGCAAGCGCATGAATGGCTATATCGGCTCCCTTGTCTGAAACAAGACGGCCGAGAAAAATGAAATCTTCCGTTTTCTCGATTCCCGGTATTATTCTGAAATCGCTTTCACGATAAGGGTTGTGAATTAGTGTCGCTGCTGGGAAACACCGTTCCCGAATTGCCTTACTGATAGCAATTACACTATCTGCCCTATTCAGCCAGGCCCTTTTTAGCCTGTCCTGTAGATTCTGTTTCCCGTCGGGCCGGCTGATCCATGTTTGCAGGGCCACAACAGAAGGTCGTCCGGTAAATAATGCCGGCCACACCATCCGTAAACAGGGGTTATTTTCAAACACTACATCCGCCCATCTGTGTTCCCGTATAAGGCGTTTGTTATCGGGCCTTCTTATAATTTCGAACGGGAAATTTTTTTCTGAATTTTTTTCAGACGAAGTCAATACATGAATATCATGCCCTGCTGCGGCAAAGCTTTCAGCCATCATCTCTGAAGTCGCTTCAATCCCGCCAATATCAGGAGGGAATTTATGTGATAGAAATAAAATTTTCAGTGTTTTTATTTTAAAGCAGAGTGAAAGAGTGAAAGGAATTCAGATGTTATTTTCTTCTGATCAAATTTGCTCATCTGTTCTTTTCTATTGGATCGTTGTTTTTCACGGAGTTCCGGATTATAAACGATTTCATTCATTCTTTCGTACAATTCCATCCAGTTTCCATTTGTAAAAGTCAGCCCCTCGTCCCCGACTATTTCTTTCAGACCTCCATAATACGAAATAATGGGCACCCTGCCCGCTGCAATGGCTTCGAGCGCAACTCCTCCATAAGGCTCCTCCCAGGTAGACGGCGCTATGGTTACTTCTGTTTTGGCGATTTCATCTGCCAATTCCAGTCCCCTTTTCGGCCCTAAAAAAAACACATTTCCGGCAATACCCAATTCCCGGCTCAACCTTTCAAGACCTTCCTTGGCTTTTCCATAACCAACAATTGCCAGTTTCAGATCTTTATCATCAGTTCGTTCCAGCAGATGGTGAAAAGCACGCAAAAGTATATCCACTCCTTTCTCTGCAACAAGTCTTCCAAAGTAAAGGAAATCATATTCTTTGTTCAACCGGCCGTTGATTTGTAAAAAATTAGCCAGAGTATACGGTGCGTAAATCTGTATCTGGTTTTTCAGTGGCTGACGCTTCGCTACCCATTCAGAAGCTGCGACATTTTTAAAAATAAATTTGGATGCCCATCTTCTCGAATAGAGTTTAATACCCTGGTCTAAGGCGAATTTTAGGCCTTTGTGTTTTCGATAGAAACGAATGGACGCCCAGGGAGACATTGGGGCGGGACCATCTTCATACCAGCCAAAAGCATCAATGCACGATAGTTTATATCCGTTGTGTACCCAGATTAACGGCTTTCTTGCAATTTTGGAAAGAACGAAAAATTTCATGCTCAGCTCAATGTTGCAAATCACATCATGTTGACGCATCAGGGCTAGTATTTCTTTCCAGGATGGTCTCCTGCTTATCTGGTAACAGAAATTATCCGGGTCTTCGGATTCCGTTTCAGTAACTACTGTGCAGGTATGACCAAGTTCAGTCATCGATTCTGCCATTGTTTTTGTAATCGCTTCAATGCCTCCTATAGATGGATAGAATGCATAGCAGTATAAAAGAATTTTCATACCTGAATTAAGATTTAGAAGTGTTTAATGTGAAATCCTGGCTGGTTTTATAAGTGGAAAGAAGATGGTTTGTAAATTCCCTTCCAATAATTTCCAATTTATTAAAACATGGCGCTGCCTTTTTCATTTCGAGACATTCCCGAAAATTCGAATTATTCAATTGCATGATACCAGGTATCGTCTTTTTAATATATCCTTTCGGGTACCAGGGCATGGAAATACATATAACAGGCAGGCCGTGTTCCCGCATAGCTGCTGCCGACCCGCTTTTTTCTATCATTGGTAAAGGAGTGAACGCTATGCCTATTGTCTGCTGGCTGAAAATGGATGATACACAAGCTTCCGTTTGTTCTCCCAGAAGATTAATCTTCAACCCTGCTGCCGTCCAGATTTCCGCAAGCTGTTGGTGCTTTTCATTTTTTCTTCCGATCACATTTAAAATCATTTCAACAGCATTGTCCTTTTTATATTCTGCAGCTTGCGAAGCCAGTTCCTTAAAAAGACTATTTGGATAAATGGAACCAAATATCACCATTGAAACAGCCGAATAGTTCAAGTCGGTATTCTTCAGATTGCTAAAAAATGTATGAATTGCCGGAATATTGGAAAACAGAGAAAGGTGTTTGCTGGATACCCCAATCATCTTCAATTGCCTCTTATAAAGCCCGGTCTGGGTATGAATAACAGCAGGTTTTAATTTTGCGATTAGGGATTTGATCAGTCTTTTCTGAATATTGCCTAGAAATTTATGTTTGAAACTGGCCGTGTGATCCGTTACCACCCACAACTCGTGGAACATGATATGCCAATTCCTCTGGCTTCCCAGCTCTTTAAGTTTTTTACCCAGTCCAAATGTTAATCCCTTTTGATTAAATGAAAAAGGAACAAACTGAAGACTTAGCCAGTCAGGATTCAAATCATTGATCCAATTTCCTGCCTGACGGAAACGTTCGAATGAATCCATTTGAGCAGGTAGCCTGAGGACGGGTAAATCCACTTGTCCTGAAATTTGAGTTCCCCACAACGGCTCCTTCAGCTCATGGTCATTGATGGCCACAGCCGCAGCATCGTGTCCCTGCCTGATCAGTTCTCCGGCAAGGCGGCGAACATAGTCACCGACTCCATCGCACCGGGGTTCTAAGGAACTGCAGATAAAAATAATTTTCATTTGGAATGCTGAACAATTACTGCCTGTGGTAGAACCGGCCGACCAGACCGGCAATTTTAATAGTCAGGTATTTTCTTTTGATATTGAATGTGCTATAATTTTTTATAGGTGTTACAGCATTATACCAATATGCCCGGTCTGCCATTGTAGGTGAATTACCGTGAAGAGCGGACTTAAAAAAATTTTTATCCCATGGTTTGGGGAGCCCTGTTGCATGAGACATGGTCCAGCCGCCGTAAATAAAATTCATTCCATCCGGACCAATTTCACTTATGGGAGTCTGACTACACATGGCAGTGGCATTTATTGCATCCTGGTCGATACTCCAGAAAGGATGGGTCCTGTTAAATGAAAGAAATTTAGTAGCGTCTGCTTTATAATGTTTGACACCTAATTCGATTATCTCTGCCCATATACGCACAAATTCAATATTTGCTTTACTTACTCCTACAAACCCTCCGTTGATATATGAATTAAGCTGTCTCACGACCTGCTTATTACATTTCTGAATGGCTGTTTCCCATTCTTTACGGATGGGATGCGTGTGGGGCATATCATTGTGAACTATTTCGTGAACCAGCGCCACACCATAGTCCATCCACCTTTCGAAAAAGTCCCATGGACAGTCAATAATAATATCAGGATCAAAATACGCAATCTGTTCAACATCTTTTGCTACTCCATCCCATAGTTTCAGCATAAATGCTGGCTTGTAATTAGTCATATGGAAATCACCGTCAATGGGTAGGAAGAGAATATTTAATCCGTCTTTTATCTCCAGTCTACTGGCGCCCGGCCACAAAGAATCTTTTTCTTCTCTGGCTGCGGATGCCCATTTAGGAAGTTTCCCCTTATAACCTGCGTATACGGTTCCTCTGAACCCATTTCTATAAAACGAGTTGGTTAATGCGGCTACACCATAATGATAGGATTTTTCGAAAAGGGTACAAATAACTGACTTCATTTTCTTCTTTGCAGTTAAGTTGGTAAAATAGATTCTTTTAAAATCTGCCTGATATTATAAAATATATATAGCGTTAATTCAGCAAGTGCGATACAAATATTTAACAAAAGGATTCCTCTCAAGGTAGATATGTCGATCAGGAGAATACCACCGGTAATAGCAAGCAGACTTGTGACGATTGGGATAAATGGATTCATAGCCCAACCTCTGCAGGTGCAAAGACTGAAAGAAGTACCCACCATAAGCCCCAGACAACTGCCTGCAATGTTTAATAATAATTCGTCTTTAAGATCGGCATAATTTTTCCCCAGCAACCACAGAATCTGATCAGGAAATAAATAAATCAAACTCATGATGCATAAACTAAGACCCAGCAGCCATGCCTGTATTTGCAAATAGCGTTTGAGCAATAGCTTTTTATTATGCGGCAATCTGGAATACCTGGGGATGATTAGCGTGTTGATTAAAACACTCACCAAACTAAGCAGCATCGCTAACCTGCCCAACGCACCAATCTGTGCAACCGATTTGGTGGTTCCTAAAATCGAGATTAGCCACACCGTGATCTGACCGGAAATACAATAATACACGGAGCCGGGTAAAATGCGTTTAACAAAAGCCAGTATTTTTTTACTGATCTCCGGGTCGGGTTTGAGGTGCGCATCTGCATATTTATGAGAAATCTTTCTCAGTCGAAAATTTGCCCACACTTGTGAGAGCCCGGCGGCTAGTATGGCCACATAGGCCAATGGAAATAAAAAAATGAGTATCAATGAAATTGCCAGCCTTCCTGAATTTGCCATTATCTGAATCTTTTGCAGGGGAACAATATCCTGATGGAGTTTGGGAACTATTTCAAGCAGTGTTCCGGAGAGGGCCATCAGAAAAGCAGGAATCAGGGATAACAAGATAAAAGTCGCGATCAGCCAGCTGGCTCCGTGATGCATTAGTAAAAGAAATAAAACCGGTGCAGCTATGACTAAACTGCCGACCGCAAATTTTCGTCTCAGGTCAAGCCCTGTGGCAAGTACGATACCCAGTTTTTCGGGATTCTGCCAAACTTTACCCCCCTGAGACATAACACCTGCGGCTATGCCCCCATCAGCCAGAATGGTCATGGTTCCCAACATGGTGTTTGCGAGTGTGTAAAGTGCATACTCATGTGTTGGCAGCATTCTGATGATAAAAATGCCACAGACAAAACCAATTACCTGGATAACTAATTGGGCTGAACCTGTAATGGAAATAAGCTTACCCCATTCAAATGCTTTTGAATATCTGGGATTGGCGTGCATGCCCTTAGTTAACGCTCTGATCGATTCAAAGTGATTCATTACAATCACATAGAAAATTAAACTGCAACTTTATCTCTACGTTTTAGGAATCTATTCTTTTTAACTTGACCATAATAGTAATTGTAGTCTAATCCACTTCCGTAGCCGGTACCGTATTTGCCTCCCGTTTTTATATCATTGATCAGCAAACCGACATTTTTGAGTTTTTTTGCTTTTACGACTTCATTTATAAAATCGATCTGCTTTTTTAAAGTGTGCCGCTGACGCACCACATAGATAACTGCATCGGTAAAATCGTTTAGGATTAGTGAATCACTTACCAATCCAAGAGGGGGGGAATCAACAACTATATATTCGTAATTCTGTTTTAAATAATCAAATAAAAAATGCATTCTGTCATTCAGTAATAGATCGGAAGGATTACTTGGGATGGGACCCGAAGTATACACGTGCATGCTTGGATTATTTTCTACGACATGATATAATTCAGACAGGTCATCGGATTGACCGCTTAGATAATTAGTTAAGCCTTTTTTATTCGGAAGTGAAAGGATTTTGGCTATTTGCGGCTTACGCATATCAAATTCAAGTAAGGCTACTTTTTTCCCGGGGAAAGCGATGACCGAAGCAAGGTTTGAACTAATAAAAGATTTTCCCTCGCCCATCGTAGAGGATGTGATCAGGTAAGTTTGATTTTTTTTATTTTTTTGCAAATAGAACAGATTGGCTCTGACAACCCGAAACTGCTCTCCAATCCCGTCGCGTTCACTCAGGGAAACTTTTTTATCTATATTCCTTGGAATGTGGCCCAGTTCACCGATAATGGGTAGTCGGGTTTTGCCCGTGATATCACCCTTCGTAGTAATTTTTTCATTCAGAATATCACGCAAACTGATATATCCCATCGGAAGTAATAACCCCAGAAATACTGAAAGGATATAAATATTCGTTTTGTTGGGTTCCACAGGCCCAAAACCCTTTGCCCGATCGATCGTTTTGTAAATCGAAACATTGGATGAACTGGCAGATATTGCGAATTCTTCCCTTTTTTGGAGCAGATATAAGTATAATCCCTCTGTTACTGTTTGCTTTCTTTTTATTTCCTGCATAACCCTTTCTTTATGCGGTAGGGCAGTTAAAAACTCTTTGTATTGAGAATTTCTTTTAAGGAGATTACTTTCCTGCAGTTTTAGATTTTTTGTTATTATTTGCAGGTTTTCTATAATGCTGCCTTTCACATCATTTATCTGATTATTGAGATCTTTGAGTTCTATGCTATTAGTAGCCAGCAAAGGCGTTTCTCTTTCTCTCTTTAATTGTAATTCATTGAATTTAGCAATCAGGGTGATAAGTGTTGGATCGGTAATCCCAAGACTCGACGGTACAAGTTTCGACTGGTTGGTGGGGTTGTTAAAATAAGTCTGGATCATTTCAACTACGTTTTTCTGAATACTTATTTCATTAAGACTTTTTGTAATATCATTTGAATTTTCAAAAGACTGACTTGACTGACTTGCTACGTTCACCAACTGATTAGCCCCCTGAAAACTTTCCAGGTTTCCTTCCACACCACTCAATTCACTGTAAACATAATTCAGTCTTTCATCTATAAAA
This sequence comes from uncultured Bacteroidota bacterium, assembly GCA_963732055.1. Classification (GTDB taxonomy): domain Bacteria; phylum Bacteroidota; class Bacteroidia; order Chitinophagales; family Chitinophagaceae; genus Puia. The sequence goes on along the minus strand of CAVSYG010000006.1, from coordinate 719,813 downwards.
TGAATCGTTTTTTCGGAAACATCATTTTTATCATCAATATCAGATTGGTGAAACTCATCGCAAAGGGCATTCAGAATGTCTTCCCCTCGATTCTGGTTCTCTATTAATAAGTTTAGTTGTATAATGGAAGTTTTTTTATCCAGGGCATCCACGTTAAATTTTTCTGCGATTTCACCTGCAGCCATTTTTACCGGCTTCCAGCTTGCCAGATAATTGCTTTCACCGTCAAAAGTCCCGGTTTTTGGGATTAGTACAAATTCATCTCCCGCTAACTTAAATTTCGTGTTCCATTTAATCAGGCTTCCTTTTCCACCTCCCTTACCAATTTGAATAGTCACTCCTTCATTATTCAATTGTGATAACTTCATATCCACCTGTTTGTTACTATCCTGGATTGCCTGGGGAATCAAGGCAAAAGGGGCATCGTGATAGAGGTCAATTTTTCTGACAGTAGCCATTTTATAATAATAAATATTGAATCCATTTTTTAACACCACGCGTTCAATTTTATTGGAAGAACGCATTAATTGTAATTCATTTTCAATATTGATCTTCTCTTCGCCATTTAAGGCATTGCGAATTAAATCATCCGGGGAATTTGACTTGTTGGTCTGGTCGTCCTTTACCAATACCAAAGCCGTTATTTTGTATTTAGGCGTTGCATACCGAACATATAAATAACCGGCTCCCACACAAAGGGCCATCAAAATAATAAAGAGAGGCCAATAGGATAAATATTTTAGCAGAAAGTCCTTGATGGTTGAATGACTGGCTGGATTTTCCTCAAAAAATTCTTTTATTCCATTTCCATTTCCGTTTCCAGTTTCCATAAGTTATTTTGTAAAAGCGATGATAGTAAAGACCGACGTAGTGATTGTAGCAAGTGCCAGTATAAACTGAAGACCTTTTTTGCCCGTTAGAACTGTTCAGCGACCTGAATTTTAGGGCATTTGGACCGATGTAGACTATGTCGTTAGATTGTAAATTAAAAACTGGTGACTGAAATATATTTCCGCTGGAAATATCCACGGTATAATATTTCCTCACAGTATTTTCTTCCCGGATTACTGTAATGTCCTGTCTTTTTCCGAAGTCAGTTAGATCGCCTGCTGCGCTGATCGCATCGATTATTGTTACACGGTCTCTTTGAAAATTATATGTACCAGGTACTTTGACTTCTCCCATAACATTCACTTTAAGGTCGGAAAACCGAATGATAACAGAAGGGTCTTTAATATAGGAGGAGAGTTTTTCAATCAGGGAAGCGTGCAATTGTGATTTGGTCAAGCCTGCAGCCCGAACGGCCCCGATTATGGGCATTTCTATATTTCCATTCGTTTCAACCAAATATGGGGTTGGACTTACTGGAGAAGCTGGTCCGGTTAATTTTCCGCCCGGACTTCCTCCTGTAACAGGCATATTGAATGGTATGGCCTGATCCTGGTTCATACTTTTGGTAAAGATCTGAATGGTCAATAAATCATTGGCCTGTATGATCGGTTCTTTGGTAGATAAAACTTTCATACTGTCTGTATTACTCTGGAAATAGACCAGTTCTTTTGTCATTTCCTTTGAGGACACACAAGAAGCGAAAAAAAGCATACTTAAAATAACAAAACTACCTGAACCTAAAAAGTTGTGCAATGCCGCTTTTTTTACCATATTTCCCTTATCGAAGTTTGTTTATAGTATGGAAGTTTGTTAATTGTAAGATAGTTTTCTGTGATATGTAAATAATCGGAATTCGTTATGTGTGATAAGAATCTGAATTGAATGCAGTTTAAGTTTAAATTCAGGAATCAAACAACATGAGAATATAAAGAAAGCTTCGCTAATCCAGTCACAACAGGATACTGGGCGCATCTTAACCGTCAATTAAAAGGAGTATGGCTTCATTAATTCCGATTTAATTCGGATCAGGGGGCCAACGTTAATTAGTAACACAATAAATACGTACTGATCAACTAGTGGGGCAACCGGGGTTTTTCCGTCTGGAGGATTTTGCAAACTTATATCGTAAAAATAAGCATATATCAAATAGAGTATTCATAAATAGGCAACTATTTTTCCTACATCACATTCAGTGAATTAGATATGTGTTAATAGCTTAATATCTAATTTTTATGAGTCTGAAGGTAAATGGCGAAACCATATAAGAAAATTGAATATTAACCAGGTAAATGCCTTGGGCCATGGGAACAAGATCTACAGGTAGTTGGAATACAGTGGTTTCCTTGTAAAATGTTGTTTCTTGGATCAGTCTTCCGTTAATATCATAAATTCTAATATATCCCCTGCCTAAAAAACTATTGTGTGCATCTATCGTTATTGAATTACCAGAAACAGGGTTTGGGTAAATTTTTATCGTATTGGAAGTATTCGAATCAATAACTATATTAATTTTTACTTCGGCTGTTGAGACTGCACCCTCGTTATCTGTTACAGTGAGTTCAAAATCATATTCACCTGAAATTAACTTTATTGCTTCAGTAACAGCGTTACCGGGTTCACCTATAACCACTGATGTTGGACCTGAGATTTGTTTCCAGAAATATGAGACAATCGTCCCATCGGGATCGAATGACTTACTCCCATTCAGGATTACTACTTCGCCGGGATTAACAATAGTCGTATCCGATCCTGCAATGGCTACGGGAGGAAGGTTGGTATCCGGAACAGCCAATCTTGGTTGAATTGGTGGTAAAACGGAGATAGTGTCCGGTGGTATCGCAGGTCGTGCAACTGGTGGCGTAATAACCGGTATCGTATCCGGGGGTCGCAGGTTGTGTAGCAGGCGGAATTGCAGGTGGTGTAATTACCGGTATCGTATCCGGAGGATTCACCGGTGGTATATTAGCAGGTGGGATGGCAGCATTCACAGTTACCATAATAGTATCTGCGGAAACGGCACCGCTGTTATCGGTCACCTGCAAACGGAAAGAATATACACCTGCCACCAGGTTACTGACAGCCGTAGTTGCAGTCCCCGCACTTGCGATTGTAAACTGGGCAGGTCCGCTTATTTCACTCCAGGCATAGGTTGATATGGTTCCATCCGGATCAGTGGATGCAGATCCGTTTAAGGTTGCTGTGCTGACCGGAAGAGTGATATTGATATCGGCCCCTGCATTGGCCGCCGGTGGTATATTAGCAGGTGGAATGGCAGCATTCACAGTTACCATAATAGTATCTGCGGAAACGGCACCGCTGTTATCGGTCACCTGCAAACGGAAAGAATATACACCTGCCACCAGGTTACTGACAGCCGTAGTTGCAGTCCCCGCACTTGCGATTGTAAACTGGGCAGGTCCGCTTATTTCACTCCAGGCATAGGTTGATATGGTTCCATCCGGATCAGTGGATGCAGATCCGTTTAAGGTTGCTGTGCTGACCGGAAGAGTGATATTGATATCGGCCCCTGCATTGGCCACCGGTGGTATATTAGCAGGTGGAATGGCAGCATTCACAGTTACCATAATAGTATCTGCGGAAACGGCACCGCTGTTATCGGTCACCTGCAAACGGAAAGAATATACACCTGCCACCAGGTTACTGACAGCCGTAGTTGCAGTCCCCGCACTTGCGATTGTAAACTGGGCAGGTCCGCTTATTTGACTCCAGGCATAGGTTGATATGGTATCCATCCGGATCAGTCGATGCGCGAGATCCGTTTAAGGTTGCTGTGCTGACCGGAAGAGTGATATTGATATCGGCCCCTGCATTGGCCACCGGTGGTCTATTCGCAGGTGGGATGGCAGCATTCACAGTTACCATAATAGTATCTGCGGAAACGGCACCGCTGTTATCGGTCACCTGCAAACGGAAAGAATATACACCTGCCACCAGGTTACTGACAGCCGTAGTTGCAGTCCCCGCACTTGCGATTGTAAACTGGGCAGGTCCGCTTATTTGACTCCAGGCATAGGTTGATATGGTTCCATCCGGATCAGTGGATGCAGATCCGTTTAAGGTTGCTGTGCTGACCGGAAGAGTGATACTGATATCGGCCCCTGCATTGGCCACCGGTGGTATATTAGCAGGTGGGATGGCAGCATTCACAGTTACCATAATAGTATCTGCGGAAACGGCACCGCTGTTATCGGTCACCTGCAAACGGAAAGAATATACACCTGCCACCAGGTTACTGACAGCCGTAGTTGCAGTCCCCGCACTTGCGATTGTAAACTGGGCAGGTCCGCTTATTTGACTCCAGGCATAGGTTGATATGGTTCCATCCGGATCAGTGGATGCAGATCCGTTTAAGGTTGCTGTGCTGACCGGAAGAGTGATATTGATATCGGCCCCTGCATTGGCCACCGGTGGTATATTAGCAGGTGGGATGGCAGCATTCACAGTTACCATAATAGTATCTGCGGAAACGGCACCGCTGTTATCGGTCACCTGCAAACGGAAAGAATATACACCTGCCACCAGGTTACTGACAGCCGTAGTTGCAGTCCCCGCACTTGCGATTGTAAACTGGGCAGGTCCGCTTATTTCACTCCAGGCATAGGTTGATATGGTTCCATCCGGATCAGTGGATGCAGATCCGTTTAAGGTTGCTGTGCTGACCGGAAGAGTGATATTGATATCGGCCCCTGCATTGGCCACCGGTGGTATATTAGCAGGTGGGATGGCAGCATTCACAGTTACCATAATAGTATCTGCAGAAACGGCACCGCTGTTATCGGTCACCTGCAAATGGAAAGAATATACACCTGCCACCAGGTTACTGACAGCCGTAGTTGCAGTCCCCGCACTTGCGATTGTAAACTGGGCAGGTCCGCTTATTTGACTCCAGGCATAGGTTGATATGGTTCCATCCGGATCAGTGGATGCAGATCCGTTTAAGGTTGCTGTGCTGACCGGAAGAGTGATATTGATATCGGCCCCTGCATTGGCCACCGGTGGTATATTAGCAGGTGGGATGGCAGCATTCACAGTTACCATAATAGTATCTGCAGAAACGGCACCGCTGTTATCGGTCACCTGCAAACGGAAAGAATATACACCTGCCACCAGGTTACTGACAGCCGTAGTTGCAGTCCCCGCACTTGCGATTGTAAACTGGGCAGGTCCGCTTATTTGACTCCAGGCATAGGTTGATATGGTTCCATCCGGATCAGTGGATGCAGATCCGTTTAAGGTTGCTGTGCTGACCGGAAGAGTGATATTGATATCGGTCCCTGCATTAGCCACCGGTGGTATATTAGCAGGTGGAATGGCAGCATTCACAGTTACCATAATAGTATCTGCAGAAACGGCGCCGCTGTTATCGGTCACCTGCAAACGGAAAGAATATACACCTGCCACCAGGTTACTGACAGCCGTAGTTGCAGTCCCCGCACTTGCGATTGTAAACTGGGCAGGTCCGCTTATTTGACTCCAGGCATAGGTTGATATGGTTCCATCCGGATCAGTGGATGCAGATCCGTTTAAGGTTGCTGTGCTGACCGGAAGAGTGATATTGATATCGGTCCCTGCATTGGCCACCGGTGGTATATTAGCAGGTGGAATGGCAGCATTCACAGTTACCATAATAGTATCTGCAGAAACGGCACCGCTGTTATCGGTCACCTGCAAACGGAAAGAATATACACCTGCCACCAGGTTACTGACAGCCGTAGTTGCAGTCCCCGCACTTGCGATTGTAAACTGGGCAGGTCCGCTTATTTCACTCCAGGCATAGGTTGATATGGTTCCATCCGGATCAGTGGATGCAGATCCGTTTAAGGTTGCTGTGCTGACCGGAAGAGTGATATTGATATCGGCCCCTGCATTGGCCGCCGGTGGTATATTAGCAGGTGGGATGGCAGCATTCACAGTTACCATAATAGTATCTGCAGAAACGGCACCGCTGTTATCGGTCACCTGCAAACGGAAAGAATATACACCTGCCACCAGGTTACTGACAGCCGTAGTTGCAGTCCCCGCACTTGCGATTGTAAACTGGGCAGGTCCGCTTATTTGACTCCAGGCATAGGTTGATATGGTTCCATCCGGATCAGTGGATGCAGATCCGTTTAAGGTTGCTGTGCTGACCGGAAGAGTGATATTGATATCGGCCCCTGCATTGGCCACCGGTGGTATATTAGCAGGTGGAATGGCAGCATTCACAGTTACCATAATAGTATCTGCAGAAACCGCACCGCTGTTATCGGTCACCTGCAAACGGAAAGAATATAAACCGTCTACCAGGTTACTGACAGCCGTAGTTGCAGTCCCCGCACTTGCGATTTTTCAGTGGGGGTTGCGTTATTTCACTCCAGGCATAAATTGACTGGTTTCCATCCGGATCAGTGGATGCAGATCCGTTTAAGGTTGCTGTGCTGACCGGAAGAGTGAATCGATTGGTCCCTGCATTGGCCACCGGTGGTATATTAGCAGGTGGGATGGCAGCATTCACAGTTACCATAATAGTATCTGCGGAAACGGCACCGCTGTTATCGGTCACCTGCAAACGGAAAGAATATACACCTGCCACCAGGTTACTGACAGCCGTAGTTGCAGTCCCCGCACTTGCGATTGTAAACTGGGCAGGTCCGCTTATTTGACTCCAGGCATAGGTTGATATGGTTCCACTGCATGAGTGGATGCAGATCCGTTTAAGGTTGCTGTGCTGACCGGAAGAGTGATATTGATATCGGCCCCTGCATTGGCCACCGGTGGTATATTAGCAGGTGGAATGGCAGCATTCACAGTTACCATAATAGTATCTGCGGAGCTGGTATCGCTGTTATCGGTCACCTGCAAACGGAAAGAATATACACCTGCCACCAGGTTACTGACAGCCGTAGTTGCAGTCCCCGCACTTGCGATTGTAAACTGGGCAGGTCCGCTTATTTCACTCCAGGCATAGGTTGATATGGTTCGCATCGGGATTTAGTGGATGTTTATTGTTTACGGTGCGTGCTGACCGGAAGAGTGATATTGATATCGGTCCCTGCATTAGCCACCGGTGGCTGGTTTGGTGGAATCACGGACGCATTTACTGAAACCGTTACGGTGTCTAAAGCAGTAGAGCCATTGTTATCGGTTAACTTGCAACTGGAAATTATAAACGCCTTGAGTGAGGTTACTAATACCAGTGGTTACTGCGTTGGAATCCGCAATATCATCCTTAGCGGGTCCTGAAATTTCTTTCCAGGTATAAGACACTATGGTTCCAGTTGGGATCTGACGATCCACCTCCGTTCAGATTGGCTGTAGTGACCGGAAGGGTAATATTGATATCCTGACCTGCATTTGCAATTGGTGGCTTATTTACCGGCGGCGTGGCGAGATTCCCTGAAGAAAAAAAAACATATTTTCCAAATCAACATTACCACCATTGCTGCTTCCAAAATAGTAAAGCCTTATGGTTTTTGGGTTCCTCCAATTGCTGGTTGGGTCCAAAGGCTGACTTGTAACCGGACTGAAATTGGCATAGCTAATACTCAGAGCACCATTTACTGCCGAGATAGTTATTGGCTGGGGCTGGTATATCAGGGGTCTTAAATGTCATCTCGCTCTTGTACTTAATGATAGTTGAACTATTTGCAATAATGGTAACTACCGGGTCAACGGCATTCCAGGCCTGTGTTGTATAAAATCCTCTCACGTTTTGTTTGCATGTTCCGAGATTTCAAAATACACACCACCTCCACCACCGGGGTCATTTCCTTCAAAATATTCATAGTTGATAGCACCAGATAATTTCCAGGAATTCAATGATTGTTGTGTTCCCAGGTCGCGCGTTACGGTGTTTGTCCCGCCATTTTGTGAAAAAGTACCAAATACTCCCTGGGGAATAAGTTTTTGGGTTGTTTTATAACTTGTTTTTACGCTCCAGCCGCTACTTTCAGCTGCCGGATTTCTGCCCCATCCATACAGATTGTTGTTCAGAGCAACATCAAAAGGGAGTGCCTCCATGAGACTGTATCCCTTGGTTGTATCCGGTGCGTCAGGAGAAAATAAATTTGCAGATGAGATAATTTGTTTTGACTGACTTGAGCTGGACCAGGACAGTGAAACAGGAGCCCCATTTGTTTCCAGTCTTACTGAATATCTGAATGCGGGATCAAGGGTAGTAGTGGTTCCGCTGAATTCAGTGTTTGTCGTATTTGTCCATTGGCTGATAATTTTTATTTCGATTTATCCATAAATGGACTTCCTATCAATTAATAAAATGTATAAGACTGTGAAGAAGTAGGTTGCACAAAGCCAATCCATCGGCTGGAATAATTATTCGTGTTGGTTATTGTCGTAGGAATGGGATTATTGTTTACAGATGCATCTCTATACCGTTGATTTCAGATTGAGATTATTTGCATCATTTCCATCATAATACAATCCACGCAAACCGCGGGCTTGTGGTGCAACTGTTACGGAAATGGTTTGCTCTCTAATCTATTAAGTCCGCTGATCGTCCACCGGTGAAGACCACCATGATAACTCTCATCATTATGATATAAATATGCATTTCCATTTACTTCAACTATTGCGTCAGAAAAACAATTGCCGGCCATCCCCGGAGCGGCTTCTGTGGAAGGAAAATTAACCATATAGTCTCTTCCTATTTGTCCAAACTGCCCAACCAATAGGCCATCGTCATATACCTGATTCCATTTATTAACCTGGGCATTTTTTGAGTAGTTTGTCATGATAACCCCAGATCACACTACGATCCAGAGGAAGGACATCAGATCCGGCATAATCATTTACTTTATTTCCAATATCATAGGAGCCATCGGTGGGATAGGGACCCATATAATCTTTCCGGGTAGCCTTTGCCGTCCGCCAAAGCCATTTATTTGTTCCGACCTGTACACCGCCGAGATGATAGCCGGTAGCAGAACCTCCCGGAATCCGAATGCAACCACAATGTTAGATGATGTGACCGGCACTGTTCTCTGTCCATTCGTTGCCGGATCCATAGCCGTATTTGGCGGAGTCGTCTCAAAATTATTTGCTGGACCGGAATAGGATTATTGCTGGCATCAAAACCGCTCAGTGGCAAAGAGTCTGAGAATGACGGAGTACCCGTACTAGCATCTGTGACTGTTTTTAAAGAACCATCCGGATAAATTCTATAATTTAGTCCTTGGAGTTCCATCCTGTAAACCGTAATCCGGAAGTAGTTAATTCTACTAGTCCAAGATTATTGACATGCCTTAAAAAAGCATATGTGCGCCCGTTTGATAAAGTGGTTGCTGTACGCAGTCTGAAATAAGCATCATTATAATTAGACGGTATATTGTAGCCCCAGTTGTTGACCAGTGTCCAGGATCCGTTTCGTCCTATCAAGCGGCTTTGTATAATCATATTTGAACTCAAGATATTCTTCAAATACCCTGTTTGGGTTATTCTGGATCTGCTGCAGCACTGTAAAAGCCGGGAATGAAACATCATCCGTTGGAGAAAATTCCTGGCAGCCGAATAATGTTGTACCCTGCAATTACCGGGATCACCCACCCAAAAAGAACCATCCGGCGCATAACAAACAAAACCGCTGAACGGAGTGTGGAATTCATTAAAGAAAAATTTATCATCGGAAACGGATGGCCCGTTTGCATATCCACCTGCCTGTCCAAAAATCCACAATGAATTTCCATTGGTGGTATTATATGCTTTCAATTGCTCACTGGTTCCTTCATCCACAATCAATACCGTGCTGTTATCCGGGGATACAGCAAGGCTCATCGGCGCAACCAGATTGTTCAGCGTAATCGTTGGAGCTAAACAAACTGCCATCGCTGTTTATAGTGTATTTTGAAACTGTGGTGCCGTATGCACTGATCCAGAGGTTGCCGTTACCATCCGTAGCCAGTGCTTGTGGAGCATTAAAAGAGAGTGTCTGTATCAATGCTCCGGATGTTTTATCGAAAACATGAAGTTGATTGGAGTTTTGGTGCGCAACAAAAAGGTAGTTGCCACTTTTCTGAACAGCCATTCCGGTAATTGTTGAATTGGAATTGTTATTTACGTCGAGGGCACTGGTATATGTCATACCATATTGAACTGAAGCAGAAGCACCATTGGCAAACGTTACCTGGCTGTCATCACTTGTCTTTGTCCTATATGAGTACTGAAAGATTATTTGTATCTGTTCTGTTCCAGTAAACATAATTTCCATCTGTCGCGACCAGGTTGGTAGTGGCACCCCTATGATAGTATAGTATACTTTTACTGCGGTTGGATATATTAAATTTAAAAGTTGCCGTCGCTGCTTCGTTGTAATTATTGGCGATATATCCGGTTGTACCAGTAAATGCCATGCCATGAATTCTTTGAAAGGAATGATGCACCGTTTGGCCGGATAATGCGTCAGATGTATTGCCGACAACACCTTCCCAGTTATAATTCACATTATTCGAAAGTACCCTGATGTCATAACTGGCGTTCGGCACCAGCCGGCCATCTTCGTCGGTACCATCCCATATTTCCGTATGACTTCCCGAAGTATAATTTATGCCGCTCCAAAGCGTTTTTATTAATGTACCATCTTTTTCAAAAACGCCCGCACTGGTTCGAGCATTCGCGGGAAGGGAAAATGAAAAGGGAACACTGGTCGATTGAGAAAAAGTTATTTTTGGCCAGATATATAAAAGGACGAATACTGCAGTTGGTATTAGTTTTCGGTAGATCATGCGCACGGGTTTTTCAAAGCCCATTAACAAACAGGTATTGGATATTATCAACCTAGACTGCACAAATAGTACCAAATACCCCTAATCAAAAAAAGTTTTTAAAAACTTGTTATGAATTAATTTATTAAATGAAAAATGTATTTATTGAAAAAGAATATTTAAAATGATATATCACGAACGGATGATTTTTTTCCTAGATCTATTGAAGAAAATCAAATCAATAAAAAAATATTCTCTGCGAATACAATTAAAATGGAAACTGAACGTTATAAGTGGTTACATGTTCACGAGAGAGGGTAAAAGCAGACACCATCCTTTTATAAAGGAATAAAATTTGACAATAATCAATATTGAAGAAAAATGATAAAAGATTTAAAAAGCTTCTATTATCGAGTATTCAAAAGATCCGTGTAATTTACACGAACGCACATCGCTCTGCACCATTTCACTGACAAGCATTTCCAGCGTATATTCTGGTTTCCATCCTAATTTTCTTCTGGCTTTTGAGGAATCACCTACTAAAATATCAACTTCTGTTGGTCGGAAGTATTTAGGATCTACTGCCACAATTGTTTTCCCAATCGGCAGCATAAATTCTTCATTGCTGCAGTCGGCAACGATACCTGTTTCATCAATTCCGGAACCATGAAATTGAATGGTGATCCCGATTTCTTCGAATGCCAGTCTGATAAATTCACGAACAGTTGTGGTAATACCAGTTGCAATTACAAAATCTTCCGCGGTGTCCCGTTGCAGCATACGCCACATGGCTTCCACATAGTCTTTGGCATGACCCCAGTCGCGTTTTGCATCAAGATTTCCAAAATAAACGCGAATCCTGCATTCCCAGTCCAATAGCGGCCACGGCTCTTGTGATTTTGCGGGTAACAAATGTTTCACCCCTAAATGGACTTTCATGATTGAATAATATTCCGTTACATGCAAACATTCCATACGCTTCCCTGTAATTCACCATGATCCAGTATGCGTATAATTTGGCTACGGCATATGGACTTCGCGGATAAAATGGAGTTGTTTCCTTTTGTGGTGTTTCCTGCACCAGGCCATATAATTCTGAAGTGGAAGCCTGATATATTTTTGTTTTCTTTTCCAGTCCTAATATTCGTATAGCTTCCAGTAACCTGAGTGTGCCGATTCCGTCCGCATTCGCGGTATACTCTGGTGTATCAAAACTGACCTTCACATGACTCATTGCCGCCGAGGTTATATATTTCATCGGGTCTTGTTTCCTGGATGATGCGAATCAGGTTGGTACTGTCTGTCATGTCCCCGTAATGAAGTTTGAAACGAACATTATTTTCTTTGTGCGGGTCTACATATAAGTGATTGATGCGATCGGTATTCATATAATGGAGAATTATGTTTAATACCATGCACCATATAACCTTTTTCCAATAATAATTCAGCCAGGTACGAGCCATCCTGGCCAGTAATGCCTGTGATTAAGGCTGTTTTGATTTCTTTCATCTGTTTAGGTATTTAGGTTAAAAGGGTAATTTGTTTTTGGGTGTACCGGAAAGGTTGGTGTTAACGAAGGATGAAGAATGATTTATTATTTCAATATTGGATGTTTTCACTTCTACGTACATCATATATCCCAATGAAGGCATTACTTTTACGACATTATTTTTTACAGATACTACCTGACCATTTTTTTCCATTAGTGGACCACCCATACGCGTACCGTATCATTTACATTTACCTGGGTTTTTTCCAATTTTACATTTTCATAATCATTTAGGAAATGACGTATCGTTGTTATTTCTTCATTTCTGATCACGGCCGGTTTACCTAGCCAATAAACAAAATTGATTACACCGCTTGTTGAACGGATAAGAACTGCTGAGACTCTTCAATTTAAACTAAAACATAAGATGTAAAAAACGGTTCATGTATTATTTTTTTTCGGACACTCCATCGTCGTTGAACTTCATCAACGGGCAATAATCCACAATTTTCATTTTCTTCAGGGATTCGGATACCTTTTTTTCCCAGCGGGGTCTTGTGTAAACTGCGTACCATTTTTGTTGCATGAATTCCATTGTAGATGGTTTAGATTAAGGTTTAATATGATGCTTTTTGTGTCGCCTGGCCAATTGAAAAGTGGGGTCAATAACAAATTATTTCCTTCAGCAGCAGAATAATCTTTATAACCCAAAACAAATTTATACATAGCGGGTATTGCCGTTGAAGGTATTAATGCCATAAAAATGTTGTTTGATGTTAACTCACTTCTGAATCATAAATCATCCTTTGCAATGTTGTTACATTGTCGCAATACAGATATGGACAATCGTAAGATTAGTTTTCAGAAGGAAGAAAATTATAGGTCAATCGTTTCGTCGGAGACAAGTATTCAATTCGCAGACAAGCATTCAATGAGGAGACAAGCTCTATTTCGAAGACAATCTTCGGTTCAAGCAAATAAACAAATCCAAACTATTTAGTCAGATACCTCCTCCTGTTTCCAGGCAAGCAATAAAAATCCAGGGGATGCGATCAATCAGTGTGTAGCTTTCCAAAAATAAGACCATTTTTCTGATATAATTCAAAAAAAATTAGATATATGTAATTTTAATATGAGTTAAATTATGTAAAAGGCTTATATATCAATATTTTGTTTTAAATGAGATGGCAAATTAATAAATGGTTATGCAATTTTGACACTGAATGGTCAGAAGAAGTAAAATGCTGAAAATGCGATATATTTTTAGCATTAACTGAATACTTATCGGCATTTTCATGAATTCAAAAGAATTTGGTTTAGTATTCCGGATGAATAGTTTAAGTTCCCTTTCGGGCCCGGTCGGAAAAATGCCGTACGTTTTCAGATATTGAATTCCTCAGCTTTTCTCCTTGCTTTATCCATATCCGGACTGTGATACAAGGCTTCGGGTATAGTGGCCAGTCTTGATGGATGAACCTGTTCACCCAGTCCGTAAAATTTTTGGAAACTCATGATTAAAGGTTTCCATTTATCAGGGTTTACACGATTGAAAGAACCTTTCATCAAAATGTTTTGATCCAGATATACGCGCAGAATCCGGAACTCCATTGTCAGTATTTTTCCACTCTGATTTTCATCGTCCTCGGCTATGGAATGAATTGCCTGCAATTTAGCTTCCATTTGAACCGGGCATTCTTGTATCCTCGGTGCAGTTACAGTTTCTGACGGTACGTCCGTCAGGTTTGCAATTCCGAATTTATCCTTCACGTGACGGTAACCCTTTATTTTTTTTCCGTTCGGAACAGGATTGGATCCGGTGGTCAATGCAAGCTGGTTAACCGCGGATGCTTCACGAACAGAGGGCAGGTTTAAAGTACATGATTTGTTCCGAATGATATTATGGGTGGTTTTTGAGGCAGCAGAAATACCAATAATACAACGCCAGCCAAGCCAGAATATGGATGATATGGGGGCCACATTAAAACTACCGTCTTCATTGCAAGTGCTTATCAGTACTACGGGTGTTCCGAAATACAGGATTTCAGGTTCGCTTTGTACATGCATATTTTTTTGTTTTATAATACAAAACTACCGTCGTATCATAAACTGTAAAACCCGTTTCTTGCGGAGATCTGTTCATGTTTCTTATTGTGAAGTATTTGTTATTTCAATTTTCTGTCGGTCAGCTTACAATATATTTTTTGAATTCATTTTATTTTACTGCCGGATTCAATGATTATATAGTAATGCAATAAAAAATTAAAACAGGTTAATTTTTTTAGTAATAATGAAAAATATATTGGCCATTTCAGGAAGTACGCGAAAAGATTCTACCAATCAATTTCTGATAAAAGCCATTACCGGCTTAACGAAAGAAAGGTTTACTATTTTGCACTATGATAGAATTGCAATGTTACCCCATTTCAATCCTGACCAGATGGATGATGCAGGAACTGAAGTAAATAATTTGCGCGAATTGATCAAGCAATCAGATGCCATCCTGATTTGTACTCCTGAATACGCTCATGGTGTTCCCGGGTCACTAAAAAATGCAATAGACTGGACAGTTGGCACCAGTGATTTTTCGGGTAAACTGGTCATGCTGCTTACAGCTGCTTCCGATGGAAAATTTGGTCATTCCAGTCTGTTGGAGACTTTACGCGTAATAGAAGCCATCCTGCCACCGGACATTCAACTGTTGATCCCATTTGCAAAAACAAAAATCCACCGGAATGGTGTAATTATTGATGAACAAACATTGGAACAACTGAAGATTGCTTTGAACAAGCTGGATGGAATATTAACAGAACACAATGCTGAAAAGCAATATCCTTTAAACATACCTGAAAATTTATGAGCTGTAAGGCATTTATCCGGAACCGGATAATGATAGGCTTAACCATTCAGCATTTTCCTGAATAAAAGATCCGTTTGTTCGTCATCACCAAGTTTGAAAATATGTTTACTGAATTTCTCAAACCCGTTATTTTCATAAAAGCGAATGGCCGTTGCGTTATTTTCCCATACGCCCAGCCATAAATATTTTGCCCGGGATGCATTGGCTATTTCTATAACTTTTGAAATAAATGTTTTTCCGATGCCGTTGCCTTTAAATAACCGGTCAACATAAATCCTTTCGATTTCAACTGCCTGGTCGTTTGGTAAAACAGTCTGCGCAGGCCCCTGATTTATTTTAAGGTATCCGACTGGCGATCCATCGTGTATAGCGAAAAAGAATTTAGAATCCCGGTTTAAGATTTCGGAAGTTAACTTTTCCAATGTAAAATGATTATCCAGATGGAATTTCATGTTCTCTGCCGTGTTCATTGCAGCAAAAGAATCATAGAAAGTTCTCTTCGAGATTTCCTGTAAAAGAGGGAGGTCCGCTAATTCAACCTCAACAATCTGAATTTGCTGAATTACCAAATTGAACAGGGATTATGCGGAAGCCTTTACGGGAGCCACCAGTCTGAATCCGTTACCGTGAATGTTCACGATTTCAATATTGGTATCGTCCCGCAGGTATTTTCTGAGTTTGGCAATATATACGTCCATGCTGCGACCATTAAAATAAGTGTCACTTCCCCAGATCTTTTTGAGCGCCGCTTCCCGTGGCAACAAATCATTCAGATGTTCGGCCAGCATTTTCAGAAGCTCATTTTCCTTTGGAGAAAGCGTTTGCGTTTGACCGTTATGAACGAGCTGCCGGAGTTTCGGATGGAAATGATAGGAGCCCAGATCAAACTCCTTGTTGTCCGCCTCTTTATTTAAATCGTCATTTCTTTTGAGTATGGCACGTATTTTCAACAATAGCACTTCACTGTCAAACGGTTTGGTGATATAATCGTCGGCCCCGAGTTTATATCCCTGGATTATGTCTTCTTTCATCGTTTTTGCACTGATAAAAAACAACGGAACGTCCGGATTTACGTCACGGATTTCTTCAGCCAGCGTAAATCCATCCATATGCGGCATCATGACGTCGAGCAGGCATAAGTCTACATGTTCACGTTGGAATGCTGCAAGACCCAATCGCCCGTCCCGCTCCAAAGTCACATCAAAATCATTTAACTCCAGATAGTTTTTCAATACCATTCCGAGGTTTGCATCGTCTTCGCATAACAAGATCTTTGGCTTTTTTCCTTCCATATATTCGTTTGTATACAAATAAAATTAAATCATTTCCAGTAAAGGGTAATCAGAGGGTAATTTTTTGTTAATATGCTTCATGGCCTGGGGAACGGAAGTCCTGATCAAATTGTATCTTTGCGGGTTATAATTCAATCGATGGACGCACAATTCAACCCGGATAAACAACATACGCTCAAACAGGCAGTAAATATTTCAGGAACGGGATTGCATACGGGTATAGTGGTCGATATGACCCTTCGTCCCGCCAATCCCGGCTATGGCTTCCAGTTTCAGCGTATTGACCTGGCCGGCAGACCGTTGATTAAGGCAGATTGCGATCTGGTTACAGACACTTCCCGGGGGACAACGATCGAAGATAATGGTGCCAAAATAAGTACCATTGAGCATATTTTAGCCGCCCTGGTTGGGATGGGAGTGGATAATTGTCTGATCGAAGTAAATGGTCCTGAAATTCCCATTATTGACGGTAGTTCAGAGCCATTTGTCGAAATCATAGAAGAAGTTGGTCTGGAAGAACAGGACGCTGCTAAAGCCTGGTATAGCATCGACAATAATATTACGCATTTTGACGAAAAAAAACGGGTGGAGATGACGGCTATGCCTTCCCTGGAATATAAAGTGACCACCCTGATAGATTTTAATAGTCCCGTTTTGGGTACCCAACATGCAGGACTCAAATCCATGAAGGATTTCAAAACTGAAATCGCACCCTGCCGCACTTTTTGCTTTTTACATGAGCTTGAAATGTTGTTGGATAATAACCTGATTAAAGGCGGAGACATCAATAATGCCATAGTAATAGTAGATAAGAAAGTAACAGACGAGGAAATGCACCGCCTCGCTAAGGCATTTGGGCGGGAAAATATGGAGGTGAAAAGTGGTGGTTATCTCAATAACCTGGAATTACGTTTTCCAAACGAACCGGCCAGGCATAAATTGCTGGATGTAATTGGTGATCTGGCGTTGATAGGTTATCCCATCAAAGGACATGTGATAGCGAGCCGTCCAGGACATTCGACCAATGTTGACTTTGCCCGAAAAATCAAACAATATATACGCAAGAACAAACACTTAAAGAATACACCTGTTTATGATCCCGGACAACCGCCGATTTATAATAGTCAGCAGATTGAGAAAACCCTACCGCACCGTTATCCATTTTTATTAGTCGATAAAATCATAGAATTGACCGATACCTATATTGTCGGTATCAAGAATGTAACATTTAACGAACCATTTTTTGTCGGTCATTTTCCCGGTAATCCCATCATGCCAGGTGTTTTACAAGTGGAGGCACTGGCCCAGACCGGTGGGATTCTGGCCATCAACGCAATGGCAGCAGGTGGCCAATATGACACGTATTTTCTGAAGATTGATAATTGCAAGTTCAAAGCGAAAGTGGTGCCAGGCGATACCATGGTAATGAAACTGGAGTTAATGAATCCTATTCGCAGGGGAATCGTGGAGATGAGAGGAACTGTGTTTGTAGGCAATAAAGTAGTGACTGAAGCAGACCTGATGGCACAGCTGGTAAAGAGAAGTTAAATTAGTGGATATGTGTCAAATAAGTTTATTTTTGTAGGGCTGGGTTGTGCTCAGCATTTTTTATGAAGCAACCTGCAATCATCAAAGAAATATTACCAAGCGGGCAGCAGGCCTCACCATCAACTGATGAACGAATGATCCATCCCCATACATATATTCATCCAAACGCCCGTGTTGCAACGAACGTTAAAATAGATCCTTTTTCTGTCATCCATCAGGATGTGGAAGTAGGCGAAGGCACATGGATAGGGTCGAACGTAACGATTATGGAGGGAGCCAGGATAGGAAAAAACTGCAGGATTTTCCCGGGCGCCGTAATTGCTGCCATTCCTCAGGATCTCAAATTTCAGGGTGAATATTCGAATGTTTTCATTGGGGATAATACAACCATTCGGGAATTTGTTACCGTTAACCGGGGAACAAAGGATAGGGAAAAAACTTCCATTGGCAGCAATTGCCTGATTCAGGCATATTGCCATCTGGCACATGACTGTATTGTCGGTGATTATTGCGTGATGAGTAACAACACCCAGGTAGCTGGTCATGTAATTATTGAAGATTATGCCATACTGGGTGGTATGTGTGCCATCCATCAGTTTGTTAGAATAGGAAAACATAGTTTTCTGCAAGGCGGTTCGCTGGTAGGAAAGGACATTCCTCCCTATATCAAGGCGGGCAGATTGCCATTGAGTTATTGTGGTGTGAATTCAGTCGGACTTAAAAGAAGAGGTTTTAGCATCGATAAGATCAATCATATCCTCGATATCTACCGGATCATTTATAATAAGGGATTAAATACATCCCAGGCCCTGGAATTTCTGGAAGAAGAATTTTCGGCTACAGATGAACGTGATGAAATCGTCACTTTTATCCGGGAAAGCGGTCGTGGTATCATCAAACGCTTTGGAAAAGGAAATATCGATGAAGATTATCCTGTCTGATGCAGGTAAACGGTTCAACCGTGAATGGATATTCCGGCATTTCGACTATCAATTTTCTTCATCGAATGCATATGCCATAACAGGCCCCAACGGATCGGGGAAATCAACCTTACTTCAATTTATCGCAGGCGCGCTGATGCCCAGTGAAGGCAAAATTGCTTTATATAATACCGACGGCGAACCCGAGGGCGAGTACTTTCGCTTCCTTTCGATTGCTGCCCCTTACCTTGAAACCATCGAGGAAATGACGGCCAATGAATTTTTCAGGTTTCATGATCAATTCAAACATCTGATGAGCGGTATGGTCGTTTCACAGATCCTTGAAAGAGTTGGTTTGAAGGATGCGGCCGACAAGCAGATCCGTTATTATTCCTCGGGGATGAAACAGAGGTTAAAACTCGCACAGGCTTTTTTTTCAGATACGCCCATTTTACTGCTTGATGAGCCCACCACCAATCTGGATGGGCCGGGTATCGCCATGTACCATGAACTGATACAGGACTTTACCAGAGAACGGCTGCTGATTATCAGTTCAAATGATCAGGTTGAATATTCCTTTTGCAAGACCGTGCTTGATATGAAAGATTTGAAAAGTATGGGAGTATGAGAGTATGGGAGTATGAGAGTGGCAGGAAAATAACATTTAACTCCCATACTCCCATACTCCCATACTCTCATACTCTCATACTTGTGTTATCTCTGGCTCGCGATCAGCAGGTTCAGGTCCGTATATTTTAGATCAAAACGCTGACTTAAATGGAAATTTGTCAGCGCGCCCTTGAACATATAAATCCCGCTGCGTAAATGGATCTTGTGCCAAACCAGATTGTCGAATCCGCCTTCTTCCGAAGCTTCCAACAGCAAAGGCGTAATTACATTGCTGATGGCCTGGGAAGCCGTTCTGGCAAAACCGGAAGGGATATTTGGAACACAATAGTGAATAACGCCGTATTTGATAAACACCGGATGTTCATGTGAAGTGATTTCAGAAGTTTCAAAACATCCGCCGCGATCGATACTGACGTCTATTATTACGCTGCCGGTACGCATATTACTAACCATTTCTTCAGTTACAACAACCGGTGTGCGGCCGGACTGGGAACTGAGTGCACCAACGGCAACTTCGCAGCTTTTTAATTGTTTGGAAAGAATACGTGGTTCTATAACGGAAGTATATATCCGAAATCCGATGTTATTCTGCAATCTTTTTAAACGGGAAACACTGTTGTCAAATACTTTCACAGAAGCACCGAGTGCAAGAGCAGCCCTTGCTGCATATTCTCCTACGATCCCTGCACCTAAAATGATCACTTTCGTGGGTGGAATTCCGGAAATACCGCCCAGCAATACCCCTTTACCATGATTCGCGGAACTTAAATACTGTGCAGCGACCAACATGACAGCGCCACCGGCAATCTCACTCATACTGCGTACGATAGGATAACTTCCACTCTCGTCCTTCAGGTTTTCAAAAGAAATACCAGTAATACGCTTTTCCATCATTTTCTGCAGCAACTCAGATTTGAGTGCCGACAAGTGGATGGGTGAAATAATGGTCTGGTTCATCTGCAAAAGCGGAAGATCTTCTTCCACAACCGGGGCAGATTTTACCAGTGTTGGGCATTTATAAACCTCTGCCTTTTCATAAATGATCCGGGCTCCGGCTTCACTATAATCTTTATCACCATAATGGGCAGCTTCACCCGCATTATGTTCGATTAAAACTTCATGGCCGTTGCTGATCAGCACGCTCACGGCCTCGGGCGTTAATCCGATCCTGTTCTCCTGAAAGGCCGTTTCTTTGGGCACTCCGATGAGCAACATGCTGGATTTTGGCTTTACGTCCAAAGTCTCTTCAAGGGTTTCATAACTGAATGAAGTGCTTATATACGGTTTACTATGTTGCGACATGATGTAAGGGCGTTTGACTCCGGATGGTCCGTTACGCGGGAGTGAAAATTACAATTTTATCCTGAAATCTTTCCAATAACTGAAGGTTACTATTTTCCGGGTGCTTTCATTGATCGGCTCCAGTAAAACTCCGAAGCTGTCTTCAGGGAAAATACCGGGAGCCCGGTCAGGCCATTCCACGAGGCAGATCTCTCCGGAATATAAACAGTCTTCAACCCCGGCCTGTATAGCTTCCTGCTCATCTTTTAATCGGTAAAGATCCAGGTGATAAATAATACCTCCCGTGAAACTGTATTCATTGATAATCGAAAAAGTGGGACTGCCTACCGTTTCTTTCACGTTTTTTATACCGCACAATGCCCGGATAAAACTCGTTTTTCCTGCACCCATGTTCCCTTTGAAAGCATATATTTTTTTATCAGGGAAGGATTCCCAGAAAACCCGGGCCAGTTCATCGATTTCCGGCAGGGTGTAAGTCCGTTCCATTCAACAAAGATAGCCCTCGGCCTGTTTTATATGATGAAAACGATACGGGTGAAATTCGGTAAATTTGCAGCCTCCGTTTTGATGAAACAGCATGGAAACAGTTAACTGGAAGGTAGAAGGAATGAGTTGCAGCGCCTGTGCGCAAACGATCAATGGTTTTCTTGAAAAAAAAGGCATGAAAGAAGTGCGTGTCAGTCTTACGGCTGGCGAAGCACATTTTCAGAATGTTCCAGGCTTGCCTGAACAGGAACTCAAAAAAGGAATCGAGGGTCTCGGCTATCACGTTGCGGAGGCAACAACAAACAAAAAACACCCCAACAAGTTTGTTCGTTACCTTACCATTTGTATTCCCTTCACACTGATTTTGCAGTTGCATATGCTGGGCCATGCGCCACTCCTGGATTGGCTTATGAACCCCTGGATCCAGCTGGTTTTATGTTTACCTGTTTATGTGACAGGCATGTCTTATTTTGGCAGAAGTGCAGTTCTTAGTCTTCTTCAGCATTCGACGAATATGAATGTGCTTATAGCACTGGGTGCGACAGCCGCGTTTCTTTATAGTCTCACGGGAACCCTGCTCGGTCTGGGTGATTCCTATCTTTTTTATGAAACCTCGGCAGCTATCATTACGCTGGTATTCTTCGGAAATTATATCGAAGAACGGTCATTGCGGACTACGCAGCAATCGCTTAACCGATTGGTAAAAACTCAAAAAGTGACCGCGAACATGATTGCATTTGATGATCAGCACCAGGAGATTATATTTCCGGTAGACAGTATGCAGTTAAAGTCGGGTGATCTCATACTGATCCGTAACGGGGAACAAATACCGGCAGACGCAAAAATTCTCTGGGGAGAAGGGCAGGTAGATGAAGCTATAATCACGGGTGAGAGCCTTCCGGTAGACAAAAATCCTCGCGATCTGATCATTGGTGGTTCAATGTTAATGAATGGAAGCCTCAAGGCCCAGGTAACGGCTGCTGCCACCGATTCGGTGCTGTCTAACGTGGTTGACCTGGTAAAACGGGCACAAACGGATAAACCAAAAATTCAGTTGCTGGCTGATCGCATCAGTGCCGTGTTCGTGCCGGTTGTTATTGGGATTGCTCTTTTGACCTTTCTGATAAACGAACTTGTTTACCATAACGTTGGTTCTTCGTTGATGAGAAGCATCGCAGTACTCGTAATAGCATGTCCGTGTGCAATGGGTTTGGCCACTCCCGCCGCCATTGCGGTTGGACTTGGGCGGGCTGCCAGGAACGGTATACTGTTCAGGAAAGCAGACAGTCTTGAGTTATTTAATAAAATAAGTCAGGTTGTTTTTGATAAAACAGGAACACTTACGACAGGTTCTTTCAAAATAAAGGAATTTAAAATACTCGATCAGTCTTTGGATGAGATGGAGTTCAGAAAAATTATGTTTTCACTGGAGAAATATTCCAATCATCCGATTGCGAAATCTGTTACTCTTGCCTGGAAAGTTCAACCGGAGATAAGATGGAATAAAATTACAGAGATCAGGGGTTACGGAATTCAGGCGACCAGCATGCAGGGTGATGAATATAAGGTTGGTTCGGGAACCTTCATTGGAGACGTGCCGGCTGATCACACGATCTGGCTGATGAAGAATAATCAAATCGCCGGCTGGATTGATATACAGGATGAAATTCGACCCGAAGCGTCAGCGGTAATTGCATATTTCAAAAAACGAAAGATTAAAACTATTCTTCTCAGCGG
Organism: uncultured Bacteroidota bacterium; assembly: GCA_963732055.1. GTDB lineage: Bacteria > Bacteroidota > Bacteroidia > Chitinophagales > Chitinophagaceae > Puia. Next base: position 696,945 of record CAVSYG010000006.1, on the reverse strand, counting down.
TGACCTCAAACAGAAATGCGTAGATGTAGCCAGCACTCTGGGAATGGATGAAGTGATTGCTGAACAAACACCACATCAGAAACTGCAACAGCTGGAAAGGTTAACCAGCTTATCACCCACCGCTATGGTGGGCGACGGCATCAATGATGCACCTGCACTCGCGAAGGCAAGTATTGGAATTTCAATGAGTGACGCTTCGCAGATTGCCATGCAAACGGCTGATGTGGTTTTAATGAATAGCGGATTAAAAAAATTACCGCTGGCGATGCAACTTGGGGTGCATACATTTCTTACAATCCGCCAGAATTTATTCTGGGCTTTTTTTTATAATGTGCTGGCGATTCCCGTGGCAGCGTTTGGACTCCTGACCCCGTCCGTTGCAGCTGCAGCCATGGCGTTCAGTGATGTGGTCCTCCTGATTAATTCTTCGCGCTTATTTGTTAAAAAGCTACTGTAAATTGAGTTGTATTCTCGATTATGAAGGCGAATGAAGTTCTAAAGCAATATTGGAATTACGATTCCTTCCGGCCACAACAGGAAGAGATCGTGCATTCAGTATTGAGTGGTCATGATACGCTTGCACTGCTTCCTACGGGAGGGGGTAAATCCATTTGTTTTCAGGTGCCAACCATCGTGAAAGAAGGATTATGTCTGGTGATCAGTCCACTGATTGCTCTGATGAAAGATCAGGTACAAAACCTCAGAAAAAAAGGAATCACAGCCTTCGCGATTTATTCGGGGATGAGTCGAAAGGACGTAGTCTCCACTTTCAAGCTGGCCGCTACAGGAAATTGTCGTTTTCTGTATGTTTCTCCCGAACGATTGGAAACGGATTTATTTAAAGAATACCTGCCTGCCTTGCATGTGACCCTGATTGCGGTTGATGAGGCGCATTGTATTTCACAATGGGGTTATGATTTCAGACCACCTTATTTGCGGATAGCCGAAATAAGAAATGAATTACCGGAAGTGCCTGTGCTGGCATTGACAGCCTCCGCAACTCCGGCGATCCGGGAAGATATCTGTCTGAAGTTAAAAATGAACAGTCCGCGGGTTTTTGTGCAGTCTTTTTCACGTCCTAATCTTTCTTTCAGCGCCCATAAAACGAGTTCTGTTTACAACAAGATACTTGACATATTGCGCAGGCTGGATGGTTGCTCAATCATTTATTGCCGGAACAGAAGAAGAACCAGGGAAATCAGCGATTTACTAAATATGCACGGCATCAGATCTGATTATTATCATGCCGGATTATCGCAGGAAGACCGGAATGCAAAGCAGGAAAGCTGGATGAAAAATTCGATTCGCGTCATTGTATGTACCAATGCTTTCGGAATGGGTATAGATAAACCTGACGTTAGACTGGTAATACATGTGGAAGTTCCCGACAACCTGGAGAATTATTACCAGGAAGCGGGGCGGGCAGGTCGGGACGACAAAAAATCCTATGCTGTTCTTTTATTTAATGGCGAGATGCTGGAAGAATTGGAATCAGCTCATAAAAAACATTTTCCCTCACTGGATTATATCCGGAAAATCTACCAGGGACTGGCAAATTATTTACAGGTTCCTCTCGGAACCGAGCAGGTAGGTTATTCATTTGATATGATTGATTTTCAGAAGAAATTTTCTTTTCAATCCAAGCCTGCGCAGGCTGCATTGCAGGTTTTGCAGCAGGAAGGATTTATTACATTGAATGATCCGGTTTTTAACCCGGCTACTCTTTATTTTATTGCATCAAAAGAACAGCTTGTTCAATTTGAAACGGAGAACCCCACATGGGAGCCATTGATCAAAATCCTTTTAAGAACCTACGCGGGCATTTTTGATCAGCCGGTGGCGATTTATGAAAAAATGCTGGCAACCTTATTAAAATGGGATCTGGAGCAAGTGTTAAAAGGTCTTTATCAATTGAACAAATTTCAAATCGTTTGTTATGATCCGCAGAAAGAAACGCCCCAGGTATATTTTAATCAGCCTCGCAGAAAATCTGCCGATATACGGATTGACGAAAAAATGTATTCGTTCAGAAAAGATCAGTATGTGAAACGGGTGCATGGAATTTTGGAATACGTGCGGACAACCGGATGTCGCAGTGTGGCTATCGCAGAGTATTTCGGTGAGAAAGGCCCAGAAAACTGCGGAATATGTGACAACTGTGTCAAAAAAGAAAAAGAGAAGCTTTCCCCATCAGAATTTGAGTTCATCTATCAGAAGTTGAAATTGGGCACACAATCTGAACCGCTTACGGCACGCGCTTTATTTGACCTGTTTTCGGATATTCATTCAGATCATTTACGTAAAGTCATAGATTTCATGCAGGCTGAGAACAAATTGGTAGTTGATGAGGAAGGAATCGTACATATTTATTAGCAACCGGAATTTATTCCAACCATATTATCGGGATCATAAACGAAATTACTCTTATTAATCGTTATCAATGAAACCTCCAGCCTCTTGAAACCCGGAATTTCCCGCTTTATTATTTTCATGACTTCTCTTTTTTTGACTTCACAAGGGACTTCTCAAAATATAAACTTGGGAATAAAAGGCGGACTCAGCTTACCCAATCTTTCTTCATCAGGTGGATCTGATGTAAGTAAAGGATATAAAACAATTTCGGGACCTGATTTCGGGTTGGTTATTGACTACACGATCGCCCAAAAGGTTTCCATCGAAACCGGTCTTGAATTTTCAACACAAGGTGGCCAGAAATCCGGTTTGCAAACCATTCCGGCATCATCCGAATTAGCCCAATATTTTCCGCCGGGATCAAATGTGCAATTTCTTTATGCGAATTTTACAAGTACCGTCAGATTGCAATACCTGATGTTGCCCCTGTTAATAAAATATACGGTGAATCTGGATCATTCCGGCCATTGGAAATTATATTGGGACGCCGGTTTTTTTGGAGGTTTGCTCATAACGTCCAATGCTTCGGCTGCAGGTACAAGTAAAGTTTATTATGATAAGCAGGAAACAAATCGGGTCAGTTCGGTTCTGGTCCAATTCGATAGCACAGGAGACATCAAAAATCAGCTACACCGGGGAAATTTCGGAATCGAAGGAAATATAGGAGGATTGTATCATTTGAAATCCATTTCCTATTTTATTGAGGCTGGCGGTAATTATGGATTCATCAATTTGCAAAAGGACAGCCGGAACGGTGTAAATTATACCGGAGCTTTGATTTTTCGGATCGGATTATTGTATGATCTTGATGGGGGAAGTAAGAGATAAAAAACCGATGTGGTAAAAATGTAAACCCTTTACTCCAGATCCCTCATTCACTACATTCATTTCATCCCCATGTCAATTTATTCCTGCAAGTTCCAGACTCTTTTTCTTCAATTTCCTGATTTCAACATCTTCGATAATAGGTTCTGGCGTTAATATCAATGATGTCTTGTTTTCGCGCCACCAACCGGTAGATTTTAATTCTCTGAAAGAAAGAACACCAATCAGGTATTTACGGTCACTTTCAGCGTGCCATTCTTCAATCCATTCGAATTTTTCTTTAGGAATAAAGGCCCAGTCATCAAAGCTGATATATGCTTTCACATAAAACTCATCTGTTAATTCAAGAGGAGCGTGGTGATAAAGTTTTTTATATTCGTACCGATATTGATAGCGCAGGGCAGACAAGTCACTTAACACGGCAGAAGCAGTCGGGAAACTGCCCGCGCCCTTTCCATAGAAAAATTGTTTATCAGCGAAACCGCTTTCAATCACTACTCCGTTATATTCATTTTTCACAAAACTCAGGTGGTCGTCCGATTTAACAAACTGGGGAAGAACGAAAGCGGCTACTTTACCATTCAGTAATTTTTTCGCCTGCCCTACAAGTTTGATTTCATAATGTTTTTCAGCAGCCACCGTTGCATCGCCAGCCTGAATATTCTGAATGCCATTGAACACAATCCTTTTCGGATCAGCTACGATTCCATAGGCATGCGCTATAAGCAACGTCCATTTATTTACTGCATCAATTCCTTCTACATCCAGGGCAGGGTCACTTTCTGCGAAACCAAGCTGTTGAGCAAGCAAAAGAGCCTGTTTGAAGTCCAGTTTTTCCTCAAACATCTTTGTGAGAATGAAATTCGTGGATCCGTTTACGATCGCCCGCATTGAATGCAACAAATCGTTATCATAGTATTCCTCCAGGTTGCGAATCACAGGAATCGATGCACAGGCAGCTGCTTCATATAAAATGGAGCGATCAGTTTCTTTCTGCAGTTCCAGTAATGCCGGCAGGTGCTCTGCCAGCATTTTTTTGCTGGCACTCACCACGTCCTTTCCGTTTTTCAAAGCAGTCGTAACAATATCGAATGCCGGTTCAGTTTCATTTATAACTTCTACGATTACATTGATCTCCGGATCATTGAGTAATTCATCTTTGTTTGTCGTGAAAAGATCTTCCGGGGCATTTCTTTTTTTGCCGGGATGTTTGATACAAACCTTTTTAATACTCGCTTTGAGAGAAGGTGTTTGTTGCAAGATCCTGTAAAGACCTTCGCCAACGACACCAAATCCAAAAAGCCCGATCGTCAGTTTCTTATGTGCGTCCATATGATAATTCAACAATTTTCTATGCGTTTCAAAATCTTATTTGACCTAACAGCCATACGGTCAAATGTGTTGCGAAGATCTGTTATTAAATCTTCTGCTTCTTCCAAACCCACCGAAAGGCGGATCAAACTGTCCGTTACGCCGGCGGCCCGTCTGATATCTGGCGGAATTGTCTTATGTGTCATTTCAGCAGAATGGCTGATGAGGCTCTTGATGCCACCCAAACTTTCTGCGAGTTTAAAAAGCCGGGTTGTACTTACGAAACGCCTGGCTGCAGCCAGTGTATCTTCCTTCAGCGAAAAAGATACGATGCCTCCATGTCCACGGGATTGTTTTTTGGCAATTGAATGATTTGGATGATCGGGGAGACCTGGATAAAATACCCTATCAACGGCAGGATGATCACGAAGGAATTCAGCAATCTCCTGGGCGCTATTGCAGTGTTGTCTCATCCGTAATGTAAGAGTCTCCATACCCCGTATCACGAGCCAGGAATCAAAGGGACCAAGGATAGCGCCAGCGGCATTTTGGTAAAATCTGATTTTTTCACCTAATTCTTCAGTGGCCGTTACAACTATCCCGGCGATCAGATCACTATGTCCACCGAGGTATTTGGTAGCCGAATGGACCACAATATCCGCTCCCAATACAAGCGGTTTTTGCAGGGCAGGACTGGCAAAAGTATTATCTACACATAGCAGGCAATTGGCTGATTTGGCGACTGCTGCAATCGCCGCAATATCTGCTATTTTCAAAGTTGGATTGCTGGGCGTTTCCAGCCAGATCAGTTTTGTATTCTCATTTAAAGCCTGAAATACGTTTTCAGGTTTGGAAGCATCCACATAAGTAACATGAATACCGAATTTCTTATATACCTGTTCGAAAAGCCTGAAAGCACCTCCGTAAATATCATCCACAGCGATGATTTCATCGCCTGATTTCAACAATTTCAGGACCGCGTCGATGGCTGCCAGACCACTGGCGAAAGCGAGCCCTCTGGCCCCTTTTTCCATTACCGTTACAAGATTTTCCAGGACCGCGCGGGTCGGATTATTACTTCGCGCATAATCATATCCTTTGTGAACACCAGGGGCTTCCTGTACAAAAGTAGAAGTCTGATAAATGGGTACCGAAACTGCGCCGGTAAGCGGATCGACCGGAATGCTGTGAATGAATGCTGTTGTTTCCTGCATAAAATAATCCTCCATCCCTTTCGGGTTTTTTGGGTGAAATAAAATATGCTTACAAGAATTGACTGGAATACTTTTTTAAATGATACAGGGTATAAATAAAAAAGCTCTTCCGGAGGTCAGAAGAGCTTTTAATATGATGAATATTAGTAAGCAACGATTCTGACTTATCTGTCCCGCTTTCAGCGGGATGGATTTGGCACCTTGTTCCACTATCAGTAGAACAGGTTGTCAAGGCTTCGCAGGGCCATTACCCTCAGCCTTTCTTGATAAGCAACTAAAAGAACTACCACAAAGATAAGAGGGGCCTGATATTTTTAAAAAATTATTTTTCGGATAGCCGGGGAACAAGACGGCCCGTATATTGTTATTATCTTTAGCGATTCCATTTTAACATGATTGAAGAAAAAAGTACGTCTCTTCCGGCCGGGGAAGAGTTGATTGAGGTTTTTGGAGCCCGGGTGCATAATCTCAAGAATATCGATATTTCAATTCCCAAAAATCAGCTGGTGGTCATTACCGGCATTAGTGGCAGTGGAAAATCCTCGCTGGCATTTGATACTATTTATGCTGAGGGCCAGCGCCGTTATATGGAGAGTTTCGGCGCTTATGCACGCCAGTTTATTGGTGATATGGAGCGGCCCGATGTGGATAAAATCACAGGCCTAAGCCCGGTTATTTCTATTGAACAGAAAACGACGAATCGAAATCCCCGCAGCACGGTGGGAACCGTTACGGAAGTATATGATTTTCTCCGCCTTTTATACGCAAGAATCGGTCAGGCTTTTTCTTACAATACCGGCCGGCCGATGGTGAAATTCAGTGAAGAGGAAATTGTATCTAACATTTTTCAGAAATTCCCTAACAAAAAAATTTCAGTTCTTTCACCATTGGTTAGGGGAAGAAAAGGGCATTATCGGGAATTGTTTGAAGATATCCGCAAGAAAGGATTTGTAAAAGTCCGGATAGACGGAGAAATCAGGGACCTGGTACCCAAAATGCAGGTGGACAGATATAAAATTCATGATATTGAAGTCGTGATTGACCGACTGACGGTGACAACAGAAATGAAAACGCGCGTAAGCCAGAGTGTCCAGACGGCGTTAAATATGGGAAAGGGACTGATGTTCCTGTTGATAAACGATGATGATAAAATAGTCCAGTACAGCAAACAATTGATGTGTGATGAAACCGGCATCAGTTATGAAGAGCCTTCCCCAAATAGTTTTTCGTTCAACTCACCATATGGTGCCTGCCCTGTTTGTAAAGGACTCGGAGCAGTCTATCGGATCAGTCTGGATGCCATTATTCCGGATAGAAAAAAATCAGTAAATGAAGGAGGCATTGAGCCACTGGGCAGTGAACGCGACGCCTACACATTCACGGTAGTTCAAAAGCTGGCCAGAAAAAATAAATTCAGTCTGGATACACCGATAGAAGACATGCCGGACAAGGCGCTCAATTTAATTCTTTATGGTACTTCAGAAAATACCTCTGAAACCATACTTGAAATAGATGAAAGTGAACCGGCTAATACAAACGCAGATTACGAAGGACTTATACCCATGTTGAAAAGATGGTTTGGTGCATCCAGCACCGATTCGCTCAGGTTGTGGGTCGAAAAATATATGGAACTAAAAACCTGCGATGCTTGCGGCGGAGCAAGGCTGAGAAAGGAAAGTCTCTGGTTCCGCATTGATTCCAGGAATATTTCTGAGCTCAGCAATTTGAATCTGGATAAACTGGCGACCTGGTTCGTGAATATTGAAAAAAGACTGACCAGTAAACAAAATACAATTGCAAAAGATGTTTTAAAGGAAATTCGTGAGCGATTGCAATTCCTCCTGGACGTGGGTCTTACGTATCTCACATTGAATCGCCCGACAAGAACCCTGAGTGGCGGTGAATCGCAGCGCATACGTCTTGCAACCCAAATAGGATCTCAACTGCAGGGCATAACTTATATACTCGATGAGCCCAGTATTGGCTTACATCAGCGTGACAATCAGCGACTGATTCTTGCTTTACAAAATCTACGGGATATCGGAAACAGTATTTTGGTTGTGGAACATGATAAGGATATCATGATGGCTGCAGATTACCTTGTTGACATCGGTCCGAAAGCCGGATTTCATGGAGGCCGCATCGTTGCGCAGGGTAAACCGGCTACCATGCTGAAACTGGATACCATTACAGCGGATTATCTGAATGGGCACAGAAAGATTCCTTTGCCAAATGAAAGGAGAATGGGGAATGGAAAAATGCTTGAGATAACAGGAGCGAAAGGAAATAATTTAAAAAACGTGAACGTACAGTTCCCTCTGGGGAAATTTATCGTTGTTACGGGAGTCAGCGGGAGTGGAAAATCAACGTTGATCAATGAAACCCTTTATCCGATTTTGAGCCACCATGCCTATGGATCAAAAGGTGTGCCGCTGGAATATAAAAAAATCAGGGGACTCGAAAATATAGATAAGGTTATTGAAATTGATCAGTCCCCGATTGGCCGAACACCTCGGAGTAATCCGGCTACTTATTGTGGATTCTTTACGGATATCCGAACGCTGTTTGCCTCCATTCCGGAAGCCAAGATTCGCGGTTATACAGCCGGGAGGTTTTCCTTTAATGTAAAAAGCGGCCGATGTGAAGTTTGTGAAGGCGGCGGTATGCGTGTTATTGAAATGAATTTTTTACCGGATGTTTATGTGCACTGCGAAAAATGTAATGGCAAACGATATAACCGCGAGACGCTCGAGATCCGTTACAAGGGAAAATCGATCAGCGACGTATTGGATATGACAGTGGATGAAGCCTGTGAATTTTTTATAAATGTGCATTATCTATATCGGAAAATAAAAGTATTACAGGAAGTCGGGCTGGGTTATATCACACTGGGTCAGTCAGCAGTTACACTGAGTGGGGGCGAAGCGCAAAGAGTGAAATTAGGAACGGAATTATCGAAGCGTGAAACAGGCAAAACATTTTATATACTGGATGAACCAACGACGGGTTTGCATTTTGAGGATATCAGTCATTTACTGGACGTGCTGAATAAACTGGTAGACCGGGGCAATACGGTACTCGTCATTGAACATAATATGGACGTGATCAAAGTGGCGGATCATCTGATTGATCTTGGTCCGGAGGGCGGTGACGGAGGCGGGGAAATATTATACGAAGGAACACCTGAAAAAATGCTGGACGTCAAGAGAAGTTTTACAGCGAAGTTCCTGAAAGACGAGTTGAAAGATAAGTCTAAAACGCAAGGCTTAAAGCTTAAAACGAATGGTCAGATTAAATAAACAAGCAGCCGGCAATTTCTTATCGCCGGCTGCTGAGGATATTGGGGAAACCAAAATATGTAAGTCCAATAAGTGAAGCGGGAATTGAATAAAACCGTTTCAGAATAAAAATAATAGGGAACGGATCAGGTCTTACTTAACCTTCGGATAATAGATCTTACCAATTCTCCCGCTGCTTATTGGGTTGCGTTAAGGGTTATTTACTTTAAGTTCTCCGTTTTCGACCTTTGTATCATTTGCCAAAACTTCATACAGGTATGTGCCTGAAGGAATTTCGGAAAGGATACTGGTTTCATGGTTAAGGATAACAGATTGTATCATCAGTTTTCCTTCCAGATCGAAAACATATAATGTATATCGCTTATCATCTACACCATCAACCGTAAACAATAGCGTTTTGTAATCAGAGGCAGTAAATAGCTTCACTTTGTGCCTCTTATTTTTCATATTCTTTGTGATCATTATCGTGCTGGTCACGGGTAATGAACCTTCTGCATAAGACGCCAGTGTTGTTGTCATTAATGCAAGAGGAAGCAAGGCTTTTAAGGGCCTATGGTAAATGTTCAGGGGGATCGGTTTCATAATAGAAAAAAAGGGTACGGATCAACAAAATATATTTAGAACCTTAATAAAGGACATCTGGTCGAATTGTCATAAGAATGATCACTACCTAAACGTATTCCGACTTTCAAACCCAAAGTGAAATAAGCGTCCATTTGCGAAGGATCACCTCTTTTATCTCCTGGATTGTAACCGCTGCCCGGTGTTCCCATCAAAGGACTTTTATTCGACATGGCAATAGCAATCTGTGATGTTCCGTTTGGCAGGTTAGCTTGTAATACTTTAGGATCCACGAAAGTGGTACTAACGTCGTCTATGTAATCCGTAAATGTTTTTCTATAAAGTAATTCGAGACCAACATTTACTTTCTCACTCACGTAATACTTCAGACCCAAACCCATGGGGATATTCAACTGCGTAAGCGGATAGTTATTTCTACCGGTCTACAAATCCTTCTCCTTCTGTATGCAAGGGCTGTAAAAAGACCCAGGTTGTTTGTGATGTATTCGGATCAACATACTGGCCCATGGGATTAAAATGAAATACACCCAAACCAATAAGACCATAAGGCCTGAGACGGCCGGTTACTTCAGTAGGCTGATCTTCAAATAAAACCGTTGGATCCAGCTCCAGTAATAAATTAGCTTCTGTAATGCTTGATTTGAAATTCAGATTTCTGTTTAATCTGGTAACTTCATCACCACCTTTAGCTACTACATAATTATCGTCACCTTCCACACTTCCAAAATTTGCAGAGAGGCGTATGCCGACCAATTCAGAAGGATGTGCTTCAAGATATATACCGAATGCCAGTTTTGTTGCATTCATATTATAGTCTTTCAAAAACGTAGTACCCACGCCATAGTGACCACCCAGATCACCGAGAAACACCATAGGACCCACTGTAACACCTGCTTCAAAATAGTTGCCAGCTGACAGCTGACTATAGGAAGAGTTATAACCTGCCAACAAAATGGCCAGCGAACACAAACACTTCCGTAGGGAGTGTAAACCTGTTTTCATTGAATATCGATTTAGATTTCGGCGGTTTGGATTTTGGTTCTCACATACATAAAAAACCACGACTATATAAGAACGAGAAATATTCTTTGAATGGTGTAATTAGGATTAACTATATTATTGAGACGAATTCCAAGAACTGGAAAACAGTTTCATTTTGGCGTTCTCAACATGATAATGTGTGGGATATTATCTTCGAGATATATTTCTCCATCCTGAACGAATCCGAATGATTCATAAAATGTTTTCAGGTATAGTTGAGCGCCAATGCGGATTGTATCCGTTTTGAAGAGGTTTTTGATCTGTTCAATACTTTCCTCCACAAGTTTTTTCCCCATGCCTGTTTTACGAACAGAAGGGGAACTTACGATCCGTCCGATCGAAGATTCACTATAGGAGATTCCGGGAGCAAGCAGTCTTGAATAAGCCATCAGCTTATTCTTTTCTATTCCCATCAAATGCCAGGATGTAAGATCCTTGTTGTCCATGTCCTGATAGGGACAGTTTTGCTCCACGATAAAAACTTCATTTCTTAATTGCAGTATGCTGTAAAGTTCATAGGGCGTTAATTCTGCAAACGGTTTGAGAGTCCAGTTTATCATGTGGTGAATGGGGAATGGTGGATTTGTATGAATTTAAATTTATAAGTAGGCATGATAATGTGGAGATGAAGTTCAGACTTTTTACTCAGCGAAAAGATGACTCTACAAACATATAAGTCAGTATCCATATTTCTTCTCCCAAAGGTTCCGCAAATGTTTTCGTAACTCCTCTTCGCGGGCATTCTGCCCGGGATCAAAAAAGGTTTTCCCACTAATTTCCGTAGGAAGATATTCCTGAGGGGAAAAGTTCTTTTCAAAAGAATGACTGTATTCATATCCTTTCGAATAATCAAGATTTTTCATCAGTTTGGTAGGCGCATTACGGATATGTAACGGAACGGCAAGGTCCCCGGTTTGTTTAACCATACCAATCGCATCATTGATCGCAACATAGGATGCATTACTCTTGGCTGAACTGGCAAGGTATATGGCACATTGGGAAAGTATAATACGGGATTCAGGATAACCAATTTTGTTTACAGCGTCAAAAGTTGCGTTTGCGAGTAATAAGGCATTGGGGTTTGCATTGCCAATATCTTCACTGGCAAGAATCAGCATTCTCCGGGCAATAAATTTAACATCTTCCCCTCCTTCTATCATGCGAGCCAGCCAATAAACCGCGGCATTCGGATCGCTACCCCGCATCGATTTGATAAAAGCAGAAATGATATCGTAATGCTGCTCACCCTTCTTGTCGTATAATGCGATACGCTGTTGTGCGGTATCCATGACCAATTCGTCCGTGATTATCAATGGATCCTGATTAGCCCCGGCATCCGTAACCAGTTCGAGCAGGTTGAGCAGTTTACGCGCATCACCGCCGGATATATTAATAAGGGCTTCTGTTTCTCTAAGTTCAATATTTCGTTTTTTCAAAACGACATCCCTTTCCAGGGCAGTACGCATCAGTCCCCTGAGTTCGTCCTTACCCAACGGTTTCAAGACATACACCTGGCAGCGGCTTAGAAGGGCGCTATTTACTTCAAAAGAGGGGTTTTCCGTCGTTGCGCCAATCAGCGTCAGCACTCCTTTTTCGACAGCACCCAGCAACGCATCCTGCTGACCCTTATTAAACCGGTGTATTTCATCTATAAAAAGAATTACTTTTTCCTGCCGTCTGGCCTCGTCAATCACTTCCCGTACCTCTTTTACTCCTGATGATATGGCGCTCAGGGTATAAAAAGGAGCATGCAGGGTATGGGCTATTATGTTGGCAATCGTGGTTTTACCTGTGCCCGGCGGTCCCCAGAGTATCATGGAAGGCATTTTGCCCTGTTCCAGGGCTGTCCGGAGGATACTACCTTTGCCAGTCAGGTGTTTTTGACCCACCAACTGGTCAAGTGATTCAGGACGAAGACGTTCCGCCAGCGGCGCCGGAATAGATGACATAGAAAAAGTTTACCTTTAACAGACAACAAGTTAGCCCTTTTACGGTTTTATATAAGGGGAATACCTTACCATGAAAAACCCATTCCTGATATTAACAGCATTCATAACCGGACTGTTCTTTCTGACAGTTTCACCGCAAACTACCGGTGCGCAACAGCTTACTGCCGTTCAAAATTATGGCGTCAACCGTCCGGGAGTTGTCATGGTACGAACCGTTTTTTCTGCAGACGTTTATGTGAATAAGATGCAGTTGGACTCACGCCATTTTAATCATCTGGTAGACTCCATTCAAAAAGTTGACAGTAGTGGTATTATATATACTGCAGAACAGAAACTGGATATTGTATTACGGGAAATTAATAATCATCCCAGCTGGTTTTTTAAAGCATCCATGGACTATATCAAGGAGCCCGAAGAAATTACTTCCAGTGGTACAGGTTTCCTGATAACTGAAGATGGTTATGTGGCTACCAATTGTCACCTGATTGACCGGGACAATGCTTTTATACGTCGCCAGTTTTTCCTTTCAGCCTTTCAGCAAATCACAGAGGCCAATATCTCTGCGCTTGAAAATGCATGGGCCACCCGTTTCTCCGAGCAACAAAAATCCATATTGGAAAATACATATGCTTCTGTATATGCTCGTTTGTTTTCCCTGGCTCTGTATGACCTGAAAAAAGACATATTTATTGAGTACAGCGTAGATGCGAATAATGGGAATACCGGATCGATAAAAAAATCCGCTCATGTGATCATAAAGGGACAGCCCATGCCCGGTAAAGACATAGCTATACTAAAGATGGATGGTGACTCTGCTCTGCCCACTTTAAAAATTGCACAGGATGAGTTACCAAAAGTTGGCGAACAACTATTCGTATACGGTTTTCCGGGGCCGGTGACAAACAATAACTATGTTGCCACAGAATCAGCCATTGAACCCACACTTACAACTGGTATTGTCAGCGCACTGAAGAAGTCAGTTGCCGGCTGGCCATTGATTCAAATGGATGCAAATATCAACCGGGGGAGCAGCGGCGGACCGGTTTGTAATGAAAAGGGGGAAGTGGTTGGCCTGACTACTTTTGGCAGTATTGAAAACAGTGGCGGTTTGGCTGCCGGTTTAAATTTTGCGATACCTGTTTCGATTCTCGAGGAATATCTCGATAGTGCCGGTGTAACGGCTCGTCCGAGCGAAACATCCGAAATATTTGGTGACGCGGTTGTTTTTTATGACCGTGAATTTTATAGTGATGCTTTGAAGAAATTCAGGGAGGTTGGTGAGTTGAATAATCATTTCCCAGGTCTGGCATATTATATCAAGGATACAGAAAAAAAGCTCCGCCAGAAGGATGAGAAAAAATCTTCCATGATCCGTACGGATCTGCTCGTTTTTGGTATATTCTTATTGGGAGCCATACTATTATTTCGGTATTTCCGGAAGAGGGGCCTAAAGCTCAAGGCCTAATGTCTAAAACCAATACAAAATATTTTACGTCAATAGAAGATTTATTAACGTTTTCCTTCTCTGTACATATACATTCAAAATTGGTTTTAGGCTTTGGCTTTAAGCTTTAGGCTTAAAAGGATTAAATTCGCCTTTTATAATGACTATGGCAATCCCGGTCGCGTCTTATATAGATCATACCCTGTTAAAAGCCACTTGTAGATCTGCGGATATCAGTCAATTATGCCGGGAAGCTATTGAATTCAATTTTGCAGCCGTTTGCGTTCCTCCCTTCCTGGTAAAACACGCCGTGGAGGCTTTGAAAGACAGCCCGGTGAAAACGGCGACCGTGATTGGATTCCCGATGGGTTATTCTTCGATTGATTCAAAACTGTCTGAAATAAATACTGCCATACGTGACGGGGCGGATGAACTGGATACCGTTATCAATTTAATTGCGCTGAAAAACGGTGACTGGTCTTATCTTGAAAAGGAAATTGTGCAGCAGATAGAACTCATCCATCAAAAAGGAAAGGCTGTGAAAGTTATTGTGGAAAGCGGTGTGTTATCAAAAGACGAGCTGTCGCATTGCTGTAATTTATATGGCAGGTTGGGCATTGATTACATGAAAACATCCACAGGTTATGCGGAAAAAGGAGCTTCTGTTTCAGATGTGCAACTCATGAGATCTGAACTTCCGGCAGAAGTTATGATAAAGGCTTCCGGTGGAATTCGCCATTACCCCTTTGCGATGGAACTGATCGGAGCAGGCGCCGACCGCCTGGGTTGCAGTGCCAGTGTTCAGATTGTGGAAGAAGAAAAGCAGCACTGGAATAAAGTATAAATAACTATGAAATTATTATTAATACTGGCTTTCATTTATAATGGTGCGGGTTTTGCGCAGGATACCCTGATACACAAGGATCCCCGGGTTGATTCCCTGATAAAAAAACAAATTCAGATCAATGAAGTAACTACCAGGGACAGCCGAAGAAATATCCCCGGATACCGGATACAGGTCGTTAAGTCGAACGACCGCAATCAGGTTTTTGCCATTAAAACAAAAATCTATCAGTCCTATCCTGAACTAAAGCCTTACCTTATTTACCAACCACCGAACTATAAATTGAATGTTGGTAATTTCAAGACACCGGAAGAAGCGGAACCTTATTTACAGAAGCTTACACAGGATTTTCCATCGGGCGTATACCTGGTACATGATATTATAGAAGTAAAACCCGATTAATTTTGAATATGCTGAAAGAAAAAATCCGTCAACTGGCAAAACAATATGCACCGGAAACCATTGACATCCGCCGTCATCTCCATGCACACCCCGAACTGAGTTATAAAGAATTTGAGACTTCCGCTTTTGTACAGGAAAAATTAAGAGGTCTGGGAATTCCATTTGAAATTAAAGCAACAACCGGCGTAGTCGGGTTGATAAAGGGGAAAAATCCGGGTAAAAGAGTGATTGCCCTTCGGGCAGATATGGATGCACTACCAATTAAAGAGGAGAATTCCGTTTCCTATAAATCGCAAAATGAAGGTGTTATGCATGCCTGCGGCCACGATGCACATACCAGCATTTTACTGGGAGCATCAAAGATTTTACAGGAACTGAAATCGGAATGGGAGGGAACTGTCAAACTTATCTTTCAGCCTGGGGAAGAAAGAAATCCGGGGGGAGCCAGCCTGCTTATTAAAGAAGGGGTATTGCATGATCCGAAACCGCAGGCCATTTTCGGATTGCATGTGCACCCGGGACTTGAAATCGGAAAATTCAGTTTTCGCGGTGGGCCATCTATGGCCAGCGCGGACGAAATATTTATTACAGTAAAAGGAAAGGGTGGTCACGCAGCCACCCCGCATCTGACAGTAGATACTGTCCTGGTGGCCTCCCATATCGTGGTGGCCCTGCAGCAGGTAATCAGCAGAAATAAAAATCCATTTGTACCTTCTGTCCTGACAATCAGCTCATTCCAGGGCGGTTATACAACCAATGTCATTCCTTCGGAAGTCAAAATGATGGGAACTTTCCGCACCATCGATGAAACCTGGCGTTTTCAGGCACATAAACTCATTCACCGGATCTGTAAAGGAATTGCACAGAGTATGGGTGCAGAAATAGATGTACTTGTAGACGTGGGATATCCGGTTGTCAATAACGATGAAATTTTGTATCCCATCGCACGCAAGAAAGCGGAAGAATTGGTTGGAACAGACAATGTGGAGGAAACGGAACTACGTATGGGAGCTGAAGATTTTGGATATTATACACAGGAAATCCCGGGTTGTTTTTACCGTCTGGGTGTGATGAATGTCGCAAAGGGAATAACCTCCATGGTGCATACACCTACCTTTAATATTGATGAATCTGCCATAGAAAAAGGCATGGGCATGATGGCATGGCTGGGTGCCAGTATACATGATCATCAAAACCCGTCGGAATAATATTATGCAAAAAAAGCAACTTAGAAGGGAGGAGGCGCTCGAATATCATTCAAAGGGGAAACCGGGTAAGATAGAAGTGGTCCCCACCAAGGAGGCAAAAACACAAAGGGACCTTTCACTGGCTTATTCGCCCGGTGTCGCAGAACCCTGTAAGGAAATTTCTTTAAATAAAGAAGACGTTTATAAATACACGGCTAAAGGAAACCTCGTAGCAGTAATAACCAACGGAACAGCAGTTTTGGGATTAGGGAATATCGGCCCTGAAGCATCCAAGCCCGTGATGGAAGGAAAGGGCGTTTTGTTCAAGGTTTTTGCAGACATTGATGTGTTTGATATTGAGATCAATGAAACTGACCCGGAGAAATTTGTACAGATCGTCAAAGCGTTGGAGCCCACATTCGGCGGAATTAACCTGGAAGACATTAAGGCGCCTGAATGCTTTTATATTGAAAGGCAACTCCGGGCTTCACTGAAAATTCCCGTGATGCATGACGATCAGCATGGGACCGCGATTATCAGTAGCGCCGCTTTGATCAATGCCCTGGAGCTTCAAAAGAAAAAAATTGAGAAGGTCAGGTTTGTAATCAATGGTGCGGGAGCCGCGGCCATGGCCTGTAGCAAACTGTATGTGGCGCTCGGTGCAAAAACAGAAAATTTTATCGTATTCGATAAGGATGGCGTTCTGCACAAAGGACGCAACGACCTGGAAGAGGATCGTTCACTTTTCGCGATTGACAAATCAGACATGACCCTGGAAAAAGCGATGGTGGATGCGGATGTTTTTGTCGGACTGAGTGTCGGTAACACAGTAACTCCCGAAATGATCAAAAGCATGGCGAAACGACCCATCGTATTTGCCATGGCCAATCCCGATCCGGAAATTCCTTACGAGACCGCTACAGCCGTTCGCGAAGATCTCATTATGGCAACGGGTCGCAGCGATTTTCCAAATCAGGTCAACAATGTACTGGGGTTTCCTTTTATATTTCGTGGGGCTCTTGACGTACGCGCCACCCAGATCAATGAGGCTATGAAACTTGCCGCAGTTCATGCGTTGGCGGACCTTGCCAAAACTCCGGTACCGGATATCGTGAACATGGCTTACGATGAAAAAACGATCAGCTTCGGACCGCGATATATTATTCCAAAACCATTCGATCCAAGACTTCTATCAACAGTAGCACCTGCTGTTGCCAGAGCGGCCATCGAAAGTAATGTTGCACAAATAAAAATTGATAACTGGGAGACCTATGCCATTGAATTGAATAAACGTCTGGGACTTGACAATCAGCTGATCCGCGCGCTGGGTGCAAAAGCAAGAAGTGATCCAAGGCGCCTGGTATTTGCGGAAGCAGATAATATCAAAATATTAAAGGTTGCCCAATTGTTGTTTGACGAAGGAGTGGCTTACCCGATCCTGCTCGGTAATAAAGAAAGAATTCGCGCCACTGCTGCAGCCAACCGAATCGAAATAGAAGAATTCCCCATCGTGGATCCGCGTAGTGAAGAACAGGACGAACGGCGGAAGCGATATACGGACATATTCTTCGAGAAGAGACAAAGAAGGGGATTCAATAAATATGAATCGACCAAGATTATTCGTGACCGCAATTATTTTGGTTGTATGATGGTTGAATCCGGCGAAGCGGATGCGATGATCTCGGGATTGACAAAAAATTATCCGGATACGATTCGTCCGGCTATCGAAATCATTGGTACGGAGGAGGGGGTAAAAAAAATTGCGGGCATGTATCTGATGCTCACAAAAAAAGGACCATTGTTTTTGGCAGATACAACAGTGAATTTTAATCCGACCGCCGAAGAGCTGGCTGATATCACATTGCTTGCGGCAAAAGAAGTCAGGCATTTCGGACTCGTGCCCCGCATCGCTATGCTGAGTTATTCAAATTTTGGTACCAGTAATTCACCGGAAGCCAGGCTGGTTGCCAGGGCAACGGAGATTGTGAAACAGAAAGATCCGGATCTGATTGTAGATGGCGAAATGCAGGCAAGTATTGCACTGAACAATGAAATCCTTCGGGAAAATTATCCCTTTAGCAGCCTCGTGGATCAGGAAGTGAATACGCTGATCTTTCCAAACCTGGCGGCCGGTAACATTGCTTATAATATATTAAAGGAGCTGGGAGCGGCTGATGCTATCGGTCCGATTTTACTTGGGATGAAAAAGCCCGTACATGTACTCCAGCTGGGAAGTTCTGTAAGAAATATTTATAATATGGCACTGGTTGCTGTTATTGACGCCCAAACCAAATGTCCGCAAACACCGGAAGAAGCCATGCGCAGGTCTCCCTGGTGGAAAAGAACAAAAAAATAAATTGTACTTTCAGCAATTAACATGAATATTTTTACTGAACTGGGGCGGTATATACTGATGATCAGGGGAATGTTTTCGAAGCCCGAAAACATGAAAATGTACTGGAAGGAATTCATGCACCAATGCGTCGAAATTGGAATCCGCTCTCTCGGCATTGTGGTCATTATTTCTATATTTATGGGAGCGGTATCAGCCCTGCAAACGGCGTATCAGTTGGTAAGCCCACTGATTCCCCTTTCCACCATAGCGCAGATTGTGCGCGATACGGTGATCCTGGAATTTTCACCCACATTGGTTTGTATCGTACTGGCCGGCGTTGTGGGAAGTAAAATTGCCGGCGAGCTCGGAAATATGCGGGTGAGTGAACAGATCGACGCGCTGGAAATCATGGGCATCAATACAAAGACTTACCTTATTCTGCCAAAAATTCTGGCTGCCCTGCTTACGATTCCCATGCTGGTGATCATTTCCGCCGTTCTTGGAATATTGGGCGGCAAACTGGCTGCTGTAGCAACCGGTATCGTGTCGGCTTCTCAATTTGACAAGGGGCTTTTTCAATATTTTAAGCCGTATAATGTGTTTTTTGCGCTGGCAAAATCATACACTTTTGCTTTTATCATTTCCAGCATATCTTCCTTTTATGGCTATTATGTGAATGGCGGAGCACTCGAAATCGGCAGAGCCAGTACAAAATCAGTTGTCGTCAGCTGTGTGTTGATTTTGTTGGCAGACTATGTGCTATCAGCCATCCTTTTATAATCGAATTAAATGATTGAGGTAAAAGATTTAAAAAAAGGCTTCAGCGGTAAACCGGTCATAAACGGGGTAAATGCCGTGTTTGAGCCCGGTAAATGCAACCTCATTATAGGTTCCAGCGGAAGCGGTAAAACGGTTCTGATGAAATGCCTGGTCGGTCTCTTTGAACCCGATTCGGGGGAGATTTGCTATAATGGTCAGAACTTTACGGAGATGGATGAAGAAGAACGGAAACATTGCGTCGTCAGATCGGTATGCTTTTCCAGGGTTCCGCTTTATTCGACAGTATGACAGTTGAGCAGAATATCATGTTTCCTCTCGACATGTTTACAAATGACAGCTTTTCCGACAAACTGAAACGGGTGGACGAGGTGTTGGAGCGCGTAAATATGAAAGACGTTAATAATAAGTTTCCGGCTGAAATATCCGGAGGTATGAAAAAACGGGTGGGTATTGCACGCGCCATTGTATTGAACCCAAAATATCTTTTTTGTGATGAACCGAATTCCGGTTTGGATCCGCTCACATCAATACTTATTGATAAACTGATTAAGGAAATTACCATTGAATATAACATCACTACAGTCGTGAATACACACGACATGAATAGTGTGATGGAAACAGGTGACCATATCATTTATATGTATGAGGGGCTGAAAGAATGGGAGGGATCCAATAAGGAAATCATCTTCAGCAAGAACAAAAAGCTAAATGATTTCATTTTTGCCTCCGAATTCCTGCAGGATGCCAAGGACATGCGCATGCTGGAAATGAAAGGGAAAATTGATAACAACAGGAATATGGATGATATGCTTAAATAACTAATTTTGATGCTTAAGGAAACCAACTAATCAATAATAATGGCAGTTTTAGTAAATAAAAAATCAAAAATAATCGTACAGGGATTCACCGGTACGGAAGGTAGTTTTCACGCATCCCAAATGATAGAATATGGAACTCAGGTGGTGGGCGGCGTCACCCCGGGCAAAGGAGGAACGACGCATCTGGAACGTCCGGTTTTTAATACAGTGGCAGATGCAGTGAAAAAGACCGGCGCCAATGTTTCTATCATCTTTGTACCGCCAGCTTTTGCTGCTGATGCCATCATGGAAGCTGCCGAAGCAGGTATTGCCCTGGTTGTTTGTATTACGGAAGGTATCCCGGTGCAGGATATGGTGAAGGCAAAACATTATTTAACGAGCACGAATACGCGCTTAATCGGACCGAATTGTCCCGGTGTAATTACTTCGGACGAATGTAAAGTGGGGATCATGCCCGGCTTCGTATTTAAAAAAGGTAAGATAGGGATCGTTTCAAAATCCGGAACACTGACTTATGAGGCAGCTGACCAGGTGGCGAAAGCCGGACTTGGTGTATCAACTGCAATTGGAATTGGCGGAGATCCGATCATCGGAACACCTACAAAGGATGCCGTGGAATTATTGATGAATGATCCGGAAACAGAAGGTATTGTTATGATCGGAGAAATCGGCGGAAATATGGAAGCTGAAGCCGCCAGATGGGTAAAAGATAATAATCGAAAACCGGTCGTGGGTTTTATTGCCGGTCAGACAGCGCCGCCCGGCCGTCGTATGGGCCATGCCGGAGCGATCATCGGGGGAGCTGATGATACAGCTGCTGCAAAAATGAAAATTATGGCAGAGTGTGGAATTGAAGTGGTGCAGTCGCCTGCTGATATCGGGGCCACCATGGCAAGGGTTTTAAAAAGCACAAAGCTCAAAGCCTAAAACCCAAAACCGCAAATATTATAAAAGTCCTACAAATTATTATTGGTAGGACTTTTTTATTTGTTTGCCCGAATTTTCGAATTGAGTTTTAGGCTTTAGGCGTTAAGCTTTGGGCTTTAATATCTTCTATATTCAACCACTTTCCGTGGAGCATTATATGGGGTTCTTGAATCACAACGGTCACGATAGAATTCCTCCCGGCTCATCCGGTAACCCCTGTTTTCACGACAATAGCGTTCATATTGTTCTGCCCTCCAGTCATGGCGATCATCATAGTGCACATAACCAGCGTTCCTGTCTTCGTAACATACCGGGGCAGGATGATAATAATCATGATTATAAACAGCAGGTATCGGAATGGGGATACCGATATGGGCCTGGATTACGACCCGGTTTTCATGATAGGGATCGCCATATTGTGCTTTTGTAGTGATGGCAATAAATAATCCGGCAGCGATCAGGATAGGAATCTTTGTTTTCATAAAACATTTTTTTAAGGTGAATAAATGCTTCCGCTTATAAGAGGGCTGCAGGATTCGATTGTTTAACTTGTCGTCGTTATAATTACGTTAAAGGGTATGTAATTTGCTGACTCGATGCATCATTGTTTTCGGGGCCATCAAAACCTGAAACTTTTCCGGCCTAAAGTATTAAAAATATGTTCCTGAGAACCACGCTACTTTCTTCGGTTATACTTGTTAGTTATCTGTTCTCTTTTTCCCAGCCGGGTTTTCCCTATAACGAGGAATGGAAACGCATAGATTCTTTGATGAATAAAAAGAATCTTCCCAAATCCGCCCTCCTGGAAGTAGATAAAGTTTACGCTGCCGCAAAAAAAGATAAACAGGAAGCAGAGTGGGTAAAAGCGATTATTTATAAGAGACATCTGCAGGAGGCGGAAGACCGTGACATCAATTTGTCAATAAAAGAGCTCGAAGGAGAAATATCCTCAGCTCCTCCCAGTGTGAAAGCTCTCTTGAAAAGTATTGAAGCTGAAGAATTGTTTCAGTATTTACAGGGTCATCGTTACGAGGTGCAAAACAGAACGGCAATTATTGCTGACACCTCAACCGATATTTCAACCTGGACAATAACAGGTTTTGAAATGGGAATTCGTTCTTTATATCTTTCGTCTTTGGATGATGCAGTCCTGTTACAACGCACAAAGGTCGATACATTTGATGCGATACTGATTAAGGGAAATGCGAGGGATTTGAGACCAACGCTTTTTGACTTACTGGCATGGCGGGCCCTGGATTATTTCCGGATGGATCTTTCTGGTGAATTGAAAACATCAGACGATCAACTGATGGAAAATTCAACCCTGTTTTCAGAGGCTCCCTATTTTATGCATTTTGGGTTTTCAAAAACCGATAGTGCATCAAATCATTTATTAGCAGTAAGAATTTACCAACAATTGCTTCGCTTTCACGCAAAAGATCTTCGGCTCGATGCCTGGATAGATGCTGACATTAGTCGTATCCGGTTTGCCTATCAATATGCGCAGATACAAGAAAAAGATTCCCTCTATATGAATGCCCTTGCACGGGTAACCAGACAATTTGGGACACTCTCTGTGACTGCGGAGGCCTGGTATCTCCAGGCTCAATGGTGGGCCAGCAGAGCCTCTTCGTATGATCCCATCCAGGATACGGCCCACAGATATGATTATCGAAACGCCATTAGTCTTTGCAATCAGGCAATGAGGCAACCAGACTCAAGCGAAGGGAAATCGCATTGCGAACAATTAATTAAAAAGATTGAAGAGAAGAACTTTAGTTTCAATACGGAAAAAGCAAATATTCCCAATCTGCCTTTCCGCGTAATGGTTTATTATAAAAACATAAATCATTTATATACCCGTATTATCCGGATAGACGAAGCCATGCGGGAATCATTTGAAGAGAATGCTTACAATACCGGCAACTGGTCTAAGTGGAGTAGGTATCCGTTTGAAAAAATGATTATGCAGTCATTACCGGAGACCAATGACTATCAGGCTCACCGGGCTGAAATAAAAATAGATGGGCTGCCCGCAGGTCAGTATGCATTGCTAACCAGCTCCGATTCTGTTTTTAGTGAAAAAGGTTTTATGGCTATTAATACTTTTTTTTGTTCATCTATCGCTTTCGTAATGAACGGTCTTGATTATTTTGTTTTAGACAGGAATTCAGGTCATCCCTTGAAAGGAGTAAAAATCAAGGCCTCCCTTAGAGAAAATAAAAATGGGCATGTCACATACAAACCGGGAAAAATTTATCAATCAGATGCACATGGTTATTTTCAATTGGTAAACCATAAAGGATACGCAGAACAAAGGCTGGAATTTTATTTTGGAAAAGACTACCTGTCTGATTCCCGGTATTTATACAATAAATATAAAAATGATGATGGCGATGATTATGATAAGGATCGAAAGTCATATGAAGCGGATGAAACGCATGATTTTTTGTTTATGGACAGGTCCATTTACCGACCCGGGCAGACTGTTTATTTTAAAGGATTGTTAGTCACCAAAGATTTTAAAACCCGGAAGCACAAGATCGTAGTACAAAAGGAAATAAAGATTTTGTTGAAAGATGTAAATCAGCAATCGATCGATTCACTCGTTTTGAAATCGAATGATTATGGCTCGTTCAAAGGTAGTTTTCATTTGCCGCAGAATCTGTTAAATGGAGAATTCAGTTTGTATGATAAGGAAACTTTGGATCAGCAATCCTTTTCAGTTGAAGAGTATAAAAGGCCTTCATTTTACATTGAATATGACACGGTTAAGAATTCCTTCCAAATTGGTGATACAATAAAACTGACTGGCTCTGCCTTGGCTTATGCAGGAAATAGCATGAATGGCGCCAGAGTATCCTGGAGAGTGTATCGGGAGACGCGCTATCCGTACCCCTTCTTAATTCGTAAATATCCTTCCCACTCAAACGAAGAAATTTCCTATGGTGAATCAAATACGGACAGTCTTGGCAAATTCACGATTCACTTTATTGCGCAGCCGGATAAAAAGACTGGGAATGACGCGAAGCCTGTTTTTACATATCGGGTGGAAGCGACTGTAACAGACGATGCAGGTGAAAGCAGAATAGGTACTACTACAGTCTCTGCCAGCTATCAGTCATTTGAAATCGTTTCTTCACTTCCGCTTCAAAGCAGAATGCCAAGGGACAGTTTATATCATGTTCCTGTGATAACAAGAAATGCCTCCGGAGTATTTCAAAAAGAAAGCCTGCGATTTTCTATTTATTTGCTGAATGACCCGCACCGGTTGATCAGAAAAAGATATTGGGAACAACCAGATCAGTTTGTAATGCCGGAAACAGAGTTTGTCAGGTACTTTCCAAATGATGAGTATAGGAATGAATCAGATATTAAGACCTGGAAACCAGGTTCAATTGTTTTTGAGAAAACCGACAGCACAAATGCTGACGGACTAATGTCAATAGATAAAAAGTCCCTCGGGTTACTGGATGCGGGATGGTATGTTTTTGAATTCAAAGCCGTAGATAAAGACGGCGAAGAGATCATCGATAAGAGGTATGTTGAGATAACGCTAAGGGATATGAAATCATCGGTTTTAAATTATAATATAATTCCATATCAGCAAATCGCATCGGAACCCGGCATAACGGCAAGAATACAAACTGGTTCAGATGCAAAAGATATTTATGTTATCCGCGCGAAGCAGGGGACTGTCGATACGGCAACAAAATATTCTTTCTATACCATGAATCAGGGAATCAACGATTCGGAATTTGTATTAAAAGAATCAGACAGGGGTGGCTTTGCCCTGAATGATATTTTCGTGATCAATAATCGCTGGTATACCAGCGAGCACTTTTTCATAATCCCATGGACAAACAAGGAACTGGGAATTTCTTATCAGTCCTGGAAAGACAAAACACAACCCGGTAACAAAGAGCAATGGAAGATCAGGATATCCGGAAATAAAAAGGACCAACTAGCGGCAGAAGTTCTGACTTCCATGTATGATGCTTCGCTGGATCAGTTCAAGCCTCATACTTGGGCGATACCCGATTTATATCCTGTATATAGAAGGGAAAATGAATGGGATGGCTTAAATAATTTTAATAAAGGATATTCGATTGTGCGTCCATCGGGTGTATTTAAACCACCAGACTACAGATTAACGGTTTATGATGCTCTGATCAATTTGGGATCTGCATACCTGCCAGGCATGTTACAGGGACGAGTAAGTGGCGTCGCAGTAAGTCCGACAACGCAGAAGGGGGCTGGCAGGGAATCAAATGATGTAGTCGTTGTGGGTTATTCCACCACTAAAAAAACTTCTCTTGCAATCCTGCATAACCAGGACGAAGAAAAAGAAAGGACGGCTGTGGATTTGGGTCAGCCGGGTGAAGAGAAAATACAGATCCGTAAAAACTTCAATGAGACTGCTTTCTTCCAACCCGATCTGAAAACAGATGCGCAGGGAAATGTAGAGATAAATTTTACGATACCAGACGCCCTGACCAAATGGAAATGGATGGTGCTTGCAAACACAAAAGATCTATCCTTTGGCTATGCTGAAAAATTAGTGATTACACAGAAGGAATTCATGGTACAGTCCAATATGCCGCGTTTTTTCCGCGAAGGTGACACGATGCTTCTTCCCGTGAAATTAGCAAATCTTTCAAATCGCGCTCTGAGCGGAACAATTCAATTGGAATGGCTGGATGCGGCCACCAATCAACCTGTTGATAGGATACTCGGTAATATCAACGCAACCATGTCTTTCAACGTGAACGCTTCCCAATCAGGAATTGTTTTTTTTCCGGCTATTATTCCTGCGCATTTCAACCAGCCATTATTATATCGAATCACCGCCAGGACAAGAACCGGTGGCTCCGAATACAGCGATGGGGAGGAAAATATAGTGCCTGTGTTGAGCAACCGGACGCTTGTTACAGAATCGCTGCCACTGAACATGGATGGACAAAAAGCCAAACACTTTCAATTTGAAAAATTGATTAAGTCCAAAGAAAGCGCTACCCGGCAAAATCAGTCGCTCACGGTAGAATATACAACCAATCCGGTCTGGTACGCAGTTCAGTCACTGCCCTATCTGATGGAATTCCCTTATGAGTGTGCCGAACAAACCTTTAATCGTTTTTATGCAAATGCATTGGCGAGTCATCTCGTTCAGGTTTCTCCGGCATTACAGGCGATTTTTGAAAAATGGAAGAATTCCGATACAACAGCATTGTTCAGTAATCTGCAAAAAAACGAAGAACTAAAATCTGTTTTGCTACAGGAAACACCCTGGGTTCTTCAGGCACAAGGCGAGGCACAGCAAAAGAAAAATCTGGCGATTCTATTCAACTTGATAAGAATGCGTACGGAGTTGAAATCGGCGTTCGATAAATTAAGACAAATGCAAACTGAAAGTGGCGGTTTCGCCTGGTTCAAAGGGGGCCCCGAAAATCGTTATATCACCCAATATATCATATCCGGTATTGGAAAGCTTCTGAAATTAAAAGCAATTCCCACAGAGCTGCAGGTTGCCTTTCATAAAATGATCGTGGATGGTATCGCATTCCTCGACAAAGAGACTAAATCGGATTATGAAATGCAGATGAAAAGACACGCTCAGCCTTTAAATCCGATCCAGATCCAGTATTTATATATGCGCAGTTTTTTTCCGGAAATAGCTGTTCCCGGCAATATTTTAGATGCTTTGAATCATTTTAGAAAACTGTCGATAGAAAAATGGACTGAAGAATCCGTTTACATGCAGGGACTGATCGCCCTTTTTTTAAGCCGGACCGGAGAATCAAAAACAGCAAAGGATATTCTGGCTTCTCTTAAAGAAAATAGTGTCTATTCAGAAGAACTTGGCATGTATTGGACTTCTGTTAAGAATGGATATTACTGGCAGGAAGCGCCCGTGGAAACCCAGTCACTTCTGATAGAGGCATTCCAGGAACTGCATGCGGATCAGAATTCAATTGACCATATGAAATTCTGGCTTCTCCAGCAAAAACGTACCAACCACTGGCCCACAACAAAAGCGACGGCAGATGCCTGTTATGCACTTCTATTGAATGGAAATAACTGGATTGCATCACAGCAAGGCGTTTCGATACAGCTGGGTAATTATAAAATCAACAGCAATGAGGAAAAAACTGAAGCCGGCACAGGATATCTTAGAAAACAAATACCGGGAGATCAGGTAGTGGCGGAAATGGGAAACATCGAAGTGATTCTTTTACAAAAATCTGATACTAGCCGTCAACCGTCAACCATCAACCTTCCAACCCTTCCTGGGGCGCCATTTACTGGCAATACTTTGAAAACCTCGATAAAATTACGACTGCACAAAATCAAATCTCCATAACGAAGAATTTATATATCGAAAAAAATTCTGACAAAGGACCTGTGCTGGAAGAAGTCTCTGAAAATAATATTCTAAAACCTGGCGACAAACTGAAAATGCGTATTATTATTAAAACTGATCGTGACCTGGAATATGTTCATCTGAAAGATATGAGGGCAGCATGCCTGGAGCCTGTCAATACATTGAGCGGATACCAATGGCAGAACAGCCTGGGATATTACCAGACAACGAAGGATGCCAGCACCAGTTTCTTTTTTGACAAGCTGCCCGGAGGAACCTATGTTTTCGAATACCCCTTGTTTGTAACAACTGCGGGGAACTATAGTAATGGAATCAGTATACTGGAATGCATGTATGCACCTGAGTTCGGGGCGCACAGCAATGGCATCCGGCTTCATGTAGAATCAAAATAATGGAAGAAGAGGTACTCATTATCGGACAGGGATTGGCTGGCACATGGCTCAGCTGGTGGTTATACCGGTCTGGCATAACCTTTAAAATAATCGATGTACCGAACAACGATAGCGCTTCAATGAGGGCTGCCGGCCTGATCAACCCCGTTACGGGCAGAAGAATGGTAACAACATGGATGATTGATGAATTGATTCCATTTGCATTCGATGCTTACAGGGAAATCGGGAAATTTTTGGAGAATTCAGTCATCGAAGAAGTATCCGTGATAGACTTCTTTCCCAGTGTACAGATGCTACAGTCCTTTCAAAAGCGATTTGAAGAAGATCCGGTTTATCTCATACCGGGATCAGATCGTGAAAAATACGCAGAATGGTTTCAGTATGATCTTGGCTGGGGGGCGATTCGTTCATGTTTGCTTGTAAATGTTGAAAATCTCCTGACCAGGTGGCGGGCATGGCTAAAGAAAAAAGAATTATTAATTGAGTCTGGTTTTGATCTCTCAAAACTTAAACTCTTAAATAAAGAGATTGAATATGGCAATATTCAATCGCGACATATCATTTTTTGTGATGGCATCTCCGCTGCACAAAATCCATATTTCGTTAAACTTCCTTTTGCTTTAAATAAAGGCGAGGGACTACTGGTGGAAATTAAAGGATTACCGGGGGATTTAGTTTTTAAGAAAGGAATGAGTCTCGTTCCGTATAGAGAAAATATTTATTGGCTTGGTTCATCCTATGAGTGGTCTTTTGATGGCGATCAGCCGTCCGCAAATTTCAGAATGACAGCAGAGAGCTGGCTGAATTATAATTTAAAACTACCCTATACCATCCTTGAACATTTCGCTGCGATTCGTCCGGCTACGCTTGAGCGAAGACCATTTGTTGGCTTTCATCCTGTTCATCCGCAAATTGGTATCCTAAATGGAATGGGAACAAAGGGTTGTTCGCTGGCTCCTTATTTTGCCAGACAGCTGGTAGAAAAATTGAAGGGAACGGGAATTATTAACCCCCTGGCAGATATCAGCCGTTTTGAAAAGATTATACGCAGAGTCTAGACGAGGTATTCAGTACCGGTTATCCTGTTTTCAGGCTTAGAGCCTCATGCCCCAAGCTTCATGCCTTCTTCTTTTTTAGCAGATTTTAAAACAAATGTAGCCGTTCCATTATTGTTACTGCGCATTTGAAGAGGATCCTGGCGGAGCAGGTCAACCATGGCCTGGTATAAATCTGGCAGATCCAGTCGCATACAAACCGGGTTTTCGAAGAATGTTTCAACCGAAACAGCCCAGAATTCGTGATAGTTCACGGCTGCATATTCACCCAGCAAATTGCGGTTTCCGCCCTGCATGTCTGCAAAAATGGGACGCGCTACTTTGGAAAAGTTTTTGAATTCTTTCTTGAAGTGTTTGTCTTCTTCTGTTTCTGTAATAAAAGTTACATAGGCCAACGCATGACCCATTTCGTGAAGACCCACATTGCAATAAGGGGTTTGTCCACTAATTCCCTTTATAAAATTGTCCCAGGATAGATAAATGCCACTTTGATCCACATGACCCATAAACGGGCGGGAATAAAAACCATAATGGTAATCGTCTTTCAGAACATAAATTTCATTGAAATAGTTCAGCATGTACTTATCAAGGCCAAAGGTAAGCTGGATGGCCACTGCACTGATCAGAATGGGCATTTCAGCACTTTCTTTCACTTCTATATAATGGAAGCGCCGGGCTTTCCTGAATAGAAATGTGCGGAATAAAAATTTGCGCTGTTCTTCAAGACCCAGGCGGTTATAATAACGGATGTATTTGGACACTACGCTGTGATAGAAAGTCTCGCATTCAACGAATTTACGCTGCTGACGCTTTATATATAACCGGTTAAACACAACAGAAAGGGGTTTGTGCAGGATTAGAATACCAATGACCAACACTACGATAATGATGAATTCCATAAGGTCCTTTTTTCTTTTTGATTGCTTCAGGTTGGTCCGATCAAAAGACATTTGGCCTTACATGGGTATGGATAAAAGTTGCTTAAGGTATGAATAGAATAACCAGGATAGGTTTAGTCAGAGGAGGTGAATAGTACGGATACATACAAGGTAAAAATTATTTTTAACAATTGGAAGCCCCTTGAAACGGTTTTTTTATTTTTTTAACCGTTTTTGGTCTACCTGTCTCGCCCTACCTTTGCCGGCTAATCTGGGATTTCATGTTCAGAACACATACTTGCGGCGAACTGGGAATGGCAAACATAGGCAGGGAAGTAACCCTTGCGGGCTGGGTTCAAACCCTTAGAAAGTTTGGTAGTATCACTTTTATTGACCTGCGCGACCGTTATGGCATTACTCAGTTGTTACTTGATGAGGCTCAGAATGCAGCATTGGCGGAGACTCCATTGGGCAGGGAATTTGTTATTCAGGCCCAGGGAATAGTTTCTGAAAGGTCTAGCAAGAATCTCCAAATCCCAACGGGGGAAATTGAAATAAAAGTTAGTAAGATTACGATTTTAAACAAGTCTGCTACGCCCCCCTTTACCATCCAGGACGAAACTGACGGAGGGGATGACCTTCGCATGAAGTTCCGTTTTCTTGATTTGCGCCGTAATCCCGTAAAGAAGAATATCGAACTGCGTTATGCCGTAAACAGAGCAGCCAGAAACTATCTGCATCAGAATCAATTCATGGACATTGAAACGCCCTTCCTTATCAAGTCCACACCCGAGGGAGCGCGGGATTTTGTTGTACCGTCACGCATGAATGCCGGTCAGTTTTATGCATTACCGCAGAGTCCCCAGACATTTAAGCAATTGTTAATGGTCAGTGGTTATGATCGTTACTACCAGGTCGTAAAATGTTTTCGTGATGAGGATTTGCGCGCAGACAGACAACCGGAATTTACCCAGATAGACTGTGAAATGAGCTTTATTGAGCAGGATGACATCCTACAGATGTTTGAGGGTATGATCCGGTATATTTTTAAAGAGGTAAAAGGAATAGAATATCAGGATGAGATTGAGAGAATGAGTTGGGAGGAAGCGATGTGGGTCTATGGAAACGATAAGCCAGACATTCGTTTTGGGATGAAGATCGCTAATCTGAAATCTCCTTTAAAAAGAAAGGGCGCTGTAGAAGCAGACGGATTTCTGATTAACAACGCGGGATTTCCCGTTTTTGAAAACGCCGAAACAGTTCTCGCTATCGCTGTGCCTGGCGGCGCAGCCTGGACACGCAAACAGTTTGACGAACTAACAGATTGGGTAAAACGTCCGCAGATTGGAATGCAGGGACTAGTTTATGCAAGATTGAATGAAGACGGCACGATCAGGAGCAGCGCAGATAAGTTTTATTCTGAAGAAAGGCTAAAATCCCTGGCGGCTTTTGCCAAAGCAGAAAAGGGAGATGCGATACTAATGCTGGCAGGCAGGGAAGAAAAAACCCGTAAGGCAATCAGTGATCTGCGTCTTGAATTGGGAGAAAGGTTGGGAATGCGGAAAAAAGACGAATTCAAATTATTATGGGTGCTTGATTTCCCATTGTTTGAATACAATGAAGAAGATAATCGCTGGGTTGCGCGCCATCATCCATTCACAGCACCCAAACCTGACCAGATTGCCATCATGATTGATAATGATCCGGTAATTGTAAACGCAGACCGGTATCTCGAACATCCTTACGCGAATATCAAGGCGAATGCCTATGATATGGTCCTGAATGGAAACGAGATTGGCGGTGGCTCCATCAGGATCTTTCAGCGCGAATTACAGGAAAAAATGTTTGATGCGCTCGGAATGTCCCGTGAAGAAGCAAATCATAAATTTGGTTTCCTGCTGGGCGCTTTCGAATACGGGGCACCACCCCATGGTGGAATTGCTTTTGGATTTGACAGGCTTTGTGCCATTCTCGGTGGCAGCGAAAGTATCCGGGATTTCATCGCATTTCCAAAAAATAACAGCGGTCGCGACGTCATGCTCGATGCGCCTTCCACGATTGATGAGAAACAATTGCAGGAATTGTCGATTTCCGTTCAAAAAACGGAAACTGATAAAACAGAATAAATAATTAATATTCTACTCCACAACCTTAATAATCCCGGCGCCATTATATGAATGGTATTCGCCATTATACATTGCATCAGCACTCACAGGACCCATTTTATAAACGCCCGGCGAGACGGCCCGCACGGCATAATAATAATTCTGCCGCATGTTATCTGAATTTACAAAAAGGTTGATCCGATCGTCGCGAACATCCAATGCCGTGGGTGTGTAAGCATCTTTAATCCAGTCCATTCCGGGAATATCTTTTGTGCGCGGATTTTCAATTTCAAATCCTGCAGGAAGCAGATCGGTTATAACCACATTCTGTATATCATTACTGAATGTTTTTTCAAGACTGATCTGAACGATGATCAATTCGTTTTGTTTAAATACATTTCCGCTGATCGGATTTCCGTTGCGGTCAAAAAAACGTTTACGTACCTTCAGATAATTATCCGTTTCCTTCATCGTTCCGCCAGCTGATATACCTTCTTCTTCCCAGAAATAATACAGATTCCCCTTGCCGGCGGCCGTGATCTCCGTTTTTCCGTTTTTAAGTTGCGACGAGGGAAGTTTCAAATCAGTTCCGTTAAAGTCGGCGATTTTTTTGCCATCGATTTTTACCTCAGCAATAGCCGTTGATATGCCCTGCAATCTGGAAATTTTTCCGAGTGCCAGGAATCCGAAGACCAGTTCCTGCGTATTATACCAACTGCGTTGCTTTAAATTATCCGAAATATGTTTTGCCATTTCAGGAATTTGTGCATTGGAAGGATCTACATTCAGCAATACGTCCAGTGACATCGCTTCATCACGGATGTCGGAAGAGAAACTTCCACCTGTTTCCGTATTTGCAATTTCTCCTGTAAAATGGGTTGGAAGAAATTGCTGATAACTGTTTTTATCTCCGGAGAGTGCATAAGCAGCTGCCAGCAGATATTTACAATCAAGACTTAACAGTGAAGGAGTCGCCTTGTAATAATTCATCAATGCTGTGTTGGGTCTGGAAGCGAGCGCCAGCACATACAGCCCGTAAATCACTTCTTTTGGAACAATTCTTTTTACCTGGTCGCGGTTATAGTAGTAGTTAATGGTCCTCTTGTCTTTCAAACTGGAGTTGATATATCCCAAGTAAAGTTTCCAGCAGACTTTTATCCACATCGAATCCTGCTTTATTGGCTTCGATCAGAAAATGTGCCGCATATATACTGGTCCACCAATTCGCCGTTTTTTCATCGTCCCATAATGTTACCGCCCCGGTGTACAACTGACGCATTTTTATTTTCCGGATAGCCTCCTGCACATTATAATTTGCAGTAGAACGATTTCCCCGGGTAACATGAAGCGCATCCGAAAGTTCACCAAAATATAATTGCGGGAACGCAATCGAAACGGTTTGTTCGGTGCATCCATAAGGATACTCCAGCAGATCCCCCAGATATTTGCTCAATCCGGCGCCGGGGAAACGGGTCAGGAATAATTGTCTGCTGATGCTGGACGGAATATAGTCGGCATTATCATAACGAATTATTTCAGCGGAACCACCGGCAATACTGCCACTGCCCGTTGTTTTTTGCAGAGACGATGCGGGACGAATACTAATCTCTGTCTCATCACTGAACCTGCCACCAGGACCATTTATATCTACCGATATTTTTCCCGTCCCTATCACGGGAGCAGCTGTTGCGTTGAAATGTAACCGTTTCTCACTATTTGCCGGGATCGTGAACGATAACTCTTTACTTCCTGAAACCAGTATACCACCCGTTGCGTTGAATGTTGCAGAACCGCTCGCTGAGGATGAGGTCGTGTTTGTTATGGTTACAGGTACACTGATAGAATCAGTCGGACTCAGGAATCGCGGAAGCGACGTGCTTAACACAAGCGGATCCGCTATTGTCATTTTCGATTCCGCTGAACCAAACTGATCGTTCCGGTATGATACGGCCATCAATCGGATTTCTCCGGAAAATTGGGGAATATCTAGCTGGAAAATTGCCTCCCCATTACCGTCTGTTTTTTTAATCCCGCTCCAATAAGAAAGGATTTTAATTCTTTTGGCCGGCATGGGATTTGTTCTTTTCGTCATATCCGTTTCAGTATCTCCACCCGTGCTGCTTAAACGGGCTCTCAGTTCTGGCAGAAGCGATGGGTAGATATCATAATCTGTAACCCCTAATGCGCGGCGTGCGTAAAAATATCCATAAGGATCCGGCGTTTTAAAATCCGAAACCTGCAATACACCGTTATCGACGGCAGACAGAGTGACCAGACTGTTTGGAGCCGCCTTTATTTTTACCTGTTGTTGCGTGCGGGACCTGACTTTTTGATTTGCGAGTATTTCCACCTGGAATTCTCCTGCTTTTTTCTTCGACACTTACATTTTCAAAACCGTGAGCAACTGTCAATGGGATATCTGTAATTCCATGAGGCTTGATAAGGGTAGCGGTGATATAAGCGTTGGGAACAGCCTCCGCACTGAGCTTTAGTTCAATGCTGGCTGATCTTTTTTCAACATTTATCCATTGATAACTGATTAGTTTATCGGTTTCCAAAGTGACCAGCATACGACCATCGAAAGGCGCTTTAAAAAGTGCTCTGACGGATTCTCCGTTGAAATAAGATGATTTGTCAAGCTGGATGTCCACATGTCCTTCGTTATTGATTTCAAAGGATGCGTTATCAGATCCCCATGACCCAAAACTGTAAAAAGATTTACTTACAAAAGTGTTCGATCCCGGAATGGTTACCCTGAGTTCATATTCTCCGGCAGTACGAGGCACGAAAGAGAAACTGGTTTGTTCTCCTCCAACAGGCACTATTTTGGAGCTGATCAATTTATCTTCCTCCTGGGATTCATATCTGAAATAGCTCCCGTTTCTGGATATAACAGTCCGGTATTCGTGTTTAACAACAGATACTTCTGCATTCGCTGTAATAACCAACTGGTTTTTATCAAGCGCAAGCAAATGAAATCCCACCGGCTGATTGAGCGGATAATACCATGATCCGTCGTTTGCGATTCCAAAATATACCGGCTGTGTATAAATATTCGCGCTTGTAAGCCGGCTGACAGGACGGCCTGTTTCATCAAATACAGTACTGTAAAAATCTGCCTGTAGCAAGCCGACATTTTTATATATATCCTCAATCCTAAATTTTTCACTGGCTTCACCGGCCTCGTTCGTCTTTCCTTCTCTCGTCACTTTATCATAGAACGATTTTTGATTGGTCAAACCGAAATCATAGTTGTTGAATTTCTTGGCAGAAAACGTTTTTTGTTTCAGCTGTATTTCACATTCATAATTTCTTCCTGATGCAGGCGGACCAAAAAAGTTAACTGCCTGGATTTTTATTTCTGCCGTATTGCCCGGCTCATAAAATTCTTTATTCAATGTAGCCGTCACTTTGATTCTGTCAGGCACGAATTCTTCCACGTGAAATGGCTGGGTTGACAATAATACTTCGGTTGAAGTATAAATCTCAAGTGAATAAGTTCCTGTAATGGCCGTAACCGGAAGATCAATGTTACCTTCCACGGATCCCTGTTCATTCAGGGTTTTCCGGAACGATTTTAATTCCTTTCCGTTGGGGTAAAGGAATTTTAGTTTCACCGGAATTTCTCCGGGTGATTTCCAGGAGTAGTCGCGCACAATCACTGAATAATGAATAGTCTCGCCGGGCCGGTATATATCTCTTTCCGGATAAATAAAAGCATCCAGCCCGGTTGCATTCAATATTTTGCCACTCACATCAAAACGGGAAGTATTGATTAATGTTGAACTGAATGGCAGGTAATTGAAATCATCTCCTGTTTTTGCAATGATCATGGCAGGTTTAAATCCCGCAAATTCCCTCCGCTGGTATTTAATAGTTGCAACTCCCTGATCATCGGTTGTGGCCATACCGAGAATCTGATTATTGGAACCGTAAGCCGTCATATTCACACCTTTTATCGGAGAAGCAGTCTGAATAGAATTCGCAAAAACAACCACATTCTCTGTTCCTTGTTTTGCGATAATCCCGATATCGGATAATGACAGGAAGCGGCTGTCCTTTACCCAATAATCCTTTGTAGAACGGATAAGGATATGATAGATGCCTTTGAAATCGGGCAGTTTGTCTTCCATATCCAGATGCAGGAGCCGGCTGTTGCCATATTTAGGCAGGAGACTGGTATTTATTTCTTTTTCATACATCACGTCGCCGGCCGTGAACTCGGAGTTATCGTCATATTCATTGCTGTACATATTTTTTTCGCGGGGATAATATCCACTTCTCTGGGCAATCAAAAGATTATTTTCATAAATTCTGGAGATCAGTATTTTTACTTTTTCAACATTGGTGATCCTTACCTCGATGTTTTTTTCTCCCTTCCCTGATAAATAAATCCCTTTTTTATTCTGGAAACTGATATCCGGTTCAAGTGTGCCAAAAGCCAGATTATTGATATAGTCTTCACTGAGCGTCCCGCCTATTTGTCCTCGTAATCCCTTTCTGATGGTAAGTTGATACGACTTGTCAACATTGAACTGATCGCTTTGAATCGTAAAGCCGGTCTCCGTTATTTCCGTATTGAATTTGACAGCCGGTTCGATCGTAAGATAAGTAGCCAGATTTGTTGAAATGATTTTCTGACTGGTCAAAATGGTGATCGTTCCGCCTGATCCTTCGGGACTGGCTTCAACACCGTTGATCCTAAGTATAAATGGAGAAGGTATCATCGCTGATGCAGTACCCATTTCCACTGTGCCGTTTACTCCGCCAACGGGGATTACACCTTTATCTAATTGTATTTTTATTTCATAATCTTTATCCGCCGCGGGAATATTTGCAAGACGGATAGAAATTTTATCTGAAGCAGACAGCGTCTGCAAACTGAAACTGACTGGTTTGTCGTCGAGGGTCAGTTTAAGTTTTTCTTTCAGCTGAGACGGGTCTACAGCGTAATTAAAAAAAAGTTCCAGCTGCGGCACATACGTCTTACTGTTTTCATCCTGCAGAACCCAGCTGCTATTTGAATTTTCCAATTTTAATCCTGCTGTGTGAAACTGAATATCCCTGGCATTGCCAAAACGATCGTATTTACTGTACTGAAGAATATCACTATTCAGGGTAGCTCGGTAAGTGGTTGCCGGAAGGAGTGGCGTAGATGGAGAAAAAACTAATTCATCTCCATGTTCCCATCGGAATTTACCGGCTATAGCCGGTTCGAAGGAAATATATTTGGTAGAATCCCAGTGGTTAATCAATGAGTCGGCTATCAGGGTTTTATCGAAACGGAACACCAGGTTTGTCAGCGGTGCCACTTCATCTTTGGCATTGGTAAAATCCAGGTTGACCAGGTTACGGTTGCAGGATAATAATAAAGTCAGGCCAATGGTGCAGAAGGTGCAAACTTTAAATCGCATCTGGGAGGGTTAAATGGTTTTCTGCTGTTAATATACAAAAAACCGATACTGGGTTGAATGCGCCCGATGAAAATATCTTCTTATTTTTACGCGTACAAAATCAATCGATTGTATGGCCTATCAACTGCTTAAAGGGAAAAAAGGAATCATATTTGGTGCACTGGACGAAAAGTCTCTTGCCTGGAGAACCGCTCTTCGCTGTTATGAAGAGGGAGCAGAATTGGTATTAACAAATGCGCCGGTTGCCTTGCGTATGGGTGAGATTAATAAACTGGCAGAAGCCGTGAAAGCCCCTGTGATTGGTGCAGACGTTACTAAATCAGAGGACCTGAAAAAACTATTTGAAGATTCGATGACTCATTTCGGGGGTAAGATTGATTTTGTTTTACATTCTGTAGGGATGAGTGTGAATATGCGGAAGGGGCGTTCGTATACAGACCTGGACTACGGGTTTAATTTAAAGACCCTTGAAATATCAGCCATGTCCTTTCACCGGGTTTTGCAAACGGCCTATCAAATGGATGCCATAAATTATTGGGGGAGTGTGGTTGCTCTCACATATATTGCCGCACAAAGGGTTTTCCCTGACTACAATGAAATGGCGGATGCAAAAGCACTGCTGGAAAGTATTGCCAGGAGTTTTGGATATTATTATGGTATCAAAAAGAAAGTACGCATCAATACCGTTTCACAGTCCCCTACAAAAACCACAGCAGGCAGTGGTGTAAAGGGATTTGACGGATTCCAGGAATATGCGGAAAAAATGAGTCCGCTCGGAAATGCGAGTGCAGACGATTGCGCAGCTTATCTGGCTGTTTTATTCAGTGACCTTACCCGAATGGTAACCATGCAGAATCTTTTTCATGACGGAGGTTTTTCATTTACTGGCGTAACTGAGGCGGTTGTAACTGAAATGGAGAAAAACCAATCAGAAGCTTAAAGCTGGAAGCGTAAAGCTCAAAGCCAGGAACTATTATAATTTAAATCACAGAAAGAATAATCTCTGTTTTGTAAAAAAATAAAAAGTCCTCTCGTATCAGAGAGGACTTTTATATTATAAAGCTTTACGCTTTGCGCTTTAGGCTTTAAGCTTAATACTCATCTTCGTTAAAGAAAAAATCTTCCTGTGAAGGATAGTCGGGCCAAATATCATCGATACCTTCATACAGTTCTCCTTCATCTTCCAGCTCCTGCAGGTTTTCCACTACCTCAATAGGCGCACCTGAACGGATGGCGTAGTCTATAAGTTCATCTTTTGTTGCAGGCCAGGGTGCGTCTTCAAGGTAACTGGCTAATTCAAGTGTCCAAAACATCGGTATCCTTTATTTAGTTTCTGCTTTTTTAATAAGGTCAGATTGATCGGTATATCCCGTCTTAAAGAGGTTAAGCCTGCCTTTAATTTTTCGCAAAAGTAATTTTTATAATGAAACCACCAAATACCATTTATACAGGGTTATGGGATTCCACCTTAACCCAGGGTTGTTATATTTGCGCATGATCCCATCTGAGGCTCGGCCAGCTGATCCTGTCTGCAAGGAATATTCACAAGTATTATGGGGCGCTGCACGTATTACAGGGGGTAGATCTGAATATCCACGCAGGTGAGATTGTAAGCATGGTGGGCCCTTCCGGGTCGGGTAAAAGCACCTTATTGCATATCCTGGGTACCCTGGATGAGCCGGCCGAGGGCGAAATCTATCTCAAAAACAAGGAATTGCATACTCTTAAGGGTAAATACTTAGCTTCTTTCCGAAATAAGCATATTGGTTTCGTTTTTCAATTTCACCATTTATTGCCTGAGTTTACCGCCCTTGAAAACGTTTGTATTCCGGGCTGGATAGCGGCAAAAAGCAAAACCGCGGTGGAATCGAGGGCCAGGGAACTGCTTGAAACCCTTGGGGTGGGACACCGGATGGAAAATAAACCCTCCGCGATGTCGGGAGGTGAGCAGCAAAGGGTTGCGGTCTGTCGTGCGCTGATTAACTCTCCCGATATCATTTTTGCAGACGAACCCACCGGAAACCTTGATTCTGCCAATGCAAAAGAACTTCATCAGTTATTCTTCGAACTGAGGGAAAAATTCAATCAGACTTTCCTGGTGGTGACGCATAATGAAGCCCTTGCCGGGATGTCTGACAGGATTGTACGCATGCAGGATGGGAGAATACAAGTATGAAAGTATGGAAGAATGGAAGTCTGGAAGTGACTTTCACACCTCACTAATGAACTCTACTTCCAGACTTCCATTCTTCCATACTTCCATACTATTTTCGGGGAACCCATTTAATTTCCGCTGCTCCCAGTAAATGCCCAATCCACCTTGCCAGCACAAAAAAATAATCACTCAGCCGGTTCAGATATTTAATGATCAGTGGCTGGTCTAAGTGTTCCTTTTCGTCGAGTTCCACAATTAACCGCTCGGCGCGACGGCAAATCGTCCTGCAAATATGTGCCGAGGAGACGGATACATGCCCGCCGGGTAAAATAAATGACTTCATCTCGGGTAATTTTGCGTTCATCTGATCGATTTCAGTTTCCAGCAGGAGAATATCTGATTCTTTCAGGTCGGGAATCTTCATCGCAATTTCCTTATCCGGATCACATGCCAGGGACGAACCGATGGTGAAAAGCCGGTCCTGAATTTCCAGCAGCATCTCACGACTATGCGTATCCGATATTTGATCGTTTAACAGCCCGGTAAAAGCATTTAACTCATCTATTGTTCCATATGCCTGAATACGAATATGACTTTTGGGCACTTTCGTCCCGCCGATCAGACTGGTTTTACCGGCATCTCCCGTTTTGGTGTAAATCTTGGAGGACATGATTTTTAATTGTCAATGGTTAATTGTCAATTGCTAATTGAGGCAGATGTTTTTCATTGACAATTAACCATTATCAATTAACAATTAACATCTGTTCCTCTTTTCGTTTATCAGTTTCTATGATTCCATCACGGAGTCTCACAACACGGTGTGCGTACTTGGAAATGTCTTCTTCATGTGTCACAAGCACAACGGTATTGCCGCTTGACTGGATCTTATTGAAGATTTCCATGATCTCTATAGAGGTCTTGGTATCCAGATTGCCGGTTGGTTCATCTGCCAGAATAAGAGAAGGGTTATTCACCAGTGCGCGGGCGATGGCTACCCGCTGACACTGACCTCCCGAAAGTTCATTGGGTTTATGGTGACTTCGGTCAGTTAAACTAACTTTCTCCAGAACGGCCATGGCCATTTCTATTCTTGTTTTTTTGGTAATACCGGCATACACCAGTGGAAGTGCTACATTTTCTGCCGCAGTTAGTCGTGGTAATAAATTGAATTGCTGAAATACAAAGCCAATCTCCTTATTCCGCACTTCGGCCAGGTCGTCGTCAGGCATCTGGCTTACATCCTGACCATTTAGTATATAATGACCTTCCGTAGGAGAGTCGAGACACCCGATGATATTCATAAGCGTGCTTTTCCCGGATCCGGATGGTCCCATCAGGGCCACGTATTCATTTTTGAATATTTCAAGACTAATACCTTTCAAAACCGGAACGGCCTGCCTGCCCATGAAATAACTTTTTACGATACGGTCCAGATGAATAATTGCAGTAGATGTCATGATCAATGTTCATTTAGTTCCCCGAAGCACTGGCAGGATTTTTAACTACCTGGGGTACTTTGAAATACGTATTGTCAGCATAGGGCGCATTTGCCAGAGCTTCTGACCGGCTGAGCGGATGCTCGGGAATATCCTCCCGTAACACATTGGCTTCTTCACCCATGTACAAAAGCGGATCTGCATCCCGTAAATCGAGTTCATTCAGCTTTTCCACAAAGCCGATCATATTTTGTAAATCTTTTTTAATTTCCTGTTTTCCTGCAGCATCGAACTCCAGACAGGCCAGTTTACATAAATTCTCTACGAGCGCGTCATTCACTTCCATGAAATGGGATTCAGACAAAAATAACGGTTTCAGGGAGATTTTGAGTGCTCCTGCATTATCTTCGCCTTCCTCTATGGAGAAAAATAAAGAAATTGTTTTAAGCGGTATCAGGCCCACAGGATTTCTTCACCTTGGAAATTATTTTGGTGCATTGAAAAACTGGGCCAGGATGCAATATGAATACGAATGCTATTTTTTTATTGCAGATTGGCATAGCCTGACCACACATGCCGACACCAGTGAATTATCGCAAATCACCCGGCGCCTGGTGGCAGAATTAATTGGTGGAGGACTGGATCCGGAAAAATGTACCATTTATGCTCAGAGTGATATACCCGAAATACCGGAACTCTACCTCTACCTGAATATGCTGGCTTATAAAGGTGAGCTGGAAAAAACAGTTACGTTTAAAGAAAAAGCACGCCGGCAGCCGGATAATATAAATGCAGGCCTCCTAACCTATCCTGTATTACAGGCGGCTGATATCCTTATTCATCGATGTCATTATGTTCCGGTAGGAAAGGACCAGGAGCAGCATATCGAGATGACAAGGAATTTCGCTGAGCGTTTTAATCATCGTTATGGTGAAGTCTTTCCGGTTCCAAGAGCTTTTAGCTATGGCAAAGATCTTGTTAAAATATTAAGCCTGGATGGTAGTGGCAAGATGAGTAAGAGTGAACAACAAATGAATACCGTTTACCTGAAAGATGATGATGAACTCATCAGGAAAAAAATCATGAAAGCAAAAACGGATCAGGGACCGACTGAACCCAATAGTTCAAAACCTGAATATATCCAGGGGCTTTTCACCCTGCTTGGACTGGTGAGTTCTCAGGAAGTGCTGACAAAATTTGAGAATGATTTCAATCTGTGCCAGATACGGTATGGAGATATGAAGAAACAACTGGCTGACGATTTGATCCGATTCATAGCACCTATTCGGGAAAAAGCAACGGCCCTGCAAAATGATCCCGCAGAGATTGACCGTATTTTGACGATGGGAGCGAAGAAGGCAAGGAAAAGTGCGGAATCAACCCTGATGGAAGTGCGTAAGGCTCTCGGTTTTAGACATCTCTGACCGGGACCGATTCTTTTTATATTTCGCTCATAAGATTTTACATTTAGGAATGGCAAAAACGAAGAAACCCAAACATATCGCCGTGGCTGGTAATATCGGTGCCGGGAAAACGACCCTCACGGAATTATTAAGCAAACATTATAAATGGATACCACAGTTTGAAGACGTTGATCATAATCCTTATCTGAACGATTTTTATGACGATATGCCCCGATGGAGTTTTAACCTGCAGGTTTATTTCCTGAATAGCCGTCTGAATCAATTGCTAGAAATTTACACCGGAACCGAAACAGTTATTCAGGACCGCACAATCTATGAGGACGCCCATATATTTGCGCCCAATCTCCATGACATGGGATTGATGAGTAAGAGGGATTACAATAATTATTTTCAGTTTTTTCAAACACTGAAGAGGATGGTACAACCTCCGGATTTGATGATTTACTTACAGGCTTCGGTACCAACGCTTGTGGGGCAAATCCAGAAACGAGGTCGTGAATACGAGGAGAATATAAGACTCGATTATTTAAAAAGATTAAACGAAC
This sequence comes from uncultured Bacteroidota bacterium, assembly GCA_963732055.1. Classification (GTDB taxonomy): domain Bacteria; phylum Bacteroidota; class Bacteroidia; order Chitinophagales; family Chitinophagaceae; genus Puia. Next base: position 653,789 of record CAVSYG010000006.1, on the reverse strand, counting down.
TGTATAATAAATGGATTGACGGATATAAAGAAGGAAGTCTGTTAGTGATTGACGTGGATAAAAATAAATTTCCGGAGAATGAAGAACACCTTGGAGAAATCATTACCCGTATTGATGCACAGTTGTACGGTTTGTTCTAAGTATAAGGTGATAGATTAAAAAATAAAAGCCCCTTTTTGAAGGAGCTTTTTGTAGCAAACAATGTTAGAGGTCGTTAGGTGGTAAACAATTGGCTGCCAAGATGACGAAAATATTCTTAAAATAACAAGTTTTCGTTAAGTTTTTTTTCATTTGGTGCTTCCGGGAGCGTTTTAAGCCCTAAAACGGCCTGTTTAGCCCATCCAGCTTGATTTTGATCATGAAATATCTACCATTAAACCCTCAGATATTTAAGCAGAACCGCCAGCGCTTTATTAAAGAAATGCAGCCTGCTTCAATTGCCATTTTTGTCAGTAATGATGAATTTCCCAGTAATGGCGACGCGATTTTTACTTTTAAACAAAATAGTGATCTCTACTGGCTTACCGGAATTGTTCAGGAAGATACCATGTTGGTTTTATTTCCGGATCATCCGGATCCAAAATACCGTGAAGTGCTGGTCCTGGTCAGACCCAATGAACTAAAAGAAAAATGGGATGGTAAAAGATTACGCGCAAATGAGGGCAAAAATATTTCAGGAATAGATACGGTAATCTGGCTCGACACGAGTGACGCCCTGATACAGGTTTGGATACATCTCGCAAAAAATATTTATCTGGATACGAATGAAAATGACCGTAAATCCAGTTTGTTGCAAACCCGTGAATACAGGTATGTAGAGGAAACGAAGAAAAGATATCCCCTGCATCAATATTTACGGGCCGCGACCATATTAAAAGAGTTGCGCGCGGTAAAAACGCCGGAAGAAGTAGAAGTCATCCAACACGCCATCGATATAACGGCAAATGCTTTTAGGAGGGTAATGAAATTCCTTCGCCCGGGCGTTTTTGAATATGAGGTGGAAGCGGAAATACAACATTCATTTTTATCGCAAAGGGCCACGGGCCCTGCCTATGGAAGTATCCTGGCTTCTGGTGAAAATGCCTGTACACTGCATTATATTTCGAATAACGCAGAATGTCGGGACGGCGATCTGATGCTGATGGATTTTGGTGCTGACTATGGCGGTTATAATGCAGATCTGACACGCACGATTCCGGTGAACGGAAAATTTAGTAAAAGGCAAAAACAGGTATATAATGCCTGTTTGCACTTGCATCAATATGCGAAAAGTTTGTTGAAGCCTGGCATAACAATAAATGCCTATCATATACTGGTCGGCAAAGAAGCTGATATTGTCTTTCAGAAAATCGGATTGCTTTCAAAATCGGATGTAAAGAATTCATCACCGGAAAATCCGGCTTACTGGAAATATCTCTATCATGGTATTTCCCATCATCTGGGTATCGATGTGCATGATCTGGGATCGCGTACCGAACCTCTGCGTGCAGGAATGGTACTGACCATTGAACCCGGCATTTATATACAGGAAGAAAAAATGGGTGTCCGCATTGAAAATAATGTCTGGCTTACAAAAAACGGAAACAAAGATCTGATGAAAGACATTCCCATTACAACAGATGAGATAGAAGCTTTTATGAAGCATAAAGCGTAAAGCGTAAAGCACAAAGCATAACGCCTAACGCCTAACGCCTAACGCCTAATGCAAAATTATAGTCTAAATTCAATGACACTTCCATACTTCCATACCTCCATACTTCCATACTCATGAAAAATGTCCCCAACATATTCACGCTCCTGAACCTGTTCTTCGGTTGCATTGCCATTGTTTGCATATTGCAAAATGGGATTACCATTATAAACACGAATGATGGAACACAGTATGCCGATATACCTGAAAAACTCTGGCTTGCCCCAATATTTATCGGCATCGCGGCACTGGTAGATTTCCTCGATGGTTTTTTGGCCAGGCTTCTGAAACAGACTTCCCCTCTTGGCAAGGAGCTGGATTCCCTGGCCGATGTAGTAAGCTTTGGTGTTGCTCCCGGGATGATTTTATATCAGTTTTTGAGAATGAGTTTTATGGGTCAGGAAAATGGTGCTGATGTTTCGATGATCTGGCTGATGCCGGCATTTATTCTGCCATGCGCGGCTGCTTACCGCCTGGCTGTTTTCAACCTCGACAATACGCAATCAAAAAGTTTTAAAGGCGTTCCTGTACCCGCTGTCGGTTTAATGGTTGCTTCACTTCCTATCATCTACTGGACCAGAAACAGCAATTTGATTTTGACAATTTTATTGAATAAATGGTATTTGTATTTTATCATATTATTTCTGTCTGCTCTGATGATCAGCCGGGTTCCCATCTTATCAATGAAAATGAGTGGGAAGCAGGATCCTCAGACATTTCCCCGCATCTTACTACTCCTTTTATCACTGATTTCTGTTATTTTTTTACACTGGCTGGCAGTGCCCGTTATCTTCCTTTTTTACATTATCATATCTTTGGCCTTCAAAAACAGGATTGCATGAATTTTTCGGTACAGATTAAGGTGATGCCACTCAGGGAATTATTAGATCCACAGGGAAAAGCGGTGATGGGTGGCTTGCAGAGTCTTGGTATTGACACCATACAGGATGTTCGGATAGGTAAAAATATCCAGCTGCAGATAGAAGCAGCAACTCCGGAGGAAGCAAAAAAAATTGCTGAGAATGCCAGTATAAAGCTTTTGGCCAACCCGGTGATGGAATATTTCGAAATCTCGCTACTATAACTATAACACAAGTATGGAAGTCTGGAAGTATGGAAGTCTGAAAGTAGTTATTAAGTTGAGTTAAAATTCCACTTCCAGACTTCCATACTTCCAGACTTCCACACTATGTTGTATCTCGTCCCTTCTCCAATAGGCAACCTGCAGGACATCACATTCCGGGCGCTCGAAGTATTGAAAAAGGTCGACCTGATACTGGCAGAAGATACCAGGAACTCGCTGAAACTGCTCAATCATTACCAGATTATCAAACCGCTCACGCCCTACCATCAGCACAATGAACATAAAGTATTGCGTCATCTGGTTGATCAGATGCTTCAGGGTAAAGTGATGGCACTATTGACGGATGCAGGCACACCGGGCGTATCAGATCCCGCATTTTTACTGGTCCGGGAATGTATTGGAGTAAACCTGAGGGTAGAATGCCTGCCGGGAGCAACCGCTTTTGTGCCCGCCCTGGTAAACAGCGGGCTGCCTATGAACCGTTTTTGTTTTGAAGGATTTCTTCCCATAAAAAAAGGCCGGCAAACATTGTTTAAAAAACTGGCAACCGAGGAAAGAACAATGGTATTTTATGAATCTCCTTTAAGACTTGTTAAAACACTGGAAGAACTTATTGTTTACTTCGGCGCCTCCAGACAATGTTCCGTAAGCCGCGAACTGAGTAAATTATATGAAGAAAATTATCGCGGATCACTTGAAGAAGTGGCACTTCATTTTAAAGAAAAGACAGTGAAAGGCGAAATTGTAATCGTACTGGAAGGGAAAGGATAAGCCTTTTAACATTTTGTCATCCGTGTTTCCGATTTACCCGTTTAAATTTGCAAAAATCAAACAATACTTTAAACCCGCCGCTTTTATCATCAAGCCTCTTCGATATGTCGGGAAAGCATTAAGCTTTTAAAAATTTGCACATGAACTTTTTTAGAAAACGATGGTCTCTTGCTTTTTGTTTATTGATACTGGAGTTCTTCTCACAAAAAGGATCTGCCCAGCCGGGTTACTGGCAACAACATGTGAAATATACTATGGATATCGACATGAATGTCGGGAATAACAGATTGAATGGCAAACAGCAACTTGATTACACAAATCATTCTCCGGATACACTTAGGAAAGTTTTTTACCACTTATATTGGAATGCCTTTCAACCCAATAGTATGATGGACAACAGGAGTCGCGAAATGGGTAAAGTGCTCATTCGTGATGCTCCGGATTGGGATCCGCGGGTTACGGATCGCATCCAGCAACTGACTCCAGAGCAGGCAGGGTATCAAAAAATCATCTCTTTAAAGATGAATGGTGTGGTGCAGCCCTTCGACGTGCAGGAAACAATTCTGGAAGTAAATCTGACAAAGCCGATTCTTCCCAATACGACGGTTCATTTTGAAATGGAATTCGAAGCCCAGGTGCCTTTACAAATTCGCAGGAGCGGTCGCGATAATCCCGATACCAAAGTCCGGTATTCGATGAGCCAGTGGTATCCCAAAATCTGTGAGTATGATTTTGAAGGCTGGCATGCCACGCCATATATCGGACGCGAATTTTATGGAGTCTGGGGAGACTTTGATGTAAACATTCATATCGATCGGTCATATATACTCGGTGGGACTGGCTATCTGCAAAATCCACAGGAAATCGGATATGGTTATGAAACCCAGGGAATGAAAGTAACCAGGCCGGCCGGCGAAAAACTGAACTGGCATTTTTTTGCGCCGAATGTACATGATTTCGTTTGGGCTGCAGATCCGGAATTTAAACACGTCACAAAAAAAATCCGCAACGACCTGACCCTGCACCTCTTCTATAAAACAACCAACGAGAAGGAAGAAAAATGGCTGAATATCCTGACGACGGCAGAAAAAGCCCTGCCCTATATGGAACGGACTTACGGCCCTTATCCATACAAACAATATTCATTCATTCATGGCGGGGATGGCGGAATGGAATATCCGATGGCTACTTTATTAAAGGATGCAGGAGGTTGGATGCATGAATGGATGCATAGCTGGTACCAGGGAATGCTGGGTACCAATGAACTCAAGTACCCCTGGATGGATGAAGGATTCACACAGTATGCGGCTGCGCGGAACTGGGGATACCTGAACAGAGACACGTCGGCGGAACAAACCTTTAAGAAAGACTATAACAATTATTTTTATCTGGCAAAAAGTAACTTCCAGGAACCCATGACGACATTTGCAGACTATTTCAGTACAAATTCGGGTTATGCTCTAACGAGTTATTACAAAGGGCTCGTTTTTATGGAACAACTCGGGTATATCGTCGGACAGGAAAACCTGGATAAGATCTTATTGGAATACTATCGGGAATGGCGTTTCAAACATCCGAATGCGGATGATTTTATCCGCGTTGCCGAAAAAGTCAGTAACATACAACTCGATTGGTATCAGGATTTTTGGGTTAAAAGCGTCAAGAAAATCGATTATGGAATTGACAGTTTGTGGGAGGTAAATGGAAAAACCAGGATACGGCTTCGCATGCTCGGACAGGTACCAATGCCAATCGACGTGCTGCTTCAATTCAGTGACGGATCAAAGGAACAGGCTTATATTCCCCTGTATTCAATGTTTGGAACAAAGCCCGACGAAAATAAAATTATCCCGCGATTTGTTTACGCACCATGGAAATGGACTAATTCCACTTACGAATTCGACGTGAACCATAAGTTGACAGATTTGAGACTCATCGAAATAGATGCCTCCCACCGGATGGCCGATGTGAACCGGAATAATAATAAACTCGAACTGAAATGGTAAGTGAATAGATCCGGAAGGAATATATAGTCAGAATATTCATTCATGATCTTCTGAAATATTTATTGATAGCTTCCACCCGGTTGCCGACATGTAATTTTTCATAAATGTGGTACACATGTTTGCGAACGGTTTCAGAACTTATAAAAAGATTTGCGGCGATCTCTTTATATAAAAGCCCCAGAGCCAGTTGTTGAAGGATTTCATTTTCACGATTCGATAAATCCGGCAGGGCCTTTCCTTTTTTTGCGTGCAGCGGGTTCCATCCCAAACCACCATTGTCGTTCACCTGGAATACGCTTACTACTTTTCGCGCAATCAATCCGCTCATGGGCGCTCCACCATCATAAACTTCCCGTATTGCACGCAGTAATTCGGCAGGAGCTGTTCGCTTCAGCATATATCCGTTCGCACCCGCGCACAAGGCATCAAAAATTTTCTCATCATCATCAAATACAGTACAAATCATGAATTTTAATTCAGGGTAATCCGGTCTTAGCTTACGTATGCAATCAATACCAGATTCACCATTTCCGAGATGAATATCCATCAACACCACATCGGGTTTGATCAGGGGAATCAATACGATCGCCTCCTGCAGATCGCTATAACTTCCGGTTAGTTCAAATCCTTCCGTATCTGTTATCAGTTTTTCCAGAACATTCCGTACTTCCTGATTATCGTCGACAATCGTCACTTTTATCATATCTGAAATCTTAAAAAGGTCAAAATTTTTTAATCAATCGGCAGTCCATCCGCCTGAATGAAAATAGCTACGTTTGAAAGCGCAGAAATGAGCAAATCACCCTTAAGTCCGAGGATAGATTAAAATAAAATAACGGTAAGTTGGCGTGCTTAAGGCTTTGTATACTGAGCTCAACTCAGGATCTTAACATGCGTTCGTAAGGAACCTGGAGGATATATTTTTCGTGGAAGGATTCTTCCGGAAAAAGATCATAGATTTCATATAATCTGGGGCGGGTACCGCTTTCTGAAATTTCCGCCGCCAGGTCTCCGCCCTTCAGGCAGATAAGCCCGCTGGCATTTGGAAGAGTGTCCGCACGGTGCGTTTCTGTGTTTTGCGGTTTCAATAATGGCCTTGCCCAAAACCAGAGGTCTTTTAAAGGAGCAACAGCCCTGGAGATGGCGATATCGAATTTTCTGCCCTTTATTTCTTCAGCCCGGATGTGTTCCGTGCAAATATTTTTCAGCGAGAGTGCGTCTGCAACGGCATCCACCACTTTTAATTTTTTTGAAATACTGTCAACGAGCTGAAATTTAGTTTCAGGGAAAAAAATGGCAAGCGGAATCCCCGGAAATCCGCCTCCGGTTCCGATATCAATAACATGGGAGCCTGGAGGGAATTGAAATACCGCAGCAATGCTGAGCGAATGAAGTACGTGTTTTTCATACAAACTGCCGATATCTTTTCGCGATATGACGTTGATTTGCGCATTCCATTCCTGGTAAACACTTTCCAGCACCCTGAGTTGGCGAATTTGCTCCGATGTAAAATCAGAAAAGTAGCGGGTGACTATCTCCATTCCGCGCGCGGCTTCTTCCATAGTGAAGGTGCAAAGATGATATAATATCCGATCATCCAGATATCCAGCAACCACCATATGGGAAAAAGATCTGATTCACCCAGTTTCGTCATGCAGCGAAAATATACAAGACCCTGAACGAGGAAACGGACCAGAAATACGATCAGTGTTATGGGCCATGGTCCGTAAATAAGACTGAGAATAAAAGCGGGATAAAATAAAATATGACTGATTGAATAAAGTGTCAGCAGCAATTTATGACGTGGTTTATAATATTTTCCTGTTGTATAGTGGCGGGTTTTCTGCCGGACCCATTCTCGGAAAGTTTTCTTCGATTCAGAGTGGGTAAATGATTCCTTATCGATTACGATCCGCGTATTAGAGGCAGTCGCTACTTTATTGATAAATAAATCATCATCGCCACCCGGCACATGATTAATGGAGGAAAATCCTTTGTTCCGGAGAAATAGCTCTTTTTTGTAAGAGAGGTTTCTGCCAACTCCCATATAAGGCTGACCGGCGAGAGCATATGACAAATATTGAATGGCTGAATGAAATGTTTCAAACCGGATCAGTTTATTCAGCATCCCGGGTTTTTTCTTATAAGGACTGTATCCCAGGACGATCTGTGTGCCATCCAGATAACCGTCCTGCATTTTTTCTACCCAGAATTCACTGGCGGGTAAACAGTCACTATCCGTAAGTACCAGTACTTCATGCCTTGCTTCACGAATGCCCATGCTGAGGGGGTATTTTTTACCTGGAATTCCCTTGGCTTCATATTCAAGATTGACAATGTGAAGACCCTTAAACGTTTTTTTAAATTCTTCCAGAAGGTATCGCGTATCATCCTGGCTGTTATGATTCACGACAATCACTTCATGGGTGCTGGGATAAGTTTGTGATAAAGCACCTGCCAGATTTTCGGCCAGATTAGCTGCTTCATCCCGCGCGCAAATAATCACACTGACCGGATGCTGCTGGGATTGTTCCTTCCTGGGTTTGCGGTAAAAAGCCAGACGTATGAAAAACCAGGAATAATAAAAGAGTTGGATGAAGCAGATCAGACAGAAAAAAGTAAACCATATCTCATTCCAGGAAAGGTAGGGGGGCAGTTTGTACATCGAAACACAAGTTAGTTCAGGATGGTAAAAATACGGTTTTTAAGCCTAACCCTTAATGCATAACGCTGAACGCATAACGCGTAACGCTGAATGCCTAAAGCATAACGCTGAATGCTTTCTGTTTCGTGCAGGCCGGAGTCATTCTTATACTTCTTTTTTATACTTCCATTCGACTATCATCAAAAGTTTTGGGCGTTAAGCGTTCAGCGTTAGGCGATCAGCGTTAACTTGCCGCCCTTATGCCTTTATTGACTTTTGAAAAAATCAGTCAGGACCCGTCTTCATCAGCGAGAGCCGGATTGATGCGCACGGACCATGGGGAAATTCAAACCCCGATTTTCATGCCGGTGGGCACAGCTGGCAGTGTAAAAGCAGTTACCGGAGACCAATTGACAGGAGATATAAATGCACAAATCATTCTCGGGAATACCTATCACCTCTATCTGCGTCCGGGAACCGAAGTCCTGGAAAAAGCAGGGGGCCTTCACCAATTCATGAACTGGAAGAAACCCATTCTGACAGACAGTGGAGGTTACCAGGTTTTCTCCCTTGCAGGCACCCGAAAGATTTCAGAAGAGGGAGTGATGTTCAAATCGCATATTGACGGATCGGCACACATGTTCAGCCCTGAAAAAGTAATGGACATCCAGCGAAGTATTGGAGGTGATATTATCATGGCTTTTGATGAATGCCCGGCCTTTGGTACCGGATATGAATATGCCGAGAAGTCGATGCACCTGACGCATCGCTGGCTGGACCGTTGTTTTGAAAGGTTTAATAATACACCAGACCCTTATGGCTATTCACAGAATTTATTTCCGATCGTACAAGGAGGAATATTTGAAGATCTTCGCCGGCAATCCTGTGCATATATTGCGGGCAGACAAGCTGCGGGAAATGCAATCGGAGGACTGAGTGTTGGCGAACCAGAAGAGGAATTGTATTCTATGACGGCTCTCTGCTGTGAAAATCTTCCTTCGGAAAAACCCCGTTACCTGATGGGCGTCGGCACGCCCTGGAACATGCTGGAATGCATCAGCCTGGGTGTTGATATGTTTGATTGTGTAATTCCTACCCGCAACGGGAGGAACGGAATGTTATTTACCTCTAAAGGGGTTATCAACATTGACAATAAAAAATGGGAATACGACTTTTCTCCCATTGATGATGGCATCGAATGCTCCTTTAGTAATCAATATAGTAAAGCCTATTTGCGGCATCTAATGAAAAGTAAAGAGCTGACGGGCCTTACGATCGCCAGCGTTCATAACCTTTCTTTCTACCTGCATCTCGTTCGCCAGGCGAGAGAACACATTATTGCAGGTGATTTTTCAAGTTGGAAATCACAGCAGATTGAAATTTTAAAGGAAAGACTATAGTAATTGTCAATTGTTAATTGTTAATTGTCAATTGTGAACGCTGATAATCATCAGCGGCAACTATTTGATCATGCAATTAACAATTAACAATTAACAATTAACAATTGATCAGTTTCCCTTCCAGACATTATTGGTTTCATCTGTATCCGGCAGCATCTTGTCCGGATCAATGGTCACACTATCTATTTTTCGGGTCGACGGATAAAAGAATCTCCAATTGCCGCCCCTTTGCCAGATTTCTACCGGAAGGTTTACTCTGCCGGTTTTACCACCTACTTCCACGATTTCAATGGTGGCAGGCATCGGAAGTTTTTCCCGGTTTTGTATATCTATTACAGATCCATTTGCGGGATTATTTTCCGGATATTCTACACCAACAACAGCCTGGTCAATTTTCCAGTTATTCATAAACCAACCTTTCCAAAACCAGCTGAGATCCTCTCCGCTGCTGTTTTCCATGGCATGAAAGAAATCCCAGGGAGTCGGATGCTTATAGGCCCAGCTGCGGATATAATAACGGAATGCGGAATCAAATCGGGCTTCACCCAAAACATCATATCTCAATAACTCCAGCCCCATGCCGGGCTTGTCGTAGGCATTTACACCAAGGTAACGGGCATTGGTGACTTCAGGGCTCGTTAAAATGGCTTCTGAATTGGGTTGGAAAAAACGAACTCCCCGCTCACGGTAACGAGGCTTGGATAAAAATTCACCTTTATTGAAATCCTTGTCGGTTACTGAATTGATAAATGTGTTGAAACCCTCGTCCATCCATGGAAATTTCCTTTCATTGCTTCCCACGATCATTGGGAACCAGGTATGACCGAATTCATGGCTGGTCACATCCCACAGTTCTTTTCCCTTCGAGATTAATAAACAAAACACGATGCCCGGATATTCCATGCCGCTAACCGCTCCGGCCACGTTTACTGCATTCGGATAAGGATAGGGAAACCATCTGGAAGAATAACTTTCAATACAGCCTTTTGTAAATTCGGTGGCTCTTTTCCATCCCTGGGGATCGCCGGCTGATTCAACCGGGTAGACCGACATAGCAAGTGATTTTTTCCCATCCGGAAGATTGATCCGGGCAGCATCCCAGATAAAACCGGCGGAAGAAGCAAACGCAACATCTCGTGCATGATGGCATTTGAAATGCCACACAAGTTTGTCTTTAGCAACACGGCCGGATTTCTTTTTTACTTCATCTTCAGTTCGTATCAAAACGGTTTTGTCGCTGTTGCGTGCCAGTTCCAGTCGTTTGATCTGTTCCGTTGTTAATACTTCCGCAGGATTTACCAGCTCCCCGGAAGCCACTACCAGTTGATCGCCCGGCGTGGTAATACTAAAATCAAAATCACCATATTCAAGGTAAAATTCACCCGCCCCGATATAGGGATTAGTGTTCCATCCCAAAACATTATCATAGACACACATGCGCGGGTACCATTGAGCAATGGTATAGATCCACCCGTTCGCTGTTTCGATACGACCCATCCGGTCAGTGCCCTTTTCGGGAATACTAAAACTGTAAACAATGTTTATTGATAATGAATCGCCATTTGACTTCAGGTCTTCCGGAAGAAAAATCTGCATACGGGTATCATTGACTTGAAAGTGAATGGTTTCTTCCCTGCCCCGGTATTTTACGGAAACAGATTGTATTTTATAGCCACCTTCAAAACCGGGATTTGCATAACGACCACCCTCAACCGGAGTTGTAGCTTCTCCGCGCGAATCAGACTTGTAAATATTCTGATCCAGTTGCAGCCATAAAAAAGACAGAGGTTCGGGGCTGTTATTTTTGTAATTGATCAGTACACTACCCGATATCTGGTGGTTTAAATCGTCCAGCGTAACCTGAATATTGTAATTGGCCTCGTTCTGCCAGTATTTTGGACCAGGTGTACCGGCAGCGGTTCTGACATCATCGCCGAATGCCGGATAAAAAATTGGGGAAAACGCTTCATGCTGATCATAATTTACAGCAGGTTGTGAAAACGATACAAAGGAAACAAATAAACTACAGGCAAGCAACCACCATTTTTTCTCAACAAACATCTAAATTGATTTAAGCCTGCGAAGATATATGGTAAAGTACTTCTAAATCCACTAAAATGTGACGGGTGGTTAGAGCCGGATAAGCTAATTTGCAGCCCTGAACACATGAAAAAACTCGATTGGTATATACTGAAGAAATTCCTGACCACATTCGTGTTCACCATGCTGTTAATCACGGTAATAGCCGTAGTGATAGATACCAGTGAAAAAGCGGATGATTTTGTTAAATCAGGGTTAAGCTCCTGGGAATTGGTTACCCATTATTTCATAGGGTTCATTCCCTTCATTATGTCCATGATATTCCCGCTTATGGTATTTATTGCGGCGATCTATTTCAGTTCAAAGATGGCTGCACAATCTGAATTCGTTGCCATCCTCGCAGGAGGTGTCCGGTATAACCGGATGCTCAGACCCTTTTTGGTCGGGGCCATCATACTGGCTGTATTTTTCTGGTTCGCCAGTCAGTTCTGGGTACCCAAAGCCAATGAAATCCGAACCAATTTTCAGTCAACCTATATAGACCCGCACAGTTCATATAACAGTGATCCATACCGCACAAATAATTTTTATTTAAGGGTAAATGCCGAAACGTACGTGGGATTGCGCTACTACGATACAGCAAGAAAAACAGCGGGCGCATTCTTCATGTCTAAAATAAAAAATAATAAAATTTATTATAACCTGCGTGCAGAAACCATGCATTGGGACACTACAAAAAAGAACTGGATGCTGATGAATGCGGTTGAACACACGAATGACGGTTTAAAAGAGACGGCCAAACAGATTCCAACGATGAACATCAACCTGAATGTAAAACCGGAAGAACTACGCAGGGACGAATATCTGAAAGATAAATTCACTACACCGGAATTAAAGCGGTTTATAAAAATGGAAGAAATCCGTGGCTCTGAAGGTTTGAATACGTATAAGGAAGAGAGATACCATCGTGATGCGACGCCTTTTTCCGTAATCATTTTAACTATGATCGCTGCCGTCATCGCCACGAGAAAAGTGCGGGGTGGAAGCGGGTTGTTGCTTGCCGTGGGATTGGTGATGGCTGCCATATTTGTAATCATGGATAAGTTTTCTGTCACATTCGCTACCAAGGGCAACTTTTCGCCGATGCTTGCCGCCTGGATGCCCAATATCATTTTTAGTTTTGTAGCTGCCTGGCTTTATTGGAAAGCCCCTAAATAAAGGAAGCCTGAAGATCTGAATTATCGGATCCTATGATTTGTTCCTCCAGCTATCATGATTTAACTTTAACCACTCAACCAGATCATCTTTTAAACGCACGTCATGCCCATCAAAGAAAGGTTTAAGGTCAAAGCAGATAGTCTAAGTGCAGAGATAAAAGATATACTGAAAGAACATGGATCCAGGAAAATTGGGGAAGTGATGCTTTCCCAGATTTACAGCGGCATGCGGGGCATGACCGGACTGGTAACGGAGACTTCATTACTGGATCCGCAGGAGGGAATTCGGTTTCGCGGTTATTCCATTCCTGAACTTCAGGAGAAACTACCTCATTCTCCGGGTTGTGGTGAACCATTACCGGAAGGTCTATTCCACCTGATGTTGCTGGGCGAATTGCCCACCGAAAAAGATGTGCAGGAACTTTCGGCAAACTGGCAACGGCGCAGTCATGTACCCAATTATGTTTTTGATGCTATTGAAGCGATGCCTGTTTCATCCCATCCCATGACCCAGTTCGTAATTGCCATCATGGCACTTCAAACGGAGAGTGTGTTTGCAAAGAAATATGCCGAAGGCTTAAATAAAAAAGATTACTGGGAATATACATTCGACGATTGCATGAACCTGATTGCACGTTTGCCCAGAGTTGCAGCTTATATCTACCGGCGCAAGTATAAAAACGGGGACCATATACAGCCAAACGGTTTGCTTGACTGGTCGAGTAATTTTGCACATATGCTGGGTTATAAAGATGAGACTTTTCATGAACTTATGCGGTTGTATATGACCATACATGCGGATCATGAAGGAGGTAATGTCAGTGCGCATACGACTCACCTCGTGGGCTCAGCCCTGAGTGATCCTTATCTGAGCTTTGCTGCCGGAATGAATGGCCTGGCAGGACCCCTGCATGGACTTGCCAACCAGGAAGTAATCAAATGGATCCTGGAGCTTCGCGAAGAATTGAATACCGAACTGCCCACGAAGGAACAAATAGTTGCCTACGTAAAAAAAACACTTAGTGAGGGTAAGGTTGTTCCCGGATACGGTCACGCAGTATTGCGTAAAACGGATCCGCGGTTTACTGCCCAGATGGAGTTTGGAAAAAAACATTTACCAAATGATGCATTGGTTAAAACGGTCTGGAATATTTATGAGGCGGTTCCACCCGTATTGCAATCGATGGGCAAAATTAAAAATCCCTGGCCGAATGTCGATGCCCATAGCGGCGCACTCCTAGTACATTTCGGACTAAAGGAATATGAATTCTACACAGTTTTATTTGGCGTTAGCCGTTCATTAGGAGTACTGGCCAGTCTTTGCTGGGACCGTGCCCTGGGTTATTCACTTGAAAGACCGAAATCCGTCACAACCGAAAATGTTAAGGGATGGCTCGCGGGGAAAGAAGAAATCTGGGGGGAATAAGATTTTATCACTAGCCTCACTAGTGGCTACATTCTAATTTTCACAATTTGGAATTGTGGAATTGTGGTAATGTGAAGATGAGGGAATGAAATGTAAAATTGAATTTATAATAGTTAATTAACCGGTTTTTGAGAGTTAAAATCCCCTTTTCTTTCCGGCGCATTGTATGAACTTGATCCGTTCAAAAGACAAGTTTCTTCCAATGAAAGAAAATATTATTCTCCTTAAATCAATTGATTTTTCGGTTGCCATTAAAAAATATTGCGAAGTTCTTAGTTCCAGGAAGGAGATCGCGATTGCCAATCAGTTGATGAGATGCGGTATGGCCATTGGAGCCAATGTTTCAGAAGCGCAGCAAGCTGAAAGCCGACAGGACTTTATACATAAAATGAAGATTGCTGCCAAAGAGGCAAGCGAAACCTTATACTGGCTATCGATTTGCGAGAAGATGAACAATTTTGGATTTCAGCATGCACTGATAGATGAATTAAAACAAATCGTCGCCATACTCTCCAAAATTATCATTTCCGCTCGAAAAAACATTTAGTTCAATTTGTGATAACATGGAAATGAATTGGATAATTGAATTCGAAAATGAAATGGATAATTGAATTTGAGAATGATATGGACAACTGAATCCATAAATGATTATAATTGAATCCATAAATGAATTGATAATTAAATTTAAAATTTCATTTCCTCATCTCTACATCTCCACAATTTCACTTTCCCAAATTGTGAAAATGAAGTTGCACGCCTAAAGCGCCTGAACGATATCATTCAAGATATCGTCCCGGTGTTCCAGCCCGCAGGAAATGCGTATAAGCCCGGGCGTTATATTTACAGTTAGTCTTTCCTGTTCGGATAATTTTGCGTGGGTGGTGCTTGCCGGATGTGATGCGATGCTCCGGTGTCGCCCAGGTTGGCAGTGCGCGATAGCATTTTTAAATTGTCAAGAAACTTCCTGCCGCCTTCCAGACCGCCCTTTAATTCAAAACAAAACAGGCCGCCCCCGTTTTTCATTTGCTTCTTCGCGATACCATACTGGGGATGCGATTTGAGGAAAGGATATTTCAGCCAGCTGATGGCCGGATGATTTTCCAATTGTTCCGCCAGGATAGTGCGCGTTCGATGCATGGCGCTCCATGCGCACTTCCAGGGTTTCCAAACTCCGGCTGAGTACCCATGCATTGAAGGGAGATAATGACGGTCCGGTACTCCGGCAGAAAAGGTATATCTCATGTATCAGTTTCTTGCTGCCGAGTACGATTCCACCCAATACTCGTCCCTGTCCGTCCAGCCACTTGGTGGCCGAATGAAGCACCAGGTCCGCACCAAATTGTGCGGGCAATTGGCCGATAGGAGTTGCGAAACAATTGTCAACACAATAAATAAGTCCGTGTTTTTTTGCCAGCTCACCCACAGCTTTGCAAGTCGATCAGATCCAGACCCGGATTGGTGGGTGTTTCCAAGAAAAATCATTTTGGTATTTTTCTGAATGGCTGCTTCCCAGGCAGCCATATCGCCGGCGGGTACATAAGTATATTCTATTCCGTAATTCGGAAGGATTTTGGTGATCACCGTATGTGTACTTCCAAAAATTGCATTGCAGGAAATCAAATGATCACCGGTCTTCAGAAAGCTGAGAAAGGATGCAAATACGGCACTCATACCCGAAGCAGTGGCAAAGCCTGACTCCATTCCTTCAAGTACGCACATCCTGTCCGTAAACTCCTGTACAGTGGGATTTGAGAACCGGCTGTAAATATTATCATCTGTTTCATCTGCAAATGCCGCCCGCATTTCTTCGGCATTGTCAAAACTGAAACTGCTCGTAAGGAAAATCGGCGAGGAATGTTCCATTTCATTCGTCTGTTCCACACGCGTGCGGATCATCCTGGACACAGGGTGTAAGGACATATATAATCAGTTTAGGATATGATTTTTGTTTCCCATTCAATTTTGCAACCGGCACCCATCAGTGTGGCGGCCACTGAGCAATATTTTTCAATGGAAAGTGCACAGGCTCTTTGCGCTTTCTCCGGCTCGATCGGCCCCTTCAATTCAAAAATAATTTTTATGTATTTCCATTTAGTGGCTTCTTTTCCTGCTTCTCTTTCGCCGTCGATCGATATACGGAATCCATTGACCGTTTGTTTCTGCTTTTTTAAAATTGAAACGATATCGATTCCACTGCAGCTTCCAAGGCCCATTAATAGCATTTGCATGGGCCGGATGCCAAAATCAAGACCACCGCTTTCCGGACTGGAATCCATTCTAACGGTATGGCCGCTGGCATCTTTTCCTTCAAATCCGTAATCGTTGCTAACCCGGACTACTTCAACATGGATCATAAAAAGATTTTTGCAAAGGTAATTCATGCATGTCCTTATTTTGCATCCATAAATTTTGAACAGGCAGCATGGAGGAATTTCACGGGTATCAGCCATTTCCGCTCGAAAACGGCCAGGTTTTACCGGATATCCGGATCGGGTATCATACGTATGGCCATTTGAACGCAACGGGTGACAATGTTGTCTGGGTTTGTCATGCACTCACCGCAAATTCAGATGTCATTCGCTGGTGGCCGGGTATGGTAGGTGAGCACCGTTACGTAGATCCGGAAAAGCATTTTATTGTATGTGCCAATATCATCGGATCCTGTTATGGCAGTTCCGGACCACTGACTGAAGATCCGGCAACCGGCAAAAAATACTTTAGCAGCTTTCCGGCGATTACGATCCGGGATATGGTAAAAGCGCATATTCTTTTACGTAAGTACCTGGGTATTAAAAAAATTCATCTGCTCATGGGTGGCAGTATGGGTGGTTACCAGGCACTGGAATGGGCCCTGATGGAACCCGGCATTATCCAGGATCTTTTTCTGATTGCTACTTCAGCGGCAGAAAGCCCCTGGGGAATTGCCGTTCATGCTACCCAGCGTTTATCAATAGAAGCTGATTCAACCTGGATGGATCTCCAGCCAGATGCGGGGGCAAAGGGACTGCGCGCGGCGAGGGGTATCGGCATCCTCACCTACCGCAATTATGCCATCATGAAGGAAAAGCAGTCAGATCCGGAAATAAATAAGCTCGACAATTACAGGGCTTCTTCTTATATCTCATACCAGGGAAATAAACTCTCCCGCCGTTTTAATGCTTATAGTTACTGGCTCCTGACCAAAGCGATGGATAGCCATAATATTGCGCGGAACCGCGGAGGAGATTTGAAAAAAGTGCTGGCCTCCATACCACAACGCACTTTAATTGTAGGCATCACCAGCGATATTCTCTGTCCGCTTGCCGAACAGGAATTCCTGGCAGACAATATGCCGAACAGTACGCTGATCAGTATCGATTCTCTCTATGGCCATGATGGATTTATGGTTGAAACGGAAAGGATAGGGCACTGTTTGAAGGAGTGGATGACGTAGTAGTTATCAATTGTTAGTTATTAATTATTAACGCTAATATTGTCAGAATTGCATAGACATTTGCATCAACATCGTTAATAATTAATAACTAATAACTAATAATTAGTTCAGGCTTAGTCTTCCCTGATAATATTCCAGGATTTTCGTTCTGAAAATATAATTATAACGGGCAGCGCTGAGGTTTGTATTGGCGCGGTCATAATTATTTTTTGCGATCACATAATCTACTGATGTGATCACACCGGCATTAAAGCGGATCTCTGCTGTACGGAAAGATTCTCCATATGCATGTACCTGATCCAGGTAACCTTTATATTGCCCGTATGCGGAACGGAGATTCTGCCAGGCTTGTTCTACCAGTTGTTGTAACTGGTTACGTGATGCATTGGAAAGTACCTTTGCGTTTTCATAATTCAGTTTGGCTGTCTTCACATTGTTTCTTACCGATAAATAATTTAAAATCGGAATATTTAACTGCAGACCGAAAGCCTGAAACCGGTTATTCTTGACCTGATCACCAAAAGATGTTTTTTGTGTTGAAAAACCGGTTCCCAAAACATCATAATTGCTTCCACCGACAGTTACATACTGACCGGTTGAGAACGGCGCCCCCGTACCCGGAATATCTGTGGTTGCAATACTGGTGAAGTTTGAACTAAGACTGCCATAAATCGAAAGGCTGGGATAGTACCTGCCTCTCGCAGCAGCAATACTTTTCTGATATGATTGCATCCGGAGATCGGTCGCTTTTATATTGGGAATGATCTGCAACGCCGTCTGAAAAATACTGTCAGATGATGAATGCAGGTCGCTGATATCAGCATTCATCGTCACCATTTCGTACGTGGCGTCTTTCTGGTAAGGAACATTCAATACGCTGAACAGATTAATTTTTGAAACTTCGAGTGCATTGACAGCATTCACCACATTTACCAAATCGCTGGCATATTGCCCCTTCAGGTCATACAAAGTGGCTGGTGGAATGGCCCCTTCCTGATTCTGAATTTCAAGACGGGCTACCTGTGCGGAATCTACGGAAGCCTGGCTCCGTGCGATATCCAGTGCTTCCTGGTTGCTCAGCACCGTGAGATAATTTAGTATTACATTGAGCGTGATATTGTCTTTTTGCTGTTGGAGATCCATTTTACTGGCATCATAAAATAATGCATTTTGTTTGATCGCGTTTTGATAGGAAAACCCGTTGAACAAAAGGAGGTTGGCGTTCAGCGCGTAGTTACCAGCGCTGTTTTGTACATCCACATAAGAGTTATTCAGGTTGCTGATGCTTCTGCCATAGTTGAACTGCTGCTGTATCGTACCGTTGATCTGAGGAAGCAGATTATTCTTTGATTGTTTGTATAAAACACCGTTTTGATCCAGTTGGATCTGGCTTTGCTGAATCTGTAAATTATTGGTGATGGCAAGATCCACGCATTGTTTGATGGTCAGGTACTTTGTACTGTCCTGACCGTATCCGTTATATTGAAAAATAAAGGAGAGAAAAATAATCCAACTGAAGAACCGCTTCATCATTTCAACTTTTAGTTTGTTTCCGTTTTTTCGATCCGGCCATCGAGCAGGTGAATAATCCGTTTTCCGTAGGCGGCATTTTTTTCTGAATGAGTCACCTGGATGATGGTTACGCCGTCTTGTTTATTCAGGGTCGTGAACAGTTCCATGATTTCTTCACCCTGCTTTGAATTCAGATTTCCTGTGGGTTCATCCGCCAGAATCAGTTTGGGTTTGGCTACCAGGGCACGGGCAATACCAACCAGTTGTTGCTGACCGCCGGAAAGCTGGGTCGGGAATAAATCCTTTTTGCCGACCATCTGGAAACGGTCGAGGATATCGGCCACAATCGCTTTGCGTTCCGATCCTTTAACGTCCTGGTATATCAGAGGCGTTTCAATATTTTCATATACCGTGAGTTCGTCGATCAGATGATATGCCTGGAATACGAAACCGATATGTGATTTATATAAATTGGACCTTTGTTTTTCCTTCAGTTTAAAAACTTCCGTGTCGAGAAACTGATAGTCTCCTTCAGAAGCCGTATCGAGCATGCCAATAATATTGAGCAGACTGGATTTGCCGGATCCCGAAGGCCCCATAACGGAAACAAATTCACCTTCTCCGATCTGGAGGTTTATGTCTTTCAGAATGAAATTCCGGATATTACCCTGATTCACCCACTTGGATATATGTGCTAGTTTAATCATTATGATTTAGTTCTATTCTTTGTTGTCTCGTTTATCGTCTATCGTTAATCGTGTATCGTATTTTATATTGCTTTACGCCTTATCGCTTTGCGCTTTAAGCTTTTTTATTCTGTTCTCAAACTCATCTACGGCCATAGCTCATTCAGAGCGAAGGCTGTTCACCGGATTTGCCACAGCTGCTTTGATGGCCTGGAAGCTAACCGTCAGAATTGCAATGATGGTTGCTGCCACAGCCGTCACCGCAAATATCCACCAGGATATGGGAATCCGGTATGCAAAATCCTGCAACCATTTGTGCATGGCGAACCAGGCAATGGGTGATGCAATGATAATAGCAATACCGACCAGGGTCAAAAAGTCCCTGGATAGAAGGTTTACGATATTCGGGATCGTAGCACCCAATACTTTTCTGATTCCGATTTCTCTTGTTCTCTGCATGGTGCTGTAAGAAGCCAGTCCCAGTAAACCCATGCAGGATATGATAATGGCCAATATGGCGAAATTTAAAAACAGTTTTCCGAATCTTTGTTCCGACTTATATTGTTCATCAAAGAATTCATCCAGGAAAAAATAACTGAACGGCCGGGCCGGTATCAATGTATTCCATTTACTTTCTATCGCTGCAATGGTGGAGGGTAAATTATTTCCAGTAACTTTTACAGAAACCAGTGAACAACCATTTGGTTCTATGCGCATGGACAAAGGCTTAATCTCTTCCTGAAGTGATTTGAAATGAAAATCTTTTATTACGCCAATGATTTTACCCTGCCTTCCCCACTGGTTGAAGTCCCTGCCGACGGCATCCTGTGCCGACTTATAATGAAAACTTTTTACGGCTGATTCATTGAGAATCATCGCCTGGGTCGTATCCGTCATAAATTGACGGGAGAACATACGACCGGCTGCCATTTTTATATTGAATTGTTTGAGATAGTCAAAATCCACAAAATACAAATCCAGATTAGCGATCTGCATTTCTCCTTTTGCATTTTGAATTTTTGAATAGGCTCCCATATTGCCGCCGCCGGGCACACTGGACGACATGCGAAACCGATTTCACATTGGGCAATCCTTCCACCGCATGCATAAATGCATCCCTCGCCGGATCCCCATTTGAATTGATGACCATCATCTGATCCTTGGAAAACCCAAGATCCTGGCTGCGCATAAAATTCATCTGCAGATAAACGATGATGGTAGAAATAATCAGTGCAATTGAAATCGTAAACTGCGATATTACAAAACCCTTTCTCAATAATATTCCTTTTGTGCCTGTGGCAAATCTGCCTTTCAGTACGGTGACCGGTCTAAAGGAAGACAGCACCAGCGCCGGATAAATCCCGGCCAGCAAACCAATTCCAATACTTGCCAGTAAAAGTTTACCAATGAATAGCCAGTTATCGAAAATGCCCTTGCTCAGCGTTTTACCGGCCAGCTGATTGAATGAAGGAAGTAATAGGGCTGCCGTCCCAAGCGTTAAGAATAAAAGCGATGATACAAATCATAACGGATTCACCGATAAACTGCGCAGTCAGTTGTCTCCTGCCGGCGCCCACTACTTTTCGTATTCCCACTTCCTTTGCTCTTTCCGCAGAGCGGGCAGTCGTAAGGTTTATAAAATTAAAGCAGGCAATCAGCAGGATAAAAACCGCCACGATGGAAAATATATATACATTTTTAATACTCCCTGAATTGCTGTCGTTTCGGGTATGAATGTAGATAGGCTTCCGGAAATTTTTCCAGCATTAATGTAGGATACATATTCAACTGCTTCATCTCCGTTCCGTTCATCTTTTCGAGAAATGCCGGTATCTGTTTCTCAAAAGCAGCAGCATTGGCACCCGGTTTGAGTAATACATATGTTCTGTTTCCATAATTTCCCCATTGATTATCCAGATTCGGATTCAATTTTCGGGTCAGTGTATTCATAGATACCAGCATATCTGCCTGGATCATTGAATTCTCCGGAATATCTTTCATCACGCCGGTTATCTTAGCCGTAAATCCGTCACCGGTCAATAATATAGTTTGTCCGATCGGATCCGCGTTTCCAAAATATTTTTTCACAGCAGATTCTGAAAAAACAACATTGAGGGGATCATTCAGCGCCGTATGTGGGTTTCCTTTTAATCAGTTTGAAATCAAACACCTGGAAAAACGATGAATCGGCCCATAGGGATTTCTTCTCCTGGAATTTGACATTACCCTTTCTCACCAATAATTCATCATCAGTTGTCCTTACGGCCGCCTCAACCTGTGGAAAACCGCCCATGAGATGAGGACCCACGGCCCATGAGGGTCCACCGGGTTTCATAACTTCCGTAGGTGTTTTGATATCGCATATAATCCGATAGATCCGGTCACCCTTACTGTGAAATTTATCATAGCTTAATTCAAAACGCACATACATGAAATATCAGGAAGCAGGCAGTCATACCAACTGTTAGTCCCAGGATATTAATCAGGGAAAAAACGCGGTGACGCCAGAGATTTCTGAATGCAATTTTGAAATAATTCTTAAGCATATTTTTATAGTTGGCAGTTGGCGGTTGGCGGTTTACCGTTGAATCGTTAATTGATAGACTTACGCCTGCCTCCGAATCAAAAGTCTTAGGCTTTAGGCTTTAGGCTTTAGGCTTATACCAGTATGTTTTCCGTAACAGTCTGCCCGTCCAGCATGCGGATGATCCGGTGACTGTAACGTGCATCATGTTCAGAGTGCGTAACCATGATAATGGTCGTACCCTGCTCGTTGAGGTCAGTCAATAATTCCATCACTTCATTACCGTTGGAAGAATCCAGGTTTCCCGTAGGTTCATCCGCAAGGATCAGTTTGGGTTTATTGACAACGGCACGCGCTACGGCAACCCTTTGCTGCTGACCGCCCGATAATTGTTGCGGGTAGTGGTTGCGGCGATGCATGATCTGCATCTTGTCCAGCATTTCTTCCACACGTTTTTTTCTTTCATCACCTTTTACACCCAGGTAGATCAGGGGCAGTTCCACATTTTCGAAAACCGTCAGTTCATCGATCAGGTTAAAACTCTGGAACACGAAACCGATATTCCTTTTTCTAAGGTCGGCTCTTTTGCGTTCATTGAATCCGGCTACTTCAATGCCATTGAACAGGAAACTGCCGCTATCCGGATCGTCGAGCAGGCCGAGAATATTTAAGAGGGTTGACTTGCCGCAGCCTGAAGGTCCCATGACGGCTACAAATTCTCCTTCTTTCACCGCGAAAGAAAGTTTGTTCAGTGCGATGGTTTCTACTTCTTCTGTTCTGTAGACCTTTTCCAGATCGTGAATCTTTATCATTGCTTTTATTTTATACTGTGAATGAGGGTTATTTTTTTAGAATGAGTTCCTGCATGGTTCCATAATTTTCATAACTGCTGGTTACGACTTTATCGCCCGGGTTCAATCCCTGTAATACTTCATAGTATTCCGGATTCTGGTTGCCCAACTGTATATCGACACGATAAGCCATTTTACCGTCTTCGCTGACTTTGAAAATCCAGTTCCCGCCAGTCTGCTGGTAAAATCCGCCCCGTGGAACAAGGATCGCCTGTTTTTCTTCACTCAGCGCGAGCAGGATCTGCAGGGTCTGACCCCGGCGGATTCCTTTTGGAACAGGCCCTACAAAAGTCATATCCACCTGAAAATGTCCGGCCGTAACCTGTGTATACACTTTAAAGATCTTCAGATCATAATTACTGTCGGCAAAAGTGAATTTTCCTCTTAGGCCGGAATAAATACGGGATATATAATGTTCGTCCACATCCACCCTTACTTTAAAACCGGTGAGTACATCAATCTGTCCCAGACGCGTACCGGCAGTCTTGGATTGCCCCACTTCCGCATCCAGGGAAGTCAGCTGTCCGTCAACAGGGGACCTCACGATCAGGTCTCCCACCTTTTTGCTGAGAATGGCCAGCGTTTTCTCGGCTCCCTGGAAAGATTGTTTATCCTGTGCCGCCTGCTGGTTTACCGAAATGGAATCCTGTTTGAGAATCTCCTGGGTGAGCTGTTTCTTCTGCAGGTAATAATTATAATTATTCTCTGATTGTTTAAATTCCTGATAACCAATGGCTTTCTGGGCATAAAGTTTTTTGTCCAGTGTATATATCCTTTCTGCTTCCCTGTAAAAACTTTCAACATCTGCCAGGCTGGTCAGTTTGTTTACAGTATTCTGCTGGGCGGTTACGCTGGACAGGCGCATATTCGAGAGCAGGGTATATACTGAAGTCTGCTGGTTGGCGAGGGTGAGTTCAAGATCCGTATTGGATAACCGGAGAATGGGTTCGCCTTTTTTCATGATGGTTCCGTCTTCCACATATTTCTCCTCCACCCGTCCACCTTCTGTGGCATCCAGGTAAATACTACTGATCGGAAGCACAACCCCGTTAACAGGAATGGTCTCCTGGAAGGGCCCCTTGGTCACGGTGGCGATGGTGATCCGGTCCAGGTCCACATTCAGCCGGCTCTTTCCGGAAGTAAAATAATAACTCCCAAAAGCAAGCAATACCAGGGCGGTAATTCCCCCGATGGTGAGCAATCTTTTAGTGGACCACTTTTTCTTCTTTATTACCCTGTCTACCATAACAAAAAATGTTTTTTATAAAAGCACCCGGTATAAAGATACCCGGTGATATAATCATAGCTGAAACTTAGAAAATACGGATAGGGTAAATGCAACCACGTGCCAGAACCTAATGATTGTGATTTACAACTATTTATAAAAGGCACCTGATGGGCTACGGTCGTTTCCGATACAGGAACTGTACGCTTTCGATACAGGCATTTTAAACTCCATTTCCCTTAAAAAATTAATTGTCATCATCTTATACTTAGAGTAAACTTGTGGCACTGTTTTGTTGCACCTTCGTAAGAATATATTTATCAGCATGGTTTTAAAAAATGCCCGAATCCTGGTTATAGATGACGATGTAGATATTCTCACGGCCGTCCGTCTGCTGTTGAAAACGGAAGCAGCAGAAGTTTTGACGGAGAAAAACCCGGAAAATATCCGTTCTATATTATATAAAAATCATTTTGACCTGATCCTGCTGGATATGAATTTTAACAGCGCCATCAATACCGGCAATGAAGGCCTGTATTGGCTGCGCAAGATAAGGGAATGGGATGCAGCAGCATCGGTCATTATGATCACAGCCTATGGCGATATTGATCTGGCTGTACGCTCCCTAAAAGAAGGTGCAGCAGATTTTGTAGTGAAACCCTGGCATAATGAAAAACTGACGACCACCATACGTGAATCACTGCAGAAAAAGGACGGAAGCGCCGCTGTGAAATCACCCGAAACGCCTGCAGGTCAGGGGCAAACACCCTTTATTGGCCATTCTTCCCCGATGAAGGAAATCCTGGTCAAGGTTGAAAAAATTGCACCGACCGATGCGAACATCCTGATCCTGGGTGAAAACGGAACCGGTAAAGATCTGATGGCCCGGATGATTCATGAAAAGTCCGGCAGGGCATCCAAGCAATTCGTCAAAGTGGACGTCGGTGCGCTCACCGAAACCTTGTTTGAAAGTGAACTATTCGGTCATAAGAAAGGTGCGTTTACGGATGCCCGTGACGACCGGACCGGCCGTTTCGAAATGGCTTCAGGTGGTACTTTGTTCCTGGATGAAATCGGGAATATTACTTTGCAGCAACAGGCCAAACTCTTATCGGTTATACAAAACCGCCAGGTATCCCGGCTGGGATCCAACCTGCTGGTTCCGGTGGATATCCGCCTGATCTGCGCGACCAACCTGCCGATTTCTGAACTCGCCAATGAAACAAGGTTCAGAAAAGATCTTATTTACCGTATCAACACGGTGGAGATCATGATGCCACCCCTCAGAAAGCGGCCGGATGATATTCCACCGCTGGCCAGGGAATTTGCGCATATGTATGCCGGTAAGTATCTGAAACGGTCACTCGAGCTGGATGACAAAGCCATCGAGAAATTACGCAGCTACCATTTTCCGGGCAACGTGCGGGAACTACAATATAGTATCGAAAGAGCCGTGATCATGAGCGAGGGAGATGAGATCCGGGCAGATGATATCATTTTTTCTCCGCTGGAATCCGTTAAAGAAAAAACGGATGCCGACGACAAGGATTTCACCCTGAGTACGATCGAGAAAAACACCATATTGAAAGTGATTGAAAAACACCAGGGCAATATATCACGCGCCGCACGTGAGCTGGGACTTACCCGCACGGCACTTTACCGCCGTCTCAGCAAATATGATATTTAAAAGCGGAAAGCGTAAAGCGCAAGGCGTAAAGCCGACCGTCAACCGCCAACCGTCAACTGTCAACCGCTATTATGTTTAAACGTTTCGAACTTCGCATAATCATCCGCGTTATATTCCTGTTTGCGGTGCTCTGCCTGGCGGCAGTGACCGTGATCCAGGCACAGTTTATCTATCTGATCATTCTGATACCGGTGGTGGCCTGGCAGTTGTCGGACTTTTACCGGTTCTTTCATAAAACACAGAGTGAACTGGAGCAATTTGTGGAATCCATTCATTACCGCGACTTCTCCCGTCATTTTGATGTGCGGCATGCCCCGGATGAATTGAAAAATATGCGCAAGGGGTTTAATGATATCAACAGCACGTTTAAAGTGATCAGCCGGGAAAAAGAAACCCAATATCTCTATCTCCAGAAAATTCTGGAACTGGTCGAAACCGGAATTCTTATCATATGAAGTCGAAAGCGGTGAAGTGGTCTGGATGAATGATTCATTGAAAAAGATCCTCGGAATGCCTTACCTGAAATCCCTGCAGTCACTGGAAAAAAGGGATGTCTATCTTTTCCGGGAAATCCAGCAACTGCAGCCCGGAGCCGGAAAAATTATTTCTATTTCGCGGGATAATGGCATCGTGAAAGTGCTGGCTTCTGCCACGGCATTCCAAACGGATAATAAAACCTACAAGCTGGCTGCTTTCCAGAATGTAAATGAAGCATTGGATGAAGCGGAAGCAAAAGCATGGCAGAAATTGCTGAGTGTAATGACGCATGAGATCATGAATTCGGTGGCCCCGATTTCTTCACTGGCCGACACGATGCTGGATCGTTTACAAAAGGCCACGGAATTCATGCGTGAACAACCCGCTGCCGTGGAAGATCTTGAGCTGGGTATTGAAACCATCCGGCGCCGGAGTGAGGGCCTGTTGAAATTCACCGAGACCTACCGGAATCTGAATAAGATCGTGGCTCCGACTTTGTCAAAAGTGTATATCCGGAATCTTTTTGAAAATCTGCATCAGCTGATGCAGCCCACTCTTCAGCAGAAAAATGTGGAACTGGACATTATTTTGCAAAATCCCGACCTTTCTTATGAATTGGATGCGACACTCATCGAGCAGGTGCTGATTAATTTATTGGTAAACGCCATTGAGGCTGTAAAAGATAAACCGAATCCGAAAATTCAGCTCGCCGCTTTTTCAGCCGCCGGCAGCAGTAAGATCAATATCAAAGTAGCTGACAACGGCTGTGGCATTCCGGCATCTCTGATGGACCGGATTTTCATACCCTTCTTCACGACACGCAAAAACGGAAGTGGAATCGGCCTCAGCCTATGCCAGCAGATCCTGCTTCTGCATAAAGGCAGTATCCAGGTGCAGTCGGTCGTAAATGAAGGTTCGGCGTTTACTTTACATTTGTGATAAGCTTAAGTCAATTCGTTTATCGTGAATCGATTATCGTAAATCGATCCACGATAAACGATCCACGATCAATAAAAAAATGAGACAGTTAAAAATAGGAATCACCGACTGCGGCAAATACGAAAATTATCGCCGCTGGATAGCCATGGAACCGGGCGTTGAAGTAATAAAACTTAGTTATCACGACCAAAATGCCGCTGATGTGGAATCCTGCGACGGAATATTGTTCAGCGGGGGAGAAGATGTTCATCCGGAATTATATGGAAAACCGGAATTTGTTGAGGAATACGGATTAAAAGAAATCATTCCGGCCCGTGATCAGTTTGAATATGAAGTGATTGAAAAAGCTTTGGAAAGTAAAAAGCCGGTCCTGGGCATCTGCCGCGGGCTTCAACTCATCAATGTTTACCTGGGGGGAACCCTGTTACCCGATATACCCACAATATCCGGATCAACCGCACATGGGAAAATTTCCGGACAGGATCAGATTCATGATATCCGGGTAGAAAATTTGTCCATGCTGCATGATATTTCCGGCCTGGAAAAAGGACAGGTAAATTCGGCCCACCATCAGGGCGTGGACAAGCCGGCTGGCAACTTAAAGGTTTCTGCCTTTAGCGATCCTTCCTTCGTTGAAGCCATGGAGTGGAAAGATCCTTCGGATAAATCCTGGTTACTGATGGTACAATGGCATCCGGAGCGGATGCAGGATCTTTCCTCTCCCTTTTCCCTGAATGTAAAAAAGGCGTTTCTGAAAGCAGTCAAAACAGCCTGAAATGCTCAAATATTTTAAGCCGGAGGATCAAAAGGGGTATGGGGAAATCCCTTAGTCCGGGCAACGGTCGCGGCTGGTATTTCGTTTAATCATATCAGTGGGAAGGCTGGCAAACAAATTGCTGGTAAAAAATATACAGAAAAATGTATATAAAAAGTTAATCCTGTCGATTATTATTCAGTTGAGTATCCTATTTTTGTTCCATATCCTGTTAAATACCGCGTTTCTCAAAATCCCATCCATTTAAAGGCCTCGTTCGTACACTCCGGAAACAGTCCCATATCTGTTGCATGCCTGTTATAAAAATTATTCCAGAACAGAATTCTGTGCTTTACAGACGAACAGATTAATTATTGATTATGAAAAAATTTTACGCTCAAATTTTTATTGCGGCTTTCCTCCTGACGGGTCTCTGCTCACAGGCGCAGCTTTATACTTCGATAAACCCCAATCCGGGCAATTTTACATTTGACGATCCGCGTTTCTGGGTTGGAGGTGTACGGCCACCCAATCCATGTACCGGATGTGTAATCAATATCAATTCAACAACGACTTTGCCTAGTACGATTTCAAATATACCTTCAACTGCACGGTACCTACTTGCTACAAATGTTTTTAACGCGGCAACACCGACAAATTTGAATATAGGTCACGATGCTCCGGGAGCCCTGACTGTCGGAATGAGATTTCAGGCTTCGGTACCCGGTCAGATAACAGGCATAAGTTTTTGGCAGGATCCGATAATGAATGGGAGTCATACGGTGGCTTTTTCGCTAATGGAGGCGGTGCTCCGCTTGCGACAGCTACTGCTGTTGATCGCAATTGTAATTACTGGTGCCTGGAGAACAATATCTTTTGCAACGCCGGTTACGATTACTCCTGGAACAACCTACGTGGCAGCCGTTTTTATGGCCAATGGTAATTATGATTGGACAACACTAGACCCTGGCACTTTCAATGCACCGATTGTCAATGGGGTATTGACTGGGTTGCAGACTAATCCGCCCGGTAATGCAAATGGAGTATATGATTATGGTGGAGCGGTTACATTCCCTACTTCATCTTTTACACTCGGAACAAACTATTGGGTGGATCCGGTTTTTGCCGCAACACCTTATAACAGAAATGACGTGGTTTTTAACGGTGGTATAATAGGCGTTTTCAACAACGCTAACCTGAATATCAACACAATAACGTGCAATTGAATGGCAGCTACTCTTCTAATGGGGAATGACCCGACATCTACGCAAAACTTTACTCGTCAACGATCAGGTCTTTCTGGATGCAACTTCTTCAATACAACTGGCGAATGGCACCACTGTCATAGATGCATAACAATCATCACCAGGCAACCCTGTGATCGGCACATTTACTTTTCCGGAGCTCTGGTACCATAGTCGCAGGCATATATACTAACCGGCCTGACATGGCTACAGATGCTATCACTCAATGTTGATCAGCAAATGCGAGATTTGATGGTGATTTTATTCCATGTATCCATATCCGATTAACTGTGTCATTGGTAGCACTATGTGCGAATGGTTTGGTATTTGGCCCCGCCTACACGCAATTTGATGTGGCAAATGATTTTTATGGATTTGCTTCATCAGCAACGCTTCCGGTTGTACTGGCCCAGTTTATCGCTACGAAAGCTGATAAGGTTCAGTTAAGCTAAGCTGGACTACTTCGCAGGAAGTAAACGCAGGGTATTATGATGTTGAAAGAAGTGGCGACCAGACCGGCTGGACAAAAATTGGTTCAGTAAAAGCCAAGGGCAATTCAACCATAGCCACGGACTATTCACTATTTGATAATTTGCCACTGGACGGAACCGGTTATTACCGACTGAAAATGGTTGACCTCGACGGAAAATTTGTTTATAGTAAAACAGTTTCAGTTTCTGCTGATAACAATAATGTTCCGCTTGTGATCTATAATAATCCGTTTACAGATCTGATCCGAATCAAAGTAAATGTGAGCAGGGCACAGAATCTGACTATGACAGTCTCTGATATGCTTGGGTAAAACATATATCCGGCAGTCAATACAGGCACAGGCAGGGGATAATTTAGTGAACCTGCAGCCTGCTGTGATCGGAGGAAGCGGAATGTATATCCTGCGAATCACCGGAGACAGCTATAATCAAACAGCGAAGATCGAAAAGCAATAAGATAATCTGATAATCACTTCATGCATGCCACTGTCCAGGAGGAAACTCTGACAGTGGCATCGCTTTTATAAAGCTATTGACTGAATGAAAATTTCTCCGCACGCACTTATTTTTGATTTGAATGGGACGATGATCAATGATATGGAATTTCATATCCGGGCATGGACGCATATTCTGAATGAAGACCTAAAGGCCGGCATGACACATGACCAGGTGAAAAGCCAGATGTATGGAAAGAACTCAGAATTATTTATCCGTGTTTTTGGCGAAGGGAAAATGACAAATGATGAAATGGAATACTGGTCTATGGAAAAGGAAAAGAGATACCAGCAGGAATATCGTCCTCATCTTCGGTTGATCAACGGGCTGGACGAATTTCTGAAAAGGGCTTATGAGGCAAAAATTCCTATGGGTATCGGATCTGCAGCCATTCCTTTTAATATTGATTTCGTGCTGGATCAGCTGGATATAAGAAAATATTTCAGTGCCATTGTAAGCGCTGACGATGTGGAGATCAGCAAACCGAATCCGGAAACTTTTTTGAAAGCTGCCCGATTGCTGAATACATCTCCCGCTGACTGCCTGGTATTTGAAGATGCACCAAAAGGGGTGGAAGCAGCCCGGAACGCTGGTATTCCCTGTGTCGTGCTGACGACCTTGCATTCAAGCAATGAATTTCCTCTTACCGATCATGTCGTTGCCTTCATAAAAGACTATACCGATCCCTATATTTTGAGCTTAACGCTCTAACGCCTAACGCTAACGCCAACGCTAAGACTTCATGCCTCAATACCTCCTGCTGAATACCCTAAGCGATCGAGTACAAATACCCTCCCCGAAGGTTCTTTTCCGGAAAAATACTCCCAAATCAGGAAGGATAAATACGTATGAAAATATGTAAATCCTCATTTTCAAATACAATTAACATTGGTATAGGGATTGAATTATCAGATCAAACTTTGTAACATGATACAGGACATGTCAATTTCGGTTCTTCGGGAAAAAATTAAGGAGTTGGAAAATGCTTTATTTATGTCTGAGTCTAACGCATTGGTGAGTTTACCAACGCATATTGTTCGCGTTTCGGAAGTGGATGAAGAAGGGAATATCTGGTTTATTATTCCAAAACCCACACAGGTTATTGAATCGTTTTCTAAAGAGATGACAGCCAAGCTGGATTTCTTCAAAAAAGGTTCGTCATTCTTTCTGAAAGTATCTGGTATCGCTTCCATTGTATGGACAGCCAGGGAAATGAAGGATGCAAACCTTTCAAATGAATTTGTCGGTTCTTTAAAGAATGGTAATGTAGCTGTAAAAGTAAAAGTTGAATTAACAGAAATTATTGAGAAAGCACCAAAGCAAACTTCAAACACATTTTTGAATGTCGGAGCGCAGGTGTATAACTGGTTATTGAATCCCCTTTTTAATGCTTAATGCGTAAAGCGTAAAGCGTAAAGCACGAGCACCCCCTACCCCTGAATACAGGTCAGTCGATATTTCTTATCGCTGGCCTTTTTTATTATGGATTAAGCCTGCGAAGCTTCTGAGAAAGCGGATCGTTTTCGATAAATTCTGATTTTTTCTTATTGGGCGCTTCCGTATCCAGGATAAAAATCTGTTTAATGATTTCCGGATAATATTGTCTGGAAACAGGTATTTCTGTTTCAAGGTCAATAAGAAAAAGACTTTCTCTTTCAATTTTACCGATATAATTAACTGATACAACCCAGTGGCGGTGAACCCTGAGAAATTGTTTTTCCGGTAGCCGGTTCAGGGCAGCCTGCAATGTAGAACGTACAACATAATTTTTTTCAGTCAACCAGAATTTAATATAATTTTTATTTGCCTCTATCAACACGATTTCGTCAATATTTACTTTTTCCAGGGCGCCTTTGTTCCTGAAAAAAATATGAGGCCTTAGCATGGCTGTTAGTATTTGGGGGTTATTTAAATTTTAGGTTCTTCAAATATAAAAAACAACTGCCAACCGCCTATTAAACTTGTATCATCCTTGTGTCTGCCTGTGTGATTGTTGTGCTTTTCATTGGGGAACCACGCTGTTCGACACAAGCCAGTACAAGGATGGTACAAGTTTGGTACTGGGATGGAACCACGAACCTGAATAACAAACGCTGTCCTTGAAGAAAGGCTGAAAATACCATTCGTCCCTGAAATGATAAAAGACCGGCCTCAAGTTTTCAAAAGCCCGTTCCATTTTCCAAAAAAAGGAGTTTTCAGTAACTATGTTTGTATCGTTCATTATTGAAGCGGAAGCATTACTCAAGCAGACCGGGAGGAGTAACCCGGAAAACTTTCTTCCCCAGCAATGCTGAATAAGTAACAATATTTTTTAACATTTAAAATCTAATTTCTTATGGCTAATGTCAATGAGAATTTGCTCGTAAGAGGAGCAAGGGGAAATGTCGGTAAACAATTCGTTTATCGAAAACATGGTGACAACACCACGATTGCACGTATGCCGTCGATAAACAAAGACGCCGTACCTTCTGCGAAACAGACGGAAAATCGTGAACTGTTTGCCGATGCAGCCAGCTACGCTCAAGGGGCTATGTCTTCAGCAGATCTGAAAAAGGAGTATGAAAAGAAAGCCACTCCCGGAAAGACTGCTTTCAACATAGCCTTCAGGGATTATCTGAAAGCACCCGTGGTGAAAAAAATCGATGTGTCAAATTACAAAGGAACGGTTGGCTCGGTTATCGTTATCAATGCGAAGGACGATTTCCGGGTGGCTCTGGTAAAAGTAAGTATTCATTCTTCAACCGGTGTTCTGGTGGAAGAAGGAAATGCAATACTGGATCCGGTTAAAAGGAGGCTTTGGAATTATACAGTGACGCAAAATAACGCCACCCCAACAGGTTCCGTTATCAGCGCGACTGCGACAGATCTTCCTGGTAATTCTGGTTCGCTGGAAATTACAATGTAGAGACTGTTGAAAATATCTGACGAGTCGAAGGTCGTTCCCTGATATATGGCCATATATCGGAAACGACCTTTTTAATTTATACAAAAGCTGAACCCTCATGCTTTACGGGAAAATTGCATCGAATTCGCTATGTAAGCAAAATGCATTTGCTTTTTCGTGAATCGCTTCGTTTTTTCCATCATCCATTCTTCTTTCACTTTCACACGTGGATACAGAATCACTTCTGAAAATCTTCCATTGCCATCATCTGACTCGATCATTTTTCCGACCGCAGCATCCGAATATTCTAAAACAATTATTGAAGCATCAGAACATAAATGCAGAAACCATAACATATGGCAGGACGAAAGTGAAGCCACAAACATTTCTTCCGGATTGTATTTTGTTTTATCACCACGGAAAGAAGGATCAGAGCTTGCTTCAATGATTTGTTTTCCTTCAACAGAAACCTGGTGGGATCTTTCGTATCCGCGATAGGTTTCGGTTCCCTTGCCCGTATTGCCGGTCCATTGGAGGTTGGTATGGTAAGTGTGTTCTTTCATTGGTTGACGGTTGATAGTTGACAGTTGACGGTAAGGCGTTAAGCTTTACGCTTTAAGCTTTCGGCTTTAAGCGTATAATCCCTCCTCCAATCACATCATCGCCTTCATAGAAAACAGCACTTTGTCCGGGTGTAATACTTTTTACGGGTTCATAAAAATGTACGCGAACCTGGTTTCCTTCGCTGTAAATATTACTCAGGCTTCCCTTATCCTTATAACGGATTTTTGTGATGGCTTCCATCCCGTCCGGCACGATATCATATTTCTGCATATTCAAGCCGGTCACTATCATGGACTGTCCTGCGAGATCTTTTTCTTCACCCAGCACAACCGTATTATTTTCCGGATGAATGGCTGTTACATATACGGGTTTGCCGAATGTAATGTCAAGACCCTTTCGCTGGCCGATGGTGTAAAAAGGATAACCCCGGTGTTTACCAATGATATTTCCTTCCATATCCACGAAACTGCCTCCTTCCACATTTGTTTCAAGACCGGGCATTTTCTTTTTCAGGAATCCCCGGTAATCATTGTCAGGTACAAAACAAATTTCGTAACTCTCACTTTTATTGGCGAGTTCAGTGTATCCGTAGTCAACGGCCATCTGCCGGATCTCGGGCTTTCTGTATTTCCCCAGCGGAAGCATGGTCCGGCTCAATAGATCCTGCTGCAAACCCCAGAGCACATAACTCTGATCTTTGAGTTCATCAACCCCCTTGCTGAGAAAATAACGGCCGTTATCGTGCTGGTGGATAAATGCATAATGTCCGGTCGCAATAAATTCGCAATCCAGGGCATCCGCCCTTTTTAGCAGGGCCCGCCATTTTATATGGGTATTACACATTACGCAGGGATTTGGAGTACGCCCCGCGAGATATTCCTCCACGAAATTGTCAATGACCGCGGTTCCGAATTCGTCCCGGATATCCAGCACAAAATGTGGAAAACCATGCTGTACGGCCGCCATACGGGCATCGTTAAAGCTGTCCAGGTTACAGCAGCCGGTCTCTTTTTTTGTAGTTCCGGTGCTCGCATAGTCCCAGGTCTTCATGGTAATGCCGATCACTTCATATCCCTGGTCGTTCAGCATGAGGGCCGTAATAGTACTGTCAATACCCCCGCTCATGGCAACCAGCACTTTTCCATTTCTGCTCATAACCGCAAAGATACTTATTCCCGGAAAATAGTATTTTATCGGCCTTCCAAATCCTGTAAATTGCCCTATAAACAATTTTAAGTACGCAGCTAAATTTTAAGTTATGATCAAAATGCAAGTCATCGGAAATCTTGGAAAAGATTGTGTGACCAATCTCGTGAACGGAAAAAATGTGATCAATTTCAATGTGGCACACACGGAGAAATTCCGGGATGCCAAGGGCGAACAGAAAGAGAAAACGTTGTGGGTGGACTGTGCTTACTGGACCGACAGAACAGCGATCGCTCCTTATCTGAAAAAAGGAACGCAGGTTTATGCAGAAGGAACGCCGGATCTGCGCACATATCAGAAAACGGATGGCACGCAGGGTGTTTCTCTAACGCTGAGAGTATTATCAGTACAACTACTTGGAAGCCGGAATAGTAATGAGGCAGGCGGAAACGATAATTATAATGCTGGCTCATCCGGCAGCCTGGCAGGTGTTCCGGCATCCGGAGATATGACAGCTCCTGTGGACGACCTCCCTTTCTAAGCATCCCGGTAAAAAAAATGTCCCGTCAAAAGCGGGACATTTTTTATTTGCCTTATCTTCCTTGCTCATATTAAAATCACCATATGAAAAGATCTTCTTCACGTCGTCATTTTATACAACAGATGAGTGGAACAGCTCTTGCGTTGGCGGCAACCAACTCCGGTCTTGCATTTGCTACTCAATGGCAAAACAAGGTAGACGGATATTCAAAAAAAATATCACCCAATGACAAGATCCGTTTTGCTACCATCGGCATGGGCATCATGGGTTATAATGATACGAATACGGCGCTGAAAGTGCCCGGTACCGAATTGGTAGCCGTGGCAGATCTGTATACCGGAAGACTGGCCAGGGCAAAGGAAAAATATGGCAACAATATTCAGGTGACTCAAAACTATCAGGATATTATCAGCAGAAAAGATATTGATGCCGTGGTCATTGCAACAGCCGACCTGTGGCATGCCCGGATTTCCATCGATGCATTGAAAGCAGGTAAGGCAGTCTATTGTGAAAAACCAATGGTGCATGAAATCAGGGAGGGCCTGGAAGTAATCGACGCCTGGAAGAAAAGTAATAAAACCATGCAGATCGGTAGTCAGCGGGTGAGCAGTATTGGTGTTATCAAAGCCCGTGAAGCAATAAAAAGCGGAGCGATCGGGCAGTTGGCCATGGTAGTTGCAAATTTCGACAGACAAAGCGCCCTGGGTGCCTGGGAATATACCATGCCTACAGATGCATCAGCTACTACCGTCGACTGGAAACGATACATCGCGGGAATGAAAGATGAACCCTATGATCCGAAAAAGTTTTTCTGGTGGAGAAATTATAAAGCATTTGGTACCGGCGTTGCAGGAGATCTGTTCGTGCATCTCATTTCGGGTATCAATGTTATAACAGATTCAAAAGGCCCGGAAAAAATTTATGCTTCCGGGCAAATCAGTTACTGGAACGATGGACGTGATGTGCCGGATGTGATGGCAGGAGTAATGCAATATCCGAAAACAGCCGAACATCCGGAATTCCAGGTGATGCTGCGGGTCGATTTTATCAGCGGGAATAGTGAGTCCGGCGGAACCCAGTTCATCGGTTCGGAAGGTGTACTTACACTGAACGGAAATGGCTATACGATCCGCCATCACAAGATGTCAAAGGCCCCGGGCATCGGTAGCTGGGATGCATTGGAAACCTATCCAAAAAAAATGCAGGAAGAATTATTGAAAGCCTATAATGAAAAATGGTCTGCTGCCGATCAGAAAGATCAGTCAGAGCCGGACACGGTATTCCAGGCGCCTGATAATTATGATGAGGACCTTGAACACTTCGGACATTTTTTTGAAGGTGTAAGGGTAGGCACACCGGTGGTGGAAGATCCTGTATTTGGATTCAGGGCCGCGGCTCCCTGCCTCGCGGCCAATGACAGTTATTTTGAAAACAAGATCATACATTGGGATCCGGTGAATATGAAACTGGTCTCCAGATTATAATGATGCATGGAAAGAATATATGATTATGATCAGCTCTGGCTTTTTACAAAAAATGTTTTCATCAGTATAGACTGCAGTGAAGAACATGCTGCACTGGCCGCCACCGGATTACTAAGAGCCGATCTGCGGGGAATCGATTCCCACGGTATTGCACGCCTCTCGGGTTATATCCGTTTATGGGAGGCCAAACGGGCGAACGCAAGACCGGATATACGGATCATTCATGAAACACCATCTACAGGTGTTGTGGACGGAGACAGCGGCCTCGGATTGGTCGTCGCGCCCTTTGCCATGGATCTCGCAATCAGCAAAGCAGAAAATATCGGCAGTGGTTGGATCGCTGTCAGGAACTCCAATCATTTTGGTATTGCTGCGCAGCATGCCATGAAAGCGTTGGAAAAAGATATGATCGGCATTGTGATGACAAATGCCAGCGCACTGGTGGCTCCCACATTTTCTATAGAACGACTGTTGGGCACCAATCCGATTTGCGTTGCCATACCGGCCGGAGAAGAATTTCCCTTTGTTGCGGACCTCGCAACGACCACTGCGGCCAATGGTAAGCTGGAAATCCTTCAAAGAAAAAACCAGCAGGCGCCTGCCGGCTGGATACAGGATAAGGAAGGAAATATATCCACCAATCCGCATGAATTAAAAACTGGCGGTGCATTATTGCCATTAGGTGGTGACCGGGAACATGGCAGCCACAAAGGATATGCCCTGGGCGCCATCGTCGATATTTTTTCAGGTGTATTGAGCGGAGCGAATTACGGACCCTGGGTGCCGCCATTTCCGGCCTTTATACCTGTACCTGATAATATGCCGGGAAAAGGAATCGGGCATTTCTTCGGTGCCATGCGGATCGATGCATTTCGCAAAGCGGATGAATTTAAAAAAGATATGGATCAGTGGTTGAAAAGATTCAGGGAAGCGAAACCGGCGAAAGAATTTGAGCAGGTATTAGTACCCGGAGATCCGGAAAGAATCATGGAAACCGATCGCAGAAAAAATGGTATCCCAATCATGCATGCTGTTGTGCAAGACCTTCATAATGTAGCAGAACGCTTCAATATTCCTCCACTCGTATTATAGCTATTCTTTGCGATAAACGCAATAATTCTTCCTCGATATTAGTTATTACACTTAGAAATCCAATATAGGAATGACACTCCCAAAATGGGAATTTTCCTTTTAGAAATAAAAGGATAAACCATTCAGGATCAGGCGATTTAGAATTGGTATGCCGATTGAATCCCTGTATGTGTCGAAAACCGTGACTATGAAAAATGTTTACTCAGATTCCGTAATACCCTACGGCACTTCAATAAAGGAACGCATGGCTGATGCGTTGCAGGGCTGAACGCCGGGGTTACCCATCTGCGTTTACGCATGGTTGTTATGTTGGGTTTTATTTTGATTTTCAATACTGCTTCACTCAATGCCCAGAACTGTCCGACTTCAGGGAACCATACACAAAATGCAAATCGAGAATACA
Source organism: uncultured Bacteroidota bacterium (assembly GCA_963732055.1). Classification (GTDB taxonomy): domain Bacteria; phylum Bacteroidota; class Bacteroidia; order Chitinophagales; family Chitinophagaceae; genus Puia. Next base: position 615,079 of record CAVSYG010000006.1, on the reverse strand, counting down.
TATTATCCTGCTACAAGTGCATCATTAGCTGCAGGTGCAACTTCCATAACATTAGGTGCCGCTTCGGTACAATTGGATCAACTCCTATTGCAATTGGCGATATCGTATTTATAATACAAATGCAGGGTGCTCAGATTAATGTGCCTGCGTCAATTACAAGTAGTTTATATGGAGCTAATTCAAGTGGTAAATCCAGTGGTTTTCTGCCTTCAAATTTGTATGCCGGAAATATGGAATTTGCTGTTGCGACGAATGCCGTTCCTATTGGAGGTGGTGTGTTGAATATGAGTGCCGGATTGACTTATCCTTATAAGAAATGCTGCATTTGGTGCAGATGGACAATATACCTATCAGGTTATTCGCGTTCCCTATTTTATAATATTCAATTAACAGCTCACAATTACTACACCGCTCTTGGAATGGTTCGGTTGGTGGGGTTACAGTTATCAGTGCAGTGAATCAACTGGATTTAAATGGCCAGACAATTAATGCAGTTGGGTGCCGGATTCAGAGGTGGCGGTGGTGTTGATAAAACAGGCGCTGCAGGTTCTTTGACCGATGAATATACCATGTCAACAAATAATGCGAATGGCAGTAAGGGTGAAGGTATTGCCGGTACGCCCAGATATGTGAATTACAATTTTACCTTAATAGATAATGTAGTGGAAGGTTACCCAAGTGGTAGTTTTGCGAGGGGTGCTCCTGGAAATGCCGGTGGTGGCGCCACAGATAGTAATCCCCCGTGCAAATGATCAGAATGCAGGTGGTGGTGGCGGTGGAAACGGAGGTACTGGTGGTCGTGGAGGATGATGGTTGGAAAACAGTCGGTGTTAGTGGAGGATTTGGTGGATCTGCATTTAACACTACAACCCCTGTGCTGTAACTTATTCCAGTCCTTCAAGGCTTATTATGGGTGGAGGTGGTGGTGCAGGTGATACCAATAACGCAACCGGAACCCTTGGCGCTCTTTCAAGTAGCGGTGCATCCGGGGGTGGTATTGTGATTGTCAATGCGAATACTATTATAGGTGCCGGAACCATCAATGCCAATGGAGGTACTTTTGATAAGACAGTAATAAATGATGGATCCGGTGGTGGTGGTGCAGGTGGAAGTATTTTAATATATGCAAATTCAGGTCAGTCTGGAATTACTGCAATAGCGAATGGTGGTAATGGTATTAATAATTATCCTTTTAGCGCAGCTGCTACCCAACATGGACCCGGTGGTGGTGGTGGTGGTGGTGTCATATTTTCTAATGCGGCTATCAATGTTGCTTCTTCAGTAAACTGGCGGTACTGCCGGTATCAGTTCAGGGATCGACTGCTACGGATAACTTTGGTGCAATTTCCAGGTGGTGTCGGAATTCTTACCCAGACATTCCCATTCTCTCAGTTACCGCCGAATATGCAGATCTGTCAATCCATTGTTCTGCCGGTAACGATCCTGAGTTTCGATGCAAAATATGTAGCTGCAAATAATGTGAAAGTTTCATGGTCTACAACCGATGAAGTAAACGCTTCTTATTTTGTTGTGGAAAGAAGTTCAAACGGATCGGATTTCACAGAAGTGGCACAGGTGAATGCCAGTGAATCCGCAAACCCGATTCATAATTATTACATCAATGACCAGCTGTATAATGTCAATAGCAATACAGTTTATTATCGTCTGCGTATTGTTGACAAGGATGGCAAGTATAATTATAGTAAAATTATTCCGGTGAAACTGGATCAGCCTGAAAACAGTATCTCGGTATATCCGAACCCGGTTGATAATTATGCGATCGTGAATTTGTTTTCTGATAAACCAGGCAACTGTGTGTTACGGCTCATCGATGAGGCCGGCAGACAAATCCTGAACAAATCGTATACAGTCATGGCAGGTAATAACAACCTGACCGTTGACCAGCTCGGTCACCTGCCAAAAGGAATTTATGTGATCCAGGTCATGTTGAATAATAACCTGTACAATCAGAAGATTGTCAAAAAATAACTAACCCTTAAAACAAAAACAGAGAACGCCACCTGGTATAAAACCATAGTGGCGTTTTCATTTGTATATTTGCGATCCCAAAAAAAGGTTCGCATGAAAGTCATGAAATTCGGAGGCACTTCGGTCGGTAAACCGGAGCGTATGCATGAAGTTGCCAAACTGATAACCGCTGATCCGGAGAAAAAGATTGTAGTACTGAGCGCCCTCAGCGGCACCACGAATGCGCTGGTTGAAATCGGTCAGTCTGCCGCCCGTTTTGACAGGGAAGGAGCCGCTGAACAGATCAGCAAACTCAGCAATCATTACCATGCATTTATTGAGTCATTACTGACTACTGATAAGGCCCGGGAACGGGCCCTGGCAATCACGCGCGAGCATTTTGAATTCTTAAGCATCATCCTCCGGATATCCTTTAGTGAATCGCTGAATAAGGATATACTGGCACAGGGTGAATTGCTCTCTACAAAATTATTCAGTGTTTACCTGGAAGAAAAGGGTATTCCGCATGTGTTATTGCCTGCGCTTGAATTTATGAGTATCGATGCAGAGGATGAACCACAACTGGATCAGATCCGTTTAAAGCTTTCGGATTTGCTGGCTAAATATCAGGGAACCGGACTTTTTATTACCCAGGGTTATATCTGCCGGAATGCGAAAGGTGAAGTGGATAACCTGAAAAGAGGAGGCAGTGATTACACCGCATCGCTCGTTGCCGCGGCTATCCAGGCAAGCGTGTGTGAAATATGGACGGATATTGACGGTATGCATAACAACGATCCACGCATCGTAAAGAAAACGGTCCCAGTAGAACAACTGAGTTTTGATGAAGCCGCTGAGCTCGCTTATTTTGGTGCAAAGATTTTACATCCGACCTGTATCTGGCCCACACAGCAACAAAATGTACCGGTGAAACTGCTCAATACCATGCAACCGCTGGCAGCCGGAACCGTAATACAGAAAACAACATCCACGAAAGGAGCGAAAGCCATTGCGGCAAAAGACGGCATCATCGCCATCAATATCAAGAGCAGCCGCATGCTCCTGGCTTACGGATTTCTCCGGAAGATTTTTGAAGTCTTTGAAAAGTATAAAACGCCCATTGATATGGTGACCACTTCAGAAGTAGCCGTATCTGTAACGATTGACAACGGTAGCCAGTTAAAATATATTCTGAAAGAACTCGAACCGTTCGGGACCACTGAAGTAGAAGAGGGACAAACCATCGTATCTATCGTAGGCAATCAGATTGCTGAAACAAAAGATGTTTTACTAAAAATATTTGATGGTCTTTCTCATGTACCCGTCAGAATGGTCAGCTATGGCGGAAGCAAACACAATGTATCTGTGCTGATACCCTCATCTTACAGAAATGAAACCCTGCAAAAGCTGAATCTGAAACTGTTTGGACTTGAATAGTTATTAGTTATTAGTTGTTAGTTATTAGTTGACAGTAGCCGTTAATAACTAATAACTAACAACTAATAACTAGTAAGTATGGTTTTCTCCAATGCAGCATCTCTCATATAAACGTCGTCCCGGAAGTTGATTTTTCCGGCGTTATCAACAAAGGCAGTCATATATCCGATATAAACCGGAACAGGATCTTTCAGCGTTACATATTTTTCAACACCGGCATGCATGGCCGCATTGATTTTTTCGACGGTCCACTTCGGATCATCTCTGAGCAGATAATCGGCTAATTTCTCCGGTTCACCCAAACGGATGCATCCATGACTGAATGCGCGTGCAGATTTTTCAAATAGACTTTTGGCCGGCGTATCATGCAGGTAGATATTATATGAATTGGGGAATAAAAATTTAACCAGCCCCAGCGAATTCTTCGGACCTGGTTTTTGTCGTACACGGTTTCCAACCCATTCCATATTATTCCGCTTCAGGTAATTTGGATCTCTTCGGATTCCGGGCAGGATCTCGTTTTTCAGAATCGAAGGAGGAACATCCCAGTAAGGACTAAAAACGATATACTTGATATCACCTGAAAACAAAACCGTTTTATGGACAGCTTTGCCGACAACCACATTCATCGCAAAATGAATCGTATCCGCATCAAATGCATATAATGTAAAAGAAGGAATATTTACGATCAGGTAATGGCGTTTTAGATCCAACGGAACCCATCGCGCGCGTTCCATATTAATGATGATCTTTCGTATGGATTCCTGCAGTGGCGTGTTGATATATTTAAAAAACGCGGGGCCTGCAAAACCATCAGCAGTCATGCCATATCGATATTGAAACGATTTCACACCATCCTGCAGGATTTCGTCAAATACTTCGCTGCCTGAATCAAAGTTCAGATCGCCCAGATCGAACAGTCGTTTTCTCAGGCTGGCCACATTCTGCGACTCGTCATGCAGCATGAGTTTGCCTTTCACATCAATGGGCTTCCAGGAATTGGAGGAATCGAGTTTTCTGTATTTTTTTAATGCTTCCTTCAGCAAATTGTATTGCCGGTAACTGTAATTATCAGAGAAAAGAGGGGCGGACGTGTCCCTGATCAGAGAATCTGTGAGGTAGGGGAGATTGAGTTTTTTTCGGGGAATATACCACTGAAGTTTGGAAGACTGGTTTTCCGGTATTCCTTTCCATACCTTATTTGCGTAGAAAAGATACTCGGCAGTCAGCAGGATTTCCAGGACTGAATCCGCTTTTACCGTAACGGACGGGTTGTTGATCAGGCTGTCCAGCTCTTTGAGATAGGGAGGCTTTATTAAAATGCCTTCATCCTCCAGATTACTGAGATGGGTATATAAATGGCTGGCCTGTTCAATCAGTCCGGATGTTTCATACCACGCATAACTAAAGTTCCGGTAACGATAAAATTGTTTTACTTCTGAAGCATAATTCCCGAGCAGTGGAAATATGGTCAGGAGTTTACTGATATGTGTACTATCCAGCTGAAGCGTACGCTGATCGCTGAATGAGCCCTCCACCGTACGGTCCGGTTTCGGTAACGAATCTGTTTTCGGCGCTACCGGTTCCTGACGTGCTGACTGATTATGACAGGCCGTTAGAATGACCAGGATAAAAATCAGCCATCCCGCAAAAAATATAAAGATCTTCTTCAGCATGCAAAGTTTTTTCAAAAAAAAGTCCTTCCCGCTATGGCAGGAAGGACTCCGTATGGAATGAAATGAATGTACTAATAATCTTTGTCGTAACCTCCGCCACCACCGCTGTTTCCCCGGTTGTAGCCGCCTTTCTTATAGCCACCACCGCCACCACTGCTGCTTCCGCCGAAGCTTCTCTTTTTGAATCCGCCGCCACCGCTGCCCTGCTGTTTCGGCTGGGACTCGTTTACGATTATTTTACGTCCCATGACTTCAGAATCGTACAGTGCTGTAATCGCCGCCTGCGCTTCAGCATCGTTTTCCATTTCCACAAAACCAAAACCCTTGCTGCGGCCGGATACTTTGTCCTTCACAATTTTTGCTGATCCCACCACACCATGTTGCTCAAAAAGATTTCTTAGATCCTCATCGGTCATTTGCCAGGAGAGGTTGCCTACATAAATGTTCATTGTGCTAATATTAAAAATGATTAAAACGACTCTAAACTTCGTAGCTACTATGAACTAAGGTACTATCAGGTAGAATGGCACCAGCACAGCTTATAACCAGAATTACAGAGCAATGTAAAGATAGGAATTTTTATAAATCGGAAAAATTTACGGGCCCGGCGGGGTGTTCGATAGGCATCAGCTGATTCAATAAAAAAACCCTGCCCCAGTGAAGGGGAAGGGTTCAATAATTATTAGGAGAAGTCCTATTCTGCGGTCACTTCAAACTCGACTTCTGTTTCATTGCCATGACCGAAATCTACTTTTGCTTTGTAAGTTCCGAGTTCCTTTACTTCTGAAAGAATGTGTATACGGCGACGGTCGATTTCGTAACCTTTCTGATCGCGGATGGCACGGGCCAGCTGAACAGAGGTAACGCTGCCGAAAATCTTTCCGCTGGTTCCGGTTTTTGCGCCTACTTTCAACGGAGAGCCTTTTAACACTTCGATTACTTTATTTACTTCGGCAAGCAGTTTTTCTTCCTTCTTCTTCTGCTGTTTGATTTTCTCATCCAGCTGTTTCAGGTTGGAAGGACTGGCTTCAATTGCCTTTTTTTGCGGAATCAGGAAATTGCGCGCATACCCGTTTTTCACGCTCACCTTCTCATGTGCCGCGCCCAGGTTATCCACGTCCTGAATCAAAATGATTTCCATTATTAGTTATTTGATCTCCCCCGCAAGTGCGGGGGGAAATATTACTTAAATAAATCTGTAACGTAAGGCAGAATAGCCATTTGTCTGGCTTTCTTGATCGCATCGGCCACTTTACGCTGATACTTCAGCGAATTGCCCGTGATACGACGCGGAAGCATCTTACCCTGTTCGTTCAGAAATTTTTTCAGGAATTCACCGTCCTTATAATCCACATAACGAATATGGTATTTTTTGAAACGGCAGAATTTTTTGGCCCTTTGCTGGGTCTTGATCGCGGTCAGGTATTTGATCTCGTTGGTCTTTGCCATGATTATGCCTCCGCTTTTTCTGTTCCTGCGTAATGTTGTACACCACTTTTCTTTCTGGCATTGTACTCGACGGCGTATTTATCGAGTTTGGTAGCCATGAAACGTAACACGGTTTCGTCGCGGAGAATCTGAATTTTCAGTTTCTCATTGAAGTCGGATGGCGCACTATATTCCATGACCCAGTATAAACCAGTGGTTTTTTTCTGGATGGGATACGCCAGTGATTTAAGACCCCAGGGATTGTCGTGCACCACTTTTCCGCCGTTATCTTTAACGAAGGCAGTGAATTTGTTCTGGGCGGCTTTAAAGTCCTCCTCAGACAGCACAGGGGTAAAAATCACCATCAATTCATAATTGTTCATTTCCCTGTTTTTGTTTAAAAAAATTAATTGGGCTGCGAAGGTAAAGACTTTCAACGATATTCCGAAAGGAAATAGTTGACGGTTGACGGTCGGCGGTTGACGGAATTCAGGTGCTAAATCAGGATTGTGAGACGGTCATCGGTCATTTTTCATCGACCGACCGTCAACCGTCAACCATCAACCGTCATCCTGTCAGAACCCCACCAAATGGTACCATCTTTGAACTGCAGGCCTAAAACAGCCGATTATGCAAAAAGGAAGTATCAGGGTACAGACAGAGAATATCTTCCCCATCATTAAGAAGTTTTTATACAGTGATCACGAGATCTTTCTTAGAGAGTTGATTAGCAATGCAGTAGATGCCTCACAAAAAATAAAGACCCTCGCTTCTATTGGTGAAGCCAAGGGCGAGATCGGTGATTTAACGATCACCGTCAAACTGGACAAAGAAGCAAAAACCGTCACGATCTCGGATAAAGGGATCGGAATGACAGCCGAGGAAGTGGATAAATACCTTAACCAGGTCGCCCTTTCCGGCGCTGAGGAATTCGTCAATAAATACAAGGGACAGAACGAAAATGCCATCATCGGCAAGTTCGGCCTCGGTTTCTATTCCTCCTTCATGGTCAGCCAGCAGGTGGAAGTGATTACCAAATCATACAAAGAAGGCGCACCTGCCGTAAAATGGGAATGCGACGGAAGCCCGGAATACAGTCTGGAGGAATATGATAAGAAAGAAAGGGGAACCGATGTCATTCTCCATATTTCGGACGACAGTGCCGAATTCCTGGATGAAAGCCGCATCCGTGGTATCCTCGAAAAATTCTGCCGCTTTCTGCCCATCCCTGTATTTTTTGAAGAAAAACAGATCAATAATACCCGCCCCGCCTGGACGCGTAAACCCAGCGAACTCACCACACAGGACTACCAGGATTTTTATAAGGAATTATATCCTTTCAACGAACCGCCATTATTCTGGATCCACCTGAATGTAGATTATCCTTTCAACCTGACCGGGATATTGTATTTCCCCAAGATCAAACAGAGCTACGAAATACAGAAAGACAAAATTCAACTTTATAGCAATCAGGTTTTTGTTACTGATGAAGTAAAAGACATTGTGCCTGAATTCCTGATGCTGCTGCAGGGCGTGATAGACAGTCCGGATATTCCTTTAAATGTAAGCCGCAGTTATCTGCAGGGAGATCCCAACGTAAAAAAGATCAACAGCCATATCACAAAAAAAGTAGCTGATAAACTCGAAGAACTTTTCACTAAGGAAAGAAAAGAATACGAAGAGAAATGGGAAAGCCTGGGATTGTTTGTGAAGTATGGAATGATGACCGACGATAAATTCCTGGAAAAGGCCAACAAGTTCCATATCATGGAAGATGCCGATGATTCCCGCTTTTATACATTGGAAGAATACAGGACAGCTACCGAAACATTACAGAAAAATAAAGAGGGTAAACTGGTGATTATTTATACCAGTAACCCTGTTCAGCAGAATAGCTATATCCGTGCCGCACAGGGCAGAGGATATGTAGTGGTAAAATTGGAGACCATCGTGGATGCTGGTTTTATAAACCAGATGGAATTGAAATGGGATCATGTTCATTTCACCCGCGTGGACAGTGAAGTCGTAGATAACCTGATCGACAAACAGGACTCTTCCGAAACAGTACTCAGTAAGGAGGATTCAGAAAAACTCAAATCATTATTTGCTGTTGACATTCCTTCATTGCATGTAACCGTTGAAATAAAAGGATTAAATACCGACGCCATGCCGGTTGTCGCTACAAGACCTGAATTCATGCGCCGTATGAAAGATATGGCTGCAATGAACGGTGGCATGGGCGCGTTCTACGCAAATATGCCCGATGAAGTAACGCTCACTGTAAATGGCAATCATCCGATTTATCAGAATGTTTTGAAAGAAGATGATACTGACAAGCAAAAGAAGCTCGTTCATAATCTGGCAGATCTTGCCCTGCTAAGTCAGGGACTTCTTAAGGGTACCGAACTGACAGATTTTATTCAGCGGAGTGTTGAACTCATTGGAGGCGAAAAGAAGAGCGCGTATTATTCTTAGAAGCTTAAAGCTGCAATAGCGTCAAAGCATGAAACTTTTGTTGAATATAGTGGATAATAATGGGATGATAATGTGATATTCATCGCCAATTATTATCCATTTTTTATTTACGTACTTTAGACGATTATACCTTGTATTCATTTTTACGCCTTGCGCCTTTAGGCTTTAAGGCTTAATATCCCGTATTTTCAGCTGCAGATTCTTTTCTCCATTCCATTCATTCACATCCAGTGTAAACGCGATATCCATTGGCTGGCCGCTTTGTACAAGCGGCCATTTGTCCGCCATGTTGAATGCAATGCCTGAAAAAATTATATCATTCTGTTTTGCAACCAGCCGGATATGTTTTTCTTTCAGCAATCTGGAATATCCTGTGTCTGTTACTCCGGTTGAACTGAGGACCGGTTTGTTATTCTCTGGTCCGAAGGGCTCCATCTGTTCTATGATCCGGTAAATCTGGAAATCCAGATCAGTAAACCCCACGACCGTATCAATTTCCAATTCGGGAATGAGGAAACGCGGCTCGATGGTTTCGGAAACGACTTCTTCAAATTTCTGACTGAATCGTTCTATATTTTCCGTCGCGAGAGTCATGCCCGCAGCGGCAAAATGGCCACCGTATCCGACCAGCCATTCCCGGCATGCATGAAGTGCTTCATATAAATTAAAACCGGGCACACTGCGGGCACTGCCGGAAGCCAGTGCACCACTTTGAGTCAGGACAATGGTCGGACGATAATATGTTTCAATCAGGCGGGAGGCAACGATGCCTACAACACCTTTGTGCCAGTGCGACTGATACAGAACGGTTGACTTTCTGTTGCGCAACATTTCATCGGCTTCTATCAGGGCAAGTGCTTCTTCAGTAATATTCGAATCTGTTTCACGGCGATCAGTGTTATCAGAATGTAACAGACTGGCAAAAAATAATGCCTCCTGGTATTCATCAGCTATAAACATCTGTACGGCTTTTCTGGCGTCATCCATTCTTCCGGCAGCATTCACGCGTGGCGCGATCGTAAAGACCAACGAGGTAATAGAAGCCGGCAAAGAAAGTGAGCTCAGATTCATCAGGGCACGGATACCATGATTTGGATTTCCATTTATTTTTTTCAATCCCAAAAAACAAAGTGCACGGTTTTCTCCTGTCATGGGAACAATATCTGCAGCGATGGCAATCGCTACAAGGTCCAGATAAACGAGATAATTTTCTTCCGGAAGATTCAGCGTCCGGCACAAAGCGGTAATTAATTTGAAAGCCACACCGCAACCGCAAAGTTCTTTATATGGGTAGGCGCAATCCGTTTGTTTAGGATTGAGTATGGCGGTAGCTTCCGGTAAAATAGTATCTGGCAGATGATGGTCGCATATGATAAATTCTATTCCAAGTGCTTTCGCATAAGATACCAGGTCGATGGATTTTATTCCGCAGTCAACGGAAATGATTAATGTGAATCTGTTCTCTTTAGCAAAATCGATTCCGGCTTTTGAAACACCATAACCTTCCCGCTGCCGGTGCGGAATATAAAAATCGATACAATCAGGTTCATAAATTATACGAAGCATTTGAATCATCAGTGCAACAGAACTGGTTCCATCCACATCATAATCTCCAAAAATCAGGATTTTTTCTTTTCTATCGATAGCCACCAGAATTCTGTCAACTGCAAGATTCATATCCTTCATCAGAAAGGGATCATGCAGTTGGGAAGTGTCGGGACGGAAATATTTTTTTGCTTCCTCAAAATTTTCTATTCCCCTGCCAACCAGGATACGGCTGATCAAAGGGTGCACCTTCAACGTTTCCGCAAGGAGATTTGATTTGTGCTCGTCAGGAGTTTTTATTTTCCATCTCTTATCCATGGGGTTGACGGTTGATGGTTGACGGTCATTTTGAATTCCTACATATCTATCCTTCCACATCCACCACACTAATCCTAGTATCTTCTATCAGTTGTAAATCGCACAAGTTCTTCAAGTGCTTTTCTCACATCACTTTCTTCAAACTCATAAAGTATTTTCAGTGCTTCATCACGATATTCATTCATTTTTTCAGTCGCATACCGGATACCGCCGGCTTTCACAACATGCCCGATCACATATTTTATTTTTTCTGCATTGCGGTTTTGGTTCTTGATAATATATATCAGTTCTCTTCGAAGGGTTTTGTTGACGGTGTTCAGGGTATAGATCAGGGGCAGGGTTAGTTTTTTTTCTTTCAGGTCGTTACCTGTGGGCTTACCGGTATTCTCATTTCCATAATCAAACAAATCATCCTTTATCTGAAAAGCGACGCCTACTGCTTCACCGAAACGGTTTAGTTTTTCAGTCACGACCTCATCCCCGCTGGAAGAAAAAGCGCCGGCTGCACAGGATGATGCTAAAAGTGACGCCGTTTTATTCCGGATGATCTCAAAATAAACCTGTTCTTCCAGGTTCAGTGTCCTGGCTTTTTCTATCTGCAACAACTCTCCCTCACTCATTTTTCGCACGGCGCCTGACAATAGTTGCAAAATTCTGAAATCATTATGGTCCAGTGATAGTAGTAAACCCTTAGCCAGCAGGTAGTCACCCACCAGTACGGAGATCTTGTTTTTCCACAACGCATATGTAGAAAAAAACCCTCTTCTTTCCAGTGATTCATCCACTACATCATCATGAACAAGGGTTGCTGTGTGCAGGAGCTCAACAAGGGATGCCGCCCGGTAAGTGGATTCATTGATGGGCCCGCATAAACGGGCCGACAAAAAGACAAACATGGGACGGAGCTGTTTTCCCTTGCGGTTTACGATGAAGCGCATGATCCGGTCCAGCAGGGGCGTCTGGGATTTGACAGCCTCCCGGAATTTTTTTTCAAAAACAATCAATTCTTCTCTGAGTAATGATTGGGCTAGTAGCATAAAATGACCGCCAAATTACTACTTTCTGCTCCCGCGAAGCGAAATACTGGCATACATCTGGATGAATTGGCAATATTCTCTACAATTCTGTGGTTTCCAGCTTATTTAGTAGTAAAAGTTTGCAAATTACACTTTAACTTATATTTTTGTGAAAGTGTAGTATTGTTTTTAATCACGTTCTTCATTACAAACTTCAGTCTATGATAGGGAAAAAGTACGCGGTACTAGCCGGTTTCTTATTGGCTTTTCTTTCACAAAGTTTCGCGCAGGACAATACTTCAGCAGAGAGCAGCAGCAGTTATGACATACGTGATTCCTCGCTGATACCTTCCAAAAGGATCCCCCAACACAATGAATTTTTGAATAATGCTTATCCTTTTCCGGCCAAACCCCGCAACCAGTGGGAAATCGGAGTAAAGGGAGGCCTGTCATCAATTTCAGGTGATGTTCGTGCCAAACTCCCTACCTGGGGTTTCGGAATACATGCCAGAAAAGCACTTGGATATACTTTCTCCCTTCGCCTGGAGTATGATAATATGACGGCTAAGGGTCAGAACTGGCAGCCCTCTTATTATGGATACGCTGCGAATACGGTGATCAAATCGCATATTATAATCCGGGCAATCGGAGGTCAACCCGGTGTTTTACAATTACAAGTCAACTATTCAGTCTCTCTCCTTACAAGGTATTGCCACTTTAAACAATATTAATTTCCATAAGGCGAAATCAAGTATTGCTATTTATGTGCTGGCTGGTTTTGGTGCGGCGACTTACAGTACATTCTATGATTTACTGGATGGTGCCGGTAATCCATATAACTACAACCAGATTGTAAACCAGTTTGGTGCAACCGGATTTACACATGCCAACCGGAAAGCCATCAGAACCGCTTTAGAAAATATGCAGGATGGATCCTATGAGACAATCGCTCAGCGCGATCCTTCCCAGAATACGGTGTTCGGAGGAACCCCGATCACTGGGGTCCTTGAAATCGGAGGAGGTATTGAATTCAAACTTTCCAAAAATTTCAATATCGCACTCGAAGACAAGGTATCCATAACAAAATCAGATTTACTGGATGGCCAGCAATGGCAGGAAACCGGTTCTACAACGGTTCACGCCCTTACATCTAGTTTTGATTCCTATAATTTCCTTTCCCTCGGCCTGAATTATAATATAGGAAGAAGAGCGGTAGAGCCACTCTGGTGGATCAACCCGCTGGATTATGCATACAGCGAACTCAATGCACCACGTCACATGAAGCTGCCAAAACCAGTGCTGGATGATGCTGACGGAGACGGTGTGACCGACCAATTCGATCACGAACCGAATACACCTGCCGGTTGTCCCGGTTGATACTCATGGAGTTAGCCGTGATACGGATGGTGACGGTGTTCCGGATTGCAAGGATAAAGAACTTATCACGCCAACACAATGTCAACCTGTTGATGCAGACGGCGTAGGTAAATGTCCGGATCCTGCCTGTTGCAAGGAAATCAATGCCAGACTGGATTCAGGTGGATTGGGCACCGGAGGCAGAAATCGTTGCTCTATTGGTGATCTGCCAAGCATCGTGTTCAAAGGCAGAAGCGTAACACTCAGCAAAGATGGTAAGGCCCTGGCTTCCACCATAGCTGAAAAAATGAGAAACAACCCGGCTTGTAAAGTTGCCGTAATCGGTTATGGCGAATCCAGCAAATCAGCTCAACAGCTCAGCTGGGATCGTGTAAATGAAGTGATCAAATACCTCGTTGAAAAAGAAGGTATCAACTCAGACCGGTTCATCTTCCGCTACGGTCAAACCGGCGGTGATGAAAACACAATCGATATTAAGGATGGTACGGGCGAAGAAGGACCAAACACGGTTCCGGCTCCGCATCCGAACCTGCGTAAGAGATAATCCTGTAAGGGAAACCCGGATGGTCCCGTTCCGCTTTGGCAGGACGGGACCATCTCTATTTAATGCATTTATTTTAACATAAATGCCTGCCAAACCGCAGGAAAACGCCCTATTTTCGTTTCTTACCTAAAAATTGTAATTTCGCAGGCTTCATGAGATCATTATTCCTTGCATTTACCCTTTTAGTGGCTTTCAGTTCCTGTTCCCTGTTTAAAAAATCAAGCGGGCCGCCAACCAGTTTCAATAAGATACTGAAGAGCACCGACTATACTTTCAAGCTTCAGATGGCTGAAAAATATTACCTGAACAAGGATTATAACCACGCCCAGATCCTGTATGATGATCTCTATCGCGTCATGAAGGGATCGGAGCATTTTGAAGACATCTGGTATAAATATGCCTACTGCGCATTCTATCTGAAGGACTATATCAATGCTGAAAACCTGTTTAAGGGATTCGCTGAAGCGTTTCCGAACAGTCCGAAAACTGACGAGATGGAATATATGCGGGCATTTTGCTTTTGGAAACAGTCGCCGAAATATCAGCTCGATCAGACCAATACCACCAAGGCAATGGGTTTTATGCAGGCTTTTATTGCCCAGCACCCCAATTCTGATAAAGTGAAAGAAGCCACGCAAATCATAGAAGAATGCCGGGCCAAACTGGAGCAAAAGGATTTTGAAGCGGCTAAACTTTATTTTAATCTCAGGGAAACGAATATCGCTTATTTAAAAGCGGCCACACTTACATTCAATACCCTGATGAACACTTATCCTGATTCCCAGTTCAGCGACGAGTATAAGTTGTACATTATCAAATCGGAATACTATTATGCACTGGGCAGCATGGAAGAAAAGAAAAAAGTGCGTTTAGAACAGGTGCTGACCGATATCAACGAATTTAACGACCGCTTTCCTGAAAGTAAACTGAAAAAGCAGGTTCAGGATTATCAGGAACTTACCACTAATACAATTAAAAAAATAGATCATGAGCAAACTAAGGCGTCAAGTTAGTACCCATATTTCCAATGTTGCAGAAACAAAAAATCTGACTGACCTGAAAAACAAAACAGGCAATCTCTACGAATCCATTGCCATCATTGCAAAAAGGGCCAATCAGATCAATATTACCATGAAGGAAGAACTCCACAGCAAGTTGGAAGAGTTCGCAACGCATACCGACAGCCTGGAGGAAATTCACGAGAATAAAGAGCAGATTGAAATCTCCAAAGCATACGAGAGAATGCCAAACGCTGCATTGCTGGCTACGCAGGAATTCATGGAGGACAAGATCTATTACCGTAAGAACGAAGACGATCTTTTCAGCTAGGATTTAAATTTATCTATGGTAGAAGGAAAGAAAATACTGCTGGGTATCAGCGGCAGCATCGCCGCTTATAAGTCCATCCTTCTCACCAGGCTTCTCATAAAAGCCGGGGCCGAAGTAAAAGTCGTAATGACGCCTGCTGCGAAAGATTTCGTGACGCCTTTATCGCTTTCAACTATTTCAAAAAACGAAGTCCTCAGCGAATTAACACAGAACGATACCTGGACAAACCACGTCCAACTCGGACGCTGGGCCGATGTCATGCTGATAGCACCACTCAGTTGCAACACGCTTGCCAAAATGGCAAACGGCCTCTGCGATAATTTACTGCTCGCTACTTATTTGTCTGCTGTTTGTCCGGTAGTTGTTGCACCTGCCATGGATGAAGATATGTGGAAACATCCTGCAACGAAGGCCAATGTGGAGAAACTGGAATCATTCGGAACCCGGGTGATACCAGTTGAAAAAGGCGAACTGGCCAGTGGCCTCTATGGTGACGGGCGGATGGCCGAACCGGAGCAGATCATTTCCTTCCTGGAGATGAATTTTTTTTTTAGCACGGAACTGAAAGGAAAGAAAGCATTGGTCACTGCCGGTCCGACCCACGAGCCCTTCGACCCGGTCCGTTTTATCGGTAACCAGTCCACAGGAAAAATGGGCGTCGCCATAGCCCGTGAACTCGCGCAAAGGGGTGCCGAAGTAGAACTGGTTCTGGGCCCGGCATCCATCGAAGTCAACGATCCGCGCATTCGCGTGACCCGGATACAGTCAGCCGGAGAAATGTATGATGCCTGTCTCAAAATATTTCCTTCAGTACAGATCGCTGTGATGTCCGCCGCCGTGGCGGACTATACACCGGTTTCTTTTTCTTCTGAAAAAATAAAAAAGAATTCAGAAACATTCACACTGGAGTTGTCGCGGACAAAGGATATTCTCCGCGCACTGGGAGAAATAAAGAAACCTGGTCAGGTACTCGTTGGGTTTGCTTTGGAGAATACCGATGAAGAATCATATGCCAGGAAAAAACTGAAGTCGAAAAACGCAGATATGATCGTATTGAATTCCTTAAATGATACCGGAGCGGGGTTTGGGTTTGATACCAACCAGGTAACTATTTTCGAAAGAAGCGGTGAGGAAATTCCGTATGGCCAAAAACCCAAACAACTGGTGGCTGGGGATATTGTGGACCGGATTATAAAACACTTCTGATGCGCGTAAAGATCCTTATCCTTTTTTCATTCATCTGCCTGCAGAGGCTGCCTGTCCGGGCACAGGAATTCCAGGCCAATGTAACGGTCTTGTCTAACCGAATCAGCACCACCGTAAACAAACAGATATTTTCCACCCTTCAGACCGCCCTGTATAATTTTCTGAATGGCCGCAAGTGGTCAAATGTCGCTTTCAACCAGAATGAAAAAATACAGTGTAATTTCTTATTGAACCTGGCAGGCGCCACAGATAATAATACGTATACCGCTTCACTGACCATACAGATGGGACGGCCGATTTTCAATAGCGCCTACCAAAGTCCGCTGATGAACTATATGGATGAATCCGTTACGTTTAAATACATTCAGTTCCAGGACATGGACTTCAATGAAAACCGCGTGGGCGGCACGGATCCGCTGACAGCAAACCTCACAGCCGTATTTGCTTATTATGCCTATATCTTACTCGGTTTGAATTTCGACTCCTATGGTTTGCGCGGGGGAGATCTCTATTTTCAAAAAGCGCAGAATATTGTAAACAATGCACCTGAAACCAATGCCGTGAACGGATGGAAACCATTCGACGGACTGCGGAACCGCTATTGGCTGGTGGAAAACCTGACCAATCCTAAGTATAATCCAATACACGATGCGATTTACGATTATTACCGGCCCGGATTGGACCAGATGTTTGATCATGAATATGATGCCCGGGTGGCTGTAATGAATGCACTGATCGCATTTAATAGCATCAATACTGAATTCCCTAATATCATGTTCATACAATTTTTCTTTCAGGGAAAAGGATCTGAGATCGGTAATGTGTTTAAGCACGGCACTCCGGAAGAAAAAAGCCGCGCCCTGGATATATTGACAAGGATCGACGTATCCAACCTGAATCAATATAAACAGGATCTTCAGTGAAGCGCCTGCCTGTTTTTTTCATTATGATTTTATTTACTGCCTGCAGTAACCGGTCGAGTATACCGGGAGATATTATCCCGATGGATTCCATGACCGTGATCATGAAAGATATCATCATAGCCAATGAATATTCCCTGACCAGTATTCCGAAGGATTCGACAAAGAAGGATAAAATACTGGCTAACCAGCAACTGCTGGACGGGGTTTTTAAAATTCATCATATAACGAGAGAAACATTTGAGAACAGCTACCGGTTCTATGAATCCAGGCCCGACATGAATAAAACGATATTTGATAGTCTGTCCGCTTATGCCAACCGGCACAAAACAGAACTGTATCGTCCGCTGAAAATTCCAAAACCAATTCCGAAGGCTGCCCAATAAGACGCATCATTTCATAACTTCATGACATGAATAAAGTATTTCCAAATGCCCTGGATGCCGTCAAAGATATTCCGGATGGTTCCACCATCATGCTCGGCGGATTTGGTTTATGCGGTATACCGGAGAATAGCATACAGGCGCTCGTAAAAACCGGCGCGAAGAAACTGACCTGTATTTCCAATAACGCAGGTGTGGATCAATTTGGTTTGGGATTATTGCTGCAGACAAGACAGATAAAAAAAATGATCAGTTCCTATGTCGGGGAGAATGCAGAATTTGAAAGGCAGTTATTGCATGGGGAACTGGAAGTGGACCTGGTGCCACAGGGAACACTGGCTACCCGCATTCAGATGGCGGCCATGGGCATCCCCGCATTTTTTACTCCGGCGGGATATGGAACAGAAATCGCGATTGGAAAAGAAACCCGCGAATTCAATCATAAGATGTACCTGATGGAGCATGCGCTGCATGCCGATTTCGCGATCGTGAAAGCATGGAAGGGAGACCGTGTTGGTAACCTGATATTCAGAAAAACAACGCGCAATTTTTCCACGTCCATGGCCAAGGCAGGAAATATTACCATTGCGGAAGTAGAGGAACTCGTTGAGCCGGGTGTCGCTCGATCCGGATCATGTGCATGTGGCAGGAATATATGTTCACCGGATTTTCCAGGGCGCCGGGTATGAAAAGAGAATTGAGAAAAGAACTTTGAAGCGGGAGAGCATGAGGCCTGAGGCAGGAGGCAGGAAGCTTAGGCAGGAAGCAGGAAGCTCTTGACGTTCTTCGTTAATAATTAATAACTAATAATTAATAACTACTTTGTTTATATCAGTACAACAGTTTGAGCGTAACATGGGGGTCAACCCAACGATCGGTCGTTTTTTTGTTGACCGGAAATTACCGGAGAATAACAGTTTCTGGAAAGGAAGATTATTATATATCGGTTTTGGAAATGGGTATGTTTCGATTCCCGTTTTTTATGATATACTTTTCCGCCTGGGAATGCCGCTGGATGTTTTACTGGATGAAGAACATATTCAGTTTATGGAACGGCTGATGCATTTTGCGATCCTGCATGAGAAAATATGAAATCACGGTTACAGAAGAATTAAAATGTATCCGTACACTGTTAAAAAACAGGGTGCGGGATCAGCATCATTATGATTTACTGAATCGTTATCTTGACCAACCCGTGCTGAAACCGTTGGGCCCCTTCGGACTCGTGTATCCATCCCTGAACCGTGCAGATGTTTTTTTATATGTGCTTTGTGATCTTCCACTTGGCGACGAACAATGGAAGCTCGCCATTCGATACTGGTATGCACTGCATCCAAGTTACCTCATCATGGATGATATCCGGGATTATGCGAAAGACAAGGAAGAAGGACAGGAAAATGTGGTGATCGATCTGGGTGATGGCACTACAGGTTTTGAGAAAACATTTGAGATGCTGCACAAAAACAGTGAAACGATGAGGGAAATCAATCCGCTGCTGGCGCAGTTTCTTTTGAACTATGAAGAAGAACTGCGGGGATTTGTACCGTTAAAAGCTTAAAGCCTAAAGCTC
Source organism: uncultured Bacteroidota bacterium (assembly GCA_963732055.1). Lineage (GTDB taxonomy): Bacteria > Bacteroidota > Bacteroidia > Chitinophagales > Chitinophagaceae > Puia. The sequence continues at coordinate 595,887 of CAVSYG010000006.1, read as the reverse complement.
AAAGCCTAAAACTGAGGAAAATTTGCTTTCATCGGTATATCGGTCATATGAAAAAACCGTCAACCGTCAACCATCAACACGTCAACAAAAAAAATGGCTCTCGACAAATACGGAATAGCAAAAAGGATCGCGCAGGAATTGCGGGATGGCATGTATGTCAACCTCGGTATCGGCATTCCGACGCTGGTAGCGAATTATATTCCTGCAGGCATATCGATCATGATCCAGTCGGAAAACGGTATGCTGGGCATGGGCCCTTATCCGGATGAGGAAGAACTGGATCCTGACCTGATCAATGCTGGAAAAGAAACCGTCACTATTTTACCCGGCGGCGCTTTTTTCGACAGTGCAGAAAGTTTTGGGATGATCCGCGCAGGAAAAGTAGATATGACCGTGTTGGGCGCTATGGAGGTTTCTGAAAAAGGCGATATCGCGAACTGGAAGATTCCGGGCAAAATGGTAAAGGGTATGGGCGGCGCCATGGACCTGGTTGCCAGTGCAAGAAATATCATCGTTGCCATGCAGCATACGAATCCAAAAGGAGAATCCAAATTACTGCCGGCATGCACACTTCCACTCACCGGTCTGCATTGCGTCCGCAGGGTTGTGACAGAACTTGCCGTGTTGGATATTACCGAAGATGGCTTCTTGTTAATTGAAACGGCGCCGGGCGTCAGTATCGACGACGTCAGATCCCGGACATTGGGTAAAATGCAGGTCTCGGAAAATGTGAAAGAGATGCATTTGTAATTCTGCAATACAAAAGGATAAATCCAGATCCGGATATGAGAACAGGTAAATTTATTTTCTTCGCTGTCCCTTTTATTTTTTTGACAACAATTTGTTCCAGCCAGCAAACAAAAATTCCTTACGGAAATAATCCTGCAGCCGGTAAATACTATTCGGTGCGTGGCATTAAAATGTATACCGAAGTATATGGAATGGGCAAACCCTTATTGCTGATACACGGCAATGGGGACAGCATGAATGCCTTTGCTTTAAATATTCCTTATTTCTCAAAAGAATATAAAGTGATCGCAGTAGATAGCCGTGCACACGGAAAAACAGTTGACGATCAGGATTCACTGAGTTTTGAAATGATGGCTGATGATTTCGCCGCCCTGCTGGATGCCATGCATATCGATTCGGCCTACGTAATTGGTTGGAGCGACGGCGGTATCAATGCCCTGCTTCTGGCTATGCGTCACCCGGATAAAGTAATCAAACTCGTTTCAACCGGCGCCAATCTGACGCCTGATTCAACAGGACTAATCCCCGTTTACTGGAGAGATGAACAAAGAAAATTTGAATCTGATAAAAATAAGCCACGAATAACCGCTAAGGAGAAAAATGACTGGAAAATATTTTTACTCGACTGGTTGCAACCCAATGTGCCATTGGATAATTTAAAAGCCATCAGGTGCCCATCACTGATCGTTTGTGGGGACAACGATCTGATACCAATCGAACATACGGCAGCGATCTACAGGCATATCCCGCGGGCTTATTTATGGGTATTGCCCCATTCAGGTCATGCTACATTAAAAGAACACAGGGATGACTTCAACCGGATGGCAGATTCTTTTTTCAAAGAACCATTTAATACATTCGGACGTTCTGCAGGTAATAGTCAATGATGAAGAAAAATTTATTGCGGTCCGCAACTTGGATATGTTCATTATTGTTTCTGCCTGGATTTTCAAACAGGTTAAGGGCCCAGCAGATCATCGCCTATTATTCAGGCAAAGCGAAAGAGATCAATACATATTACAACCCCCGGATCACCGAAATCATTTTCAGCTTCTGCCATTTATCGGGAAACCGGTTGACGGTAGACAATAAAAAAGATACACTGACCATACGGGCCCTGGTTGCATTGAAGAAAAATAATACAAGACTAAAAATACTCTTGTCGCTCGGTGGCTGGGGAGGATGCAAAACATGCTCGGATGTTTTTTCATCCGACAGCGGCCGGGTAGAATTTGCTGAATCGGTGCTTTCCTTAACAAATTATTTCCAAACTGATGGCATCGATCTGGATTGGGAATTTCCGGCACTGGCGGCTTATCCCGAACACCCGTTCAAAGTGGAGGACAAAGTAAATTTCACCTCATTGATGAAGACCCTGAGGAACAAACTGGGAAAATCAATAGAAATCAGCGTGATTTGTGCAGGGGTTTCGCCCTTCCTCGAGGGGTCGCTCGATCTGCCGGATATTGCACCTTATGTTGACCGGATCAATCTCATGACCTATGATCTGATCGGTAGCAAGACGCATTTTTCTGGTCATCATACGCCACTATATTCAACCAGCTGGCAAACCGCTTCAGCGGATCACGCAGTACATTACCTGGACTCGTTGAAAATTCCGCATAAAAAAATCTGTATCGGTTCGGCTTTTTACGGACGCGAATACCTGATTATTAATAACCAGACCGATGGATTGAATCAGCACGCCGTATTTCAAAAGTTCATAACGATGAAGGATATCCGTAATGAGTTTACCGACGCGCAGGGTTATATTACGCATTGGGATTCTGTTGCGATGGCACCTTATAAATACAATGATCAGAATAAAATATTTATAACCTACGACGATGAACGATCGGTGGCAGCCAAGGTAAAATATGTGAAAGATAAAAAGCTTAATGGCATCTTCTTCTGGGAGATGCGGCTGGACACTCCAAAGGAGGGTCTAATGGATGTGATTTTCCGGGAGATGAAAAAATAAGTGCACACTATTTACATGCATAATTAAAATTAAATGTCTCGAGTGCCGTTCCGTCATTTGAGATAACGGATGTTATTTTACCATCTTCGATCGTAGGCATAAGTGAACGTATAGTGATAGGGCCAGGAGAAGAAAGATTGTTTCAGGTGCTTGTTGGTATAATAAGTTGCACCGTAATAAATCAACTGATCGAAATCATCCAGGTTGCCAATCACCGCCGGTTTATCCAGGCTGTATACGGTTGTATCCTTCATGCCGCCCACGCTTGTATTGGTCAGGTCCCCGTTTGTAAATGTATAATTGGTTGTGACCGCCGGAAGATTATTCTGCTGGGTGGTGGATGATACCACCTGTCCATTGGCATCATACGTAAAGGTCGTATTATAAACCGCCGTATCGGTCGTCTCCTTATGCGTAACCATCATTCCGGCACTGTTCAGTGTGATGGTATCAGTGGCGGAATAAACTCCATTGAGGTTTATATAAATCATATTGCCGCTGTAGGTAAAGGTCTTTACGTAGGCGCTGACTCCGTCATATACCAGTTTCGATATTTTTCCATCGTCGTTATATGTCAGGGTGTAAGTGAAGTTGAGTGCGCCACCGGAATAATTCGCGGATGCAATAAGGCAGTTTGTTTTCGGTGGTACAATGGTTTGCATACCGGATTCCTTCTTTGAGCAGGAGAACAGGAGAATTATCAAGACCAAAGTGACACCGGGTTTCATAATAAAAACATTTAGTATGACCTCGTATATAAGAATAAACGATTTAATCCAAATTCCGGTTGTCTGCAAATCGGCAATTTTTGATTTATTCTGCGTGACCATCGAAGCTCTAGCGTAGGTGGTAGCGCATGTGGTTAAGACCTATTCTGAGCGTAGGCTGGTTACCGGGTTGGCAAGCGCCGCTTTAATAGCCTGGTAACTGACCGTAAACAATGTGATCGCCAGGGCACCCGCACCTGCGGATACAAATATCCACCAGCTCATTTCCTTCCGGTAATTAAATTGCTGCAGCCAGCCATGCAGATAAAACCAGGAAACAGGTATCGCTATGAGCAATGAAATGAAAACCAGTACCAGGAATTCCCGGCTCAGTAATCGCCACAGATTAAATACAGAGGCGCCCAATACTTTGCGCACACCAATTTCACGCGTACGTTGTTCTGCCATGAAAGAAGCCATGCCGAATAAACCGAGACAGCTGATCAAAATGGCGAGGATCGCAAAGGAAGCCGCGAGCTTCCCAATCCGTTCTTCATCCCCGAATTTCCGTGCAAATTCCTCATCGATGAATTTATATTCGAAGGGCTGGGCGGGATTATAGTTTTTAAAAACAGGTTCTATTTTCGCAAGCGCCTCATGCATATTCAAATGCGGGTTCACACGGATATTTATAAAATGTTCTGCGTTGAGCGACATCAGGAAGATGGTCCGGAATACCGGCTGATAAGGTGACTCCATCAGCAGATCTTTTACGATGCCCACGATCTGGTAGGATTTATTGTTCCAGCGGATCATTTCTCCCACCGGATGTTTGAGTCCCATGAATTTCGCAAAGGATTCATTGATCACGAAGGCAGCGCTGTCCGAAGGAAAACTTTTTGAAAAGTCACGCCCTTCTTTGATCTGCCATCCGATGGTTTTTCCAAAATCCTGCGATACATACACAACACCTGCACTGGCCTGCAGCGTCGGATCCTTTCCCTTCCATTCAAAACCGTCATCCACTTCATCCACAAAAGTGGGTGTGCTGGAAGATTCAGCGATGCCGGCGATCGCACCGGACTGATTCAGATCCTGTTTTACGGCTTCAAAATGTTTATGTATATCCTCGGTGGCCATATAACTCATGATCAAACCATTCCGGCTATACCCGATGGGCCTGTTTTTCGCAAATTGTATCTGGCGGAAAACGGTGATCGTGGCGATAATCAGGATAACGGAAACGGTAAACTGAATCACGACCATGGCCTTACGCGGAACAGATGCCAGGCGGCCCGCACGAAACGCACCCTTCAGTGTTTTAGCTGCATCAAAAGATGATAAATAAAAAGCAGGATAACTGCCCGCGACGGCTCCTGTAACCAGACTGAACAATATGCCGGCCATCCAGAACAAGGGCTGGTTCCAGGGCATGGTCATTTTTTTGTCCGCCACCTGATTGAAGAATCCAAGCGATGCCTCGGCGAAAAATAAGGACAGTACAAAAGCAATGAATACATAAAACATGGATTCGCCAAAAAATTGGGCGACCAGCTGACTCCGGCGTGAACCGATGGCTTTGCGAATGCCCACTTCCCGCGCGCGTTTTTCCGAACGCGCTGTGCTCAGATTCATAAAATTAATACAGGCCAGCAGTAACACGAAACAACCAATGATTCCAAACAACCATACGTACGTAATCCTGCCACCCACATTCACCCCGTTCCTGAATTCGTCATATAAATGCCACTGACTCATCGGATGCAGAAACACAACGGGCTTGTGCAATGCATCGTCGGGTTTGACCATTTTTATTTTGACGTCCCGGATTTTATCAGAAACTTTTTGCATCTCCGCATGATCGGCGAGCTGCACAAAAGTCTGGAACATATTCGAGCGCCACGGATCAGATTCCTTGAACGCCCATTGCAGGTTCGTGAGATATAATTTCCAGGAAGCGATAAATCGCATATTCCCGAATGATGAATTATCGGGGAGATCATCATAGACACCGGTCACTTTCACCTGCTGATCATTATCAATTTTGATCAGCCTGCCCATGGGATCTGCATTTCCGAATAAAGTATGCGCAGTTTGTTTCGAAATCAAAATGCCATGCATATCATTGAGTCCGCTCCTGCTTCCATTCAACATATGTAAACTCAGCATATCTGCTGCGACCGGTTCCATATAAGACCCATCGATGATTACTTTTTTATCTCCGGAAGAAATAATATGATCATTGTTCCAGGAAGACATGGTCACATATTTAAAATCGCTGCCATATTCTTTTTTCAATTGTTCACCGATGGGGAAGGGCAGGGAATGTTGTGTGCCGAGTTCGCCATTGAAACTTTGCGTTTGCATCACCTGTGCGATGCGGTCATAATTTTCAAACTGCCTGTTGTAGGAAATTTCATCCCGGATCCAGAGACCGATCAGCAGGGTCACGGCCATACCAATAGAAAGCCCGGCGATATTGATAAAGGAAAAGACTTTATTCCGGGAGAAATTGCGCATGGCGACTTTTAGATAATTCCTGATCATGGTTGAAGGTATTCTGTGAACCGATGCATCGAAGAAAATGCCAGACTTGCACGGTCTTCGCAATCAAGCGATTCGAAATAGGGGCCGCAGAAAACTGTCCGATTTTGATACGATGGGTGTAACGGTATTTTAAATACGATCCAGCGGGTCGTTCATTACATCCTCTTCTTTTAAATGCAAAAGAATAAGTGTTAATACCAGGAAACTGACTATCCTTTCCGCACTGGATAATCCATTCCATATTTGGCTTTGCCACATGGCAAACCATTCTCCCCCTACCACTTCAAATCCTAAAAACCAAATGACTATACCGATGATAATTCCTGCGACGGCCCAGTTTTTAGAGGTATGAAACATCGCAGCATTGGATCGCAGGTTTTTGAAAAGTAACCAACTCCCTTTGATACAGCAAAATGCCATCAAAGTTTCCAACACTATAATTAAAATATATCCGACATGAAAAAGAAAAGTATTATCAATACTTCTGTATTGAATATGACTTTCAGGAAAGGTCGTATCCATCTTCAAAACATGCTCAACAAATAAAAAATTGGTGAAATAATCCGTTGTATTTCCAAAAACAACCAGCAAAGACATCAGGGCAATCGAAGCCACAGATATTGTTTTTGCAAGGCGGAAAAGAAACTGGACAGAATACATATTCTAACAATTTTATTTCACTTGTAAGATACCTGTAAACCTTTGTATCACCTGAATGTTGTAGATCAGTATGTAAACTCAACTCCATTTCAAATGATCACAAAGGAAATTATCATAGCGGCAAAGAGCAAAAATCCGTTGAAGTTGAACCGCTTCGGTTATGGCACTATGCGTCTCACCGGACAGGGCATCTGGGGCGAACCCAAAAACCGTCCCGAAGCCCTGCAAATATTGAGGCAATGTATCTCCAGCGGCATTCAATTTCTGGATACGGCTGATTATTACGGTGATGATATTACGAACAGGCTCATTGCAGAAGCACTGTATCCTTATCCTGAGAACCTGGTTATTTGTACTAAAGTGGGCTGCACCCGGAAGCCGGACAAAAGCTGGATTCCATTCAGCCGCCCCGAACAATTGCGTACCAGTTTGGAGAGAAACCTCCACACCCTCAAACTGGACCGGATGACACTTGTTCATTTCAGGGTTCTTCCCGGCAGTGAAGTTCCCTTCAAAGAATCGATGGATGCGATGTTTCAATTACAAAAAGAAGGGAAACTGTTACACCTCGGCGTGAGTAATGTCAGCACCGATGAGTTGAAAACAGCGATGTCCATGGGATCCATTGCAACCGTTGAAAATATGTACGGTCATGCGCTGCGAATTTCCGGCGACCTCCCCCACGTAGGTGAAAACAAGGGAGGCGAAGTGCTGGCTACTTGTGAAAAAAACGCAATACCGTTCATACCCTATTTTTCATTAATTCAATCCTTGCCAAAAAAAGATGGCCGCATTGCAACGATTGCAGAAAAATACAATGCGACAGAAGCCCAGATAAATCTTGCCTGGTTATTGCATCGTTCTCCCTGGATATTGCCGATACCCGGCACCTCTTCCCTGAAGCATTTTGAAGAAAACATTCAATCGGCCGAAATACAGCTAAGCAAAGAAGATATGGATTTTCTGGAGTAGGATGTGGGGGTTCAATCATTTATCTTTTTTGCAAAAAACTCGGTGTTTAATATCCATGTTTTGCCTTTATCACTTGAGCTTTCACCATGCCAATAAAATGAGTCAGCGGTGATATTTTCAAATACCCATCGCATCGTTACGCCGTCCGTTTCAGCAGTCTCCTGAATGATACGGTCTCCTTCTACTCGCGCGATCAATTCGTTGTGGATGCCAGTTACCGGATTAAACCAATCAACATGCCATTCATGCGTTTTAGGGTCCATCATTCTGAATGTATTGCCGAAGCGATTTCCATCGATCGTTGCGCGATTCGACCTTTCAGTAAAATCAGGGGAAACCAAAACATCCTGGATAGCTCGTCCTTCCAGGGTCCTTGAAAAAAACCAGATGCCGCTATGCAACCGTTGAGTTCTGTCATTAAGATTATAATCGATCATCTTTAACTTCCAGTTTCCGAGTAATCGCGAATAAATGTCAAAGGCTGGATCGATGTCTGCCGAACGGCTATCAGAAACCAGGATACTTGCGAAATCGGCGGCCCCTGTTTTATCCGTTTTTGAATCAGAATCTTCTTTCTCAGGGATTAACATCTCCCAAATTCCCGGGTATTTAATAACAAAACCATCCCCGTCCACTACTAAATTGGATACGAAACCAGAATCAAGATTTTCATACCTGTATTTATTGCTTTCAATATGGGTATAACCTTGATGATTCCGGCATACACTTTTTTTCACCGGATCGATATAAATGACGTCAATTTTGCAAGATTCTCCGGAATTCAAATGCAACCTGCTAATAGGAATGGTATTGGTAAACGGGGTTAAGGCAATGTCAATATCATTACAATCATCAAATTGTTCAAGATGTTTTCCGTTACCGTCAAACCATTTTTTATTCTCCCGGACCATCCTCACTTCGAATACTTCGCCCTGATATGATGTCAATTGCAGAGATTCTATTTCGTATGCTTCATCCAGTTTTATTTGATAGCAGACATTTACCGGCTGACTATTCTCCAGTCCGGCAATAACACCGTTTACAGTAATCTTTTTATTCTCCCGCTTCACAGTACAACTTTCCATCGTATCTAAACAGATGCCTTTCCATACGATCGTTTTATTTGAAAATGCGAATGTTTCCATGATTAATAATTTCTATTCTTTGGCTAATGACCTTTGAATCGTCGCACCCGTTTCAAGGATGAATTCCTGAACAATTTTGCCATCCGGATCGCGATCCGGATCGAGAATTGTAATCTCCAGACCAATACATAATGGATGAGATAATAAGCTTTCGATCATCATGTTGAGTTCCGGGTATGACAGACCACCAGGATCCGGACTGTCTACAGCTGGCATGATGGAGGGATCCAGAACGTCTACATCCAGGTGGACCCAAAATCCATCTCCGGGTGCAGAAGCCAGGCTGGCAAAAAAAGAACGGATGCAAGCTGGTATGCCGGATTTTCTGAGGGTATTCAGATCATAGTAGTGAATGGCTGTATTTTCAATGGCTGCAACGTAATGGATGTCGAACTCCCGGTTGCCCACGCACCAAACGTTCTGTTCTTTGAAGTAAGGACCCAGTTGATAAATGTTACTGAGTTTTTCGTGGCCATGTCCGGTAACAATCGCCAGATCCATACCGGCGGCACCATGCGTAGATGAAAGTGAGGGCCACATAAAATCGGTATGCCCATCGATAAAAAAAAGCCTGTAATCGCCCAGTTGCTTTAAAGCCAGCGCGTTTCCAATGATAATACTGCAATCGCCGCCAAGAACCAGGGCGAAGTTTTTTCTGGAAATAACATCCTGAATGATCAGGGCCTGTTGTTTTGCATAAGCTGCGATAGAATCCGTATTGCGCATATCTGAAACCGGATCCAGGTACATTGAATAGGGCGGCGGCTCCAGTCCGATTTCTTCATGATGATCGATCAAGTCAAAGAACCCGAATTTTCTTAACCATTCAGGTAGTTTTTTTACACCAGGTTCCTTACCCGGAGCGGGCTCAATCAGGCCAAGATTGGAATTGAAAGAGATGATCGAAACAGGCTTTTTGCTAACATTCATATCTGCAAATTAAGCGCTTCTCAAAAGCCAGGACTTTAGAATTCCTGCTTATTTTTATTCCGGTAGTGCAGGGGAGATAATCCGGTAAAAACTTTTAAAAGCATAACTGAAATGATCCGGACTATTAAATCCGGCAGACCAGCCAATGGCAGTCACCGGCTCATCGGTAGACTTTAGTAAATGCGATGCGTGCTGGATTCTAAAATTCAGCAGGTACTGATATGGGCTCATCCGGGTGATCTGTTTAAAGACCCTGTGAAAATGAAATGGGCTCATATTAGAAACCAGAGCCAGATGGTCCATAGTAATCGCCTCAGCAAAATTTTCCTGTACATATTCCCTGGATTTCTCTATGGCAGGGAGATAAGCTTGCTTATGTTGATCAGAAATGTATTTTCCTTGTTCCTGATCTTTCATGTGAAAGATCTTATCTACCAGCTCCAGAACCATCCCTTCGATTTCCAGACCATGCTGGTTTTTTAAGGCCAAAGAATTTTTTAATCTGTATATCAGATATTCCGTTTCCGGCGAAGAATTCAATAATAGGGAGTGAATGTCTTCATCAGTAAAAAAACCATTCAATGCCGGTCGGTAGGCCGCCCGGATTCTTTCGTAAAATTCCGGACTACAACCAATGATGAGGCATTCGTCCGGCTGGCTATGATAGTGCTTCACACGATGTGTGAACCCGGGTCTGTTTAGTAAAAACCGGCTGTTAAAACATTCGAGTTCACCGGTAAAGATCTTGAACAAAAAGTTGCCTCTTCGGATATAACAAATTGAAAATTTATTTTGGTACTCAACGCCAGAAAAACCACATGCAGTACAGCGGCATACAAAATCGCTTATTTCAAACCATTCAGATTTATAAAGTGTCCGGATTGTCGCGTCCATGAAATTGTATCTTCAATTTAGAAAATGAACTTTATACAAGACGATAAATTTTGTGCGTGTGTTTCTGGCATACGAAATTAAAAAGATGATCTTATACGAGAAAATTAATAGAAAAATTAAAGGAAGAAAGTTGCGCACCCGGATGCTGTTCAAATTGACACGATGGTTTTCCGGAAATATACAATCACTGAACGATTCTGAATGTCAGGTTGATCCTGGGTTTTATATCTTTCGAAGTTTTTGGAATCTGGTGTTCCCAGAAATGTTGCATGGGCCCGGCCATTAATAAAAAGCTGCCGTGATTGAGCAGAATCTCCAGTTGATCCACCTCTTTCCGGAATTTATGCCTGATCCGGAAGGGACGGGTTTCTCCGAAACTAACAGATCCGATGACGGGATTGACGCCATATTCCCTTTCATGGTCCCGGTGCCAGGAAACACTGTCCTGACCCGTACGATATAAGTTCAGCAATACGCTGGTAAAATGGACGCCGGTTTCTTTTTCTATTTTTTCTTTAATCGTTTCGAGCGTGGGAGTGATCGGATTTATTATTTCACCGCCGCGACGCTTCCCATACCAGGCAGTCAGCCGGGGCGTCGGGTGGGTCTTACCATGAATGGTAATGGGCTCCTGTTTCCATGGCGTTTCATCCATGAATTCATGGTAATAACGGTCAGAATCTGATCGGTTGAAGAAATGTTCATAGAGCGTCAGTTCAGCATCCGGGATATTAAAATGTGTAATTTTCAGATCCCCGGAATTAAACAGATCGGTATCGTCAAAAAGAGTCAGCATATAAATAATAAAACAAAAATGATGCTATTTTGGTTGATGATCGCAGGCCAGATTTTCGGAGTACCTTAACAATAAAATAAAACATCCGCATATGAAAAAATGGTTCTGTTTGCCGGTAGTCCTGATCGCTCTTTTTGCTTTTCGGAATAGTAAGTCCTTTGCACCGGAATGGGTATCCCTGTTCGACGGCCATTCGCTGAACGGGTGGAAAGTAGGAGAGAACGCCGGCACATTCTCAGTGAAAGACGGCCAGATCGTAGTGCATGGCCCCACAGCCCATTTGTTTTATGAAGGCGATTACAAAAATCATGATTTCAAAAATTTCGAACTGAAGGTGGATGTCATGACCTGGCCCGGTGCGAATTCGGGGATTTATTTTCATACAGAGTACCAGGAAAGCAGCTGGCCCGAAAAAGGATTTGAAGTACAGGTGAACAATTCACATACCGACTGGAAACGTACCGGCAGCCTGTATGATGTGGTCAACATAAAGGAATTGTATGTTAAGGACATGGAATGGTTCACGGAATACATCAAAGTAGATGGTAAGCATGTGGTGGTAAAAATCAACGACAAAACGGTAGTAGACTACACCGAACCGGATGATTACAAACCTGCACCGGGACAAAAGGGCCATTTTCTCTCCAGCGGCACATTTGCTTTACAGGGGCACGATCCGAAAAGCGAAGTGCATTTCAAAAATATTATGGTGAAAGTGCCGGACTGAATTAAAAGCTATACCCGGTTGAAGTAAGTATAAGTCGGGTCATCTCGTACCACCCGCCCCGGGATAGTTGAATTCATTATTTAATTCTTTAGCCAGGCCAGGCCATTCTTTTTCCGGAGTTATAGCCATGAGCTTGAAGCGCATTTCGACTAAGTATCCTGAATAATTTTTTCTAAGGACAATCATTTCCTTTCCCGGTTTTTCAAAATCACTGCGCGTTGCAGTATAAGGTCTGATGGCAGAAAGATATTTATAATTGAGATCAAGGAATGCTTTGGCCAATGAATTTCCTTTCGTAAAGTAAGTCTCGACATAAGATTTTGCTTGTTTCCTGTTCACAGTATCTGTTATCCTTTCATTACATGCTTTGATCAGCTGATCACGCATCTTTATATTTTTAGCATATATAGCTTTGCTGACTTTTTCGCGTGAAGGCTGTACCAGGGTTTTATTCATGATGCTGTCCCATTCGTTTGCATGGATCAGAGATCTGATTTTTAGTTCGGAAGACAAATAAGAATTTTGCAGGTCTTCAAGGCTGTCATACAGCGTATTATATTCCTTATTAAACTGGCTTTCTGTGGATAAATGATTCATGTTCAGATCCTCGAGCTTCTTACCGACGGGTTTTTCTATTTTCTTTTGGAAAATTTCTTCGGATTTGATTGTCTGTTTTATAATTTTATCGATCTCTTCTTTTCGGCTCTTGTCCTTAACATACATACTGACATTTTTCTCTAAATTCGGATTTAACAAAAATGTCTGATGGGATCCACCGAGAAATATATAAGCGAGTAACAGGCCAATGAGCATAAAATGAATTTTTTGGTAATGGTAATTTTATGAGTACCGCACCGCTATTTCCTTCATAGCCGTTTTAACATCCGCTTTCTTAAGGTTGAGATGGATAATCAGATATCAATATACCGATTATTTTTTTACCGGCTCGCCATTGCATAATAAGCTGGCAGATTTGCTTTTTGTTGAAGCCCCTTTGACAAGGTGTCCAGGTCGAGAAATCTTTTGTGCGTGCTCTTTTGGAAGCCCCATGGGAAAGGATCAGCATAGAGGAGGATGAGATGGGAATAAAAGATTAAATTGGATAGCTCGTCAGCCGGGCCGATGTCGGACGTTGGCATTACACGGGATCGTCTATTATAAATAAATTATTAAATGATTATGATAATAAACAGAATCGGTTCACAGCCCTCAGGAAAAGGGCCAGCAGAATATTTTACCGGTGTGGTAAGAATAGATCCATTGATCAGCCCGCCGGAACCATCGCGTGTTTCTATGGCGCTGGTTACTTTTGAACCGGGCGCCCGCACGGCCTGGCATACGCATCCTTTTGGACAGTCTCTTATTATTACCGCCGGTTGCGGATGGGTGCAACGCGAAGGAGAAATCAGGCAGGAAATTCATCCGGGAGATACAGTATATTTTAGCCCGGGCGAAAAGCATTGGCACGGAGCAACCGGTACCACCGCCATGAGCCATATCGCCATCCAGGAAAAGTTAAACGGTTCACCCGTTGACTGGATGGAACAGGTAACAGATGCGCAGTATCTGGCTTCATGATGGCGTCGTAGTGCATGATTACGATTAAGTGAATCTGACATGATTGGCTTTTTGAATAGTCTGTGGTTATTCCGATCTTGGTTTAACTATTCAAAGCACTTATGCGGGGGTTTATTATTGCCGGTATTGCCGTGTCGGGATTCTTTATCGCTTTCATTTTTTCAAAAAAAAACAGAAAGGGCCCTGATATCCTTCTCATCCTGATCAACCTGATGATGATCGGCTTTCTGGTTTTGCACCTGCTGATCAGTGAGCGAATTACTGCAGTCCGTTTTTTCCTGCAATCACTCTTGCCCTTTTTTCTCTTTCCGGTATTCCTCCTGTTTGCATTAGAGACCCTTCAGGAAAAAAGAAACAAATGGTGGCTGATCCTTTTTCTGCCTGTTTTTATCGCAGGCATTTATATAGCGGCCGATCTGTTTTTGCTGCATGATTATTCGGAGCATGAACTGTACAGACTGTATAATGCTCCTCCACTGGCATATCATATAATTTATAAATCCAATCAGGTATTTTTTATTTTGGCTCTTTTCTGGCTTATTAAAAAATTGACCGAGTATAAAAACCGATTGAAAAACAATTACTCCTATTTTGATCCCATTTCCCTGCAATGGCTTACCCGTTTCAGTTGGATTTATCTTAGTATCACACTGCTTTCACTGGCCGTTTTCCTGATTTCAAACTTTGGCATTTTGCCTGTTAATATCCAGATGGCTTATTCGATTGTCAGCGCCTGCACGGTACTGGCCATTTTTTACCTCAGCTTTCATGGCATCCGGCAATACTCGGTGAACGAATATTATACTGAGCATCGGAAGGAGACAGGGGAGGAAATCAGCCCGGAGACCAGGGAATCAAAGACAAAGTATAAAGCTTCATCACTCACCTCGGAAAATCAGGAATCAATCTATAATCGCCTGTTGGAGTTATTTGAAGATCATACTGTATACTGCGAATCCAGGCTTCAGCTTAGCGATGTGGCCAATATGCTTAAAGTAAATACACATAACCTGTCACAGGCTCTCAACAGTCTGGCAGGAAAACCATTTTACGATTTTGTAAATAGCTACCGTGTCAGATATTTGCAAAAACTTCTGACAGATTCCGGCCAAAAGCAGTTTACCATTCTTTCTCTCGGATTTGAAAGTGGCTTCAATTCTAAAGCCTCTCTGAACCGGGTTTTTAAAGAGCAGACGGGGCTTTCACCTTCCGAATATCAAAAGCTTCATCTCAAGAGCTAAGGTCTCATCTTCCAATAAATGGGTCTTATCTTATCCGATGAGGCGACCGGGATCCGCCGGCCATCTATTTTTGGTCCATCACTAAAATTTAAAATGATGGAACAGAAAAATTTGCTAAGGCCGGCAGCAGCGATTTTCATCTTAATAACATTCACAGTCACAGGAGCGCAGGCACAGGAATGGAAAATGGAGAAGAGGATCAACGTTTTATTCGGATTAAGCCAGGTGGCAGTTGCGCACGGATTTAATGTGGAATTCAACTACATTTCTAAACGCCTGATCTTCGATTACTCTCATGGTGTATCCCTTGACTTTCAAGGCAATACCGTGCCTGCGGATTTAAGGAAACAGGGAATTGCCGTTAAAATGCCATGGACTACAGGTTTTGGTATTGGATACCGGCTGAAAGAATGGATAAATTTCAGGCTGGAACCAAAATTCCACCGTTTCGAATTCTACTATGCTGGTGAAAATCAGGCTAAAGCCGATGAAATAACTTCCTATAATACGTTCAGTCTGGGACTTGGTATTTATGGCAGCTTCCGGCCATTCAAAAAAGAGGACAATTTTTTGAGCGGTTTGATGATTTCTCCCAGCATTCGGTATTGGCCGACGATAAGCTCGACTCTGAAGAACAATAAATTTATTTATTTCAATAAACAGACGGGCATAAATGAAGAGATCAGAACACTTGATCCGGGCATCGGATTCACTCCCCTTGTCATCAATATCAGTATTGGTTATTCATTCCGGATTAAAAATCGCAGGTAGACAGGCCGTCCTGAATTTTGAAACTTTTTATTCAAATACTATTCGCTCCGTTTTTTCCCCTATTGCAATTTTCGTTATTTCTGAGCAGATTCTGAAGACGTTCAGCATTCTGACGGATAATGGATATGTACGTTTTATTGTCTTCATTATTAGTACTCGTCTCCAGCAAATCAAGTGATAACAAAATATGGGCAAGTGGAACATTGGCTTCACTCAGAAATGGCTCAGATGTAGTGTTCATATGTTAGGTTTTAAGTCAGTGAATCCCTCTGTATCAAAATACAGAATCACGACACGAACGTTTCAGAACCATAGAGTAATTAAAACAATAACCTCTCCAAAAACTGATCCGGGAAATTCGATTAATAACGATACTGAAAGACAATACATTAGGAGAGTTATCACCAACAACATACCGCCATATGCAGATATTTTCTGTAAATCGGTACCTGATTTTTAATAGAAGGAATAGAGATTATTGTAGATTGTAGTATATATCAAACATATGAAATCAGTCAACCTCCGGGGGTCTGCCATTCTGAAAATCCACGATGGTATGCTGAACGAGTTTAAAGAACTGGCCAATCAATGCCTGAAGGCTGTAAAAGCAAATGAGCCAAACACCACGCAATTCGACTGGTACCTCAATGCCGATGAAACAGAATGTGTGGTGAAAGAGGAATACAGGGACTCTGCTGCCGTGTTTGTACACATGGGCAATGTGGGAGCATTGCTCGGAAAAATGCTGATGATTTCGGATATGGAGCTGGAATTCTATTGCAATCCTTCAAAGGAATTAAGAGAAGCGCTGGCCGGTTCCAATCCAAAAATATATTCTTTTTACAAGGGATTGTAATCATTCAGGACCCTGTAACGAATCTGTGCCCCAATTCTTTCAAACCCACTGAAACCTGTCGTTTCAGACAAACTATTGCACATGAAAAACAGAAGCCTGTTTATTTTCATTTCGGGAATTTTTTTTCTGTCTTATGCCTGCACCAACACGGCTACGAATATTCCTTCAACTGCCACAAACGATTCCATATCGGTTGATAAAAAAGATGTGATCAATGAGGGATTTCTCAACAAGGAAGCACAGTCCAAATTGACGGCGGACTCTGTTCTGCTTATTTTAAAAGGAGGCAACCATGACTATACAAGCGATAACCTGGTTATCCGCAATACCTCTGAAAGAATACGAAAAGCATCGCTGGGACAATATCCGGCAGCCGTTATTTTATCCTGCCTGGACTCCCGGGTGCCGGTGGAAGACGTATTCCATTGTGGCATCGGAGATTTGTTTGTTGCCCGTGTGGCAGGAAATATTTCCAATGAAGATATTTTGGGTAGCCTGGAATATGGCTGTAAGGTTTCCGGAGCCAAACTGATTGTTGTTTTAGGACATGAACATTGCGGCGCTATTAAATCCGCCATTGATAATGTTAAGCTGGGAAATATCACGGCCCTACTTGCGAAAATCCGCCCTGTGGTGATGCAGATCGACAGTTTCCCGGGTGAAAAAAGTTCAAAGAATCCGGAATTTGTCGAAGCAGTATGTCGCCAGAATATTCTAAACACGATAAAGACAATCCGGATGAAAAGTCCGATACTAAAAGAAATGGAAGACAAAGGAGAAATAAAAATCGTTGGAGCAGAATATCATATGGAGACCGGAAGAGTTGATTTTTTTTAGATCAATAAATACGTTCGAGCCTCTGATTTTATTTCCAAACGAATACTCCAATCTTCACATTGTCATTTCCACTTTCGCCACACTACTATTTGTTATAGAAACGGCAGAACCAGTCGTACTTAATTCTCGAGAAATTTTTTGTAACGGGATATTCTAGACCACAAAGATTTATCGATCTCCACTGTGTCATTCAGATCAATCTGATCGAAACTTCAATAATCAATATTTGCCGTCCTAAATATTCGCGAATTATCTATCTGTCACAATCTTTATCTCATGCGCAAAGCCCTTTTAGTAGAAAAATAATTTTCTCTTGTATAATGGATATCTTCAAAATAAGAACTCGCTGCGATTTTTATAAACACAGATATTTTAAAACAGGAAACAGTATTATTCACCAATACTTACCTGTATCGCTACCAACAAATGGGTATTTTTTCAGATTGGAATCTAATTTACATTTAGAAACATTTCCAACATCTCATTTGGTTCAACTCCATAAAATGGTCAAGTCAAGTTTTATCGGTATAAATGCCGTTTATCGACGGCATACAATTTTTTCTGTTTTCCTTATTTCTAATACTTTGTAGAGCGGGAATTTAATGAATGACCGCATAAATCTTGTTCAAGTTTTACTTCCGTGCACAAGTAATCATCATTGATTAAACCTTAAAAAATCTTTTATGAAAAAATTTCTACTTTGGCCGACTGGCCAGTCAGGAGTTTATACCCTGATGTGCTTCTTCATGGCCATCGTTTGTATCACAGGTTGTAGAAAAGAGCCAGGGTTCCGTGTGGATTTGCCCCCGTCCCTGTATTCAGCGGACGTGATCGACAAATGGATGACGCTTGAAATACGCATATATAAAAATGCAACGGGTATTGGCAATGGGGCTTTTGCCAGGCCATTTGCTTATTCCGGTATCAGTGCCTATGAATCCATAGATCCGGGATTATTTTCCTGGAAGCATAAATACAATGGATTATCTGACCTGCCGGAAACAGAAAGATTTCAAAAATATAACTGGCCCGCCAGCGTAAATGCCACTCTGGCCGAATTCAATAGAAGTTTTTTTACGTCAGCCAATTTGAATGCGACGGATCTGGCTGCCATTGATTCTCTCGAAAACGCCATTTCTTCAACATTCAGCGGTGAGCATCCGGATGTACTTTCCAGGTCAGTAGCGTTTGGTAAATCAATAGCGGACGCCATTTTTGCCTGGTCCCTGACAGATAGCTATATTCAAAATAATGCGCTTCCATATACTCCTCCTGTAGGTACGGGTCTCATGGGTTCCGACTTCGCCTGCATCTGCATTGCCCGCCGCTCCCTTCTGGGGGAATGACCGGCGATTATTGCCAAAAGCGGAGATAATGACGCACTCTGGTCCGCCGATTCCATATTCATAAGATCCGACATCTGATTTTTATAAAGAAGTGAATGATTTATACCAGGCGTCGAAGGTCCTGACGACCGATCAGAAGAACTAGGCATTTTCTGGAGAGATGTGCCAGGTGTTTCTACACCGGGTCACTGGATGAGTATTACTCCAGCAGACAATCAGGCAATCACACAGCCGACTCGACAAGGCAGCCCTGGCTTATGCACTGACCGGAATATCTTTGAACGATGCCGTGATCACCGTATTCCAATACTAAATATGTGTATAACCAGGTCAGACCGATCACTTATATCAGGAAAGTCATTGGCGATACCGCCTGGTCTTCTTTTATTACAACACCCGATCATCCGGAATATCCATCTGCACATGCTGTCGCTTCCGCGGCGGCTGCAGAAGCACTGACCGCAGCATATATGGGAATATCGGACCCTTGACGGATCATACCTGGGACTATCTCGGATTCCCTGCCCGTACTTTCAATACCTTCCGGGATATTGGCAATAGACGCGGGTAATTCCAGGTTTTATGGTGGAATTCATTACCAGCCTTCGATAATGCAGGCCTGGCTCAGGGAAGAATAGTTGGTGATAATATAGTTAGAAAGCCTGTTGCCGTTTTCAGGATTGAAAAAATAATCCAGTCACACATAAAGAAAGCTACCCGGAAAATACAGTTTCCGGGTAGCTTATTTTTTTAGGGAGTCATCTAACGATCGCTGATACTCCATCATGCCCTTCGGTACTCATCTCAATTCATTCGAAATCACGAAACTGGGTTTTCATTCAGTTCTTCGCAGAGTTAAATCGATCCCGGAAAAGCAGATTTTACAGGACAAAAAAATAGGGAACTTTGCTGATGGAAAAAGCCAACTGGATAAATGAAAGCTGGCATCCTTATGTGTATGAAGAGCGTATGTAGAATAAATATCAATAATCCAGATTTGTAAGCGCATTACCATATTACTGATTACTGTTTTATTAGCCATCTTCGGTTATGCACAAACAAAAACGATCATGGGGACTGTCGTTGACTCTGCAACCCGGGCCCCTTTACAAAATGTAAGTATTACCCTGAATAATAGCCCCCGGGGCGGACTTACGGATGCTGCCGGTAAATTCTCGGTTTCTGTCGACAAGTCTGTTACCAGGATCACCTTTAGCTATACAGGTTACCATTCCGTAACATATATTCTCTCTGATGAATCAACCCGGGAATTGTCCATATTACTTTCAAAATCGTACACCACACTGAAAAATGTAGTCGTTAATGCAAAAAAGGGAAAATATAAGAATAAAAATAATCCTGCAGTTGAATTGATCCGGCACGTGATTGCAAATAAATCCAGGAACGGACCGGGAGCGAATCCCTATTCTTCTTATAAAGAATATGAGAAGACTCAAATGTTTACGGATGGTCCATGGATCAGGATTACCCAAAACTTTGTATTAAAGAAGTTTAAATTCTTTTTTGAAAATACTGATACAACGGTTGTTCCGGGTAAAAAGCTGAATTCTGTTTATCTGCAGGAAATCATCTCCAATAAATATCTCCGAAAGAATCCGGTAAAAAACAAAAAAATCATCATAGCACAAAAAACAGTGGACTACGGTGAATATATTGATATGAAAGGCATACAGGGTGCGTTGCATTATTTATATAATGATATTAATATTTATGATAATAATATTTCCGCCTTCACCATGCAATTTGTAAGCCCCATATCGGACGCCGGGCCTGTTTTTTACATGTATTTCATTCAGGACACGATCGTTGAAAATGGATCCAGCATAGTCAAATTGGATTTTGCCCCAAGAAATCCTGAAGACCTGCTATTCCGGGGAACCCTTTGGGTTACACTCGATGGAACGTACGCTGTTACCAGTGCCGAACTTGGAATGAGCAAACACGTAAATATGAATTATGTCAGAAATTTTGAGCTCAACCAGAATTTTAAAAAAGGTCCCGGTGAGCATTATTATTTGGCTGAATCAGATATGCTTGCTTCGTTCAGTCCGTTTTCCAAAAGCCCCGGTGTTTTCGGAGAGAGAAAAATATCCATTACTGATTTGTCAGATTCTGTATTGCCCGACCATATATTTCAGGGATCTGCAATAGATAGTTTATCTAAGTCATCTCATCAATCGGATTCTTTCTGGAGAGAAACCCGACCTGTCCCGCTTAGTCCATCTCAGGCTAAGACTTATTCAAATGCAGACAGCCTGGTAAAAATGCGTTCTTATAGAAGGCTTATGGATTTGGCAACCTTGTATTTTGTTGGCTATAAATCAGCCGGAAAATTTGATATTGGTCCTATTCAAACCTTTTATTCTTTTAACGCTGTCGAAGGCCAGCGGCTTCAATTTGGAGGGAGAACCAATTACAAATTAAGTCATCGATTTTATCTGGATGGCTATCTGGGTTACGGATTTAAAGACAATCATTTTAAATATATGTTAACCGGATCTTATTCATTTAATAACCGGTCTGTTTACAGTTATCCTTTCAACTATTTGCAGGCAAGTTATATGCATGATCTCAAGAATCCCGGCCAGGAGAATATTTTTTCAAATGGCAACACGTTTCTATCCTCTTTTACCCGCGGTTATAGTTCCAATTGGCTATACAGTGATATTTTCAGGCTTTCCTATGTACATGAATTTGGAAATCATTTTTCTTATATACTGGGAACAAAATACTGGAGACAACAACCGGCCGGATCACTTGTTTACGTGAAAGAACCATTGCCTCAACAACTGGATACTATCCCGGATATTACAACCGGCGAGATTTCCTTTACCCTTCGATGGGCGCCTAACGAGCAATTCTTTGAGAACAAAGTAGGGCGAAGAAATATTGCTAATAAATATCCGGTCATATCCTTTCAGTATGCAAAAGGTGTCAAGGGCCTTTATGGAGGCGAGTACAGCTATGATGCTTTTCATCTCAAAATATCCAAACGGGTGTTTACTTCACCAGTCGGATTCTCAGATATAAGGCTTGATGCAGGCTACCTGGCAGGTATCCTTCCTTTTCCACTATTGATTATCCCACCGGCAAACAGGTCTTATTTTTATAGTTTCAATTCCTACAATCTAATGAATGTACAGGAATTTGTTGCTGATCATTATGCCGGTGTGGATATCGATCATTATTTTAACGGGTTCTTTTTTAACAAGATTCCTTTATTGAAGAAACTAAGACTACGTGAAGTGATAGGAGCCAAAATATTGTACGGGGGTCTGCGAAGCGAAAACAATCCGAATGATAACCCGAATCAAATGCTCTTTCCGACAACCAATGAGGTTACTTCTACCTTTGCATTGACCGGTCAACCCTATGTGGAAGCCAGTGTCGGGATTTACAATATTTTTTCTTTTATCAGAATTGACCTGGTCAAACGATTTACTTATCTGTATCACCCGAACGTTTCCACTTTCGGGTTACTGGTCAGTACCAATTTTAGCTTTTAGTCTGTCGTTTACTTGCGTTCTTTAAATTTATTTATGTGTTTACATTCAAAAGCCCGGATGAATTAAGGATCAGGCATATCTATATTCTTTATTTCACAATTGCCATCATAGCCAGCATTCAATGTTATTATGGATTTATAAGGCCATCGGGTCAATATGGAAGGGTTTATCCGAATTATAATAATTATATAATTTTTAAAAATTCATTTTTCCATTTAATACAGGGTAAGGATTTATACATACAGTATCCGGATGAACAATGGGATCTATATAAATATTCCCCCACCTTTTCATTATTCTTTGGCTTGTTTGCCTATCTGCCGGATTTTATTGGGTTGCTATTATGGAATTTATTTAATACGATCCCTTTATTAACCGGCATTGTGTTGTTAAAGGGGATAAGTGATAAGGCCAAAATATATGCATTGCTGTTTTGTTTTATTGAATTAATGGGCAGTTTGCAAACCGCCCAAAGTAATGGACTTACGGCAGCGCTTCTCATACTAACATTTACTTCGCTGGAAAAAGGCAGGTATCTCCTGGCAACATTCTTCGTGGCCTTTTCACTATATCTTAAAATATACGGAGCGATTGGTTTAGTATTATTTATATTTTATCCTGCAAAGACGAGATTATTTCTTTATACATTATGCTGGACTTTACTGTTGGGTTTATTGCCGCTGGCAGTTGTCGATTTGAAGAGGCTATTGAATTTATATAAAAGTTGGGACCATTTACTAAAAACTGATCAGGCAAATTCGACGGGAATTTCAGTGATGGGTATTTTAGATTCGGGCTTTAAATTCAATATTTCAAATATAATAATCATGCTGGCGGGTATCATATTATTATTGATTCCGCTATTCCAGACATGGAAATACAAAATATATGAATTTAGATTATTGGTGCTTAGTTCGATAATGATCTGGGCGGTTATATTTAATTATAAGGCAGAGTCCTCCACGTACATTATAGCTATATGTGGCATTGCCATCTGGTTCTTTTCTCAAACTAAAACCCGTACAAATCTGATAATTGTTATTTTGACACTCATATTCACTACACTTTCAACGGGAGATTTATTTCCCCATTTCATTAAGGAGGTTTTTAACAAGCTTCCCTATCTGAAGGCTATTTTTCCAATTTTGATATTTGGGATCGTTTCATTCGATTTGTTTAATAGAAGTTTTGATTTGGAGGAGTCCTCATTAACGATTGCTTCACATCAGGGGTAACGGTTCGAAATTGCTGAATAAACTTGATATATTCATAACTTCATTAGTATTGAAAAAGCAAAATGTACGAGCCGAAATATCAATAAGCAGAGCAACTTTTATGAAAAATAAACGAAGAGATTTCCTGAAATATTCCGGACTTGCCGGATTGGGTATGGCCGGAGGTATGATGAAAGGACTTGCAGCAGACAAGACGATGAAACATTTGCCTGAAGAAGTATTGGGCCAGGCGGGTTCGGAAAATTTTGCAGATGACCAGCTCACGATGATCGGACTATACGGTCCCTGGGCAGCATCTCTGACTGGAAACAAATTGCCTTCTCTTTCTTTTAGAAATCCGGAACGGACAGATATTGAATCCTGGCGCCCAATGGCAAGGCAGCGGGTGATGGACAGAATGGCCATTCCGGATATAGGTGCAATGCCTGAATTCCGTGTAATTAGGGAATTTGTATATGATGGTTTGTTGATTAAGGAATTGGAATGGCAACTGCCCTATGGCCGTCCTACGGAAGCAACGCTTCTCAAACCCGTAAATGCAAAAGGGCCCCTCCCGGGTATACTGGCTTTTCATGACCATGGCGGAAATAAATATTTTGGTAAAAGAAAAATTACCAGGACAGATGATAATCCGCATGCCTTAATCACTGCACATCAGAAAGAATATTATTCAGGACTGGCCTGGGCCAATGAATTGGCAAAAAAGGGATATGTTGTCCTGGTCCCTGATGTTTTTTCATTTGCGAGTCGTCGGGTGATGTTGAAGGATGTTCCCATATCATTGAGACAGGGACTGAGCGATGAAGATCCTGAAAATCCAGCCAACATTGCAGCTTATAATAAATGGGCAGCAGACCATGAACACATTATGGCGAAGTCATTGTTTAGCGCAGGCACCACATGGCCCGCCATTTCTTTTGCAGAGGATCGGATAGCCCTGGACATACTCTGCTCCCTGCATGACGTGGATAGCAAGAAGGTTGGCTGTGCAGGTCTTTCCGGTGGCGGCCTGCGGACGGCCTTCATGGCGGGACTCGATCCCAGGATACAGTGTGCGGTTTGCGTAGGATTCATGACCACCTGGAAAGATTTTTTATTGTACAAATCTGTAAATCATACCTGGATGATCTATACACCGCTGTTGCCAAATGAACTGGATTTTCCTGAAATACTTGGTATGCGTATACCATTACCGACACTCGTATTGAATGATTTGGCTGACGATTTATACACTCTCAATGAAATGAAAGAAGCCGATAGGATCCTGGCTGAGCTATATCACAAAGTCGATGCAGATAACCATTATAAGTGCTCTTATTATCCGGGACCACATAAATTCGATGCTGCAATGCAGACGGAAGCTTTTGCATGGTTCGATCGCTGGCTGAAAAATTAACTTCTCTCTATAACCCATTTAGAATGAACGATTTGGAAATCGTTTTCTGGCATCATAGTTGTCCTCATATATGTTGAAACTAATAATCCGAATTTATGAAAAAACCATCTTCACTCCATGTTGGAGAAACAATCAGAATCTATTTAATAGCAGCAGCACTTTTGACAGGCGTAATGGTTCTCGCTTTTGTGGGTTGGCAGGGACAGTAGGCTATTTCGGTCCTTGCTCAATTTTATATCGCAACTTTTTTTTATCGCGTAGAATTTCTTCCGGCGTCTGAAAAAAGAGAGTGGATTTTATTGTCTTAAATTCCGGGCATCCAGACATTTCCTAATACAATACATCGTTAATTAAAGCAGTCAGCCAATTCTGACTCATGGCCTGTTGAAGCTGATAATTTTGATTGCGCCCTGCAACAATTCCACGTTCAATTCTGTAAATGATCCAATTATTTCACCATCCAATTGCAATATACGAGGCTCATCAAAATAAAGCCTGGCATGGCTTCCACTAACGGTCCGGGTATGTTCAGGTTTAAAGAATGACTCATTGAATTTGGTTAGCGCGGCATCAATAAATGTGTTAATACTTTTCTCCCTGAGCAGGACTATTTCAAATTTGCCATCAAATAAATTGGATTGGTTACTCAGGATAACCCCGGTGCCATAACGGCCACTGTTGCAAATAGCAGCCATATAGCACATCTCTTCAATAGTATTTCCGTCAATATCTACCTTGACCCGAAATGCTTTTGTTTTCTTTAGTTCTTCTACAAAATATTTGGAATAAGTCATCATACCTCTTCGCGCATCTTCAGAAAAAGATTTTACCAGGTTAGCATTGATACCTACATCGCCAATATGCATGCTGTAGTATAGTCCATTTACCCTGAGCAAATCCATGCCGGCATACACCTCGCTCATAATAATATCTTTTAATGCTTCTATGGCATTTGTGTTCACTCGCAGTTCTTTTGCCATGCCATTCGCAGAACCCTGGGGTATAATACCAAGTGGCAATCCGGAATCCAACAGGCAAATAGCTGCAAAAAGAACAGTTCCATCACCACCAACAGCTGCCACTTTATCCGGCTTTTCTTTTTCTAAAACCTGTTGAAGTTGTTCTTTATCATTTTTTCCGGTTGTTCTAAAAATGGCAAGTGCTATGCCATACTGATTGCATAACTGTTGCGCGTCCTTCAGAAACGGCTCTTTATTGACGCCACCCGAAATAGGGTTTACTATAAACAAAAGTTTCATAATCTAATGATTTATATTTTTCAGCAAGGAAGTATCAAAAGCTGTTGCTTCATCGAAATATAAAACAGGAATGTCAAGTTTATTGCAGGCGTTGATAATAAAATTTCTGAAAACGAAGATTGTAAGCTTTTGTTTTACGTATAAACACCTGGCAAATCCTCCCGGGAAACTGATGGGCAACTTCACTATACGTGCGAATGTCGGCTTCGGTATCATCACCTATAAGATAATAACATTTACCCGGCGACTTTTGTAGTATGGAAGATATTTGTCCGAGCTTAAAATGATTCCCCTTGCTGGTAAACAAACCCGAATAAGTCAGATAGTCAAATAAATAAACAATGGAATCGGCAATTCCATGTGAAGCAAGTATGTTCGTTATTAGGTGAAATAGATTCATTTCACTTTTTGAAACGCAATACACCCTGGTTCCTGATTTCTTTGCATAACTAAGAAAATGCCTGGTGAAATCAACCATTTTCCGGTTTTTCGGGTGCTTAAATAAAATGGTATAAACCCTTCGCATAAATGTTTTCGTAAAAGAATAAAAAATGGTATCATCAATATCTGAAATGATTTCTATTGGCTGATTTGAAATGGGAAAGTATACGGGATAAAGTTGTATTATTGGAAGCATGATATGGCAGGAAACGTCCGCATATATCTCTATATTATTTGTACTATCGCCGTTCAGCCATAAATCAAATTTGCCGTTATTCGTGGTTGTTACTGTGTGTACCTCTTCGCCGGCCCTGATAAATAAATCTTTACAAGCATAAAGTTTATTGGTGTATGACCTGATCACGCCGATAGCCTGACGATTTAAAAATTGCCCGGGATAGGTAGAGGGATAAATTTCAGCAAGTGCAACACCGGTTATAGCAGTACCGTGTTCAAATTGTACAACAGCCAGTTGCCATATCACAGGAGTTTTTGTCAACATTTTATGCCCGCGTCGGTCCTGAGTTTAAAAAATAAAATTTCTCATGTAAAGGTTAATTTTTTTTAATAAAATCTCCTTTCAAAAAGGTTTCCATTTTGAGTAAGGAGCAGGCTGGCTTAGTGGTGACGGTTGATCGTTGGCGGAGGACCGTACGCAGGTTCCTTTAAATTTTTGATGGCTTTGCCCAACGAGAACAGCTTTAGAACGAAGATATCTTTTCTGAGGGCTTTCTGAGCTTCTATCATTGCAGGCAGCGTAGGATTGTTGTAAATGCGCTGCCATAAAAAAAAAGGTCAGACCTCAGTTTTTTTAATTACCTTATTGTTTATACTCGCGTTACCCCATCGAAATAAATGCATAGGTGCTACCTGCGCCTGAGGAAGAAATTAAATTCACCAAGTACTTTTTAACCTTTAAATACAACACTTGAAAAAGTGGCACTGTAGTAATATTTTTAAATATACTATACCAGCAATCGTATTTTGTCTCCTGGCGATGGCTGTGTATTCGCAGGAGAAAATCACAGGAGAGGTGACTGACAACGATGGCCTTCCATTAAGAGGAGCCACAGTTACTATCAAGGGTTCTGCCCTTGGAACACAAACGGATTCCAGTGGTGCCTTCAGTATTCACGGAACAAAGGGTAACCTGCTTTTGATTTCTTTTGTCGGATACCAAACCCGCGAAATCACTTTAGCTTCTGATATTTCATTAAACATACAACTTCAGAAATCAATAAACAATCTGAATGAGGTGGTCGTGACCGGCTATGCTTCAGTAGCCGTTAAAGATATTACCGGTTCGGTTGCGATTGTAAAGCCGAAAGAACTTACGGCAGTGCCGGCAGGCCAGGTGGAATCCATGTTGCAGGGAAGAGTTGCAGGAATGAACGTGATTACACAGGCAACACCCGGAGCACGCACATTAATCAGCATTCATGGTTACGGTAATTTTGGAGATGTGTCACCCTTATATATTGTAGATGGATCACCCGCGGATATCAACGATCTGAATCCGGATGATATTCAGTCTCTCGTGGTGCTAAAGGATGCGGGGTCCGCTGCTATTTACGGAGTGCGTGGCGCAAACGGCGTTGTTGAAGTGACAACGAAAAAGGGTAAGGCTGGTAATACCCAGATAAATTTTGATAACTATCTGGGTTATCAGATCCCCTTAAAAAACGGATATGATGTACTGAATCCCTGGGAAATGGCGGAAGTTACCTGGAAGGCTTACGAAAATTCAGGACAACCCATTACTCATCCCCAATATGGAAATGGTGCAGTTCCCGTACTGCCGGATTACGTATTAGCGGGCAGCCAGGGAGGTCTTTTTGAAGGTGATCCCGCGACCAATAAAAATCTTTATAATATCGATCCCGCTGCAGGTG
Organism: uncultured Bacteroidota bacterium; assembly: GCA_963732055.1. Taxonomy (GTDB): domain Bacteria; phylum Bacteroidota; class Bacteroidia; order Chitinophagales; family Chitinophagaceae; genus Puia. Next base: position 567,399 of record CAVSYG010000006.1, on the reverse strand, counting down.
ATATTTATCAGATTGTAAAGGCTAATAAATACGGTACGGACGTATTTCATGAAATTTATTTACCGGCCTTTTCTCAAAACTATACACTAAATGTTTCCGGGGGAAATGACAAAAACCATTATCTGTTTTCGGCCGGTTACCTCGACCAGGAGGGTACTTTAAAAAATACTTACCTGAAAAGGTTAACCATAAGAATTAATACGGAATTCAACCTGATGAATAATTTTCGCATAGGTGAAAATGTCCAGCTTTCTTCCAGGGAGACTCCATATTATGCCAATGTATTTAATCCCGGATTTGGTTCCTCAAACACTTTGCCGAACCCGATACTGCCAATGTACGATATTCATGGTAACCCTTACGTGAGCGCACCGGGGCTGGGATACGCTGCCAACACCCTTGGATTGGATAATTCGAAATTGGGTAAATCAAATAACTGGATCATTTTAGGAAATATGTATGCCGAACTCGACTTCGCCAGGTATTTTACATTCAGGACAAATTTCGGAGGCACACTGGATAATCAATATTATTACTCTTACCAGCCCCATTTTAACGGCTATTCAAGCTTACCGAGTTCGCTTACGGAGGGCTCCGGATATACCCGGAAATGGAGTTGGCAAAATACGATTGTTTTTAATAAGTCATTTCACGAAGATCATAGTGTCAAATTATTAATAGGAACAGAATATATCAGTTCTTATGGTCGTAGTTTATCTGCCAGTCGTGTAAATTTCTTTAGCGACGATCCCAATTATAGTTACCTCTCGAATGGAGGAGTTGTCGGACAGAATAATGGTAGTCAGGCATACAACTCCGCGCTCTATTCAATCTTTAGCAAACTGGATTATGCCTATAAAGATAAATATTTGTTGATGGGTACGCTTCGGAGAGACGGTTCCTCGGTATTTGGTCCCGAGAACAGGTATAGTATTTTTCCTTCTGTAAGTGCAGGCTGGCGGATCAGCAAAGAAAATTTTGCATCCGATTTATCCTGGATGACAGACCTTAAATTAAGAGGAAGCTGGGGCAAACTTGGGTTCGATGGAAATACACCATTGATTAGGACTAATCAATACACACTGTATGGCGGAGATCCCGGAACCTCCTTTTATAACATCAATGGCAATAGTAATACAGCCCAACTAGGATTCAGAAATACGTATATCGGAAATCCTAAAACCGGGTGGCAGACAGATATTCAAACAAATATCGGCCTGGACGGTACTCTCTGGAATAGCAAACTGACTTTTTCGGCCGACTGGTATATAAAAAAATCCACCGGCCTCTTATTTCCGCTTTCACTTCCCTATGTCCTGGGGGGTGCAACATCACCCTATGTGAATGTCGGCGATATTGAAAATAAAGGGATTGATCTGCTGCTCGGATCAAAGGGACGTTTCGGAAAGGAATGGAGATATGATTTTACAATCACGTATACTTCATACAATAACAAAATCGTAAAATTGAACGATGGACAAGATTATTTTGAAAACGGGATATGGAGAAATCAGGTTGGCCATGCGGTAAGCTCTTTTTACGGTTATAAGATCATAGGCTTTTTCAACAGCCCCGATGATGTTGCCAAATCTCCTTTTCAGAATGAAGCTGCATCGGGGCGATTTAAATACCTTGATGCCAACGGAGATCATAAAATTTCTGATACGGACCGGGTATTTCTTGGTAACCCCAACCCAAAATTTTCTCTTGGGCTGAATATCGCATTCAGCTATAAAAATTTTGACTTCTCAGCTTTCTTTTACGGAGTCTTTGGGAATGACGTTTTTAACCAGGTGAGACTGGGGACTGATTTTTTTCCGGGCTCTCAGGCAAAGAGCAAGATATTGTTATATGATTCCTGGACGCCGGAGCATAAAAATGCAAAGGTTTCGATCAATGAAAATGTTACCAATTTCAGTAATAATTCGGATCCGAATTCCTATGGAATAGAAAATGGTTCTTATTTCAGGAATAAGTCCATGATTCTTGGCTATTCCTTAGGCAAGAATACCCTCCAAAAAATCAGGATGAAGCAAGTGAGAATATATGTCCAGGTTGCCAACCTGTTTACGATTACAAATTACACGGGTCTTGATCCGGAATCGGTAGCCGGTGGAGACGTTGCTTTTACCGGATCTGATGGTGGGAATTATCCAAATAATCAGATTCAATGGTTATTCGGTTTAAATATTGGTTTGTAAACATGAACGACTAAATAATATTATTCGTGAGATACTCCAAAATTTTGTTTATCCTTTTTTTGTCAGAAGCCATACTGTTTTCCTGCAGCAAAAATGTGCTTGACCTGCGTCCGCTCGGGCAGCTGGATGCAACAGCCGTTACCAATCAGCAGGGGGTCACAGCGCTTTTAATAGGGGCTTATTCCCTTTTGGATGGTGTCGGTTCACCAAACGTAGACCCCGTCAATCCCTGGGGAGCTGCTGGTTCGAATTGGTTATTCGGTTCGGTTACAGGCAGTGAAGCACACAAGGGTTCGGAATCGGCTGATCAGCCTGAGCAGCAATCCATCGAAAGATTTAGTACTACTGCCGGGAGCTCATACTTATTGAGCAAGTGGGGAGCTCTATACGATGGCGTTCAGAGATGCAATGACGTATTAAGGATAATGAGAAAGGTCCCCGGTTTAACAAAGCCAGATACTGTTGAATTCAGGGCAGAGGCTTTATTTCTCCGTGCCCACTATCACTTTGAGGTAAAAAAAATGTGGAACAATATTCCCTTCATGGATGAAAGTATCACCTATGAGGCTGGCAACTATAAAATGTCCAACGATGTAGACATTTGGCCATTTATTGAGGAAGATCTCAAATATGCTGTTGCCAATCTTCCCAAAAATCAGGATCAAATCGGCAGGGCGAATCATTATTCTGCAGAGGCATTACTGGCTAAGGTCTATTTATTCCAGCATAAATACGATTCTGCTAAAATTCTTCTGGATTCAATCATCGCCAGTGGGAAATATAGTTTGAAAAAGTATGCTGAAAATTTTAATGCAGTATCTAAAAACAATAAGGAATCTGTTTTTGCAGCACAGAGTTCAGTAAACGACGGGGGACAGGGTAATAACGCCAATATTGGAGACGTATTAAATCAGCCCCATGACGGTAATAGCAAATGTTGCGGATTCTTTCAACCTAGCCAATACTTTGTAAATCATTTTAAAACTGACTCTCTTACCGGACTTCCGGATCTGGATCATTTTAATGAGATGGATGTAAAGAATGATATTGGATTATCTTCCAGCGACCCTTTTACTCCGTACGATGGAACCCTGGATCCCCGGCTGGACTGGACTGTGGGCCGTCGGGGTATTCCTTACCTGGACTGGGGTCTTCACCCGGGAAAAGACTGGATCCGGGCCCAGGACTTCAGCGGCGGACCTTATTCTCCTAAAAAAACTTCCATCTATGTATCGCAGATCGGAACTTACACGGATGCTTCTTTTTGGACCATCGGAGCAAATGCGATCAATATAAATCTGATTCGTTATGCTGATGTGCTACTCTGGGCTGCTGAAGCAGAAGTCATGAGTACAAATGGCAGCCTGGCAAAAGCGCAGGACTACGTTAACCAGTTAAGGAACAGGGCTGCCGACTCTTCGGGTTGGGTATATAAATACAAAGATGACCAGAATCCTTCTGCCGGATTTTCCGATACGAAAGCTGCCAATTACTTTATTAAGCCGTACCCGGGAGTATGGACAGATCCCGTTTATGCCATGAAAGCAATCAGGTATGAACGCATGCTCGAACTGGGAATGGAAGGGCATCGGTTCTTTGATCTGGTACGATGGGGGATAGCAGAACATGATATCAGTTTATATCTCGATAAAGAAAAGAATATTACTGGCTATCTCAACGGAGCTGTATTTAATCCATCGCAGGATTCATACTTTCCGATTCCACAGAGTGAAATCGATAAGAGCGATCACAGGTTAAAGCAAAATCCCGGTTATTGAATAACGGCGTTCCATACTTGTTGATGAGAGAAAAAATACGGATGAAATTTATAAGCACTGTTTTTTTATTGCTGGGCATTTTCCATTTGTCACTGGCTCAAAGCATTGCTGATAGTCATTCACCCGAAGAATTTCGATTGGTAAATTGGAATTCGGATCAGGGCCTTTATTATGGCACGGTCGCATTGTTTCCTGAAAGATAAAAATGGTTTTTTATGGGTGGGTACCGACGCAGGATTGAACCGCTTTGATGGTTCCCTGTTTAAAAATTATCTCAACCCTTACGGTGGAAATAAAACGACCATCGGCAATTATATCATCAGCCTCAATGAAGACAGCCTTCATAATATCTGGGTGGGTACAGACAAAGGGATATCCCGTTATGATATACAGGCAGACAGTTTTACGCATTTTTCTGTCGATAACCCGCATACCGCATTTGATCAGACCATTGTTTCATTTTGGGCAACTGCCGATTGGGTTTATTGCGTGGAGTCAGATTCACTGGTTACGGCTTACAACACCCACACACTACAGAAAAAAAAGATTTGCAGGTTGTCACGCAGATTATATTGGTACAGCAATGCCTTGACGGTATTGGAACCGAAGTCGAATTGCATCTGGATGTTAGCCGGTGATAATGAAGGCGGTCTGCTCAGTATTTCCTTATCAGATGGCAAGGAGCAGCGCTACAACTGGCCATCATTTAGGAAGGATCTGCAAAATAATCATTGGTCGCCAGGAATGTGTTATGACAAAAAAAGGAATTGTATCTGGATGAACGACGTTGAGGGCCTGATACAATTTACGCTCGCCGATAAACAGTTTCATTATATAGATCGCGTGAAAAATTTTTTTAACTGGGGCATTGGAATTAGCATGGATCCGGCAAACAGGGTTTGGGTTGGGACATCGGATAAGGGATTGATCGTATATGATCCGCAAACGGGGTCTGTGGAGCGGCCTTTTGAGTCGGATAGTAATTTAAGCCGGAAGGCAAATGAATTTAATAATCGTATCTACTGTGACCGGGACGGCCAGGTATGGATCGGATACTGGACTTCAACTGATAATGGAATTAATCAGTTGTCTCCTGTCCTGAAATCCTTCCGGCATTATGAAGGCAAGACGGGAAAACCAAATACATTGAGTTCCACACAGGGATCCCGTATTGAAAAATCAGCGGATGATCGAATATGGATCTTTGTTGAGCCTGATCTGAATATTTTTAACCCCGCTACAGAATCCTTTCAGGTAATTAAAACGAATGACATTTCGGGAATTGGCAGCAACCGGAAAATCTACTACCTGGGAGTCGGCAGGTCAGGACAAAAAGCCTGGATAATCGGCGAACAAACGACTGAATTGTTTGAAATGGATATCCTTTCTAAACGATGCCGCCGATTCACCATTATGGATAGCAATAACCACCCAATAATGCATCCCGGTTTAATGGGACAAAGCGGCATCAAATTAAATAACGGACAGGATGATCTATTTGTTGGCGGCTTGACGAAAGAGAAATTTGGAATCTATTTACTGAATAAAGATAGTCCGGTGGCTCACCAGATAGGCGTTATTGATTTAGATTTTGCCGGATGGCAATCAGATGGTGATCAAATGGTTTTTTATAGAAGACATGGGGAGGGTCACAATCTTGCTTACGCGCTTGTGAAAGGAAAATTGGAAAGAGTGTTGAATCCGTTAGACAGTTTTGATTGGAGCAACATTTATCTGGATCCGTCTGATCATAGCCTGTGGGTAGGAACTTTTATGCAACTGATTCATTACGACAGCCATTTCGGCGTCATTCACCGATATACCGAGCGCGATGGCCTCCCGCTTATTAATGTAAATGGAATTCATGGCGATAAAATGGGTAATATCTGGTTCAACACGGAACGTTCTATTGCCAGGTTGAATCCAAAGACCGGTCAGATCAGGGCACTTTCAGCGACCGAAGGATTCCAGGAACAAACCTATCGTACCGATCCGCTTGCGCTCGATGACAATGGTGATTTGTATTTTTTTGGATATAAAGGATTGGACAGGGTAAAACCTGATCAGGTAAAAGATGAATATCCGCCTTCTTTGGTTTATCTGAAATCTTTGGAAGTTAATCAGGATACAGTTTCCATACCGGCTGTTTTTGACGGTGAACAGGAGAAACTCGACCTGAAATATTTTCAGAATAAAATAAGCATAGAGACCGGAATCATCGATTATTTTTCAAAAGGGCTCAGCAAAATCAGGTATAAACTGGATGGAGTAAATAAGGATTGGCAGTATGGTCCGGCCAACTACACCATTCGGTATGAGGAATTGCCACCAGGAGAATACAGGCTGGTAATGGCAGCTTCCAATACAGTAAATGCATATAATGGTAAAGAAAAGATTCTCTATTTTAATATTCATCCACCCTGGTGGGCAACCTGGACGGCTGAGAATATTATTTGGAATCGTTTTCCTGTTGTTAGTGTTTGGTTTTGTACAATACCGGTCGCGTAATTTAAGAAAGCAGAATGTTGTTCTCGAAGACCGGGTCGTGAACAGAACCAAGGAACTAAAGCATTCCCTGGAAGAACTCCGGGAAACACAAACGCAATTGATTCACTCGGAAAAAATGGCTTCATTGGGTGAGCTCACGGCAGGGATTGCGCACGAGATTCAAAACCCGTTGAATTTTGTGAATAATTTTTCAGAATTAAATACAGAATTAATTGACGAATTGCAAACGGAAATCAAATCGGGTAATAATGAAGAGGCACTTTCCATTTCAAACGGGATCAGGGATAATGAACAAAAAATCAGTCACCATGGCAAACGCGCCGACGCCATCGTGAAAGGTATGTTGCAACATAGCAGGAGTGGCATGGGGATAAAAGAGTCAACCGACATCAACGCGTTGGCTGATGAATATTTGCGCCTTTCTTATCGTGGTATACGTGCGAAAGATAATTCGTTCAGTGCAACGATCGAAACCGGGTTTGATGAAAAGATCGGGAGCATCAGCGCCATCCCGCAGGATATCAGCAGGGTACTGCTAAATTTATACAATAATGCATTTTATGCTGTAAATGAAAAGAAAAAGTTGTTGAACGGTGAGTATGAGCCAAAAGTTTCAGTGACCACTATTAAACTGGACCACAAGATAGAAATCATCGTGAAAGACAACGGGAACGGTATCCCCGCCAAAGTGAAGGACAAAATTTTTCAACCCTTCTTCACTACCAAACCAACAGGTCAGGGTACCGGCCTGGGGTTATCACTCAGCTATGATATTATAAAAGCGCATGGAGGAGAAATAAAAGTGGAAACGAAGGAAGGAGAATTTACTGAGTTTGTGGTTCAAATCCCGGCGGTTATAATTATTCAGATCATAGCCATTTGGGACGATGATACCCCGGTTTCTGCATCCAGTACTTCAATTGTTTTTTTATAATACGAATAAGCTTCTTCCCGTGATCCGCCAATGCAGATAACACCTATTTTGCCGAACTGCGATAAGGCGCCGATCATATGAAACATTACCCCCTTTTGTGCTGCGCCATCGAATTGCAATCCATGAAACATCGCAATATCAATGAGATCCTGCGGCGTAAGGCCTTTGTAGGCATCGTTCTGCAGGTTATCTGAAGCAAAATAATAGCGGTGCTTCCGGTTCCGGGTTTCAAATAAACCAGATTCTTCATTGTAATGTCCGTTCGTTAAAAACTGCAACATTAAATAAGGGTGTGTAGTACCTCCTTTACGCATGTTAATCTCAATGGCGAAATGTTTCCATTGATCATTTTCTTTTACAGAAATAAAATCAATGCTAAAGCGGCCCAATATTCCCTTTTTCTTTAATTCTTCAGCGATTGTTTTTGCATATACCGTTATTTCTGTGTGATAACTATTTTCGCTCGGGAAAAAAGCTCCTATAAATTGTTGCCCGCTCTCGCCGCCCAATACCTGGTCATGGGTTGAGATGATTTCTACCTCACCCAAAGGAGTTATCCTGCATTGAACGGAGGGGGAAGCTTTTGTGTCGCCTTCTATAAAGGCTTCGACGACACCTCCCATTTCCTGAAATTTCTGCAGGAAAATTTCAATACTCATATCCTTTGCGACCGGAATTATTTTCTCAAAAAGATTATCATTAACCCAGTCAAATAATTCTTTGCTGGTTAAATGATCGGGATATCTCAGAACTGCATTACCGTCACCGGAAAACCCGTCATTCATTTTTAAAATAGCTTTCTTTACATCAGGATACATAGCCTTTATGGCCGCTACTGCGTGTACAATATCTTCATAGGTTTTCAAATCTTCAACGCCCGGAGGCATGTCTACACCTGCATTTAAAAATATTTTTCTGCTGCCGCTTTTGGTACCCCAATAATTTAAAGAGGGATCACAGGCATATACCGGTATGCCCAGCCTTACGGCCAGTGTTCTTTCATAATCTGTGGTATTAAAACAGGTGATGTGTGCCACATGTCCTGGTGGTATCCCTTTTTTAATGCGTTCTATTAAACGGGTCCTTTGTAAGATCTTTTGCGTAAGCGGTATGGGTGACGTGTCATAACAACTCAACAAAGTGAGTCTGTCTTTTGCGTGATAACCCGTAATGCCGGGTAAGGAATGAAGATAATAATCAATAATAACGGGATCTATGGGCATGCTGCTCACGTAAATGACATGAGTACGGGGCATATGAAGCAACAGGAGGAGACATAAAAGTCTTTCTTCATAATGTAATGCGCCATCTAATTTTGAGAGTACCTGCTGGTCAAGTGAAAGACTGGGAATAACAACAATGGTTTTATCAGCCAGGTTATCAGGAAAAAATAGCTCATACTGATCAGAAAATCTGCCTTGAATCTTTTTGAATTTACGCAATTCCTCAGCGGAATCTGCTGCCGGATGGGTATTTACGTGGTAGTCAGTCAGTAATTGTTTTGATGGCCATTCTTGTACATGCATACGAATTGTTTGCGACAGTGATAACGCAAGATGGTCAATTGCAGATTAAATAAACCTGAGAATGATCATGTAAAAAATGACATTTATCATGTTTCGCGGAAGTTTATTTGAGTAGTAAACGATCTGTCACATACCGGGCATTAACATCGTCTCATGGACTTCGATCGTAGCTTCAGGATGCCATCCTGAAATATGAGGGTGACCTAAGAGCAAATCCGCCACTTCATCCCAATCGTCGGCCTCCAGTAGAGAATAGCCCGCGACATCTCTCGTACTTGGCGCCGAAGAACCATTGGAGTGCAATCGCTTACCGTTAATCAACGGGGATCCAAGATCGGTTAGCTTGCTGCCGACACGCTTGGCCCAGGTCTTCCACATAGCCATTCCTTTCGCCATTTCTTCCGGTGAGCTATTGGCCGTTTGCGTCATGGCATCGATGGGCGCATGATAAATGATCAGAAATTTTTTCCCGGATTTCTTTGAAGGCTTCTTTGCTTTTTTTGGTGCGGCTTTTTTTGGTGCAGCTTTTTTTGTCACTTTGCCTGCAGTCTTGCGAATTGATTTCTTCGCCGGCTTTCTTGCAGATTTCTTTATCGCCTTTGCCATAACAGACTATTTAGTTGTGAAATAATAAAGAGGAAAAATCGCTTACTAAATTTCGTTTAATTTCAATTCACTCCAAAATACTGAGACTGGTTTTTCAGACATAACCCATTTGTCAATTCATTTCTTATTCAGGGGCAGCCCACCTGGTAAAAAAGTACAGCCCGCGGGTATTCAGTTCGATTAAAAATCGGCGTAATTTGTGATGCCCGACCGCTATCCTGAAGGAACCTTTTCCGCGGTTACTTTTAATTTAACTACTTACTATAAAATCTACCATTATGCTTGCCGAATTATCCCCCGAAAAAACAAAAATCGCTCCTGAAATCACCCCTTCGAAAATTATGCAGATCGGTATGGGTTTCTGGGCATCCAAGGCCATGCTGACTGCTGTAAAACTGGATCTTTATACCATGCTGGCTCCTCGGTCATTATCAGAAAAGCAGATAAAAGAGAAACTGGGATTTAACTGCTCAGACAGACATGTCTATGACTGGCTGGACACTCTGGTCTCACTGGGCTTTTTGGAACGGAAAGGTTTGCTGGAGGATGCGGTGTACAGCAACGCGGCAGATACTGATTTATTTCTGGATAAAAATAAGAAAACGTATATGGGAGGCATTTTGGAAATGGCCGACAACCGGCTCTATAAGTACTGGGGAGATCTGGAAGAGGGTCTGCGGACAGGCCAGCAACAAAATGAAGGAAAGGGTAATCCTCTCGGTAATATGGAATTCTTTTCTGACCTCTATAAAAATGCAGAAAAATTGCATGAGTTTATGAATGCGATGAGTGGCATTCAAACGGGCAATTTCCTGGTGCTGGTAGATCAGTTTGATTTTAGCAAGTATAAGTCCATGTTGGATCTTGGTGGTGCAGACGGATGGTTGAGCATACAGGTATGTTTGCGCCATCCCCATATTCATTGTACTACATTTGACCTGCCTCCGGTAGAACCATTGGCCAGACAGAAAATTAACGGGTTTAACCTGAGTGACCGTATAAACGTTGCAAGCGGGGATTTGCTTAAAGATGCATTTCCAAAAGCGGATATTATTACCATGGGGAATATTTTACATGGGATGAATGAAGAAGCCAAGCAACAGATGGTACGAAAAGTTTATGATAGCCTGCCTGACGGGGGCGCATTCATAGCTATTGAAAACATCATTGATAATGAGCGCAGGCAAAATACATTCGGTCTCCTGATGAGTCTGAACATGCTCGTTGAAAATGGAGATGCGTTTGATTATACGATGAACGATTTTGACAGATGGACAAAGGCAGCAGGATTTAAGAGAACGTTACAGATCCCGCTTTCGGGTCCGTCCAGTGCAGCGGTTGCTTACAAATAACCACCATCAATCGTTATGAAGCAGATATTCATTTGCATCCTGTTTATAACAACTACGGGAACTTCGTTCTATCAGCAAACAAAATCGTCGAAGCAACTTACCTGTGAAGAGTATCTGACGAAAAGTAAGAGTTGTCATATTTATTCTGTCTTAGATAATTGCAGGATATAATAGAGGATGAGTGATGGTTTATTCCATTGGCAACAAACATTATTCGATGTTCAACCGGGTTAAATATGAACCAACAGGAGTCGCTGGTAAATGTTCACGCAGAGCTGGCATGAGTGTCCCGTTGACATTTTTAATCTGCGTCTTATATGCGCAAACCGATCCAAACTCATTGGCTCATGTGGATTCGGGAAACGGTATCGACAGTGCTTCCGAAAGGGCACATCCCGACTTTGACAAAGTCAGCAAACTACACCGCGTTTTCTTTGGCGAAAATTACCGGAAGGAGTGGGCTGTTTACACCAGGCTGCCGGTGATTAGATTATCAACCTTCAGGGGCGGGCTGACACCGATCAAAGAAGGAGGCGGAAATCAAACACACTCGTTGAGACTGAAAGACAAAAATGGTGACGAATGGGTGATCCGCAGCGTTGAAAAATATCCCGAAACGATTCTTCCGGTCGCACTAAAAAAAACGTTTATAAAAGACATTGTCACGGATGCCATGTCGGCGCAGCATCCGTACGCCGCGCTCATCGTACCCCCAATCGCAAATGCAGTCGGCGTTCCGCACGCTGAACCGGTCATAGGGATCATTGCTCCGGATTCTGCACTCGGTGCCTGGTCAAAAACTTTTTCAGGGACGATCTGTCTGCTGGAAGAGCGAGAGCCCGGAGGAAAATCAGACAACTATTTCGATATGCTGGACGCATTAAATGCGGACAATGATAACAGTTTTGACAGCACCACATTTTTAAAAGCGCGTATCCTGGATGTGTTTGTAGGTGACTGGGACAGGCACCGGGATCAGTGGCGGTTCCGGCCGGAGAAATATGGGAAAGGTCTGAGGTATACCGGCATTCCCAGGGATCGTGACCAGGTATTTTATACCAACCAGGGCGTGTTTCCCAGTTTGGAATCCCTCCCCTTTGTTCAGCCTTTCTTTGAGGGATTTAATCCGAAGATCAGAAATGTCGGGACCCTTCTTTTTACCAGCACGATATTGAACATACGTTTAATAAATCAGTTCAGTTATGAGGAATGGATGAAAGTGACCAATGAATTTGTTTCTGCTGTTACTGACAGTGTGCTGGAAACCGCCGTCCAACGCCTGCCCGCTTCATCCTACGATTTGAGACATACGGAGATCATGCAGATCCTGAAGGCCAGAAGGGCAGACCTGCCCCGGGCGATGTCAGAATATTTTTATTTCCTGAACCGGAATATTTTTATACAAACCTCCAATAAAAGCGAGTTTTTCGATATAAAAGATACCCTGCAGGGAGCCATGCAGGTGAATATTTTTAAACTATCAAATGGGGACCAGATCAGGCAAAACATTTTCTCAAAGACATTTTTTCCGAAGAACACAAAAGAAATCCGTTTTTTTATCGGAAATGGTGACGATAGTATCTACATCAACAGCCGGAACGCGCCCATAAATCTTCGATTCAGCGGTCTTGACGGAAACAAGAGATTCCATCTGGAGGAGTCGAAGAAAAAGGTGCAGGTCTTTGAAAAGGAGGGTAATTCCAAATTCACCGGCAATAATTCGCAATTTAAAAAGCATCTCTCCAACGATAGCGCCAACACGGCCATCATTCCGGGTAATTTATTCAATGTGTTTACTCCTCTCATCGATGTCGGTTATAACCCGGACGATGGCTTGTTGATTGGATTTAGCGCCAAATTTACCAGGGGAGTGGATTATACCAGGCCTGCTTTTAGTACAAACAGGTACACAAGCTTTCAGCAATTTAGTTTTCTGCATTCTTTTTACACAAGAGCATTCAGCGCAAAATATGACGCTGAATGGGTCCATGCAATCGGCAGGGCTGATTTTTTGATTCATGCAAGCGTGTATTCACCTGATGTACAGAACTTTTTTGGCACCGGAAATCAAACCTCATTTTTTAAAACAGGAAACTATAAACAATATTATCGCAGCCGGTTCAATTTGTATACACTCAATCCGTCCCTGAGATGGGGAAATAAAAAGGGTGACTATATCCAGGTCGGTCCTTCACTCCAATATTACACCTACGACAGTGCAGAAAATGCGGGCCGGTTTATAGAAACCAATGGCGCGGTTCAAACCTATGACAGCGCTACACTTTCAAAAAGTAAACTACATGGAGGAGTCATCGTTGAATACAATCGCAACCGTAAGGATCATTCACTTCTTCCAACGGAAGGATACGATATAAATATTCGCTTCCAGGGATATGCGGGATTGAATACATATTCAGAATCATACGCGCAGTTGTTTGCCAACCTGGTTTATTATAAAAGTGTAGACAGCAGGGACATTTTAGTGTTGGCTGACCGGATAGGTGGTGGTGCTACAGTCGGGAGCCCTGCATTCTATCAGTCGATGTTTATAGGTGGTCAGGGAAACCTGATGGGCTACAGACTATACAGGTTTGCCGGACAATATATGGCATTCAACAACCTGGAAGCCCGCATCCGGCTTGCCCAATTTGCAAATTATATTTTGCCCGGACAGCTCGGACTGGTGGCTCTGTACGATATTGGCCGGGTATGGCAGAAAGAGGACCATTCGAATGAATGGCATAATGGAGTGGGAGCGGGCTTTTATTTTGCTCCGGCGCAGGTGGCGCTCATCCAGTTCGTCATGTCCTGGTCCCCGGAAGGCTGGTATCCGACATTTAAATTGGGCCTCAGATTTTAAGCTGATGATAAAAGTCGCAGGCATTATTATCTTTAGGTATGCTTGAAACCCCGAAGAAGACATTTCGTACAAAAATCCGCAGGCGTCTAAAGATAATTTTCGATCGTGCAGGGAATGAAAAAATTAAACTGAATTTTTTGCGGGCAGTTCCTTTTTGGATTGCATCCTTGCTGACCGGCCTGATAGCAGTGTTTTATTCTAAAGTATTTCTTCTGGCTGAAAGTAGTACCGTTATCTTATTTAAATCTTTTCATTGGCTTTTTTTTATTATTACACCAGTTTGTTTTTTGATTGCCTGGTGGCTGGTAGTACGTCACGAGAAGTTTGCCGGAGGAAGCGGCATCCCCCAGGTTATGGCGGCCATTGAACTGGCAAATCCGCGCGATCAGGGTAAGGTTAGACGACTTCTGAGTATTCGCGTGATTGTCGTCAAGATTATTTCGAGTTTATTTATGGTCCTGGGAGGCGGAGTGGTTGGCCGGGAAGGTCCGACTATTCAAATTGCGGGATCAGTATTCAGAAAGGTCAATCAGGTTCTTCCGGAATGGTGGCCGAAGGTTTCCAGGAGAAACATGATTATGACGGGTGCAGCGGCGGGTTTAGCGGCCGCATTCAACACGCCTTTAGGCGGAATTGTTTTTGCGATAGAGGAACTCACAAAAACCCATATCAGTTATTTCAGAACGGCCCTTTTTACTGCTGTGATAATCGCTGGATTAACGGCCCAGGCTTTGTTTGGTCCCTATTTATATCTTGGATACCCTGTCATAAAGGGTTTATCCATTTACATTTTCCTCGGAGTTATTCTGGTTGCCCTCTTAGCTGGTTTAGGAGGAAGCATTACGGGTCGTATTCTTGTAATCATTATTAATTGGAAAGCCCGTTATAAAAATAAAAAGCAACAGGTGGCATTTGTATTGATCTGTGGGTTGATCGTTGCACTGCTGGGTTTTATTTCCAGCACTGAAATGATCGGTTCCGGAAAAACGATTATGACCGAAATCTTATTCACTTCCAATAAATATCTTCCCTGGTATGCACCCCTGATCCGGATGACCGGTTCTGTTTTTTCTTTTAGTACGGGTGCGGCAGGCGGCATTTTTGCACCGGCCCTGAGTTCAGGAGCCTGTATTGGATCTGTTTTATCGGGATGGATGAACCTGACTGACTCGGATACAAACTTACTCATCCTTTCAGGGATGGTTGGTTTTCTGACGGGAGTAACCAGAACACCCTTTACTTCATCCATTATTGTATTGGAAATGACTGACCGTCATAACCTGATTTTTTATCTCATGCTGGCAGGTATGATCGCCGGGATGGTCTCTCTATCTAATTGACAAACATTCTTTATACGATCATTTAAAACTGCGATATCTGAAAGATATCGAACTTGAAAGCCATAAGATAAATTCCTGAAGTCCGGATTTTTGTGACTATTACTAACTAAATATTTCTTTCAAATACGAACCAGAATCGTGTTTCGGGTAAGTAACTATGGAGTTGAAAGACAAATAGAACTTATTTGAGTACTCTTTGGTAAAACAGCCGGAACCCCGTTTTTCCAAATGATACCGATACCGCCCATAGAATTTTCACTTCCTCCTACATAAACATCGCTTCCTGATACTGCGATGGAGGACGTAATGTTATAACTGTTGGCAGTACTTTTTGTTAATATGGTTTGGTTCCCATTTTTCCAATACACAGCGTTGTAGTCAGATCCGCCAATATAACCATTATTAAAATTATTTCCTGATGCATAAAGATCATTGCCTGAAACGGTCATGGAAGTGACAGCAGAACTCAGGCCCGGGACCGTCTGAAGAGGTATGGCCATTCCGTTATTACCATATTGTACCAGTCCCATATTATTATACTCGGCCCAGGCCGGATAGATGTCGGTTCCCGAACCTATCATCAATATGGCCGTCTCAGTCACGGTCGTATCCGTAAGAACGGTCTTCGTTCCGTTTTTCCAAAAGACTGCAATGCTGGGCGCGTTGGGTCCGGCACTCCATATACCCGCAACATATACATCTTTACCTGATACAGCGATAGATTCTGCGTAACTGTAGGATATTGTATCGCCCAGTATTACCGGAACTCCATTTTTCCAGTAGAGCGCAGAGTTATTTCCAGTATTGGTATTTAAGTCATATCTATACTCATATCCCGAAACATATACATCAATTCCGGAAACAGCGATGGCCGTGGCATATGTGTCATAATTGGGATCACCCAGGGCGAACGGAGTTTTGTTTTTCCAATAAGTGGCTGCCGAATGTTTCGTTGATTCATTAAAATCGTCACCGGATACATACACATCATCACCGGAAACAGCAATGCCGGTTGTAGACAAACTACTGACATCGATTAAATTGGCATGATTGGGTAGTGTGAAGGGTATTCCGTTTTTCCAGTATCTTAGAATGACTACTCCCTGAGAATCCTGAAATCCGGTCGCGTATATATTCGGGTTGCCTGGCAGTGGAGTGAGAAAATTTGTTGCAGATTTTTTACTGCAGGCAAAGAATCCGGTAACAAGTAAGTATAAAATACAGATAAGATTATTTTTCATAATTTTTAGCGGGAGGTTATTCTTCATAAACGGGTTTTAGAGGACTGCAGCATATGATTGGGTTATGCAGACTAAAGTTAATTCAACGAACATCTTTTACAGAATTGCCTTTTACCGTGAGGTATAAAAACGAAGCAGAAATTAATTGTATCGGAACAGACACTCAGTAAATGACACGGGAAATGATAAATCCCTTTCCTCATTGCGGGATTTTATGGAAATCTGCAAAAACTGACTTTAGGGATTTGCAGGGAATACTAAAATTGATCTCTGGCCCCCCACATATTTTAAGATTCCGGCTCAGGCATTTCGATATTATTCTCTTTAAATACCCGGTCAATTTCCAGTATCAGATCGCTTCGGGTGTATATCCACTCATATTGTACCTGTACCACCCAAAAATAAATGCGCAAATCAACGATACTGTCTTTTAAGCTCCAGCAATCTCCAACAGTGGGCGCAGGTTGTTTCAAAATGCGTTCATCGGAGTCTAATAACTCCAGTAAAATCTTTTTTACTTTTATTGAGGTCGGTGCCATACACCACCTGCAACTTCAATGTCCACCCTTCTTTTTTCATCACTCATCGTCCAGTTAATAAGATTTGAACTAAGCAATGTACTATTGGGTATTATTACATCTGCACCATCCAGGTTGGTAATCACGCTGCTTCTGAAACCGATCGATTTCATGGTGCCGGATTGTTCGGCCACTTCCACGATATCTCCCACATTTACGGGCTTTTCAAATGCTATAATAATCCCGCTTACCAGGCTACTGGTAAGGTCCTGCAGGCCAAAGCCAATACCCACACCCAATGCACCCAGCACGATGGTAATGCGATCCAGAGGAATACCAGCTGCCGCTGCGGCTAAAAATAGTCCGCTGCTTATAATGGTAATCCTGATGAGTAATATCCAGCTTCCCATTTTTGACTTCGCACTGTTTTTATCGGGAATTGTTCCTGGCTTATGGGAAGCAAAAAATGAAACTATTTCGGATAAAAAGGTAGCAAGCAGCAATAATAACTACGAATACCAGCAAATTGTTGACGGTGAAACTATAATTACCGATGGTGTGCTCCTCTACCAGCATATGTGCAAGCGGATCCGTTATTAACCTGAATGAATAAAAATTTCGGGCAAACAAAACAAACCAGCCCACAAAGAGCAATAAGTAAAAAGTGATTGGTACTTTGTAGCCGGCTTTTTCAAAATTTATATATGACAATAATTTTTTCTCCGACCGGCCATAGAACCTGGACGCGACTAAAAACATTTCCTGCAACAATCTCGCCGTCCACAGAAACTCTATACCAATAATCACGTTGATATACCCGCTGGTGAGCAATGTTTTTGATAAATTATATCTTCCAAATACATTGAACAATACTGCAAAATAATTCCAGCAATACCATAAAACTTATAAAGTAAACAATCCCTTTTTCCTTAAGCTGGTCTTTCCTTCCTGCAATAAGAAAGTAAATCCCAACTAATACACCGGCTATCGCCAGCACCAGCATCCACCATCTTTCCTGTCGGGATGCCTGCAGAATAAGGTTATTGATACATGCCAGCAGGAAAAGCACACTCATCATAAGCCAAAACTTTATTCCAGAACCTTGTGATATATCCCCAGAATATGATCGTAAGACAAAAGGCAGACAGGATCCAGAATATCATACTGAATATAAATGGAGGATCCTTAAAAAGGAATTGCAACAGGTTGAGCCCAATGAAGATTGCTGAATAAGACCGGATATCTGAATACTAACTGCCCTGCAAAATCCTGATCTTAATTCATTTTCATTTGAAAGTTTACGCTTTAAGGTTCGCAGAAAAATACTTAGCGCAATAATCACCAGCAGGCTAAATACTATTTTCCCGCTATTATTTTCTGCGTAATAATTTAATGCAAGCAGGTTTTTTTGCTTCGAAAACTCCATGATTTCCACTCAGGGGCCTGGTATAAGGTACCGGAGTCCATATATTCACAAACTCCCGTTTAAAGGTATTGGCAGATAGCGCTGCGTGGCTGGCGTCAATTTTTTCCAGCGCACTCGCTTAATTTATTTACCTGCAGTGTTAATTGTATTTGCAGGCCCTGCACATTCTCAATAGATCTTTGAATGGCACTATCTGCCGGAGCTATTTCGGCAGCCGCAAAAAAAGGGTGTTCAGGTATTCGGCTAAAAGTGGCAGAATCTGCAGGAAATTCATATAGCACTGAATCGGCGCTTAACGAATCAAGCCGGAACTTATAACTTGCCAGTTGTTTTCTATACTCATCCAGCTTCCTCTTTTCTTTGACTTGATTTGTCCAACAATACGCTGATGATCCTGATAGGAAATGGTAAGATTTCGATGCGTTTGTATGGTACCGGCTTTCGTAAATATGCCATCGCCTGCCAGGTCGAAGAGTGAATCTATATTATGAAGTTCATCCCAGATAGCGGCAGTGTCTATACTGGTCCTTTCAAAATCACTGGCCTGCAGGGTAATCTGTTTTATTTGACCAATAATGTCTGCCTGCCGTATGGCATTTCTGCTTTCTTTATACCTCTGAATGTTATTGCCTCTTGCTCTTTCGCCCAGTTCCTCCATTACTTTACGCAACTTTTTAGGCTTGATCAATGTGGTGTCGGCGCCTATTTCCGTTAAAGTGGCGCCTGTATCTTTTTGGCCTGCAGCAGGCAAATACCAGCCACAAACAAGTCAGCAACACAAAGGATAAATCGTAAAAACCGATTTTGTAATGATGTTCTTCTTGTACGGGACATTATAGATGATGCTTTAAAAACCCGTTTGAATAGGACATGTTTTTTCGTAGGATACGATGGAATGCCTGTTACATGGATGGAAGCGAAGCCAGATGCTTTACTTAAAATTATTGTTTATTATCGTCCCGGCAAAGTTCGCGGTACATTCTTTGACATTCAATTGTATCGATGGTCAATTTGAAGGGAATAGAATGATACCGGTCGTCAGAATCTCCACCTGACGGACAATAGTCGGAAAATATCTAACTTTAATACGATGATGCAAACAACCTTTCCTATTCAACCTCCTGCCATCGTTTCGTATATACGGGTGGGAAAACTTTTATACTATTCCCTTTTACTTTTTATACTGGAAGCCTGGTTCTACTGGACAAGATTCCGGGCCGCATACCTGGAAATGCGTCTTCTACTGATCATTTTTTGGCTCATATCTTTCCTTTTTGCTTTTGTACATATTTTTTTGGTTGTTATGGATGGATGGTCCCGTTTTCAAAATTATAAAAAGGCCAAAGATCATTTTTACATGCATGGCTTTAACCGGAGAATTGCAGATACATATATTGGCTCACTGTGTCAGCGGACAGCAGCCATTGTCGCTGCCGAAGAATTGGGCATTGGTGATGAGATAAAAGAATATTATATTAAAAAAAATGTCAAATGGTATCATTTAATCCCATACTTCATGGTCAGGGACCCGATTTTCTTTATTAAAAAGAAATTTTGGTCCCGCACATTCCTGGAAAAAAACTACAAGCCAAAATTCAACTATCGTAATCTTCAATCCCAATTCGAATTACAACCATGATCATTTCCGGGTGTAATCTCAGTAAATCCTACGGCAACAGAAAGGTGTTGGAAGATATTAATATATCCTGTTCTGCCGGAGAAATTTGCGGTTTGCTGGGTGCAAATGGGGCAGGCAAGACCACTCTTTTAAAAATTCTTTTGGGCCTGGTGACACCGGATAGCGGTACAGTAACCATTTCCGCCAAAAGTTCAAAACCGATTGGCGGTATTGTTGAAGAACCCGCATTGTATGAATATCTGAATGCCTGTGATAATTTAAAAATATTTGGTGGAATACAGGGTGTCGTCACCAATAGAGATTTTCTGACAAGTTCCTTATTGAAAGTCGGACTGCCATTAGACAGAAAGGATCCCGTTGGAAATTTTTCCATGGGTATGAAACAACGCCTGGGTATTGCCGTTGCCTTGTTAAACCACCCGGCCTGTCTTGTATTGGACGAACCCTTTAACGGGTTGGACCCACTGGGTGTTGCAGCGCTGCAAAAACTGATTGTCGAACTTACCGTAAAAGAAGATCTGGCTGTAATTCTTTCTTCGCATGTCATTGAAGAATTAAGTAAGACCTGCAGCACTTTGTATGTATTAAAGGAGGGACGAATAGTAAACAGGGGTCCAACCAAAAAACTAATAGCTGAAAATTCGAATACTTATAGTATTTGTGCGGAAAATATCGTCTCTTCTCAATCTTTAAAAGAGTATCATGTATCCTTTAATGGTAATAATGATGCATTTGTGACGATTTCTGCTGATCAGATTGCTCACTTAATTCAGCAATTATACCAGGAGCAGATTTACATCATTTCCTGTTCACCGAAATTAAGTATGGAAAGACTTTTTGAAATCTCAGGTGCATGAAAAAATTAATTATTGCTGAGATAAAAAAACTTTTCAAACAAAGCAAAACCTATTATGCGATCGGATGCCTTTTCCTTATTGAAGCAATCGTACTTTTCAGCGCTTATTATCAGGGTAATAATATCATTGACATTTTACTGGAAAATCTTCGAAAATCTTTCTATTTCAACGGTACTCTTTTAAATGGCAATTTACTGGTTTACCTTATCCTCAATACACTGTGGTTCAACTTACCTTTAATTTTAATGATCACCCTTTCCGGTATGCTTACTTCGGAGTATAAAGACCGCACCGTGCAAACGATATTCCTGCAGCCGGTAAGGAAGTGGAAATTTATTTTAAGCAAATACATCGTTGCCATTATTTTTACAATACTGGCAGTATTGTTTATGGCTATTACTGCCTTTTCACTTTCATACGGCATTTTCGGCAGGGGAGATCTCGTTGTATACCTGAACTCGCTTAATTTTTTTGAATCAAAGGATGCTCTTTATCGTTTGATGCTGGCTTTTGCTTCAGGCGCCTTATCCATGGTTTTTTTTTCGGTAGTCAGCTTAACCATTGCCGTCATTTTTAAAGATGCTACCAAAACATGGATTGTTTCTGCATTTTTTCTCATTTTGTCCGATATTTTATTAAAAGTCGAATTCAGGAATCATTGGTTTAACCGCTTTTTTTTTGTAAAGCTGAATGACACCTGGCAATATTTTTTTTATTATAAAATTGACTGGACGATAATATATCAAAACTCTATTTTGCTTGTATTGTATTCTTTTTTCTTTATGGGATTAGGAATTTATCTGTTTGATAAAAAAGATATCGGCTGATGCGTACGTTTATGCTTTTATGGTTCTTACTGTGTATTTTCGGACGAACCGTTCGTGCACAAACAGTGGACGCTGATTTATTAAAAATTAAGCACCGGATGGATTCCATAGACCAGTTTACGGCCAACCTGAAACTGGATGTTGATATCAGCTTTATCCAAATGCCCACTAAGTACGCTGTCATGACATATAAAAAAGGACAGCCTGCGAAGTTTTCCTCTGATAATTTTATAATGATTCCTAAGCGGGGGCTCGATTTTGCATTGACAAAAATATTTGAATATCCCATAATAACCGTAGACAGAGGCACTGAAACTAAAAATGGAAAACGGTATAAAACCATCAATGTGATTCCGACCGATAAGCGTGCGGATTATTCCATTGCCACTATATTAATTGATGTCGAAAACCAGCGTATTGCAGAATCGGAAATTAGTACAAAAAAAGATGGCACTTATACGCGTGATCATGCAATATGACAATGAAAAAATGAGTTTGCCCAGTCTGCTGGAAGTTGACTTCGAGATGGAACGCATTAAAATGCCTTTGAATTTCATGGGAAAAGACACCTATATCGATAGAAATAAAATGCGCTCGGAAGATTTGAAAACAGGGAAAATATTTTTACAAATAACGAACTACCAGCTTAAGCCTAAAAATTGATTTTATCATTTCTCCGACCGGTCAAACGGAAGGCTTTGCGAACACCAACATAGGTGGAAAAATGATCACTCACCATTGCGATGGTGTTCGGTTCCGGGAAAAGGATTGGCCCTCACTTTACAGCCTGCGGTATCTGTCAATTAGTCTTTCTTTCTGAGACCATAGTTTCGTACATTCATAAAAAAACTCCTGACATCTAAGACCGAATATTTATCAAATCTTACACCACTTAGAGGGATTGCTGCATTACTGGTAGCTATTTTTCATTTTGAAATGGCAATTGCCCGGTTTGTGCCGGCGAAAACGACGATGTTTTTTGAGAAATGTTATCTGATGGTGGATCTTTTTTTTATCATGAGCGGATTCATCATCCTGCATGTGTATAAAGATGATTTTGCGAATCGTATCAGTTGGCCTTTGGTAAGGAAGTATATAATAGCCCGGTTTGCCCGTATATACCCGCTGCATTTTTTTGCCATGCTGCTTTTAGTTACCGGGGTCATTCTTTTTTCTCCCGCCGGCACCTATCCGAATCCCATAGAGAATCCGGCTGCTATCCCCACGGGATTTTTCCTGCTTCATTCCTATTATATTCATAATCTGTACACCTGGAATATTCCTTCCTGGAGTATCAGTGCGGAATGGGCAGCTTATATGTTGTTTCCCTTCCTCGCTTTATTTCTGAACCGGAGAAAATTACCGGCGCTGATCCTGTTTATGACCGGTGTGATGCTGGCCTATATATCTATCATGTATTTTCTGCCAAGGAAAAATTTTCTGTATCCGTCCATACCAGTTCCGCATAACCTGAATGTCACGTATGACTACGGTTTTCTGCGGGGCATTGCCGGTTTTACAACCGGCATGATTGTGTACACCTTCTACCAGTGGTCCTCTGCTAAAGGGAGTGTTCCGGAAAGACATTTATGCATTTGTAACGATATTGCTGGTGGTACTGGCACTCCACTTTGCCATCAGTGATGCCTTTACCGTTATCCTTTTTGCGGCGCTGGTATTTTTCTTCGCTTTGAACAGTGGTTATCTGCATGTCTGCTGCAATAACAGGATACTGCAGTACATTGGAAAAATATCCTATTCCATTTATCTGATGCAGATATTTCTGCAGGAACCTTTTTCAAAGGGACTGCGTTTGCCCGGTGTGTCGGGTTTCGGAAGGGGAAAACAAAATATAGACTTTGCTCCCGGACTGGGTTTTTGCATGATCTACCTGGTTATTCTGATTGCGATTTCATCTCTCACATATTACGCTATTGAGCAACCATGCCGAAAATGGATCAACCGATGGGGCGCAAAGAGCGGTTAACAGCAGATTTTTGATTACCGGATAAACATTACTCCGTCCCTTTGAATAACGGTAACCGCAAATAGTCGTGTTAATTATGGACAAAGGTGATCAAACCAGTAAAAAGAAAGCCCTCGCCGGCCTTGGCTGGCTTACTCTTATTTTAGGATTATGTTTGTTTATACCTGCCGGAACGCTTGATTTTTGGCAGGCCTGGGTCTACCTGTTTATATTCAGCGGATCGTCATTGGCAATCACTTTGTTCCTGATGAAAAGAGATATGGAATTATTGAAGCGAAGACTTAAAGGAGGTGCGGCAGGCGAGAAGGAAAGGAGTCAAAAAATCATACAAACCTTCGCCCAATTTATTTTTATCGGCGTCCTGCTCATTCCGGGTTTTGATCATCGTTTTAAATGGTCACATGTTCCGGTGTTCCTGGTAATAGCCGGGGAAGTTTTTGTAGCACTTGGATTTTTTATAGTATTCCTTGTATTTCGTGAAAATAGCTATACATCAGCCGTTATTGAAATCGCAGAAAACCAAAAGGTAATTTCAACTGGCCCCTATGCGGTCGTTCGCCACCCGATGTATTCAGGTGCTCTGCTCATGTTACTTTTTACTCCTCTTGCCCTGGCTTCATTTTGGGATTTGCCTTTTGTTATCTTAATTTTTATAGTCATTATATGGAGACTTCTTGATGAAGAGAAGTTTCTTTCAAAAAATCTGTCAGGATATCCGGCGTATTGTCAAAACACCCGCTTCAGGTTGATCCCCATGATTTGGTAAATGGGTACCATGGCAATCGCTTTGCGTTATTTTTTATAATAGCTTCTAACAAGTCCGTTGGTGGCTACTATTGTACGTATATGTTTGAATTGAATATCGGTGTCAAGATGGCCGAACAATGGAATTCCGTTTCCAATAAGTATGGGCACTTTTGAAATAATCAATTCATCTATCAGTCCTTCCTTTAAAAATGCCTGTATCACTTTACCGCCGTCAATATATAGGCTTGAGTGACCTTTCCCGGAAAGATAGCTTAGCACTTCCGAAGGTCTGGCTGAAAGAATGGATACCTTATCCTTAGTCCCTCCGGAACTTGTTTAATACTGCTGCTTAACAAATAGACTTTTTTTCATAAGGCCAGGAAGGAAAACTAAGAACCTTTTCAAAAGTACCTCTCCCCATTACAATGGCATCAATCCTGTTAATTAATTCCTGAAAGGAGTTGATTGCTTCTTCGTTGGCAAATGCAGTAAGCCATTCCAGATCGCCGTCTTTTCTTGCTATAAACCCGTCAAGACTTGTTCCTACGTAGACTATTGTTTTCATTTATTGGAATTGTATGTTACTGATGCATTTTAAAATTAGGTTTCAAATATAAGACGAAAGGGCTGGCTCATATTTTGATGAAAATGTCAGAATCGCCCAATGAAACGCGCGACATATATCTGCACTCTTAGATCCTGGTATAATTATCTTCCAATTAAATCTCGCAATTTGAGTGAGTTCCCGGAGTATGCTCAACATAAATTAAATCTGAATAATTCCAGACAATTGCCAGGAAAAGTTTGATTATATCATAACCGACTATTTCCCTGCGTAAACCTTTCCACACATATATAAAAGAGAATTTTTTATTTAGTAAAAAATGCAAAGATGCTATGTTAAGTTTAGTAAAAATTGAAGAAGCACTTCTTAAAGCATCATGGACATTTTATTTATATTATTTTATTTTTAATTTTGGGAATAGATCATGCGATATACAAGATCGATTGAGTTAAAATTATACGACAGCAAGGATAAAATCCCACGCCAGGAAAATGGCTTCCATATTTCGGCATAATTTTGGGGCCGATATAATCTCACGTTTAATCTCATGCCCTCATTGCTCAAAGCACCCCATTGACCCGGCCAGGTGATATGAATATACTCCTGGTTCAAACCGTTGCCTATGAAAAGGAGACATGCGGTTGTTTACCTGATTGATCACCGGAAGAATATCTTTTTCCCGTTCCTTATGGATGCTCGAACCCATCCCCTCAAAGCCCAATAATAAGAGACGAACAATTTTTAAACACATTGACCTTACCATGGGTCAAAAAAAAATGAACGTATGAAAATAGTAATCATTGGCGGAACGGGGCTTATCGGATCAAAGCTCACCAACAAGCTTCGCCAGCTTGGTCATGAAGTAAATGCAGCATCACCTGCATCCGGTGTAAATACCATTACAGGTGAAGGGTTGAAAGACGCACTTAAAGACGCGCAGGTAGTGGTTGATGTAGCGAACTCGCCATCATTCGCAGACAAAGATGTAATGGAATTCTTTCAAACCTCAGGCCGGAATTTGCTGGCCGCTGAATCATCGGCTGGCATAAAACATCATGTTGCCCTTTCGATAGTGAATTGCGACGGCCTTCCCGATAGTGGCTATATGCGGGCAAAAGTGGCCCAGGAAAACCTGGTCAAAAGGTCCGGTGTTCCATATAGTATTTTACGTTCAACACAATTCTTTGAGTTTGCACGTGCTATTGCGCAGTCGGCAACGATCGGTCAAATGGTCCATATGTCGCCGGCACTTATTCAGCCCATCGCTTCTGATGATGTAATTCCTGTACTCGCGGAGGTCAGTACAATGGCCCCGCTGAACGGCACGGTCGAAGTAGGTGGCCCTGAAAAGTTCAGATTTGACAATTGGATCCGCCACTATCTGGAATTAACAAATGATCATCGTGAAGTAATTACAGATGAACATGCCCTTTATTATGGTACAGAACTAAACGATCAATCGCTGGTCGCAGGACCCAATGCGCGCATCGGCAAAACCAAATATGATTACTGGTTAAGCCAGCAAAAAGTTACTGCATAATAAAAATTCCGGACATTAAATATTTAAGAATGACACATATTATTTTGCTCCCGGACAAAGAACGCCAGGCCAAAATCGATCCGGGCAAAGGCCCGACTCCATCTGAGGAAATCCCGGAACCATCATACACTTACGAACATGAAGTAAATACCAATGACGGCAGTGAATTCCTTGATGATGCTATACGAATGAAGGACCAGCCGTTCCGGGAAACAAACACAGGAGAAAATGAATGATCGGTCTGAAAAAATATATGAAACCAAATTGATGACAAACTAAAAAACAAAACAATGAAAAAGCAAGACAATTACATGAACGAGGAAAGTGTAAAGAATATCGTACTTGTACACGGAGCTTTCGCGGATGGCTCAGGTTGGGAAGGAGTTTATAAAATCCTTACAAAAAAGGGCTATAATGTGAGTGTTGTCGGGAATCCAAATACCTCGCTGGCAGATGATGTTGACGCAACCAAACGCGTACTTGCCCGGCAAAATGGACCTGTTATCCTGGTGGGTCACTCCTATGGCGGCGCCGTTATAACTGAGGCTGGCAATGAGGATAAAGTGGTCGGTCTTGTTTACGTTGCGGCATTTGCACCTGATGCCAAAGAATCACTGATTCAGCTACTTCCAACATTGCCGCCATCACCTAATTCGGGTGTGGGCGCTCCGGAAAATGGATACTTCTGGTATGACAAAGCAAAATTCCATATAGGTTTTTGTGCTGAATTAAGTGCAGAAAAGGCGGCATTCATGTATGACTCCCAACTGCCTAATGGACTTCAAACCTTCGCAACCCCTATAAGCAAAGCAGCCTGGAGAACCAAACCCAGCTGGTTCGTCGTTGCAACACAGGACGAAACCATTCCACCGGATGCAGAACGGAATTTTGCAAAGCGCGCCGGTTCCAAAGTTACTGAAATAAAGGGGTGCCATGTTGTGTTTATGTCACATCCGGAAGAAGTAGCAGCAGTCATTGAATCAGCAGCTAAAGAAAGCGTAGCAAAAGAAGAGGTGATGTTCTCTCATTAATGGCAGCAGTAAACCAAATGTAAACCAGGATTATGATAAACAATCAATTCGAAAATACGGATGCCGTATTATCAGAGCTTTTAGGATCACTTCAAAAAATGAGTGATGCAATCGACTTTTATTTTGATCATGTTTAAAGAGGGCGAAATGTTAAATCCTTTCCTGGCCGGAGGAGGACTTAACTCCATGGGGAGCTATGAAGCATTGCCGCCTGAGTTTTTTAACGGATTTGGAATAAGCAGGTTGATATTGGATTCACCACATGGAAGACTATCTCTTTCAGAAAAAGATTTCATCGATATCATGAACAAAAATGCAGCCTTATTGAGGTGGCGTGATTTGAAGACTGATTTAATGATGGAAGATCTCAAAATGCTCTTTGAAAATTGCCAGATTGTAGAATTTGCGAATTGGTCCGATGTTGCGAATGCTTCTGATATCTGGGACAATCTTCGCCGGGACATCATCATGCCGCTCAAAAAGAATGATTTTGATTTCGTTTTTTACCTGGGGGATGCAGCAAAGAAAATGACTTTTGAAGTAGATGAAATCCTTGATATTATAAGCGATTATTCCTTACATGGCAGAGTGACCCTCATGTTGGATGAACAACATGCTGCCAATATGTGGGAAATCCGGCATGGCCGGGACTCCGCCCATGCCGGCTTTTCCACTTCTCCTGGTTTAAAAGAGAAAAGCCGTTGCCTTTTTGATCTGATGGATATCAGTCACCTGATCATTGATTCTTTTCCTTCCACGCTATCGTTTTCCAGGCAAAGTCAATTTGAAATAACTCCGGAAAAAAGATTTGAGACATTAGGAAGCGGGAGAAAATATTTCGATGCCGGTTATATCCTGGGATTGATTTTGAAAAATGACCTCTTACATTCCATATTCTCGGACTGGCAGTCTCAGAAGTGTATGCGGAGAAAGGCCGTAAACCCGACAGTAAGATGCTGATTGATTATATTGAAAAATATAAGGGGGAAATAGAATCATTTAAAGATGAAAAGAATCAATTGTCCACCGTATAAAATAAAAACCCGGCAGAGCTGACCGGCCGGGTTTTTGTTTTTCTCAGAATGCTGATGGAGGCCAGCGAAAATATATCAGACCTATCGGTTAACTATTCCCAAATATTTATCATACCAGTTCAATGATTCTTTGATCAGCTCATTTAATGGCACAGTGTGACCCCCTGCATATGTTTTCTTCTCTTTTACTTTTGACCCGATTAAATTAAAAAATGGTTTTTGTGAAGTTTCTATTGGAAAAAAAGAATCGTTTTCTCCGTTGAGCAAAAGAATGGGGGAGTTTATCCTGGGTAAAAAATTTAGTGGATCAACTTCAGGAAATGTTTTTTCCATTTGCAAACCCCCGACATGAAGAACAATGGCCTTAAATCTCGGTTCCATGGCACAAATAATCGGTGCAATAGAACTACCCCAGCTCCACCCAAAATAACCATAATTATTATGAACAATATCATTTCTGCTGTCAAGATAGTCTAGTGCCCGCTCCCAATCCAATCTCCAATCTATTACATGCTGTTTATAAAATACAGTCTCCTTTTGCAGGTCGGATCTCATCCCATCGCCCCGATCATAAGCGCTTTTAACAATGGGATAGGCGACTGCTCTTCCGTTTTTTATGAGAAAATCGAATCCTCTTAGTTCATCGGAATAAGAAAAGGTTCTCAGGTCAAGTGCTTCTGAGCCTGTGAAAAATAGTATTGTTTGATATGGAGGCGGAAAATTTTTGGGTGTAAAAAGATAAATCGGCAATCGCTCTGTATTGTATGCAGCGTTGATTTCAATTTTTTCAACCTTCACAAAGTTGGTATCCGCAATTATTTTGCTTAAAGCATTAAAAGGTGACCGGTCATAACTGAATTCCCTGAATAAGATTTGGAATGTTTTATCGTCGACAGGCTTTTCTTTTTTATAATCCCTGAAATCCAAAGCGAGTGGCTCAATAAGTTTATTGTAACTGGTGTCACCCGGAAGTTTCTTCATGCACCTGAATCCGTTTGTGGGTGAGCGGTCAATGGAAGGTTGAATAAAAGCGTCATTGAAGGAATATGTAGGGTCATTCCATCCACCCCCTAAAATAAAATGCTGGTCGTTTTCTGTTGATGCATTGTAACACCATTCTCTGGCATTACCGCCGATATCATAGACTCCCCAGTTATTGATCCCTTTCATAGTGCCTACCGGAACGGTTCCGCTTCCATTATAATTGCTATTGGGAATAATATCCCAGGTATTGAATGTATTCGCTACCTGGCTCCAATGATATACAGTTGGTATTTGTTTACCTGAAAATTTCGCAAAGGCCATAGCCTCATACCAGGACACTCCGGTGACGGGATGATCAGCCTTTCCATTTAGATAAGATCCCGCTTCCCAGGTGGAAGGTCCCTGACGTCCAGTCTTGTCTTTGAAAAGCTCCATAGCTTGTTCCCATGCCAATTCCCTCCCGTTTAAATGGATTGGAAAATCCCAGTAGGCCTTCTTTTTATATCCTCCTGAATCTATAAAAACCAGAAATTCTTTATTGGTAACCTCGAATTTATCCATAAGGTATTCTCCAACATAGCGACCTTCATATTGTTCCAACCCTACGATGAGCATATTTGAAATGGAGCTTCTGACCTTAACCATATTGTCTGGATATTTTCCCATGCTATCCAGGTTAAGTTTCAATTCGGGTGTAAAAAAAAGTGGTGGATTGTAAACTGGCAGGAATCCCTTTTTTTCAATCTTTATTTCCGGAAACCGAAAAGGAATCCAGATATTTTCCAAAGGTGTATTCCCTAAAAGCACCCAATGATCATCAGAATTATTGTACTCCTTCCAATACACCCTTGCGTCCGGGGGAGTAGTATAAATCGAAATCTTGCTTGAAAACAATGGCCATAGATTTTGCAGAACAGAATCTCCGGGAATGATTCGTTCTGCTTCTTTAGCAAGTGAAAATGCTTTTGAGGAGTTTAAAAACCAATCCCCTGTCGATAGTTTCTGAATTTCAGGAATCAATTCATTTTTCGCCCTGGCAACTTTTTTCCAATGGCCCACCAACATGGAAATGGGTAAGGCAGCCAGGATTACTACTGCAAAAAACTATGAGAGCAGTTCTTTTTCTAAATTTATTTATATTATTAACTCCCTTTTGCTTTATCTCCCGGTTGAATTCAAATTGGTTTTGTTTAGCGGTTAGACCCGAATCATCATGAGCCGTTGTGCTCATGAATTGCTGATGAGAAAAAGTTTTGAAATTTACCTCATAAATGCGAACCGGTTCCCTGACATTCTTTAAAACTTCCTCTTTAACGAAATTAGCTTCAATGCCTTTTTTGTTGAAAACATTTTGAAAAACGGCTTCAGAAAGCCAGATTCCATTAATGGGAGCCAAGGCCTGTAATCTTGCTGCTATATTGACGCCGTCTCCAAAAGCATCTCCGTTTTCAAGTACAATATCTCCCAGATGAATTCCGATTCTTAACTGAAGTCCCGGAACCTTGTAGGTTTCGTTTAGTATTGTGCATGCACACGCAACTGCATCCGTTGCTGAAGAAAATATGGCCAGCACGCCATCCCCGATTTCTTTGATCCATTGACCATGAAATTGCTCAATAAGGGGCTTTTGTAGCTGACGATTAGCCTTCAGGAGTTGGAAAGCTTTTGCCTCATCTTCACCCATTAAAGCCGTATATCCGACAATGTCAGTAAATATAATGGCAGCCAAATGACGGGAGGTGTTCATGTCCTGTGGTTATCCTTATTAAATATAATTATCTTTTCATTGATATTCATGGTAGTAAGCTTAATGACTACCCATGTACCGTGATGTGCTAACGATGGGTGAATAGGATACTGTTGATGCTGCTCAGTTTGTTAAGCTAAAACATGTCATCGGAGTACATTATGATACATTCGAATTGATCAAAATTGAAAAGCCTCATACCATTCTTGAGTTCGGGGAAATGGGCCTGACACACCATTTCCTGTCTCATCATTTATATTTGTACCGGATTTATAAAACGGACATTATGAATGAAGCCCGTCCCTGGGCAGAGTCGTCACTTGCTGACAAGCTTGCCGATGAAAAGGAAAGATTCAGGACAAATGCCGATCCGGCCTATGTACAGGCATTTGAAGACTTCATCTATACCCTGAAGATAAGTGGCATTGAGGCCGGTGCGCTGAAGGAGAACGATAAAGCGCCCGACTTTACATTAAAAAATGCATTACGAAAATCCGTCATTCTCGCTGATGCATTAAAGGCAGGCCCGGTAATACTCACCTGGTACCGGGACGGTTGGTGTCCTTATTGTAACCTTGCTTTACACGAGATGAAGGTGGAATCAAGAGAGGGGGAAGGGGCCGAATTTATAGTTCTCTTACCAGTAAGCTGATGGTAAAAATAAAACTTTCGATACAATGAGAATAGGAGTTATCGGAGCCGGCCAGATCGGTGGAACTTTGATACGACAATATACAAAGGCAGGGCATCAGGTAAAAATGTCCAATTCCGGCGAATTAGAAAAGCTTAGCCCTTTGGCTTTAGAAACGGGGCTTCAGCTGTTGGCTTATCCGAAGTCGTTACTGAAGTTGAAGCAATTGTAATATCCATTCCATTGATGGCAACACTTAAGTTACCTCCTGACCTGCTTAAAAATGTCTCAGCCAATACTGCAATAATAGATACAGGTAATTATTACCCGATCAGGGACGGTATGATCGAAGAAATTGAAAGTGGAATGCCCGAAAGTATTTGGATGTCGAATCAACTGCAACGATCTCTCATAAAAGTTTATAACAGCATTTTTGCCGAATCATTGGTGAGTTCTGGTCGTCCTAAAGGTGCTGCCTCGCGCCTGGCACTGCCTGTTTCCGGAGATGACAAAAAATTGATGGATACGGTTTCCATTCTTGTGAATGACAGTGGTTTTGATTCTTTAGATTGTGGATCTCTGCAGGATTCATGGAGACAGCAGCCGGGAAGTCCCGCTTATTGCACGGACCTGACTTTGAATCAATTGAGAAAATCAATTGTAAAGGCTAAAAAGGAATTGTTACCTGAAAGACGTGAACTGGGGTTGAAATATATTATGTCGCACGATCCTGCATTATGGATGGATAAGGTGAAATACAATAGAATTATTTATGAATCCGATTTAGCGGAATGAATAGATGCTGAAGCATCGTCAAAAATCGACAATATGATAGCCTACTCTTTATCCTAACCCGCACCTTTGTCACCAACAAACCATTGTTCTTTATTTCTAAACAATACATTGAACGTAGTAAGCGACCCATAGCATCTGGTGATATATTGCTGGATATTCACCTTTTCTTCGTCACTCAGATTTTTGCTGTTATTAATATTTTGTTCCAGGACCCGGAGTCTGTCCCGGAGCATCACGATTTTGTGAAAGAAATCGCTGATTGGAATTTCCTTTGGCTTGAGACTCTTGTCGAAAGGTTGCAAAAGCATGGTCCCTTTGTGCCATTTTTCACCCAGTGGTACGTTCTCCGAGAGGCCGCCCCACAATTGCAGGATTTTTACAAGTGACTTTTCAATATCTGAATGGGTCTCAATTTCAGCACTGACATTTTCGGGAAAAATTTCATCAAGATGTATATCAGTTTTATCTATTTCTTTCACTCCCACATTAATAAAGGAAACAAGGTACGTGGCGTATTTAACAGCGACAATAACACCCGGGCCGTGCTGCGAATGTTGGAGTCGGGTGCCTATTCCCAAGAGAAGCTGATCCATGCAAAGATTTTGGTTCAAACTTAACCAAATATTTTATTTCGTCCTACTCCAGTTTGAATAAGAGTTTTTTTTCGTTTCTCACAGGACTACAGGGCGGAAATTTCCCGCGATGGATGCATGATTTTAAACGCCGTAGAATGATAGCTGCTTTTTTGCAGTTCTCTGTTATCGAAGGTTTAATGTCTTTTGCAATATTCCTTTACGCCGGACAACAAACCGTCCAAGCCATTCCTGTCAAAATAATGGCCTCTTAAAAAAACGGCATTTATTTTATCTGTATTGCTGATTTTAATTAAAGGATTTGCATCAAGCAAAACGAGATTGGCAAATTTTCCCTGTTCAATGGTGCCGAATTTATCTTCTATCTTAAAAAATACTGCAGGATTGTAGGTTGCAATCTTTAGCACTTCCGCGTCTGGTATTCCGCAATCAACAAACAGCTGTAATTCCTGGTGAAGACTAAAGCCTGCAATACAAAAAGGATTATTATTATCATCGCCTGCAAGCATATTTACCTTTTTATCATAAAGTAATTTTACAATCTTATTTAATAATTCAAGTTGCCTCATTCTGATTTTCCAATCATCCGCGGAATAGCTGGCGAACATTCCTCCCATATATCCCCAAGCGCCTTTCGTCGATTTTGACACATATTGCATCAGGGAGTCGTTCTGTATTTCTTCCTTCGCATTTTTAAGTCTGCCAAAGAATTTTGACTGGTAATTATAGTAGGACAATACCAGGTGCCTGTTTGTACGAATATATTAGCTGTCTTATTTAATTGTTCCTGATCGAATGAATTTATTAAAACGGTATTATAGATCACGCATCTCTTTTCCCCCTCCAAGAAAAATTTTCGATTCCTTTTGTGATATTCATTCCTGGCAGAATCACCGAGCGAGGAGCATTGTAAAATCATGTCCGATTTGATGTTCCTGGCTTTTTTGACCCGCAAGGGCGGCCTCCAGGGGAGAAATGTCTCGGGGAACATGTCCTTCGAAAGGAATGTTTTGTTTTTTTGATTCAGCAGCGATCGCAAAATAAATATCACGCGGTAACGCTGAATATACTTTTATAAAATCGTAACCTGCATTTTTTAAAGAATCTACAATAACAACAGCCCGAAGGGTATCTGTAACCCGGAAAGACAAAGGCCATATGGGTATTGGTCCGTCCACCATTGCCCCTGCGAAAATTTCAGGCGCAATCAATAGCCCGGCACGAATCGAATCTCTTCGTTTCAGCGTATTTTTTAATGCAAACATATCTCTTACACCCGTTATACCGTTTGCAATGATTAAAGGAATCATGGTGCTGTCCGTTACTTCTGCAGATTCATCATCCATGTTGTGATTATGCATATCCCATAAACCCGGAATCAGGAATTTGTCTTTTCCCTGAATCATTTTAATACCGGCCGGGAGCCTGAGGTTTGAACCAATCTTCTCAATCTTATCATTTTTTATGATAACGGTTTGATCAGGAATAATATTTTTATTTTTTACATCTACAATATTTACATGGGTGATCGCAGTAAGAGTTTGGGACTTTGGATGAAAGGGAAACAGACAAACTAAAGTCATGCAAAAAATGACGCGCATAATATAGGGGCTTTTGAGGGTGGGGAGTTAGTATCAAAGAAAGTGAACTTTTTTGTTGACATGGGATTTATGTGGGCACCCCCATGATGACTTTACTTCGTTCGATAGCACCCTGAAAAGTCTCTGTAACATTGGCTTTGCCAATGGCAAATAATAACCGGGCCTCTTTCAATTGCTCTTTTATCTGGCCGCTGTGGACCTCTGATAAAATCAATTGCGTGCCACTCTGTTTGGATTCCCTGTAAACTTCCTGAATCGTTTTGATGCCCGTTGCATCAATGATGGGAACTTTTCTCATTCGGATGATCAATACTTTGGGAGGATTCTCGATCACTCTCATGGCCTCTTTAAATTTATAGGCTGCTCCGAAAAAAAGAGGCCCTGTAATTTCAAAAACTTCTACATTTTTAGGAATCGTAAAATGTTCCAGGGACTCTGCATCTGCCCCGGTTTCTCTTCCCTCAAAGTCTTTCGTTATGACACTGACATCACTGAATTTTATCATATTGCGCATAAAGAGAAATGAAGCCAGCACCATACCGATTTCGATCGCTACCGTCAGGTCAACCAATACGGTCAGGAGAAATGTTGTAAGCAGGATAGCCATATCACTTCTGGGACCTTTTAAAACGAACAGAAAATGTTGCCACTCGCTCATATTGTAAGCGACAACGATCAGGATGCCGGCAAGGGTTGCCATCGGTATGAGCGAAGCCCATTTGCCAAAAAAAAGTAAAATGAGCAATAGCGTAATGGCATGGATCATTCCGGCTACCGGCGTGCGGCCACCGTTTTTTACATTGGTAGCCGTACGGGCGATGGCTCCGGTTGCCGGTATGCCACCAAAGACGGCTGAAAAAATATTAGCCGTGCCCTGCGCAATCAATTCCATATTGGATTTATGATTTCCCCCGATCATCCCGTCGGCTACAACGGCTGATAATAATGACTCAATACCCGCGAGTAATGCAATCGTGAATGCCGGTCGTATCAGATTTCTGATCGTAGCAATATCCAAATGGGGGAATACCGGTGCCGGCAGCGAAGATGGAATGCTTCCGAATTTGCTGCCGATGGTCTCCACCGGCAGGTGCAGAAACTGCATGACTGCCGTGGTGAGCAGAATGGCAATTAAAGAGCCTGGTACCTTATGGGTAATTTTTGGCCATAGCATGATGATCGCAATGGTGGAAGCCCCGATCAGAATCGTATAAATATCGACTGTCTTTATATTATGGATAAAACTTACCCACTTGTCTAAAAAATCCGCCGGAACGGCTCCCATCTTCAGACCCAGAAAGTCCTTTCACCTCGGAAGAAAAAATAATGAGTGCGATACCACTGGTGAAACCGGTTATCAAAGGATAGGGTATGAATTTAATGATGGATCCAAGCCGCACCAGGCCCATTATAATGAGCATAATCCCGGCCATAAATGTGGCGATGATCAGGCCGTTGATGCCATGCACCTGTACAATACCATAAACGATTACAATAAACGCACCGGTGGGTCCACCGATCTGAACCCGGCTGCCTCCCAGAGCAGAAATAATAAATCCTGCAATGATGGCTGTATACAATCCTTTTTCCGGAGATACGCCGGATGCAATAGCAAAGGCGATGGCCAGGGGCAACGCGACCAGACCGACAATCAACCCGGCCAGGAGGTCCTTTTGGAATTGCTGACGATTGTAGTTCTTAAGGGTATCAAAAATCTTTGGTCTGAACATTCATTGCTTTTAGCATACCGGGGTGCCAGCAATTTATTAAAAACGATGCGGCTGCAAAGTGATCTTTCTCACTTTTAAGAATGAGATGTATGGACCTGAGCCGGTCTATTTATAATTCGCTATTTCCACCAGCTTATTTACATTCAAAATGATAATTTTTCTTCCCTCTGTTCTTAGAATCTCTTCCTGTTTAAATTCGGTGAGAATCCGGACAACATTTTCGCGGACCGTTCCTACCAGACTCGCTAAATCATCCCTCGACATATTAATGACAACCGGCATTCCGGGATGAAAATCAATTTTATATTTTTCTCTGAGCACCACCAGCTGAAGCGCCAGTCGTTCCCTTACGGATCGCTGTCCAAATAAGGTCAGGCCATTGATTAATACGGCAAATTCATGGCTAAGCGTTTTTAACAAACGTTTGCTCAAAGTGTCCGATTGCTGGAGAACCATTAAAAAGTCATCTTTCGGAATAAAAGAAATCCTGCTTTCTTCCAGGGCAGCAGCTGAGTCCGGATAACGATCCTCGGATAATATGGCGTGATAACCAATGAGCTCACCCGTATTTGCCACGTATATGATTTGTTCCTTTCCCTCGCCGTCTATCTTGTATTTTTTTGCTTTCCCATTGGTGATGTAATAGATTCCGGATGGATAAGCGCCTTCCCGGAATATGATTTCTCCTTTTTTGTAAACCTGCTCAGTTTGATGTAATGTAAGCAGTTCAAAATCCTCTGGTGAAAGAGCAGCCAGTATGGATTCACTCTTAAAATCCCATTTTTCGATTGGAAAAATACCAGACAGGCTCATAAGGGACCCAGGTTTAACTCATTAAAAATTGATAAAAGTCACTTTTAAAAGTGATAAAATGCACAGCACAGGGTATATCGACACGGTAATTTTGCACAACGGTAAAAATCGAAACGTCAAACACAGTTCTCTTTCGTACCAGGCTGATAATCCCGTTTGCGAATTTAACTCAATAGTTTCACTCTGATGTTCAATGCATTAAATATGCCCGGTTAACGCCCGGTCGCCGATCTGTATAAGTTTATAAATAACATATTGAATGAAGCTCTCCCAGTTCGCCTATGACCTGCCTCTTAATTTGATCGCTCAGCATCCTGCCAGGACAAGAGATGACAGCCGTATGATGGTGGTGCATCGAAAGACCGGACAAATCGAAGACAGGCATTTCAGGGATGTCATGGAATATTATGATGATCAGGATGTTTTTGTCGTCAATAATACCAAAGTATTTCCCGCCAGGATGTATGGCCGGAAGGAAAAAACGGGCGCACAGGTTGAAGTCTTTTTGCTCAGGGAACTCGACAGGGCCAACAAACTGTGGGATGTAACAGTGGATCCCGCCAGAAAAATACGTACCGGTAACCGGCTTTATTTCGGAGATCATGAAGAACTGGTTGCAGAAGTGATTGATAATACGACAAGCCGTGGACGTACCGTTAAGTTTTTGTGGGACGGCACCAATGATGCATTTCGTGAGATGATTGAAATCCTGGGTGAGACACCGCTCCCAAAATATATCAAGCGCAAACCTGACGAAGAAGACAAAGAAAGATTTCAGACCGTTTATGCAAAGCATGAAGGGGCCGTTGCGGCACCCACCGCGGGTTTTCATTTTAGCAAGACGCTCATTAAAAGACTTGAAATAAAAGGAATTCATTTTGCTGAAATAACGTTGCATACCGGACTGGCCACTTTTCGCCCGATGGAGGTGGAGGATCTGGGTAAGAATAAAATGGATGCAGAATATTACCGGGTGGAAAGAGAAGCCTGCACGATAGTGAATAAAGCACGTTTGGGAAAACATCGTATTTGTTCTGTCGGTACTACAACCATGCGTGCACTGGAGTCTTCCGTTACGGCTGAGAAATTATTAAAGCCTTCTGAAGGATGGACGAATACATTCATTCACCCGCCCTATCAATTCAATATTGCAGATTCTCTGATTACAAATTTTCATCTTCCCAAAACAGGTCTGTTGATTTTGGTTTGCGCATTCGCCGGCTATGACCTTATTATGGAAGCATATCAAAAGGCGATCAGGGACAAATACCGGTTTGGCAATTACGGCGACGCCATGTTGCTGATTTAGATGCAGTTCAAACCGGAAGTTAAATATTGATAAAAATCACTTTTAAAAGTGATAAGGTTTAGAGGGTGTGTCTCTAAAGTGACTACTTTTTTTCAGATCTTCGTTAATAAAATTCACTCATTATAAGCTCGCATTTATTTCTCTTCCGTCTCACTCGCAGTGCGAAACGGGAAAAATATCTCCAGGCCGTAGAAAAGTATCTTAAGAAAACCAGATAAAATGGCAAAAAATAAAATTGTTCCTAAGGAGGGGGGATGTGGTGGCTTTGCCGTTGCAACAAGGGGGATTTGGTATTGGACTAATCGCCAGAAAGTATAAATCCATCCTATTGGGTTATTTTTTTAATTGCATTTATCCTTTAGTTCCTACTGAAATTCTGACAGATAAAATTGATATTAAAGATGTTCGTGCTAATTGGAAAATTTAATTCAGGAGGTATTGAAAATAGAGAATGGCCGGTTTTAAAAACGGATTTATATTTTAATAAGGAAAGATGGCCTGTGCCGACATTTATGAGGCAGGATTTAATAACTGGGAAATATTTTGCAGTAATTAATGACGATACATTAGTTAATGAAAGGAGATATTCCATTGCTAAGGAAGAAGCCGATAGTTTATATAGTCATGTAATATTTGGATATGGTGCTTTAGAAGAAAAGTTAAGCAGGATTTTAGGTGAGAATATTACGGGTACGGAAAATTTGAAGGCATGATAAGATAAAATGGCAAAAAATAAAATTGTTCCTAAGGAAGGAGATGTGGTGGCTGTGCCTTTGCAACAAGGAGGATTTGGTATTGGACTAGTCGCCAGAAAGTATAAATCAATCCTACTGGGTTATTTTTTTAAATGCATTTTTCCTTTGGTTCCTACTGAAATTCAAACCGATAATGTTGATATCAGAGTTGTCGCACTAATTGGAAAATTTAATTCAGGAGGTATTGAAAATGGGGAATGGCCGGTATTAAAAACTGATTTTAAATTTAATAAGGCAGAATGGCCAATACCTATGTTTAAAATGCAGCATCCGATTACTGAAAAGTTTTATGCGGTTCAATATGATGATACGCTACTTAGCGAAGGACGATATTTGATAACCCGAAAGGAAGCGGATAATTTATTTAGCTATGGGTTGCATGGATATGGCGCAATAGAAAAGGAATTAAGTAGGATTTTAAAGGAGAATGATGCATGAAAACAATAATTATTTTGGTGTTTATCTTTTTGTATAGTTGCTCGCAGACAGCAAAACCATCGACAACTAAATTGTCCAACAAGCTGATAACCGAATTAAAGGGTATATGGATACCAGAAACAATTAATTGGACAAATGGAGATTTTGATACCTACTACTTTCCCAATGATTCTTCTGTAATAATCATCTCATCAGTACAAAGGAAAACAGGCGATTCAATTTATTTTAATTCAGAAGAGGGATTTAATATTAAAAAAGGCGCTTTCGCACTCTCTTTGGATAGTAGCATACTTATTAGAAGCGCATTCCATATATCGATTCATCAAGATGGCAGATTCGTTCGGCAATGAAATCAAGTCGGACACATCCATCGTACTTGAATTACAAAAAGGTTCGACTAAGTCGATTCAACTGAATGGCTTAAGTTATATTCCAGCAATTCTATATACAAAGGAAAGTAAGCAAAGCATTATTAATATTGCAACTAAAATGGTTCCTGATATGGAAAAGCATTAAAAATATGGTGTGAACTTATTGTGTTTTAAAATCT
Organism: uncultured Bacteroidota bacterium; assembly: GCA_963732055.1. Taxonomy (GTDB): domain Bacteria; phylum Bacteroidota; class Bacteroidia; order Chitinophagales; family Chitinophagaceae; genus Puia. The sequence continues at coordinate 526,936 of CAVSYG010000006.1, read as the reverse complement.
TCTGTATAGACGTAATTCATTTAAAACATTATTTTATCTATGATAAATTCACAACCCCACGTGGATCCAACTCATATTATGCAGCTTTAATCAGCTGGTATCATATTAGGATTGTAAACCACTTCCCAAAGGTGGCCATCAGGATCCTGAAAGTACCCGCTGTAACCGCCCCAAAATCTTTCCTGCGCAGGTTCCTTTATTTTTGCCCCGGCTTTTTTCGCCAATTCCATCAGGGAATCAACTGCTGCTTTACTCCTCACGTTATGGCCGATGGAAAATTCGGTCGGACTGGGAGCAGACTGGGCAATCCCGGCATCCAAGGCAAGAGACTTGCGTGGGTACAGTGCAAGCTCTAACCCGTTTTGCAATTCAAAGAAAGCGATGGCTCCATGTTCAAATTCTTTCCCGACGATTCCTTTGGATGATAAACCCAATGCGTTGTGATAGAATGCATATGACTTTTCCAGATCATCAACACCGATGGTAAGGACAGTTATGCGTGGTTTCATTGTAATGTCTGATTTATGATAGAGTCCAATGTTTGATAAACTGGTCACCAGGAATAGTGAGCCAACAAATATTCTTGCATTCATTTTTTGATTACAAACCTACAGTCGGCTTCCCATTCAGGCCGTGGAAAAATGCGACAAATTATAGTTGGGAGGGGGAAACGCCACAATATTTTTTTATCTCGTTGGACAGGTGAGCATAGTCATAATAGCCGCAGTCAAATGAGATATCTTCTAAACTCTGAGCTGAGTAGCTCTGACGGATGTTTTGAAAGGCAAATTGATAACGAACAAAATTGATGAATGCCTTGGGACTAATACCCATGTGCTGGCTAAACATTCTTTCCAGCTGCCTGACAATGATAAAATTATTTTTAGCTAATTCCATCACGCTTATCTGACCCTTTCTCTCATATACGTGGCCAAGTATTGGAAAAATGGATTGCCTGAGCGGTGATAATTTCTTAAGGAAAAAACGGTTTAGATTTTCGGTGAAGTCATTGTCTATTATATTGAACGGAGGAGTATATCTTTTTTCAAATTCAACGGTCTTGTCTGTAAATTCATTCAAGGGGTCATACCTGAAGAATTGAACAAAACCGGCAGGCTTAAAACGTATACCTACGAGGCGTGTACCCGGCTCCCGGACGGTATCCTTATAGCGTGTCATGGTACCCACCAGGTAAGCTCTTTCATTTTTCATTTTAAAGCCGCTGCCGTCTGCAACCACATCGGTTCCCAGGTTTATAATAATATCAATGCAACAATCCGGCATGATGCGTTCGGTGAATGGTTTTTTTTCATCACTGGTCACTTCCCAATAAGCATCGATATAGGGCGACAATATAGGATCAGGCTTAAACTGCGTGTATGTCATGCTATTTGTAAATCGCTTCATTCATTTGCACTACAACATCAAGATAAGTAGTAAGCTTGTTTATTTCAAGAGAAATTGGATGGAAGGCGAGGGCTCACAGAAGATGATGTTTGACAAATATTAAAAAGCATCGTCCCCTATAAGGAGACGATGCCTTCAAAAGATTTTTTATAAGATTTTCTATCTGTAAAAATCTGTTTCTTTTAGTAAATAATCCATCCCTCATAAATATCCAGTCCGTCATAAGGATCAATAAAACTAAAATGCCCCGAATTGTCCAGTTTACCGGTTGCATGAATAAATTTGCCCGCTCCGCCCAATATCAGTGTCTCATTGGTATAGCCGCCCACGGTTGCTGAAATGGGAGTTGAAGTTCCTGTTCCGGGAATATTGGAAAGAAAGAGAGCATCACCTTTATCATTATATAAAACCAGATTAATAACATTGCCTAGTACACTGCTTGGAACATGAAAATCCGCAATGACTGCAGGAACACCGTCGAAATCTCCTGTTTGTATTAAAGGCAATGGGGCGCCTAAAATCGGATATCCCGGAATATCATATACGGGCGCACCAATTGATCCTGCCGGTGGTGCCTCAACATCTGTGGCGTAGGCAAGTACGTTGCCATAACTTTTAATGTTTCCCAAACCGGTAGCCGTTCCATCTCCGCTTACTACCAGATTAGCTGAGCTCACATACGTTATTCCATTTACTACAACAGGTGTTGGTGCCGTGGGCGATACCCTGTACCAGTTTGTTATGCTTATTTTGAAATGCTGTTTTATGACGGGCTTATCATGATTACAGGAAGTAAATAAAAAAACTACGGTAAAAACGATGGATATCATTTTTGCGGTTAAGTATAATTTTCTCATGAAAGAGATTTTAAGGGTTAAAAAAAGATGGAACAAACAGCTATAGCTATATTCAATTATCACTGTTTGCTTTGTGAAATTGCCGGAACTATCTATAAGTTCTTATAGCCATTGAGTAACAGGTATTCCTGATGGGTAATCAGTAATGGCCATTGAGTAACAGGTATTCCTGATGGGAAATCTTTGGGCAAAACCACCTTGGCTTTCCCAGTATAATTGCGCAAAGGATTGAAAGTCAACGAGGGTGATACTTTATCTCCTCCGAATTATTTAAAATAATCCGGTTTCATGTCCGGATTCCGTCGGTCCCGTTGTCTTTATATCATGAAACAACAGGAAGATATTACGGTGTTTGGTGTGCGCGCAGAAACTTTTCCGGATGAAATTAAAGAAGCCTTTGATGGTTTAATGAGGATATGAACAAGTTTATTTCAGTATTTATTTCAGGTAAATTACTGGGTTGTTATTTTCTGGGTTTATTAAGTATCACCGGCGTTCAGGCGCAAAAAAACTTAACATCTTCCGCCAAACTAATTGCCCATGTTCCCTTTTCTACTTTTGCAGGGGGTATTGTGGTGATCAGGGCACAGCTGGCGGGTTATCCGGATACGTTGAATTTCATCATGGATACCGGAAGCGCAGGCGTTTCACTGGATTCAACGACCTGTGTAAGGATGAACATACGACCGGTTCTTACGGATAAATTAATCAGTGGCGTTGGCGGTGTACGAAGATTAAGTTATGTCAACAATCAATCCCTGTTACTCGGTCAGACAAGGGTTGACAGCCTTGATTTTCATGTGGGCGATTATGAAATCTTAAGCAGCGAATATGGAGACCGGGTAGACGGAATTATCGGAGATGATTTTTACACACGTTACATTGTAAGAATTGATTACGATAGTAGTGAGATGTATGTATATTCTAAGGGTAAATTCATTTATCCAAAGGGCGGATTTACACTCAAACCGACATTCTCCATTCTTCCCGCAGAGTGGGCCGGGATTCAGGATATCCGGGAAGTGAAGGCGCGTTTCTATTTTGATACGGGAGCGGGTCTTTGCGTTTTACTGAATTCAGATTTTATCGGGGACAGTTCGATTTTAAATCCCGAAAAAAAACCGTTTCCCATACAGGCTCAGGGTATCGGCGGAAAAGTAATTATGCATGTAACCACGATCAAGGAACTTAAACTCGGTCCCTACCGGTTTAGAAACCTCCCGACACATATTTTCGAAGATGTTTATCATATTACTTCTTATCCCTTGCTTGCCGGATTGATCGGGAATGATGTTTTACGCAGGTTTAATATCATATTGAACTATGACAAAAGGATTTTTTATCTGACCCCCAATTCGCATTTCAATGATCCGTTTGACTATTCATATACGGGTCTGGATCTATACTTGATTGAAGGGGAAATTCGTGTGGGTGACGTCATGATAAATTCACCGGCAGACAAAGCCGGATTCAAGGTGGATGATGTCGTAATCAGTGTAAATGAAAACATCTCCAAAAACCTTCAGTTATACAAATCCATGTTGCGAAATGCGGGAGACAGAGTCAGATTTGTCGTTTACCGGCCCAGTACAGGTAACACGGAACTGACTATAAAAGTTAAAAGCATTCTCTGAAAATAACAGAAAAAAGTAAAAACCATGGGTAGTAGTAAATTAATAAACTGGTCGTTTTGGTGCAGCCTGTTATTTATTCTTATTCTCGCAGCATTGCATTTTATTAAACCTGACATTGCGCCATCCTGGAATTTTGTAAGTGAATATGAAAGAGGCCGGTTTGGATGGCTGATGCAAATAGCTTTTTTATATCTGGCACTCAGTTGTATTTTTCTTGTTTTAGCTTTATGGGAACAACTGAATATGGTAGGAAAAACAGGCTTGATCATGTTGATGATAGCTTCTGCAGGGATGATACTGGCGGCTATTTTCAAACCTGATGCACTGAATACGCCGGCCAGCCTGGTAACCCTTTCAGGAAGGCTGCATCAAGCCGGGACAACGCTGGACCTGATTCCCTTTGCTGCTATTTTGATTACCATTTCATTTATCAGAAACAGGGACTGGCAGGTAAACAGTTATTTACTAATTATATCATTGTTGTTAGTCTGGTTTGGATTCTTCTGTTTTATAGGAACAGTACAGGAACAACTACCTGCCGATGGAAAATTTGGACCTGATATCGCAATAGGCTGGCAGCATCGGGTAATGATGATTACTCAGGCAGGTTGGTTAGTAATCATTGGACAACAATTCAGGTTTAGAAAGCAGCGAATCGATTACAAAAATATTAGTGGGAATGGGGCAGACACGGTGTCATACTTTGTCAACGAAGCTTAACCGGTATGTCCTGAAAGAAGTTGTCAGTCGGTCCGGCGCGCATTACCTGATTTCCCTCGTCAAGTTCGCGGCCGATCTTCGAAAGGAGTAGACTGGTTATTTTATTTCGAACTTCGTAGCTTTGCAGCATTTAATAACACAGATAAAATAATTTACCATGTCTGCGAAGGATGATAAGTTGAACCAGTTTGTTTCTGCCATGTTGAGCCTGACCAGTGCAATAAAACGCGAGTCGGAGCATTGTTGTCAGTTATGCGGAGATGTCAATGAAAAGGAACTAATGATAATCGTCTTTGTAGGACACAATAAAAGTGTCAAAATGAGCGAGATAGCAGATAATCTAAAAGCGCCATTAAGCACGCTAACAAGTATTGCAGATAAACTTGTTGCAAATAAGTTCCTGGTGCGTCATAACTCTGATGAAGACAGGCGCGTGGTGAAGGTTGGCCTTGGTGTAAAAGGTCTGGAATCTTATGAAACGTTTTTAACACGAAGGAAAGCAAGGACAAAAAAAATCCTTTCCCGCTTTAACGAGAAAGAGCATAATACATTGATCAACTACATCAGTAAACTTGCTGACGCAATAGTGGCTTAAAAATAAAGGGCAAAAAAATTTTAGCTATTAATTACGAAAGTCGTAATATTGCATTATCGAATTAAAATACGTTAAAGCATGCCTTCTGCATTGAACAATTAACTCATCAAATTCTTAAACACATAACTTATATATCTACTTAATTAAAGAATAGAAAAATGAACGAAAGCATATTAATAACCGGAGCAAATATTGGGCTTGGGAAAGAGGCTGCCCGACAGTTAGCGTTGAAAAAAGAAACAAAAAAGATAATTCTTTTCTGCAGAAATCAAGCGAAAGCCGAGGAGGCAAAAAAAGAACTTGAGGAGAAAACGAAACGAAAGATTTTTGAAATTATTATTGGAGATGTTTCTGATGCAAATTCTGTAAGAAAAGCGGTAGAAAAAATTAAGGAACCTATTGATGCAGTAATTTTAAATGCAGGTGGAATGGTGGGGAAAACGGCTGCGAAACTTACGCTCTCCGGAATGAATGACTTAGCTGCCACAAATATTTTAGGCCATGTAATTTTAGTGGAAGAATTAATAAAAGATGATAAGTTGAAAAAAGCAGTGCTATCAGTCAGTGCGGAAGCTGTACCAGGAGTAAAGATGCTTGGAATGAAACCGGTGGCAATGAAAACATCTTCTGTAGATGAGTTTGCTGCTGTGCTTGACGGTTCATATTTTGGTAATAAATTTGATGTAACGCAAGCATACGGATATGTCAAATATGCAGCAACTATGTGGACCTTGTCAATGGCAAGAAAATATCCCGACCTAAAATTTGTTGTTATGAGTCCCGGGAACACAAAGGGAACTCAGGCACCAAATAATCTTCCCCCGGCAATGCAATTTATGCTGAAGTATTTGATGATGCCTGTTGTATTCCCTTTGATAGGGGGAATGGTGCATAAACTGGAAGTAGGTGCAAAGCGCTTTGTAGATGGTATTTCAGATGAGCGATATAAAAGTGGCATTTTTTATGCAAGTAAACAGGGTAAGTTATCAGGTGACATGGTTGACCAGAGTACGTTTTACACTGATCTGAAAAATACTACATTCCAAGATAACGCTGATAAAGCAATTCACCGTTTTATAAAATAGGCTTGAAAATGTCTTATGTAAACAATAGTATTTTCCAGGGATAAAAAAAATAATCGAAATCACTCGCTGTAATTTAATGATATTGCCTACACAACTTTTATGTTTTGTGTAATAGGATAGAGCCTGTTACTAATCTGTAACAAATTTTGCTTAAACCCATTAGGCTCAAACCTTTTCACTTTCTCTATTGTAAAAGTACTCAATGTGACTATTTACATAAAATATTTGTACGTCAACGAGGGAGAAGACGAGTGAAATCACCGAAGGCTGGTGGGCTCACCGGAAGTTCCTGGATAAAATTTCACTTTTTCAAGATTGTACCTGACTACATTTATAAAACTTTCCAGTTTTTAAGTGGCCGGGACATTATATTTTTGGCTAGCATAACATAGTACCTTCATTTAAAAAGTTTAAATCGATCAGGGCAATGAATATAACTATTTTGGGCGAAGCAAAATTTGAATCTCCAATAGGGCATAGTATAAGTGATAGTCTCCACATTCCTGAAAATATTGTAACAGATCCGACATCAACTGAAAAAGAAGAGTTGGAATTCGAATTGGCAGGACCTCGTGCAAAATTATTTTTTGATCCGAAGCACACATGCGCAGGCATTGTTACTTGTGGTGGCCTTTGTCCCGGCCTGAATAATGTTATACGATCGATATTCCTGGAACTTCATTACGCCTATGGAGTGAAAAAGGTACTTGGTTTTCGTGGAGGTTACCAGGGTTTGGATCCTTCAAAAGGAAAAGAGCCCGTTGTGCTTACTCCTGAATTTGTAAATAAAATTCATAAAGAAGGTGGAACAGTTTTGGGTACTTCGAGAGGCCCGGTGGATATTCAGTATCGCAGTTGACAACCTGATTCGACGGGGAGTAAATATGATCTTTACAGTAGGTGGTGATGGAACCCAGCGAGGCGGTAATGAATTGTTCCGGGAAGCCAGGAAGCGCGGCTACCCCCTGGCGGTAGTCGGCATTCCAAAGACAATTGATAATGACGTGGCTTTTGTTGCCAGGACTTTCGGCTACCTGACTGCGGTATCGGAAGCGAGTAAAATCCTGAGTAATGCACATAACGAGGCACAGAGTGTTGAGAATGGCATTGCGCTTGTAAAACTCATGGGGAGGCATGCAGGATTTGTGGCTGCCGGTGCAACGGTTGCCAGCCAGGATGTAAACTTTGCACTTCTTCCTGAGGTGCCTTTTAAACTGGAAGGTCCCAATGGATTTCTTGCTGCTTTAAAAGAGCGTATTATTAATCGTTCACATGCACTCATCGTAGTAGCCGAAGGGGCCGGCCAGAATCTATTTACTGTAGATGAATTGAAAAAAGACGACTCCGGAAACATAAAGGCCCAAGACATAGGATTATTTCTGCGGGATCGTATTGAAAAATATTTCAGAACTGAAAATATTCCTGTAGTGATGCGCTACATTGATCCAAGTTATATAGTACGCAGCAGTGCGGCCAATTCAGCAGATGCCATACTCTGCGATATGTTTGCCCGAAACGCTGTTCACGCAGCAATGGCCGGAAAAACAGGATTGGTTATTGGATATATGCACGACAGATTTATACACGTGCCTATTGAACTGTTAACCAGCCGCAAAAAATCTATGGACCCTCATAGTTATCAATGGAAAGCAGTACATGCATCTACCGGTCAAATCAACCAATTTGAATAGCCCGCTACTGACGATTTTTTTTCCCCGACTACCTGTTAAATGGATATTCATTGATCCAATGGAAACCACGGTTCATCAGGTTAAATGACTGCGGATCGTATTTATTCAGGCGTATATAAACAGAATCATCGAACAAATTTCCGGTTAAGGTCAACCATGAACCATCTATTTTATACGAAAGAATGGATTTGCTTATTGTATCAACATAAGAATTCAGACTAACCCGGTGTTGTACAGTGTCCACAGAAAAACTATACCATTGAATTTTGTCATTCATAAATTTAATCTGAACGCTTTTATCAAAGTCAATAATTAGCTGTTTCCACCTGGTAGTGTCTGTTGTTAGTGGGAGTATGGTATCCTTATTCCGGATGAATGCGCTCGTATTATATATACCATATAAAGGAGGTAATGTTCTTTTGTCTCCATATTCCCGCTGACCATTTAAACTTCCTGATATACTACTGTAAAATGCATATATTATAAACAGGGCTTTATAACATCTGACAGCAATTTGCTGCCATCTTTTGTGCACGAAGTTTTTAAAGATAACCGGCTGGGTTGTCTTGTTTAAAATAAATACATTTAACAATCGTTTCAGATCAGGTGCGGCCAGGAAGACTGACATGATGAACAATGTCGATGAATATAATTTTACCGGCACGTCGTAGCAAAAATTAATTGCTACAATATTTCCAATAACCACCATGCTAAGGAGTGCGCCAAAAGTTGTCGTTCGTCTGAAAAAGAGCAGCCCGCCGCCGATAATTTCTCCCCAACCTGTAAACGCGCTATACGCTTTGGAATAGCCTACAAAAGACCAGGCAAGGCCCATGGGAGATTTGTCGCCAAAGGGTTGGACCAGTTGGAATAAGAAGGGCGAAGACATTTGTACGTGAAATACTTTGCTAAATCCATAGCTAAATAAAATGATCGCCAGATTATACCTGACCAGAACACGAAGCCAGTATAAGGCAGATGTATACTTGTTTCTTTTCCGGTCGAATAAGGTCCAAATGATGGCTGCCAGCAGGGATATGTTAATATAAATAAGAAACAATACATAATCATATGTTGTATCACCACTGCCATTCGTAAATGTGACGATACTGTACGAAAGATGCAGTATGTGTTTTCCTGTCCAGGGAACAATTCCATGCCAGATATTATAATAAACATTTAGAAGCTCATCATACCACCCGGCGATTTTTTGATTTAGGGAAAGCAGCTCATTGAAAAATGGGATTGTATTCAGTGGGAAAGGGAAGATATATAATAAAAAAAAGACGAAACAAAACCGGAAGGTGAATTTTTCAGTGAAGGTCCAATTGGAATTCATTGGTGACTGAATATTATTCATTTGAATGAATTTCTAAATTTTTAATTGATACCTATTACCCCCATTGTTCAGACCGTGGCTCACGGTTGCCAGCATATTATTTTCATAGTTAATACTTTCAACCAGTTGTGCCGCAGGATATACCAGTAAGCCCCCATTATTTCCCTTCCTCTTCACCCGCTATCGTAAAAAACACACCGCACATCGCGAGTGCGATGAACATGCTGGTCTTTTCAGGTTCTATATGCGTATCGCCGGCAACACGGGGCAGATGCAGGAAGATCACCCAGAATAAAAACATAAACCCGAGCAGGGCAGCGGCCAGCCGGGTTTTTATATTAGTAAGAAGGCTGACAGAAGCCAGGGAAAAGGCGACACCGATAAAATAGGCCCAGAATAATTTGAAGGGTATCCAGGCGGGCACCAGGGTGGCGATGAAATCGGCATACATGAAATGCTGCACGGCAAAGACGATCAGCGAGAAGGCAAATAATATTCGGCCGTTACGGGCAAGGGCGGATTTGCCCGAAGGCAGGGCTGGATTTTGAGCGTCACCCGCGATGATGAATGCCCCGGAGGTCATTGCCAGATCCTCGGCAGAAGCGGTCCATGGATTTGGATTATGAATATCAGGCAGGAGCAGGAACAGATGCGGATATATAAAGAGGATAAAAAGCAGGATGCCCACCAGCAGCGCCGCGCGATACCTTGTTTTTGGGATGCACATGACGATGCCGCCGGCAACGAAGAGCGTACTGATGAAATTCAGAAAAAAATCCCGGGCGGGCAGGCTATCGGGCATGGGCAGAAAACCTTTCATAAATTCCTGTACGCCAAATTGTATGATACCAAAAGCGATGATGGAGAACGCGAACAGATATTTGCCGGCCTTGAAGAGTTCCTGCATCAGCGATCTTTTATATTACTAAAAAATATATTAATCGATCAGGTTGTTCTTAACCGCAAAGAAAACCAGTCCGGCGGTATTTTTTGCACCGAACCTTTCCATCAGCCGGTCTTTGATGGCTTCGACGGTGCGCGGGCTCACTTCGAGTTTCTGGGCGATCTCCTGGGCGGTAAATTCCATGCAGATATATTTCATCACTTCCCGCTCGCGTTCGCTGAGGGTAACTTCCGTATTCAGGTTGGGGATAACTTTGGTACGCGCATGGGATTTTTTCAGCAGGATGCGGTTCACAAAATTATTGAGATAATATCCCTTGGAGGAAACCTCCATGATGGCGCGTTTGATCTCGGAGGGGTCGGCGCTTTTCAGCAGGTAACCATTGGCCCCGATCTCCATCATATGGCTCACGAAGCGTTCATCCTCATACATGGTCAGCGCAATAATATGGATCTGGGGATATAATTTGGCGATGGACTTCGTGGTTTCGATGCCATCCTTCAGGGGCATGCGCAGATCCATCAGGATCACATCCGGTTGTGACACCGCCAGGCCGTCGAGCAGTTCCTGGCCGTTCTCCGCTTCCTGTACGAACTTGATATTGCTATAGGACCGAAGGGAGAGAATCACTCCTTTTCGGAAAATCTTATGGTCGTCGGCAATGGCTACTTTTATAAAACCCATCAGTTACAAATCTTCTGACGTAAAAATACGTTTTAATTGCTTTCGTTGTCCGGCCTCAAATCATCCTCGCGGTTCATTTCAATGGTCACCTTATAATATGTCTGAGACATATCCTTCTCAAAAAATATTTTCCCCTGCAGCACTTTCAGCCGGCTCTGGATATTTTTCAAACCCAGACCGACATTACTCTTACCCAGTTTTTCAAAATCTGCCTGTGTTAATCCGCGGCCGTCGTGGTGGAGGCGGATAAAAAAGCGGTTCCCGCTGGTATTCTGCGTGAGGTGTATAAAACTGGCATTGCTGTGTTTGAGGATATTATTGATCAGTTCCTGGATCACGCGGAAAATGATCAGTTCGTTTTCAGCCTTAAGCCGTTCGCGGTAATCGTGAAAACGGGAGCTGGCATTCATGCTGCCGGAACCGCTGATCTTCTGGAACAGATCATTCACGGCGGACTCGAGACCGAAATTCTTCAGTGTCGGCGGCATCAGGCTATGCGAGATATTGCGGATCAGCTGGATGGTATCGTCGATGATCTGCTTGGCATTATAAATGCTCTGGAGCTGGGTCTGTTTGTCGAGGTTTACAAAATTCTCATTGAGGTATAGGCGCGCCGTGGCGAGCAGGGGACCGGCATCGTCATGCAGGTCGGCCGCAATGCGCTGGCGTTCTTCTTCCTGGAGGCGGATGGAAGCGTTCAATAAAGTTTTTTGCTGGTCCTGCTCCATGCGCTGGAGCTGTTGCTGGTAGCGGATAACTTTTCGCTGGTGGAAGCTGATGAAGACGATCAGTCCGATCGTCAGCGCCAGCATTCCGATGGTGCCAAAAAACAGCACCATGGAAATATTGTTATCAGAGCCAATTGCTTGCAATAGTATCATTAGGAAGGGTCAGGGTTTAGGTGATGATGGTTTACCGGTCGTTCGGGCTGGTAAAATCAACAGAATGGCTTTCATGGGTCGGGTTTTTATGTTGAAAACGGTATAATAGAAAGGCGGCAGCAAATAATAAGTTAGTCAGGATGTTACTATAAACTGTGATGTTTCGCCAATATTTTGCCATTTCACCTTCTGATAATTTATTTGCAATAATGAATAAGAAAAGCGTGCATGCAACATAAAAAAGTAGTGCAATAACTATTAGAAAGACTGGATTGAGAATGTTTAATGATTCCGTATTCTGATTCATGCTCGTGAAAATATATACCAGGCATAGTACAAGTATATTAGCTTGGCTAAAAAAGCTTAATATTGAATTAAAGCGAATATTTATACTTTTTAACAGGATGAAGAAAACAATGAAGAATAACGCGGAGAAAACGGTAATTAGTACTCTTACTGAACGTCGTTTTATCGTTAAATAAAAAAAATAAGCCAAGAAGGAATACTCTACAATAGTATAAATGTTCCAAAGTAGAAATGTTTTGTGAGAGCCCCATTGGGAGCTAACTAGGGAATCAGAAACAGAGGAAAAAATTGAGTATAAAAAAATTACCCATAGTCCTTTTTCATTTGTTTTAATGCAAAACAAAATGAAAAAAACTATGGGTAAGATAGAAGATATGGAACTAATTATTTGAGTCACTGATAGTTGGATATAACTCAAATATAGAAAGTTACATCCAATTATACTATATTCATGATCAAAACAATCAAAACCAAGCAGTAGGTGGAGGCAGTAAACGATCACCTATCATTCCAGGCGTTACTGCAAGTTTTCCATGATCGTTAACCGTTGTCAATTCAGTGATGCCGTTTCCTTTGGCGTCAAGACCAACATAGACTAATGTTTTATTTCCAAATTCATTTATGGCATCAGCAAACGCAATTCCAACACAACCTGGCTGGGCCAAAATTGCCTCAATGATGTTTTTTCCAATAATGTAAGAATGACTTTCTTGATTAGAGTACTTGTCATGATGATTTTTTATCATCTTCGCACCTAATTCCTGGGAAATTTCTTCTCCAATGGCTTGATAATCTAACTGTACCTTGGCGAGTGATTCTTTGTTCATAATCAGAGTTTTAAATGTTTTTCTCGTGAAAGACTACGTAATTAACCCCGAAAAAAAAGATTCAACAACGCTTAGATGATAGTTAAAAAAACCTTAAATTGCCTGAAATTCAGCGTGGTAGAGGGTTTGAGTAAATATACGACGAAAATCTCCCACCTGAAGTAGAGTAAAGTTCCTGCAACCGAATCGTATTTTTACGGTCGGTTTTTTAGATTTATTAGGAATTTAACGATAGAGAAAACACGTTATCCCCAAATAATGAGTGAGTTGTGGATAAATAGAAACACTTAGATAAGAGGAGAGGATTTCAAAAACGGGGACTTTTGCGTTAGTTTGGTTGTTCTGGACTGCGGAAATTGCAATTATTCGAGGGTTTCCGCGTTAATTTGGAGATTAAAAAGAAAGAAGTTGATTGATACCGGACTTTATGGATTTTCAAGGATTTTGGAAGATCTTACTGGACGGTAAGTTTGGACATTGGACGGTTTGAGAAAGAAACGTTACCAATCAACTTTCTAATTCAAATGTACTGTTAACACAATCATAAAAACAGAGCAGTATTGCTCAATTTCAATTATACGGTATTTACCTTATCCATCGTAAAATTGCTATACTTAAGTGTGCATCCAGGCATATTATAATATATTATCATAATCTGAACGCATAGAAACAATTTTACAACCAATCCCTTATGACTGCGGAATTAGTTATTAAAGTGGCCATAGCTGACGATCACAAAATTTTTCGGGACGGCATCAAGATGGCTCTTAAGGATAAGGATTACTTAAAGATCATTTGGGAAGCTGAAGACGGGCGGGATCTGGTCCATAAAATGCTTTTAAAGAAGCCGGATGTTTTGCTTATGGATATCCGAATGCCGGAAGTAGACGGTATTAATGCAATAGGGATCCTTAGAAAAGAATATGAAGAGGTTAAGATCATTGTACTTACTATGTATGACGATCAGGAAATGATTTCCAAGATGATGGAGATGGGCGCCAATGCATATCTCACAAAAACGACTGATCCTGAAGAGATCTACCAGGCCATCCTCGCCTGTATGAATGATGATTTCTATTTTAACGATCTGGTAAATAAGGCGGTGCTTTCAAAATTGCAAACCAAACGCCAGGTTCGTCAATTTTATCCCGATCCAATTAAATTCTCTGAAAAAGAAGTCAAGATTCTTCGTCTCCTGGCGCAGGATAAAACCACCGAGGAAATATCAAAAGAAGTTTTTTTAAGTCCACGGACTATAGAAACCATCCGTCAGAATATGAAAACCAAGGTGGGAGCAAAAACGATAGCAGGATTAATCATGTATGGGATGCGTAATAAACTGATAGACTGAGATTTCAGAAATTGAGAGTTACAATTCCACTTTTAATCGCATACACCGCTAACCCAATGCGACTTTTTACATTTAATTTTAGGAATAAAGCATCTCGATAGTTGTCCACGGTTCTTGGACTTACTTTCATTTTTTGTGCAATTTCTTTGTAAGTCAGTTCTGTAGTGACAAGTTTTAAAAAGGAAATTTCACATTCATTCAATATTATGGTTCCCCAATATGAGTTTTTTGTTCCCAGATCCTTCATTAATCCGAAAAGTCTACTTGTCACGGTTGATGAACAGTAGGTTCCAGTGGTTAATATACTTTGAAGCGCATGCCTTAATTCAGCCGGTGAAGCTTCTTTTTTTATAAAACCCCTGACTCCGACTTTTATCAAATGAATCAAAGATTCTGCGTCATACATTGAGAGTACTAAGATTTTGATTTCCGGATGGTGTTTTAAGAGCCAGTGAATCGTATCATGTCCATTCATTTCAGGCATGTTTAAATCAAGAAGGAGAATTTCAGGAATATTTGTATGATTTAATTTTCCAATGAAATCCTTTCCATTTTCGGCAAGCAGCGAAACATCAAATTCGTCGAATGATCTTATTGTATTTGCTAACGCATCTCGGATCAAAATATGATCATCTACCAAACCGATTTTGACTGGTGTTTGTGGCATATTTTTATATTTATAAATATTTAGAAAGGGGTAATTACTTTAATACAGGTTCCTTTTCCAACCTGACTATCTATCTCAAACCGGGCTTCTATTATTTTGGCTCTACGTTGCATATTATAAATACCGCTAATTAGACCGGGACCGGAAATCTTTTCATCCAAAATGAAACCACTTCCATTATCGCGTACCTGTAGAACTAGGAAATTTTTTGAATATTCTAGTGAAATCCAAATTTCCGATGCTTTTGAGTGTCGGATAATATTATTAATCGCTTCCTGAGCAATCCGAAAAAGAAAAATTTCCTTCGTGTCAGGTAACGTTTTTGGTTCTCCTGTTACTTCCAAACGAGCATCAAATTTTCCTCCCCTTTGAATAAAATCAACCTGCATATTGATTGATTTTATTAATCCGCCGTTTCTGATGATTTCAGTATTCATAAGCCGCGTTAAAAGACGAAGATTGTGGAGTGCTATTTCTATTATATCAGAAATCTCGGTTATGCTCGCTTTTGCTTCATCTTTTTTATCCAGTTCCAATGTGCTTAAGCCGAGTTTAGCCAGTGATAAATTCTGTCCTACATTATCATGTAATTCTCTTGCTATTTCCAATGAAGTTTGTTCTTGAATTTCTGACTGAGCTTTATATAACTCTAGATCATAGTTTTCTTTAATTTCTAATAGATCATTATTGAATCTTCTTTGTTTTTTCTGTACGAAAAACAGTATTCTAATAATGAATGTTACCATCACTACGATAAAAAAAGTCATAACTATCAGAAAAATTATTGCTTCATATTTGGAATAGTACATATATAGGCTTTCATAATTGAAAAGAAAAGAATAGCATAAAAAATTGAATTAGATAAAATTAGCATCCTTAAAATATTAGGCGCCATTAACCTAAGGTTATACCAACTGAAAAAAGATGGAGCAGAAACGCTGAAATAGAATAGTATCCCGCAAGTAATAATAAAATTTGGATCAGAATTTAAATTAATAGACAAGTCTGAGTTTAAAATTTCATATAAATAGAATAAGCAGGAAATTACCAATAGTAAACATTCTATTCCAAAGAGATCAGGAGAAAAGGCATAAAATGAATTTTTTTTAATTGACCAGAAGATTATACATGTGGAATAATAGGCTAAGAGAAAGAGGATGATTGTAATACGGAATTTTTGACTCTTTATTCTAGTGAAAAGGAAATAATATAATAGTGATATTTCCAGCAAGGAAAACACATTTAAAACAACTTCACTTATATGGTTGTAAGCAGTGTTTTTAGAATGAAAGTCAAAAACCTTGGCAATTAGGTTGAAAATGAATGATGCAATTATATATACTTGGATCGATAAAAGATCACTCCTATTGCGATAAACAATACTGGTTATTAAAGCGCCAAGAATAACAGATAATGAAATCCAATCTGTTATTTGATTTGCTGTCTCCATAATCCAATTAATTTAGTGCCAACGAATATATATTCACTTTTAATGAATTGTTAGGGGAAAAACACCTTTTTTATAAATTTATTTTTCGTATAGAGTCCGATCAATTGATCTTTAATTTATAAAATGCAATTGGCATAAGCATTTAAATACCTTCACAACGAAATTTCTTCCAAGATTTAATTATATGTATTTCAATAAGATAACGCGATTATTATTTAGAGTTCATTGTGGTTTGAATTTGGCAGCTCATCTGGATTGTGGGATCTGATCCTGAGTAATTTATTCCATGATAAATTCTTGACGACAATGAAGAAGCCTTCTCGATTATAGGACAGAGCTAATTTAGTTTTTTGGCTCTTTATTAAAGTAATCAACAGTGGAAAAGCCGCCGCGGTAAAAGCCCGTACCGAGTTTATAAGACTAACGAGCAAAAAAACGGGAAGTCTTCATACGGATCCTACATTTCGGGACGCACTGATGGTTGTATAATTGCTTTTTCAAATCTCTTTTTTTTAATGTTTAATAATCAACGATTTGCTCTCATCTCGATTAAGATGCGTCTAAGATTCGTCTAAGATGCGTCTAAGATCCGTCAGAGCATCGTCCGAATCCCGCCGGTTAGTTCAAATCGTGTTCGTCTCTGCTTTCTCTTCAGGCGCCGGGCCCGCTGCATACCTTATCTAGAATCGGCATGCAGCATGACGCCCTCTTCTTGTAAACAGCGGATTTTATAAATTATTTTATAGTTGTCGTATCCTGCTTCATGATGCTTCTTTTTGCTCCATCTTGCTTTTATCTACTGTCATTCTAAAAATATTTTGACTTCCTCTGGCTGGAAGGTTAAACTGAGAGGTGGTTGCCGGTCGTATATTTCCCCTTAATCTCCGAGCATCGCCGATGGGATTGAAGATCTAGGTGTCTGGTAATTCAAAAATTATAATCTAACGGGATTTCTGTTGAATAGGAATCAATTTCAATTACCTCAAACATCCCAGGAACAATTTGACTTGGCAAGGATTGATTGCTACACTTTAGATATCATTTTATTTCGCATCCTGAAAAACGGTTTTTCAATCAGGATCCGCATAATCAAGGCCCCGACGATACAAGAAAAAATACAGATAAGAAGCATCCAGTTACTGTCCCCTCGCAAACCAAGGCCGGTAAACCATTTTTGCGTAAGATGAATAATGCCCTTATGGGAGAGATAAAGAGAGTAAGATAAAGTAGCCAGGTTTTTTGTGATCGCCGATTTCACGCGGAAAAGAAAACTCCCGGGCAGGATAGCTGATAACACAAAAAATCCGAAAGCAACAGCGATCAGGCTGAATCCGAAGATGGTTGCGGCAGCCGATTGCTGATCCAGGCAAAGAAAAAGACTCAGCACAAAAAGAAGGCATCCGGCGATGATCATCGGATGGGCAAATCGATTGAGACGAACTAGCCAGGAAGCCCGGAATCGATAAATAGCCGCGATACCAACACCCACCATCAATCCGTCCAGCCGCGTATAGGTGGGATAGTAGATCCACTTATACCAGTTCATGGTAAAATCGTCGGAGTCAATTTGAGGTTTTAAAAGAATCTCCCAGCTGATCCAGCGACAAATAATCGTAAACAAAAAAATCGCGGGGATCAGCCAGCCGGCTTTATTTTTCAGACCAGAGGAAAGCACCCACAAAAGAATCAGCGGCAGTAAAAGATAAAATTGCTCTTCCACATCGAGCGACCAGGCATGGGAGAAGGTTCCGTAACGCCGGATATCCTGCCCATAGTTCTGCGTAAACGAAAACATTTTCCAGAGGGGCGCCAGCGTTTCCCGTTCGTGAAAAGCCGGAATAAATATGTAGATCAGCAGCACAAAAAAATAGGGCGGGAATATCCGGAAGATTCTTTTGATATAAAATTCCCTGAACGGAATCTGCTGATTTTTCTGCCAGGCCGCCATCAGCTGGTTCGAGATCAAAAAACCGCTGAGCACAAAAAAAAGGTCCACGCCGCACCAGCCGAAATGAATAAAGGAATTATTCATCCAGTCCGGATGCTGGAATATCGTATAGTGATAAAGAAAAACGAGGCTGATGGCCAGGGCGCGGAGATGATCCAGGCCAATGAATGTATGGTCAGTCTTCATGTATCCCAGTCGAATCGCACGATATTATCATTGAGTCTCCATTCTGCGGGCCGCGGGTTTCTCATCCAGTCCATCGGTTCCCCGAGCGGCTGCACCTTCGAGGCCAGGTCAAATCCTTTCTTGATATATTTTTTTTGTTCTTCCTCCAGGATCCCCGGTTCCGCCGAGATGAATAAGGGTGCACTGCTTTCAGCGAGCAGACGCAGCCATTGTTTGTTTTTATCCCAGGGAACCTTACTCGTGAGCCCGACACAGTCCCCGTCGGCGGAATAAAAATTATTATGCTGCGGCAGGCGGAAGCCCAGCGTGTTCACACCCATTTTTAATGTGCGCGCCCAGTCGGTCCCGCTGGTATCGTCTCCGATGCGGTTGAGTTCGAAGATGCCGGCCGACAAATGACTAAATGTATTACAGCCGAGCAGCAGCATGTCCAGCGCCGCCGCCCGGATCGTCTTGTACAAAAACAAAACGATCTCCGCATTGGTAATCGAGCGGTCGTGGAAATGCCAGCCCGGTGCGGTGATGGATTCATTCATCTCAAATCCCCAGCGGCCGAACAGATCATAACTCGTATAGTCATGCTTTAGCAGGTGGTAGCCCCACATTTTATATAGCCGGATATTTGTACTGATCCGCTGCGCGTTTTCGGGAAAGGTCGGATCCAGGAATCTTTCTTTTGGATCCTTCTGACCCGGACGGATCGGGATCAGCATCGCCGGGTTATCCGATGCATTAGCCAGCAGGGGACGTGTCCAGAGTCCGGGCCGCATACCATGTTGTTTGATCTGCGCCGCCATCGACGACATATCGCCAAAGTTTTCATTGCCCCGGGTAAAGTCATCACCCCAGCAGCAGGAATTATTTGATTTCACCCCTTTCACCTGCCAGCCGTCATCGATCACCGAGAAGGGTTTATTGTCCCAGTTGGTTACGAGATCCGCCATGGTGCTGGTATGTTCCAGGATCAGGGTCCTTGAATTATTTCCGTAGGCAAAATACCAGTCGTTGATTCCATACACGGGTTTCTTTGGAAGCATCGGCTCATCACACATCATTTTGCAAAACCGGATATCAGTATGCCAGGCATTTTCGCCGGGCTCATTTTCCATGGTCACGATATCGGCCGCGTGCAGGTTGCGCTCGCCGAGTAATACGCCCGATCCGCCGGAGTTGGTGTCCATCACGAGTTCCAGGGATTCGGTGGAAACCTGCCAGTAACAGATCGTACTCGCACCGGTCTTCACACCAAAGGCCTGCGTCTGTTCTCCGCTGGAGATGAGCATATACCAGGGCGCCTTTCTGCTCATATCGGGTGCATCCCATGCCAGGTCGCCATAGGATCTTTCCCAGTGATCGCCGAGCACTTTGGATGAAGCGGAAGTATTTTGTTTCCAGTGGCATTGAATAAATTCCAGTTCACGGCCCGGCGCACTGATGTACAGGGAAAGAAAATCTCCATTCAGTTTGAGCATCACCTCCACCTCTTCTGTTTTCCAGCTTTCGTCTTTACCCTGCAGTGAGATCCACCGGCCATTACATCGAACGGCTATAGCATCCGGATAGCGGATGGTTTTAACGGGTTTGCCGGTGACAGGATTGATGTGCACGAAGAGTAAGGAAGCAGCAGAAAATCCGGATAACTGAATAAACCTTCGTCTTTGCACGCAGGGAAATATTTTTCTATTGAAATTGAAAGTAAATCAATGCAATGGCGGCCATCGCCATCACTATAAAAGTAATCATCCCCAGTGTATTGGAGAGGCGGGAATTGGTAAAATTGTTCATAATTTTTTTATTGTTCCCGATATGCATCACCACGGCAATCATCACGGGGGAGGTAACCCCGTAGAGGATGGCGGTATAGATCAGTGCCTTCATCGGACTGATACCCAGTATATTAATCAGCAGGCCGATCACCAGTGCAATAATAATGACTACATAAAACGGCTTCGCCTCATGGAATTTTTTATCAAGACCTTCCTGCCATCCGAAAGATTCGGCCAGCATATAGGAGAGTGATCCGGCCAGCACGGGGATGGCCAGGAACCCGGTACCGATCACACCCAGTGCAAAAAATATATAGGAGAATTTTCCCGCCAGCGGTTCCAGCGCCTTCGCCGCCTGTTCCACCGTATTGACATCTTTGATACCGGCATTGTGCAATACGACGCCGGTGGTGAGTATAATAAATAACATCACGAGGTTGGATGCAAACATGCCGGTATTTACGTCCGCCGCCATATTCCGGAGCACACGTTTATCAACCATCACCTGTTTCTCCTGGTGCTCTTCATCTTCCGCTTCCATGGTGGCCTGCCAGAAAAACAGATAGGGAGAAATGGTCGTGCCCAGGATCGCCACCATCATTTCAATAAAATCTTTATTGAGTTCAATATGCGGAACGAAACGTGGCGATGAGCACTTCTTTCCAGTTCACATGCACGAAAAACGGAACGATGAGGTAAAGCAGGATGGACAGGCAGAACCATTTCAGAATGCCGGCGATCTTCTGATAGGGATAAGCGATGATAACAACCATCATAATAATGGTGAAGACAAAGCTGAAGGCAAAGGCCGGAACGGCCGGGAACAGCAGGTTGGTTACGGCACCCATACCCGCGATATCCGCCCCGATGTTCAGGATGATCGCCGGCACGCTGAAGATCAGCATCAGGTAAAGAATAATTTTCGGATAACTTTTCCGGAGCGTATGCGTGAGTCCCTGTGAAGTCACCAGTCCGATCCTTGCACACATGCCCTGCAGGGCAGCCATCATCGGGAAAGTAAACAGCGACATCCAGAGGAGCCCGAGACCATAGGCCGCACCCACTTGTGAATAGGTTGCGATGCCCGAAGGATCATCATCACTGGCGCCCGTGATTAAACCGGGTCCCAGTATTTTCAGGAATTTCTTGAGCTTTCCTTCTTTCTTCATATAAAAAAACCATCCGACAGCGTGATGCGGGGTCAAGATACATATTCTTTGCTTTCTATTCTTCGTTTACTAGTGAACGATATACAAAGAGGAGCGGCTCAACACATCATCGGCTTCTAAAAAGTCAAGTACGATACCGGAGATCGCATCGAACTCCAGCAGGAACCCGTCATGTCCATAGGTAGAAGGGATCATATTAAACGATGCACCCGGAATATGTTCCGCGAGGAACTCCTGTTCTTTTTCTGTAAACAGGAGATCGGAGCGGATACCAATGACATGCGTTTTGGCTCTTATTTTTTTCAGCGCATTTGTAACACTGCCCCTGCCGCGGCCCACCTGGTGTGAGTCCATGCTCTGGGACAATTTAAAATAACTGAACGCATTGAAACGGGCAGCGAGTTTTTCTCCCTGGTAACTCTGGTAGGATTCACTCCGGAAAGGACCGATGGATTTCAGGTCTTCATCTGCCTGGTAGAAATTATAGGTCTCCTGGTTGCGATAGGAGAGCAAGGCCACGCCCCGCGCCACTTTCATGCCATTTATGCCCGCTTCCGGATCACTGTTTTTCCAGGTCGGGTCCAGTTCAATACAATGCCTTTGCGATGCATTGAAGGCCCGGGCCCAGGGAGAATGAAAGGCATTGGTGGCGATGGGAACGATATGCTCAAATAAATCCGGCTCTTCGATGGCCCATTCCAGCAACTGTTGTCCGCCCATGGATCCGCCGATGCCGATTTGTATCCTTTCGATCCCGAGGAAATTTTTCAAAGGCTGGTAGGCCCGGATCATATCCCGCGGTGTGAAAAAAGGAAAGCTGTGATAATAAGGCTCACCGGTGACCGGGTTTAGTGAAAGCGGACCGAGACTGCCATAACAACTGCCGGGCATATTCACGCAAACGATGAAGAACTTTTCCGGATCAATTAAATGTCCGCTCCCGACCAGGCCCGGCCACCAGTCAACGGGGTTGCTGTTGGCCGTGAGTGCATGGAACACCCATACCACATTCGATTTATCCGCGTTCATTTTACCGAGCGTGTGATAACCTAAGTGATAGCCGGGTATTACAAAACCAGACTCAAGTTCAAAGGGAGACGGATAGGAAAAGGTTTTGTGAATTGTCAATTGTCAATTGTTAATTGTTAATTAGATAGGGCGGAGCTAATTGTTAATGGTTAATTGTCAATTGTCAATTGATGATTCGCTTTTGCGGTTTATTAATTAACAATTGACAATTAACAATTGACAATTATACAGCGACTTCTTTCCGGACAGAGACTTTGTCAAACGCTTGCTGGAAGTCGGCTTTTATGTCTTCAATATGTTCAATGCCCACACTGATGCGCACCTGGTTGGGTCTTACCCCTGCTGCCAGTTGTTCATCAATGCTTAGTTGTTCGTGCGTTGTGGAAGCCGGATGAATCACCAGTGTTTTGGCATCGCCCACATTCGCCAGGTGGCTGGCGAGTTTCAGCTGGTCGATGAATTTGGCTGCGTTTTCTTTTTCACCCCGCACACCAAAATTCAGGATACCGCCAAAACCATTCTTCAGATATTTTTTTGCCAGTCCATAATACGGACTGGAAGGAAGACCGGGGTATTCAACAAATTCTACCTGCGGATGATTTTCCAGCCATTGGGCCAGTTCCAGCGCATTGTCCACATGACGTTGCACGCGTAAGGACAAGTGTTTCGAGACCCTGTGTTAAGAGGAATGAATTAAAGGGGCTCAGCGAAGATCCGAAATCACGCAAACCTTCCACGCGCGCGCGAATGGCGAAGGCCACATTGGGAAGACCCAGCGGATTTCCTTCTCCGAAAATATTCCAGAATACCAGACCATGATATCCTTCAGAAGGTTCTGTAAATCCGGGGAACTTTCCATTGCCCCAGTTATAATTTCCACCGTCCACGATCACACCGCCGATGCTGGTTCCATGTCCGCCGATCCATTTGGTGGCAGATTCTACGACTACGTTCGCACCATGTTCGAAAGGACGGAAAAGATAACCGGCGGTTCCGAATGTATTGTCAACAATCAACGGCAGGTCGTGTTTGCGCGCGAGGGCGGCAATCTTTTCAAAATCAGGAATATTGAGCCTTGGATTACCAATGGTTTCCAGGTAGATGGCCTTGGTATTTTTATCGATATGCGCTTCAAAACTTTCGGGATCATCGCCCTCTGCAAAACGGGCTTCGATACCGAGTCTTTTCAGCGTTACTTTAAACTGGTTATAGGTTCCCCCATAAAGAAAGGAAGTGGAAACAAAATTATCTCCCGACTGAAGAATATTCGACAGCGCGAGGAACTGCGCGGCCTGCCCCGAGCTGGTTGCCACGGCCGCCACGCCGCCTTCGAGGGCCGCGATGCGTTGTTCAAAAACATCCGTGGTCGGATTCATGATACGGGTATAGATATTCCCGAATTGTTTCAGTCCAAAAAGATTCGCCGCGTGTTCTGCATTATCAAATACATAGGACGTGGTCTGATAAATGGGCACCGCGCGGGCATGGGTGGTGGGATCGGCTGTTTGACCGGCATGCAATTGCAATGTTTCAAAATGGAGAGGAGCACTCATAAAATAACATTTAAGAAGTTGAAAAAATCAGATAAGAAAACAAGAATATAATGAGCAGTGGGGTAGACCAGTTAAAATATCAACAACATCGCATCGTCGCGTAGAAAGAGAAAACTGTTTGCGTGGTTGTGTATTTCATATAAGCCTACAAATGTAATAGAGTATTGTCAATCTCCAAAAATATTATCGTACTGGTTCCCAGTATTTTAACATTATGATGTGCTAACCCGGGTACTGTCGTCTTCTGAAAATATGGCCATCCTGATATGGCACGCAAGATAAATTCCATAGGTATTTACACTTACAGGCGCTTGCCCTCCGGTAATTTTCGTTTTCCGATCGGCTGTTTGAGTCATATCAATAAATGGGAAAAATCCATTGTATTTGGATAATGAAATTTGAATTAGTATTTTAAGTTCTGCATTTTCGTTTAACCAACCCCTGCATATGTCCAGAACCCTTTTAACGGCGCTGATTTTATTTGTTTCTTTTAATCTGTCGGCCCAAAACAATCTTAGCAATATTCCTCCTGTAACGGCAGCAGATTTTGCACCGGTTTCTCCATTGGTTGATTCGGGCACGGAGGCTGTCATATTGCTTGACAGCGGGTCGTCGACCATTGATGCGAATCCCCAGGATGGATTTTTTGTAAACTATTTTGTTTTCCGGCGGATCCTGGTCAGAAAAAAAACAAGTCTGGATGAAGTGAGTAAAATCTCCATAGGCTTTGACGTTGAGCTCAACGGGAAAAAACTAA
This sequence comes from uncultured Bacteroidota bacterium, assembly GCA_963732055.1. Lineage (GTDB taxonomy): Bacteria > Bacteroidota > Bacteroidia > Chitinophagales > Chitinophagaceae > Puia. The sequence goes on along the minus strand of CAVSYG010000006.1, from coordinate 502,130 downwards.
AAAATGTAAATGCCTTTACCTACAATATGGAGAACGGCCATATTACAAAAACAGCTGTACAGGACAGACGACCTGTTTGTGGATGATTCAAAGAGCAACCGAAAGACTGAAAAATTTGCATTTCCCAATGCAAAGGACGGATCGATCATCGAATACCAGTTTTCTAAAAAAATAGATACATATAATCTGATTGACTGGAATTTTCAGTCCGGATACCCCGTATTAAAAAGCGCTTATTCGGTGCAGGTACCGGATGGCTTTAATTATTCCATACAGTTCCAGAATAAAAAATATCTGTCCAATACCCAGTCAAAAACATTTGTGAGAACCCTGTACGCCTGGACCAATTTTGAAAATACAACGATACATGATGTTACCTGGACGTATGAAAACGTGCCTCCGATGCGGGAAGAAGTGTATACATCCACGCTAAAAAATTATATCGGATGTGTAAGATTTCAACCCTCCGCGATTCCTACCCAGCCGGGTATATCAAAGGCTGTATTTAATGAATGGCCCTGGTATTCCAATTTGTTATTGCGGGCCTATGATTTTGGAAAGGCCATGGATGATCCGAGTACGCTGATCAAGAGCCAGGCAAAACAATTTGCCGGCGATAATAATTCGGATCTTGATAAAGCGAAGGGAATATATGCAGGCGTCCGGGATCATTTTAAAGTGAGCGGGCGTGCGCTCTATATGCGGGAAGGTCAGAATTTAAGTCTGATTTATAATGCGGCCACCGGTAATGTGGCTGAAATAAATATCATTTTGATTGCCATGTTAAGAAGCCAGAAAATAAAAACTGATCCGGTGATCCTCGCAACCCGTGACGAAGGACTCACAAACCAGCAATACCCCATATTGGATAATTATAATTATCTAATATGCCGGGCTGTCATTGACGGGAAAGAATATTTCCTGGACGCTTCCTCTCCGTATATGGCATTCGGAAAATTGCCCTCGGAATGTTATAATGGTCATGCCCGGGGCATTACAAAAGAAACATTCCCCGTATTCCTGGCGCCCGACTCAGTGAAGGAATTCAGACATATTGTGGCGAATATTAACAATATGTCCAACGCAAAAAATCTGAACCTGGATTGGACAAAATATATGGGCTTTTATGAATCCGTCGATTTGCACGAATCATTGAATAATAAAAAACAAGATGTTCTTTTTAAGTCCATGACGGAAACCGTTCCATTTAAAAAAACGCTCGACAGTTTTTCCATCGGCAACCTGAATAAGATGGGAGATGCTCTGAACTTACAATATAAAATGACCCTTGATCCGGGTGACGGGGATCATATTTATTTTAATCCCCTGTTGAATAACGGCTTGTCGGAAAATCCCTTTAAAACAGCCGACAGGGCATATCCCGTTGAGTTTTCCTATGTTTTGAGCAGTGTGTACGAATTGAACATGGAAATTCCCGCCGGATATGAAATTGAAGAATTGCCCAAATCCCAAAAAATGATTTTGAATGAGGCGGATGGTTCCTATGAATACCGGATCCAGGTGGTATCCAATACAATCAAACTGAAAACCACTTTCATTTTATCCAAAGCCATTTACGACCCCGAGGATTACAATTCCTTAAGGGATTTTTATGCCGCCATTATAAAAAAGCAGGCCGACATCATTGTATTCAAAAAGAAAAGCTGATGAGGTTTTGAACATGGCCGTCTTACACTAAGCGGTCTTCCGATATACGGTACTAATGCGTTTCTAAAATGAACAGGGGTTTTGTATCCGTTGATTTTTTTGATGAAAAATGAATGTATACAATCAACATCAGAGCAGCGATGATCAGGGATTCAAATACTGCCATCAATTCTGTTTTCTCCGTTGGATGCATCAGATATCTTGGAATATGAAGCATCAGAAACCATAGAAAAATCATAATAGATGATAACATCGCAGCAAGACTCCTCAGTCCCGGTATCCATAAACCGATGCTGGCAAGAATAAGACAGACGCCACAGAAATAAGTCCAGAATCTGTGCAATGGGATATAGTCCGGAATCAATGTATCAACAAAAGAACTGTATAGAAAATGAGCAATACCGGCCCACATAAAAAAGCAGGTGATGGCAATCAATCCGGCCTGAAAAAAAATATTCTTATTCCTGAAAGTATTTGCCATGATGAGACATCCACCGGATAAAGTCAGGATTTTCCATGCAGGTCCATTGTTTATGATCCCAATAAAATCACTTTTTGCAAACTCCGGAATTATTTTAAACAGGTAGGAGAACAGGAAGATGGATACCGCACAGACAATACTTCCATAATATCCAAATCTTTTGGACATCATCCCCAGGGCCCCGGCAACAACTATAAAATTGCCTGACAGGAAAAGCCATGACATATTGGGTGAACAGGCCGGCGGCCTTCCGATAATAAAATCTTTCATAGAAATACCGATGACAGATAAACAGATCAGGCCGATTGCATAAATCAGTCTGGCACTGTTCTGTAATCTTGTCAATACCATGGCATAAAAAATTAGCGGGTTCAAGTTATAATATAATCATCAGGAAAGTCAGATCAGATATGAACAACCCGTAACGACTGATAAAATGCCATGAACCAGCTATCAAATACTTTTTTAAAATGAAATACGTTTCTGCCCGCCGATAATTGTTATTGACAGAAAGTGATCAATGATTATTTCCACGCGGTGACGGGAGACTCTCTTTATTTCAGCGCCGTCGCAAAAAGATCCTGCATGGCCTTCCAGGAAGCTGTATCTGCTGCCCCGTTGTAGGCGATCGGGAGTTTGAATTTTTCTCCCAGTGCAGTGGCATTCGGATTACTGAATGCATGCATGGCGCCGGGATATACAACAAACGTATAATGGATGCCTGCGGAATCCATACTTTTCTTAAATGCATTCTGTACTTTTTCCCCGACAAACTGATCCGCTCCACCCTGGCAAACCAGTATATCTCCTTTTACAATATCTTTTTTTGGCTGAACCCCGTCCAGTCCGCCGTGAAAACTGACGGTTGCCTTTAAAGGAGCGCCCAGTTTGGCGGCATTCAATACGATGAAACCACCAAAGCAATATCCGATGGCTGCAATCCGGCTGGTATCTGCCTGCGGAAAGCTGGCGGCTCTTGAAATGGCGGCCTGCACAGCAGTCAATGCGAGCTGGGGATTGGTATAATATGGATTTGTAAATGCCATGGCTTCCTTGGGATTGGTGGCTGTATCGCCTTTGCCAAAAAGATCCGCATCAATCGCAAAATATCCGAGATCTGCGAGCTCTCTCGCACGTCTCTTCGTATAATCGTTTAGGCCCCACCATTCGGCTATCACCACAACGACCGGCAATTTTCCCTTTTTGTTTTCGTCGTAGGCAATATATCCTTTGGACTGTTTGCCATTGGACGAGTAAAGAACAGAATCCGTTTTAATAGATGGCATGGACATAGTGCTGTCAGCCGCGGCCATTTTGGCCGTATCCGTATTCGTTGAGGATGATGGTTGATTACCACAGGATGCAATGACGATGCAAAGGCCGGCCGATACGATGGTCTTGAAGGAACTGAGTTTCATTATTCGAAAGTTTTTGTATGTGAACGTTTAATCTGGTGTTTGGGCTGCGTCTTCGGCAGCAAATTGTGTGCCCGGCCGGAAAACCTGAAGTCAGGGTATGAGTTTTGCAATTTATAATTTGGTCATCAATGTGGAATTGAGACTAAAAATAAAAGCCGGGGTGTTCCCCCGGTTTTCTATTTGTATGATGCTATTGGTGGTTTTCAGTTACCGGTTTTGCTTTTGTATTTTTCCTCAGGCTTGGGGTTCTGTGGAGTTACCTGGCAACTCAAGGATAAACTCTGTAGACTCCAATTCCCTGGATTCCACTTTTATTTTTCCTCCATGTGTTTTAACAATGTCATAGCTCAATGAAAGGCCAAGTCCGGTTCCCTGGCCTGCAGGTTTTGTGGTGAAGAACGGCTGAAAGATTTTGTCCCTGACTTTTTGAGGTATTCCCGTTCCATTGTCCTTTACTCTGATTTCAACCATACCGTCTGCCTTTGTCGTGCTGACTGAAACATTTGGCTCATAACCCTGAGGTTGGTGCTTTTTCATTTCAGAAACAGCATAAAACGCATTATTGTAGAGGTTTAATAAAACACGTCCAATGTCCTGCGGTATGATATCAATAGTTCCAATGGTTGGATCAAAATTGGTTTGTATAGCAGCATTAAAGGCCTTGTCTTTGGCCCGAAGACCCTGATAAGAAAGACGCAGGTATTCTTCAGCCAGGGCGTTGATATCCGTAGGCTCCTTCTGGCCCTGGGTTTCTCTTGAGTGTTGAAGCATGCCTTTGACAATGGCATCGGCACGTTTACCATGTTGATTGATCCTGGACTGGTTATTTCTCAGGTTCTTTAGCAATTCTTTTGCTTCATCTATTCGTCCTGATACAATGGCTAATTCTGCTTCATCAATCAGCTCTTCGTTCACTTCAGAAAAGTTATTCACGAAATTCAACGGGTTTTGAATTTCATGGGCTATGCCTGCCGTAAGTTCTCCCAATGAAGCCATTTTTTCGGATTGGATGAGTTGTGACTGGGTAATTTTGAGCTCCTGAAGTGATTTTTCAGCTATTGTTTTTTGAATATCCGTTTCCTGCTTCTGTTGTTGCAATAATAAATAAGCTTTTTGCTTATGCCGGTTATTTCGCCAAAGCATGAATGCTATTACTAAAAAGACAACTGCCCCGGCAATAAAGCCTTTTTTCTGAAGTGACTCCTTTTGCAATCGTACCTGCTGAATTTCTTTTTCTTTATTTAACAGTTCAATTTTTTGGGCATAACTGTACGCTGCAAGTTTGCCTTTTAATTTTTTATTAACCAGTGTATCATTTAGCAGGGTATACTTCTTATAATAAACATATGCACTATCGGGACGGTTCCATAGATCAAAGAGGGAAAAAAGGATTTTATAAGCATCCCTTATTACCTGCTTCGCGTCAGTATGCCTTGCAATTGCAAGTGCTTCATGTGCGAATTTATAAGAGGCATAGGTGCTGTCCAATGCAAAATAGGCCTTTGAGATATTAATCGTTGTCCGCATAACCTGATTAACATCCTGCTTTTGTTGATTATATTTTAAACTCCTAAATAAGTACGGGAGGGCTTTATTTTCATTTTTCACTTCTAAGTAATATTCTCCGGCGTATTCTAAATAAACCCGCAATCCGTTGTTGCTGCTCGTATCCGGCACATAACGATTAAAATATTTTCCGGCTGAATCAAATTGCTTATTGAAAGCATAAGCGTCTGCCAGGATCATATCATTATCAGATCCCTGTTTATAGTAAATAATGGCTGAGTCATAGTCTTCAATGCCAAAATACAGATCGGCCAACCCATGCATTTCCCATGATTTCCCTTGTGGATCATTATAACTATCATTTAACTGGTGAAGAATCTGCAATTTTTCAATTGACCCTGCATAATCTCCCCTATCAAGACAGACAGCTAAAGATACACCAACAGAACCCGCACTATACAACGCATCCCCTGCATTTTTACTTAAAGTATAACTGGTATCTAAATAATTTAGTGCATTATTAAAGTCGCTCAATGCATATAATGCCTGTCCGAGTCTCCAGTAAGCTTTATATAATCCTTGTAATCTGTCTGCTTTTTTATAATAATAAATTGCTTCTTTGGAATATTTTTCTTCCAGCGTAAAATCTTCATATTTCTCATGTGCAATGGCTGCTTTCACTGCCAATGATTTTCCTATACCATATAAATAATTTATTTTATTTGCTTCTTCATATGCTTCCGAATTGAAAATTTCGGAAGAGTCCAATTGAGGTTTTCCCGGAAAGACTCCGGCAAGCCAGCCGGGCAATCCTATATATTGTTCGCTCAACTCATTCAGGCAATCTACCCTTGCGCTATCGTGTAATGAAGGCAGTAATTTTTTCAGACTGTCAATAGCCTGTCTTTGACCAAGACAAGCAGACGAGACAAAAATCAACGCAATAAAGATTATAGCTTTGGAGACGGCCATAGAGGTTTGGTTTTACACGAATGCCCTAAAAATCAGGCAACAGTCTCATGGGTATCCTTACAGGGGAGATGGATGATTTAAAGTTAATTGTTTTGGAAATCCGAATCAGGATGAATGTAAGACCGAAGTGACGAGTAATCCAGATAGAACTTCCTGGAACATTTTCAACGGCTATTCGCCCACTTATTCTTTATAATCTATATGTGCCCTGGGTTGGTGAATTTCCATTACATAGTCAGGGTGTCCAAGTTCTTTAAAGCCAAATTGCCGGTACAGGCCATGGCCATCACTTGTATTCAGCATCATTCTTCTTAAACGGTTGGACCAGGGTTGGTCAATTATAAACGATAACATTTTCTTTGAAACGCCTTTCCCCCGGTGTTCGGTCAAAACATAAACATCAGCAAGCCAGCCGAACGTATAATAATCCGTAATTACTCGTCCAAAACCAATTTGCCTGCCATCTGCAAAAGCGCCCACGCAAAAAGAATTGTCAAGTGACTTGTCTACAAACTCATATGAAATTCCCTTCGCCCAATAAGATTCTTCGTTCAGGAACTTATGAATTGCTTTAATGTCCATTTCCCTTTTGCCGGATCTGATTGACAGATTCTCCATCTTTAGCTGCTTTTTTTGTTCGCCGAAAATACGATCAACCCAATGAACTTAAACGGAGTCGGGGAGGTCGATCGAGCTATTGATTAATTAATTGTAAACTTTATTTAGTAATGAAAAGGTCCTGTTTTGATGCCCATTTGCATACACAAAAAAATTTCTACAGAAATGCCGGAGTCTTTGATCCGGCTTTCTCGTTGGTCGTGTATCAATGGTTGTTTTAAGCAGATGCATAGTAAAAACACGTGAGCATAGTTTTTGATAGTAAAAACTTCTGTATTTACACCGATTACGAATGGCACAGGATTTAAAAGAACTGGAATTAGCTGCTCTGTATGATTTATTAGCCACCTATACGACCCAATATACCCATATCATGCGGTGGGGAGGCCCAACCGATAATTTAAAAGAATGTGAGCAATCCATTTTAGAGGTGCAAACAGAAATCGATTTAAGAAATACTCAGCCGGATACAGATGCGCAGCAAGACAAAGATCTGGATGACGGGTTAGAATTAGCCCCGGTTCTTGCTTAATTTATATACGTTGGACAGGTGGGAGTTTTGACTTTTTCTTTCGCAGTGAAATAAATCTTTCAATGACAAAACCGTAGAAAGCGCAGTTTAAGAATACGGCCAGTGAAAAAAGGATAAGGTTATTTTGATGGTACAGGAAATGCCAGTACAGGGTGAAGATTGGAAACTGGAGGATCGTCCAAAGACCACTGATTGGCCCCCAAAATACATGATTTCCATTTTGCATGCTATCTGCCTCTAATCCCACCCAGCTCATAAAGGTTAATAGTATTGTTACAGCCGTAGCAACCCTAAAGATTTTCAAATTGAATTTTTTCATTGCATTTGGGTTTTATCGATCTTTTAAGGCTCCGGCTTACCGGAATTGCAAGTACCTTTTTAATGCCATCAAAGCTTATGCCATGGGGTTCCGGACCATTAAATCTACTGAATTCAGAGAACCTAACAAAATGAAACCCAATCCGGATACGCGGGATACTGAACTTTTTACTCGAACACAGTTCCAGACTTCCAGTCTTCCAGTCTTCCATACTTGTTCTCAAAGTTTATCCAAAAGCTCAACCACCTTCTCCCGTTCCATGATCAGGTAGCCGAGCCGGTCATTGCTGATGCCGTCTTTGAGCTGGTAGGGAAATACAAGCTGACCGTTTTGGATCATCGTTTCGAAGTATTTAAAGGAGATGTTGGGGTATTGTTTTAATTCATCCCCGATCTCATAGAGATGGGTGGACAAGATAAACAGGGAGGATTTTATTTTGATCAGGCCCTTGATCACGGTAGAGGAACATTTCATGGCATCCTGTACATTGGTGCCTTTAAATAATTCATCCATCAGCACCAGCCATTTTTTGCGGTCGCTGATCTGTATGATCGTATTGCGGATCCGTTTTACTTCGTTAAAAAAATAGCTTTCGCCTTTCACCAGGTTGTCCACCACATTGATATTGCTGAGTATGCCGTCAAAGAGGCTGACCTTCATCTGGTCCGCCGGAACGCCCATGCCCAGGTGGGCCAGGAATAGCGCGGAGCCGACTGATTTGATAAAAGTACTTTTCCCGGCCATATTGGCGCCGGTCAGGAAAAAGAAATTACTGTGCGGATCCATTTGCACATCGTAGGAAACGGCTTCGGGCAGAAGCACATGGCGGAGGGCCTTTATTTCAACGAAAGGAAATTCGGTATCCCGGATTTCCGGCATCACCAGGTTATTTATTTTTCCTGCCATGGCCATGGAATACCAGGCATCCAGCTTACCAAAGATTTCAATCAGCGAAAGCGCCGAAGGTTTGAAATGGTTCCGGATATAATTCCCATATTCCACCACTTCATTGGGCAGCAATTTATCGCCGGTTTTTTTCTCTGCGAGTGCATGCAGCAGGGGAATATTCAGCAGTCTTTCGGCGCGGTCCAGCAGATCATTCAATAAAGGCGGACAGGTTCGTTTTTTTCTGACGGATATAACGGACAACATACCACGCACAAAATCAGCGAAGTGTGTAATCGAATAACGGGTAAGCGAATAGTCGGGGGCATGCAGTAACTGATACATGCGGGCGCTCACGGGATCATGAGAGGCGGGGATCTTATCCAGCGGGGTTTCATAAAAACGTTCCATGACCATCACGGTCCCGTTTGAAATGGAAGGCGCCCAATCATTTTCATAGTCCAGGATGATGCGCAGAATTTCCTGTGTCTGCAGGATCCTGTCCAGCTGGCTGAAGGGATGATTGAAAAATTCCATCAGCTGAATCCTTCCGCCTACGGTACGCGTATAGTCCAGCTTGCTGAAAATGGAATAGTCATCCGTTGTCTGGAATATGGAAAGGTCCGCGTAAGTCGTGTTGTCAATTTGCATGGTAATCAGTAGATGCTATCGTTGGAATTCCAGTCGCTGTCCCATTTGTGATTCATCAAAGCGGCCGTTTCCATAAACCAGGTGGCCGTTTACGAAAGTATTTTTGACGGATGCCGGGAACACGGTGCCTTCCAGCGGGCTCCAGCCACATTTATATAATATATTACGGGCATGCACATCCGAAGAACCGTTCAGGTCAACCATCACGAGGTCGGCATGGTATCCTTCCCGTATAAATCCCCGCTCGCGGATCTGAAAGCAGACGGCCACCGCATGGCTCATCTTCTCCACCATTTTCTCCAGGGAGATTTTTCCCTGTTTTACATAGGAAAGCATCATCAGCAGGGCATGCTGCACCAGGGGCAATCCCGCATGGGCATTCAGGTAAGATCCGCTTTCGCCCGGTATGGGTTCCAGTTTCCCTGATTTATTTCTGAAGAATCCCTTTTCTTCCATCGTATGCGGGGCATGATCGGTGGCGATCAGGTCGAGCCGGTCGTCCAGTAAAGCATGCCAGAGCGCTTCCCGGTTTTCGGGTGCTTTGATGGCGGGGTTGCATTTGATCAGGTTACCGAGGTGATGATAATCCGTTGCACTGAAATGTAAATGATGTACACAAACTTCCGCCGTGATCCGTTTTTCTGCCAGCGGAATCATATTCGTGAAGAGGCTGAGTTCTCTCGCCGTGGACAGATGAAAAATATGAAGCCTTGATCCGTGTTTTTTTGCAAACTGTACCGCGGTCAGCGAAGATTCGAAACAGGCATCCACATTCCTGATCAGCGGATGATCGGCTGCTGTGAGTTCTCTTTTCAGTGACAGAAAGATGTCCAGGTTTTCACGGATGATGCGTTCCGATTCACAATGGGTGGCAATCAGCACTTCGCTTCCGGCAAATAATTTGTCGAGGGTCAGGTAATTGTCCACCAGCAGATTTCCGGTAGACGAACCCATGAATATTTTTATACCGCAGATCTTATTTTTTTTCTCATTGGTGCGCAGTGCTTCTTCCGTATTGTCATTGGAAGTGCCCATATAGAATGAATAATTCGCGAGGGAAGTTTTTTCGGCGATCGTATATTTCTCTTCCAGCAAATCCTGAGTAAAAGCTGGGGGCAGGGTATTGGGCATCTCCATGAAAGATGTGATACCGCCCGCGATGGCTGCCCTGGATTCCGTGAAAATAGTTGCCTTATGAGTCAGGCCCGGTTCCCTGAAATGAACCTGGTCATCAATGCAGCCCGGCAATAAATGTAATTTTTCTCCGTTGATTTCTTCAACAGGGAATGGCACGGAAATTTCATTGGCTATTTTATCAATGCGTCCGTTTTTTATGAGCAGATCACTGTTGAATTGGCGTCCTTCATTTACTATCGAAATATTCTTTATCAGGTAATTTTGCATATCTTGAATCGGAATCGGAACCACTTAATGATGCAATTTATTAAAACGGTTGCAAGGCATATTATAATTCTAATCCTGCCCTGCTTCGGCTACTCACAGTCCACCTATCTTCCAGCAAGGATCCCAGTATGAACATTTCCTGGACCGGATCGGCATCAAGATGCAGACCAATCCCGACCTGAATATTTTCACGGTGAAACCCCTCAGTCGCAAAGTATCCGTTCAGGTTTCTGAAATGTCGGATTCCATCAGCAAGGGTTTTCCCGAAGGCGATAAGTTGCACCTGGGAAAAACGGACCAGGACAATGCGCACAGTCTCCTGATGAATAACAGCGAATGGGTCAGCGGCAGCCAGGAATCCTTTAAAAGCAAACACCCGCTTTTTAATGCCCTCTATAAAACACAGGCGAATTTTTTGGAGGTCAATGAGAAAGATTTTTTTCTCGCGGTCAATCCCGTGCTGCAGTTTCAGTTGTCCAAGCAAACAGGAAACGATAAACAGGTTTACCTGAATTCAAAGGGCCTCACTTTTCGCGGAAAGATTGCAGACCATGTCGGCTTTTCAAGTTATATAACAGATAACCAGGAACGCGGTCCTGATTATTTCACACAGCGTGTGTATGGTACGGCCGGTTATCCGGGAGTTCCGGGTGTGGGTTATTTCAAGGACTTCAAGGGTGATACGACTGCTTTTGATTACTGGGACGCACGCGGTTCCATCGATTTTGATTTCTGGAAATATTTTACTCTCCAGTTTGGCTATGATAAAAATTTTATCGGCGACGGATATCGCACACTTTTTTTGAGTGACTATGCATCTCCTTATTTATTTCTGAAACTTGACCTCCGGATCTGGAAACTGAACTATACCAATATCCTGATGGAACTGATCAGCCAGCATCATCCGGGTGATTATTATTATCCGAAAAAATATGCCGTGGTTCATCACCTGAGTGTGAATGCAACCAAGTGGCTCAATGTGGGTTTATATACCAATATTGCATTTGGCGGTGTGAACCATTTTGAATTTTCCTACCTGAACCCGATCATTTTTTTACCGGCGGCCCAGCAGGAAAACGGGAGTCCGGATAAAACCACCGTCGGCTTCGATTTCAAGGCCAATATTGCACATAGTGTTCAACTATACGGGCAGCTCCTCTTCAACGAATTTGTCTGGGACCAGATCAAAAATTATTCTGCCGGCTGGTGGGGAAACAAACAGGGACTGCAGCTGGGCGTGAAATATATTGATATGTTCGGGGTGAAGAACCTTGACCTGCAGGCGGAAATGAATGTGATGCGTCCCTTTACCTATTCGCATAATGACAGTGTTGCAAACTGGTCGCATTATAATCAGCCGCTGGCGCATCCCTTTGGCGCCAACTTTATGGAGCTGATCGGTATTCTTCGATATCAGCCCGCCTACCGCTGGAATATCGAACTGAAATGTATTTACAATAAACAGGGACTGGATTCTGCCGGTGAGAATTTTGGAAGTAATGTACTGCTCGACTATAATACACGCCCGCGCGATTATGGTTTTTATATCTATTCCGGCGTACCGGCCACCGTGGTGAATGCCTCGGCCTATCTTTCTTATCAGTTGAAGGAAAACTTATTTCTTGAAGGCACCATCCAGCATCGCACATATACGGTGCATGATCCGGTGGAGGGTACTACAAAAACCAGCTCCACGATGTACACCTTTGGGTTGCGGCTGAATATGTTCAGGCGTCAATACGACTACTAACAAGTATGGAAGAATGGAAGTATGGAAGTATGGAAGTGTCTTATTGAGGCATCTTAATTTGCTGTATGACTAAGCTCTTCGGGTTTACCTTTTTATTTTTGGTTTGTTGCATCGGTGCTTTTTCACAGGCCGTCCTTAGAGGAAAAGTAATCAGCGAAGACACACAGAAACCACTGGCCGCCGTATCTGTCTATTTAAATAATACTTCCTTAGGTGCCGTTACAAATGATGACGGCGTTTTTATTATTACAAAAATTCCTTCCGGTGAATTCAGACTCGTTGCTTCCAGTGTTGGTTTTGAAACCTATGTGAATATGATTGACCCGCGCACCGTTGGAAAAGATTTTATCATATCGATGAAACCAAATGCGGAAGAGCTTCAGGGTTTTACTATAACAACGCCCGATCCTGAAGGTTGGAAAAAATGGGGCAAGCTGTTTACCGAATTATTTATCGGGGATACGCCAGGATCCAACGATTGCAAACTCACCAATCCCGAAGTGATTAAATTCCGGATGAACCCCGATAATACATTAACAGCTTACGCAAAGGAACCATTGCAGATCGTGAATTATAACCTGGGTTACGAGATAAAATACAAACTGGAAGAATTTCAATATGATTTCAATATCAAACTGGTGAATTTTAGCGGATATGCATTCTTCACGGATATGGGTGTAAAACATCCGAACCGGGTGCGCAGATATGGGGAAGCAAGACTTGAAACATACAAAGGATCTTTTCTCCATTTCAAGCGCGCATTTTTTGCAAACGAACTGGATGCCCAGGGGTTTGAGCTGCGCAGTCTGGGTAATATGTCCAATCCGGAAAAAGACAGGGCGAAAAGATTGTTTAGTCTTCATAAGGATTCTGTCATTCTCGATACAGTAAGTTCTGTTGATCTATACTGATCCGACACGAATTGAATCCCTAATAGACCACGCCATATATGAGAACAAATACAGTAATGACTGTTGATTCAACCGACTACTTTAAAAAGAAGTTGCTGGAACCCGATTCAGTTATCAGCCATCAGCTCATTTCATCCGATAGCATCGGGTTTGCTGCTGATAGTACTGTCGCCGGTATGTACTTCAGGGATTCACTGGAAGTGTCTTATAAATTCAAAACGATTCCCAACCGCTACAGGGTTCTTAATAAAGATCATAAGCACGAGACATTTCCGGTTTCGCAATTCGTCTTTGTAAATAAAAGGCCCATTTATATTTTGAATAGCGGGTATCACTATAAACCGTATGATTTAAAAATAACCGGATACTGGGCCTGGTCGGAAAATATTTCGACGTTACTTCCTTTTGATTATCGGCCACACTAAAACACAAGTATGGAAGAATGGAAGTATGGAAGAATGGAAGTGCCTGATCACTACACTTGATCACTGAAACTGAATCACAAAAAGTTTTGGGCTTTCTGGGCCTTAGGCTTTTAATCCGGAAACAACGACTTGTCAATTTGCGGAAACATGCGGAGGCCATTTTTATAATAAATCTTTTTGAGGACATCATCAGGTAGTCCCAGTCCGTACATATTCCAGAACGCGTGGTATTTTCTTAATGGAGGAAAATATTCATCGTCTGTTTCGAGCATCCTGAAATAAAAACCATATTCAGGAACGGACCAGGTATCTTTTCCAAACAGGATGCGGTCCTGGTATTTGATAAAAAATTTCCGCGCGTTCCTGGGTTGCCTTCCGATTTCTTCCAGTACAGCGGCAAATTCAATCTGAACATTAGGTAAAGAGTCGAGCATGGCGCCGAGGGCCTGCAGGTTTCCTGCCAGCCATCCAAAATGAGCCGCAATGAATGTTGTGTTCCGATGTTTTGAGAAAATATGATGCTGCTCTGCCATCACGGTTTTCCAGCTGGGATATGCGGATGATGGCCTCGCCCGGTCGGGATGTAATTTTAATTCCAGCCATCGTTCATTTGTGTTGTCCATCTTGTCGAAAAACGGGGCCGGTTCACCGGTGTGGATCAGCACGGGTATTTTGAGCTCACCGCATTTTTCCCAGATCGGATCCAGGCGTGGATCATCCACCGTGACCCGTTTGCCATTTTTATCTTTCACTTCAAGACCCAGATCCTTATACACTTTGAGTCCTGCTGCTCCGGCTTTCACATCTTTCTCCAGTTGCTCCACGGCCGTTTTCGTCCATGCCGGATTGTCAATTCCGCTGAAGTCAATATTCGTGAAGATCAGTATACGACCGTTCGCATTATTTTTTACATTTAGTAAAGAGCGGTTCAGTTTTTCAATACCCGCATTCTGCATTTCATTGCCGCCATAGTTATCATGAAATATGTCAAAGCTTCTTCCGCTCAGGTTTACCATGACCACCATATTCAGGGAACTCATATCGGAGAGCAATGCTTTTAAATCCTGGTTAGGCATATCCCACTGATGATTGTGCACATCTATAAAAGGGTATTTTGCTTTTTTGATCAGATGTTCCGGAACCACCAGCGTGGATTTTGGATTATAGGATTCCATATCCATATTCTGACCACAGGAACTCAGACTGAAAACGAAGAGGAAAACGAGACCGTAGAATATTTTCATCCTACAATTTAAGGCAGAATTGAAACACTACCTTACCGTTCGTACAGGTTGGCGGTTGATGGTTGATGGTTGGTAGTTGACGGTTTGGTATTTTCGTTGATCGTTAATCGTTGATCGTGGATCGACAAGCTTCAAGCCTCCAGCCTCCAACATCTCTCGCATCCTGCCTCCAGCATCCTGCCTCCAGCCTTCTGCGCCCTGCTTTAATCTACTGGTAAAAAAATATCAAACCGCGCACCCTTGCCCGCTATGCCGTGTGCTGTGATTTTTCCGCCATTACTTTCGATTATTTTTTTGCAGATGGCGAGACCCAGGCCCGTGCCGGCATATTTAGACTGGTCGTGTAATCTTTGAAAGAGGCCAAAGATTTTTTCTATATGGTCCTCTTCAAAACCAATTCCGTTATCATCAAATGAAATCTTATGATAGAGATTCGGGATGTTACTGCCATTGAGCATGGATTCCATCTGATAGGAGATATTCAATTTCAGCGTTGTATTTTCTTTTTTGTATTTAACGGCATTGGAAACTAAATTGAAGAAGACCTGCCTGAACTGGGTCGGATTCGCTTTCACATCGGGCAGGGACATTTTGATAATTTCTATTTCCTTTTGATCTATCAGATCATTATAGTCTGCAATCACATCGTTGAGCAGTGAATCGAGATTGCAGGTTTCCGGGCCAGTTGTTATATCTGCCTGGCAATATAAAAGCAGTCCTTCGATCAGGTCCTGCATCCGGACACTGGATGTTTCTATTTTTGACAGGGTTTCGCGGATCCTGGGATTTAACTCTGCCTCATCCTTTAACCGGCTGATGAACAGTCTTATTTTCCGGAGGGGTTCCTTTAAATCGTGGCTGGCGATGTAGTTAAAGGATTCCAGTTGTTTATTTTTTTCTTCGAGCTCCGCATTGGCATTTACAATTTTTTCCGTGTAACT
This sequence comes from uncultured Bacteroidota bacterium, assembly GCA_963732055.1. Lineage (GTDB taxonomy): Bacteria > Bacteroidota > Bacteroidia > Chitinophagales > Chitinophagaceae > Puia. The sequence continues at coordinate 486,405 of CAVSYG010000006.1, read as the reverse complement.
CTTTAAATTGTCATTGGCTATTTTCATTTGCGTCAGGTCCCTCGTCACTTTGGAATATCCTACAACATGGCCGGCGGCATCATGCAGGGCGGTGATCAGAATACTTCCCCAGAACTTGGTTTTGTCCTTACGCACCCTCCATCCTTCATGAGAGGCTTTACCCTCTGTGGAAGCTTTATGGATTAACGTTTCGGGGAGATGGGTTTGCTGATCCTCGGGAGAATAGAAAATACGGAAATGTTTTCCGATGATTTCTCTGGCGGAATAACCTTTTATTTTTTCGGCTCCCGCATTCCAGTTTTCAATAATTCCTTCCGGGCTCAGCCGCAAAATCGCATAATCTTCTATTTCATTGATCATGCGAAAATTAAGTTCTTCCTGTAAGACGGAGTTCCTGATCCCGCTCTTTCAGTTGAGAATCTGCATTTAGCTGATCTGTTACGTCGATCGAAACATTGATCAGTTTTTCCACCTTGCCTGATTTATCCCTTTCAAACACGGACCCATAAGTATTGAACCATCGATAAACACCATTCGCATGGCGCAGACGATAGCTGAATTCAATGATCTGTTCATTTTTCAGGGCTCCTTCCTCATTTGCAATCTCCAGGGCGCGACTGATTTCGTCCAGGACTACGGGTAAGATCCTCGGGGTGAATAACACCCAGAAAGAAGTTCATGCCCTCCTCTAATACGTCTTCTTTTTTATAACCGAGCAGCGACTCAATAGCGCGGTTCATAAAAAGATATTTCCATGTATGAACATTGTAAACGGAAATGAGGGAGGGCGTCAGGTCCGTAATTTTTTGAATAAAGAACTGGTTATCTTCCAGCTCCTTCTGAATGAGCTTCTGACTGGTAAAATCCTGCAGCGTTCCAAACATCATTTCCGCTTCTCCCTTGTCATCCGTCATGACTTCTCCCATGGCGCGCAGCGTTTTTTCACGGCCGTCGGGAAGAATAATCCGGTAGAAGAAATCATGGGCTGTTTTATTTTTTATCGCGATCTCCATCTGGCTTTTTACGTAATGGTCATCATCCGGATGATTATAGGAAGCCAGGTCAATCTGATTGATATCGGTATTTTCTATCTCATAGATGTGGTATAATTCCCGGGACCAGGTATATATATTTTTTTTGAGATCCCATACCCAGTTCCCGATTTTTGCGAGTTTTTGATTTTGTTCATACAGGTCCTGCTGGAGTTTTAATAAAAGTTTTAAAGAGATGGTTTCTGATATCGTGGTGAAATCATCGATTTCATTCATGAACCCGGATAGCCGTTTGAATGTCGGTTGTATATTCACCGATAAATTTTCTGAAAACCTGTCTCCTGATCAGGCTGATGACGGTAATATCCTCGGCCTCAATCTGGTTCCTGGATATTTGCGGCAGTTGATTATTCAGCCAGTCCCTGAGCGAATTTTCAATATATTCCGCTGATTTTTGACCGCCTAACGCGGAAAGCAATTTGCGCATTCCCTCAGTACCCAGAGAAATCAATTCCTCATCAGATCTTTTTTCGAAGTACCTGAAAAGAGGCGGTTTGAATTCCCTGAATAAAACGATTTGCAGAACAGCCAACTCTTTAACCTTATTTTCCAACAGAAAACGGGCATATTCTGGTAAAAATGAAAACTCCAGCCTTTTCCGGGTCGGGGAATCCAGTTTTAATTCATTCAGATTTTCGGTCGCAAAACGCTGCGTATCTATCATATGGGATTGGTCTGGGGATAATAATAGCCGGTTAAGCTAATCATTAACACCGGTTCTATTCTTTATAGACTGGTTTTCAATAAAATAAACGGGTCGATTGGACAGGCAGTTAAAACCGGGTTCCATCATCCGGTCCGGAACGCTAAATACCATCAAAAATTGGTCCTGCCTTTTTTCAGAACGGTCTTTCCGGGAATTCAGTCTGTTAAGGTGTATCTGCCGGATATTTAGAGGTTCATGAAAATGACGGATACTTATTGATAATGGTCAAAAAAAATATCCCTGTCCGGGATATTCAGTTTTGATGTTGTAGTTCAATTTTTTTTACGAAGGAAGAATTCGTTTAGAACAACCCGAGTCTGGAAATTCATAAACAGAATGCTATTCCCCTTGTTTTCTGTCTTATTCTGAGTGAAGGCTCTTGGACGGATTCGCAATGGCCGCTTTGATGGCCTGGAAGCTGACCGTAGCCAGGGCGATTAATAAAGCCAGTACACCGGCGCTGCCGACGATCCACCATTCCAGTGGAATGCGGTATGTGAAATCACTGAGCCAGCGGTTCATGATCCATACCGAGAGGGGAGCGGCGATGACAAATGCGATGGCCACCAGTTTAAGAAAGTCCTTCGAAAGCAAACCCACGATGCCCTGTACACTCGCGCCGAGTACTTTGCGGATACCGATTTCCTTGGTGCGTTGTTCGGCAATAAACGTTGCCAGACCAAAAAGTCCCAGGCAGGCGATCAGGATCGCGAGCGTTGAAAAGATGATGGCGATTTTTCCCACCCTTTGTTCCGACTGATACATTTCATTAAAGGATTCATCAAGGAAAGTATAATTGAATGGCATACCCGGGCTCATCTGTTTCCAAAGCGTTTCAATTTTACTCACGAGTCCGGTGATATTTGCTGTATTCACTTTAAAGGATGCCATGCCAGCATTTTTTCCCAGGTAAAAACAAAGAGGACCGATGCCCTGTTTCAGGGATTCGAAATTGAAATTTTTAACTACACCTATGATCGTAAGCGCTTTGATCTTTTTGGGATCTTCCGGATTATATATTTTTTTCCCGATTGGATCTGCGTATCCTAAAAACTGTGCAACTGTTTCATTGATGAGAATGGATGTTGAATCGCCACCGTAGTCAGGTGAAAAGGCGCGTCCTTTTATAACCTGTATGCCCAGTGTTTTAAAATAATCGTAATCAACCCGCCAGGTCTGCATATCGATGCTTTGACTGATGTCCAGGGTGGACTCCTTAAAATAGGTATTGTCGTTGCGGGAAGAATTGGATACGGGTAAGAAACTGCTCAGGGTACCTGTCTGAACACCTGTCATTTGTAACACGCTATTTTTAAAAGCAACCGACTTGTCTCCCAGTGTATACACATTGTTGACGGTTATAACCTGTTCCTTGTTATAACCCAGGTCCTTTGTCTGGATATAATGCAGTTGTTTGTATATAACGAAAGTGCCAACAATCAACACAATCGATGTAACAAACTGGAACACGACCAGCACGCTTCTGAGTCCGCCGCTGCTGGATCCCAGCCTTAATTTTCCTTTCAATACTTCTATCGGTCTGAATCCGGAAAGAAAAAATGCAGGATAACTGCCGGCCAGTAAACCGACCACAAAGGGCAGCGCGATGAGCAGGGGGAGAATATACGGTGAAAACAGACTGCCCAGTACCATCGATTTGCTGGCGACATCATTGAATACGGGAAGTACGAGATAGGCGATCACGATCGCAAGTATTAATGAAAAGATCACCATCAACGTGGACTCGGTGAGAAACTGGAAGATGAGAAACCTGCGTTCTGTTCCAAGCACTTTACGAATACCGACTTCCTTGGCACGGCCCGCAGAACGTGCCGTGGTTAGATTCATAAAATTAATGCAGGCGATCAGCAGAATAAAAAGAGCGACTGCTCCGAAAATATATACATATTGAATATTCCCGCTGGGACTGAGTTCAAAAGAGCGGTCGGAATGTAAATGGATTTTTGTGAGTGGAATGAGTGAGTAATCCAGCCGGTTGCCGGATTTTCTGAATTCATCCATACTGCTGATCTTGATGAATTGCCTTACGGAAGGCAGCACATATTTATCAATATACTGATCAAAATTTTTCTCCAGCTTTTTATAGTCCGCTCCCTTTTTCAGTAAAAGATACGTATGAAAATTATGGCTCGTCAGCTGTCCCCATTCATAACCGGCGTTCTTCATGGAGAACATGAAATCAAAATGAAAATGAGAATTGCCAGGGATATCTTTTATAACCGCAGTGATTTTATATACAGGATCTTTATCGTCATTTGTTTCGATGCTTTTGCCGATCACATCGGTGCTGCCGAAATATTTTTTTGCTGTGGACTCCGTGACTACCACGGTATTCGGTTCGTTTAATGCGGTGTGGGTATTGCCGGCAATGGCGGGCAGCGTGAAGACGTCGAAGAAAGTGGAATCCACATTAGCCACACGATTTTCAATAATAAAGACCTTGTCTTTTTTTATCAGTTTGCTTCCGCGTGAATTGTATATCCGGGTATACTGTTCAATGGAAGGATTGTCTTTTATGAGCAGCTGGCCCATCATATCCGAAGTAACCGGCATATGAAGTTCACCCCCGCCAAGTTTGATATCGGAATTGATACGATAGATCCTGTCGGCATTCACATTATAGCGGTCATAACTTACTTCATCCATCATGTACAGGGCAATCAGGAGAAAGCTGGCCAGTCCGACGGCCAGTCCGGTAATATTCAGGAAGGAATAAATCTTATTCTTTAAAAGATTTCTCCAGGCGACCATTAAATAATTTTTTATCATATTTTATGTTTTATCAGCCAAAAGGCTAAGGCTAAGGCTAAGGCTAAGGCTTTGGTGGTAAGGCTTAAGGCTAAGGCCAATCTTCTTAATAAGTTTTTGTTATTCAGTTTTGTTTTTAAGTTAAGTGACTAATTACTCTAATACTTTTACTTCCATACTTCCATTCTTCCATACTTCCATACTTGTGTTTTAGTTATTCCGTCTTCAAACTCTTCACCGGATTCGCCATCGCGGCTTTGATCGCCTGGTAGCTCACGGTCAGCAAGGTGATCAACAGGGCGCCGGCACAGGCTGCACCGAAGATCCACCAGGACAAGTCGGAATGGTATGAATATTTTCCCAGCCAGTTGCCCATGAAATAAATTGAAAGCGGTACGGCAAAGACCAATGATATGATTACCAGGCCAACGAAATCCTTCGACAACAATCCCCATAAGTTGAGAACAGAAGCACCGAGAACCTTACGCACTCCGATTTCTTTTATTCTTTGTTCAGCCATAAATGAGGCCATACCAAAAAGTCCGAGACAGCTTATAAAAATGGCCAGTCCCGCGAAGAAACCTGCCAGCTTGCCGATGCGTTCTTCGTCACCGAATTTCTTTGCATATTCCTGATCCACCCATTGGAAATTGAAAGGCTCTGCCGGACTATAAGATGCAAAGACCTTTTTGATTTTTTCCATCGAGGCAGAAGCAGCTGATTTGGGATTGATCTTTATGATCACATAGGAATCCGGGTTCGGATCGATGTGAAATAATTGCGGTCTGATGGCCTGATAGGGATCTTCGATGATCATGTCTTTGATAATTCCAATTACTTTAAAGGGATGACTATCCCAGGTGATGGTTTCTCCGACTATATTTTTTAATCCGATATATTTCGCCGCCGTTTCATTCATTACAAAAGCAGCTGTGTCGGTTGAAAAAGATTTTGAGAAATCACGTCCATCCAAAAACTGCCAGCCGACGGTTTTACCGTATCCGTAGGTGACGCCGTTATTCGGAAAATCAACGCCGAGATTCGGATCTTTTCCTTTCCACATAAATCCGCCGTTGGTGGACCATACTGCCGTAGTCGGACCGCCCGATTCAGTCATGTCAACGATGGCGCCCGCACTGATCAGGTCGTTGCGGACGGCTTCAAAATGATTGTGGATCTCAGGTGTCAGCAGGGGCGCCATCACCAGTCCGTTCCGGTCATAACCGATGGGTCTGTTTTTGGCGAACTGGATCTGCCGGAAAACAACGATGGTTCCGATGATCAGTATGACAGAAACTGTGAATTGCAATACCACCAGCACTTTGCGGGGAATGGCAGCAAATCGACCCGCCTGGAAAGTTCCTTTTAAAACTTTTACGGGTTGGAAAGAGGAAAGATAAAGGGCGGGATAACTACCGGCAATTAATCCGGTGATGGCCGTGAAGGCCAGACAAAAAATCCAGAACAGCGGATTGGTCCAGAGGATTCTCATTTCCTTACCCGCCACGTCATTGAATAATGGCAACATCAGTTGAACCAGCAAGAGTGCAAGAATGAATGCGATGAATGCTACCAGTATAGATTCCATATAGAACTGGCCGATCAGCTGCTGGCGCAATGAACCCACGGCTTTTCTGATGCCTACTTCGCGCGCTCTTTTTTGTGATCGCGCAGTACTCAGGTTCATGAAATTGATACAGGCCAGGACGAGTACAAATGCACCGATGATGCCGAACAGCCATACATATTGTATTCTCCCGCCGATGTTTTTTCCATTTTTAAATTCGGCATACAGGTGCCAGTTTTTCATCGGCTGAAGAAACATCTGCGGATTATAGCGGCGATCTTCTTTTGAAACATTGCGCAGTTTGGCATCCTTTATTTTTTTTGATACGGCTTCCATATTTGCATGATCGGCAACCTGCACAAATACCTGGAATGAATTATTTCCCCAGGGATTGTTCATTTTCGTCATCCAGTTGTCCTTATACAATTTTAAATTCCACGGTGTGACAAAAGACATATCGGAGAACCGTGAATTGCGGGGCAGGTCTTCAAAAACACCGGTTACTTTTACATTCAGTTTATCATCCAGACGGATCTGTTTGCCCATGGGATCCGTATCTCCGAAAAGGGCTTTCGCCATGGAAGCGGAGATCAGCATGGTAAATGTTTCATTCAAACCGTTCCTGGTTCCGTTCAGCATTTTGAGGTTGAGCATATCCGGCGCCTGCGGCTCGAAAAAATTTCCGCTCTTTGTTATTTTTTTATCACCTACCGACAGAAAATGGGTTTCCGTCCAGGAAGACATGAGCACATATTTAAAGTCGCTGCCGTAACTTTTTCTTAATTCCGCACCCATGGGTAAGGGCATCGATGACCAGGTGCCGATTTCACCGTTGAGGGTATTATGTTGCATCACCTGGGCGATCTTTTCATAATTCGGATTGTCTTTATCATATGATAATTCATCCCAGATCCACAGTCCGATGATCATCGCCACGGCCATACCGACGGAAAGTCCCACGATGTTGATGGCAGAATGCGCCTTGTTTTTGATCAGGTTTCTCCAGGCGATTTTGAAGTAATTCTTAATCATGATATTTTTAATTTCTTGAATTAAGGCTAAGGCTAAAGCCCAACGCTTAACGCAAAGCCACTTTTTCAAATTGTCATTTGTATCCCGCACGTGCGGGATAATTTCTCCATTCCTACATTCACTACCCTTACACATACACCAAACTAATGATGTTCACTCCGACCTAAGGCTTGTCACCGGATTCGCTGATGCCGCTCTCATCGTCTGTAAACTAACCGTTCCAATAGCAATGAGAAAGGCGAGCATACCCGCACCGGGAAAAATCCACCAGCTGATCGGAATTCTGTACGCGAATCCTTCCAGCCAGTTATGCATAACCCACCATGCAACCGGCGAGGCAACCAAAAAGGAAACAAATATCAGACGAACAAAATCTTTTGATAACAACAGAACGATACTGGCAGCAGACGCACCCAATACTTTTCGCACACCAATTTCTTTTGTTCTCTGTGCTGTGGTGAATAAGGCGAGCCCCAGTAAACCGAGACAGGCAATGAATATGGCGAATCCGGCAAAAAGCGCAAATATTTTTCCGAATAACTGATCGTTTTTATAAAGTGCATTAAACTGATTGTCGATAAAATAATAGTCAAACAGATTTCCCGGGAAAAAACTATTGTATTTCGCTTTGATGGCCCCAATGGTTGATGCAAGATCTCTCGTACTCAGCTTCACGGAAATCGGATGATCGGATCCATTGAAAGGCAACAGCAAAACAGGTTCCATCGCATAGTGCAGGGATTTCTGGTGAAAATCTCTTACCACCCCGATTACATTCCATTTCTTGCCAAATACCATAATATCTTTTCCGAGCGCTTCTTCATTCGAAGAAAATCCAAGCGATTTGGCCGCGGACGTACTGATCAGAATATTATTCAGTTTATTAAAATCCGGGTTATAGTCTCCCCGCGAAAAATTTCTCCCGGCCAGCAAAGGAATACCATACAGGTTTAGAAAATTAAAATCAATGCCCATATTCCGCACGGTTATTTTTGCGTCGCTGTTTTTATCCGTCCTGCGCACATTAAATGCTCTTCCCAATTCGTCACCCGCGACGCGGTTGGATGAGCAGGTCCCCGTGATGCCGGGAATCTGGTTCAGCTCCGCCTTGAAACTGTTTTCATGACTGATAAAACTGGAATCAAATGCAGTCAGTATCGGCGGTTTGATAATCAGTACCTGTGATAAATTGATTCCCAGATCCTGGTTATTCACAAACCGGATCTGCCGGTAAACTACGAAGGATCCGATGATCAACGCAACGGTTGCCGCCAGCTGTGCCGTCACCAGTAATTTTCTCAGGAAAACACCCTTGCCCGACTGGCTGTATTTTCCTTTCAACACGAGTATGGGTTTGAAAGAAGAAAGCACAAAGGCTGGATAAAATCCGGAAATTAAAATGCCCGTCAGCAAACCGGCAATCACGATCAGCTTGATATCGAAACCTGTGATAGATTGCGAAAATAAATAGGATAAACTGAGATCTCTTTCCACCAGCAGATTGAAAGGTTGCTGAACCAGATAAATAATCAGGATGGCGATGCTCAGTGCGATCAGGTTCATCAGCAAGGATTCTGTCAGAAATTGCCTGATCAGTTGCGAACGTGTGGCGCCCGAGACTTTTCTGATGCCTACTTCCTTTGCCCGGTTCATCGAACGGGCCGTTGTCAGGTTGATATAATTTACCCAGGCAATCACGATGATGAGCGTGGCAATGAGGAGCATTCCCCAGACGGCTGTGGAACTGCCAGTCTTGCCGATTTCATATTCATAATCTGAATACAGATGAGATTTTAAAAGGGGTTGAAGAAGAAATTTTTCATCGCTTCCGGATATTTTATCACCCTGAAAATATTTTTTGCTGAACGCATCAAATTTTGCCTGGAGGGCCTTGTAATCCGTGCCGGGTCTCAAAAGCAGATAATGCCAGAAATCCGAATCCGTAAAATCGTATTCTGCTTCTTTCCATGGATTTTTCTGTTCGTATAATGTAATATAGGAAGCCAGCAAATCGAATTGTAAATGGGAGTTTTCTGAAACATCCCTGCAGACAGCCGTGATTTTATAGGGAAGTGAATCCCGGGATATCTGGAGCGTTTTTCCAAGCACGGAAGAAAAATCATTGTCCCTTACACCAAAGATTTTTCTGGCCAGTGATTCGGAAAGAATGATATTGTTGGGTTCGCGTAAGGCTGTTTTCGCATCACCAGCGAGTAGGGGATAGGTAAAGACAGAAAGGAATTCGTTATCGACGGCCAGCGATTTTTTTACTTCATACTTTTTTTCATTATCAGAAAGAATGATGGTACCCAATGGTTCCACCCTTGTGTTATTCAGTATTTCAGGGAAATCTTTTTTCATGGCAGGTCCCACGGCGGAATAGGTAATCGTGCCGTGTTGTACCAGCTTGCCATGCTGGAAGCGGTCGTTCGTTATCCTGTAAATATTATTTGCATTCTGGTTGAACCGGTCATAGCTCAATTCAAAACTCACAAATTCCAGGATCAGCAAACAGGCAGCCATCCCGATGGAAAGTCCGATGATATTGATGGTAGAATCTGCCTTGTTGTTTACCAGGTTTCTCCACGCGATCTTAAAATAATTCTTAATCATGATTTTTTTAAGTTTAAAGCGTAAAGCAAACACTTTTTTTTCTGCCAACTGCCCCCGTACGTACGGGACTAACTGCCAGCCGTCAACTGCCTCTGCGTCCAGCCTCCTGCCTCCTGCGTCCCGCCGTCCACCTACTCCGACCGAAGGCTCGTCACCGGATTCGCATGAGCGCTTTTCAGCGCCTGGAAACAAACCGTGGCCATCGCGATCATCATCGCCAGCAACCCGGATACGGCAAACACCCACCATGGAATGGGTGCGCGATAGGCGAAGTTGTTGAGCCAGTTATCCATCGCCCACCATCCCAGGGGAGCAGCAATAGCGAATGCCAGACCCACCAGCATCAAAAATTCTCTTGATAATAAATTAAATAATGAACCGACGCTGGCTCCCAAAACTTTTCGAACGCCAATTTCCTTTACCCGCTGTGATGCTGTAAAGATGGACAGTCCCAGCAATCCCAGGCAGGATATGAAAATCGCGAGTCCGGCAAATATCACCGACAGATTGCCGATCACCAGGTCGCTTTTATAAAGTTTTTCGTATTCGTCATCTGAAAATTTATAGCTGAAGGGAAAAGCCGGATTCAGTTTGTTGCATAATTTTTTCAATCCGTCCAGCGCTGTTTTGGTTTTGCCGGCTTCCGTACGAATCAAAATCGTTGCATAACGGCTATCCTTACCCGAACGTCCCATACCCAGTATGAGCGGCATAATGGGATCATGCAGAGAATGGAAATGAAAATCCTTCACAACACCGACGATCTGGCACCGATAGTTACCGCGAAAAACCGGCTTGCCAACAGGATCCTTGTATCCCATCAGTTTCACAGCGGTTTCATTTAATATGCAACCTACGGAGTCATAGGTTCCATCGGATGGGAATTCCCTTCCCGCCACCATTTTCAGATTCATGGTGCGCATATAATGCGGACCGATTTCATCCTGTATAAAACGAACGGTCTGACGCGGATCTTTCCCGGACCAGCCAACGGACAGCGTTCCGTTATTCATTTCGGTCGGAGCTTCCGTCAGTTCACTCACACTTTTTATCCCGGGCAGGTTGGATGCTTCTTCATTAAACACATCGATTTTGGCAGGCAGGCTTCCTTCCACCGGAATATACAACAGGTTTTCCCTGTTATACCCGATATCCGCATGCTGCACATAATAAATCTGCCGCGAGATCAGGATGGTGGAAATAATGAGGATGATGGAAAGTACGAATTGAAAAACAACCAGTCCCTTGCGGAACCAGACGGCACCGGTTCCTGATCTGAGTGTGCCTTTCAATACCTGGATCGGATTAAAGGCAGACAGATAAAAGGCGGGATAACTGCCGGAAAAAATTCCGGTGATCAGACAGAGACCCAGTATGCTGATCCAGAAACTGAATTGTGTATATGGAATTTCGATTTGTTTTCCTGTGAGCTGATTGAAGGCCGGCAATACAAGACTCGCCAGGATCAGCGCGCCGGTCATGGCGATGGTGGCCATCAGAACCGCTTCCCCAATGAACTGCGGAATCAGTACGGAGCGCAGCGCACCCATTACCTTCCGCACACCAATTTCCCTGGCGCGTTTCATGGATCGTGCGGTTGTCAGATTCATGAAATTGATACAGGCGATCAGTAAAATAAAAATGGCGACCAGGCTGAAAAGCTGAACATAAATAATTCGCCCACTCACCGGATAGCCGTTTTTGAATTCCGAATGCAGATAGTACTGATCAAATTTCTGAAGGCCCAGTTCGATTCGGTTATCCTTGCCCAGTTCTGTATCAAACTTATCCAGGATGAATTTTATTTTTTTCTCAACCACGTCAGCCTTCGCACCCTCTCTCAATTGAACAACCGTGCGCGGGTCAACACTTCCATAGCCTTTGGCCCATCCATTTTCCTCCACAAAAGCGGTCCAGCTGATGATATAATCAAACGGCGTGGAGACCTGGGATGGCAGATCCTCAAAGACTGCCTTCACCGTAAAATCTTTTTTGTTTTCGTAGCGGATGGTTTTCCCGATCGCAGCAGCGGGGGTTCCGAAGAAATCGGCCGCCATCTTCCTGGAAATAGAAATGCTGTTGGGTGAATTCAGTGCATCCGTAGCGCGGCCTTCCAGTAAAGGATAACTGAACATGGAGAAGAAATCACTGTCAGCGCTATATCCGTTTTGCTTTACTATTTTATCGCCCACAGTAAATGTGCTCATGGTGGGCCATGAAAATGGAGTGGCCGCTTTTATTTCCGGAATTTCTTTTTTCAGTTCTTCTGCCAGCGGTCCCTGTGTCCAATACCAGGACTCTATTTTTCCGCCCAGATGATTTCGCTCGTAGATATAGTATAAATTATTTCCATTCTGGTGAAAGGCGTCCACGCTCTTCTCGTCCCTGACCCATAATAAAATCAGCAGGCTGCAGGCCATACCCAGCGACAGCCCCAGGATGTTAATAGCAGAAAATCCTTTCTGTTTCCAGAGATTTCTAAATGCGATTTTTATATAGTTTTTAAGCATGATATTTTTTTAAAGGCTAAGGCTAAGGCTAAGGCTAAGGCTAAGGCTAAGGCCTAACGCCTAACGCCTAACGCCTAACTGCCTGCTTCCTGCCTCCACGCCTCCACGCCTGCCTGCTTCCAGCTTCCCGCCTCCCGCTTCCCGCCTGCCTCATTCCGACCGCAAACTTTTCGCCGGATTCATCAACGCCGCTTTCACCGACTGAAAACTAATCGTTATTAAAGCAATCGAAACAGACAGTAATAAAGTGACGGCGAATATCCACCAGCTCACAGAAATACGGTATTGATATGACTGAAGCCATCCATTCATTGCCCACCAGGCAAATGGCGCCGCAATGAGAAAGGACAGCAAAATCAGTTTTATAAAATCTCTGGATAATAATTGTGTGATGCTGAGCACAGAAGCACCCAACACTTTCCGGATACCAATTTCCTTTATCCTGTTCTCTGCCGTAAAGCTGGATAAACCGAATAATCCGAGACAGGAGATAAAGATAGTCAGCCCGGCAAAGAGACCTGCCAGCATACCCGTCTGTTTTTCGTTTGCAAATTTGTTTGCATAATCTTCGTCGAGAAAATAATATTCGAAGGGATAGGAGGGGTTATATTTTTTAAATATGGACTCGGCTTTTTTCAGGTTGTCGGATACGGTATTCGCCGGATTTAATTTCATATTCAGCACATAAAAAGAAAGACTGGACGGGCCCACCATGATCATCGGTGCGATGGGCGCATAGGGAGACTCGAGGATAAAATCTTTTATCACGCCCACCACATGCCAGCGGGAATCACCCATCCTGACTTCCGTACCGACCGGATTTTTCAGGCGCATCACTTGTGCTGCGGCTTCGTTCAGCAACATGGCATTCGAGTCCGTCGGATAGGAAATGGTATTGATATCGCGGCCGGCGATCATTTTCAATCCCATGGTCTCCACAAATTGGTTGTCAGAAGCAAAGAAGATAAAATCTGTTTTTTGATCATCTGCATTGGAACCCGTCCATTGAAATCCCCAGCTATCCGACCAATGGCGGGTCATGGGCTGACTGGTTCGGGTGATATCGGTGGCCACTCTGTTATTGATCAGTTCATTCCGGATCATCGTATAATTTTTCAGAACATCTCCCTGCATAAAATTATATACGATATGATCTCTCTGATATCCGGAATCCCTGTTCTGTGCATGACGGATCTGTTGTAAAACAACAATGGTTGAAATGATCAGTACGATGGCGAAACTAAATTGAAGAACCACGAGGAATTGCCGGGGTGCGATTCCCTCACGACTGGTTTTCAAAGCGCCCTTTAATACTTTGATGGGTTTGAATGAAGAGAGATAAAAAGCCGGGTAACTTCCGGCAAGCATGCCTGTAACCAGAACAAACCCGAGGGCTACTGTCCAGAAATGTATGTCGCTGAAATTAATAAAAAGTTGTTTGCTTACGAGCAGGTTAAATAAAGGAAGACTCAGTTCCACAACCAATACCGCCAATATTCCGGCGATCAGACTGAACATCAGAGATTCTGCCAGGAATTGCCAGATCAGGAGGGATTTTGCGGCGCCGACTACTTTCCGGATACCAACCTCCCTGGCCCTTTTTTCGCTACGGGCCGTACTCAGATTCATGAAATTGATACAGGCGATCAATAATATAAAAGAAGCGATCAGGCTGAACAGTCTCACGACGGAAATTCTCCCGCCGGCCACTTTGCCATTTTCGAAATTCGAATAGAGATGCCATTTGGCCGCCGGATGTCCAAATAATCTGTCATTGGAGGGTGTCTGTTCGTGCTTTGTATGATCGACGATGAGGTTTTTTATTTTGGCGTCAAAGGCGTTTGCGGAAACACCCGGTTTTAATGTATAGAACGTACGCACTGTATTATTCTCCCAGGAACCATTGTCTATCCAACCTATTTTTTGCAGATAGGACCAGGGAAGCAGGTATTCAAACCGGAACTGTGTATTGTCCGGAAGATCTTTCAATACGGCTTTTACAACGAAGAAATTCGCGCTGTCCACCCTGATCTGTTTGCCTACGGCAGATTCTTTTCCGAATAACCTGGTTGCCAATGATTTTGTAATCACGATGCCGGTCGGGTCGTTGAGCTTGTAATTCGGGTTTCCTTCCAGCGTGGGAAAACTGAACATATTCAGGAATCCGGAATCCGTAAAATTACCCGGTACATTAAAATGATGGTCGCCGACAGAAAGCAGGAAATTTACATTCTGCCATCGTACAACATCTTCAACCTCCGGAAATTCTGTTTTTAATGTATGGGCCAGAATCTTGGGCGAATTTTCCATGACGACAGAACCGCCATTGCTTATATCTTCGCGGTAAGCCTGGAACAACCTGTCTTCCTTTGCATGAAAGCGGTCAAAACTCATCTCATCGTTTATCCATAAGAAAATCAGCATGGCGCTGGCCATTCCGGTCGCGAGACCAAGTATATTGATCACCGAAAAAATCCGGTTTCTTTTCAGGTTGCGATATGCTATTATGAAGAAATTTTTTATCACATTATTAAGCTTAAAGCGTAAGGCGTAAAGCGTAAAGCCGCGGTTTCGGAAAAGTCCTTATTTGTTTCAAACTCACCATCTAAATCCATTTTAAAGCTATAAGCTTTCCGCTTTACGCTTTATGCCTAAATGGTGCCACAATAATATAAATTGATTATCAGGCAGATACCCGGTAGCTATTCAATCGGACTGCACGGATTCGAACGGTTTCTGTCCGTTTCCAAATCCGGCCATTCCATGCAAAACCACGCGATCCTCCTACCTTCGAAACAACAATGAGAAATGAACTGAATCTTCGCGTCAATTATAACGGTAACCTGATCGACCCACAAACGCCTATCGCCACTGCGGCCAACCGCAGCCTCCGTTTTGGAGACGGTGTTTTTGAAACCATGTATTGGGATGGGCAGAAAATAGAAAACCTGGATTTTCACTTCGACCGGCTTTTTAAGGGCCTGATGATTCTGCAATTCGATTTATCAGATGGATTTACAAAAGAGTTTCTTTCAGAAGAAATAAAAAAACTTTGTGAAAACAACTCGGCATCCGTCAAAGCGCGTGTGAGACTAAATATTTTCCGGGAGGATGGCGCGGTTCTCCTGCCTGTCGGCAACAAACCTGTTTTTATTATTGAATCCGCTGCTTATCCGGAAGAAAACCTGACACCTCTCAGGCTGACCATGTATAAAGGAGAGATGAAGTCTACGGGTGTACTCAGTAATTTGAAAACAAATAATTACCTGTTGAATACGCTTGCGATTCAGTTTGCAAAAGACAATGGATTTGATGATGCCATCATCCTGAACAGCCGGGGCAATATTTGTGAAGCCAGTTCAAGCAACGTCTTCATGGTGCAGAAAGGTGTGCTCTTCACGCCTGCCTTATCACAAGGCTGTGTGGCGGGTACAAAGCGCAGGGAACTGCTGGAGATACTACCGTCCCTGGGTTTTCAGGTAGAAGAAACGATCATCACAAAAGACATGATTTTTGAAGTGGAAGAAATATTTCTCACCAATGCGATCCGGCCCATCCGGCCGGTTATTTGTATTGACAATACCTATTATTCCCGTGAACTAACGGGAATGCTTGTACGATTATTGAAAGATGCCAAAAAATGAAACCGGCTGTAAACATCTTCTGGTTCAGGCGCGACCTGCGATTGTATGACAATGCCGGATTGTATCATGCCCTGAAATCGGACTCTGCCTGTGTTACCCGTTTTTATTTTTGACCGGAATATCCTCGACCTGCTGGAAAATAAAAAGGACGCCAGGGTTGAATTCATATATCGTGCACTGGGCGTATTAGCAAAAGAACTCGCACGACATAACAGTTCGCTGGAGACTTACTACGGAAAACCATTGGAGGTTTTGTCATCGCTCACTGAAAAATATTCCGTCCAAAGAATATTTGTCAATGAGGATTATGAGCCCTATGCCCGCGAACGCGATGAGGCGGTTGAAAAAATGCTTACTGCAAAGAATATTTTTTTTCATTCCTATAAGGACCAGGTTATTTTTTCCAAAGAGGAAGTGATGAAAGAAGATCGACATCCCTATACCGTTTTTACGCCTTACAGCAATCAATGGAAGACCAGGCTGACGAAGGGACGTGGCGATTACCTGAATTCATATCCCTCAGAAAAATATTTAAAAAATTTATTCCGGCAACCTGCGATCACTTTGCCCGCGCTGGCTTCCATGGGTTTTTCTTATTCCGGTCAAACATTTCCCATGCCCGTGGTGGACAGGGATCTGATCAGTATTTATGGTGAACGCCGTGATTATCCCGGTCTGGACGGGACAAGCCATTTGGGTATTCACCTGCGTTTTGGAACCATTTCAATACGTCAGCTGGCCACGGAGGCGTTGATGCTGAGTCCGGTTTTTCTAAATGAACTGATCTGGCGGGATTTTTACCAGATGATACTCTGGCATTTTCCGAAACTGGGGAAGGGTCATGCTTTTAAAGAAGCCTATGAAAAAATTAAATGGAGAAACAATGAAAAAGAATTCTCCGCCTGGTGTGAAGGCAGGACCGGTTATCCGCTGGTGGATGCGGGCATGCATCAGTTAAACCAGACCGGCTTCATGCATAATCGCGTGCGCATGGTAACGGCTTCTTTTTTGTCGAAACATTTATTGATTGACTGGCGCTGGGGCGAAGCTTATTTTGCCGAAAGGCTCCTTGATTTTGACCTCGCATCCAACAACGGAGGCTGGCAATGGGCCGCCGGGAGCGGATGCGATGCAGCACCATATTTCAGAATTTTTAATCCCACCCTTCAGCAGAAAAAATTTGATCCGGGCGGAACCTATATAAAAAAGTGGCTGCCTGATATGGAGGAATTAAATTATCCGGAACCCATCGTGGAGCATTCCTTTGCGCGTGAACGGGCGATTCGTGTGTATAAGGAAAGTTTGGAAGTTTGAAAGAATGGAGTAAGTGAAATGGCATTATACTTATACTTCCATACTTTCCACTCTTCATACTTTCATACTCTTATAAACATCCATCAAAACTTCAACAGCGTGCCGTCCTTCGTCACCCAATGAAAGGCTGAATTGATTTACGTACAGGTCGATATGCTGCCGCATCACAGACTCCTGCATTTCCTGTGAATGCTGCGTGACGTAATCCGACAGGTCGGGATAGTAGGCTTCTGCAAACGCAACACTATCGCGGACCAGGCGTTCCACTTCTGCGCGCTCTTCAGCGGTAAATGTATTCCGCATCACGATGCCACCCAGGGGAATCGGAGATTTCGTTTTATGTTCCCAGTATTCTCCGAGATCCATTTGTTTTACCAGGCCCCTTTGCATGTATGTAAAACGATTTTCATGAATGATCACACCACAATCCACTTTTCCATCCAGTACAGCCGATTCAATCTGGCTGAAAATCATGAATTTTTTTCTTTTTGCTTCCGGGAAGGCCATCGTGAATAAAAGATTCGCCGTTGTCTGTTCGCCGGGGATGGCGATGGTCAGCTGATTGATATCTCTCAGCAGGATATTATTTTTTGAAATGAGCAACGGTCCGACGCCTCTTCCCAATGCGCCTCCGGAATCCAGCAGTGCATAATTTTTCTGAACCAGGGGCCAGACGCCATAACTGATCTTACTGATGTCGAGTTTTCCTTCCATCGCCCAGCGGTTCAGTGTCTGCACGTCTTCCAGCACCACATCAAATTCAAAAGAACCGGTGTCGATTTTCCTGTTTACGAGCGCGTCAAAAATAAATGTATCGTTTGGACAAGGGCTAAATCCTAAAGAGACTTTCATCGGCTTTTTCCAGTTTTTGAATCATGACTACCAGTTTCTCATGCAGGCTCATCAGGGCTTCTTTTAATTTCCAGCGGCTCTTATCGCGGTCGCCGGTCATGTTTGAGATGGCCCTTATCTGAAGAAAAGGAACTTTTTCCATCAGGCATACATAATGCAGAGCGGCTCCTTCCATACTTTCAACAACCCGGAGGGAATTTCGTTGAAAGCCGTCAACATCAGATGACATGATCCCATTGACCGTTTTACCATCCAAAACCGGCAACCCGGTCCATTCCAGCAGGGACCTGTAGGGATTGTCCAGTCTTCCGTCGCGGAATGGAAACGGTCTCTATTCTCCAGACCCATATCGAAAATATTCGTGAACCCCGTTTTCTCCATCACACCCAGGTCGGCAATCTGTTCGGACCCGATCGCATAGACTTTTCCAATTTCGTCTATTGCAGGGGCACCACCAATTCCTGCCTGTATCACCAGTCCGGGCCGCTCGAGCCTGATCCTGTTTTGGAGCGCATATGCCGTTTGCAATTGTCCGATTCCGCCGATCAACAATTTGGGCTTTAGTGCGTTAAGACCTATTGCATGATTGTTGAGCCAGGTGGCCGTTTCACTGATTTCAAGATCCGTTGCCGACAGCAAAAGCAGGTGCATATGCAAATATCCGGAAACCTACCCAATCCGACCGATGCATTACCTTTGCAAAAAATTTTCAGGGAATGGTCTTTCTGACTAGAATCGAACATTTTAATGCGGCCCATAAATTATATAATCCGTCATGGACGCGGGAGAAGAATGAAGAAGTATTCGGGGCCTGTGCAAATGAAAACTGGCATGGGCATAATTATGAATTATATGTAACCATCAAGGGGGACCCGGATCCGGAGACCGGGTTTTTGATGGATGTGAAGAAACTGAGTAATATCATCAAGGACCGGGTAACGGAAAAACTGGATCACAAAAACCTGAATGAGGAAGTGGATTTCCTGAAAGGCCAGATGTGTTCTACAGAAAACCTGGTCATTGGCATCTGGAATGAACTGAAGGGTCAATTGCCGGTGACGGTCAAATTGCATTCGGTAAAGCTCTATGAAACAGCACGCATCTTTGTAGAATATTTCGGATAATTATTATGGAAAGAACAACAGCCATTTTCAGAAGAGAACATTTTAATGCCGCCCACCGGCTCTTTGTTCCCGGATGGACAGATGAGCAAAACTTTGAGAAATTCGGAAAATGTTCCAACCCGCATTATCATGGTCATAATTACGATCTCGAAGTGAAAGTAACGGGTGTGCCGGATCCGCTTACGGGATATGTGATTAATTTGTCGGATCTCTCATCCATCATTCAAAAAAATGTGCTTGCAAGATTTGATCACAAGAATCTGAATCTGGATACCAAAGAGTTTGCGACCTTAAATCCGACGGCAGAGAATATCGTATTTGTCATTTATGAAATCCTGCGAAAAGAGCTGGATGATTCGCTTGGGACTTACTGTTCGTTTATACGAGACGGAGCGGAATTTTGTGGAATATCCGGGTAAGCTGAAAGTGTAAGAGTGTAAAGCTTAATGCAGTTTGAAGTTGAGATTTATCAATCTTAAAATAAAATAGCTTTTGCTGAAACCGTAAGAAAAGCCTTAGGCGTTAAGCGTTGAGCCTTAAGCGTAAAACATGTCTTATAAAAAAACAGAACAGTACGACGAGCAAACGACCGCTTTCCTGATGAGCAGGTACAAAGATATCCTTGGTAAACTGGGTGAAGATCCCAACAGGGAAGGACTGGATAAAACACCGGAACGCGTGGCCAAGGCCATGCAGTTTATGATGCAGGGATATGAATTAGATGCTCATGCCATTCTCGATTCAGCAAAATTTCACGAACCCATGAGCGAAATGATCATCGTGAAAGACATCGAGATTTATAGTTTATGTGAACATCATATGCTGCCTTTTTTTGGCAAGGCACATGTCGCTTATATTCCCAACGGATGGATCACGGGACTTGAGCAAAATAGCGCGGGTAGTGGATGTTTTTGCGCGCCGGCTCCAGGTGCAGGAAAGACTGACTACGCAGATTTTACATGCTATCCGGGATTCGCTGCAGCCCCTGGGTGCCGCTGTCGTGATCGAAGCTTCCCATTTATGCATGATGATGCGCGGGGTACAAAAACAAAATTCAGTTACTACAACCTCAGCGTTTTATGGAGAATTCCAAAAAAATGAAACCAGAACTGAATTCATCAAACTGATATCTTCCGATCTTAATTAGACCCCAGAAGAAAGATTTTCTTTGTTGAGTCGGTGCTTTGTGGCAAATTTGTTTTTTAACCTCTAAGTCGAATATGAAGCACGCCTATGTATTTCCTGGACAAGGTTCTCAGTTCCCGGGGATGGGAAAGAACCACTATGATAAAAGTGCTTTTGCCAAAAAACTATTTGAACAGGGGAACGAAATTGCCGGTTTCCGGCTTTCAGATATCATGTTTACCGGTTCCGAAGCAGACCTGAAACAGACCAACGTTACACAACCCGCTATATTCCTTCATTCCGTTATCGCATTCAAAACTGTCGATAATGCCCGGCCCGAAATGGTTGCGGGTCATTCGCTCGGAGAACTATCGGCGTTGGTGGCAAACAGCGTTTTAAGTTTTGAAGATGGTATGAGACTGGTGATCATCCGTTCATCAGCCATGCAAAAAGCATGTATTTCAAATCCGGGAACGATGGCTGCCGTGCTGGCCCTGGGAGATGAACAGGTTGAAGCTATTTGTCGGGAAGTTGAAGCAGAAACCGGTGAAGTGCTCGTTGCCGCGAATTTTAATTGTCCCGGACAGGTGGTGATCAGTGGTTCGTTGAAGGGAATTGACATCGGATGCGAAAAGATGAAGGCCGCCGGAGCCCGCCGCGCCATTGTGTTACCGGTGGGTGGTGCTTTTCATTCTCCTTTGATGGAGCCCGCCCGTGAAGAATTAAAAACGGCCATTGAAAAAACGACTTTTTATACTCCTGCCTGTCCTGTTTACCAGAATATTGTGGGCAAGGCGGTTGTGGACAAGGAAGAAATCAAAAAAAATCTCATCGACCAGCTCACGGGTCCCGTCCGCTGGACCCAATCCATTGTTGCGATGATCGCCGACGGAGCCACACATTTCACTGAAATTGGTCCGGGTAAAGTATTACAGGGATTGATCGGGAAAATTGATAAGACGGTTCAGACACTTGGAGTTGAATAAGCATAAAGCCTAAGGCGCAAAGCCTAACGCAGAAATTTAAAAGTCCGTGTTGCTTTGCATTATTTACTCTTTTACTACCAACTAGAATGCTTTGAGCTTTAGGCGTTGTGCTTTAAGCTTAGAGAGCAATTCAGCCATTCACTACTTATATCTGCTCCATATTTTTTATAAAAATCAATGGCCGGCTGATTCCAGTCCAGCACCTGCCACATCATTCCGCTCACGCCAATCTGCCGGGCTTCTTCAACCGTCGCATCGAATAATTTCTTACCAACTCCTTTACCACGAAATTCTTCTGTTACGATCAGATCTTCCAGATATAAACGGGTTCCTTTCCATGTGGAATAGCGAATATACCAGAGACTGATACCGATTATCTTTTGATTTGGATCGTCGTCAGCAAAGGCAACGAGTGCATACCATACCGGATTTTTTCCAAACCCGGTTTCGATAAAATGTTCCAGTGTTACAGTTACTTCGTTGGGCGCTCTTTCAAAAATGGCGAGCTCCCGCACCAGTTCCATCATTCGTTCGCAATCTGAAGAAATGGCTTTACGTATTTTTATTTCCATGTAGTTGGTTGGCAGTTGTGGTTGGCGGCCTGCCCCGCTAATGCGGGGTTGACGGTTGACGGTTGATTTCGGTTGATCGGATGACGGTTAGATCGGTAAACGATACGCGATATAAGCTTCACGCGCTGGCCTACCGCGTTGGCAGGCTTTCCGCCTTAAGCTCAAAACCCCCACTTCACCAGGGTCGCTCCCCAGGTAAATCCTCCGCCAAAGGCGGCGAATACAAGAAGATCTCCTTTTTTCAACTTGTCTTCCCAGTCATACAGACATAGCGGAATCGTACCGGCTGTTGTATTTCCATAACGCTGGATATTGACCATCACTTTTTCCTCCGACAGTCCGATACGGCTGGCAGTGGCATCGATGATTCTTTTATTGGCCTGGTGAGGCACCAGGTAAGCAATATCCGATCCGGTTAACTGATTTCTTTTCAGCAGTTCTTCGCTTACATCCGCCATTCGTGTAACGGCAAATTTATATACCGGCTGACCCTCCTGGTAGATATAATGTTCCTTACGGGCAACGGTTTCTATCGACGCGGGCTTCAGCGATCCACCCGCCTTCATATGCAGGTGGGTTTTTCCACCACCGTCACTTCTCAGGATGCTGTCCAAAATTCCATGTCCTTCGAAATTGGGTTCCAGTAAAACGGCCCCGGCTCCGTCACCGAAAATAATACAGGTGCTCCGGTCACTGTAATCGACGATGGAACTCATTTTATCAGCCCCGACTACGACTACTTTTTTATACCGGCCGCTTTCAATCAATGCGGCGCCGGTGGTCAGACTGTATAAAAATCCGCTGCAGGCCGCCAGCAAATCAAATCCCCAGGCATTGATGGCTCCTATTTTTTCGCAGACAAGATTTGCAGTGGAAGGAAACAACATATCCGGTGTTACCGTTCCGACGATAATGCAGTCAATTTCTGATGGAAGGATTCCTCTCTTTTCACAGAGCTGAAGAATGGCGGGAACGCATAGGTCGGACGTGCCTTTGTCCGCACCCTTCAGTATTCTTCTTTCAGAAATACCGGTCCGGGTCCGGATCCATTCATCATTCGTATCTACCATTTTCTCGAGGTCGCCATTAGAGAGAATATCTTCTGGCACATAGCCGCCGACAGCAGTGATAGCGGCTGAGATCTTTTGGGTCATTCAACAAAGATCGTTGGTTTTTATAAAATATATACGCGGTTTAAAAATACTAATTTCGCCGTCATGATAACTTTTCTCAGGGGCGATTTTGTTTATAAAACACCGGCAGTCATCCACATAGACGTACAGGGCGTGGGATATGAAGTGCAGATCAGTCTCCATACTTTTTCCCAGATGCAGCATCTGGAGAAAGGCCTTTTGCACATTTATCACCAGGTAAAGGAGGATGATGAAGTCCTTTTTGGTTTTTTTGATACCGGTGAAAGAGAAATGTTTATCCAGTTACTCAGCGTTTCGGGTGTGGGTGCATCCACTGCCCGGATGATGCTTTCTGCCATGAAACCCGAGGAACTCGCCCGGGCGATTGTGCAGGGTCAAAGCAGGCAGCTGGAAAGCATCAAAGGGATCGGAAAAAAATCGGCCGAAAGGATCATTCTTGAACTCCGCGATAAGGTTGGAAAAAAATATACCGGATCAAATATTTCCCCATTGATAAACAATACATTGGAGCAGGATGCGTTGAATGCTCTGGTGTCTTTAGGCATCGCCCGGCAAGTAGCCGAACAGGCTCTAAAAAAGCTGGCTCTGGATGCTCCGGTTCCGCAAAAAGTCGAAGACATCATTAAGCAAGTTTTAAAAATCCTTTAAGCCTATTGTCGGGAAGTCTACCTAACTAATTACTGAGGAAGTTTGACCAGGCATCTGCTTCAGATTATAATCGTCACGGTACGAATCACTGCCGTCTTGGTTGCTTTATGGGCGCCGGTAATCATCCGTGCTCAGAATGCACCTGATACTACCAAACGTCCGCTCACCGATACACTTCATTACCCCATCCAGGATCGCCGCGGCGATCAGCTCAGCAGTTTCAACCCCGGTTCATTCAATCTGAAAAATCCTTCCAATATCAAGGATTCGGTCCAATATGATCCGAAGACAAATCTCTACTACCTGATGGAAAAAATCGGGACCAAGTGGTACCGCACACCCACGGCTTATACCTATGAGGAATACCTGCAACTTTCCGCCAGGCAATCGGAGGATAATTATTTCCGCCAGCGGGCTGACATGTTGGGAGATCTGAATCACAGGCTCGAACAACCGAAACTCAATGCAGGCAATAATCTGTTCAACCGGCTTTTCGGAAATGGAAAAATTGATATCCGTCCCCAGGGTAATGTGGATATCCTGGCCGGTTACCAGGGGCAGAATGTTCAGAACCCGACGCTTCCCGAAGCTGCGAGGAAAACCGGCGGACTGGATTTCAATATGGATGCCAACGTGAATGTGCTTGGAAATATCGGCTCTAAACTGAAACTCCCGATTTCATACAATACACAGGCATCCTTCGACTGGATGAACCAGCTGAAGCTTGAATATACCGGCAGTTCAGATGATATCGTGAAAAAAATTGAAGTGGGTAATACCTCCTTCACCACCCGCAGTGTATTGATGGCTTCCCAGCAATCACTGTTCGGGATCAAGGCCCAGTTGCAATTCGGAAAATTATTTGTAACCGGTATTATCGCCAGTCAGCGTTCCCAGAGTCAGTCCACCACTTTACAGGGCGGTGCTTCGCTTACGACTTACCAGTTTAAAGCGGATGACTATGATGAGAACCGTCACTTTCTGTTCGCCCAATATTTCAGGGACAATTACGACAAGGCCATGTCCAACCTGCCGGTCATCACTTCGCAGTCACAGATTTTACGGATGGAAGTATGGGTCACTAATCGCAATGGTACATCAACACAATCCAGGCAGATTGTGGCGCTGATGGATCTGGGTGAACCGAATCCATACAATAAAAATATTCGTCCGCAGACCACACAACCATATCCTTATAACGACGCCAATTCGGAATACAGAAGCATCATCAACAATCCGGGAAGCCGTATTTCCACCCAGGTGATCGGTGTGCTGAGTGGCGTCGGCCTAACACAGGTTCAGGATTACGAGCAGGTATATGCGAGAAAACTCAATCCGACAGATTACACATACAATGCCCAGGTAGGATTTATTTCACTGAACCAAACCCTTCAACCCAATGATGTATTAGGAGTCGCTATTGAATATAGTTACAACGGAAAAATATACCAGATAGGAGAATTTTCACAGGATGTGCCACCCGACACAACCCTGGGAGCGAATCCCGGCGCACAGAAAGTGCTCTATCTAAAAATGCTGAAAGCAACTTCCCAGAGAACCAACCTGCCGATCTGGAAATTGATGATGAAAAATATTTATACCCTGAAAACAGGAACGGGCAGTTATTTATCAAATATTCAGCAGGCGGGGTTTCAAATGAATATCCTGTACGAGCAGGCGGGCAACGGTACCAAAAGATATTTGCCCGCAGGTCCGCAGGGAGGTGTGCCGCTGCTTAGCATATTAAGACTGGACCGGCTCAATGCCCATCTCGATCCGCAACCGGATGGTGTATTCGACTATGTGGAGGGATTTACGGTCGTATCAGCGCAGGCCCGGATTATTTTTCCGGTGCTTGAACCCTTTGGTTCCGATCTCGCAACTCTCGGATTTAACAATGACCCGATCGACACTCAATATGTTTTCCGACAGCTTTATGATACGATTAAGGAAGTGGCAAAAACCTATGCGGCGGTGGACAGGTATTACCTACAGGGGGTGGCAAAGGGTACGGCCAGTTCAGACGTTTCACTGGGCGCCTTCAATGTGCCGCCGGGTTCTGTAAAAGTGACGGCGGGCGGACAGATACTTCGGGAGAATATTGATTACACGGTGGATTATACCAATGGATCCGTGAAAGTGATCAATCCCTCCATCATACAATCGGGTGTGCCGGTAAACATACAATATGAAAACAACGCGAGTTATGGAACCCAGCAACAGGGATTCATGGGTCTGCGATTGGACTATATCGCAAAAAGTACGGCCACACAATCCCTATCCATCGGGGGAACCATCGAGCGATTGAATGAACGGCCCTATTTTACGAAAACAAATTATGGTGAGGACCCGATCCGAAACACGATGTATGGCGTGGATGTGAACTTTCGATCGCAGTGGCCGGGACTGACCAGACTTTTTAATAAACTACCCTGGTCTTCTTCCAAAGAAATGAGTACGATCACGGCGGTTGGTGAAGCCGCTTATCTGCAGCCGGGTCATCCGCCACAAATCGGGAAGGGCAGCAGTGGTACCATTTATATTGATGATTTTGAAGGATCCACCAGCTCCGTGGATCTTCGTTTTCCCATTACCTCCTGGGCACTCGCTTCCACACCGGCGAACAACGGATTATTTCCGGAAGCCAATCTCAATGATTCATTACCCTATGGATATAACCGTGCAAAATTTGCCTGGTATAATATCGAACCGACACTCCAGGATAAAACCGCCAGTAATAACCCCGTAAAAAATTACCAGGATTTCAGCGATCCGAGAATTGTTCCCGTTAACATCACACAATTATTCCCGACCATCACACCGGAATTCGGTCAGGCACAGCTGATCACATTCGACGTTTCTTATTTCCCAACCCAGAAGGGTCCTTATAATTTCGACACCCGGCCGGGCAGTCTGACGCCAACGGGAGACCTGGCGAATCCCAAGAGCCGTTGGGGTGGTATCATGCGTGCGATCGACCAGACGGATTTTGAAACTTCCAACGTTCAGTACATCGAATTCTGGATGCAAAGTCCTTTTCTTGTAGGTAATCAGGGACCTACCGGTTCAGGCGGACAATTATATCTGGATCTGGGTTCCATCTCAGAAGACGTTTTAAAAGACGGAAGAAAATTATTTGAAAATGGTTTGAACACACCAAATATTCCGGCGGCGATTGACAGTTCATCTGTGTGGGGCAGGGTGCCTTTTAATTCAGTTCAGACTACAAATGCATTCAGCACGGATCCGACGGACCGGCCATTCCAGGATCAGGGATTTGACGGATTGAATGATGCGGGGGAAGTAACAAAATTTTCATCTTATCTCAGCCAGCTGGCCGTTTTATTTGGAACCGGTTCGTCTATATACCAGAAAGCGGCTGCGGACCCGGCAGCGGATGATTATCTCAACTACCGTGCGCCCCAATATGATTCCTCGCAAACACAAATCGTTGGACGATATAAAAATATCAATAACCCGCAGGGTAATTCACCCATTGCACCGCCCGGTGCGACCTATGTGGATGCGAGTACATTGTATCCCGACCAGGAAGACCTGGATCATGATAACACGATGAATGAGCTGGAAGAATATTTTGAATATAAAGTAGACCTGACCCCCGCGGGGTTTGCACAGCCGGGAAAGAATTTTATTACCGATTCACGAACTTTTGTAGGCACAAATAATGTTTCGCAGACCTGGTATCAGTTCCGGATACCCATCACATCATACACACAGAAAGTGGGAAATATTCCGGATTTTAAATCGATTCGGTTTATCAGAATGTACATGAACGGATGGACAGATTCCGTTGTATGCCGCTTCGCAGAATTCCAGCTCATACGTGACTCCTGGCGCAATTTCAATTATGAACTGGATACTACCGGTCAATACATTCCTATTTCGCCGAACAGCGTGACGTCACTGGATGTTACGGCCGTGAATATTGAACAGAATAGTACGCGCGAGCCCATCCCATATGTCGTTCCACCCGGTATTGAAAGGCAGCAGCAACTCAGTACAAACAATGTGAATCTGCTATTGAACGAACAGGCGATGAGTTTGCAGATCTGTAATTTGTTACCAGGGGAAACCCGCGGCGTTTACAAAAACACCAACTACGATTTACGCCGCTATGGACACCTGGATATGTTTATCCACGCAGAATCCAGGGGAGGACCGGGTTCAGATTCGATAAAAAATGGCCAGCTCGAGGCCGTGGTCCGTATCGGTAGTGACTTCATCAATAACTTTTATGAAGTTAGGATTCCACTGGAGATCACACCCTGGTTTACACCCTCGTCGGCGGTGACAACCATATGGCCGGATTCCAATAACCTGAATCTGGATATGCAGAAGTTTGTTCAATTGAAGATGACGCGGAATGCGACCGGAAATTCAACGGGATTTTATTCCTATACTGACACGACAGTCCAGCCCAACCGAGTTTATTCAATGTTCGGTAATCCCAACCTGGGCCAGGTGCAGGCCATCTTTCTGGGTGTGGAAAATGTGTCGCAGGGAACAAAATGTACCGAAGTGTGGTTTGATGAGCTACGGCTTTCCAATCTGAACGATCAGGGAGGGTATGCGGCCAATGGCCGCGTGGATATAAAAATCGCTGACCTGGGAACCCTTTATTTATCGGCTAAAACCCAATCCGTCGGCTTCGGAAGCATTGATCAGAGCATCAATGAACGTGCGCTCAGCAGTACCACGCAGCTGGATGCGGCCACCCAACTGGAACTTGGAAAACTATTGCCGAAATCACTGGGAATGTCCATTCCTTTTTATGCCAGTGTCTCAAAACTTAAAAGCACACCGGAGTATGATCCTTACGATCTGGATATTAAACTCGCGGATAAACTGGCGGCGGCTTCTCCTTCGCAGCGGGACTCGATAGAACAGGTAGCGGTAGATGAGACGATGATCAGGAGTTTCAATTTTACCAATATCAGAAAAAATAATACGACGGCGAAAAAACTAAAAATATGGAGCATCGAAAATTTCGACTTCAGCTATTCCTTTACCAGTACAGAACATCATAATCCCATTGCGCAGGAGGATGAACTGAAGGTTTATAAAGGAGGGCTCGGATATAATTTCATCGGTACGCCCAAATACTGGGAGCCGTTCAGGAAGATGATCAAATCCCGATCGCCCTGGTATTCCCTGATAAAGGATTTTAATCTGAACCCGGTGCCCGCGGTACTTACGTTCCGGGGGGATGTCGTAAGGCAGTTCGGTGCCTACCAGGCGCGCAATGTGGGTGGCGGTAAATACCAGATCCCGGAAACCTATAATAAATTTTTTACCATCGACCGCACCTATATCGTCCGATGGGATGTTACGCGATCGCTGAATATTGATTTTGCTGCCATTAATAAAAGCTGGGTGGATGAAGACAGTGGCAGACTGGATAAGTCACAGAGAAAACAGATGTGGGATAATTTCTGGAAAGGCGGAAGAACGATTCAATATTCACAAACGGCCAATTTCACCTATACGGTTCCCACCAATAAAGTTCCGTTTCTCGACTGGACGACCGTCAGGCTTGGCTATGGATCATCTTACCAGTGGACGGGTGCATCCACATTGGCGGTGACCCTTGGAAATTCGCTGAATAACAACCAGAAAAAAGACGCGACGGCCGACTTTAACCTTACGAGACTATACGCGAAATGGCGATTGCTGCGCGAGCTGGGTCAGCAGACAACGGCTCCGCCGCCAAATTTACCAGGGAGAAAGAATGACAGCCTGAATAAGAAAAATCCGCCGCCGGATGTTGCCGAACAGCAGCACCTGAAGGGCTTTATAAAAGCGCTTGCAAAAATTGTTACATCGGTAAAAGATATTACCGTTAACTATTCTGAAATTTCAGCATCGACGATTTACGGGTATATGGACAGTACTCATTTTCTGGGTATGGATCTGAAATCAAATGAGCCGGGATGGGGATATATATTCGGTGAACAACCGGATACCAGTTACGTGAACCGGCTCGCGAAGAAAGGATTACTGACGACGGATACCTTGTTCAACTTCCAGAATGCAGCCAGCTATAACCAGATACTGACCATATCGGCACAGATACAACCCACGCGGGATTTAAACATCACACTGAATGTGAGTAAGAATTTTGGAAAAAATTACACGGAACTGTATAAGGATACGACGGGCAGCGGTGGATTTGCGCGGTTAAATCCATACACGGCGGGCAGTTTCAGTATCAGTTTTATTTCTGTAAAAACACTTTTTGAAAGCAGTAGTTCGAATCAGATCTCATCCACGTTTCAAAAATTTGAAAACTATCGAAGTATTATCTCGCAGCGACTCGGAAAACAAAATGCATATTCCGGGAACGTTGTATCACCGGATGGATATGCCAAGGGTTATGGTAAATATGCCCAGGATGTTTTGATACCGGCATTTATTGCTGCGTATAGCGGGAAATCGCCGAATGAAGTCGGACTGATTCAGGAAGATAATCCCAATATCAAATTCAATCCTTTTTCCGGATATCTTCCGAAACCAAACTGGAGACTCACATACAATGGCCTGGCCCGTGTTCCGGGGCTGGACAAAATATTTACCAACTTCAGTATATCGGATGGTTACACCAGCACACTGAGTATGAATTCTTTTAATTCAAACCTGAACTTCCAGGATCCTTTTGGAATACGGCAGCCGGGATTTATTGATACGCTCACGGGAAATTTTGTTCCCTATTTCATGGTGCCCAATATCACGATCAGTGAACAATTTGCACCGCTGATCGATCTGGATATGCAATTTGTAAATCAGCTGCAGGCGAAATTCAGTTTTAGTAAATCCAGGCAACTGAGCCTTAGCCTGATCGATTACCAGATGAGTGAAGCCCGGTCGACAGAATATGTATTTGGTCTTGGATTCCGCAAACGGGGAGTACCACTGCCATTCAAAATCAAAGTGATGGGAAAAAACGGACTGACGAACAGATTGGAAAACGATCTGACACTGCGATTGGATATGAGTTTCCGCGACGATGCGACCACGAATAGTTATCTCGATCAGAATGCTGCCGTACCGGTAGGCGGTCAGCAGGTGATCAGTATTTCGCCATCGATCGATTACGTAATCAACAACCGGATCAATTTGAAATTTTACTTCGACGAGCGGCGAACCATTCCGAAAATTTCGAGCTCACCGCCTGTAACGACTACACGGGCAGGAATACAAATCAGGATTTCACTGGCAGAAATGGCCGGGCAGGCGCCGAAACCCAAATAATCGCTTCGCGATTATAGTGTGGTGGGTGTGGAAGAGTATAAAATGTAGGAATTCAAAATTAAGTTTGCAAATGATAATTTGGAAATATAGGGTTAAAATACTCGATCGCATTAGTTATTATCACTTTGCATCTCTCTTCATTGATTAATAACTTTTCATTCTTATTGCAGACTAAGATTATTGAAGATGAAGGAGAATATTGCGCTGAATAAATCAATCGATTTTTCTGTTGGTATCAGAAATTATTGCAATGCATTGTACAGTAAAAGAGAAACAGCTATTGCAAATCAATTGGTCAGATCGGGTATGTCTATTGGCGCGAATATATCGGAAGCGCAACAGGCAGAAAGCCGGTCAGATTTTACTCACAAAATGAAAATAGCTGCCAAAGAAGCAAGTGAAACTTTATATTGGCTTTCCATTTGCCAAAAATCAGACATTGCTGGATTTCAGCAGGAATTAATGAATGAATTAAATCAATTAATGGCCATCATCTCTAAAATTATAATATCAGCAAAAAAGAATTCATGATGCGAATTTCAGTAATGCCGCATTCACATTTGCAAATTATCATTTGCAAACTTAATTTTGAATTCCTACATTTTATACTCTTCCACACTCACCACACTATATCTGCTTTAGGCTTTAAAAAGGTAAAACGCGTTCGCTTGCGCCAAACAGGTCATTTCAAGTTCATTGATACAAACGTGTGAGGGAAGCGATGCAGTAAAGTAAACCACATCAGCAACATCTTCCGCATGTAACGGTTCATAACCCTCATACACTTTTTTTGCTTCCTTCGCATCCTGTTTCAGACGAACCAGTGAGAATTCTGTTTCTGCGGCACCGGGATGAATCACAGTTACTTTTATTTTGTGGGGAAGCAGATCAATACGCATGGCTTCCGAGATAGCCTGTACGGCATGCTTCGTTGCGCAGTAAACATTCCCCTTCTGATAAACCTGTTTACCGGCGGTGGATCCGATATTAATAACATGTCCTGTGTTATTGGCAATCATGTAAGGCAAAACAGCCTTGGATACATATAGCAGTCCTTTCAGATTGGTATCGATCATTCGTTCCCAGTCATCGATGGACGCTTCATCAAAATTATCCCTGCCGAGGGCCAGTCCGGCATTATTCAGAAGCAGATCAATTTTTTTCCATTCATCGGGTAAGGATTTAAAAGCATTCTCCACTGCGGTTCTGTCCGACACATCCAGGCGCAATGCATGAACCCGGTTTCCGAATTTTATTTCGAGTGTTTCTTTTAAGGCATTTAATTTTTCCTCTCTTCTGCCTGCAATGATCAGGTCGTAATGATTCTCAGAAAATTTAAATGCACAGGCTTCACCAAATCCGGAACTCGCGCCGGTTATGCAAATGATTTTTTTCACGCTGAATTATTTTTTGTTGAGAATTTATTATCGGATGGGCAATAACCATTCTTTTTCAATGAATTACTTTTTGTTGGGAATTTCTTTTCGGATGAGCAATATCCATTCTTTTTCAATGAATTATTTTTTGTCAAAAGATTCTTATCACCGGCGCAGAAACAGTTTTTTACTAAATTATTTTTTTTGGGAATTTCTTTTCGGAAGAAGTGCAAAGATTCCTTATTAAATGAATTATTGAAAAATTTCTTTCGAAAGAGCACGAAGATTCTTTTATGCCGGGTTATGTATTGTTGAACAACTTAACACATTCTTAAATTTAAAAATCTACAAATCAGTTTTAGGCTTTAGGCTTTGGGCCTTAGGCTTGTTAACGGATAAGCAGAACCGTTCCTTTTTTTGAAACCCGTTTGCCGGTGTAATCTGTTCCCTGAACCATCCAGACATAGCCGCCGACAGGCTGGAGCTTGCCGTTATAATATCCATCCCATCCGCTTCCGATATGGCTTGTATTGTACAGCAGCATACCATTCCGGTTATAAATCCTGAAAAATTCAATGTCGGAAATACCCACGGGGATAGGGCGGAAAATATTATTTGAATTATTACCAGGTGTAAAGGCATTGGGCACAAAGATATCGGGCGCCGTAGTGAATACCTTGATGTTGACTGTATCATATGCAAAACAGCCATCTTCCGTAAACGTCTTCATGACATAGGTCTGATTCTGACTCAGCATGGCTACCGGATCCTGTATGTCGTTGCGGTCCAGACCAAAATCGGGAAACCATAAAAAGGATGGCGCGCCGGATCCATGCAGATGTAAGGGCTGATTCACAACGATGGACGTATCATTACCTGCAAAGGCAACAATTTGAGGATTTACATTGATAACAACTTTTGAAATGCCGGGTTTGGGACAACCCAGCGTATCATAGACCAGCAGATCATATTCGGTTGTTTGCAGCGGATAGGCCAATGGATTCAGAATCGACGGATTGCTCAGGTTAGCAGATGGCATCCAGACAAACCTGGATCCTTTCGCTTTGCCATCCAGCATAGTTGTATCCATCCAGCAGATCCTTGCATTGGCACCGGCATCTGAAAATGGATAGGGAACCGTTTTTATATTTACACTGCCCGTTGTAAAACATTTGCCGATACTGGCTACAATAGAATACATCGTGTTGCCAGCAGGTGAAACATGCGGATTTTTTAATTTGGGATTGTCTAAGATACTACCAGCGGGCGACCAGTCAAAGTATAACGCGTCGCCGGAAGGATTTAAAGTAATCGTATCACCGAGACAGATCGTGGAATCGTTTCCGGGAAACAATGTGACATGGTCCACCACGCGCACACGCAGAGAATCTGAATTGGTACATCCCGGCTCGTTCAGTGTTGCCGTGTACCAGGTAGTGGTTGTCGGATAAACAAAAGGATCTGGTGAATTGGGGTTGATCATATTGGCAGAAGGGCTCCAGGTAATCTCTCCATTCCCCAGGGCGTGTAACTGAAGTGTATCAATATTGCAGATCAGTGTATCGCGGAAGGGGAAAAAAATGGTTGGTTTACCAGACACATCGACCTGTTTTGTTATGGAATCCAGACAGCCTTTACTATTGGCAACAACGAGTGTGACGGATTTCATTCCCGTATCGCTGTATTGATAGGAGGGATTCTGAAGAACGGAGGTATCTGTGCTGCTATTCTGATCGCCAAAATTCCAGTACCAGGATGAGACTGTTCCATAACGCGTTTGCGTGGTGTCTTTGAATATTACCGGGTTTTTGAGGCAGGATGTAAAGGCATTGAACGCAGGAAAAAAACCGGGAAACACACTCATCTGCGTGGAAGCACTGTCGGTGCAGGGCTCATTTTTGTTTACGTAAAACCGGACCGTATAGACGCCGGTATCGGGAAAGGTAAAAACTGGTTTTGCAACATTACTGGTATCGTTTGTTGACCCGGGAACGCCAAAATCCCAAAAGTAATTATGAACCAGTGGCGTGGATGCGGCCTCGTTATGAAATCCGAAATTAAATCCATCACAGGTAATATAACTCGGGTTCAGATCCGCGGAAGGGAAATCGCACCGGTCATCTACCGAAATAATAAAATCTTTACGGTGTATGGAAACCAGAACTCCTGCCCGGTACTCCTTCACCAGCACGCATACTACATAGTCACCACCGGGTGGTGCAACACCTGAAATAATTCCGGTTTTCCGGTCAATGGTAACAGAGGCTCCCAGTGGGCTCAATCCGGAATAAGGGGCCGTGTACCTCAGAGGTCTGCCAGGAAGAGGGCGGGCCCGGATTGGTAACTACCGCATTATTTTCGCCGCCTCCGGTATATCCGGATGAAAATTCATATGTCAGTGAGTCGCCTTCAGCATCGGTGGCGCTGTAATCGAGTCTGAATCTTTTGCCCTGGCAGATCAGCACCGTGTCTTTGATACCGAAATCAGGATTTGAATTGATGCCATTTATTCCGATGGAATTGGTGCCCTGAATTTCGCAGAAATAAGAAGCGCCGACATTTATATTGGGATTGATATTACGGATATTGTCTATCCGGCAGCAACGCTGGAAAATAACCGTATATCCTGTCGGATCTTTTTGAAGTTCCACGATCGTGGTGAACTCGCGGATCCAATAACATACCGGTGATGGATGCACGATGCAGGGACTGGGTTTCGTCAGATTGATCAGTTCACTCTCAGTCAGGTTCGCCGGTACATCCTGTACCAGGGAATTATCTGAATTCCGGTAAATGCCCATTACAACCGTGGTTTCCAGTTGTCCCGTGGTAGACTGGCAACTTATAAAAAGACGGAGTCTCAGCTGGTACTGGTCGTATCCCGGCTTAGTGGGAGAAGGTCCGAGGTAAGTATAATGTATTTCACCGCCCTTTATATGTTTGCAATAACCCCTGAAGGCCAGCGTCATAAGTAAAAGAGACAGGATTATTATTTTGAAAGATCGGCTCACGTAGGGTAACTGCTTTAGATTAAACGGGAATTGCTGAAAGGAATCGATCGACAAATGAATTACACAGGCTTGTATTTTCTATCATGCCCATGTGGGCCGTGCGGGTCAGGATATGAATGTACGAAATCCGGGGTAAATGACATAGCTCCAATGAATCTTTGATTGGGATGGCTTTATCTTCTTCTCCTATAATAAATAGTACGGGTTTTGTGATCGATTTCAGAACACCGGTGGTTGCCGGCCGGTTTTTCATGGCTTCCAGGTACTGTACGAGAGATTCCCGTATTGAAGTTGGCGTAACGGTCAATCAGTTTGCGTATTTCCTCCGGATGTTCCGCTTTAAACGACTCAGAAAAAAGACCGGGGATGGACTGCTCCACAAAAAGTGCAGGATCATGATTTTTGATAAAGCGGATATTCTTATCTCTGGATTCCTTCTTTTCTTCGGAATCCGGATATGAACCGGAATGAAATAATCCCAGAGCGCGGATTTTTTCAGGATATTTTTCTGCAAAGGCCAGCGACATATAACCGCCCATGCTGTGGCCGATCAATGCCAGTTCCTTTAAATTTTCATTTTCCAGCACAGCGCCGATGAATTCCGCAAAATCCCTGATCTGATTCAGGGAACCGTTATAAACAGAGTCGCCGCTTCCGGGAATATCCGGAATAATCCATTGGTATTTATTTTCAATTCCGGATAAGAGCGGATCCCAAATCCTTCGGTCTTCTGTAAATCCATGCACCAGCATGACTGCAGTTCCTTCTCCCCTGATTTCATAAACCAGTTCACACCCTCTGAACAAGATTTTTTTCAGCATAATTCCGATTTAGGAATATACAATAACTCCGGAATATAATGATGCCCAGTATGGGAAGAACAGCGGCATTCATTCTTTGGGGCCACCATGGAAATCCGATCAGTAATAAAGAAGCGAGGATCGCGGTGATGAGAAAATAATATTTTACCCATGCGGCTTTTTTCCGAATGAAAAATACAGCGATCAGATGGGTAGGGAGCGCCCAGAAAATATTGATGTTGTTCCTGCATACATCATCCACACGTCCCAGCCATAAAGCGGCCAGCAACAGTCCGAATAAACCCATCAGGCTGAAAAAACTGATGTCGAAAATCAACAATGGTTTTTTATTTCTTAAAAAATAAAATACAATACCCAACATCAGCAGGATCGTAAAGACAACCATGGGTGTAAACGGGTTAACGGGAATTTTTGTTTCCGGAAAAGATAACAGTCTTTGTTTTTCAACCACCAGTTTTTTATTTCCTTCCATGGCATGGTCCATTCCCCTGAATAAATAGTCAGGCAGAAAATGAATCGCCTGTATATTCGAGGGTTTCACGTCGAGGTTCATACCCAGACACATATCAATGCCGAATTTCGACCAGTACTGATGCTGCGGGTTCAGATACTCATGTATCATATCCCGATAACTGGGACCCGGCTGCGGCAGAATATTTTCATACCAGAACGAATCCTTCGTATTGGATTCAATGATCCGGGCCGCCCGTGTGGTGCAATTATCGGTATGAAAATGATATTGATAAAAACGGTTTTCGTCCAGTGTATTTTTTCTCAGGGCTTCGTAGAGCTGATTTTTTTCTGCGCAGTTCAGATTTAAAATCTGACCCATCACTGCCCGATGTTCATATTCGTATTCCATCATGAAGCTGTCGTATGTTTCTGCAGACAGAGAATAGTTCATGATGCCCTTTGTAAAATGAACATAGAACAGGGGATCGGTATCATCGAACGTGCCGTAATTGTAAACGATGTCCATCCCTCTGCGGGTATCGCGTACGCGAATGGCCGTGTGGCCGAATATGGAATACAGATCGCTGCCCGGTGCGCAGGTGAGCAGACTGATTTCCATCGTACAGGAATCATTATTCGCCTGTGCGAAACCCGCCATATAGCTTAAAGAAAGTAAAACAGCGATAGCGATACGCTTCATCCCGGTTTTTTTTGGAAAAAGATGCAGATATCTAGCGACTGTAATTGGGTGATTCGCGGGTGATCTCAATATCATGTGCATGACTCTCCTGCATACCGGCGTTTGTAATTTTTATGAACTGGGCATTTTGCAGTGCTGAAATATTTTTAGCACCACAGTATCCCATACCGGCTCTTAAACCACCCGTATATTGCTGCACGACTTCATTCAGATTTCCTGTAAAGGCCACGCGGCCCTCAATGCCTTCCGGAACGAGTTTCTTGATACCATCTTCCACATCCTGGAAATAACGGTCGCTGCTGCCCTGTGTCATGGCTCCCAGCGATCCCATACCGCGATATTGTTTGAATTTTCTTCCTTCATAAATAATGGTATCACCCGGACTTTCTTCTGTTCCTGCAAAAACGCTTCCCATCATCACAACATTGGCCCCGGAAGCGATGGCTTTCACGAGGTCACCGGTATAACGGATACCACCATCCGCAATCAGCGGAATACCGAGTGGTTTCAAAACAGAAGCTGCTTCCATGATGGCTGTGATCTGTGGAACACCCGTGCCTGTTACGATCCGGGTTGTGCATATGGATCCGGGGCCAACGCCGATTTTCACCGCATCAGCACCTGCCTGCGCCAGTGCCTTTGCACCCGCGGCCGTACCCACATTACCGGCAATCACCTGTAATTTGGGAAAATTCTTTTTTACTTTTTTTAATGCGTCGAGTACACCGGTATTATGTCCGTGGGCACTGTCGAGACAGGCCACATCAACCCCGATTTGTAATAACGCGGCTGCGCGGTCCATGAGATCCCTTGTAATACCCAGCGCAGCACCCACCCGGAGTCTGCCGAATTCATCTTTCGCAGCATTGGGAAAACTGGAAAGCTGCAGAATATCCCGATATGTAATGAGGCCGATGAGCTTGCCGGTTTTATTTACGACCGGAAGTTTTTCCACTTTATGTTTTCGAAGAATGCTTTCAGCCATTTTCAGATCCGTTCCTTCCGGTGCAACGACGAGATTATCTTTTGTCATCACTTCCCGGATTTTCCTCTTTCTGTCATCTTCGAACCGCAGGTCGCGGTTGGTAAGAATACCGACCAGTTTTTGGTTGTCGTCGATGATGGGAATACCTCCGATCTTATTTTCCTTCATCAGGGTCAGTGCATCACCGATCGTTGCGTTGGGATGCAGGGTAATCGGATCGATGATGAGGCCGCTTTCGCTGCGTTTTACTTTCCTGACCTGTTCCGCCTGTTTTTCGACGGGCATATTTTTGTGCAGAATACCCATACCGCCTTCTCTCGCCAGGGCAATAGCCAGGGTAGCTTCGGTTACCGTATCCATGGCCGCGGAGAGCATGGGAATATTCAGACTGATTTTCTTTGTTAACTGAGTCCGGATATCCGTTTCCCGCGGAAGAACATCCGAATAAGCAGGTAATAATAAGACGTCATCGAATGTGAGGCCGTCGCCGAAAAATTTGGAGGGGAGGGGGCTTTTGGAGGAATTTATTCTTGCCATGTGCAAAGATAGTGCAAGGGATAAATTGGTACCAAATCCAATTTAGTTGACAGTTGGCAGATGACAGTTGACAGTTAAATACTGATCGTTCATCGTGTATCGTTTATCGTTGATCGATGACCGAAAAGCGTTGAGCGTTAGGCGTTAAGCGTTAAGCGTTAGGCGTTAGGCATTAAGCGTTAAGCCTTGAGCTTATATATCCTTCCGGGTATGATGGAAATAAGATCCTTCATTTCCAGTTCAAGCAAGGCACCCGCGTTAAGACTATTGGGAAAACCAGTGGTTGCATTGATCACATCAATATGCATCTGTTCCCTTTCTTTCAGGAGATCGATAATACGCTGCTCCGGTTCCGTCAGCAATACAAATAATTCTCCCTGCTTTTTTTCAGGAATTGTTTTTTCCTGCCAGCCCATTATTTTAACAAGGTCTTGTATATTTTCCAGCAGGATAGCCTGGTTGTTTCTGATCAGCCAGTTGCAGCCGGCGCTTTTGAAATCGGAGATCCGACCGGGAATGGCGAAGACTTCCCGATGATATCCATTAGCCAGATCGGCAGTAATCATGCTGCCCCCCTTCACGGCCGTTTCTGTTACAATCGTGCAATCGCTGATCCCGGCCACAATGCGGTTCCGGATAGGGAAATGATGTTTCTCTGCCTTTACATGGCTGACATATTCCGTTATAAGACCGCCTTGTTTCAACATCTGCTTTGAAAGTTGTCCGTGTTCAGGCGGATAAAGGGAGGCCAGCCCGTGGGCGAGTACCGCAACCGTTGAAAGGTCCTGTTTTAATGCTGTTTTATGTGCGATAGCGTCGATTCCGAAAGCGAGACCGCTGATGATCAACACATCATAGGCTACCAGTTCCCGGATTATTTTTTCGGTAATCTGTTTACCATATTCAGTATTGCGACGGGTGCCTACAATGGAAATTGTTCTTGTTTTGTTCAGATCAGCATTGCCTTTATAAAATAAGAGTATCGGTGCATCGGGAGCGTTTAATAATCGTTGGGGATAGTCCGCATCCAGTATGCTCAGTGCACGAACTCCGTATCGCTGCATGAAAGCAATTTCTTTCTCAGCGACAGTGAAATCCCTGAATGACTTGATCGAGTGTGCCCTGATCCTTCCGACACCCTCTATTTTTTCAAGGTCATGAACAGTGGATTTAAATATTTGTTCCGCAGAACCGAAATGCTGTAATAATATTCTGGCGTGAATAGACCCCACCTGGGGGACCTGCGTGAGACTGATCAGATAAGGCAGATCGGTGTACAAATTTTTTTTCCAAAACTATATGTGTAAGGGAAAATGTATTGGATGAAATAACGTGAATGCGTACCGTTGTTTAACAGATATTATTTTCTCATTATCATTTTCATCCCGCACGTGCGGGACCACACTTTATCCTGCCTTAACAACCTTCAATTCTGTCCGCCTGTTCTTTGCTCTTCCAGCTTCCGTCGTATTCGGACTGACAGGTTCTGATTCACCGTATCCTTTAAAGGACAGTCTTCTCGGATCAATGCTTTTTGACTTCAGATAATTCACTACTGCCTTTGCGCGGTTTTGAGAGAGCAGGAGATTATCAGCTGGTTTACCCACATTATCCGTATAGCCGTTAATCTGTATGAAGACCAGCGGATTTTCTTTCAGCAATTTAATCACATCATCCAGCTCTACCTGTGAAGCCGGTTTGAGTTCGTATTGATTGTTGTCGAAGAAAATATTTTTCAGAATGATACTGGCATTGGCTTCGATGGGTTGCAGCGGAATATCCAATTGGTAAACAGAATCGGCGGAAGGATTGGAAAGATTAAAATTCTCAGAGAAAAACAAATATCCTTTTCGGTTTACATTAAATGCATAATTATTTCCGATCGGCAGGGTAGTGAGGTAATTGCCGGTTTCATCTGTCTGGAGTTTGCTGATAATTCGCTTATTACTCAGATCGCCCAATTCCACCGAGGAAGGGAGCCCCTTGCTGGTTTTTTTATCATACACTTTTCCTTTCACCCAGATCGTTTTTGCGGGCCTTACATCCTGGCGCAATTCGAATGAATAGAGGTCGAGCTGGCCGCGGGTGTCGGCGCGGTCGCTGGCGTAATAAGCTGTTTTTCCATCTGCGGATACGATCAGGCTGCCTTCATTTTCGATTGTATTGATGGGATATCCGAGGTTTTCGGGTATGCCCCATTCGCCGGTCGCCGTTTTACGAACCACAAAAAGATCCGTGCCCCCGTAACCCGGTAATGTGTTCGATGTAAAATATAATGTGCTGTTATCTGCATGAATAAATGGCGCACTTTCATCACCCGCCGTATTGATGTTCGGTCCTAAATTTTCGGGCACCGACCATCGGCCAGTTTCCGTACGATGACAAACGTATAAATCATTTCCTCCAAATCCGCCCGGACGATTGCTCGAAAAATACAGATCTCTTTTATCCGGTGAAAGGGATGGGCCGGATTCCCAGAATTCAGTATTGAAATTGG
This sequence comes from uncultured Bacteroidota bacterium, assembly GCA_963732055.1. GTDB lineage: Bacteria > Bacteroidota > Bacteroidia > Chitinophagales > Chitinophagaceae > Puia. The sequence goes on along the minus strand of CAVSYG010000006.1, from coordinate 445,088 downwards.
GACCGAGGTTTTCGGGACTGCTCCATCCTTCTGCAGAGAGATAGGAAATATATAAATCGCAACTTCCGAACCCGTTCGGAAAATTACAGCCGGTGAATATCAGCCATTGTCCGTCCTGCGAAATATTCAGTGCTCCTTCATTATTATTACTATTAATATTTCCTGCGAGGGGCCTGGCCTTTGTCCATCCGTTTTCGGTTCGGTCAGATTCATAAAAATCTTCATTGTTACCATGAACGCGGCGGGTAAATACAAAATGTTTTCCATCCAGGCTGATGGTGGGAAAATATTCCGACACGGAGCTGTTAATACTGTCTCCCATGTTGTGCGGTTCAAATTTGTAGTTGCGGTCATTTTTTTTTGCCGCATAGTCGATCGCGAATTGGTAAGAGCGTATCCTGTAGTCGGCGGCTCTGAGTGAAGATTCGCGCAGGGTAGGGATTGATTTAAAATCATTGACTGCTGCCAGGGCTTCTTCAAAATTTCCAAGTCCGGCCAACGTGATTGAATAGGAGAGACTGTAATCCTTAAAATAAATACTATCGATGGACCGCGCAATTTTATAATTATCTATTGCTGCCTGGTAATTTTTTAATTCGGTGTACATGCCCGCCATCGATAAATACGCGTCGGCATAATGGCTGTCGATGGCCACGGCTTCTTTAAGTAATTCCAAACCTTCTTTCAATTCTCCATTCCTGCCTTCAATCATTGACCGATCAAATAACTGAACTGCCTTCTTATCTATTTTGGCAGGATCGTATTGAGCAAATGCCTGTACGATCAGGAAGGAAAATAAAATTGTTATAACGATCTTCATTGGGCAAAGGTAGTGTGGTGAATGTGGCTCACGGCACCTGAATATATTTATGCAGTTGCAGTGAAAATTCCCATTTGGGATTTTTCATAATATAATCAGATATCATAGGCGTCACGGTTTCTCTTTTACTCCATTCGGGTTGTAAGAAAAGTTTGCAACCGGGTTTTACTTTTTCTGCAAAAGATTCTGCCCATTTAAAATCGGAAGGATGATAGATTACTACTTTCAATTCATCCGCATATTCCACAGGCCCGGTCAGGGGTTGTTTAAATTTCTTTGGTGAAAGGCAGATCCAGTCCCATTCTCCACTCAGCGGATAGGCACCGGAGGTTTCGATATGCGTATGAAAACCGGCTGCATGGAGTTCGCGGGTAAGTGGAAGACAGTCATGCATCAGCGGTTCGCCACCGGTAATGACGGCAATGCGGCCGGGAAATTTTTTTGCTTCTGATGCTATGTCTGAAACCTTGCGCAAAGGATGGGCAGATGCATCCCAACTTTCTTTTACATCACACCAGGTGCAGCCCACATCACAACCACCGAGCCGGATAAAATAAGCCGCCTTACCCTGATGATATCCTTCGCCCTGGATAGTGTAAAAGGCTTCCATTACAGGTAATGACTGGACCGATGAATATGTAGTTTCGCTGATCATGTTTAATACTTGCGCTTCAAAGCTGTAAACGTGTTTTTCATAAGGGCCGCAATGGTCATAGGTCCGACGCCACCGGGAACCGGTGTGATGAAACTGCATTTGGGCGATACTTCCGCAAAAGCAACGTCACCTTTTAATGCAAAGCCGCTTTTTTTAGAAGCGTCCGGAATCCTGGTAATGCCTACGTCGATCACAACCGCTCCTTCTTTAACCATATCGGCCTTCACAAATTCCGGTTTGCCGAGAGCGGCCACGATGATATCACTGGCCCGGCAAATTTCCTCGAGATTGTGCGTTTTGGAATGACAGAGGGTTACCGTACAATTTCCGGGATTGCTGTTTGCGCTCAGCAGAATGCTCATCGGGCGGCCCACTATATTACTACGGCCGATCACCGCCGCTGATTTGCCCGCCGTAACGATTTTATAATGTTCCAGCAAAAGCATGATACCATGCGGAGTGGCGGAAACAAAACTCGGTGTCCCCAGCACCAGTTTTCCCACATTTACCGGATGAAACCCATCCACATCCTTATCCGGATCGATGGCAAGAATTATTTTTTCATCCGCAATATGTTTGGGTAAGGGCAGCTGAACCAGGATCCCGTCCACATCCATATCTCCGTTCAAGTCCTCAATCACCGAAAGCAATTTGGTTTCGCTGATGGTGTCATCCAAACGGATCATGGTGGATTTAAATCCAATCTCGGCACATGCTTTTACTTTGGCCGCGACGTAAGTTTCACTGGCTCCATTATTGCCAACGAGTACGGCTGCCAGATGAGGGATTTTTTTTCCCTCAGCAAGCAGGGCAGCGACTTCCATTTTAAGATTTTCCTTGATTGTACGGGCAGTGAGTTGTCCATCTAAAATTTGCATCGTGCAAAGGTAACCAACCCGTTTTAATACTCCGCATTAAGGGTGTTTTTACGGTTCTACTTTTTCTCTCTCCGGTTTAATTTACAGTTGGTGGAAATGATATGATGCGGTTGATCCGGTTGATATGTGTTTTATTTATTTGTCTGAATGTGCATGGGCAGCTTTCACATGTTCAATCAGAGAATTCATATATCACTGCAGGTGCATACAGTCACCATTTCAGGAATGCTTTTTCTTTTGTCTTCAACCCGGCCTCTCTTGGAGAGACGCAAAATTTTCAGTCGGGCATATTGACCGAAAGAAAATGGATGCTGAAGGAATTGGCAAATACTGAAATGACTTCCTGCTATCCGGTGGGCAACGGAGGTTTGGGCATTGCGCTGCAACATAGCGGGGACGCGGATTACAACGAACAGGGTCTGACATTAGCTTACGGAATAAAAGCGGGAAGACTGCAAACAGGGGTGGGTTTTGCATACCTGTTCGATCAGGCCGCCGGCTATCGGGCGATTCGTTTTGGTTCTGCGCGCGTAGGTATTTGTTTTCATGTTTCTGATAAACTGACAGCGGGGTGGGCGTTGGGGTTGCCCGTTTTTGGAGTCGCAGGAAAAACAAATCCGGAGAGAGGACCACAGTTTTTCAATATGGGATTCGGATATGAATACAGACCGGATTTATTCATGTCCATCCAGATTGAAAAAGATGCCGGATTACCCGCCAGCATCATCGCCTATACTGAATACGATTACGGGGAGCAATTCTCTTTTGCATTCGGGATCAATGGACTGGCAGGTGCGGTTTATTTCAAATCCGGATGGAAGAAAAACCGTCTCTCTATTCAGATCTATACATCATTTGAACCTGTATTGGGATTCAGTCCCGGGTTCGCCCTACTCTGGGAAGGCAAAAACAAAAAGGGATGAAAAAGAGAAAATCCCTGCTGTTGTTTTTACCGTGTATGATTGGTTTTTCTGTCAGCGGACCGGCACAGGATTTACCTGAGTTCCGGAAAGAACAATTGGAAATCATGGCCGAGAAAAATGATGCTGAGCCGACGGATGACTCCTTTGAAATGGATCTTACTGAATTCGCGAGACATCCCCTGAATCTGAATACCGTTTCAGCAGATGATCTTATGCAACTACATATGCTGAACGTTTTGCAGATTAGAAATTTTATATCCTATAGAAAATTATTGGGTCCGCTATTGAGCGTGCATGAGCTGCAGGCCGTGCCGGGATGGGATCTCGAGACGATCCGTGAATTAATTCCTTTTATCAGGATCGGCCGGGACGAATCCGTTTATTCCGCATTGAAGGAGCGATGGACGGGTGGTGATGCATCCATATTATTAAGGGCAGGTCAGGTGCTGGAAAAGTCGAAAGGATTTGAAAAACCTTCCGGTACGGATGCATCATATTATGAAGGTTCTGCGCAGAATTATTTTATCCGTTATAATTATAATTATAAACAGTTGTTGTCATATGGATTTACAGGAGAGAAAGATGCCGGAGAACCTTTTTTCAGAGATGCCCAGCGATACGGATTTGATTTTTATTCATTTCATTTTTTTATTCGGCAGGCGGGGGTGATCAAATCAGTCGCCATCGGTGATTTTACTGTAAACATGGGCCAGGGGTTGATCCAATGGCAAACATTTTCAACCACCAAGAGCAGTCAGGCCATGGCGATTAAAAGAGAAGCGGAATGCATCAGGCCTTATCATGCAGCCGGAGAATTTAATTTTCACCGGGGTGCGGCGCTCAGTTTACAAAAAGGTAAATGGCAAAATAATATGTTTATTTCTTCTCAACGGATCAGTACTCATATGGAAACGGATACGGCCGGAAGAGAGGATCTGTTCACCTCATTTCAGAATAGTGGTTATCACAGAACGCCGGCTGAAATGGCCGGCAGAAATAATAACCGGCAGATTTCCGCCGGGATCAACATTCGTTACGCCGGTGAGCAATTCAGTATGGGCCTGAACTGTATACATTTTCAATTCAGCCTGCCTCTTCAGAAAAAAGATGAGCCATATAATATATATAGCCTGAAGGGGACAAGACTAACTGATTATAGTGTTGATTATAGTTATACTTACAGAAATCTGCATTTGTTTGGAGAATGGGCCATGGATCAGTGGTCTCATTTTGCTCTTGTCCAGGGCGCATTGATCAGTCTGGGAGACCGTGTCAGCATGAGTTTTCTTTACCGCAATATATCTGCTGCCTATCAATGCCTGTATAGTGATGCCTTTACAGAAAATACGGTACCAAATAATGAAAAAGGATTTTATTCGGGTATCTCTATCAGGCCGGCCGCGGGTTTGCAGCTGGAAATGTATTACGACATGTTTATTTTTCCCTGGCTGAAATATCAGGTGGACGCGCCTTCTGCGGGCAGGGATATGCTTTTTCAGGCTGCTTACCAGCCTGACAAATTATGGAAACTGAATGTTTTGTATAAAAATGAGGTGAAAGCCGGGAATGTTACGGTGTTGAATTCGAATACGCATGGTTTGTTGTCACCCGTAAAACAGCGTTGCCGGATAGAAACCGATTTCACTTTCAGCCGTGCTTTGAGTTTTTACAGCCGAATGGAATTTTTACGGATCGCTTCAGAAGGATTAACGACCCGGCACGGATGGCTGGGGATGACCGGTTTCAACTACCGTAAATCCGGTTTTTTAGGGTCCATGGGCGTTGCGGTTTTTGAGACGGACGATTATGATACAAGGATTTATGCCTATGAGCCAGGTCTGCTCTATCAGTTTTCCCTGCCATCCTATTATGGCAGGGGTATACATTATTATATAACTATTCACCAGGATTTTAGCCGCCTGGTGGGCAGGGGGCCGCGACATTTCAGGATTTCAGGTTGGTTAAAATGGGGGCAGATTTTTTACCCGGGAGCAACCTCCATCGGAACCGGACTGGATGAGATTCCAGGTAACCGGAAATCTGAAATAAAAGCGGAGGTTTTGATTCAGTGGCGATAATAAATACTATTGGCGATAGGAAATACAATGGCCAGAACAGGAAATACTATTTATGAAAGGGGTATCTTATTTTTGCGGAAACCATTACCGATGCCGGATCAGCCCAATAACCAGTTAAACATTGAAATCAGCGAGGAAGTAGCGGAAGGCGAATATGCCAACCTGGCCATTATAACTCATTCGCATGCAGAATTCGTGATTGATTTTGTAAATGTCATGCCCGGCACACCGAAAAGCAAGGTCAAATCCCGTATTATATTTACTCCCCAACATGCAAAACGCTTTATGAAAGCGCTGACTGAGAACATCTTGCGATTTGAAGGAACCAATGGAAAGATCCAGGATCTGGAGGAAGTTACACTTCCAATGAACTTTGGTGGCCCCACCGCTCAGGCCTGAATCCTGAAAAACTTGCGCTGTATCAATATGTCTATTTTTAATAATGCATTTTATGCCCTGTAAATGCATTGATTTGCCATAATCGCTTGATTATATGTATAGATATTTTTTTTTGTAATACATTACGCATTCATTTGAAAATCGAAGTTTGAACGGCTATTAATTAATTAATATTTAATAAATAGGCATTTAATTGTTAATTATTCAACGTGGCTTATGAACTATTCGAAACCATTAATATGACTAATTTCAGGTCTAAACAGGGGGATTTTTGAAATATTGCTTTTTTATAATTCATAAGTCGTTAAGAAATACCAATTTATAATATAAATAAAAACAAACAGCTTTTGCAGCGTTGCAGCGATTATGATTTTGATATTGTCTAATTGTGAAGAAGGGGGATATTTAACATTTTTTTTTGTTGGATATAAAACTTCCCTATTTTGCACGATCTAAATTCAAAATTCACAGTCACATGAGAAAATTTCTAACACTGTTAGCGGTGCTAGTGCTTTTGGGCCCATTAGCATTTTCGCAAACTAAAGTAATTACCGGAAAGGTGACAGATCAAGCGGGACAAGCGGTCCCATTTGCGACGATCCGGGTAAAAGGAACCAAAGTCGGGACGAGCGCAGACGTCGATGGGTATTATTCAATCAAAGCAAATCCTTCTCAAACACTCATTATTTCAGGAACCGGCATAACAGCCAAAGAAGTTCCGGTAGGTAATGAAACCACAGTGAACATCGCAGTTCAGCATCAGACAACCAGTTTATCAGAAGTAGTTGTTACTTCCCTGGGTATTCAGAGGCAGAGTAAAGAACTGGGATATGCAACTGCAAAAATCAACACCAGCGAACTGACGCAGGCCAAGGTTGTGAATGTGGCTACCGGTCTGGCCGGTAAAGTCTCCGGTTTATCGATCAACCTGGTTAACAACGGGGTAAAACCTGATGTTCGCGTTACCTTACGCGGTAACCGTTCTATCCTGGGAAATAATGAGGCGCTATTGGTATTTGACGGTATCCAGTTACCGATCACCTATCTCTCTCTTTTTAACCCAGATGATGTGGCCAATGTGACCGTGTTAAAGGGTGCTTCGGCATCTGCCCTCTACGGTTCTGCGGCTTCCAACGGTGTGTTGATCGTAACAACCCGCAAAGGAAAACCAAAACCACAGATTACGGTAAGCAGCACAGTGAATTTTGAATCCATTGCTTATTTACCGAAATTCCAGAACACTTTTGGACCCTATGGTGGAGAAGGCAATCAGAATCCCCTTTCAGCCAATCCCTTTGCAGGTGTTGTAGGAATCGGGGACAATCCTTTCCAGGTATATGTTCCATATGAAAACCAGAACTACGGTCCAAGATATAATGGACAGAAAGTTCCCATCGGAGCACCGATCCGTGTATATAACTCGGACAATACGGCATATACCATCCAGCAGGATTCTATTCCGTACAGTTCAGTATCGGACGCAAAATCTTCATTTTTCAATACAGGCATCCAGACCCAGAACGGTATAACCTATGCGGTCGGGGATGACAAGAGTAATTTTTATATGTCTTTCCAGGATGTTTTATCCCATGGTATCATACCAAAGGATCAAAGCCGGAGAGACAACTTTCATTTTAACGGTTCACATACAACAGGCGTCTTCACGGCCAGTTACAGCCTGAACTATACGATTACGAATACAAGCACTACGGCTCTTGACCAAACGCCATTCCGATGGGGAACTTTACCTGGCACGATTGCGGTCGGAAGCTTTGGTGCAAATACCGGGGGATCTTATTTCCAGAACAGGCCGCTGTACTGGAATATCATCAACCAGCCCGCCAATATCAACTTCCAGAATTACAAGAACTGGCAGACTGATCCATTTGCTAATCCAAATGGTTATTTCAATGCTTATTATGGTAACCCATGGTGGCAGATTGACCAGTCAAGGACAAACGAAAAACAAACAGACCTTTTGGGTACTTTAAACCTGAACCTGAAAGCGACCAGCTGGCTGGACTTTGATTACAGGGTGAGCATCGCAAGAGATGATTATAATAACCAGTATACCCAGGCCGGATTTACATTCGCTCCATGGGCCATTGCAGATACACTCGGTTCAGGAAATATTCCTTCCAGTGTAAAAGCATTTGCTCCTACTTCCGGTTTTGCAAGCAGTTATAATCAGACGATCAATAGCGAATTACTGGCGGAAGCCACCAAGACCTTCGGAGATTTCAACACTAAGCTGATTATCGGAGGACAGGTAATTGCCAATGATGCGCGTATTATGAGTATGTCGGCCAACGCGCTGGTAATACCTGATTTTTATAATATCAGTAACCGCCTGGGCAACCCAACCGTGGGACAGAGTTTAATTCAACAACGCGTGATCGGAGCCTTTGGTGATCTGACCATTGGGTATAAGAATTTCCTGTATTTGCACGGATCACTGCGTAACGACTGGAATTCATTACTTTCCAGTGATAACCGCTCTTATTTATACCCGGCAATTGACGCGGCATTCGTATTCACCGACGGAATTGCTTCATTGCAAAACAGCAAGTTCCTGAGTTTTGGTAAGATACGGGCCGCCATCAGTAGAACGGCACAGGTAAGTATTAATCCTTATTCATTACAAAACACCTTTGATCCGGGTCCCGGACAACCGTTTAATGCGGCGGGTTATACAGTAGACCCACAATTCGCCAACCCGAATATCAAACCTGAAATAAGTGAGGATATCGAAATCGGGTTAGACCTCGGATTCCTGAACAACCGGATCAATTTCTCTGCGGCAGTTTACAATACAAATACCAATAACCAAACCATTCCCATTACCATTTCAGCCACTACAGGATACGTTCAGGCTTTTGTTAACTCTGGTGAAATGCAGAACCAGGGTATTGAACTGGACCTGAGATTTACACCCCTGTTGAAAACAGAAAGCGGTTTCCGCTGGGATGTCGGGGCGAATTTTGCCTACAACAAGAATACAGTTAAATCACTTGGATACGGTTTGAACCAGGTTACGATTGTGAATCCTTTCGCTACAGAAAATCAGATTCCAAATACAACCGTGGCAGCCGTTGGAAAAGCATACGGACAATTACAAACCACTGACTGGAACAGGAGATCCATCACGGACCAGATTATTGTGGATGGTGTAACCGGCGCTCCTTCGCTAAACAACACACCACAATTATTCGGAACAACCGTACCGCCAACCAAAATAGGTATAACCACCTCTGTTAGTTATAAAGGATTCACTTTAAATGCGGTAGCAGATGGCCGTTTCGGAGCCGTGCTATTTAATGGTATCGGACCCGCCCTGGATTTCACCGGTGTATCAGCCTATTCAGCATCCAGCGGACAGGCAGCCATTTATAATGCCTAACAGCGTTATTTCAGACGGAAACGGAAAATACATTCCCAATACCAGTGTTACAACCGGTAAGCCGAATGCTGCACAGAACGCTTTCTGGGCATCTACCTGGCCATCAGGCGGAGCAAACTATGTGAACAGTGCTGATTTCTGGAAATTGAGAGAACTTTCTCTGACCTATAATTTCCCTGCAAAAACACTGGCGCCTCTGAAATATGTAAACGGAGCGACCATTGGATTTGTGGCCAGAAACCTGTTCACCATCCGTGCTCATGACAATGTATGGGCTGATCCTGAATTTGCAAATACCAATGGTAATGCAACAGGAAATACTGACGTCAATCAGCTACCACCAACTAAATTTTTAGGTTTTAATATCACACTAACTTTTTAACCTAAAACTTTATATCTAAAATCGTTTGGAAATGAAAAAATTATCAGTATTAAGTGCAATTATCATAGCAGGTATCAGCTTGTCGGGTTGCGGCAAGAGTTACCTGGATATCAATACGCCGAATCCCAACCAGGCTACCAGTGCGACGCCTGAATTGGTTATTACCAATGCGGTCACGGTAACTGCCAGCGGACAGGTAGCCAATGTGAACCTGACCCCAACGCTTTACCTGAGTGGATGGATGGGTTACTGGGCGCCCAGTGGAAGTTACGCTCCGAGTAATACAGACGTGGCTTCTTACTACTCGACCACACAGACTCCGAATGTATTGTGGATTCAGTCTTATAAAAATCTGGAAGATTATTACTACGTGGAAACTTCGGCAAAGGCACAGAATAAGCCATATTATGTCGCCATGGCAAAAGCGATGAAATCCCTGGTTTTCTCACAATTGGTCGATGTGTTTAATAATGTTCCTTATCAAAGACGCATTTCAGGGAACCCTGGTTATTACTCCTAAATATGACGATGCGCAGACCATCTATGAAGATTTGTCAAATCAGCTGGATACAGCCGCCACTTTAATGACTTCGCCGGCCGCCGATATCACTGGCGCCAACAATACTGATGTGATGTTTGGTGGTGATAATGCTTCCTGGATCGCTTTCGCCAATACATTGAGACTACGCCTGCTGATTCGCCAGACACAGATGCCTGGACGTGATGCTTATATCACTGGTGAAATCGCCAAAATTACCGCAAACGGGGGTGGCTTTTTAAATGACGATGCCACTGTTAATCCCGGCTATGCCAATAATGACCAGCAGCAAAATCCGTTCTGGGGTTATTTCGTAAACCTCACCGGTAAACCAACCAGTGGCGGACAGGCTGATTATTACAGGGCTTCTGCCTATGCCATCAATACGCTGAATGCCTATACTGACCCGCGTTTGCCCCTGATCTATGGTAAGAATAATGCAGGTGCTTATGTAGGTAATGTGCTTGGGAGCCAGAGCAATATTCCGGGAGAAGGCACGTCTTCCATGGGTCCTGGTCTGCTGGTATCTGTCAGTCAAAATGCGGTAATCCTGAGTGCTGCCGAGAGTCATTTTCTGCAGGCTGAGGCAATGGTAAGGGGATATTTACCAGGAGGTGCAGCAGGAGCCAAAACACAATATCAAGCGGGTGTAAAGGCATCCTTCGCTTATCTTGGTGCAACTGGCGACTCTGCTTATCTGAATCAGTCTAATGCGAATACGAACTGGGCCCTTGCAACAACAACTCAAGCTCAGATTGCTCTGATCATCCGTCAAAAATGGATTGCAATGGATGGAGTAACACCAATTGAAGCGTATGATGATTACCGGAGATTGCATTTACCCGCCGATATTCCCATTTCTATTTCTCCTTATAAATCACCTTCCACTGCGCAGGTTCCTACCAGGTATCTCTATCCGGTGAGTGAGTATACTACCAATTCGGTGAATGTAAATGCCCAGGGAACCATTGATTATTATACATCAAAAGTATTCTGGAACCAATAATCGCAATCATGGAGAATCATCATTTTAAAAAAATCAGCGGCATGAAAAGAAATAATTTTATAGGAATTTTTAAACTTGGTCTTCTGGCCTGGTTGGTAGTTATTGTTGGGTCCTCTTGTGTTAAGAGCGTTTCAGGCAGAACCGATTTTGAAAGTCTGGCGCCTACGGTATTGATACCTGAGGGTGGCTTACAGAACTTTGGTGTTTCAGCACTTCTTTTTCCGGGCTTCGATGATGCGGATACTGCCTATTTCCATTTGGAATATGCAGCCACATCTGTTGCACCGCAGGATGAAGTCATCACTGTTAAATTTGACCCGGATGCGATAACAGCATACAATGCAACGTTATCAAATCCGCTTGACCATTTTATCGCTTTCCCGGATAGTATTTTCTCGTTTACTCCCGGATCTTTTACCGTTCAAAAGGGAAATAATTTTACTGATAATATACCTTTTATAGTTTTCCCTTCCAAGATTGATCCGAAAGTGAACTACATGTATCCAATCACGATTACGACCGCTCCGGCAGGATCAACGATTGCTACGAATCATATGACCCTGTACTATCATTTGATCGGTAACCCGATTGCGGGCGCATACACAGACAAATGGCTGCGATGGAATGCTCCGGCTGTTCCTCCGGCTCCCCCATCGCTAACGGCTACAATTGGTGTTCTTTTTGCGCCGATCAACGGTACTTCTGTTTCGATTCCTGATAATACGGGCATCAACTACATCTTATCATTTGATAATGATGGAGCTGGTAATCTTAGCAATTTTTCAGTGTCTCTTGATGCTGCCAGCGTTACTAATGCGGGGATTACTGCCGGTTCGCCGACATTGATATCTGCAGATCCGACTACCGGGACATATCATTTTACCTTCCCATATGTGAATTCAGCTGGCGCAGCCAGAATCATTGACGATACGTATACTCAATAATCATTTAAAGCTTGTTTGATTTTAATAAAAAAACCCCTGTATGGGGTTTTTTTATTTTTGGTATGCAGTGATTTATTTTTTGGTATGCAGTGATTTATTTTTTGGTATGTAGTGATTTATTTTTTGTTAATTACGAGCATTTATTTGTTGTGTGCAGGGTTTTTGAGAATAATCATTCCAGAATTGCAATTTTTAATCTTGTCCTGCATTGGAAATTTACTGGTTCAATTGTTTCACCATATCAATCAGATAATCTTCATTCACCGGCTGATAATGGTCGTTCATGTATTTCTGATAGGGAAGATTCATTTCGCTGAATACTTTTTTCACACTTTTATTTTTCAGTTCCACGGGTTGTAAGATACCATCTGGTTTTACAATATAATATATATCCTTGTCAACAAAAGCGTCATCCACTTCTCCTTCCTTCACTTTCATCATGTCGTGATAGTCGGCTTTAACCAGTGTGGTCTTTATATATTTCAGCAGGCTGAGTTTGTTTGAATCATATACCAGCACCTGGTAAAATACACGTGGTGTTTCATCCGTAAACAGTTTTGAATTGACAAAGTTATATTGTTTACCCTGCTCATCTTTTAAGCTGAATGATTGTATCTCATCTTTATTTGCCCACAATACCAGGGCGGAATCTTTTTTTCTGATAAAAATTTCCTGGCGCACTTTATCATACAGGAATTGCAGGTCCTCATTATACACTTCTTTACGAATCGTAACCACTTCACCTTTTGACCAGGCGGACAGGAAAAACTGGCTGCCATTTATCTGTCCGGATGTATAGTTTTGATAGGCTGAAAATCCGTTACTGGCATAACCCTGGTGAGCTGCCAGGTCTGCGAATTCCTGTCCCATGGCGACGTTTGTTACCTGTGCAGAAACTGTTGCGGTTGCTATGAGCAGAGCCGGGAGAATAATGGCAGATTTCTTCATGTCAGGAAATTTTATTTGTTTAATTCCATTACCAGGGAAATCAGGTAATCTTCATCAATGGTTCCCGGGTGTTCTTTGATATAACTGTCAATATTGATATTTAAATCAGTAAATGTTTTTTTCAATGATTTTGGTTTGAGCTGTATTAGCTGCAGTTCGCCGTTTCCCTTACTTACATAGAAAGTGACATTATCTACGAATGAGTCATAGATATCACCTTCTTTTTGTTTCATCATATCGTTCTTATCAGCCTTAACAAAAGTTCCTTTTGTATATTTCAACAACGTGAGCTTTGACGGATCCGATACCAGCAGCTGGTAGAATACTTCCGGTTTTTCCTTCGAATAAACCGAAGAGTTGACGAAACGATATTCTTTGCCCGCATCCCATAAACTGAACGTATTTATTTCTTCCTTGGTGCCGAGTAAAATATCCGGGGCGTCCTGTTGCTTGATAAATAATTCCTGACGAACCTTATCATAAGCCAGCAGAATGCCATTCTTAAAGACTTCCTTGCTGTTCAATGCAATCTCTCCCTTACTCCAGTCTGGCAGAAAGAATTGACTTCCATTTACCTGGTTATTCGAATATGACTGAAAGGTTGAAAAGCTCGATCCGGTTCCACCATGCGCAGCCAGCATCGCAAATTCATTGCTCATTGCAATGGAATTTGATCCGGCCTGCGAAAAAGCACTGACCGTGCAAAACAACAGGATAGCCAGACTAATTTTATTTTTCATGTGTGATATTTCCTTACCTAAAGTTATTGTTAATATACGCAATTATCATGGTTCTCCCTGCATATTAACAATCGGAAAGTGGGTGAGTTTTTATGATCGTTACATCATGCCTTCGTCTGCAAAACTGAAATAACCATCGTGACTTACTATGATATGATCGATCACTTTGATATCAAAAAAACGTGCGGCTTCACGGATTTTGTACGTCAGCTCTTCATCTGCCTTGCTTGGCTTCAGATTACCCGACGGATGATTATGACAGAGGATCAAATTCACTGCATGGAATTCGAGTGCTTTCTTTAATATCAGTCTCGGATCTGCAACGGTGCCGGTAATTCCTCCCAGGCTTACGATTTCAAAATGATTTACCCGGTTGGCCTGGTTCAGAAAAATAACCGCGAATACTTCCCTGCAATGATCCTGTAGCATCACCTGCAGATAACCCGCTACCTGTTTGCTATCCCGGACCACCGGCTTTTCAAGCGCCCCTGCAATATGCCGCCTTCTGCCCAGTTCCAGGGCAGCCAGGATAATAACAGCCTTTACTTTGCCAATGCCATTGAGTTTTAGGAAGTCGTGAATTTCAAGTCTGCCCAGCTCATTCAGATTATTCTTAACCGAACCCAACAACTCCTGGGCTAGCGTTACCGCATTTTTTTCCTTTGTGCCTTTACCGATCAGGATGGCCAGGATTTCGGAGTCGGTCAAGCTGCTCGTATTTTTACTTAGTAGTTTTTCGCGTGGCCGGTCATCTGCTGCCCAGGACTTGATGGAGTAGTTTTGCGATTGCATAAGATAATGTTAAAGACTATATTTAATCTTTACAATCCCCTGTTCGTGTAGTTTCCTTCAAAAGAAACGGCGCGGGCAGAAAACCCTGAAAAAACTAAAATAATATCCATGAAACCCAAATCTGCTCTTTCTGCCATTGGTGGCTGGAACTCGTTCTTTTTTTGTGTCGGAATGTACATTGTCGCCCTTTTCTTCTCCATTTTTGTATGTTCTTCTATCTTTTATATTGCGAACAGCAATAAGGCTTCCAAAGGAGCATTGGTTGAAAAAACTTCTTCAAAGGTTGAATTGGCATCTATTAAGTAGGCTAAGGCTTAAGGCTAAGGCTTAAGGCCAAGGCTAAAATTCTAGCAGAATACTTGTTAAAAAAATTTTTAAAGCACCGCATGGTGCTTTTTTTATTTCCTTATGAAAAGGCAGAAAGATTAATAATTTAGCTTTGGCCTTAGCCTTAAGCCTTAGCCTAAAAAAAGCTTTATGCTTTACGCTTTGCGCTTTAGGCTTAAGAACTATCTTCGCGGCAACTATCATACTATGGAAGGAACAGCCAAAATCTTCTCCGGTACGGGCTCTCAATATCTGGCAGAAAAAATTACCCGTCGCTACGGCTGTCCTTCGGGAAAGATCACCATCCAGCATTTCAGTGACGGCGAAATCCAGCCAATATTTAATGAAAGTGTCCGGGGCGACATGGTTTTCCTGGTTCAGAGCACTTTTGCGCCCACCGAAAATCTGATGGAGTTATTGCTGATGATCGATGCGGCTAAAAGGGCCTCTGCTTATAAAGTGGTTCCGGTAATTCCTTATTACGGTTATGCCCGCCAGGACCGGAAGGACAAACCCCGGGTTGCGATTGGTTCCAAATTGATTGCCAACATGTTAGTAGCAGCCGGAGCGGACCGGGTCATCACGATGGATCTTCATGCACCCCAGATCCAGGGATATTTTGACATACCCGTGGATCACCTGGACAGTTCTGCCATTTTTATCCCTTATATAGAGAATCTGAAGCTTGAAAACCTTACCTTTGCGGCCCCTGACGTGGGAAGTGCCAACCGGATACGGGAAATCGCTTCTTATTTCAATGCAGAAATGGTGATCTGTGATAAACACCGGAAAAGGGCCAATGAAATTGCCAGTATGGTGGTGATCGGGGAAGTGGGAGACAGGGATGTGGTTTTGATAGATGATATCTGTGATACGGGCGGAACGCTGGCAAAGGCTGCGGGACTTCTGAAAGAAAAAGGGGCCAGGAGTGTGAGAGCACTTTGTACACACCCGGTGATGAGTGGGAATGCCTACACAAATATCGAGAACAGTGTTTTGGAAGAACTGGTGGTTTGTGATACCATTCCGTTAAAACAAAAATGTTCCAAGATTAAAGTACTGAGTGTAGCGGAACTATTTGCGATCGCCATCCGGAATGCCTTTGAAAACAGAAGTATCACCGGATTGTTCATCCACTCGCAGCTCAGAAATAAATAAGGTATTTTTTAAATCAAATATAAACATGCAAACAATTACAATCGAAGGACAACTCAGGACCGGACTCGGCAAAACAGCCACCCGTCTACTCCGCTCTGAGGGAAAAGTGCCCGGTGTAATTTACGGGGGTGCTCGCGAACTGAATTTTTCAGCGCCAGTGACGGCTTTCAAGACCCTGGTATACACACCGGATTTTCAATTAGTAGAAGTGAAACTGGAAGGAACAACATATCGTTGTATCCTGAAAGAAATCCAGTTTGACAAAGTGACGGACGATCTCAACCACCTGGATTTCCTGGAACTGGTTGAAGACAAAAAAGTAATCGCAACCATTCCATTAAAATTTACAGGCGCTGCAAAAGGCGTTAAAGATGGTGGAAAGCTGATTACGAAAATGAAAAGTCTGAAGGTAAAAACACTGCCGAAATTCCTGCGCGAAAACATCGAAGTGGATCTTACCAATCTTGAGCTGAATGGCAATATTCGTGTTGAGGATGTGAAAGCACCAAACTATGAGATCCTGAATTCACCGAGAATTCCGGTTGCATCGATTGTGCTGACACGTGTTTTGAAACAGGAAGAAACAGGTGCTGCTGCCGCGTCTGCCGCTGCTCCTGCCGCTGCTGCACCTGCCGCCGCTGCTGCCAAAGCACCTGCTGCAAAACCTGCCGCCAAGAAATAGTACTCAGTAATATTTTAAAAGGCTGTTTCATTCGGTGGAACAGCCTTTTTTTTAATTGTTAATTGTCAATTGTTAATTGTTAATTGCCTGGGCATGCGGCGTGATGATTTGATAACTCCCATACTCCCATACTCTCATACTCCCATACTATGTATTTAATCGCCGGCCTGGGTAATATTGGTTCCGAATACGAAGGGACACGCCACAATATCGGGTTTGAGGTGGTGGATATGCTCGTGTCCAAACATGGGGGGAAGTTCGTGACAGACCGGCTGGCAAGTGTCGCAGAAATATCTTTTCGGGGTAAGACGCTAACCTGTATCAAGCCTTCTACGTATATGAATCTGAGCGGCAAGGCTATAAAGTACTGGCTTGAAAAAAAGAAAATCCCGCTGGAACGCCTGCTCGTGATTACAGACGATATTGCCCTTCCGCTTTCGCGGTTGCGTTTAAGGGGTAATGGAACAGATGCGGGTCATAATGGGTTAAAAAGCATTTTTTCCGAACTCCAGACCGATCAGTACCCCCGTCTCAGATATGGTATTGGGAATGATTTTCCCCGGGGCATGCAAGTTGAATGGGTATTGGGGAAATGGAGGGCGGAGGATCTTCCGCTCGTAAAAATAAAAAATGAAAAGGCCGTTCAGGTGGTTGAAAGCTTTGTTTATACGGGCCTTGAAAGGACTATGAATGATTACAACAAAATAGAGATAACGCTATGATTTGTAATTGGGAATCATTATTTTAGCAGTCAATTCCAATCGGGTTCAGAGCCCAGTCCACTTCCTATGTTGAAACCCCGCGCCTTTCCAGGCCTATTGAACACAAAAGAATCTTCTATTTAAAACCTTAATCGAATATGAAAATATTCTGCGTCGGGCGTAACTACGTTGCGCATGCCATTGAACTCAATAACGATGTGCCGGATGAGCCGGTCATCTTCATGAAACCCAAAAGCGCCTTGTTACAGGCCCATACTCCTTTCTATTATCCGGAGTTTACCAACGAACTGCATTATGAATGCGAGCTGGTATTACGTATTTCAAAAAACGGAAAATACATACAGGATCGTTTTGCTTCCAAATATTATGACGCTATCAGCGTGGGCATCGATTTTACAGCCCGTGATATTCAGAACGAGCTGAAGGAAAAAGGACTTCCCTGGGAAAAGGCCAAGGCCTGGGATAATTCAGCTGCAGTGGGAAAATGGACTCCTATGCAGAACGTGAAAAATAAAAAGGAAATCAACTTTGGTCTGTATAAAAATAAAGAACTGGTGCAGACGGGAAAATCAAGTCTCATGCTGCATAATTTCGACCAGATCGTAGCATATATTTCCACATACTTTTCCATAAACATCGGGGATCTCATTTTTACAGGAACACCTGCCGGAGTAGGCGAGTGTGTTGTCGGCGACGAGCTCGAAGCATTTATCGAAGAAGAAAGCATGCTCTCTCTCGAGATTAAGTAGGATCCCGTCCCGCCATACGCGGGATGAAGATTTTATTTCAAAAGTTCCCGAGCCGACCCGCGGCAGACATGATGAGATTTGAGAAAATGATTTCTAAAGTTCCCGATTCCGTCCCGTGGCAGGCGGGATGAAGATTTGAAAAAATGATTTCTAAAGTTCCCGATTCCGTCCCGCTTCAGGCGGGACCAAAAGATTGCAATGGTCGACGCCGGAATATTGATTCGCGCCTTTAGATTGATGGCCATGGCCCGTGCCATGGCCGCCACTTATGAACAAAACAGGCAGGTCTGCAAATATGTTCACTCCACATCGTCCGGTCACGAAGCCATTCAGCTGGCCACCGCTTTTCAGCTTTCAGCTGATGATTATGTAAGTCCTTATTATCGTGATGAAAGTATGTTGCTGGGACTGGGATTTTCTCCTGAGATCCTCATGCGACAACTACTCGCCAAGGGAAATGATATTTTCACCGGCGGAAAAGTATATTATGCACATCCAAATTTCAGGGGCGCTGACAAACCGAACATCATTCACCAAAGCAGCGCGACCGGTATGCAGGCGATTCCGGCAACAGGTGTCGCACAGGGATTAGCCTTTCTTGAAAAAACAAATCCGGGTCCGCAAAGGCCGCTTGTCCTTTGTTCGTTCGGCGATGCCAGTATAACCGAGGGGGAGGTGAGTGAAGCGTTCCAGGTTGCTGTACTGAAAAAACTTCCGATCATTTATCTGGTGCAGGATAATGAATGGGGAATCAGCGTAACGTCTGATGAATCCCGGATTATGGATGCGTTTGAATATGCCGCCGGATTTCCGGGAATGGAAAGAATCAAGATTGACGGTTCTGATTTTGAGCAATCGTTCAATTGCATGCAACAGGTTTTCCGATATGTTCGTGAATACAGAAAACCCTATCTCGTGCAGGCGCGCGTTCCCCTTCTAACGCACCACACCAGTGGCGTGCGGATGGAAGCTTACCGCACAGAAGAGGATCTTATAAAACACCGTGCTGCGGATCCCCTGATTCTTATAAAAAGGCAGTTACAAAGACATGGCGTTTCCCAGGAACATATTGCAGATATTGAAAAAGAGGCGGCCTTACAAGTAGCTGCTGATTTTAAAACAGCCGTCGCTTCTCCCGAACCGGAACCAGCCACGGCAGGTGAACATATTTTCGTTCCGACCAGCGTCATACACGAATCCGGGGAACGTGCTCCGGCGAATGCAAAAAAAATTCCGATGGTGGATGCTGTGCTTTATGCGCTGCGCGAGATCATGGAAGATTTTCCAGAGGCTATTATGTATGGTCAGGATATTGGGAAAAGGCTTGGTGGCGTGTTCCGCGAAACAGCCACGCTGGCTGCGCAATTTGGAGACGACCGTGTGTTCAACACGGCGATTCAGGAGGCGTATATTATTGGCTCTACGGCCGGCATGTGCGCGACTGGTTTGAAACCCATCGTGGAAATTCAGTTCGGCGATTATATATTCCCGGGATTTAATCAGCTCGTTACTGAAATTGCAAAGTCATGTTATCTGAGCTGTGGAAAATTTCCCATACAGACGATTATCCGTGTTCCCGTAGGCGCTTACCAGGGTGGGGGGCCGTATCATAGCGGTTCAATCGAAACCACTTTGTTATCGGTAAAGGGATTAAAAATTGTTTATCCGTCCAACGCCGCTGATATGAAGGGATTGATGAAAGCGGCATTCCTGGATCCCAACCCGGTGATCATGCTTGAACATAAAGGTCTCTACTGGAGCAAGGTGCCCGGGACTGAAGATGCGAAAACGCCTGAACCATCCCGCGATTATATTATCCCGCTGGGAAAAGCAACCATCACATTGAAAGCTTCATCCGCTGCGGTGGACAACGGAGAATCGGTAGCTGTGATTACATACGGAATGGGTGTTTACTGGGCGATGGCTGCTGCAAAAAATTTACCGGGTCAGATTGAAATCCTGGATTTGCGTTGTTTGTTCCCGTTAGATGAAGAACTGATTTTTGAAACCGTTCGTCGTCACGGAAAATGCCTGGTACTTACAGAAGATGCCCAGAATAATTCCTTTGCAGAAGCACTGGCGGCGCGGATTTCCAAAGCTTGTTTCAAATCACTGGATGCTGCAGTGGAAGTTCTTGGAGCGATGAATGTGCCCGCTATTCCCATGAATGTTATATCTGGAGAATGAAGTACTTCCAAACGCTTTGAAGGTAGAGTCTGCGTTACGAAACTTACTTTCACAATAGTCACAATTTGGGATTGTGGAATTGTACATAACTGCTTTGCAGTTATTTGTGCAAATGAGAGAATGAAATTTAAAATTAAATTTTAAATTTCATTCTCTCATCATCACATCTCCACAATTCCACGTTCCCAAATTGTTATTAAGTGTTGTCTTCTTTTAGTCCAGATTTAATTCCAGTCGATTGTTACTAAGTGATGTCATCCTTAGTCAGAGGCTTTACTCTAAAAGCAGGAGTGACGTAATCATCCGGCAAATGATCGGCAGGAACGGTGGACCGATTTCCATCGCGGATATATTTGTAATGGGCCGACATGATTTCAACGCCCGCTTCGTTAAACATATCCTGAATATTCTGGTGCAGATGGGAATATGTATTTTGCTGTAAGAATGCATCGTGGGTGTATGCGTTAATCTGGTAACTGACATAAAAATCGTCGAGACTGGTCTGTAATACAAAGGGTGCCGGATCTTTTTCAATTAATTCCGTTGCCAGTGCGGCTTTTATCAGTAAGTCGTGGATCTGTCTCCAGGGGTTTTCGTAACCAATGGTTACGGTTGTATGAATAATCAAACCATGCTCGGCTGCTTCGGCAGTGAAATTGGTCGTATGACTGCTCATCACGGTAGAATTGGGAATTGATACGATTTCATTTTTAATGGTCAATATGCGCGTAACCAAAAGGGATTTTTCCACCACATCACCCGTGGCTTCGCCAATCCTTACCCTGTCACCGATCTTGTATGCGCGCATATAGGTCAACACAAGACCCGCCACTACATTACTCAATGCACCAGCAGATCCAAAGGTGAATAACACACCGAGAAAAACGGATACGCCTTTGAAGATCTGCGAATCGGATCCGGGCAGGTAGGGAAATATAATAATCAATGCGAAGGCCAGCAACAATACGCGTAAGATTTGGAAAGTCGGATTCGCCCAGTCAATATAAAAACCGGGAATTTTTAGTCTGCCTCTTTCAATTTCGTCTTTGAAATAACGTAAAATGCGCACCAGGTACCGGAAAAATATGATCAACACGATGATTGTGAAAAAATTGGGCAGGTAGTACCAGATGGATAGTAAAATGTGTTTAACCGGATTGAGGAAATATGAAATCAGCTTGGCTGCAAATCCACCCGTCCAGGGGAAAATACCAAGAAGAACAGACAGGGTCAGGTATATTAAAGTAAGAATGATGATCCATTTAACAAGGTTGGCCATGGATAATATCAGTTTCAACTGACGATTCGTATCCAGGAATTCATAGTTCCGTATTTTGAAGCCCCTCAGTGTAACACCCCGTCGCTTTTCAATTTTATTTTTGATCCATGTAAAAATTTTATTGATAAAGAAAATAATCAGTATGAGCACGGTGAGCACCAGCACCGCCATAGCAACATCCCTGATCAGCGTCGGCCAGCTATGTTCTGTTTTGTATTTCCTGATCGCGATTGCAATCCTCGTTCTGTAATTTTTAGCGAGATTCTCTTTTGTTGAATTCATCCAGAAGGCATCCTGTTCTGAAATGCTCGTGATCACTTCGTCCTTATAATTAATATCGATGGTCAATTCAGAAGGGACGATCATCAAAGAATCTTCCTTAAAATAATAATCCTCCGCCTGATTAAGTATCCTGCCGGAAATGGCTTCTGCCCGTTCTTCCGGTGAGTAACTACCAATTTTTGCAAATACATAAAATATTGTGTCATCGGAAAGAACAACCGGATATCCGCTGTAGATTGAACGGAGAGAATCAATTTTCAGCCGCTGTACTACCTTACGAAGAGAGTCCCTTATTTTGATCTGGTTTTTTTCGGAGGCAATAGACTGTTTTTTTTTGCTGTCGTTCTCACCCAATTTGAGGAGTTCAACTTTCAACTGCAGAAGCCGGATGGAATCTGCCATCTGGTCGGCTTTGACAGATTGAAATTCATCCGTCTCATTGGAAAGGATCCGAATTTTTTCAGAATCTGTCGCCTTTACATTGGACGGGCGCTGGTTTTTTATTGAATCAGATTGCGCATAGAGCGGATGGAAACCGGCAAGAGCGAGTAGGAGAATAGCAGAAATATGGATTAAGATCCGCTTCATTCTTGATTTAATAATGTAAATCGCCAGTTCAGGCCTGATAGCCGATGATGGTTAACTTATGATATAAATATAACCAGTGCGGACCTGATAGCCGATGCTGGTTAATTAATGATATAAAGATCGTCCATTCAGGGTTGATAGCTAAAACTGACTTTCTGCTTTCCGATCATCAGGTCAAAATTCCCGGCTTCTGTAACCGTCTTCAGGTCGGCATTCACAAAAGCCAGATCGGCTGCTGTGAGTGTAAATGAAACAGTTTGTGTTTCACCGGCCTTCAGGTTGATTTTTTTAAATGCCCGTAACCGTTGCATATTGGGTGTTATACTCGCATACTGCTGGTGACTGTACAGTTCAACCGTATGTTTTCCCTCCCTTGCTCCGGCATTTGTTACGGGAATTGTGATTGTCAGACTACCCGATCCTTTTAAAGTGGATGAGCTGAGGCTGATCGGTCCATATGTAAACTGGGTATAACTCAGTCCCCATCCAAACGGAAAGAGAGGATTATATCCATCCCAGGTCATGTCTGCATTGAAAATTTCACGCACGTCTTCCGTGTGTTTCCGGTCATACAGCACGATTTCACCAGAGTATCTCGGATAGGAGTACGGAAGAATACCTCCTGGATTATAATCACCAAACAACACATCGGCAATTGCTTCAGCCGTTTTCTTTCCAGACCAATAAGCCATCAGGATTCCATTCATGGAAGGCTCGATGGTCGTTATCAGGCGGGGCCTGCCTTCTGTTAAAACCAGGATCACGGGTTTGCCTGTGGCAGCGGCGGTTCTGGCAAGTGCCATTTGATTTTCGGGTAAGGCCAGATCGCGGATATTTCCGGGACTTTCTGCATAGGCGTTTTCTCCCAGGCAAAGGACAATCACATCCGCATCCTGTGCAGCAGATCTTAACCGGGCTGTATCAAAATTTTGTGCATTATCAAAACCCTTCACACTCAGGACATTTGCCTTGCCACCGGTTTTTTCAGCGATGGTTTGTCCGATCGTTTTACTGTCTGCGGGATACCATTGTTCCTGATTTCCCTGCCAGGTGTAGGACCATGCTCCATTCAATGGCGCAATGCTGCTGGCTGAAGGGCCGGCGACTAAAATCTTTTTATCTTTTGAAAGCGGAAGAATATTGTTTTGATTTTTCAGCAGGGTCATTGCTTCCTGGGCTGCCTGAAGGGCCGCCTGCTGATATTCCGGTCTGCCGAAATTTGCAAGCGATGCGGGTTCCGGATAGGGATTATCAAAAAGTCCCAGGCTGTACTTCAATAAAAGAATGCGTTTTACGGCATCATTGATGCGGCTGACCGGAACTTCATTTTTCTGTACGGCTTCTTTTAACAGATCAAAAAAAGAATAATCCAAAGGCACCATACTCATATCGATACCTGCATTGACGGCCATCACTACAGCCTGCCGGGGGCTGTTGGCAACCAGGTGACGGGTGTACAGGCGGATGACGTCTTCCCAGTCACTAACTATCACACCCTGAAATCCCATTTCCGTTCTCAATACATCGGTTAGCAGATATTTGCTGGCGTGAACAGGTACACCGTTGATCTCTCCTGAATTGATCATGATCGTAGCCGCACCTGCTTTGATGGCTTCACGAAACTGCGGAAGAAAATATTCGCGCAATTCAATTTCAGGAATATAAGCCGGGCTACGGTCCTTGCCGGAACGCGGAGCAGAGTAAGCAAGATAATGTTTCATGCAGGCAGCTACGGCTGTCGGGTTGGTAAACCCGTCGGCCTGGTAGGCGTGGACCGCTGTTGCGCCCATGGTCTTGCCGATATATACATCTTCTCCGAATGTTTCGGGGAATCGTGACCAGAGAGGTTGACGTCCGCAATCCAGTACCGGTGCGAACTCCCATCGAACTCCGGATGCACGCAGTTCATTGGCCGTGATATGAGCGGCCATCGCCACCAGGTCGGGGTTGCGGGTTGCAGCCATGGCAATATTTTGCGGGAACAGAGTAGAGTTGAGTGTATAGGTTTGGCCGTGCATTCCGTCGAGACCGTATATCACCGGGATCTTCAGCCTGGATTTTTTTGCTTCGTCCTGGATTTCTGTTTGTACCGACCTCCATTTTTCCACAGAGAGCGCATGGGCGGTGGTGTTTAAAATGGAGCCCACTTTATAATCCAGTATGGCGTGTCTGAGTGCTTCCGGATCCAGGGAGCCGTCTTCATTTCCGCCCCCACCTTTGGCGACAACGCCCAGCGAAACCTGGGTCATTTGTCCGATTTTTTCATCCAGCGTCATATCGCTGATCAGCTTGTCAACCTTTTTGACAACGTCCTGCGTTTGTGCATGCAGGTTAGTATGGAAACAAAGGAGCAGGAGGGCAGCAGGCAATCGTTTTAATAGCATAATCAGTTGTTTTAGTCAGGGACACTAAGATAGCAGGATTCATGAGAATCCGGTGCAGTTTTATTCATTCCCGACCAGACGGGCATGCAGATTTTTAAGGGTCGCGGCGGGGTCAGAGCTCAGACCCGGATGTACTTTGGAACATTGCAGCACTGTACTCCGGGTGGCTGTTAACCAGCGAAACCGGGATCCCATATCAAGCCTTCCAATCGGACCGGCGTGCGGACCACCCTTACAGATTTCGCAAAATGCGGCCAGGTGTTTTTTTATTTCGGTCATTTCCAGGCCGGGCGACAGAGCGCGCAGTCTTTCTTCATCCAATGTAAAAGACGCATCCAGGTAGCCAAGGGACTGGCAATAGATGATAACACCCACATTCATGAATTCTTCCCTTTCTACTTTGGGAACAACACGAATCACCGCATATTCAAACGAGTGTTGCTCTGGCATTTTGTGCTTCTTTTATAAAAATTTTTGATGCCCCCAGGCGGATTTGCAGAAAGCGCAAATACATATCCCTGGCCTCAGCGGCCGGCGGCCCTTCTTTATCGAACCATACATCCGGTACAAGATCCACGATCGCTTTCAGTTTTTTTGTAGTAAGGACAGACCGGAATAATTCATCCGTTTCTTCCAGCAGATCCGCATAGGGGAGCAATACATGATTTCTTACCTGCGGGAAAGGGTTTTCTGCTTTCAGTTCCCAATTCTCCGGTGCATAATGAAAATATAGAGACGCACCATGATCTATCAGCCAGAGTTCCGTATTCCATACCAGCATATTGGTATTGTTTGACGTACGGTCAACATTCGTGAGAAAACAATCGAGCCATACGATTTCAGAAGCCAGGCGGACACTGACAGGTGTTACAATCGGATCGAAGCTGATGGCGCCGGAAAGATAATGAAGGCCGAGATTCAGTCCGACGCTTGCCTTAAGCAGATCCTGAATTTCTTCATCAGGTTCTGTTCGTCCGAAAGCTGAATCGAGCTGGGCAAAAACAATTTCCGGAACATGTAGTCCCAGCGCCCGGGCAATTTCCCCGCCGATCAATTCGGCTATCAGCGATTTGCTGCCCTGTCCGGCCCCGCGAAATTTTATGACGTATAAAAAACCATCATCCGCTTCCGCAATGGCGGGCAGTGATCCGCCTTCCCGAAGGGGTGTAATATATCTTATTACCTGTACTTGCCGGATTTCCGGATGAAAGGCGGACAATAGTTTATTTATTTATTCAAAGCTAGTTGTTAAAGGGCAAATCTCAGACCGCTGTGGAGAAAGGCACGTCGTCAAAAAAATATTATCTTAGACGCTGTGAAAAAGATCGTCACCATCATTGCTGTTCCGCTTCTGTTATTACTCATTTTCAGCAGTTATACATATATAAAAAATTATCGAAAAAAAACGGAAGCCAACCGATTGTACAGGGAGGGTTTGAAACCCATCATGGACAGAAACAATCAGTTCAATCCGCAGGCGGAATTAAATTTTTATGATTCACTGGTCAAGCAACCCATGCCCCAGGAGCAGCTGTTCGTGATCTTTGCATACAGGGCCTTTGCGCTGTTGAAACTGGGAAAAGAAAAAGAAGCTGCCGAGATTTTGGAAAATATATATAAAGTAAGAGGAGGTAGTGAAGATCAGTTATCCAAACTGATTGAAGAAAATCTGGCATTGTCCTACCTGCGTCTCGGAGAAAGAAATAATTGCGTTCACAATCATTCTTCCGAATCCTGCATATTTCCGATACAGGGCTCTGGAGTATATGTGGATCCCTATGCTTCGCAAAAAGCCATTCAGCTTTATGAAAATATTTTAAAAAAAGATTCCGGCGATCTGTCATCCAGATGGCTGTTGAATATCGCCTATATGACACTCGGAACCTATCCGATGCAGGTTCCCGCAAGATGGCTGATACCGGGCATGGACAAAGACAGTTCGATGTATAAGTTGAAAGCCTTTAAGAACATGGCGGGGGATTTAAATATCGCCGGACCTATGCAAATGTCGGGTGGAACCATCGTGGATGATTTTAATAATGACGGTTACCTGGATATTGTTACATCCTCCACTTCGTTGGACGAACCCATGCACTTTTATAAAAATAATGCAGACGGAACATTTACAGACGCCTCCCGGAGTTCCGGCATTGGCCTGATCAAGGGCGGCCTGAATCTGATCCAGGCAGACTATAACAATGATGGTTATGCGGATATTTTTGTATTGAGGGGAGCCTGGTATGGCGAATATGGCAAACAACCCAATACCCTGTTAAAAAATAATGGTGACGGAACTTTTACCGATGTAACCATTGAGAGCGGCCTGCTTTCTTTTCATCCAACCCAAACCGGAACCTGGGCAGACTTTAATAACGATGGCTGGCTGGATCTTTATATCGGGAATGAAACCATGACTCCCGATCATCCGCACCCCGCTGAATTATATATTAATAACCAGGATGGAACTTTTACAAATGTTGCATCAGAATCGGGGACGGCGATTCTCCATTTCATGAAAGGAGTTGTGACCGCTGATTATAATAACGACGGGTGGCCCGATATTTTTGTTTCCTGTTTCGACGGGAAAAGAATCCTGCTGAAAAATAAAGGAATCAAAGGAAAGATCCCGCAATTCGAAGATGTAACAAAGGAAGCCGGTCTTGATAATGAAAGCACTTCAACCTTTCCAACCTGGTTCTGGGATTATGATAATGACGGGTGGCCCGATATTTTTGAATGCGGATATGAGTACGGACAAAACCTGGCCAGTACACTGGCGTCAGAAGCGTTGAACCGCCCGATGAAAAATCCAAGCAGAATGTATCTGTACCATAATAATCATGACGGCACATTTACGAATGTTGCTAAACAAACCGGACTGGAAAGACCGGTATTTGCCATGGGTTCGAATTTTGGTGACGTAGACAATGACGGATGGCTGGATATGTACCTGGGAACCGGCAACCCGGATTTTAAATCACTTATCCCGAACCGGATGTTTAAAAATATTTCGGGTCGGCAATTTGCGGAAGTTACGGGATCAGCCAGGGTGGGCAATTTGCAGAAGGGTCATGGTGTTGCCTTTGCCGATATAAATAATGATGGCAGCCAGGATATTTATATAAATGTGGGTGGTGCCTATCCGGGAGATGCCTATTACAATTCGTTTTATGTAAATCCCGGACAAAATAATAATCACTGGATCAGTATTTTACTCGAAGGAGTTAAAAGCAACCGGTCAGCCATCGGCGCACATATTTCTGTTTCCTTCAATGACAGCGGAACAAAAAGAACCGTGTATATGGATGTGAACTCCGGTGGAAGTTTTGGTGCCAACCCACTCAGAAAAGAAATCGGAATCGGACGGGCCACGGTCATTGATGAATTAGTTATTAAATGGCCGGCCACGGGCACCATTCAGAAATTCGAAAATGTCACACCCGATCAGTTTATAAAAATTAAAGAGGGTGTAAACCAGATGGAGAAAATGAGTCTGAAAGTCCTCGAATTTAAGGAGGCGAAAGGGGGGATGAAGATGATGGATATGCCGGATATGAAGTAAGGATATTATTTTCCTTACAGACAATTACTTTCTCTAGGTGTTTCTACTTATTTCTCGCAGCTATAATCCTTTTTATTTCCGGTTGTTTGAAAATGAAACGGATATTTATTCGTTATTAACCGGTACGCATATCGAACCCAATCAACCCATATGAAGATTGTATTTGCCCTTTGCATGACCCTGATCGTTGTATCTGTTTCCTGTAAAAAGTACAACCAAGAAGTGAATCCCACTCCTGTTGTTACTGATACGACTAAGTTGCCCATGAATAAGGTTGATACCTCAACTCTGTTAAAATTATGCTGGACTTATAATTATGATACAAGTGGAACCGTTATTGTCGATTCCATACATAGTCAGTGGAGATACGATGATCAAAGAAGGGTTGTCCAAACGACTTCTGAAGCTTATGGTTATACCGATACGCTTACCTACACCTACCTGAATGACCGTTATATTACCAGTGAAAATTCCTACTATAATGGCTCGCTGGTACTGGCAACAAATAGTATTTTTTACCAACATCTGACAAATCATACAGACAGTATTTTGTCAACCAGCGCCGGATATGGAATACAGGCCGGATACCACCCTGATGTTACTGCTTATTATTACTACAACCAGTCAAACCAGGACAGCCTGGAAAAAACATTTTATATAGATCATGGTGTAGTTTTTTTTAAATACTCTCTCAGTTATTATTACACAGGTGCCAACCTGGATTCGACAGTTAATCGTGACAACAATGGCAAATTAATTTATGTGGAAGCATTCTCAGATGGTAATCCTTTGTGGGAGTCCAATTATTTAAACGATATGGTCGCGGGAACGATAACCTATACTTATTCCAATATTCCTAGTGGGGGATTGTATTTTATGTACAGGACAACTAAGTTGATGTCTGGATATGTTAGTGCTGCCGTTCCGGGACCAGTTAATTTCGTAGAAACAGATACTTATCAAATGGATTCTGTCAATCGGGTTGCAGCTATGTTGATATATCGTAACAGCAGCAGCCTGAGTCAGAAACAGGTATTCACTTATTATTGATCCATAGTAACTAAGAGTTCCTGATAATAAGTAAATTTAATTACCACACTAAATCACTTATAAAAATCAGGAACTATGTCTAAAATTAAAACACTCGATTTTGAAGGACAAACTATTTTTTGCGGTATTGATGTTCACAAAACAGCTGGAGCGTGATGTGCGTAGCAACGATTTGAACTGGATTACAGTCAGGATCCCTGTGTAGTTTTTGATAAGCATTTAGGGAATACCCTGGTGCAACTTTTCAGGTAGCTTTGGCGGGTTTCGCGGTTTGGCTGCATCGGTTTTTATCTTCAGGGTATTGTCTGGTTGTGTCCTGCCGATGTTCCGTCCACTGTAGGTAGGCGCTGAACGTAATCGTGCCCGTATGCCGTCATTTTCGACGATACATTATCCATTTTGTGCCGCATATCGCTAGAGCATGCGCGTTCCCTGGTACGTCAACGGGGACTGGTGTCAGACTCGTTGTACAGTCTGGCACTTGCTGATGTTCAGTGGTTTAAGCCTGTATCGGCAAACCCAACGACTATTGGGCCGGCGGTTCGTAGAGCACATTTTGAACTACCCTGTCAGACAGGGCCCTGCAGCGGCCTTGCAGACTGCCATGGGGTATCTTTTCATCAGAATTAGTGACTTCCACTACCAACAATCAGGGCATTATCACTGACTCCACTTTGCATAAACGCAAAACACATACAAAGCATTCCGGGATAGGCTTACTTAACTCCATGATCATCTTAACAGAGATCCAGGACATGACCGTTTTAAACACTTGATAAATTATGCTCCTATGCAGGTATAGTGCCCGACGCGGTTAGTTCAGGAGAAAGTAATATGGTAAAAGGAATCACTCTAAGTAATGAACATTTACGATCGGCGCTGGTTGAAAGCAGTTGGGCTATTATTAGAAGACGCTATTTTTAAATTACCCTTAGGGGAAACCATTTTAGCAGCACCTACGACTCATAATCATTGAGTTGTAATATATTCGTTTATGAACTGATCGTTTAATTATGATCCTTCGAAAAGGAAACGGATATTTGTCTGTTTCTTTTTCGTCAATTGCCAGCGCCTAAACCCGATTATGAAGATTATTTTTATCTTTTGCGCCATGCTGATTATGCTGACTTTTTCCTGTAAAAAGTCCAACGATCAGATAAATACTCCTCCCGTTGTTACCGATACCACTAAATCGCCTGTAGTTAAAGTTGATACTTCCACACTTTAAAATCCAGCGCATTTATGCTAATTATTCCGGTGCGGCCTTTTTGGATTCTGAACTGAATCAGTGGACTTATGATGATCAGCGAAGGGTTGCACTAAACACTTACACATATAATATTTACCTAAATGGTATTACTGATGTTTATGTCGATTCTACCGTATTTACTTATCTGAATGACCGTTACATAAAAACTACGAATCAATTTAAAAATGGTTCACTCAGATCAACAACTAACACAGTTTATTATCTTGGTCTGAAAAACCGTGTTGAAAGTATTTCAAACGGACTAACTTATTTTTATTATAATCAGGAAAATCAGGACAGCCTTGAAATGTATTTTAGCAACATCTACGGACTGGAATATTCAGTCAATTATTTTTATACGGGAGTGAACCTGGATTCGGTAACCGTCCGCGAGCAGATGGAAAATTAAATAATGTGGGATATTTTTCAGGAGGGAATCTAACTTCACTATCCTACTACAATAACGATATATTGACATGATTGACAAATTATACTTATACCAATATTTCCGGCAGAGGATTGGATAATGCGAATCTCTACCAAATCATATCCTATTTTACTTACAGGACGACCAATTTGGTTTCAGGGAATGCCTATGTCACGTTTCCTCCAAGCCATACACATACATCTTCGTACACCTACGAACAGGATGCTGCCAGTCGGGTTACAACTATAATTAGTAGTACGGATGGTATTGTTGATCAGAAGAACGTGTTTACGTATTATTGATCAACTGTAAATAAAGGTTTATGAAAACTGCTTTTGCCATTTACGCCACGATCATCATTCTAACTGTTTCTTGTAAAAAGTCTAATGATCAGATAAACACTCCTCCTGTTACCGACACAACTAAACCGCCTGTAGTTAATGTTGATACTTCGACCTTTTAAAATCAGATCAGGAATATAGTTACACTGGAACAGCTATTGTGGATTCTGAGCTGACTCAATGGACGTATGATGATCGGCGAAGGATTACACAAAAAACTTACGCATTTGGTAGTAGTAACGATACTACCAGATATACTTATCTGAGTGACCGTTACATAAAGACTTTCGACGGTTATACCAAAGGTTCACTCAGGGCAATATCGAATACAGTTTATTACCTTGGTCTGAAAGATCGCATTGATAGCATTTCGTCATCTACTACCGGTTATGGGATGGAGACGGGCACCAATTACAACTCCACAACTTATTATTATTATGATCAGAATAACCAGGACACCCTGGAAATGGATGCACACTCTCCGCAAAATTCAGTCAGGTATTTTTATTCAGGAGTGAATCTGGATTCAGCAATCGTTTTGAATGTATTTGAAGGAGAGGGAGGAACCTTAAATTCTATAAAGTATGTGGATCATTTTTTTAAAGGGAATCTAATTTCACAATCCGAATACGATAATGATGTATTTGCATACGTAACGAATTATAATTTTACCAATATTCCCACTGGAGTAATGGATATTACGAATACTCAAATTGGGGCCAATCTTTCCTTCAGGAATACCAATTTGATTTCAGGGTTTAATACAATATCGTACACCTACGAACAGGATGCTGCCAACCGGGTTACGAGTATGATTTGGAGCGTGGATGGTGTCGCTGAGCAGAAGCACGTGTTTACCTATTATTAACTGAGTTTTGACTGCTTCAGCAAAACATCTAATATTTTAGTAAATAATGCAAAAGAAAAATAACCCCGGTCAGGCGATCATAATAGGCTTGATTTACAACAATATATATACTCTTTCCGTTTAAAAAAAAAGCATACGAAACTTTTTTTTTAGATTTGCCGTATATTAAATGTCTGTCACTGTGACGGATATACCTTTATTACTGCGGATTCAGGAATCATTAAAAACGACCTATATGAAAAATAAAATGAAAGTGGTGTTATTGAGTTGTGCAGCGTTCATGTTTGCAAATTGCAAAAAAGATGACAAGGCGCCGCCGGTTGACCCGGCATATTCTTATCGTCCTTATCTGGCAATCATCGCACAATCTGATACAATTTACTCAATCACAGTAAACGGTAAGTTGCAGGTTCCAAGCAAAGACACAATTATAGCCTCCCTGAATTTAAGGCAGGATAGTTTCCCATTGGCTCCCGGACAATCAACACTGCTTAAACCTGATATCAGTGACACGGTAGCAGCTATTGTTATACAAATGTCTGGCAAACCAGGCGACAAACTCAACCTGTATAATGCATGGAGGACACTCTATACATACAATATCACTACAGATTATCGAACTTTTAATACCAAGTTGTCGTTAGGCTTCGGTGTTGTTTATCCCTATATTTCATTAACTAATTGATTTTAGCTTCTAATTGAGATTAGCTTCGCTGATCTCAGGTAGGGTTGCTAACATAAAAAAACCCTCGCGCCTTCGGCGCTTGGTTTTTGTATCCATTCACTCGCTCAAGCAAGCTTGGCTCGTTCATGAATGCAAAACCCTTCAGCAAAGCTGAAGGGTTTTTTTATGTGCGGAAGAGGAGATTCGAACTCCCACGCCAGTTACGGCGCTACCACCTCAAAGTAGTGCGTCTACCAGTTTCGCCACCTCCGCAGCCAGGACTTTAAAATGGACTGCAAAAATAGCTCTTCCCTGTTAAAATTCCCAGCGCAGATTTCCCTGAACGGATCAAATTTTAGACAGAATAATCCTGAACGTGGTTCCCTTGCCCAAATCCGATTGTTTTACAAATAATTCGCCTTTATGATAGGATTCAATGATTCGCTTTGACAAAGTAAGTCCGAGCCCCCAGCCCCTTTTTTTTGTCGTAAATCCCGGATCAAATACACGCCGCACGTTTCCGGGCGAAATGCCCCTGCCTGTATCACTCAGGTCAATCGTGACCTGCTTTGCTTCATCCTTAATATTGATATCTATATGTCCTCTTCCTTCCATGGCGTCCAGGGCATTTTTTAATAAGTTCTCAATCACCCAGTCAAATAATGGCGGAGAAATATTTGAATCAATATGATCGTGGCCGTTTGTTTCAAAACTGAACTGAACTTTGGATGTAGTTCGCCTGCGCATATAATCCAGCATTTGCTGGATCTGCCATATCAGGTCTGATTTTTCGAGCTGGGGTATGCTCCCGATTTTACTAAAGCGGTCAGAAACCAGCTTCAGCCGGTCCACATCTTTTTGCAGTTCAGAAACTGTTTCATCAGGAGTGCCCTGTTCTTTCAACATTTCAATCCAGCCTTGTAATGACGACAAAGGGGTGCCCAGCTGATGGGCTGTTTCCTTGGCCATGCCGGCCCACACCTGGTTCTGTGTAGCGCGGTTATGCGTACTGATGGAGTAAATGATAAAGAATATCAGCAAGGCTACCAACATCAACTGGATCAGCGGAAAATAACGTACCTGGTCGAGCAAAGCGGTGTGTCCGTAATAGTAACGGTTAGCCGTATAGGGTGAATCGCTCCATTTAATTTCTAAAGGAGGATTTTGCGAACGATAAATTTTAAGCTGTTTGGAAAGATAATTTTTATCGCGGTCGATTTTTACAGTATCCAGATTGAAATAACTGGTAATGCTGTCATTCTCGTTGGTTTCAATGATGGGAATAGAGTGTTGTTCATTCCTTATCAGGTTAGGAAGGGTTAGATCCGGATTTATAACTGCTTTGCTGGCCGCCAGCCATTGTTCTATTTTCTGCTGTTCCTCTCTTCTGATCTTCTGGGCGAGGAATTGAGAATAGAAAATAGTTCCGCAAACAATGGCAATTCCAAGAAGGACCAGGAGCCAGCGCCAGTTAAATCTAAATCCGCTCATGCCGCTAATGTATGCAAAGCGCGTGAATTCATATTTCACTGATCGTTTACGACCCAAAGCCTTACTTTTGGCGCTCCTTTTTTTATTCCCTAATTCATTACAAGATTGGCTAAAGTCTCGGTTGTCATTATCAATTTTAACGGTCGAAAATACCTGGAACAGTTTATTCCCTCTGTGTTGGCAAGCACCTATCCCGGTATGGAACTCATCGTGGCGGATAATGCCTCTACCGACGACTCCCTGAAATTTCTCAGAACGCATTATCCAGCCGTCCGGATCATTGAGCTGAAGAGAAATCACGGTTATGCCGGTGGTTATAATGAGGCATTGAAAGAAGTAAAATCTGAATATTATGTATTGCTGAATTCGGATGTGGAAGTCACCCCGGGATGGATAGAACCCGTGATTGAGCTGATGGATAAGGACCGGATCGATTGGTGCCTGTCAGCCAAAGATTTTAAGTTATAATCAAAAGGATCAGTTTGAATATTCAGGCGGCGCCGGAGGCTGGCTGGATTGCCTGGGTTATCCTTTTGCAAGGGGACGGATTTTTGATATTTGTGAAGTTGACAAGGGTCAATATAACGAGACACAATCCATTTTCTGGGCGAGTGGTGCTGCTTTATTTGTGCGGTCTGATTTATTTCACGAAGTGAAGGGTTTCGATACCTATTTCTTTGCGCATATGGAAGAAATAGATTTTTGCTGGCGGCTACAGTTGCTGGGATATCAGATTTTTGCCTGCCCGGCTTCGGAGGTCTACCATATAGGTGGTGGAACATTGCCGAAGGGGAATGAGAGAAAAGTATTTCTGAATTTCCGGAACAATATGATCATGCTGGCGAAAAATCTTCCGAAGCGCCAGTCCTTTTGGAAAATCCCGCTCAGGATATTGATGGATTTTACTTCAGCTTTCAAATCCCTGTTTGCAGGTCAGGCGGTTTATTTTTACGCCGTCTGGGAGGCTCATGCGGCTTTTTTTAAGTGGCTGATATTTAAACGGGGCAATAGTGTTTTCCCCATTAGCCGAAAAGGCAGATTATCGGGCTGGTATCAGCATTGTGTGGCCTGGAAACACTTTGTGGAGGGGAAGGAAACTTTTGATGAAATTGTCGGAGACAAAAGATGATTTTTTGACTGAATCTGCTATTTTTGCGCTGTAAATAACTGATTCTTATGAGCGAAGAAATAGAAGACTACAAAGATCCCAAGTTGAAAGATATCTCCTACAACTGGGTAAATTCTTCAGTTTTTCTGTTTTATCTGGAAGTATTTTGCATCATTGCCCTGTTGTTGGGCGGATGTTATGGTTTATACACACACCGGTATAAGGGCAAGCCTGAGGTTGTGGTTCCGGCCAATACCCAGTATACTCCTGAATACAAATAGCAATAAAATTTCAAAAGGCGGCAGGGAATACTTATTTTTGCTGCCCTCTACAGTTCTTATGATCGGTTGATATGCGGAAGTAGCTCATTTGGTAGAGCGCGACCTTGCCAAGGTCGAGGTGGCCGGTTCGAGCCCGGTCTTCCGCTCAGCAATTCTCCCGCTTTATGGTGGGAGAATTTTTTTTTACACCTACCCTGGTGGCGGAACAGGTAGACGCGCAGGACTTAAAATCCTGTCTGCAGAAATGCGGGTACGGGTTCGATTCCCGTCTGGGGTACTTTTTGAGCTTAACGCCGAACGCGTAACGCTTAACGCATTGAAATGCCGGATTGAGTTCCGGCTTTTTTTTGTTCAAGAATGTAATTTTCAATTGTTTGCTCTCTCTTCGTTTTCTTTTATTTCCCTTGATTTCGCAATTTGTGTTACTCTATTGCTATTTTGGCAACCAAATAATGACTGCTTAATCATTTAGTATGAAATATTATCTCATTTTGTTAATTACACTTATTCATTATGTAAGTGTTGCGCAATCAACAAACATAATTGTCCCGGCAAAACCTTCCAGTGCACTTGAAAAAATTTTAATTCAGGAAATGTATGATTTCTCAAATGCATGGGGCATGAGTGATACAGCAACTTTAAGTAAATTATTGGCTCCTGAGTATAGGCACAGTGATGTCTTTGGTGAAATTCAGTATAGAAATGAATGGTTAATTTTTGCCGCAAAAAAAAGAACTGTGGCTGATCTGGAAATTAATGACATAGAAATTTTAATGTATTATGATAATATGGCTGTTATTACCGGTAAAATGAGCTATTTATTTGGAACGGACAAGATCAGACAAGACCTGCGTTTTACACAAATCTTTGGAAATTACAATGGACAATGGAAAAGGACAGCTTTCCAGGGAACATATATTAAAAACGTAAAATGAAATTCCAATAGACGATTTTATTTGCCTCCTCATCCAGATCAATCGGGCCGGAATTATTTTCAATGATTGTTGTTACTTCAAATTGAATTGTGTAACACTCTGTCTTATTTCGTCTTATTTCCTGGGAGATAATTTCTTTTTTCAATTTTATTATTTGTGAATTCAGCATCACATACATGTGCAATTAAGTTCTGGGACCAACACGATCGAAATACCGAAAAACAGTTTACCTAAATTTTCTGTTTGGATAGTCTCTTTGTATGTCGGCAACCAATTGGCCTTTTCTCAAAAAGCTATTTTCTAAGTTTCTGATTAAGCATTCCTTAATAGGAATTGTCTTTAGAGATCTGTGTTTAATCTCGATAAAAGTATGCGACTGCTTGTTGTAATACAGATGTCATCCTGTCTGTTGTCTTAGAGATTCTCTCCGGATTTTTCCCTGTCGAATCCCGATCAGTAGGCGGTCAAGTCCGGGTCAAGTCCGGTATTTATTGGACTTGACCCGGACTTGACCCTACTCAGGTAGCCCGGATGTCCTAAAGACTATCTAGTCGGACAAAGTGAAGAAAGCCAATAAAGATAATGTTGTCGACTATTCATAGCAGTGAGACTAATTATTGGGCTTTTTGCGAAGACATGAACGATATCACAAGTACTTCCGTTTCAGCCAGGCCCTGACGGGTTCATCATATAATTTCAACGCAGCCCAGGCCAGCAAAATAAAAAACACGAACAGTCCAATGGCAACCGGTATGATTTCGGCTGGTGTCGGTTTTTTCGTTGCAACCCAGGCAGTATAGATATAAATAAAAGGGTAATGAGTGATGTAAAGTGGGTAAGAAATAGCTCCCGAGAAACTACAAATCTTTGCCCATCGTCCACTGATTTGTCCGCCGGCACCCGCAGAAACAATCAGCGGAAAAGCAATTATTATACAGGCGGCTTCATACCATCCCGTCAACTGATAGGTTGGTATGCAGAACAGCAGGATCAAAAACAAAGAACAGATCGAATAAGCTTTTGGTATACGAATGAGTTTCCCGGTGCGAAACAATAACAAACCCGCAAAGAATGGATACATCATCCGAACCATAGCTATCCAAAAAGAATTGTAACCCCAACCCGTTGCAATATTGCCCCTGGATACGCATACCGCAGTCAATATGATTCCGCTGATGACGACAATAATCCATAAAATAATCTTCGTCATTTTTCTTCCGAATAACGCGTAGATCAGATTGGCAATATACTCCTGCAATAACGACCAGCAGGGTCCGTCCAGCGAATGTGTTTCACCCCAGCCACGAACGTCCGGGGATGGTAAGAGTGTGAATCCGATGAGCATCACAACAATCAGCTTAATTATTCCAACCTGGTGACCCAGATTCGTAAATGGATCGAACCAGAAACAGATGGCTCCGATCAGCACGCCTAAAATGACCAGCGGATGCAGACGTATCAGCCTGATTTTGAAGAATTCCTTTATACTCATTTTTCCCCACCTGTCGTCGTACGCATAACCCACTACGAATCCGGAAAGAAGATAAAAGAAATCAACCGCCAGGTAGCCGTGAGGCGTGGGATGATGGCCCACAACCGGAAAATATGCTTCAAACAAATGATATATGACTACCATGATGGCAGCTGTGCCTCGTAGTCCGTCGAGAATGGGGTAGTGTGGTTTCATGCGGTATGCCTGATCGTTATTTGGGCCTTAAGATACCGGATTGATTTGAATGTGCAAATTGACGGTTATCAGAGAACTCTATAGGTGGCGGGGTTTTTATTCTGGCAATAAATGCTATTCCGGTTGTTCAGTTTTGCAACTAATACTATTCAAGCGGCGGGGCCACTGGTTTTGGCAGAATTCACTAATGATCATATTGAAAGGATTTGTACTTGCAGGATTTGCTATAAATAACCAGCCGGCAGTAAATAGCCATTAGGACTGGGTAGGTGCTGCCGTTACTTTTGACATGTGCAACATTAGATACCTGTTATGATCACCCCCAAACCTTAAAACATCTGTCATGAAACCGATTACCGTTTATCTAGCCTTTAGCTTTTTACTTCTGGAATATGTAAAAGCACAGGACAGTTTAAAATACGCACCAACTCTAACACATCAGGCATTGCTCGCCAGAATCACTTTCTCTGAAAACCAGTCCATAAAGGTTCATATTATGAATATCAAAGATTCCGCTGTATTTGTTTATGAAAAAGCTAAGGCCAAACCGGATCCTTTTCATACGGCAAATATTTATGATGAATCCAAGTGGGATAGCTATAATTACAGATTTATAGAAAATATCATGGTGCGTAATAAGAAATTAAGATCCTGGCTTCTGCCTGTTTCAATTGTGGGTGGCATTATTGCTGGTGGACTGATCGGATACGCCGTTTCAAAACATAATGGAGGGGTTGAAGATGAATTGAATCGAGACAGCGGCTATTATATTCGGGGGTTTTTTGGGCGGGGGCGTCGGCACGGTAACCGGGTTAGTCATTTGCGGAGCGTCAGATAAAAAATACCTGATCAATGGCGACTGGAAAAGTTTTGAGGAAATGAAGAGAAGCCTGAATTATTGAAACAAGAAATCATGGACGAGCAATCAAATACGGAGCCGGTGTCGACCGGTTCCTCATTTTATGATCCCCAATTCCTTCTCCACTTCTTCCGTTATATCCATCGTCGGTTTCGAATACATAACCGTATTTCCTTCACTCTTATCCAATACGACTTTATAGGACAGTCTGGTGGCTGTTGATTTAACGGCCACGGTTACCCGATCCTCAATGGGTTTTATCAATTCCTGTTTCTTTTTAAACAGGTCCCCTTCATATCCAAAACGCGTACGCTGCAGATCCCGCAATTCCTTTTCATGGTAAAAGATCTGATCGGTTCTTTTTTTCTTCGATTCATCCGTTAACAGGGGTTCATCTTTTTCGAAATCCTTGTACATTTTATCCAGAATGGCCTGTTTATCGTCTATTTCTTTCTGCCAAAATGCCGTCAGGTTATTCAGTTTGGCCAGCGAATCAGGGTAGTCTGGCATTCTGGTCAATATATATTTCGTATTCACAAATGCCATCTGCGCAGGGGAAACAAATGAAATGGCCATTAAACAGAACATTAAGAAGACGATTCTTTTCATATCGATGAAGTTACTATTTTTCTGTCCCTGATTATTTAAGTATATTCCTCGATAAAAATTTTAACGTGAAATATTTATCGCTATTTATTTTTTTATTCTTTATCACTATCTCGTCCGGGATCGCTCAATCAAAACCGTTACCACATATTGCGATCGCGGGCCTCGCCATTGAGTCCAGTACATTTTCACCGGCCCTGACAGATGAAGCCGCATTTCACGCAAAATATGGAGGAGATGTTTTTTCTCTCTATCCGTTTTTATCTATTGATTCTCCGCTTCGCAACAGAGCGGTCTGGATCCCAACGCTGGTGGGCGATGCATTACCGGGTGGTGCGGTCACCAGGCAGGCATACGAATCGCTTGTAGATAAAACCCTGGATTCGCTGAGAAATCATCTTCCGCTGGATGGTATTTATTTCGATATACATGGAGCGATGAGTGTGGTCGGGTTGGATGATCCCGAAGGAGATTTTATTACCAAAATAAGAAAAGTGGTGGGCAGGAAAACCATCATTTCCACTTCTATGGATCTGCACGGAAATGTATCCTGGCGCCTGGCCGAAAATACCGATCTGATCACCTGTTTCCGGATGGCCCCACATGAAGATGCCATGCAAACCAGGGAAAGGGCTGTGGCGAATTTGCTGAAAAGAATAGAAAGCGGGAAGGGTAAGCCTGCTTACAAGGCCTGGATTTCTGTTCCCATATTATTACCCGGTGAAAAAACGAGCACCCGGATAGAACCCGGCAAGTCCCTGTACGCGGCGGTTGCGCCGGCTGCGGCGCAGTCCGGTATTGTTGATGCAGCCATCTGGATTGGATATGCATGGGCCGACGAACCTCGCAATCATGCCGTGGTTATGGTTACCGGAGATAATAAAATAGCGGTGGCATCAGCAGCTGAAGAACTTGCGCTTCGTTTCTGGATAGACAGGAATGATTTTGCTTTTGTCGCACCCGTCGCTACGCTGAAGCAATGTCTCGACAGCGCAATCAAGAGTGATAAGCATCCTTTTTTTATCAGTGATATGGGGGATAATCCAACAGCCGGAGGTGCGGGTGATGTCAGCTGGACCCTGACCGAAATTTTAAAACGTCCGGAGTTTTTATCCGCTAACGGACCCTCACTGATTTATGCATCTATTCCCGGTCCGGAACTGGTAAAAAATGCAATCAAAGCCGGGATTGGCAAAACGGTAGATGGTTTTGCGGGAGCAAAAGTGGACAACCGATACGCCCCGCCGGTTCATATCAAAGGTACCGTTGAATCGATCGCCTATGGCGACAAAGATGCCGAAGTGGAAGCGGTTATACGGGTTGGATCCGCGCATATTATTGTCACTCAGAAACGCAAACCCTATCATCGTGAAATCGATTTTACAAGGCTGGGACTGGATCCCCGGAAAACGGATATTGTTGTTGTGAAAATCGGGTATCTGCAACCTGAGTTATATGCAATGCGGGCAGCCTGGATTATGGCCCTTACACCCGGTGGCGTGGATCAAAACCTGGAACGGCTGAATTATAAAAGGATACAAAGACCCATGTTTCCGCTGGATAAGAACATGAAAGATCCGGATCTGTCGGCTAAATGGGTTCCGGAGTCTGATTAAGTAACGAATTAAGCAGTGGCAGACTATCCTTTGCAGGGCTCTTTACGTATTAAATAGTGGAGAAAGACTGATCTTTAGTGAACACAGGAACTATTTAAACATTGGGACCAAACTAATCTTGAAACCTGTTCTAATTGCATATTTTTTATTGACGTTACCCGCCTGGGGATGGTCTCAATCTTCACCTTTGAAAGGGCAGATTGCGGCGACGTCCTTTCCCATCTGTACACTGGATACATTTAAACAGGGCGTATTACCCGATGGTTTTGATGCCAATATCGTCATACCGGGTTGTGATCTTTTCTATGAATATAATCCCTTTTATTACCGGTTCAGCTGCTTTGCCTCCGGCACCGTTGGATTTGTGATTACTCCCAATTTAGCGAACGATAATTATGACTGGGTATTATTTGATATTACCGGTGTGAATCCATCCGCTGTATATAGCGATCCGACACTCATAGTGACCGGTAACCGTTCGTCCGTTCCGGGAAATACGGGGGCCAAATCAGGTGGGACAAATAACACCATCTGTCTGGTAGGGACTTCCGACAACCCATCGACATTTACAAAAATGCCCAATTTAACAAAAGGACGCGATTATTTGCTGCTGGTCACACATCCCTCAGGACCCCAGAGCGGATATTCGTTGGTATTTGAAGGCGGGGACGCTGTATTAAATGATCCGGATCTGCCCGATCTTCTTTCCGTTCGGGTGAGTTGTGATAGAAAAACTTTAACCGTGGGCATTACAAAATTTGTTCTTTGCAACAGCCTGGCTTCAGACGGATCAGATTTCTCGATAGCCAGTTATAACGGGACAATCTTAGGTGCTGTGGGATTGAATTGCAGTCCGCAGTTTGATTACGATTACCTGGAACTTTCACTGAGCGATCCACTTCCGCCGGGAAATTATTCTCTTGTATTACAAAACGGAACGGATCAAAATACCCTGATGCAATATTGCGGAAGGCAGATGTTGGCGGGTGATCACCTCGAATTTTCAGTGTCGGATATTCAACCCAGGTTGGACAGTCTGATCCCGCCTGCCTGTCAACCGAATACACTTCACCTCTTTTTTTCAGATCCGGTCAAATGCAGTTCGATTGCGACGGATGGCTCCGATTTCATTGTAACGGGTAGCTCGGCTGTGTCTGTTATACAGGCAACGGGTGGGGTTTGCTCGGGAAATCTAACGAACCAGATAGATATTTCCCTGTCTTCGCCCATCAATACAGAAGGCAGTTACCAGATCGCCCTGGCAAACGGAACCGATGGCAACACGCTCACGAATCAATGCGATAATGCAATGGCTGCTGGTTCATCATTGCCTTTTATAATCGGGACGCCTGTTTCTGCGGTTTTTGATTATACCGTTG
This sequence comes from uncultured Bacteroidota bacterium, assembly GCA_963732055.1. Lineage (GTDB taxonomy): Bacteria > Bacteroidota > Bacteroidia > Chitinophagales > Chitinophagaceae > Puia. Next base: position 402,104 of record CAVSYG010000006.1, on the reverse strand, counting down.
CCTATGGATGTAATCAGGATACTATTCAATTGAATTACCTTTCAGCAGGCGGCGTGAATCAGTCGGTTTGGAATGTAGATTCGGCATTTGTCAGTTCATCCTTAAGTCCGGCAATTATCGAGACCGTTTTTGGATTAAAGAATGTACAGCATATCGTATCAAATGGTTTTTGCAGTGATACCCTGAATAAGACAGTCAACCTGGATAATATACTGACTGCTGCATTTAAAGCGCCCAATGAAGTCTGTCCGAAAAATACCATTGATTTCGCCAATAGTAGCATTGGAAATATCGTTTCCTATCATTGGGATTTTGGTGACGGCACATCGAGCACGGATCAGGATCCTTCAAAACATTTGTTTCCCGACACAAGGGAAGCAACTTCTTATTCAGTGCAATTGATTATCCGGGATCAGGTGGGCTGCCAGGATACAGCCATCGAACAAATTACCAAATTGCAAACCTGTAATGTGTCAGTACCCAATGCTTTTACACCAAATGGCGATGGGAAAAACGATTATCTATATCCGCTGAATGCGTACAATACAACGAATCTGGAGTTCCAGGTTTTTAATCGTTACGGACAAATGGTATTCGAAACACGTGACTGGACAAAAAAATGGGATGGAAGATTAAATGGTCAGCCAGCGGAAACAGGAGCCTATGTCTGGATGCTCAGTTATACAGACGGCTCAGGAAAAAAACTTTCTCAGCGTGGTACAACGATTCTGATCAGATAATGAAAAACGATGCAAATAATATTTCAAAATCCTGTTGAATGACCGCCAGAATTATTATTACCTGTTGCCTGCTCATTCATTTATTATTTGCAAATGCGCAAAAACCGGAAAGAATCATCTCTTTCAATGGTTATGAATGGTCGGTTCGTAATACAACAGAAAAACAGGGGCCGGGACCCAATTATTTCTCTGACTCCTGCGTGCGGCTGGATGCAAAAGGATGGCTGCATCTATGGATAAAAAAAGATCTGTCAACGGGTGCCTGGGTTTGTCCGGAGATTACCTCCGTCAGAAAATTTGGTTTTGGTGCATACCGGTTTATCGTGGAAGGAGCCATTGATCATTTCGATAAAAATATCGTGTTGGGTCTTTTTAATTATTCGGGAAACGATGGTCTTGATGAAATGGATATTGAAATAGCAAGATGGGGAAACCCGGCTTATCCCAATCTCAATTATACCATCTGGCCGTCAAAAAAAGACGGTATTAAGAACAGTTCAGCAACGCATGAATTTGTTCTGAAATCACCCCTGAGCTGTCATTATTTTCCGGCGGAACGCAGATACGGTAATCTGTTCCAGTTTTGACGGTGTTTCCACGGATCCCGGAAATTTAATATATTCCTCCACATTTGTGAATCCGGCATCATCCATCAGCCAACTGGCCATGCCGGTCCATATAAACTTCTGGTTATTCGATGGGAAACCCCCTGCGGACCAAAATCCGGTAGAAATTGTGATCCGAAGTTTTCGGTTTGATCCGTGATCGTGTAATTAGCCTATAATCACATAATTGATCTATCCGCTGGCAACGTTTATGTTCACCCAACTGTCTATTAATAATTGTGAAAACTGCTTTTTTTGTCATTTTGATCTTCAGTACGGGTTATGGCTGGTCGCAAGATTTCCCGGTTACCGGCCAACTGGCTTCAACTGCTTTTCCGGTCTGCGGCTCCGATACATTCCACCAGACTACTGTTCCTCCCGGTCATACGCATACATTTGCAGGTGCCAGGATGCTCGTGGAGACGGGGCTCTGTACGCGGATACAAATCCCTTCTGGTACACATTCACCTGTTATTCTGCAGGTTCTCTCGGCTTCCTGATTACGCCCAATAATCTGGGGGATGATTATGACTGGATGCTCTATGATATTACCAACCATAATGCCGATGAAGTATATACCAATGCTTCATTAATCGTTGCCGGAAACTGGGCCGGGACTTATGGATTGACGGGTGCGAGACCTGGCGGGATTGCCAAGATAGGCTGTGCATCCAATCCGAATGATAATCATAATACTTTCAGCGTAATGCCCAATCTGAAGCAGGGTCATAAATACCTGTTGCTGGTCAGCCACTTCACCGATGACTCGCAAAGCGGTTATTCATTGTCGTTTAAAGGGGGTTCTGCTGTGATCACGGATACCACGAAGTCGCATCTGAAATCGGCCGATATACACTGTGACAGGCAAACGCTGGTTGTTTCCCTGAATAAAAATATGCGATGTACCAGTATTGGCCGCGGATGGTTCGGATTTTATGATTCCCTCCGATCCGCTGGCCATCGCACATGCAGTGGGGATTGGTTGCAGCGGTTCTTTTGATATGGATTCCGTAATGATCACCCTGAGCGCTCCATTAGCACCCGGATCTTATTCTGTTGTTTCAAAAGTTGGAACCGATGACAACACTCTGTTGGATGACTGTGGTAATCAACTCCCGGTTGGAGAAAGTCTTTCTTTTGAAGTGTTGCCGCCACATATCACTCCATTTGACAGTCTCACGCCACCCAAATGTGCCCCGACGACACTTCAGCTCGTTTTTTCAGACCTGGTACAATGCAGCTCGATTGCCCCCGATGGATCGGATTTCTCTATTACGGGCCCGAATCCGGTCAGCATCCTTACTGCGAGCGGGAATTGTAATGGTGCTGAAATGGCGAATGTCATCAATATCAAACTCTCTTCACCTATCGTGGCGGGTGGAAATTACCAGCTGATCCTGAAAGCCGGCAATGATGGGAATACAATCATCAATGAATGTGGCGTGGAAACGACTGCCGGAGGTAAGATTCCCTTTGAAATAAAAGATACGGTATCAGCTTCATTCAATTATAGTATGAATCTGGGATGTATTTATGATACCCTGCACCTGAATTATCTTCCGGCAAAGAGTGTGGATCAATGGCAATGGATCGTAGATACGGTTGAAACCAGTTCACTGCTCAATCCGGATTTTATTGAAACAGTTTTCGGTTTAAAAACGGTGCAGCATATCGTTTCGAATGGTTTCTGCAGCGATACGGTTACAGAAATCGTTAATCTGGATAATCTGACCAGGGCTTCTTTTGATGCACCGCGTGAGGTTTGTCCCAAAGATGTACTCGATATCACCAATACCAGCATCGGTCATTTGGACTCCTGGTTCTGGTCCTTCGGGGATGGCGAAACCAATACAGATCAGAATCCCCCTTCCCATTTATTCCCGAATACAGTGGCCGGAAAAATATATACTGTAACGCTGGTTGTCAGGGATAATACGGGTTGTTATGATACGGCGAGCGAACAGATTACCAAATTGCAAAGTTGTTCTATCGCTGTTCCCAATGCGTTTACTCCGAATGGGGATGGTAAAAATGATTTTCTCTATCCGCTCAACGGCAATCTGACATCCAGCCTGGAGTTCCAAGTATACAATCGTTATGGACAGCTTGTTTTTGAAACGCGTGACTGGTCAAAAAAATGGGATGGCACCATTGGCGGAAAACCTCAGCCGACAGGAACCTATGTCTGGATGCTTCGCTATACCGAAGGTGCTTCGGGCAAGAGCTTTTTTCTCAGGGGTACCAGCATTTTGATCCGGTGATTATTTTCTGAACATCCGGCTCGTTTCCTTTTTACTAACGTATATGATCACCCTATTTTTCCCCCTGATTTATTTGTAACAAACGGGCGTTTCAATCGTCTGAACAGGACAACTTCAAAATCTGCGATGTGTTCCGATCATCGGCAACCGAATGCATGATAATAATAAGAAATAGCGCACAGAAGCTGGTTCTTATTATTATCATGGATCGTCCGGGGTAATATTTTATCTAACAATATACTCATAGCAATCACTCGATAAAACGATTTCCATCGTTGCAGCATCTACGATTTGAAAATCGATGTGGTATGCGTTCCCTCTCGGAATAGCGGTTACAGCGCGAAACAATTCCTCATGGCCATCTCCTTTACTATCGGTCGGAATGTCCTGGGCAACCAGTCCCATACCTAAAGTAAGCCATGACGCATTGGTGCATGTCGGATCAGAGAACGGATTGGCAGCTCTTTGCAAAAGGTAAGAATGATTAGGTAACAGATTGAATATATATGTATCCAGGGTTATGATACGGGCTGTGTCCGGATCCTGGCGGAACTTCAGAAAACCAAATCCCTTGTTGGATTGATCCTTCAGATTTTCAGTATGAAATGTAACATCCAGGTCAAAATGTTGCGGATCCTCTACCGGCTGGGATTTCTCGCAGGAAACAAATAGTGAGATCATTAAGGTGAAAAGGGCCAGTGTGCCGATTATCCTGTGAAGGTGTTTTGTTCTCATAAAAAGAGGTTTTGTTGATGAATAATTTATTCCATTAAGCTATAACAAAGGCGTACGGGAGAAGGCGGCGGATTAGTAAACTGCGGGTTTCAATGAGTATTCGGGGAGGATTTGGAGTTTCCGGTAAAAAAAGGGTTATATTAGAATGGATTCTCCCGGACACCTACTTGTAGTAAACCCGATTTCACATTCCAACCTAATATAAATGGAAGGCAGTAATAATAAACGCCGCCGGTATAACTGGATATGGGCCATCATACTGATCGTTTTTGCCGGTTCCGTTATTTTTATTTATCAGATGTTTTTTAAAAGGGCGGTTTTTACCGGCAAGGATAAAACGGTGGCTGTTTTACCATTTACCAATCTGAGTGCTGATTCATCAGAGGAGTACCTGAATGATGGGATGACAGAGGAAATCATCAATCAGCTTTCAAAAATTAACGGTCTTCGTGTTGCGCCGCGAAGTTCAGTGATGAAGTATAAAGGACACGAAAAGGACTTGCGTAAAATCGCCGATACGCTGCATGTTTCAGCCGTTCTTACCGGCGGCATAAGAAAGTCAGGGAATAAATTAATTATAAAAGCCAGCCTGATGGATGTTGGTTCCGGAAAACAAATCTGGAGTGAAAGTTTTGACCGCGATATCAATGATATATTTTCCATTCAGACGGAAGTGGCCCAATTGATTGCTGACAAGTTGAATACAGAAATATCGAATGATGAAATAAATAAAATCCATCGACGATCAACACAAAATCTCGAAGCATACGATAAGTACCTGGAGGGCCTATATTGGTGGAATAAGGGTGGTGGTTTCGCTTTCAGGAAAGGAATTACGTATTTCAATCAGGCGATTCAGCTTGACTCCGGTTATGCAAAGGCCTGGTCCGGATTGGCAGATTGTTATTCAGCCTTGGGATATGGCAGTTATGAAAAACCGGTAAATGTCTTTTCGAAAGCAGAACTGGCAGCCAGGAAAGCGATTCTGCTGGATTCGACGCTGGCTGATCCGCATACATCTCTGGGTTATATTATGCTTTATTATTACTGGGACCTGCGCGGTGCCCAGCAGGAATTCCTGACGGCCATTCGCCTGAATCCGGGCTATACTGTAGTCTATGAATCTTATTGTTATTGCCTGACTGCCATGGAGAAATTTGCCGAGGCCAGAGAAGTGATTGAAAAAGCGGTGCAGCTTGATCCTTTATCGGCCAAATTGAATACTGATCTGGGATTCAATTTATATTATCAACATCAATATGATCAGGCCATCACTATATTAAAAACATCGCTTGCACTCGATTCAAATTACCTTTTGGCACATTTATGGCTTGCCAGGACTTATCAGGAAAAGAAAATGTTTAGTGAGGCCCTCGCGGAATATAACCGCACCCTGAAAATATATAAAAACTGGTCTGTGGCATTGGGGGCGATTGGTTATGTATAAGGTATAACTGGTAGAAAGAAGGAAGCAGAAAAAATGCTGGATTCTCTTACCAGACTTTCCAGTTCAAGTTTTATATCACCGTATGTATTCGCACTAGTGTATACTTCGTTGAATGACAAAGAAAATGCTTTCAGATGCCTGGACCAGGCATATTCCGATCATGCCAACTGGATGGTGTGGATCAAATTGGATCCCCGCTGGCGGCTTCTCTATGATGATAAAAGATATGCCGCGCTTGTCGAAAAAATGGGCTTGCCAAAGTTCACCGGCAAATTCACAAACAATAAAAACGTGGTCAATCATATATTTTTACAGGGATTTTTAATTTTACACAGGTTCCGGAAATATTTCCTTCAGCGTCTTTTAATTCTTCAAAATCCACGCCCAGATTTTCAAGCTGTGTGGGATCTGCCAAACGCAAACGATTTTTAGTAAGTTCGATACCCAGAGATTTTTTTGTTTCCTGTTCTTTGGTTTTCCTTAATGCAGCTGAACCTGACAAGCCAATTCCATTGTCAGATATTTCACAATGAAGGATCTCATTTTCGAGGCGCAGATTGATCGTAATTTTCCCGGTTCGATCCTGGTCCGGGCTCAGTCCGTGCCAGATCGCATTTTCCACAAAAGGCTGAATCAGCAGGGAAGGAACCCTTACAGATTCCCGGTCCAATCCATCGGAGTTGATTTCATATAAAAATGGATTTTCAAAACGGAGGGCCTCCAGGTCCATGTATAATTTTAAACATTCCAGTTCTTCAGCCAGCGGGATAAAGGAATGACCTGACTTTTCCAATATAATACGGATGAGTTTTGCAAATTTGGTCAGGTAATCCGCCGCTTTTTCCGCATCATTGCCGATAATAAAACGATTGATGGAATTCAGGCAGTTAAAAATGAAATGCGGATTCATCTGAGCGCGCAGGGCCTTCATTTCCAGTTCTGCCTGTTGATTTAATAATTCAACCCTGGATTTTTCGGATTCCAGTTTTTGAATGCGTAATTCATTTTCAGCTAATTTTCTTTTCCGGTGTTCTGACCTGCGTTGCAGATTGATATTTCGTGTGAACAGGAAGGCAAATAATATCAGGACTATAATACTTCCGACCAGGATATTTTTCATCAGTGTCTGCTTTTGAAGCTGTACGGCCTGGATCTCTTTTTCTTTATTCATGAGCGAAATCCGCTGTTCATAATGATAAGCAGCAAATCTTCCCTTTGCCTGATTGTTTAGAACCGCGTCTTTTACGATAGAATATTTTCTGAAATAATAATCAGAGATATCATGTCAAGCCCCTGACGGTTATAAGTATCAGACAGGATCTTATATCCGTCGCGGGCATATTGATTAACCCCGGCCTTCAACGCTATATTAAGACCCTGCCTTCCATACAGGATAGCATTTTGAAAATCATCCAGTATCAGGTATGTTTTTCCCATATCGAGCAGGGTACGCATTTCTTCATTTACATCCTGATACAGGCGATGTTCGGTGAGACCTGCCTGAAAATTCACGAGTGCCTTCTGAAAATTACCCTGTAGTGCATAATATTCGCCCATACTGACCAGGTAATATCGCTGGTAAGCATCAACAGATGGTTTGTATAATTGGTAATAATGTAACGCAGAATCAAAATGATTTGTCAGCGCCGAATATTTCCGCATATTGCATTTTAAAACGGATTTCAGAATCGGGATAAATATGCAGACCGTTCAGAGTCTCGTTGGTCATTTCGCGAGCCATGCGATAATAATTTAGTGCGGCCGGATAGTCATCAATCCATTTATATAGTTCTCCCAGTCCCCAGAGCGAGCTGGCAATCCACTCCCTTTTGTTTTGTTTTAACGCGATTTCATAAAGCTGCTGGGCATAGGCAAAACTTTTTTCATAGTTCCCGGTTTGCCGGTATAGCGCAAACATATTGGTCAGGGCAATAAATGTCTTGTTCTCGTCATTGTCTTTGCTGGCCATGGCGCTATAATTTTCACCATATTCCATGGCTTCATCAAAACGGGCTTCTGAATAAGCTTTCCAAAAAAGATTGTTCATGGCGGTGTCCGATATTGCCGGCAATTGATTTTTGAAATCGGTCCTTGCAGAATCCTGTCCTGAACAAATTTGCAAACAGCAGCTGAATAAAAGCAGCCAGCCCGTTTGATACCATATCGTAGCCGGTTGAGTCAGACAGAAAGATGGGTTATATATTTAAGCAAATCTTCTCTTTTGTTGCGGGAAACCGGGATGGTCATCTCATTATTCAAAACTAGATATCCTCCGTCCCCCTTTACATAACGAATTGCGTATTGAAGATTTACGAGCCAGGAATGATGTACACGAAAAAAAGGTGTCATGTCGAGCAATTCTTCTATTTCTTTCAGCGTCTTGGAAACAAGGATCGATTTCCCGTTGATGAGCCTGACATTGGTATAGTTACTACTGCTTTCGCAAGCCAGAATATCATTCAGATGAACCAGTTCATAACTGTGCAAAGTAGGGAATGCAATTTTCTGAAATGAAAAATCATTGTTCTTCCTGGTGTGGGAGAGGAGGGCCGTCAATTGGTTTAATGAAATTTGTTTTTCCTGTTTTATGAATTTATCTACGGCCTGCCTTAACTCATCTTTGTCAATGGGTTTCAACAAATAATCCAGTGCGCCGAATTTAATAGCACGTAATGCGTATTGATTAAAAGCGGTTGTGAAAATGATATGAAAATGAATATCAGTTAATGCTTCGAGCAGATCAAATCCCGATTTATCCGGCATTTCCACATCCAGGAAAATAAGCCTGGGTTGATGCGTGTGAATCTGGTTCGAGGGCTTCACCGGCATTTTTACATATAGCCTGCACTTCAACCTCGGGGCAGTATTTGTTCAACTGCCACAGCAGATTATCACTGCAATGTTTTTCGTCGTCTATGATCAAAGCATTTATCATGAAAGAAACGACTTTTGAAGGTGTTACCTAAGATAACACAGATTCCCGATGTTCATGGGATCGTTTCTATGTGGTTTATGAATTCGTACGGGAAAATGAGCTATACATATAGCGTTCATCTGTTTAGGTGGAGAAATATGTAATCTGATGGGAGCTGAATGCAGTTGGGCCTGAGTACCGGACAGAGCGGATCCGGTGTTTGCAAACCCTTTGAATAAAGGACGTGCTGACGCAACCGGGTTACCCTTATCGCGTATAATCTTTCAGAAGGAATCCATTATTCTTTGATTCTTTATTCGTAAATTGTATTGGCCGCTTTGAGGTTTCTCCGGTAATGAAAAAATATATTACCTGTACGCTCCTTTGTATTACAATTTCGTACATTTTAAATGCACAGGGAAAACTCAGTCCCGAATTTTCGCAGATCAGTACACCTTATCCATATGCAAATGATATATCGCTCAATGGCAAGAATTTTTATTTCGACAGCAGTTGGGTGAAAGCAAGAATACTGGCATCCGATAACACCATCATCAGCAGTGACGCATATTTGTTCAACTTCGATAAGATTGACCATCGGCTTTTGATCACTGCGGATTTTAAAAAAATATTCGAGATAGACCGCAGAGAGTTCAAGGCGATCCTGTTTTACTGGCACGATTCGGCCTATATTTTCAAGCACATAAATTTTATTAACGACAAGGATCTGTTCGAAGTACTCATTAGCGATGATGCCAAATATTCCCTGTATAAAGTAACCCGTACCAAACTGGTAAAAGCGCATTATGGTGGTTCATCATTTTCAGCCACCAACGAAAAATCTGGTGATGTATATTTGAATGAAGCGGAATATTATATTTTCTTTCCCAACAGAGAATACCGGACGATTCATCTGTTGAAACGTTCTGCAATTGAACGCCTGTTCAAGCTGAATCCTGACAGCGATATTGTAAATGAGTTTCTGCAAATGTCTGGGAACAAACAGCTTTACGCTGAAAAGGAATTGAAGCAACTGATATTATATCTGAACAGTCAGGAGCTATGATCAGCCGGTGGCGATCAGTTTCCAATCAGCTTTAAAAAAACCTCTTTTTTTCTTCGCGATACATCTATGATATCCCCGTTGCGCATGATCACCTGTCCTCCGTCTCCCCGTACATACCTGGCAATAAAATTCAAATTAACGAGGTGCGAATGATGGACCCTGTAAAACCGGTAGTCCTGAAGAAGTTCTTCGAAATCTTTTAGCTGGCGGGTCACCAGCATGTGCTGGTTATTCAGCAAAATGATTTTAGAATAATTGGAACTGGATTCTATACGGATGATCTGTTTGATCTGGATAAATTCGAGGCCATCGTTGGTCGGTATAGCAATGTGATCTTCCTGGCTCTTTGGATTTGCGAGGTTATTTTTCAGGTGCTCAGCTCTTTCCCTTGTTTTTTTTAAGGAATAGGTTCCCAGCCGTTCAACGGTTTGCTGCAGGTCTTCAATGGCAACTGGTTTTACCAGGTAATCAAAGGCGCTGATACGGATGGCGTTGATCGCGTAATGGTTATAGGCAGTTATAAATATTACTTCAAAGTCAACTTCGGGAATCTGTTCCAACATTTTGAATCCACTCATTCTCGGCATTTCTATATCGAGAAAAATAACATCCGGTTTATTTTGCTGTATAAGGCGGATCGCTTCCTCCGGATGCTGACTTTGTGCCAGCACTTTGATCGAAGGACAGTATTCCTGTATTTTAAATTGCAGGTTTTGCAGACTATTTAATTCATCATCCACCAGGATGGCCTTGAGAACTTGCATATGTAAGAACTTTAAGGGCAAATTCAATTCTTGTTCCGATTGGATTATGCTCTTCGTCAAATAAATCGATAATTTTTACACTTTCCGAAGAAGAGGGCGACTGATTGAAAATATTTATCCTGTCCTGTGTAAGTTTCATACCCACACTTTTATGGAAGGGCTTATTCATCTCATTATATATCCTGGACTGTTCACGACCAATTCCATTATCTACTATAATATAGTGAATCATATTATTATTCAGGCTGACTTTCAGACAAATTTTCAAATCCGTCCGGTCACTCGGCCCAATTCCATGATTGATGGCATTTTCAAGGAATGGTTGTACCAGTAAGGCAGGCACATTATACTCACCGCCCAGTAAACGGGGATCCACTTCGCAATGAAATGTAAATTTATTATTGAAGCGAAGTTGTTCCAGGTCGATATATAACTGGAGCGACTGGATGTCTTTATTGACGTCTATCAGATCATTATTACTACTGTCCAAAACACTCCGGATAAAGCGGGCGAATTTATTCAGGTAGTCGGATGCGAGTTTTTTTTCATTTTGCATGATAAAATTCTCAATACTATTCAGGCTGTTAAAAAAGAAATGCGGATTCATCTGAGCCTGCAATGCCTGCATTTCCGTCTCTGCTATCTTTTGTTTATACTGGGATACATCCTTTAATTTTTTCGCCTGAAATGATTTGTATAACAGAAATGCAACAAATACACTCAATAGAAATCCCAGGCCGATCAGGAACAGCAGGATATTTGAAAAGGCAATCTGTCTTTTCTGTGTGGCAGTCAGTTGTTTAAGGCTTGAATTCTCCAGCTCGTTGTTTTTGATCTTCCATTCGGTTTCATTCACCATCATTTTTCGCTGATTATTTTCAGAGAATAATGAGTCGGAGGCTGAGCGGTATTTTCTATAGTAAAATAGTGAGGAATCCCGGTTATTCAGATGATCATACGCGGCGGACAGCAGTTCCGCACTATTGGCTATTCCCTCCTGATATTGTGTTTGCTCTGCCAGTTTCATGGCTTTGGACAGCAAAGCGATTTTTTCTTTTTCAGGGATATGTTTAAGATATTTTGCTTCGGCAACATACACCTGGAATTCATTTCTCAGATCCGGCTTTTGACCGGCACAGACCATGGCTTTATTAAAATAGTAATTGGCTGAATCACTGCGATTTTGAACCGCATGCAGTTTGCCATATCCCAGATAATATTGCGACGATATATAATTGTCATCGTCCAGGATGGCATAGGGCATTCCTTTATCGAGGTTTGTTTTCGCATTGGTATATAGGCCCTGTTCGAAGTCACAGCGATGTAACAGTTCGTAATTAACGGCTACTCCATGCCAGGCTTTCAGTTCCATATTGATGCCCACAGCCTGCAGAGTATATTGCCGGCATTTATCATAATCTTTCAGGGAAGCGAAATTTTCGCCTATATTATTCAGTGCGACCGATTCAATCCGGGGTTCGTTACATTCCTTCGCCTGTTCGAAGGCTTTGATATTCGCCTCCGTACTGGACTGCAAATTTCCCGAGGAAGAAAGCAGGATTCCGAGATTGATATTACCCAATGCCTTGCCAAAAGTAAAATTGAGGGAATCGCTCAATCGGGAAACCATGCTGTAATAGGTAAAAGATCTGGCGATATCCGACTCGCTCAGCAGATAGCTGATCGTATGCATTGCGTGTATCCGCGCGGAATCATTATGAGGATGTTCATCCACCCATAAGATCAGACTGTCTACCCGGGTATTTTGTGAAACGGCAATACGGGTCGTAAAGAGAAGAAGAAGAAAAAAAAGGGCACGGAGTGGTCGGAGGCTAGGGGCTATAAATTTCTTTATCGGTTCTCTTGATATAATTCGGATATACAACTTCTCAGCAATCATCAAGAGGCGTCATTTTTTCTAAGATAAACAATTATGTATTTGCTTTTTGCATTAGTGCCTGTGGCGTATGCGCCATGATCCACATATCCATCAACAGGTTTGATTTATCAGCATAATTCAAATCCAGGTCAATTCGCTCGTCCGCTGACATGACAGGTTTACCCCTTTTTTTTACCTGCCATAATCCCGTCATGCCGGCTGGCGCCATAAATCTTTTTGCCAGTTCATCCGTTGTGAGATTTTCTGCTTCATATAATGGAAGGGGGCGGTTACCAACCAGGGACATATCTCCACGCAATACATTAAAAAGTTGTGGCAATTCATCCAGGCTCGTATTTCGGAGAAAACGCCCAACCCTGGTTATACGGGGATCATTTTCAACTTTGAAAAAACGGGCCAGTTCAGAGTATGGATAAAGATTGAGATGAACATATTGCGTCCTGCTCAATTCAGCATCCGGGCTCATTGTTCTGAATTTATAAAAGTTAAAAATACGATATCCCATTCCGGCCCTTTTGGAAACATAAAAAATATTTCCCCTGGATTCAATCCTTATGGCCAGTGCGATGATCAGAAAAACCGGAAAGAGTAAAACAATTGACATTATACTGAAAATAATATCCAAAAATCTTTTTAAAAAACTATGCATTTTTACAGGAACCGCTACCGTCATTTCATCCTTTTGTTTCTTTTCAAGCTCCCGCGTGCGGTTTTTATATTTTTGCAGAAATAGAATTTTCAAATTCAGGTCACTTTCGCCCCATTCCAGCAGATTTATAATATCATCTGCGGTTTTATTACGGATGAATTGAAAATTTTCAATCGCATTCACATTTTCTGAATCGATGATCAGCGGGATACCATGCAGTCGTTCATTTCTTATCAGCAAATCAGACCACTGTTTAATGGCGGCAAATCCATAAGATGCGTCGCAAATAATGACCTGTGGCAGAATATGTTCTTTATTTAGCAACTCAGTCATTGACTCACTCAATTTGCCGGAAGCATAACCGCGCTTAAAAATGTTGACAAGTTTGGTAATGATCGCCCGTTTGGTGCCGACATAGTAAAAGCCGGTCATGCTTTCCTGCAATTTCATAAGTAAGGTTTAATGGTAATGGTATCCGATTCTTGCGTCCTGAATACATATCCAAATTAACTCAGTCTTTTACTTATTGAAACCGGATTGTGTAATTTGCTGGAATGATCATGTAACTGGCTGCCATGAAACCAGCGTCTGGCGGGAGCTGCCCAGGCCATCAATGCCCAGTTCAACGATATCCCCGGGAGTCAGATAAACGGGTGGATTCATTCCCAGGGCAACACCGGCCGGTGTGCCGGTTGAAATGAGATCGCCGGGAAGCAACGTCATAAACTGACTGATATAAGATACCAGGAAGGGAATTTTAAAAATCAGGTTGGCCGTTGTACCATCCTGCATGGTTTTGCCATTTACTGTAAGCCATAGTCTGAGATTGTTTACATCGGTTATTTCATCTGGCGTCGCCAGGAAAGGGCCCAGGGGTGCAAAATGATCGCAGCCCTTTCCTTTATCCCAGGTTCCGGATCTTTCAATCTGAAATTCCCTTTCACTGACATCGTTATGTAAACAGTAACCGGCAATATGATCCAGTGCATCTGACTCTGAAATATAAGATGCTTTTTTTGCGATCACAATGGCCAATTCCACTTCCCAGTCTGTTTTCTTCGAGTTTTTAGGAATGATGATGGGATCAAAAGGACCGCATAATGCGGTGGTCGATTTTAAAAAGATCACAGGTTCCGCAGGAGGCTGTGCCTTGGTTTCCCTGGCGTGATCAGCGTAGTTCAGGCCAATGCATACGATTTTGGAAGGCCTTGCAATCGGACTGTCCAGCGCAACGGAATCTTCCAGTTTTATTAAATCCTGTTTGTGATCCTCCAGGAATTTTTTTAACCGCAGGAGTCCACCCGTTTTGAAAAAGTCTCTCATTATAATCCTCGTTTAAGGCGGAGACATCGTAATATTGGTTATCCAGCACTACGCCCGGAAGCGTTTTGTCTTCTTTTTTCCATCTTATAAGCTTCATGGACCTCCCTTTTTGAGACTGCTAATCTAAGACATTATACTGTTCGCTTCTAGGCCTTTCAAGGCCTTGCTTTTTTTATACCTATATTTACCTGAATCATAAACATTTTACAGTGGCACCAAAATCAAAAACAGCCGTCCAGGCCGGGGAAACCCAGCCGGAGGCAGTAAAAACAATCGCAGCCAAACTGCCGGCCAAACGGAAGTCCCCTGCTAAAATTTCTGTGTCGAAGATTTTTCCGGAAAAAGAAATTCCGATGGCACAAATTGAAAAAACAAATGTGGACCACCACATGGCAAAAAAGTACCTGACCAAATATCTGGACAGGGAGCTGACAGCCGCCGATATCGACAAGGCTACCATAATCAAGAAATCTGATTCGATCAGCTATCTGAAATATGGGGGAAAATTTCTGGGGACTATGACCAAAACCATCTACCAAACGGCTGAACAGAAAAAAGCCGGTAAGGGGATTGGCGTAAAAATGGAGTTCAAACCAAAATAATCTAAGCTCTCACGTGCGACCATTCATATTTTTCCGCATGTTTTGCCGGTGGAATGGGTTTATTATATGTTTCGGCCCAAATTTTAGTAAAACAGGCCCCGTAATAGAATATAAAGGAAGAATAGAAAACAAATAATAGAAGCAATACGGAGGAAGTGGATGCACCATAAATGGTTTGCATACTGCTATACGATAATAACCACTGCAATAATAATTTTCCGATTGTAAACAGAAATCCTGTAAAAAAAGCACCCGCAATCACCGTTTTCCATGAAGGTCTTGCATCCGGCAGAAATTTAAATAACATCGAAAACCAAACCGTTACCATCAGCAGCAGGATGATCTCGCGGACGAAGGTTTTTGCCAGAACGCCATGCTCTATGACCGGTCCATTGGCCGTTTTCTGAACCATATCGAGACCCCCTTCTGCCAACAGGACAACCAAAAATAAGACGCCCGCAATCAGGATGACCAGGAAAGATTTTACCCTGGTCAGCAGGTTGAACCTGAATCCCAATTTTGTAACTGTTCGGATATTCCATAACTGATTTAAGGAATCTTTGATCACTTTTAGCAGGGTAGTGGCAACAAAGATCAGAAAAAGAAAGCCCAGCGTGGCCTCATACCAATTTCTAAACAGAAGCCTGACATTAAAAAGCGTTTTATGTAACTCAACCGCTGTATTCCTGCCGACCACTTCCCCCAGATTACTGAATAGTTGCCGGCTCATAAAACGGGGACTCAGGATAAGTCCGAAAACCTGGATCAGAATGATCAAAACAGCAGGCAGGGCGAAGGTCGTAAAGAAAGCGGTGGCCCCCGCCATTCTCAAGGGATCATTCTTCCTGAATTCTTCCAATGATTTGCCAAGCAGGGCAAAAATATTTATCCTTTTACGGGTAGCCGTCATCTACAGTTTCCGATTGAATCTATGAATATGCATAAAAAAGAGGGCCAATGGCCCCCTAAGATATTACTTCGTAATGTGATCCCGCATAATGCGGCGTGGTAAGGGTGAGAAATGTGGGAATATTGGGTCTTATGCCTTGCCCGGCCCCGGAAATATAAGTTCGCATTTAATTATTCTGATTTGTCAAACTAGACCGGTGATTGTTCGGAAGCTGGTGATTCCGGAGTTGCCGATGGCTGACAGCCGCGGAATCGACCCCTCATGTTTTGTTTGAATTGCTGTCTTTCTTCCGGGGACATATTAAACCATTTCTTTCTCATTTCTTCCATTTCACGACGATTGTGCCCCCGGCCGGCCCAGCCTGGCTTGCCCGGAAAACCTCCAAACAATATTCTTGATAAAAGAAAAATTCCTAATGCCTGCCAGAAATTTATGAGTGCAATCGGGAAAATAACAGCCAGTATATTATTCCAAAGCGCCATGATAATGAAACCCAGGGGAACGAGGACCGCGAAAATAAAGAGGAGAAAAAGGATAAAACGGGGAAATCTGGAATGTATCATTGTGTTTTATTTAGTAGTTTTTTAATGCGTCATGCAGTACTGCGAGTTTTTCCCGTAAATAAAGAACTGCATATCGTTTTCTTGAAATCAATGTATTCACGGGAATTCGGGTTTCATCGGATATTTTTTTAAATGGGATGCCATCGAGTTCATTGAGAACAAACGCCTGTTTTTGTTCTTCCGGTAATTCGTTCAAAGCCTCTTTCAACGTTTCCTGGAAAAGATTCCTCAAATAAACTGTTTCCGGATTTGAAGAATCGTCCATGAGGATGTCCATCCATTCGCCCATTTCAACATCTTCCGTATTCGAAAAGAGAAAATCGGTAGCCAGAGGTTGCTTTTTGCGCTTGCTGTCGATGATTTTATTCCGGGCGACCGTAAAAAGCCAGGAAGCGACCTGATCGATGGGTTCCTTGTTTCCTAAAAGCTGGTAAAAAACATCCTGCAGAATGTCCTCCGCGTCAGCCTCATTGGTAACCCTCTTTCGGATAAATCCCAATAATCGCCGTCTGTAATCATTGACGATGGCAGTTATGGAATTTGCTTTTGATTCGGTCATCTGAACTTGTATCGTTTCTGCCTGCGCCATGCTCTATCAGGTAGACGGATGAGCAGAATATATATTTTAAAAACCAAAAAAATGTCTAAAAGTTTTAAATGAGTGACGAGTGGAACTTTTCTTGATGGGGGCAATTTTATCCACTTTTTTCAACATCAGAACCGGAGCCGAATCCACAACCTGTTAAAAATAGGCGTATCAGGAGAATATGTTCGGAAGGCATAGTGTTTGAAATGTTGGTCTATTAAAATGTTCTACTATGAAACACACAAATCGAAAAATTCGGTAGGAATCAGACGGAGAGAGATCAGCAAAGAAAAGCAATATAATACTCAGGTGGTGATAGAAATGAATCCATGGGTCATCAAAACAGGCAGGGGAAAAAGGATCATTCCGGTAAACACGGAAGCGATCCATCAAACTGGCAAAGCGAAAAGAAGGATAATAAAAAATAGCAGCATTTGAATTTCTTGCTGAAAACCTGCCGGATGGCAGGTTTTTTATTGAAGGATAGTTCCTGAAATCCTTTCCACTTTCTTTTATATGACCTTAATACTCACGAACTTACCATTTATACTTTTCGAACACTTTAAGTAAATATTATGAGTTAAATCATTAAATTTGCAACCCTATTTATTTAACGTACCGGTCTTAGTCTTCAGGGGACCCAAAGCGTAATAATCATAGTTGAAAATAAGTTTGCCGCCATCTGGATTATTACAACCTAACTCAAAAATGAATACAAATTCGAATAAGGCGATAGAGAATGCAATGGATATACTTTCTTTTCCGGGTGGGAATCCGCCTTACTCATTTGACAATCGATTCATCGAAGAGAAAGAACTTTCAGACCTGGTTATCAATTGCCTGCCTGGGATTTTTTATTTACAGGATCATACCGGTAAGTATCTGCGCTGGAACCATAATTTTGAAAAAGCTACAGGTTATGACAGAACTGAGATTGAAAAACTGCATCCCCTTGCATTATTTGATCCTTCTGATCACGACAAAATGAATGCCGCTACCCGAAAGGTTTACAAAGAAGGATATAATGAAACAGAGGCGGAGATAATTACCAAAAACGGCGATCACAAACTTTACTATCTGAATGGAAGTTCGGTGATATATGAAGGAAACCTTTGTTTGCTCGGTACCGGAATTGATCTCACAGAAAGGGAAAAAGCTCAGTGGGAAATCAAGGATAATGAAAAAAAATACCGGTCGCTTTTTGAACAGGCATCGGATCCCATCTGTGTGACTGATTTCAAAGGAAATTTTACGGAGGTAAATGGCAGCTTTTGCAAATTATTCGGGTATACAAAAAAGGAATTACTCCACATGAATGTGTCTTCACTGATCTGCCCGGTACAGATGAAGGAGAAACCATTGCGAAATGATCTGCTGATTAAGGGAAAACACCTTTTCAGTGACCGGATCATGGTGCATAAAGACGGCTCGCTGATAGAAACCGAAGCCAATCTTAAAAAATTCGGTGAAGACAGGATCATGGGTATCGTTCGTGATGTAACTGAGATCAGGAAGTTACAAAGAGCCATGGAGCATGAAAAAATGGAACAGATTGATCAGGAGCAAAAAAAGATTACCCGGGCGGTGATTAAAGCGCAGGAAAGAGAACGCAATTATATTGGTAAGGAACTGCATGATAATGTAAATCAACTCCTGGCCAGCACAAGAATGTGCCTGAGTACGGCCAAATTAACGAGCGCCGGGAAAAAGGATTTTGTTGACAAGTCCATCCGTCTCATTGATGCAACTATTTTTGAAATTCGTGTTCTGAGCAGAAAACATGTGACTCCTTTGAAAGGATTTGATTTAAAGGATCAGATACAATCCATGATCAAAATAATGGAAGAAGGTATTGGTTTTAAAATCTCCTTTGATTACACGTTACCGGACTCACTCGATATATTAGACGATTTGAAACTCAATATTTACAGGATCTTACAGGAACATCTTCATAATGTTTACAAACATGCATCCGCGTCGAAGGTTCAAATAAAAATGTTTACCGAGGATAAATGGATACATGTTTTAATTTATGATAATGGAATTGGATTCGAAGTAGGCATTAAGAAAAATGGAGTGGGTATAGTAAATATCATCAACCGCGTTGAATCATTTAACGGTAAGGTAGCTTTTGAAACCAATCCGGGTGTCGGCTGCAAGTTGGATATTCGCATTCCCATGGTTTCGCGATCCAGGGAACTTTCTTAAGCGTAAAGCGAAAAGCATTATGCTTTGCGCCTTACGCTTTAAGCTTAAAAGTTATTTCATAAATCCCTGGGCCTGCATTTCAGTTACCAGTATTTTTGTGTATTGTTTGCTTGCCTTTACGATGTCCGGAGGATTTACCACTTTGGACTGCATGGAGATCAGCATCTGTTCGGTATCAGCATTGAATAAATTACTTTCTATAAAATAAGTTTTATCCGTGGTATAATAGCCGGGAGAATAAAACGCCGGGCTATACGCATAGTATCCGGTATATGTATAACCATACCCTGCATAGGGAACAAACGCACCACCGGAGTATCCTCCCTCCACATAATGGGTTTTCTCTGTCTGATCAACAACCGCCACGGTAAATATGCCGTCACATCCGAGATCCCGGATAGCTTTCAAAAGAACTTCTGTTTTTGGTAATTTATCAACCGTAAGAATCGGCCCGAATGCATCGATGCTTTTAACGGTTAATATTCCTTTAGCTGCAGCCGCAGAGGCCAGGTCATTTTCAATAGTCAGCTGGGCTTCATAATTCTGCGTCATGACGAAAATAAAAGTCTTATGCTTGCCGGGTTGTGGATTTGGCTTTTCTTTGGGATTAACCCAGGTTGCCATAACTCTCATGGACGAATTGGAGCATGAACAAAAGCTGATTACTAAGAACAAAGCCATACTGAAAGTTCTGAATGTTGCCATAAGAGTTAGGTGTTGATTCTACCTGCAACTTACGTTATTAAGCGTAAAACGTAATGCGCAAAACGCAAAGCCAAACTAATGCGGTGAGCAGGACTGAGGTAATTTAATAATGCTTTACGCTTTACGCCTTATGCTTTGCGCTTTTTAGAGTTCGTTTTTCTTCATTTGCGAAACAGCATAGTCACAAGCCCTGGCTGTCAGTGCCATATACGTCAGTGATGGGTTTTGGGTGGAAGTGGACGTCATGCAGGCGCCATCAGTGACGAAGACATTCTCACAGGCATGCAATTGATTCCATTTATTGAGCATCGACGTTTTTGGATCCTTGCCCATGCGTGCTCCACCCATTTCATGAATATCCAGACCAGGGGCCTGATGAGAATCACTTGTTTTTATATTTGTAAAACCTGCCTTAGTATACATTTCTGAGAACTGTTCAAAGAAATCTTTGATCATTTTATCATCATTCTCATCGTAATCGATGGCAAACCGGATTTGGGGAATACCCCATTCATCTTTTTGATTAGCATCCAGGCTCAGGAAATTGGTTTCTTTTGGAATGGTTTCTCCCATCATCTGGGAACCCACATGCCATGGACCCGGATCTTTTTTTGCAAGATTGTCTTTTAGTGCGGTCCCGTATCCTTCAGCCTTCGACCCACCATATCTGCCGGCACTGAAACCTGAAGCGTAACCACGCAGAAAATCTGTTTCCTGTTTATGCACATTCCTGAACCTCGGCAGATAGGCGCCTCCGTTGGGTCTTCCTCCAGCCGTTGTGCTATCCGGATAGCCATCGTATTCTGCAGAAATACGCGCCCTGTAGTTATGAAAAGCGAAATATCTTCCGAGCACACCACTGTCATTACCCAGCCCGTTGGGAAAACGGCTGGATTTGGAATTTAACAAAATGAGATTGGTGTTCGTGGCCGCGGCATTGACGAAAATAATCCTTGCATAATAATCGATCGTTTCCTTGGAATGTGCGTCGATAACCCGAACACCTACAGCCTTTCCTTTTTTCTCGTCATATATGATCGAATGAACAACGGAAAAAGTACGCAGGGTCATATTCCCGGTTTTCATGGCCCAGGGAATGGTGGTTGAGTTCGCAGCGAAATATCCTCCAAACGGACAACCGCGCTGGCAAAGATTCCTGTTCTGACATTGGGCGCGACCCTGATCCAGATGTATTTGTTTAGGTTCTGTTAAATGTGCACAGCGTGAATATATCACGTGCCTGTCCTTATAATTTTTGGAAACATAATCCTTGAAATAATTTTCAACACAACTTAGTTCCAGTGCAGGCAGGAATTCCCCATCCGGTAAAGTATCCAGTCCGTCTTTGTTTCCTGAAATACCGGCAAATTTTTCAACATAACTGTACCAGGGCGCGATATCCTTGTATCGTATTGGCCAGTCCACCGCATATCCGTCTCTCGCCGGCCCTTCATAATCAAAATCACTCCAGCGTTGTGTCATCCTGGCCCACAACAATGATTTTCCGCCTACCTGATAACCGCGGATCCAGTCAAATGGTTTTTCCTGTATATAAGGATGTTCGTTATCCTTTACAAAAAACTGCATGGCATCTTCCCTGAAATTATAACACTTACTGACCACCGGATTGGCTTCCCGGATGGCTTCCGGAACCTGGAGGCGGTGCTCGAATTCCCATGGCTGCATATTGGTGGTGGGATAATCTTTCAGATGCACTACATCCCGTCCTCTTTCAAGCACCAGTGTTTTCAATCCTTTTTCACATAATTCCTTCGCGGCCCATCCGCCGCTCATACCGGAACCGATTACAATTGCATCAAAGGTCCTGGCTTTCACGCCATCATTCGAATTGCCCATATCGATAAATTAAATTGAGATTATGCGGTTTTTAATGGAATACAACCCTGGAATTTTCCGGGAATGATATTGTATCCGCGGATTTTGGTCATGTAATATTCACAGGTGGTATAAGCCTGAATCGTTAATTTTTTTGTAGACTGGTAAAAGAAAGCCATTCCATTTTCGGCTGGTTTTTGCTGATCCAGTTCTGCAACAATGGCCTGCTTCCCCGCAGGATTGTTTTCGCTAAATGACTTGCCTGTTTTTTTCGTTACATAGGATTCAAAATCCTTCATCCCCTGTATATATTTCTCCTGGTTAACTTTCGTATAGCAATCGTCCACCATTTTCAGAGCAAATAAATGAGCTGAAAGATCCTTTGCTCCGGGACTGTCCGTTTTGGGCAGAATGGTTTCTGCCAGTTCCGCCAGCATGTTCTCATCATCCGGATCGATCCGGATCATTTTTAATGGAATGGAAACTTTTTGTTCGTTTTGTAAACAGGAGGGGAGCAGGGCGACCCCGGCCCAAATCAGGAGTAATTGTTGAATAGCAACGCGTCTGTTAGGCATATCGTTATTGAATGGTTGTAAAGATAAGCAGCATACCGGAAGTGTTACTACTACAATACTACTTCATTCCTGTTAAAACCGGGTTCAGGAGGGGTATCGCTACGTCATTTCCTTTACAGGCGGTTGATAGTAGATGGTTGGCCCGCTTGGCTATCCCGCAAATGCGAGACGGCGGGCGAAGCTGTCGACAGTTGACGGTTGGCTGAAAATGTTTATCTTTATAGGGAATCATAATGAAAAAACTTTTCATTTTCTTACTGGCCTTTTTGTATATATCGAGCTCCTGCGAAGCATCGGTATATCTGCATTATTGCATGGGTAAGGCTGTCGGTTTTAGTTTTTCGCCAGAGAAATCCGGTAACTGTCATCGTTGCGGGATGAAGAAATCAGCAAAGGGCATGGGTTGCTGTAAGGATGAACAAAAGATCATCAAGACAGATAAATCCCAGAAAATCACAGATCTCGTTTCTGTCGACACCCAGCAAAAGAAATTCGTTACTGTTCTGATGCCTTATTGTGCATTTGCAGAAAATGTTTGTCAGACGTCAATGTTCATCAATTATCCTTCACACGGTCCACCACCTGGTGACGCTCCTGTTTCGCTATACCTGATGAACTGCCTATTCCTGATCTGATTTCTCTTTAGTACGGGTCCCCCGCCGGAAAACTTCCTGTACATATTATTTCTTTTAAATTCTTATTATCCGTTATTTTAAAATTAATTTATGAAATCCCTTCATATATATATGCTGATCTTCGGACTTCTGATACAGTCTGTTGCCAGTTCCCAAATACAATCTGTTTCATTACAGGCAAGCGGCCTCACCTGCAGCATGTGCAGCCGGGCGATCTACAAGTCGCTTAAAAAGTTGCCCTCGGTGGCAAAAGTTCAGGAAGACATTGCGCATTCCAGTTATCATATCCAGTTTAAAGATGCTCAAAAAGTATCCCTGGCCGATCTTAAAAAAGCAGTACTTGATGCCGGCTTTTCAGTTGCATGGATGGAAGTGAAAGCCAATTTCGATAACGTGGAAGTAGCCACTGATTCCTCATTAAAACTGGATGATTTTACTTTCTTCTTCGTTGATATCCAAAAACAGAAATTGAACGGGGAAAGAAAACTGCTGATCCTGGATAAGGATTACTTATTGGAAAAAGACCGCAAAAAATATGCGGGAACTTTTGAATCAAAAACTGCAGCAACTGACGGAGATAGAATCTTCCACGTCACCCTGCCACAGTCATGATATGCAAAAGTTTATAAAGCAGGTTACCCTCTGGGTAATCATTGTTTTTTATTTTAATGAAATCAGGGCGCAGGAATTATTTGTTTTTTCTGAGCCAGCCAGTAATATGCCCGCAAAATCCCTGGGGATTCGCGCGAGTAACTGGCTGATGTATGACAACACGAATAATACGCTCAATTACCAGTTTATTCCCGAACTGATGTGGGGAGTAAATAAAAACCTGATGATTCACCTCGACGGATTCTTTACAAATCAGGGAGGGAATTTTCACGCAGTGGGTGCCGGCACTTATGCCAAATACAGAATTTATTCTGCTGATGCGGTGAACCGCCATTTCAGAATGGCCATATACGGCAGACTGAGTCTGAATAACTCTGTTATTTTCCAGCAGGAAATTGATCTGACCCGCAACAACACAGGTTATGCCATTGGATTGATTGCAACGCAGCTTCTCCACCGGCAGGCGATTTCAGCAACGATTGGTTTTAACCAGGCATATAATAACGGTTCTGAAAACAAATTTCCTCCCGGCCAGTCGGACCAGGCAATTAATTTCACCTTATCCACCGGCCGGCTGATTTTTCCTAAGGAATACATCAATTATAAACAAACAAACCTCAACCTGATGTTGGAACTGTCGGGTCAGCATTTGATTGGGGAGAATGAAAATTTTCTCGATCTGGCACCCGCAGTACAATTTATTTTCAACAGTCAGACCCGTCTGGATATCGGTTATAAAGTTCAACTATACAGTGACATGCAAAGGGTAGCACCGAATGGCTTTATGATCCGCGTAGAACATTTATTGTTTAATGTATTCTAGTTGCTTGTTTTAATTTGCAGCATTAACCATTATCAATTGACAATTAACAATTAATATATGTCTGTTCACACGATACTGGGTGCCAGCGGAACAATCGCTGCAGAATTGATACCGGTACTTCAGTCGAATGCACAACAGATCCGTTTGGTTTCCCGTAACCCCAAAAAAGTTAGCGGAGCAGAAATTTTTCAGGCAGATTTATTAAACCGTGACCAGGTATTCCAGGCCGTAACAGGTTCTGATTTCGTTTATCTTCTGGCAGGATTGGAATATAACAGGAAGATATGGAAAACGGAATGGCCCGTTATTATACGTAACACCATTGACGCATGCAAAGCTGCCGGCGCCAGGCTGATTTTTTTTGATAATGTTTACATGTACGGAAGAGTCAATGGGAGTATGACAGAATCCACTCCATACAATCCATGCAGCGTAAAAGGTAAAATTCGTGCTGAAATAGATGAGATGCTTTTGAAAGAAATGAAATCGGGTGGAATTAAAGCCATGATTGCTACGTCGGCCGATTTTTATGGACCCCGCGCAAAGAAAACCAGCGTAGCAGGTATCATGATATTTGAAAAAATGAAAAGCAGTAAAACAGCGCAATGGTTTGTCAATGCGAAACAACCGCATTCATTTACCTACACGCCTGATGCCGCTCTTGCGCTGTATTTGCTCTCTGGTAGCGAAAATGCCTATGGGCAAACCTGGCATCTCCCCACAGCGAAACCTGCACTGACGGGCAACGAATTTATTTCTATAGCCGCAAAATATATGCACGCAAAAAATAAAGTCCAGGTCTTACCAAAGTGGCTGGTGGGGATTATTGGTTTGTTCGTGCCCGTTATGAAGGAACTGGGAGAGATGCTTTACCAGAATGAATTTCCGTATGTGTTCGATTCTTCGAAATTTGAAAAAGCATTTCAGTTTAAACCAACTCCTTATGAAGAAGGAATCAGACGAACTGCCGAATGGTGGCTGTCTTCCTGATTTTGCAATTTGAAAGTCTACAATTGCAGATTAACCGTTTTGCCGGTTTGAGCAGACTTATAAATACCCTCAATCACTTTTAAGTCCTTGAGGGCCTCTTCGCCATCTACCGGCACAATTGGTTTTTTACCGTCGAAAATGATCGCTGCCATTTCATCCATCTGCACAGCCTGGTGAATGGTATTTGGAAGATTTAATGGTCCCTTATGGGTCAAACCCGTGGTTGGTTCATACCCTGTAGCCGGATGTAATTCTGCAAATCCATTCAAACCGTCGAGGAAAAAACGATCCAGCCAGTTCATGGAATAAGTAGAAAGGCAGGATGCGACAGCCCCGCTGGGATAGCCCATTTGAAACTGGATGGTTTCATCAATGCCCTGGACAAATTTGACCGGATCATTTTTAGTTTCCACCGCGTTCACCCAAATCGGATCTTCCCCGATCATATAACGTGAACCATTAACCGAATAAATACCAATATCCATCATCGCGCCGCCGCCCGAGAGTTTTGGATTCAGGCGCCATTGTTTCGGATCGCCGATTACAAAACCGGAAAGTCCCTGGAAAAAAGTTATTTTACCAAATTCTCCCGCATTCCGCATACGGATGATTTCCAGGGTATGCGGTTCAAAATGCATGCGATAGCCCACCAGTAGTTTGACATTTGCTTTCTTGCACGCTTCAATCATTTCTTCCCCATCTTTCACACTGATGGTCATCGGTTTTTCGCTGATGGCATGTTTACCGGCTGCAGCTACACGTATCACTTCTTCCTTGTGCAACGCATTGGGTGTGATTACATAAACCGCATCAATATCCGGGTTATTTTTTATGGCGTCGTAATTTTCGTAGTTGTAACAGTTTTTATCGGGGATATTATATTTTGCCTGCCAGGCCTTGATCTTTTCGGGTGTTCCACTGATCAGGCCGGTCAGTTTGGCTCTCTTACAGTTTACCATTGCAGCTGCAACCCTTGTCGCATAGCCACCCAGTCCCAGAATGGCTACATTCAGCACCTTTCCGTCGTAAACTTCGCCGGGTACTGCTGCACATGCAGCGGAGGTAATGGTTGGTAAAATAGTCAGACCGATTGCTGAGCCGCTGATTTTCTGCAGGAATTCTCTTCTTGTATTCATGTTTTAAGGCTTAACGCGTAACGCCTAACGCCCAACGCGATTCATTTACGAGTTTCAAAAATAATTTTAATAGTTGCTTATGTAATATAATTAAATTTTAAGCAAACTGATCGAAGGAGAATCCCACAAAGCGTTAAGCGTTACGCGTTAGGCGTTATGCTTTAAAAGGGCGTCATATAATATCTCAACAGGATGAAATGCTTTCTTGTCGGCTCCGTCTTTTATCTGATGGCGGCAGCTTGTTCCCGGCGCTGCGATGATCACATCCTCCGGCAGCTGACGTACGGCGGGTAACAGAACAAGTTCTCCAATCTGCATGGACAGGGAATAATGTTCTTTTTCAAAACCGAAAGAGCCGGCCATTCCACAACATCCGGACGGGATGATTTCAACCCGGTAATTTTCCGGGAAAGAAAGCATGGTTGCAGAATATGAAACAGAAGACAGTGCTTTTTGCTGGCAATGGCCGTGTAATTTGATCAGTCGGGCTTCTTTGGTAAACAGGTTTTTATCAATATACCCGGATTTTATTTCAGCAGCTATAAATTCATCAATCAGAAAAACATTTTTCGAAAGCGCTTTGGCATCTTCGAACTGATCATCATCCGCCAGGTCTACATATTCATCCCGGAAAGCAAGTATGGCACTTGGTTCAATACCTATCAGGGGATTCTCTTTAGTGACGATCCCTTTTAATAGTGAAATATTTTTATTGATAATTTTCTTTGCATCTCTGACTAATCCCTTGGACAGCCAGGTACGACCGCTTTCCTCATGTTTGGGTATTACTACCTCGTATCCCAGGTTTTCCAGGAGGAGGATGGCTTTGATGCCGATTTCTGCATCATTATAGTTCGTAAACTCATCGCAGAATAAGTAAACCTTTCTTTTTAAATTTTTACTCTTCCCTTTTGCATTTTTATTGTACCAGCCAAGCAAATGTTCCTTTGATAATTCAGGCATGGAGCGTTCAGTGGCAAATCCGGAAAATTTCTTTATAAGGCCACCGGTAAATGGATTTGTAACCAGGAAATTGTACAGCCCGGGTGCTATCGATCCAAGGCGGGCTGTTGTAGTAAAACGGGCGATCAGTTTTGAACGCAGGGGTACCCCGTGAACATCGTGATATTGTTGAAGGAATTCTGCTTTTAGTTTTGCCACGTCAACGTTGGAAGGACATTCTGACTTGCAACCCTTGCAACTTAAACAGAGATCCATCACATCGTAAATTTCCTGATGGTCGAACCGGTTGAGTTTTTCAGAATTCGTCAGAAATTCCCGGAGGATATTCGCACGTGCCCTTGTTGTATCTTTTTCATTCTTGGTTGCCATAAAGGAAGGACACATGGTGCCTCCTGATAATTTCGTCTTGCGGCAGTCTCCGGATCCATTACATTGTTCAGCATGTTGCAGCACGTCCTGATTATAATATCGAAAGACTGTATTGAAATGTGGAGTCTTTTGTCCGGGTGAATACCGGAGCATGGTATTCATGGGCGGTGTATCTACAATTTTATTCGGGTTGAAAATATTCAGCGGATCCCAGCTTTTTTTGATGGTCTTGAAAATTTCATAGTTATGATCACCCACCATCTTTTTTATAAATTCGCCTCTCAGCCTTCCATCCCCATGTTCTCCGCTGAGCGAGCCCTGATATTTTTTTACCAGACCGGCTATTTCTGTCGCGATGGTCCGGAACATCTGGTTTCCTTCTTCGGTCTTGAGATTGATGATGGGTCTCAGATGAATTTCACCGGATCCCGCATGTGCGTAATGAACAGAATTCAGACCGTGTTTCGCAAGTAACTGATTGAATTCGCCAATATATGCCGGCAAATCCTGCACGTCCACTGCAGTGTCTTCCACTACCGGCACCGGTTTTTTATCACCTGGCATATTACCCAGCAGGCCCAGTCCGGCTTTGCGCAACGTCCAGATCTTATTTGTATCCTCACCAAAGAGGAGAGGAAAGTGATAACCCAGTCCAGCCGCTTTCAATTCTTCCACCAGCGGAGTAACGATTGTTTCTATTTCGGCCCTTGTGTTTTTTTTAAATTCGATCACAAGTATGGCACCCGGATCTCCCTGCACGAAAAACCTGTTTTTGTTCTGTTCAATATTATCTTTTGTGCATTCCAGGATATAGTGATCAATCAGTTCACTGGCACTGGGCTTATATTTGAGTGCGATCAGGTTTGCTCTCAGAGATTCGTCAATACTATTGAAATGCACGCATAACAAACCCGTTTCTTTGGGAGGCTGGGGTATCAGGTGCAGTTTGATTTCTGTAATAAAAGCCAGCGTTCCTTCTGAGCCCGCGATCAGTTTGCAAAAATTAAAATCAGGACCACCTGCGCTGAATGGTGCGGTATCCAACAGTAAATCCAGTGCATAACCCGTATTTCTTCTTTCAATGGATTTTCTGGGGAACTCTTTTCTGATATCCAGCTGGTTTTCATAATTGCTCAGGATGCTACGGGTCGTTTTATAAATATTTGACTCCAGGCTGTCTCCTTCGCATTTTTGATGGAATGCATCCAGGCTCAGACTTTGAAAAACAGTTTCGGTTCCATCACTTAGCAATGCTTTTATTTCCATCAGGTGATCACGGGTGCTTCCATATACTACTGAATTGGAACCACAGGAATTATTTCCCACCATACCGCCGATCATAGCGCGGTTGGCCGTAGACGTTTCGGGTCCAAATAGTAATCCATGCGGTTTCAGGAAAAGGTTGAGTTCATCACGGATCACACCAGGCTGTACCCGCACCCATGCCTCCTCCTTATTAAATTCCAGGATATTTGTGAAATTCTTGGAAACGTCCACTACAATGCCTTTTCCGACTACCTGTCCTGCCAGTGAAGTACCGGCTGTACGGGGTATGAGCGATGTTTGATTTTCGCGGGCGTATAAAATTAATTTTTTCAGGTCTCCCACCGACTTGGGTATTGCTACTGCAAGAGGCATTTCACGATACGCGGAAGCGTCTGTTGCGTATAATATCCTGGTTGTATCATCAGTAAATAATTCGCCTTCGAGCAGGGAGGACAGATTGTGGAGCTTTTGCGTCATGGATAAAAATGGATGCAAATTTACCTTATTTTCATAGAACATTTAAATCTGCAGCGCGGTAAAAAAACCAGGAGGTATCCGGGTTTACAATTGAAGGACTCCTATGTATAGTTTAAAAAATAAAATAGCCGTGGTCACCGGTGGCGGGTCCGGAATTGGAAAAGCAATCTGCCATGTATTTGCACTCGCAGGCGCCCGGGTATATATTCTTGACATAGATGAAAATGGATCTGCCGAAACAGTTAACCTGATCCGGAAGGCAGGTGGTCAGGCAGAATTTCTAAACTGCTCCGTTGACCAGGAATTGTCTGTTCAAAATGCAATCAGCCATATCGTTAAAATCCAGGCGCCGGATATTCTTGTTAATAATGCAGGCATTGCACATATCGGAACCGTGGAAAATACAAGTACGGCAGATTTCGAGAAATTATTTTCGGTAAACGTGAAAGGTGTTTATCATATGGTCAGAAATTGTATTCCTCACATGAAAGCGAAGGGCGGAGTGATTTTAAACATGGCGTCCATTGCAGCGCAGGTTGGACTACCAGACCGGTTTGCTTACAGCATGAGCAAGGGTGCCGTCATGTCGATGACCTTGTCCATCGCAAAAGATTATATTAAATATAATATCCGTTGTAATTCGATATCTCCTGCGCGTGTTCATACGCCCTTTGTGGACGGGTTTATTGCAAAAAATTATGCGGGTCTGGAAGAAGAAATGTTTAAGAAATTATCTGCCAGTCAGCCGATCGGACGAATGGCAAGTCCGGAGGAAGTTGCCGCGATGGCATTATATCTCTGTTCGGATGAAGCTTCGTTTATAACGGGAAACGACTATCCGATCGACGGTGGGTTTCTAAAGCTCAATGGATGATTCACCTTCTGGGACGGTATCCGCCACCACTATTATGATCCCTGCTATCGCGGGGTTTGTCTTCTGCTTCACGTACAACCAGTTCCTTTCCACCACGAAGCCTCGCGCCGTTCAGGGCGTCAATAGCTTCTTTTCCTTCGAGATCGTTTCTCAATTCCAAGAAACCAAATCCCCGGCTTTTACGGGTTTCGCGATCGATGGCCACTTTGGCAGAAACGACTTCACCATAGAGTTCGAACATTTCTTTTAAGTCGGTATCGTCAAAATCATAAGGGAGTCCGGCAACAAAAAGTTTCATGATGATCTTATAAGACCCAAATCTAGTTTATTCCTTCAGGAACCAAGAGCTTTTTTTCTGAAATTCCAACGAAGAAAAACATCACGAAGGAAAAGAGGACAGGATCAGTGAATTCCGGGAACAACCCACGCCAGGCTGTCTCCGTTGAAATCATGCATGCGGTAAACTACGAAATACCTGACCGGAGTTCCACTACGGAACTGCGGAATGCTGAGAGAATCTTCGACGAGGGCAAAATCGTTTCTTAATGATGATTTCGGTGGCCCGTAATAATTGGAAGGATAAATAAAATAGGCATCCGAACCCTTTTTCAAACCAGGGCGCCGCTGGTTCAGCCAGGCAAAATGATGGATATCGTTTACAGGACCAATCGCCAGTAGATTATGATAATAGGGAATGGCATAATAATGATCCAGATGTCCGGCGGGGAACCAGTAGTCAGAAAGGATGGTTGCATTTGTCTTCATACGTCCGGATGCAAGATCAGCCTGGTATAATGAATCGAACCGCAGGGCAAAGGAATGCCAGCCATACATGTCCAGGGTGATGTCCCCTTTGCCCAGATTCTTTTTATCAGCGCTTCCAATCCGGAAGGGGAGATAACGGATGCCGCTGACGCCAATGACAATGACGCCCACGTATAGCCAGACTGCGATTCTTAACCATTTGTTGATGGTCCCGGTTTCTGTTTTTTCATCCAGCCAGCAGGCTGCCAGAAGCATCAGAGAGAGATATGCGGGGCCGGACCAATGGGGCAGGGTTTCACTGAACATAGAAGTCCAAAACAATACCAGGATCAATGGCAGACTTAGCCAGAGAAGTAATGGGTAGACGGCGGGCAGGCGATTGATTTTTCCTTTTATGATCACCCAGATCGTAATAATATAAATAACAAAATTTACGGGATTGCTGTAAAAAAAAGAACCCAATACCTGTTGTAGTATCCGGTCCAAATCAGGGCTGCTGCCCAGAAATCGTATTCTGCCCTGGTGATAGTTGTAGGTTATAAAATGATTCAGCTGGTTCCAATAATAGATCGGATATATAATCCCCAAGCTGATGATTCCGGACATCCAAAGCATGGGCAATTTCAGCAGATCCCTTCGATGAAATATAATATAGGCTCCAAAGCCCAGCCAGAGAAAAATGCCATGCATTTTGCTCATAATGCATAAACCTATGCTGATGCCCAATAATATGAAATCAACCGACTGTTTTTTATTCGACGCCGGGTATTCCAGTATCCGTATCATCAGATACATGCTCATCATCCAGCAGACTACCTGCGGGGAATCAGGAAGAATAAATGTACCCGCTATGATGGATGTATAGAACGAAGTATTGTACAGAATGGCTGCGATCCATCCTGTACGTGGCTGACCGATCCGCCTGCCGGTTAAAAATATCAACCAGGTTCCGGCAGCCGCACAAAGGATGGAGCCAAGCCGGATAAAAAATTCATTTTGAAAATGTAGATTGAAAGTAAATACCCGGATCAATACTGCCACCATGGGTGGATGGTCAAAATAATTCCATTGAAGATGTTGGGCATAAGTCTGATAGTACACTTCATCATTTCCCAATTCCAGGGAAGCTGCCACCCAAATGCGTAGCAGGGAACTCAAAATGATCAGTAACCAGATTTTTTTATTAAAATTCAAAACAACATGTTACCGCAATTTAGTGGATTACGTTCCCTTTCATGTCAGGCTTACCGCAATTCAGTTACCGGCGGGTTAAGATGGGGTTAACCGAATTTTTTCCCTGGCATGATATTTCAATGGATTTATCAAAAATGAAAAAAGTATTAACCCCTTTGTTGATCCTGATTGCTATATTTCTCAACAGCTGTGCGATAGTCGGGGGAATTTTTAAAGCGGGCGTTTGGGTGGGAATTTTAATTGTTGTCTTTATTATTGGAATCATCATTTGGCTTGTTACGAGGAGCGGCAAGTCCTGATCCTAATTCGGCTATAAGCTTTGCGCCTTCAGCTGTACGCAAAAAAAACTTCCAGCCACAGGCTGGAAGTTTTTTGAATGAGGTTGACTTATAAACTAGTAACTACATAATTTTCAGAAACCTGACGGTTTACAGAAAACTTGCGTTCAACCTGTTCAGTGGCTGTACGGATTACAAATGTCGGATGCATTTCGGAATCTTCCTTCTGTATGCGGATATTCTTATCGAAATGAATGTCATTGTAAGTAGCCTGGTATACAATTTCTCCTGCATCATTTTTAATGATCAGTACAAATTTCTCCCCTGACTTATTATTAAAATCAAGATGGAATACGAAGCTGTTATCAGTTGCTCCAACAAAAGTTACATTAACCTGTTGGTCTGTGGGGCTGATAATTTTCTCGATGATCTGTGTTGCATGGGCCTTTGCAGATCCAAGTGTTAACAGGGCGGCTGCTCCGAGAACATAGGCCGATTTTCTAAGATTTAGGTTTGCGAATACTCGTTTCATAATGTGACGATTTTAGTAGTGAAAAAATGATTAAAAATCTTTGCGGCAAGAATCGTCAGTGGTTATGGCAGTAAGTTTTCTTGCAAACGTCAGCGTTGGAAACCAACCTGGGAACTGATTCAGATGGTTGTATAATTTTCAATTCCAGAACAAATGTAATCCTCATTTCAACAGCTTTGAAACCCAATATTGATCTTTTTTATAGTGGCTACTACCGGAATGAAATGTTAAAACCCTTGACTGACAAGGGTTTTAACCGGTTTTTGTTATGATGACCAAGGCCCGAATATGACTGGAGCGTTACCAGATTTTCACTCGTAAGCTGTCTGGTCTATACATAGAATCGGTCGTTTTCACATCAAAAGCTTCATAAAATGAAGGCATATTGGAGACAGAACCATTCACACGCCACATAGGCGCTGAATGTGGATTTGTTCGAACCAGTGTAATCAGTCTTTCTCTTCTGATTTTCATTTTAGATATCTGTGCGAAAGCAAGAAAAAAACGCTGATCGGGCGTTAATCCGTTTATTTTTTCCGTCCCTCTTCCCTGTGTAGTTTTTTTAAACGCGGCATAAGTAATCGCGAGCCCACCATTATCTGCAATATTCTCCCCTTCCGTCAGTTCTCCATTCAGGTGAAATGTGTCGACAACAATGTACCCATTGTACTGTTTAATAATATTCATTGCACGTTGTTTGAATTTCTTTACATCTTCTGACGACCACCAGTCTTTAAGGTTGCCATCTGCATCATATTGGCGACCCTGGTCATCAAATCCGTGTGTGATTTCGTGGCCGATGACCGCACCAATGGCGCCGTAGTTCATAGCGTCATCTCCGGAAGAAAAATAAAAAGGAGGTTGTAAAATGCCGGCGGTAAAATTGATATTATTTTGTGTCGGTTCATAGTAGGCATCAATGGTAGATGCAGTGATCTGCCATTCGGTACGGTCCACCGGTCTCCCGATTTTTTCAATATCTTTTTTATACCTGTAAAGAGAGGTCTCCCTGATATTGGCTAATAAGTCGTCCCGTGTAATATGTATAGAAGAATAGTCCTTCCAATGATCAGGATATGCTATTTTTTTTACGATGGCATGTAATTTAATAAGAGCTTTTTGCTTGGTCGAATCGCTCATCCAGTCCAGTTGCTGGATTCTCTCACCGAAACTCACCAGTAAATTATCTACCATCTGGCTGATTCTTTCTTTATCTGCCGGGGTGAAATATTTCTGAACATATAAACGACTCATGTTGTCACCCAGTTCTTCATCCACCATCGAGGTCATTCGTTTCCATCTTTCCCTTAGTTGGGATGCCCCGTTCAGGAATTTATTGAATTCGAATTTGGCGTTTACAAAATCACTGGATAAATAGTAAGCATCATCATCCATCACATGAAAGATCAGATAGCTTTTCAGTGTCTCCAGCGGTGTATTATTCAGTAGTTTGTTCAATCCTTTATAAAACGCCGGCTGACCGGAGATAATGGTATCTGCAGTAACGCCAAATGCAGTGACCAGCTTTTTCAGATCCGGATTGCCTGCCAGATAAATTTTGTTGTAATTGGCAATGGGATCCCTTAATTCTACCGGCGATTTGGAAATATTTGCCATAGCTTTTTCCAGATCAAATACGGTTTTTGCCTTTTGGCCGGCTAAAGAAACGGGCTGGCCCAGGAGCGTAAATATTTTTTCCAGATAAGCCAAATATGCATTCCGTATATTTTTTGACGAAGAGTCATTTTTAAAATAATAATCACGGCTGGGCAATCCCAGCCCTCCCTGGTCAAAGTGGGCGGCATTTATGAGGCTGTTCCGGTCATCAGCACCCACGTAGAATGAAAAGAATGGACTGTGATTGATCTTATATTCTTTTGCAATCTCACGTTTGATTTCTTCTTTGTTTTTGATAACAGCAATGCTGTCGAGTTCCGGCTTCACCGGCAGGAAGCCTTTTTTTTCTATTCCCACAGAGTCCATGCCGCTTACAAACAGATCGCCCGTTTGCTGGGCAATGGAGCCCATTGGGGCATTGGTAATATTGGCGAGTGAATCCAGGATCCTGTGTAAGCGGTACGTTGAACTGTCAAATAGCGTGGAAGAAGAACCCCAGGCGGATTGTGCAGGGGGTATTTCAGTTTTTTTCAGCCAGGTTCCGTTGACAAATAGATAAAAATCAGATTGCGGACGAACGGAACTGTCCTGTGATGAAATATCCAGCGGATCAGGCCGGCTTCCGTTATTTTTTTGATCTGCTGGTGTCTGGCAGGAGAAAAAATATCACCGCCATGGCAAAAAAAACAAATGAATAACATCTCATAACAATTTTTTAATGGATCTGAAAATACCAAGTAATCAATAGTTTAAAGGTGAAATTTTGACAAACGGTCAGAAGATCGTGGGATATTTTTTTGCCAAATGAGAGGAATTAAACAAACGTTTAATTAATTTTGCGGCATGAAACCATCCTTATCAACAAAACAGCTCCAGTTACTCGACACAGCGGAGTCGTTATTTTCCCAAAAGGGTTTTGATGGGACTTCCGTGCGCGATATCGCAGAGGCAGCCGGGATCAATACAGCCATGATCTCCTATTATTTCGGTTCCAAAGAAAAACTGATGGAGGAGATTTTTGAAAGAAAGAGCCTGAATATAAAGGAAAAAGTGGCCAATCTTTTGAAGGATGATAGTCTGGATCCCCTGGAAAAAATGTATAGTCTCGTAGATATGTATATCGAGGGAATTCTGTCCCGCAAAACCTTTCACCGGATTCTATTATGCGAACAAATCATCAACCAGAATCCATCGATTATTACGATGCTGGACAAAATGAAAACTAAAAATTCCGAATACATTAACGATTTGATCAGGCTGGGTCAGAAAAAAGGCATGTTTAGAAAAAATATCGACATCCCCATGATGACAAATACCCTGATGGGTACCGTATTCCATACGTTGGTAAACCTGGATTTCTACAAAACCTATCATCATATGGAAGGCATGAAGGATGAGGAATTTGAACGGGTAGTAAAAAAGAGACTGTCCGTGCACATCAAGAATATTTACAAAGCAATTTTAACTCATGAATCTTAGAACAACTATTTCTGCAATGATATTGGCGCCACTGTTGATTTTATCCGTTGCAGGATATGGTCAGGACAGTAGCGGAAGGAGAATTTCTTTGGAAGAAGCCATTGATTTGAGCATCAAAAACAGCAAACCTCTGAGGGCGGCTCAGGCGAGAATTCAACAGGCTTCGGCCAACACAACGATTGCAAAACAAAAGCAATTACCTGATTTGAGTATCAGCGGATCTTATCTTCGGGTAACCCAGCCAAATATTGTACAGGCACATCCGCCGGCAAACCCGGGTGAACCCATCAAAGTCGACCAGGCGGCCTATGGCCTTGCCAACCTTTCTCTTCCTGTTTTTTCCGGTTTTAAAACGCAATACGGAATCAGGTCATCCGAATTTCTGGAGAAAGCTGCTACGCTCGATGCAGATCAGGATCGGGAATCCGTGATTTTAAATACCATTGATGCCTTTAGTAATTTATACAAAGCAAAAGCAAATCTTCGGGTCATCCAGGAGAATCTCGCACAGTCAAGATCCAGGGATGCGGATTTCGCCAATCTGGAGAAAAACGGACTGTTGGCCCGTAATGATAAACTAAAGGCATTATTGCAAACAGCGAACATCGAATTGAATCTGGCGGATGTGGAAAATAATCTGAAGGTTACAATGGTCAATATGGATATCATGCTGGGACTTCCGGAATCAACGATTCTGATCCCGGACTCTACAAGTCTGGTAGACCCCGGCTCTGTTAAAAGTATACAGGACTATGAACAGCTGGCACTGCAAAATCGTAAGGACATGCAGGCGATCGGATACCGGAAACAGGCTTCAGAGGTTGGCATCAAAACCGCCAAAGCCGATTATTTTCCTTCGCTGTCAGTCACGGGTGGATATGTTGCACTGGATGTCCCGGGCTTTATCACCATCACGAATGCATTTACGTTTGGTGTAGGACTTTCCTATAATGTTTCTTCTCTGTGGAAAACAAATGCCCATGTATCCGAAGCAAAAGCCAAACTGGCGGAAGTGCAGGCGAATGAAGAAGGATTGTACGATAATATCAGGAGTCAGATAAATCAGGCTTATGAAGCGCTGTTGACCGCACAGAAAAAAATACAGGTCAGCCAGGTGTCCATCGAAAATGGCAGGGAGAATTATAAGATCGTAAAAAATAAATACGATAACAGTCTGCTGACGGTAACCGATCTGCTGGATGCAAACGCCCTGATGCTGCAAAGTGAGATCAGTCTGGAACTTGCCAAGGCAGATGCTATCGTAGCATATAATGTATTGCTTGAAAGAGCAGGTGTTTTAGCAACAACCCGGAATATAAAATAATCAACTTTTAATTATCAAGTTTTATGGCAACAGTTAAAGAGAATGGTGGAACCGCAGAAAAACCAAAAAGGAGCAAAGTATTTTTGATTATACTGATTGCCCTGGTAGTTGCTGGTACCTGGTTTGGTGTCACCAAATGGCATCATGCACAATTACACGAGGAAACGGATGACGCTCAGATTGCGGCAAATATCAGCCCCATCATTCCACGTATTTCCGGCTATGTACGGGAAGTTCGGGTGACCGACAACCAGATAGTAAAAAAAGGAGATACGCTGCTGGTGCTGGATGATCGTGATCAGCGAATAAAATTGGCACAGGCAGAAGCAGCGCTGGCAACGGCAGAGAGCAATCTTTTGTCCGCTAAAAGTTCTTCAGCTGCTGCGCATTCGAATATCGGAACCAGCGAGTATGCGAGCCTGGCCATCGATGGTCAGATCGAAAGGGCAAAAGTTTCTGTCTGGCAAACTACGCAGGAATTCGATCGCTATGCCAATCTGATCAAGGACCATTCGGTTACGCAACAGCAATATGAAGACAAACTGGCGGCAAAAGAATTGGCCGAAAAACAATTGGTTATTCTACAGCAACAGAAGAAGCAGGCATCCAGTGCAACGAATGCCGTTAGTACGCAGGCTGCTTCAACAGCATCACAGATCAGTATTGCCAATGCAACCATCAAGCAACGACAAGTGGATGTGGATGATGCCAGACTGAATCTCTCTTATGCCGTATTGACTGCACCTGCAGGTGGTATGGTAAGTAAAGTAAATGTTCAGGTTGGGCAGTTTCTGAGTGCGGGACAAGCTACATTCAGCGTTGTGCTTGATCAAAGTCTGTGGGTAATCGCCAATTTCAAAGAAACCCAGTTAGGCAAAATAAAGATCGGACAGCCGGTGGATGTGGAAGTAGATGCCTTGTCGGGCCATGTGTTCCGGGCAACCGTCGGTTCTTTTTCACCAGCTACAGGTGCCACTTTTGCGCTTCTGCCGCCGGATAATGCCAGTGGTAATTTTGTAAAAGTAGTTCAGCGGCTACCCGTAAAAATTGAATTCAGCAATCCGCAGGATTCATTGCTGAGTCGGTTGAGAGCGGGCATGAATGTAAATGTGGATGTTCATATCGGCAACTAGTTTTTCTGAATAAGATTTTATGGCACAAGCATTCTCACAGGATTCTCTGGTTGAATATGGTTCGAGACGCGTGATCATCACGATCACAGCGATTATTTGTACACTGCTTGAAATCATTGATACCACGATCGTAAATGTGGCACTTAATGATATGAGGGGAAACCTGGGTGCGACTCTCACAGAAGTTGCCTGGGTAATTACCGCCTACGCCATCGGGAACGTGATCATCATACCTATGACGAGCTGGCTCTCCACCCAGTTTGGAAGGCGGAATTACTTCGCCGCGTCCATCATGATTTTTACAATCTGTTCATTTCTTTGCGGTAACGCCCATGGTATTTGGGAATTGGTGGCATTCCGATTCATGCAGGGGCTCGGAGGCGGTGCCCTGCTGGCAACGTCACAGACCATCATCACAGAAGCCTATCCTCCCGAAAAAAGAAATATGGCTCAGGCGATATACGGCCTGGGTGTGATTGTGGGGCCGACACTGGGTCCGCCATTAGGCGGATATATCGTAGAGAATTATTCCTGGCCCTATATATTTTATATCAATATTCCCATCGGTGTGATTGCCACCCTGCTTACACTGCAGTTCGTACGCAATCCGAACTACGGAACAAAAAGTGCAACAAAAGATATTGATTTTTTAGGGATAGTTCTGCTGGCTGTTTCTGTCGGTTCACTTCAATATGTATTGGAGAAGGGGCAGGATGATGACTGGTTTTCCAATGGTTTTATAATCCTGTTTACGTGTACCGCTCTCATGGGTGCCTTCTTCTTTATTTGGCGTCAGCTGACATACAGAAATCCAATCGTTAATCTGCGCGTCCTCAAAAATGGTAATCTGCGGGTCGGTACTATATTGACATTTCTATTGGGTTTCGGATTATACGGATCCACTTTTATAATACCGGTATATACGCAAAGTACCCTGGGGTGGACGGCTTTTCAGTCGGGCATGCTGATGGTTCCTGCCGCTATTACGACAGCATTTCTGATGCCGGTCATGGGTGTTGTACTAAGTAAAGGGGTGCCCCAGCAATTTCTCGTTTCAATGGGTATGCTGGTATTTGCATTTTTCTGTTTCTGGGGATATTTTATTCTGACGAATAGTACGCCCGAAGAAAACTTTTTCTGGATGCTCGTCACGCGTGGGGTCGGATTACCCCTGCTCTTTATACCCATCACCAGTTTGTCACTGAGTACATTAAAAGGTCCCGAAATCGGCCAGGGCGTGGCATTTACGGGGATGATGCGTCAGGTTGGCGGATCATTTGGTGTGGCGCTGATCACCACTTTTATGGCACGTCAGAATATGTTTCATCGCAGTACGCTCGTCAGTAAATTGAATGTAAATGATCCCGCAGTCACAGCAAGGGTAGAGGCTATGCAGCATGGTTTTATGGCCAGGGGTATGCAACCCAATATTGCACTTCAGTCAGCATATAAGGCTTTGGACTATACCGTGACCTCACAGGCAAATGTATTATCCTACATGGATGTGTTTTATTATCTCGGCCTTATATTTCTGGCGTGTATACCTTTTGTTTTGTTTGTAAAGCGAAGCAAGAAGAAAGTGGATATGTCGGAAGCGCTTCATTAATGGTTAATTGTCAATTGTTAATTGTCAATTCAATTGACAATTGACAATTAACAATTGACAACTAGTAGAAAGTATAACTATAACGAATCTTAACAACCACCTGCCTTTTTTTGTCGTAACAGGTTTCGTTGGTTTTAAGGCCATTGGCATCATACACATAAATCCATCGCTGATAATCGGTCGATCCGTTGGGAACAAAGAGCATGGAAGAAAGACGACCGGAATTATATTCAAAAACATAGTCTGGCAATAACCTCCCGGCTTTTTGATTATACCGGACAACATCCGTCAGTCGTCCGTCATTGTCGTAATAATAATACACAGAAGGCTGTGACTGCCCGCCCCGCACTGGCTTTTCTTCGACAATATTTCCTTTGTCATCTTTTACAAAACTTACCCATGTGCTGTCGGTGTCACCTTTTATTTTGATCATTTTTTTCGGAACGGCGCCTTCGTAGACCCATATATGCTTTTCCGTAGTTACGATTTGATTATCCGTTTGCACGGAATTGTTCAACATCATGCTGACCTG
Organism: uncultured Bacteroidota bacterium; assembly: GCA_963732055.1. Classification (GTDB taxonomy): domain Bacteria; phylum Bacteroidota; class Bacteroidia; order Chitinophagales; family Chitinophagaceae; genus Puia. The sequence continues at coordinate 361,110 of CAVSYG010000006.1, read as the reverse complement.
CCCGTTTTCATTATACGTGTATTCCGTAGTGCTTTTGTACGTATCGCTGGTATCAACGGTTTTGACCATTCTTCCGGACTGATCATAATAGGCCGTCAGGGTGGATGCCGCGACATTGGTGGATTTGGTAAAAGTCGAAATAGAGCTAAAATCCGATGTCACTTTTTGCATACAGGTAAAATCGGGTGTCTGTTCGTTATTGGCATCAATACTTTGAATACTTACTTCCCGGACCTTCTTATCATGAAAAGCCTTCCAGTTTTCCTGGTTTTGCCGGGCCAGCAGGATATCCTTATAGTAATACTGGGCATTTGCTGTGAAAACGACCAGCAGCAAAAAGAAAATGAGGGAAAATCTTACGCGCATAATACCATTCATTTAAAAACTCAACTCAAAACGGAAAAACTCTGTGTTAATTATTGCCAGTATCTTTATTTTTAATTAAAATACCTGGTGTCACACAGCAAGTTAAGAACGGATAAGACATGTCTGAACTGCGGGGCCGAAATTACGGGCAGGTATTGTTCTGCCTGCGGACAGGAAAATATCGAGCCAAAACAGACGGTTTGGCACCTGATCCAGCATTTTTTATCCGATGTCACCCATTTTGATGGAAAATTCTTTCTCACCGTAAAAGATCTTTTTGCAAAGCCCGGGTTCCTTTCAAAGGAATATATGATTGGCCGCCGGGTGAGTTATCTGGATCCCATCCGGATGTATATTTTCACCTCTGCGATATTCTTTTTGATTTTTTTTGCTTTGTTTGACGTAAAGAATATGCATGTGGGCGCTGATACCCGCACAGAAATTGAAAAAGATCCGGACCTGAGGCAACTGTTCACAAAGGCAAAAAACGCACAGGATTCCATCCGGATTCTGAAAGAATATAATTCCACAGCGACCCCGCTGATTAAGCTGGATGAAGACAGTTTGCCTAAAAAAACAAAAGGTGTACGGATCAAGGTAGGAGAAACAGAGTATCAATCCGCGGAAGCCTATGATTCGGCACAGAAAATGTTGCCGGAGAATAAACGGGATAGTTGGGTTCGTCATAAACTCAAAAGGCGAACGATTGAATTAAGCCGGGCCTTTGAAGAAAATCCTGCGGGATCGCTCAAAGAATGGCTGAGTAATTTCATGCATAATTTTCCCAAAGTACTTTTTATATCGCTTCCGCTGTTTGCCGGAATCCTGAACCTGATCTATTATCGTCACCGGAATTTTTATTATGTGGACCATGGCATCTTTGCCGTACATCTCTACATTTTTTCCTTCCTTGTGCTCCTGGGCCTCTTTGGTTTAAGTGCCCTTCACCATACAACGCATTTGGAAATCGTGGCCTGGATGGAATTCGCGCTGATCGTTTATGCCTTCGTGTATTATTTCAAAGCCATGCGCAGGTTCTACGGACAAAGCAGGGGAAAAACCTGGGTGAAATATATTCTGCTTTTTGTAATGTCATCGATCGTTCAGCTGACTATTTTTTTACTGGCATTTTTATATACTTTGGCAGAATCCTAAATTATGGAATCAGAAAAACTTTCGGGTGCTTTTTTACGGTTGGTGAATATCATGGATGAACTCAGGGAGCAATGTCCCTGGGACCGTAAACAAACCATTCATACTTTAAGAACACTCAGTATCGAAGAATTATACGAACTGACGGATGCTATTCTGTCGGAAGACTGGCCCGGAATAAAAGAAGAACTGGGCGATCTTTTCCTGCACCTTCTTTTTTACGCCAGGATCGCGAAGGAACAAAATCGTTTTGAACTCGTCGATGTGCTGAATGGGATCAGCGACAAACTCATTTCCCGACATCCTCATATTTATGGTGACGTGAAGGTGAATTCGGAGGACGATGTAAAAAGAAACTGGGAAAATCTCAAACTCAAAGAAGGCAAGAAATCTGTTTTGGGTGGTGTGCCCGCGTCCCTGCCAGCTATGGTAAAAGCCATACGTTTGCAGGAAAAATCAAAACAGGTAGGCTTCGAATGGGACAACCGGGAACAGGTTTGGGATAAAGTGGAGGAGGAGCAACAGGAACTCATGGAAGCCGTACGATCCGGCGACCAATTCCATATAGAGGAAGAATTCGGCGACCTGATGTTTTCCATGATCAATTACGCACGATTTTTGAGCATTGATGCAGAAACGGCGCTTGAAAGAACCAACCGGAAGTTTATAAACCGGTTTGAAAAAATGGAAGAAGCCGTTGGATTATCCGGCAAACAAATGAATGATCTTTCGCTCGCAGAGCTGGATGCGATCTGGAATGAAGTTAAAAAGCAAAAAACCACCGATTGATTTTATTTCTGAAAAATTTCCTGATTAGAAACGCATACCTCATCGGCACGGGGATCTTCCTCTTTTTTGCTTCCTTTGCCATCAATTCTTATCTGGTAGGAAATTCAAGCACCAGTATACTCCGGAATTCCATTGAATCATTCTTACAGCAACGGGAAAATGATTTTCAGAAATTACTCGGAAACGAATTAAAGATCCGAAGGCTCTCTGATAAAAATTATTCGCTGCAGGAACTCACCGATTTGATGGACAAACAATATGGCGTTTTGATCTATGAAAGAAACCATCCATTTAGTGAACATCTTACATACTGGAGTGACCAGTCCGCCGTATTACCCGACAGTTTCCTATTGAAACCCGATGGCAGTTATTTTGTAAAATTGAGTAACGGGCAGTTTGAAATTATTAAACATTCTTTCGATCAAATGGTGCCCTATCCGTTGACGGTTATTGCTCTGATCCCGGTACGCTGGCAATATTTTATTTCACCGGAAAATCTGAAACCTGCATTCGTAGGATTTCCGTCTGCGGAGAACAGGGTCCGTATCGTTTCCACCCCTTCACCTTTTCCGGTCAGGGACAGGGAAGGAAAAACGCTTTTCTACCTGGTAAAGACGGAGTCCTACCACGCGGCGAAGTATAGTCTGATTCTGCTCCTCGTCGTATTTATTGGTGTACTGCTTCTCCTGGTTGTAATCCATAATATGGCGCACGCGTTGGTGGAGCGTTATACCCGCCTGGCCGGAATTTCATTTCTGGTCATTACTATTCTCGTTTTACGGATCATAACTTATTATTTTCCGGGTATTTTTCATTTCCGTCAATACGAACTATTCGATCCCACGATTTACAGTTCCAATTTTATACTTCGTTCATTGGGCGACCTGCTGATCAATGCCCTGCTATTTTGCTGGATCGTTCTGTTTATCCAGCAGGAAACCGCAGATTACCGGTTCCCTTTTTATCGTGTATTTTATAAAAGAGCCTTGCTTGTACTGGTAACGATGACAGTGCTGGTGACGACCACATTTCTTTTTGCCGATATCGTTCAAAGCCTGGTGGCCGATGCCCGGATATCCTTTAATGTTACCAATGCGTTTAGTCTCACGATCTATAGTGCCATCAGTTTTATCATTCTGGCAGCCCTTGCATTAAGTTATTTTATTTTTTCACAGATCCTGCTCCGGCTGATACGCGATTATCTGGAAGGTAATGTGCTCATTATTTCCATACTGGCAGCTACCATCGGACTGGGTGTACTCACCTTTGACAGCAAGACAAACCTGGTGGAGCTCGATATTTATGTTCTGGCCTGGCTGATGTGTTATTTGTGGTTGATGGTCAGGAGCATGATTTCGGGTCTGCACTTCAGACTGAATATTTCCGTTCTCATGTTCTGGTTGTTTATTTTTTCGGGTTCCATTTCCGTGATCATCATATTTGAAAACAGGAAAATTGAACTGGAACAGCGAAAAGGTTTTGCCGACCGGCTCGCGGAACAAATCGACCCCTCCAGCGAAAAGCTTGTGAGTATGTCGCTGATCTATTTTGAGAATGATTTATTGCAAAAACAATTTAACCGTTTCCGGAACCCGGTAGAGAACCGTTATCTGAAAGACAGCCTGATCAATAATAATTTCAGTGCCTATCTCAGTAAATATGATACAAAGATTTATACGTATGATTCTTCTGAAAAACCGCTATATAACCAGGTGCCCGTTTCATATGACACCCTGAATACGATCTTCAAATTGCAGGGCAAACCGACAACGATTCCCGATCTGATGTATTATGAAAAGGCCTATGATAAATTTAGTTATATCTATAAAAAGGTAATCCAGGACCGCCGGGGTAAAATTTCCGGTTATCTGTTTGTGCAGGCTGAACCCCGGAGTTATAAAAGTGAGGGCCTGGTGCCCCAGCTAACGCAACAACACAAGGAATATCTCCCGCAATACTCACCTGTTTATTCCTATGCGATCTACAGCGATAATCAGCTGGTCACTTATTATAATAATTATCCCTTCCCGACGGAGCTCAATGACAGCCTCATACCAAAAAAAGATTTCGTACAGCGTAAAAACGATGGTTATGATGAACTATGGCATACGGTTTCTGATGATAAGATTATCGTGATCGCAAAAAAAGATAACCTGCTGATCGAAGCCATTACTCTTTTTTCCTATCTCTTCAGCGCCTTTCTGATCCTGGTTGCGCTGTTCTGGGTGAGTTCAGTATTGATCCAGACCCGTCTTCACTGGCACACAGCTCAAAGAATTTCTCCAGTTGAATATCCGGACCCAAATCCAGACAACCATCATTTTTGTCAGCCTCTTTCTTTTCATCGTCATTGGTGTGTCTACGATTTTTTTTCTGATCAACCGTTATAACCGGAACAACCAGGACAGGCTCAGTGCCTCCCTGAAAGTGATTTCCGGTGAGATTGGGAACCGCCTGCTTTCATTTCAGTCAGCCACCCATATGTCCAATCCTGTTAAACAAATGCCCCGGGAAGATCTGGACAGAATCATCAATAATGTAGCGGAAATTCACAATGCGGAAATTAATCTGTACGATGTGAATGGGTCGCTGATCGTTTCATCCAATCCGTTTATTTATACCAAGGGAATGTTAAGTGATTTGATGAATCCACTGGCATTCTATTATATGAACCGTTTAAATTCCATCGAATTCTTTAACCAGGAAAAACTGGGTGGTATCAGTTACCAGAGTATCTATTGTCCCCTGAGACTGGCAGCCGGTACATCCTCAGGGTATATCAATATTCCTTCCTTTAATACGGAAGATGAGCTGAACGATGAGATCTCCAGGTTTTTGATCACCATTATCAACCTCAACGTATTTATTTTCCTGATTGCGGGAACCATTGCCGTATTCCTGACGAATCGCATCACGACATCTTTTTCCCTGATATCGGAAAAAATGCGTCAGGTGAACCTGAGCGAGACCAATGAATTGATTGAATGGAATAAAAATGATGAAATAGGCGACCTGATCCTGGAATATAACAAGATGGTGGCCAAGCTGGTGGAAAGTGCATCGGCGCTTGCTAAAAGTGAACGTGAGGGAGCATGGCGCGAAATGGCCAGGCAGGTGGCGCATGAAATCAAAAACCCGTTGACGCCAATGAAACTGAGTATTCAATATCTGCAAAAGGCAAACAACGGCGAAGCACCGAATATGAAGGAGCTGACAGCCAACGTGGCGAAAACACTGGTAGAGCAAATTGATCACTTGTCTAAAATTGCTTCTGATTTCAGCCAGTTTGCGCATATCGGCAATCCGCATAATGAAGTAATCGATCTGCACGAGATGCTGCATTCGCTGACCTCCCTGTATCAAACCATGGAAACAGTGTGATCTGAACTGGTATCCGGTGCCAGGGAAAATATTGATTTTTGCAGACAAGACACAGATTAACCGGTTATTCACGAACCTTCTTCAAAATGCCACAGAAGCTTGTCATGATAAGGATGTATGCAGAATCAGGATCAGCGAGCAGCTGAAAGAGGATCATGTACTCATCCGTATCAGTGATAACGGCGAAGGAATTCCTGAACAGATGCAATCGAAAATTTTTATTCCCAATTTCACCACGAAATCGTCAGGCACCGGACTCGGTCTGGCCATGAGTAAAACCATTGTGGAACAGGCAAAAGGACAGATATGGTTTGAGACGGAAGAAGACGAAGGAACGACGTTTTTTGTTGAGTTGCCAATCTTATGACGAAACTTTACACCCGGATTTACACAATGTGGCAAATGTGGAGTTGTGAGAAATCTGGTAAAGTTGAAGATGAAATGGAAAATTGAATTTAAAATGAAATTTATAATTAAATTTTGAATTTCATTCCCTCATTCCCACATCTTCACAATTCCATCCCACACGTGCCACAATTGTGAAAGTCAGGAATGCCTGCGTTTATTCACGAATTCGCGCATCTGTTGTAAAGTGTAACTGCTTAAATTATGCGAAGCAGTAACCCCGCCTTTTTGCGCTGCCAACACCCCATAATGTATATCATGATAGCCGGCGATGGAATGGGCATCGGGATCGATACTGATCATAACATTTTTTTGCAGGGCATAATGGATCCATCGCCAGTCCATATCAAGCCTGCGCGGATGCGCATTCAATTCGATCACCACACCATGAGCTGCACAAGCGTCTATCAGCGTTTTATGATCCACGGGATATCCTGCGCGGCTCAGTAATAAACGGCCGGTAGGATGCCCCAGAATGCGCGTATGCGGATTTTGAATGGCTGTCAGCAGACGGCTCATCGCTTTTTCTTCGCTCATTTTTAAATTGGAATGAACCGAAGTAATCACGAGATCAAATGTGGAGAGGATCTGGTCGCTGTAATCCAACCGGCCATCATTGAGAATATCGCACTCAATGCTTTTAAAAATATGAAAGGGCGCCAGTTTCTTATTTAGTTCATCCACGTACAAATGCTGCTCCCTGATCCTCTCTTCAGAAAGTCCGTTGGCGTAAAAAGCAGATTTGCTGTGATCGCTGATCACCAGGTATTCGAACCCTTGTTCTATGCACGCTTTGGCCATGTCTTCCACGGTGTGCAGTCCATCGCTCCAGTTACTATGACTATGTATAATGCCTTTTATATCTGAAAACCGAATCAGGGGAGGGAGTTCCGCCTGCATGGCTTTATTAATCATGGCCGGATCTTCACGTAGCGGAGCCGGGATAATATGAACACCGGCCTTCTGAAAAATAGCCTGTTCCGAATCAGCGGCAGTATCTATTTTAAATTGCCGGTTCCATTCTTCAAGGAATGATTCACTGCAACTGGTTTCAAAAACCTTCGCGTGAAAGGATTCCGGATCTGTTATTTGAAAATGCAGTTTGATATTTTCATTACCGGCAACAAGCAATTCACCGGCTATTTCTTCTTCGATATGGAACTGATTGGATATAAAAAACGCCTTCAGATCAGATTGCGGAACGGATATGATCCATTCTGCCCGGTCGATGGTTTCAAGTTGGCGACGATAAGTTCCGGTGATGGAAATCAGGTGCCCGGGGAATGATTCACGGAGAGATTTATGAATAGTTTGTACATAACCCTCCACTTCAGCGAAGAGAAAACTTCCCTGACTACGCATATAGAACGTAATTGTGTCACGAATATTATTCTGGGTCTTTTCTCCGAAGCCTTTATAAAGCATCAGCCGGTTTTCATTGCATGCATACATCAATTCGCCGATGGATTCGATTTCCATCTCCTTCCAGACTGTTGAAATCTTTTTTGGTCCCAATCCCTTAATTCGGAGCATTTCGATGACTCCGGGGGGTGTTTTGCTGATTATTTCATGAAGCTGGGGTAGTTCACCGGTGTCCAGTATTTCGATGATTTGTTTGCCGATACTGGGTCCGATGCCCTTCACCGACAATATTTTTTCACGCGGAATCGAACTGAGTTCTTCCGTTAATTTATCGATGCTGAACGACGCAGCGGAGTAAGATTTTATTTTGAAAGGGTTCTCTCCATGTATATCCATCAGTTTGGCCAGGAGGGAAAAACTTTCTGCAATCACTTCGTTAGAAACCGCCATGGGCTTGTGTTTGAGAGGATGATCAGACAAAGGTACAAAAACAAAAAGTCCCCCGGAATGAACCGGAGGACTTTACTATTTTCAGCTAACGAATGAAGAAAATTATTTCTTCTTTGCAGCTTTCTTAGCAGCCTTTTTCTTTGGAGCTGCTTTCTTTTTTGGAGCTGCTTTTTTCTTAGCGGCTTTTTTTGCTGTTGCCATTGTTTGTAGAATTTAAATGGTTAGTAAAATACTTTACGTAGTAAAAATAGAAATTCTTTAGAATTATCCAAAAGTTTTTTTGAATAATTCTAAAGAATTACTATTTAGGTCCAAAAAATGTTATTAACTAAGCGGTCGCTGAAACTTCTGCCGGAGCATCTACAACGTTCACAAAAGTTCTGTCAGCCTTCCCTTTTTTAAATTCAACAACACCATTTGTCAATGCAAATAATGTGAAGTCTCTTCCAACACCAACATTTTTTCCGGGATGATATTCTGTACCACGCTGACGGATGATGATGTTACCGGCAACAGCTGCCTGTCCGCCGAAAATTTTTACACCGAGTCTTTTACTCTGCGAATCACGGCCGTTCTTTACGCTGCCTTCGCCTTTTTTATGTGCCATGAGATCTGATTTGAAAATTTGAAAATTGGAATATTGATTTCAATGCGCATTAAGCGATATCAGTTACTTTGATTTTCGTATAGTGGGTACGATGACCATGTTTCTTACGAAATCCTTTTCTTCTGTTCATTTTGAACGATATCACTTTATTACCCTGCACATGACCAAGGATTTCAACCTTCACCACGCTTTTCACATCTTTTCCGGTTGTGAACTGATCACCTGCTGTGGAAAGCAACACGTCGGAAAATTCCAGCTGATCGCCGGCATTTCCTTCAACCCGGGGAACATAAAGTGTCTGGTCTTTCTGGACCCTGAACTGGCTGCCTGCGATTTGTACTACTGCGAACATAAAAAACAATATTAGGGCTGCAAAGGTAAGGGGAAACGGGTAATTTTCGAAGGAATCCGTTAAAAATATTGGCCCCCGACAGGTGGTAGGCGCTTATATTGCCTTTTATTGTAGGTTTGTCATTCACCTGCCTGCCTAAAACATGAAGTTTAAGTCGTTTTTAGCCAAGCCTTTCGCTTCTTATATATATAGGAGTATCCGCAAAGAGATCAGCTCAGCCCTGGAAGATCAGGAGAATATTTTTAAAAGCCTTGTTAAAACAGGCTCAAAAACAGTTTTCGGGCGGGAACACCACCTGGAGACGGTAAAAACCTATGAGGAATTCAAGGCCGCGGTACCGGTTCGTGATTATGAACAGTTTAAACCCTATATCGACCAGATAAAACAGGGGAAACACAATATATTATGGCCGGGACAGCCCATCTATTTTGCAAAAACCTCAGGTACCACCAGCGGGATCAAATATATCCCCATCTCCAAGGACTCGATTTCGAACCATATCAATACGGCCCGGAATGCCCTGCTCTGCTATATGGCCGAAACCGGTAATTCAGGTTTTGCAAATGGGAAAATGATTTTTCTCTCAGGATCGCCGGAACTGGAAAGAATTGCAAACATTCCCACGGGCAGACTGAGTGGCATCGTAAACCATCATATACCACATTATCTCCGCACCAATCAGCTGCCGAGTTATGAAACCAATTGTATAGAAGAATGGGAAATCAAACTCGATAAGATCGTTGAAGAAACCATCGACAAGGACATGACGCTGATCAGTGGCATACCACCCTGGATGCAGATGTATTTCGATCGCCTCAATCAGATCTCGGGTAAACGCATCATAGATCTGTTCCCTAATTTTTCTGTACTGGTACATGGTGGCGTGAATTTTGAACCCTATGCCGACCGCCTGATGGACAGCATCGGGAAATCAGTCGATACCATTGAAACCTATCCGGCATCTGAGGGATTTTTTGCTTTCCAGGACAGCCGGAAAGAAGAAGGGCTTTTGCTGAATACGAACAGTGGTATATTTTTTGAATTCATCCCGGCAGATGAAATTTTCAATGAAAACCCCACACGTATTTCTTTGAAAGAAGTGAAGACGGGTGTGAACTATGCGCTGATCATAAATAATAATGCCGGTTTATGGGGATACAATATCGGGGACACCATTCGTTTTGTAACCGTGGATCCTTTTCGCATAGTGGTCACCGGTCGTATCAAACATTTTATCTCGGCTTTTGGTGAACATGTGATCGGGGAAGAAGTGGAATACAGTCTGATGAAAGCGGCGAAAGAAGAAGGTATACAGATCAACGAATTTACCGTGGCTCCCTATATTAAAGACGGAAAGGAAGAAGGAAAATCATTTCATGAGTGGTTCGTGGAATTTGAAAACAAACCGGCCGATATGCATGCATTCGCCAAAAAGGTGGATAGTAATCTGCGGGGAAAAAATATTTATTACGATGATCTGATTGCCGGTAATATTCTTCAACCGCTGCAAATACACCCAGTGAAGAAAAACGGTTTTATTGATTATATGAAATCCATCGGTAAACTCGGCGGCCAGAATAAAGTGCCGAGACTCAGCAATGACAGGAGTTTTGCTGAACCCCTGGAAAAATACGTGGACTGATATCTGCCATTCGTCCAGTTGGAATTCACTAGATTTACCCTTTACGAAACTTTTTTCATGAATAACCAGCAGAAGAAAAGGATCGCTATTTTTGGTTCAACCGGATCGGTGGGAACACAGGCCCTGGAAGTGATTGCTGCCAACCCGGAATTATTTTCAGCAGAAATATTAACGGCTCAACAGAATGACGATCTTCTGGTCAAACAGGCGCTGAGATTCCAGCCGGATATTGTGGTGATTGGTGATGAATCCAAATATCAGAAAGTAAAAACAGCCCTCTTAGATCATCCTGTCAAAGTGTTCGCCGGAGAGAAGGCCCTGATCGAAGTCGCTGCGATGGATAACTATGACGTGATGATGGCGGCGATCGTGGGATTTGCCGGACTGATGCCAACCATGACGGCGATAGAACATGGAAAAACCATCGCCCTGGCCAACAAGGAAACGCTGGTTGTTGCGGGTGATATCGTGATGCGAAAAGCAGTTGAAAACCGCGCACCCATCATACCAGTGGATTCCGAACATTCGGCGATCTTTCAATGTCTGTTGGGTGAAACCAGAAACCGTATTGAAAAAATTATTCTGACTGCTTCGGGCGGTCCGTTTCTCGGGAAGAAACCCAATTTTCTTGTCAACGTAAAAAGAGACCATGCACTCCAACATCCGAACTGGACCATGGGTGCAAAAATTTCGATTGATTCCGCCACACTCATGAATAAGGGCCTGGAGATGATCGAAGCAAAATGGCTATTCAATCTGACACCGCAGCAAATCCAGGTAGTGATCCATTCGCAATCCATCATCCATAGCATGGTACAGTTTGAGGACGGCAGCATCAAGGCGCAGATGGGTCTTCCGGATATGAAACTGCCGATTCAATACGCCCTCGGATTTCCATTGAGACTTCCGAATAAACTGCCCCGCTACAACTTTTTTAAACCGGATAAATTGAGTTTTGAAGAACCCGATATCCGGACCTTCCGTAATCTGCAACTCGCCAAAGATGCACTGTCCAGGGGAGGAAATGCAGGATGTGTGCTGAATGCAGCCAATGAAATTGCCGTTTATGCGTTCTTAAAGAACCGGATCGGCTTTCTGGATATGACAGATCTGATCGAAAAAACGATACAAAAAATCCCATTTGTGGAGCAACCGTCGCTGGAGGATTATTTTGAAAGCGATGGTGAGGCGCGTAACTTCGCGGCTTCTTTAATAAAATTGTAAAATTCCCGGCAGGCATACGTGAACACGGACTGCGGCTGATCTTTGTAAAATGAATAATTCCATTGTAATGCTGGCGATCGACTGGTCAAATGTCGGTATCAAGGCCGCTCAACTTATCCTCTCCTTATCCCTGCTGGTGATCGTTCATGAATTCGGTCATTTCCTGCCGGCCAAAATATTCAAATGCCGCGTAGAAAAATTCTTTTTATTTTTTGATCCCTGGTTCGCACTCGTAAAGAAAAAAATCGGAGACACAGTATATGGTATTGGCTGGCTTCCTTTGGGAGGTTATGTGAAGATTGCCGGTATGGTGGATGAGAGCATGGATAAGGAGCAGATGAGCCAGCCTGCTCAACCCTGGGAATTCAGAAGCAAACCAGCCTGGCAACGGTTGATCATTATGCTTGGCGGTGTAACGATGAATGTACTGCTGGCATTTTTCATCTATGCGATGATCCTGTATACATGGGGTCAGAAAAAAATTCCCATGGGCAGTCTGGCTTATGGAATATCAGTACAGGACAGTCTGATGTATCATGTCGGTTTTCGAAACGGAGATAAAATTTTAACAGTAAAAGGCAAGCCGGTCGAATATTTTGATGATCTGCCCGAAAGAGTTTTAATGGGAGGCGGTGGTCCTGTGGATCTGATTCGTGATGGTGTCCACCAAACCATTGATCTGCCAACTGCGCTGATCGGAAAACTGGTGGAAAGAAAAAAGAACAGCTCCGTATTATTCCTTCCCAGGGTACCTGTCATTGCAGATATCGTTCCCGATACATCCAAAGCGTATAAATCAGGTCTGAGACGCCTGGATCAGATTACAGCCGTAGAAGGAATCGCGACACCTTTTTACGAAGAATATAAAAAAGCCATTGACGCGCATAAAGGACAGCAGGTAGCCCTGACCATTGAAAGAAAAGGCAAAACAGATACGCTGAATGCGTCGGTGAATGCAGATGGCACACTGGGATTTTATCGTTTGTATGACCCTGAAGTAATGGACAGCCTCGGATTGATCCGAATCGAAAAAACACAATTTGGCTTCTTTGAATCTTTTCCTGCGGGTGTACACCTGGCAGTAGAGAAATTAAGAAGTTATGTGGATCAGTTTAAAAAAATACTTTCTCCAAAAACAGAAGCATATAAAGGGGTCGGCGGATTTAAAGCGATCGGATCTATTTTCCCGTCCATGTGGGACTGGCAATCGTTCTGGACCATCACTGCTTTCTTATCTATTGCGCTGGCATTTTTTAATATCCTTCCGATCCCCGCGCTCGATGGGGGACATGTGCTCTTCACCGTGCTGGAAATGATCACGGGCCGTAAACCCAGTCAGAAATTGCTGGAATACGCTCAGGTGGTGGGCATGGTGGTGCTGCTCGCGGTCATGATCTATGTAAATGGAAATGACTGGTTTGGTTGGGGCAAAGGGAGGTAGCGGCAGGAAGCGGGACGCAGGACGCTGCATCATGCATCGCACCTCCGGCATGATGCAACCTTTTCGTAGTTCTTTGTATCAGTAGAAATATGAAGGTTCTCTTCGCGTTCTCCATATTATTCATTTTCCTTTTTTCATGCAAGAAAGATAGTCCGTCCGTTTCTTCGCAAACGATTACTGGAACCCTAAAGTATATGGATCCGGCTGTAGATGGTCCCGGACTTTTTTTTGAAACAGATTCATTGAATCTGCTCCTGTTCAGGAATGATTTTTCAGATGATTATGCCCAGTACCTTCACTATAAAGAATGGGTAGGCGTTCACGCACGCTTAACTTTTATTGACAGGGGCGAATCAGGCTGCACTTCAGGAATGGTTCCCTGCTCGCAACAGCATCCGATACCCATGGTGGAAGTCGTAAAGTTGGAGAAGGAATAAACTGGTTCGTTTGCGTTCCTAATTTTTAGTAACTTAACCTGAAGCAAAAAACACAATTGAGAAATCTCTTCTATATTTCCATTCTTTTGGCTTGTACTCTTTCATGTATGAAGAGCACCAGTTCCTCAGCCAAATCAACTCTTCCGTCATTAAAGCCGGGAGAGTTGGTTACCTCCGGGACATTGAGTTATGCCTGCACCTGTGTCGATGGAGGCGGAGTAAGGTATGTAACTGACAATAAGAATATTTTAGTATTTGACGACAGTTCGACGATCAGGCCAGAAAATTATGATGATTCCATGACCACTAAATACAAAGAATTTCTGAATATACATACCTGGTTGATCTATCAAAATACTGGACTTTCCCGCTGCGATTTTGGTATGATTGCGAATCAATGCATAACTGATTCCGTTGTTAAAATTGTGAGCTTTACTAAATTTTAATGGGAACGCCTTCCAACTAACCGTTTGATAACCTCAGCAGAGACTCCTTGATCAGAGTTAGAATTCTTGGTAAAATTCATTAAATTTGCAGGTTCATCAATACTGGGGGTGCCTGGTTTTGACAGCGTAGATCTTTGAAAGTATAAGCATGTCGTGCGTTGGATAATTAGCACGTTAATCTGAATATTCAAATCTCAAATGGCAATACACAGTATGCCATGGCTGCCTAATCAGTGATTAAGTAGTCATTCGGGCCGTGTGGCAGGTTCGCCTGTTACCAAGCTGCACCGCCGACTAAAAACAAAAGAGGACGCTGTTCAGAAAGGCTGTGATCTGAACCTAAGACTATTCAGCTAAGGGAAGGATTGGTTTGTTGTTGTCCGTTTCTTCCCCGACAATCAATCAGCAAATAAGCATGTAGAAAGCTTTTGAAGAATATGTTTGGACAGGAGTTCGATTCTCCTCACCTCCACTTTTCAGTCTATTGATTATGTTTGAAAGCCCGTGAAACGCAGTGTTTACGGGCTTTTTGTTTTTTTGACCCACCGGATTTCACCGAAAAACAGCCTTGTTAAGGTGTAAAATTCGGGAACGCGAAATAGGAAAATAAACATCTAATAAAAACGTAGTTAATAAATGGCAATCAGATGCGACCGAACCAATTCCGGAGAAGGAGTTTTATCTCTGGAAACAAGCAAGGTAAGATTTTTAGAAGCGCCAACAGGCATGTGACAATTCACACAATTAGCCATCATAAAAGATTGTGATTCTTCTTTGAGTATTCCCTGTTTATGATTGGTTTGGGCATGACAGTTCATGCATTTTTGTGCATAAGCAATTAAGTTCCCGCTTTCTTTAACGTGTGTATTATGGCATGTAGAGCAGGTCATTGTTCCGCTGATCCTAAAGCATTTGCTGGCAGTTAGTAATCCATATTGATTGGCATGTACATCCAGTTTAAAGGAATCTATTTTGGTTGAGTTTTTTATAAAATATTTAGAGAGAGTATCTCCCGGAAGAAAAGAAAAGGCGGGCTTCATACTTTGCATTACTCCGGAATGGCACAATGCACAGACATCAAGACTCTGTTGACGGTTTAATGAAGCAGGATTTGTAATAAATCTCCCTTGTTTTTCTTGCCGATTTTGCAAATGAAATTCTATATGTTTTGCTGCAGGTCCATGGCATTTTTCACAACTTACACCGTATATTATCTTGTTTCGTAAATAATCAGTTCCTGTAATCTCTTTTGCAATTGTCGTATGACATTCCATGCATCGTGATTCAATATTCCTATCGAATAAGATAGTTCCCGATGGAAAACCGGGACTATTAGCCCAACGATGCACGCTGCCAAAATAAGAAACAGGAAGCTGGTAAAGTTCATTATCTCTCCAATAAAGATAAGTTTGTCCTTTTTTACCTGAACCTATTACAATATCAAAACGCTGTGCTCTTTCTTCCTTATCATTAACATAAGCCACCTGGTATAAGCCGGCCTTCCTTTCTTCCATCACAACTTTCATGGAATCATTATAGACAAACATATTCTCATTTTTTGCAAAGCTGCCCTTGATATAATCCTTGGAAGCTATACCCGATGTTAAGTTGTGTACTGTGGTATTAAAAGAATCGCAGATGGCACTATGGCAAGTTCTGCAGGCTTCAGATCCTGCATACTGCTCACCGTCTAAATTCGATATAATAACTTTTTTTTGCGAATCATTAGATATACAGCAATTAAAAACAATAATACATAAAACAAGAATGCTTGTAAAAAATACTGTTCGTTTGTAGACAAAATTCATTTGTATTCAAATTAGGCATTTCTTTCTGCCTTTTCTTATACTCAGAGATTTATAGATAAATTCATCCCGGGCAAAAATCTTAACTTTCTTTAAGAAGGATACTTTTTTAAATAATACAAAGCCACGAACATTGACGGTCAGGCCGGGGAAAGTCTTCAGAAATTAAATAAGAAACGAGAAGTGTTTAAAAAATTTATAGATAATAAAAAGTTAGGCGGAGTCAACTGCATAATTTGGAAAGATGGTCAGGTTTTGCATCAGGAAAGTCTGGGTTACATGAATCTGGAGACTTATGAATTAATGACCATGGATACCATTTTCAGAATCGCTTCCATGACAAAACCGATTACCTCCGTACTCGCCATGATGTTATACGAAGAGAAGAAATTTAATCTCGACGATCCGATAACGAAATGGTTTCCTCAATTCAGGAAGATGAAAGTCCTGAATAAGCAGTCTGGCGAATACGAAGAGGCAAGACGGGTTATTACTGTACTTGATTTACTGACACATAGAGCTGGTTTTACGTACAGTGGATTTCAGAAAGGAAAATTGAAAGATGACTACGATGAGGTTTTGGGAGGCGACATTGATACAGAACGAACAATCGAACAATGGATAAATGGGCTGGCCAGTTTACCCCTGGTAAGTCAGCCGGGTGAGCTATTTAATTACGGTAAATCTACTGATCTGCTGGGTATTCTCATTTCAATCATAGAGGGGAAAAAACTGGGCAAAGTAATGGAGGAAAAAATATTCAATCCATTGGGTATGACAGATACTTTTTTTGATGTTCCCCATAACAAAAGAAACAGGTGTGCATCAAACATGGGTTATGACGAATCAGGTAAACCGGTAAACCTTGAAACCGTTCCATCAAAAATGGCTTTCAAAGAACGCCCACCCGATTTGGAATTTGAAGCAGGCAGTGGGGGACTATGGTCAACCATCGGCGATTTTTTGAAGTTTGCAATTCTTTTTGTAGAAAACGGACGTTCAAACGGTGTACAAATTTTAAAACCGGAAACGATTCAATTCATGTGTTCCAATCAACTGACCGACTATCAAAGGGAACATTCAACATTAATGAATTCAAAAATGTTCAGAGAACATTATGGCTTTGGCCTCGGGCTTGCCGTAGTAATGAAAGAAAGCATGTATGGATCTATGCCCTGTGCGGGTTCAGTTGGCTCTGTTGGATGGCCCGGGGCATATGGTGGCTGGTGGTCAGCGGACCCTGTAAAAAAAGCTGTTTCCATATTTCTGACGCATAGTATGACGGAACTACATCAACTTGGGCAGGGAATCGGATTTGAACTATATGAAGCCATAGATATTTTTTCAAATTATAGTAAAGAGGTTATCAGTGTAAATATGCAACCCGTTTGAAGGGAAATTTCGTAGTCTACGATACAACTCGAAAGACGACCTGAAATTCATTTCAAATTTGTGCAGTCAACCGAAGGTTTATGGAGTCCCGGGACCCTATCTGCCAGCTTCGATAGGACGATTGAGAATATAAATTCTTTGCAGCCAATCATTTACGATGCCGGTAATCCGGTTGACATGATATAAGATTCTTACCAAATTCTTATTGGGTTGCTGCTTTGTTGCTGTTTTCCTGCTGTTTTCAGGAGGAAAACAGCAAGCCAGCAGCAACCCAGCAGCAACCTGGTAAGAATATTGAATGCATAACGCTAACGCTTTTTGCCTAACGATTTATTCTTAACATGAGGGTCGCTGTTTGTATTAATGTTGGAGTTAATGTGTAATTAATCAATGAGTTACCTTGCCATCGATGTGCAGCGAAATAAAAGGATAGGGGGCTGTCGGTGAAACCTATGAAGGGATTGGGCACTGGACGACAGCCGATGTCAATTTGGACGTTATAAAATATTTCTTCAGTCAAATGCAGGAGAAATAGAAAAGGCCTGTCTAAGCACCCGGAAGCAGAATTGTGAATTCAGTAAACTCTCCCTCCCTGGAATACACCTTGATTTCGCCATCATGTGCTTTCACAATATCATAACTGATGGATAGTCCGAGCCCGGTCCCCTCCCCGGTGGGTTTGGTCGTATAGAAGGGTTGAAATATTTTGTCAACCGAAGTGGAAGACACACCCGTACCATTGTCCTGCACTTTGATTTCAATTTGGCTATTTATCTTTTTTGTACCCACAAGAAGTTCAGGTTCAAATTCTGCACGGGAATGTTTTTTCTTTTCGGACATGGCGTAGAAGGCGTTATTGTATATATTCAGCAGCACCCTTCCTAAGTCTCCCGGAATAATATTTACGCGGCCGATTGTTTTATCGTAATCTGTCTTTAAGGAAATATCGATCGAATCCGGCTTTATCCGAAAGCCATTATAAGCCAGGCGGAGATACTCATCAGCAAGCACATTGATATCTGTAAGTTCTTTTGCACCCTTGCTTGACCGGGAGTGTTGCAGCATCCCTTTTACAATCGCATCGGCGCGTTTTCCGTGATGGTATATTTTTTCCTGATTTTCTTTCAGGGTTGCCAACAGCTCGTCGGCTTCTGTATCCTGACCTGACTTTTTCGCCCCGGCTAATTCGTCAAGCAGTTCTTTATTCAATTCTGAGAAATTGTTGATGAAGTTTAACGGGTTTTGTATTTCATGGGCAATACCGGCAGTCAGTTCTCCCAGTGAGGCCATTTTTTCCCGCTGTACCAGTTGCGCCTGTGTTGACTTCAGTTCTGACAGGGATTTTTCAACAATTCCTTTTTGAGTTAGTAAAAGTTCGTTTGTTTTTTGTTTTTGCCGGTTGTTTCGGATAAGAATAAATGCCAGCAGCAGAAATACACCCAATGCTGTCGATAACGCTACATATTTTATTCTGTTTTTAAATTGTTCTGCTTCCTCCCGGATTGCCACTTCCTGTTGCTGCTGCCGTAAAAGAAGTAATTGCATCTGTCTGTATTTTTCGGGACCGAACAAACTGTTTTTGCTGGCAGCGGCGATATCGGCATATAATAAGGCGCTATCATAATGTCCGGCGTTCCGGTATAACGAGGACAATAATGTACAGGCATCCAATAACGGCAAAGCGATATTTGCGTTCCGCGCATTCACAAAAGCCTCTTTTGCATAATAAAGACTGGAATCATACTGATGATTGGATTTGTATACATCCGCCATTTCTTTCAAAGCAGAGCTCAAATTTACCTTGTCGGATGAAAGTCGTGCATTTGAAATAGCGGCCCTGTAATATTTCATCGCAGAATCATTTTTACCGAATTCGGCGTAGATGTTTCCCATATGCCGTAACATGAAAGATCTCAGATGGGGCAGGCGAATACCCGGGAGGAATTCATAAGCCCGTTTTTGATAATACAGTGCGGAGTCGGGCATTCTTAATGAATCGTAAACGTCCCCGATATTGCAAAAAATAAACGGATCATTCCAGATATCGGGATTCTGCCGGCCGATATCTTTTATAGACATTAAATAGTTTAATGCCTCGCGGTATTGGCCCAGCTGAATGTACAAAATACCGATATAAGATATCGCATCCGCTTCCCCCTGCGGATCATTTATTTTTTTAAATTTCCCAATAGCTTCATATTGACATTGTAATGACCGGGGGTAATCTCCCAGCATATTATACGCTTCTCCGCAGATATGAATTGCAAGAGCTTCACCTTTTTCAAAATGTATTTTCCTGGCAATATCCAGTGCCTGTTGCGCAAGTTTCAAACCCGTATCTGCTCTGGAAAAATTGTATGTATTGGCGGTTTTGAGCAATTGCAGAATAACCGTCGAATCTGATTGGCTGTAATCATTTCCCTGTCCACGGCAAATAGCGGTAAAACATACCAGCAGACAAAAAAAACAAAGCTTCATATCCGGGAGGTCTGATACATTAAATAATCCGGCTTTTTGAATGGGAAATATGGTGCTTTGAAGTTAAAGCTTTTAGTGATGGCCGGGCAAAGATTGTGGCAGATCAGCATCAGCACAGCTGTACGGAAAAACAAAAATTCTCTTTACATTTTCGGATTTTACCATAAAGCTGATCCAGACAGCGGCATATACCAGCGACCGCACGAATTGTGTAAGCGCCTCGCTTTTTACATCTGTTAAGTCAATGGATGCTGTAATCATATGATAAGCGACCATTGGTGAAATTCAGGAATGGAGCTTTGGCAATTACGCATCCAATAAAGTCTGAATATCAAACTTTGACATTTTCAAAAACGCGGCGACGACCTTTGGTGCCTTTAGGGGATCAGCCATGAGCTGATTTAGAATGGAAGGTACTACCTGCCAGGAATAACCGTATTTGTCATCCAGCCATCCACACTGATCATACCGGCCACCTTCACCCAACTTTTCCCAATAGTGATCAATTTCTTCCTGTGTATCGCAAGGTATAACGAAGGAAGTCGCAGGTGTCGGTTTGTATTTAGGCCCTCCGTTTAACGCCATAAACTTGCTGCCATTCAGTTCAAAGTTCACGACAATGGGATTTTCTGCAGTGATCCGGGCGGTTTTAAAAATGGAACAGTAAAAATCGGCGGCTTCTTTGGCTATTCCGTCAAACCACAAGCAGGGATAAATTTCTTTTGACATAATTCTGATTTAATTAATTATTATTATCGAAGGTATGAGTGAGCGTGCGGTGGAAATAGAATGAAACCGACATTATTTGCTTTCGGGTGGTTCTCCCAAGCCAAGATATTCTGTTGGTAAGAGATGGGTAAATTCTTTGAATGCACGCACAAAATGGCTTTGATCGGCATAGCCATTATGAAACGCCAGGTCGGATAGTTTTGAAAAATTACGGTTGTTTAACTGTTGAAATGCCGAATTGAACTGACAAACCCTTCTGTAAAGATTCGGCGATATACCAATGTTTTTTTCGAACATTCTTTGAAAAGTCCTTTCAGTAACATGCAATTCATTTTGAACCCTTCCGAGAATTTCGGGTGTGGGTTGTTCTGCGATTTTATTTGCAGCATATCGAATGCCCGGACAATCGCATCCGGCGTCGGCAATCAAACCCGCGATAAACTGATCTAATAGCGCCAGCATCAGTTTCGTTGAACCGGCATTTAGCAATTGTATTTCAAGTGTTGCTGTTTTTTTTGGTACAACCAAACAAAGATCAACGGGTGAATCCGTCAGTTCAGGAGCCATGACGCCGAAAACGGCATTTAATGAGTATGGTTTAAAAAAATAGGCGATCAATATGAACCCTCCGGAAAATGTCAATGTATCCGGAAAGAGAGTCTGCCCGAAAAGTGTAAGATGAGAAGCAGCTTTATTGCCCATAACGGCTTTTGGTGAAATGAAAAGCAGGGTGGGTGATCCGTTGGCAAATAATGGTAAAGAAAAGGAATCATTCGATGGAGAGTTCTCTATAACGAGCAATCGTTCTACATATTCAGCAATTTGGATATTTGGTTTCAGGTTTTTTACCTTCATTCTGATTTGATTTACTTTTCGACAAATAAAATGGCCTGTTAACCTCTTATCTAAAGATAAATATTTTCAGGATGGCATCAGGCTGCCATGATCGGGGGGATGCTTCACGAACTGATGAATCGGCCGAATGGAACCTCCGGATTGAAGCATATATTGTAAACCCTGCGCTGCTCGCGCCATCAATTCCCGGAATATTTATTGCATATGAAGTAAGATAATAATGCCATGGGAGACCCGGGAGGAGCTTTGTTCCACTCGAATTCATAAGTATAATCCTGAATAACTTCTCCTGATGGCTTGCAGAAAATCAGTTCATTGATTGACCATATCTTTTCGTTGCAATCAAACGCGTAAAACGTTAACGTATATCCGGTGGAATATAAAATGCCTGACACATTCTGGTTTACAAATTGTTCCTTAAACCAGGCTTTTATTACATTTTTATGTTGCTCCATATCCTGGATCGTAATATTATCCGGGTTGTATAATATCTCCCGCCCCGTATTCTCAACGCCGGTTCTCTTCCAGGTTTGGCAATAAGATAAAGTGGCTGGGTAAAGAGCGACCAACAAGAGACAGGCCAACTTCATAAATAGCGTAATATGAACCAAATTATATAAAAATCATCTGCTTATTCCGGGGGAGGTCAATTGTCACTCCTAAAGGGTTAGCAGGCGGTAAAGTGAGCATCCCATGCTGATCGCAACAAATCATTTCTTTGCAGACACATAACAGGCTTTCGTAGCCACTCTTTGAACAGATGGACAAGGCAGCTTATTTTTACGAGGAAGAAATGATTATGTTCCAGTCACCTCAGAAATACCTGGCTACCGGTATCCATCTCCTCATATGGGCATCACTGCTGATCATCCCATTGTTCATTTTCCACAATTTCCCTGTTAATACCGGCCTGCCGGACTATTTTTTTCTCGTAACCAATATCTATCAAATCGGGTTATTCTACCTGAACGCATACTTCCTTTATCCCAAATTGTTTAACAGGCGCACCTGGTGGCTTTATTTCCTGGCCATCGGAGTTATCCTGGCCTTTTCTTATTACGTAAAACTCGGCGTTGTTAAATGGGTATTTCCGGAATTTATTCTCACCTCATTCAATCACCGTATTCTGTTTTTCCCTCCGGTTCCTTTTCTGCTGGCCAGTTTTATCTTCCGTTATGTTACGGACCGGGCACGGGCGGAGAAACTGGAGAAGGAGAGAAGGTCCGAGCAAATGGTATCCGAGCTCAGGTTTTTGCGTTCGCAGGTCAGTCCGCATTTTCTGTTTAATATGATGACCAATATGGTTGCGCTGGCAAGACAAAAGTCTGAGTTACTGGAGCCTTCTCTCTTAAAACTTTCCGATCTGCTCAGGTATATGCTCTACGATGCTAATAAGGACAAATTCCTGCTCAGCCAGGAGATCTCTTATCTGAGAAGTTATGTCGAACTCCAGCAACTACGTTTTGGTGAGGGCCTTGATCTGGTTTTGGATATAGAGGAGCCTGAACCTGATTGTTATATCGAACCCATGCTTTTATTGCCTTTTGTGGAAAATGCTTTCAAACACGGCATCGGTATGGTACCCAATCCGTTTATAAAAATTTCACTCGGGCTACGGGATAATAAATTGCATTTTTCTGTGACCAATAACTACAACCGTTCTAATCATTCGAAGGATGAAAGCTCCGGAATTGGGCTGGCAAATGTGAAGAACAGATTAAATCTTCTCTATCCAAACAAATACGATCTGTCCATAGAGGACAATGGCAACATATATGCAGTAAAATTAAATCTTGAAATGCCATGCTGAATTGTATTGCTGTAGATGACGAAAAACTGGTACTCGACCTGCTGGTGGATAATATCCGGCGGGTTCCGTTCCTGCATCTCGTCAGACGCTGTAAAAATGCGATGGAAGCTGCCGAAGCGTTACAAAATGAAACGGTGGACCTGATATTTCTTGATATTCAGATGCCCGGATTAAACGGATTGCAGTTTCTGGAATCCCTCCCAAGGCCTCCCATGGTCATTTTCATCACAGCCTATAAGGAATATGCTTTTGAGGGTTTTAACCATCAGGCGGTGGATTACCTGCTGAAACCGGTGTCCTTCGAGCGTTTCCTGAAAGCCTGTAACAAGGCGCATGATCTTTTCAACCTGCAGAGCAAACCCCTTCAAAAAGATCCTCTGCCGGATTATTTTTTTGTATTTGTTGAATACAACCAGGTAAAAATATT
Source organism: uncultured Bacteroidota bacterium (assembly GCA_963732055.1). Lineage (GTDB taxonomy): Bacteria > Bacteroidota > Bacteroidia > Chitinophagales > Chitinophagaceae > Puia. Next base: position 337,560 of record CAVSYG010000006.1, on the reverse strand, counting down.
AATACCGGATATTCTCTACATCGAAGGCATGAGAGATTATGTGAAAATATTTCTCATCAATAACGCAAAACCCATTATGACCAGGATGAGCCTGAAGTCATTGGAGGAAAAACTCACCGGCCATCAGTTTGTGAGAACGCATAAATCATATATCCTTTCTGCAAAAAGAATAACAGCGATCAAACGAGACCTGGTTTGCATCGGCGCCATCGAATTGCCTTTGAGTGAATCTTACAAAGCTGACCTGGAAAAAATGCTCTCACTCTAATCTTCACAACCCTCCTTTCTGTCTGCACATGTATCCGGCTGATCGATTCTCCGGAAAATATCCCCGTCACCAAATATATTTTCGTCTGGTAAATCAAAGAACATGACGCTACCAGAACGAAATAAAATTGCGCATATCCTTTTTTTCATGTTATGCTCTGTAGCCGCAAGTGCCCAGACGACAATTAGGGGTATTGTTACCAATAGCAATAAGGATCCTCAGGCCGATGCAACCATACACGTTAAGGAAACAAACCAGGGCGTTTATGCGGATTCAGCGGGCCGTTTTCAACTTATACTTACCGGAAAAGGAAAACGAAAACTTGAAATATCGTCGGTCGGTTATTCAACCCGCGAAATGGAAATTGTACTGAATGATTCGATCATCCATCTGGACATTGAACTCGATTTGGAATCAAAAACGCTGGGGGATGTCGTCGTCATCAGCGTCGGAAGTTTCGAAGCCAGTGATAAGGCAAAGGGAGCCGCACTGACGCCGATCGACGCGGTAACTGTTGCCGGAAACGGTGGTGATATCGCCAATGCACTTCGCACATTACCCGGGGCACAAACGATTGGTGAAGAGGAAGGCCTTTTTGTCCGTGGGGGTACCAACGCAGAAGCAAAACAATTCGTGGATGGCGCGCTTTTGCCGTCTCCAAATTTTGCCAGCGTTCCGGGTCTGCCACAGCCCGCCAGACTGAATCCTTTTTTATTCAAGGGAATTTTATTCAGCAGCGGAGGATATTCAGCATTGTATGGTGAGGCCATGAGTAGCGCCCTGATATTGGAAACGGTTGATCTGCCGGACAAGTCTTCCGCGTCATTGCATATTTTCCCGCAAAATATAGGCGCCGGTTTTCAGGAACTGGCTCAGAACAACAAAAGCAGTTACGGCATCAATGCCGGTTATGGCAATCTCCAGTTTTATAATCGCATCGTTCCCCAGATACCCGATTATTTTAAGGGACCCGAATACTTTTCAGCGGATGGCAATTTCAGGATCAGGACTGGCAAAACCGGTATGCTTAAATTTTACTGCAATTATGGTTATAGTAATATCGGTATCCGGAATACGACTGTTGACAGCAGCAACCTCCTGTCAACCTTTCAACAGGTGAATACCAATATTTATTCGAATCTTTCTTACCAGGATTTTTTAAAGAACAACTGGAAAATAGATGCGGCCATTGCTTTTAACTACTATAAAGACGGAATAACCCGCCAGTTGTTCAACAATAAAAATCAGCAGCTTTTCCTGTCGGATTATCCCTACAATGAATATAATCTGGATAGCACGACCAATCAAATTTTGCCCAGGCAAGAGTTCGTATTGAGAAAACAACTTCCTCATAACCAGGCGATCCGTTTCGGAGCCGAATATTTTTATAATCATGATCTGCTTTCATCGAATGATCCTTTTGCCGATACAACAAGCAGACTGGTGAATCATCTGATCGCAGTATTCGCAGAAAGAGACATCCGTATCAGTAAAAGGATGGCGGCCAAAATAGGCGCCCGCGCTGAATATTCCACACTCATAAAAAGTGCAAACCTGGCACCCCGGTAAGTCTGGCTTATCGGTTTCCGGATGGCGGACAAATCAATATGGCATACGGCATTTTTTATCAGTTGCCCGAAATCAACTGGTTGGCGGCGGACCGCCATTTGGATTATTCCAGCGCCTCCCATTATATCATCAATTATCAGAAAAAAGCAGGCAACCGGTTCTTCCGGATGGAAGCCTATTATAAAACTTACGAAGGGCTCATCAATACATACCCTTCCTATTCCAATAACGGTAATGGCTATGCGCGGGGTGTTGAATTGTTTTGGAGGGACAAGAGAACATTTAAGGACCTTGATTACTGGATCACATACACATACCTGGATACAAAACGGAAATGGATGGATTTTCCCTATGCGATTGCTCCATCCTTCTCTACGCCGCATACACTGTCACTGGTTGTAAAAAAATATTTCCAGGATATCAATCTCAGTGCGAATATGGCATACACAATCGCTTCCGGAAGACCCTATTATGATATTCAGCAAAATGCCTCCGGCGCCCTTTTTCTACGACCAGGGTACGACACCCCTTTACCATGTGATGAATCTGAGTTTTGCCTACCTGTTTTCAATATTTCCCAAATGGAAGAATAAGGAATATTCCGGAATCGGCTTTGGTTGTAATAATGTACTCGGGAAGCAAACCGGTTTTCGGATACTACTACAGCTATAATGGGATGAATAAAATAGCAGTGACTCCTCCGGCTACCAGGTCATTCTATATCGGACTGTTCATGAGTTTCGGTATTGACCGGCGAAATGATTTTATCAATGAGAATTTATAATACATAATCATAATAAAAAATAAAAACAATGAAAAAGACTATTTTATTTATCGCTGTTATTTTTCTGTATGGCAATCTGATCCAGGCACAGGATAACTACAGTCAGCAAATGCAGACGGCAGTTGCCAAACTGGATCAGGCAGCAGCAGTAAAAGATTACCAGCAACTGGCTGCAGGTTTTGAATCCATCGCACAGCAGGAAAAAACGAGCTGGCTTCCCTGGTATTATGCGGCATTCTGCAATGCAAAAATCGGATGGCTTTACCAGCAGGATGGTGACCAGATAGAACCTTTTGCAGATAAAGCAGAAAATGAAATAAAAAAGTCGAGATCACTGCTTGATACAGGTTCCCAAAAAAAAGAATTATCAGAAGTGTACTGTATTATCAGCATGGTAAACAGGGCCCGGGTATTTATCAATCCCATGAGCTATGGCAGACAATACGGGCCGGTGGCCAGTCAGTATACTCAATTGGCCATAAAAACAAATCCTGATAATCCGCGAGCGAATTACCTGGAAGGATGGGAAAAATATTCAACTCCCAAGCTCTGGGGAGGTGATAAGAAAAAAGCGAAGGAACTGCTGGATCTTGCAAAACGGCAACTGGCCGCCGATTCGAATGAAGGGCTCAATCCTCACTGGGGTCAGAAGGAAATTGATGCCCTGCTCAAAGAGTTATAATTGTCGCAAAACACCCGTTGTTTGTCTTTTCCGCACTACGGGTCTTTCATTTTGTGAACCAACTTTGTATTGTTATTTAAAAAAGTATAAATCAAACAAAATCAAATTTTATGGCAACGCTGAATCCTTATTTAACATTTAATGGCAATTGCAAAGAAGCCATGGGCTTTTACAAAGAAATATTTGGCGGGGAGCTTTCGCTGATGACTGCGGGAGAATCACCCGTAGCCAACCAAATGCCTGCCAGTTATCACAACTCCATTCTGCATTCATCTTTAAAAACGGAAAATTTTGAAATCATGGCGACTGATATGGTGCCGGGTGAATTTATTGAGGGCAATACGGTGCATATGAGTCTTGCATGCAAAACCGAAAAAGAAATGCGTTCGCTGTTTGAAAAGCTTTCAGCAGGAGGGAAGGTGAATCATCCCATCAATCAGATGTTTTTCGGATTGATCGGAGATCTGGCTGATAAATTCGGGAAACATTGGATACTTGAGTTTGATACACCGCAAAAGGCATAGGTCGAACGAGTCTGATCGAATTTTCAATATCACTTAGCAATTTGAATAAGTTTATATCTGTCTTTTTGTGAATGACTGGTTATTTCCTTATTTCAAGCGATATGATATGATATATTTCGAAATCCCATGTTCGAAAATCGTAGTGAATCGTTTGAATACAATTAGAATTGGTTTGGTAATTTTGCGTTGTTTGCAGAATGCAAAGGATAAACCAACCAACCGATGTTTGATAGTCTTGACGGGATTATAAAGAGAGCAACATATTTTTCTTTGTTTTTACTAGTGGGGATCCGGGCCAGCAGCCAGACACTGACATTAAAGGATGCAGTGAACACGGCACTCAATAATTATGGTACCGTTAAAGCCAAAGAGCAATTATCTCAAATCCTCACAGGCTTCAGCGAAGGAAGCATCCACATATCATTTACCGAATCTGAATCTCGCCGCCCAACAGGCCTATGGCACGGCCAACGGGCAATTCGGACCGGTCGTCCCCATCGGCGGGTTTAGCGTCGCTTCTTCGGGACCCCCTTTTCTTACGCAGAACTGGAATGCCGCGTTTGGTGGATTGTACCTCGCGAATATCAGCTGGGATTTTTTTACATTCGGAAGAGTACGCGAGAATGTGAAAGTGGCGGAGGCACAGGTTCTTCAGGACGCCAGCGACCTGGATCAGGAAAAATTTCAATTGCAGGTAAGGGTTTCCGGCGCCTATCTCAATCTGCTGGCAGCACAGAGACTGGTATTGTCCGAGCAGAAAAACCTGGATAGGGCCCATGCGCTGAGTGTCGTTGTGGTGGCCCGTGCAAAAAACGGATTAAATCCCGGGGTGGATTCATCACAGGCGAACGCGGAAGTATCCAGTGCAAAAATAGCACTGACAAACGCCATTAATTATGAAGCGGAACAAGCCACCCAGCTGGCGCAATTGATGGGAATAACTTATCAGAAATTTCTGTTGGATACGTTTTTTGTAGCCCGTATTCCACCCTCTTTATATGATTCAATTCCTCCAAATGAGGACCAGCATCCCATATTGAAGTTTTATCAAAGTCGTATCAATGTAAGCCGGCAACAGGAAAAATATATCGACCGGTTTAAATATCCGGTGTTCTCCCTGGTGGGTGTCATGCAGAGCAGGGGATCCGGTTTCAACAGCAACTATAGTCAGTTAAATCCTGATGCTTTTAACCATGATTACTGGAACGGCGTAAAACCTACCAATAGTAATTATCTCTTCGGAGTGGGTCTTGTATGGAATCTAACAAATCCCATCCGGGTGCACCAGCAGGTTACCGCACAGGAATGGACATCACGGGGTTTGCAAAATGAATATGAGCTGGTCAGCGAACAAATCAAAACACAACTGGCGCTGGCAGATGAGAAAATAAAAAACGCCATCGCGAATTACAACGAAGCACCCGTCCAGGTGAAAGCTGCCTCGGATGCCTATCTGCAAAGATCCGTATTATACAAAAATGGCCTTACGAATATTGTGGATGTTACGCAGACATTATATGTACTAAACCGCGCAGAGACGGACAGGGATATTGCCGACAGTAATGTCTGGCAGGCCCTGCTGCTGAAAGCGGCGGCCATCGGTGACTTTAGTTTTTTTGAAAATGAAATTCGATAGCAGATGATGATGCTACAAAACTTCTTCTCATGGGATTAATCAGAAGTGCGCTCAGAAGGCCAATATCCATTTTGGTGATCGTAATGGGTTTATTCTTTTTTGGAGTGAATGCAGTCCGCAATATCAAGATTGATATTTTTCCCGAGCTGAACCTTCCGGTTATTTATATCTCCCATCCCTATGGCGGTTTTACGCCCACCCAGATGGAAGCTTTTTTTGCAAAGACATTATGTCAACCTGCTATTGTATGTATCCGGTGTCAAAAGTATTGAAACAAGAAATATCCAGGGGCTTACTCTAATAAAACTTACTTTTTATCAGGGTACGAATATGGCCCAGGCAGCGGCGGAAGTAGCCACATTTACCAATCGGGCGCAGACCTCCTTTCCACCGGGTTCACAGCCACCTTTTATTATACGTTTTGATGCTTCGACGCTGCCCATCGGACAATTGGTATTGAGCAGTAAAATACGTTCGAATAATGAACTGATGGACTTGGCCAATGTTTATGTGCGTGCTTCTTTTACTTCTGTTCCGGGTCTGGTATCACCGGCACCTTTTGGCGGAAACGTCAGGACCGTAGTGATAAAAGTAAATCCTGAATTACTCAGGGTTCATCATCTGACACCCGATCAGGTGGTAGCAGGCACTCAGAGATAATAATCAGGCAACGCCGGCGGGAAATGTACGCATCGGCAATTACAATTATTTCACGCCTGCCAATACGACGATTAAAAATATAAAAGACTTCGGAGATATTCCGATTTTTAAAGGCGGCTGTAGAAAATGTTTACCTGCGCGATATTGCTGTCGTGGAAGATGGCGCAGATATCACCACTGGCTATGCACTGGTAAACGGGAAACGGTCGATCTATCTGCCCGTCACAAAATCAGCGGATGCTTCCACCTGGGAAGTCGTTCAGAATCTGAAAAAAGCACTTCCCCGATTTCAGAGCCAGTTGCCGGAAGACGTAGCCTTATCATATGAATTCGACCAGTCGGTGTATGTAATCAACGCGGTGAAAAGCCTGATTTCCGAAGGAGCCATCGGTGCCATACTGACCGGCCTGATGGTATTGTTATTTTTAGGTGACAGAAGGGGTGCGCTCATTGTGGTTTTAACGATACCAACTTCCATTATCTCCGGCGTTTTATTTCTTTATCTTTTCAATCAGACTATCAATATCATGACGCTGAGCGGACTGGCTCTCGCCATTGGCATATTGGTGGATGAATCGACGGTAACTATTGAAAATATACACCAGCACCTGGCTCTGGGAAAACCGAAAGCATTGCCATTTGGGATGCCTGTAAAGAAATTGCATTTCCCAAACTGCTGATCCTGCTTTGTATCCTGGCGGTTTTTGCACCCGCTTTTACGATGACGGGAATTCCCGGTTCCTTGTTTTTACCACTGGCCATGGCCATTGCATTCTCCATGATTACTTCTTATTTCCTGGCGCAAACCTTTGTTCCGATCATGGCGAACTGGCTGATGAAAGGGCATCATCATAAATCAGCCAAAGACGGACATGTATTAACAGATGAAGAAGAATATGCAGCACTTGGATTTACAGCAGCAGAGGAAGAGGACACCTGGGACCAGAAAAAGAAATTGCTGGAAAGAAGTTTGAATAATGGCAATGGAAAACTGACCCGCTTTGATAAATTCCGAAATCGTTTCCTGCGTTTTCTGGACCGCATTTTTCCTTATCAAAAGAGTGTTGTTATTTTTTATACCATTCTGACCTGCGGATTGATTGCCCTCCTTTTAAGAATATTGGACGGGATGTATTGCCAAAAGTAAATGGCGGACAATTTCAGGTGCGGCTGCGTGCGCCGGATGGTACCAGGATGGAAAGAACGGAAGAAAAAACAATCAAAGCCCTGCATATACTGGAGGATCTGGTTGGAAAAGAAAATATTTCAGTGACATCTGCTTTCGTCGGACAACATCCCGGACAATTTTCAACCAGTCCGATCTATCTTTTTATGAGCGGACCGCAGGAAGCCGTTCTGCAGGTGGCGTTAAAAGAGAGTTATAAAGAAAAGCTGGACAATTTGAAAGAAAGATTTCGCCATCAGATGAAATCGTCGATGCCCGATGTGAGAGCTTTCTTTTGAACCGATTGAACTGACCGACAAAGTACTCAGCCAGGGATCGCCAACGCCTATTGAAGTCAGGTATAACAGGCAAGAGACAAAAAGATCAATGAACAATATGCAGATAAAGTAATTGAAAAGCTCAATCAGATTGATTATTTGCGCGACGTTCAGCTGGCACAGCCCATTAAATATCCCACCATCGATATTGATATTGACAGGATCAGGGCAGCACAGATGGGCGTGACACTTTCGGATATTTCACGTTCACTGGTCGCTGCCACTTCTTCTTCGCGGTATACTGAAAAAAATTTATGGATCGATCCAAAAACCAATATCAGTTACCTGGTGCAGGTGGAAGTGCCGGAGAATCAGATGACCAGTATGAATGACATCAATGAAATTCCGGTACTTAGTAATGAATCCCGTCCGGTACTGGGTGATGTTGCAACCGTTAAACAGGATACATGCTATGGGGAAAATGACAATCTTGGGAGCTCTTCCGTTTTTATCAGTTACCGCCAACCTAAATAACAAAGACCTGGGCACTGCAACTAAAGATGTAAAGGCTGCGATTGAATCCTTGGGCAAACTTGCCAAGTGGACTGAGTATTGAAATAAAAGGACTGACTGAAGTTTTATCGGATACACTAAATAGTTTACAATTTGGACTGATCACGGCCATTGCAGTAATTTTCTTGATGCTGGCTGCAAATTTTCAATCCTTCAAAGTTTCACTGGTGGTGTTATCGACCTTGCCTGCCGTATTGACTCGGATCATTGGCCATGCCCATGCTCACGGGATCAACGCTCAATCTGCAATCTTATATGGGCATTATTATGTCCGTAGGCGTGTCCATTGCCAATTCCGTTTTATTAATTACCAATGCGGAACATTTGCGTATGCATACCGGAAATGCTTTACTGAGTGCCAAGGAATCGGCGGCACTTCGCATGAGGCCTATCTTGATGACCAGTGTGGCCATGGTGTTTGGTATGCTGCCTATGGCTTCCGGCTTCGGCGAAGGAGGAGATCAGGCCGCACCACTGGGTCGCGCTGTTGTGGGCGGACTGATCGCTTCCACTTTTGCTGCTTTGTTCATATTGCCCCTGGTATTTCCTGGGTGCAGGGTAAAGCATCCACAGCATCCGTATCATTGGATCCTGAAGACAAAGAAAGTTCACATTATATTCCTGAGTTGAATCATTCAGTGAAATCCCATTAATCGCCCAAAATCATGGCAATGAATCAGCGTCTGATTATTTTATCCCAATTTAAAAACAAGTTATTCCCATTCGTTTATAATTTTGAGTTTTTTATGCGGTTGCCGGTCTGAAAACAAGGCTCAAAATAAAAAAACAGAAACAGCAGAAGCTCCGGTAACCAATGTATTCTCTCTGAAAAAAGGAAGACTTTCTTCTTCTCTGCAGATTCCAGGCGAACTGATCCCTTACCAGCAGGTGGACCTTTACGCCAAGGTAAACAGCTTTGTCAAAAAACTTTATGTTGATGTGGGTTCTGAGGTGAAAGAAGGTGAACTCCTGGCTACTATGGATGCTCCCGAATTGGGTTCCCAATTGGCAGGAGCGGAATCCAATATAAAATCCCGCGAAGCCATCTACCTGGCCAGCAAAGCCAATTACGATCGGTTGACGGAAACCAGCAAGACTCCAGGCACAATATCACCAAATGACCTGGAACAGGCAGCTGCCCGCAAGAATTCAGATCTCGCGCAACTGCAGTCTGCTGAAGCCGCACATAAAGAAATTACGGAAACCCAGGGTTACCTGCAAATACGGGCTCCCTTCAACGGAGTCATCACTGCCAGAAATGTAAACCCGGGTGCTTATGTGGGCCCTGCCGGAAAAGGATCTGAACTCCCCTTATTCAACCTGCAGGAACAGAAAAGACTTCGCCTGGTTCTTTCCGTGCCTGAAGCCTACACCGAATATTTGAATCACAAAGATGAAGTGAGTTTTACGGTAAGGTCCATGCCTGGTCATTCTTTCAAAGCAACAATCAAAAGACTGTCCGGATCCATCGACAGCAGGCTTCGTTCCCAACGGGTGGAAATGGATGTTTTCAATAACGATATAAAGTTATTACCGGGTATGGTGGCTGAGGTGAACCTTCCGCTGCCTGCAACTGACAGCACTTTTATCGTGCCCAAATCGGCTGTCGTCAATTCAACGGAAGCAGTTTTCGTAATTCGTGTGGTCAATAACCAGTCTCAACGTGTCGAAGTGAAGACGGGCAGAGACGCAAACGGTATGACTGAGATTTATGGTAATTTGAAGGAAGGCGATTTATTACTCATAACGGCATCCGATGAAATAAAAAACGGAACAGCATTGCAAAATGTGAAAACGGTAACACTCTGATTGAAAAAATGCACTTCACCCGGAACTGCCGATATTCCGCAAGGTTCATGCTCAGCATTACGACGTAAATAAATCTGAAGGAAACAGTTTACATTTAGTTTCAATTCTTTCAGATGGATAGATTATTGCCTCGGAAAGCTGAGCCATATAAACCGGCTGATTGGACATTTTTCCAAAAGACAGCGTTTCGTTTCTTCTTCGTTTTCATCGGTTTTCAGACGCTGGTTGCCTATAACTCCTTCTTCATAATTACTGATTTTCATTTTATTACTGTATCCGAATTGATGAACATATTCAGTGACGTGATTTTTTGGATCGACCGTCACTTTTTTCATTTTGGTTATAATCCGGATATGACTACGCATATTTTGCTGACCCGGTTTATGGATGGTTATTTTTAATTTTTATTTTTTTGGTAGCAATTATTGCGACGCTTATTCGGACGCCTGAGATCGCAAAAGAAGGGATTACAATCGTCTGCATATTGGTTTCGGTTATATTTCTTATTACTTGTTCATTGCATTGATTTTGTAGCCGTGGTGAAAATTATTCCAGTGCAAATGCCCTATCCAAATGTGGATATACTACTTCGACCAATTGGAGAGCTGGACAGATTCAGTCTCTTATGGTGCTTTATGGGAGCCAGTCCGGGCTATGCTACTTTTACGGGAGTTTGTGAATTCGCTGGCGCTTTTCTATTGCTATTTCGCCGGACAAGAGTGTTCGGTTCATTGTTTCTCGCTACCGTATTGATTAATGTCGTTTTGTTAAATGTATTTTATAATGTGATGGTGAAGCTGCTTAGTATTCATCTTTTATTAGTTGACTTGTTCCTGATTACTCCATATATTCATCGGCTTATCCGGTTCTTTTATTCTCAGGAGCTGGTATCGCTTCGCGAAAAACAATATGAATTTTCCTCAACCTGGAAAAGATATGCATTTATTTTATTGCTTATTGCACCAGCTTGGGTCACATTCAAAAGTGTAAGAGATGCGAGGAACCGGCGCGATGGTTATTCAAACGATTTAAAAAATCAAAAGTTATATGAGGTTACCAGTTTTACGGAAAACAATGACTCGATTCCTGTCCGAATGAACGACTCGTTGGCCTGGACCAAACTTACAATAAGCTCCTATATGATGGAAACTTATGCAACTGTTTACGGATTGCAGGGTAAACATCACCAGTTTCTTATAAACAGGATACAACTAAACGAACTATCGTGTTGACAAACCCTTCAGACCAGTTAGAGGCTTATTCATTTCATTATGATGACCCTCGGTCTGATCAATTCGTATTAACTGGTGAATGGAAGGATGTACAGGTGAAAAATGCCATGAAACCCTTAAGTATCGACAGTATTCGACTGAACAAGGAAAGAATAAGTTGGATATATCGACCCCGGAAGAATTGAAAACGTGGATTTACACCACTTTACTTCTCTATCAATTAAAAAAATGGAATGATCAAACAGCAGGGCCTAAAAAGAGAACCCCTCCGGGAACGGAGGGATTCAGAATCTAAACCAGACTGCTGTAAATATTTCAGAGAGTAACGATTGTTTTTGGAGCTGAATACAGGTGCCAGCTGCCGGTGCCTTCTGTTGTCAGAACAATGGTTTCGTCAGCATTCTTCAACTGGATATAGTAAGAATCACCCTGATCGGAGGATACCTGAAATAATTCAGTCACCCAATAGTTGGAATAATGTTTCTTGATATCCATGCTGAGATCTGCAGGCAAACTGCTGGTGAGTATATGATGAACCACACCGACCAGATTTCCCTGATAATCATAGTATGCGTATTCTGTTTGATTGTCTAATTCGAAAGCAGCCATGATATAATTGCTGTTTGCGCTCCAGCTGACATCGGATGCTTTGTGAAATTCTTTCATAAAAGATGCGATGGCGCGGTCAGTTGCTTTTTCAGGTGCTTTGGCAAATGCGGTACTGAACAAAGCCAGCCCGATTACGATTGATAAAATTGTCTTTTTCATTTTTAAAAGTTTTATTTGGTTTTGATTGATGTCTGTAAATAAGACGCAGGTTTTTCGATCATGTTGCAGCGCTGTGAAAAAAACATTTAGAAAAAATCTGTGTCTGTTCTGACATACATTATGCAACTCCGTGCCAAAACATTAAACGATTGAATATCAGCGAGACGACTAATTGCTGATATATGAACTGTTCGTTTGCGAACAGTTTCTGTTATGTAATCAAACGCTGAATTTTTTTTAATTAATTTTAAATTAATATTCATGTTGCAGATAATTCATAAAATACAAATACATCCCCTGCAAAACCGGGTTGATCCCTTCGGTCAGCTGATCCGGACTTCGGCAAGGGGTGCCTGGATGGGGAACCGTGGATTGATACATAACGAGCACCAGCAAATTATCCGGCCATACAGATTAAAAGCATGGATAACCTGTGTGCTGGAATTTAAAGGCCGTCGCCGCGAAGTGATGACGCCGAATTTATACACCGAACTTTTCTTTCTTGATGAAGCAACGGCTTTTTCCGCCGGTCACCGGCCCTGTGCTGAGTGCCGAAGGGCCGATTTTAACCGCTTTAAAGCGGCTTGGGTGGAGAGTAATCCATTATATATGTATAATATGAAAACATCCATCGGCGAAATAGATGAAATACTACAGCGGGAACGAATCAATCCAGGACGGAAGTAAGTCTACCTGCAGTGAGAGCCTCGGGAATCTTCCCGAAGGCAGTTTTGTTGAATATTTTGGCAAATCCTATATGGTCAGGAACCCAAACCGCGTTATTACATGGACCCCTTTCGGTTATACTGATTCCATCCAACTTCCACCAGCAACAGAGGTCAATGTTTTAACTCCGAAGTCCATTGTCAATATGCTACAGTCTGGCTACCTTCCCCAGATACATGAAACCGCGCGCTAACTTTTTAAGATAAGGACCAGAGACCATATAGAGACAATATAGGGACCTTATAGAGACCCCTGCCTTGTATGACAAGTGCATGACAAGTGCCTGACTTCGAATAAACATCAGGTTTCCGGCAATGAATTTCATTGGTGATTTAAGGAATAGAAGCAAAAATGCCTGTTTTATTACTGCCGGTGATAACCTTTGGATCCAATCATTTCGGTCAGTTCACTCTTAAAATTCCCTCCGCCTTTCAACTTGTTTAAAATATAGCCAAAATCATATTTGGGTTTCCATCCCAGTTCTTCTCTTGCTTTTTTATTTACATAAACCCGGCCGATCGTTGGAAACATTTTCCAGCCTAGTTTTTCATACACTGATTCAAAGTCAGAATATAAAGATTTCACCACCTCATATGCATTTTTTCTAAGCGCCCACAAGTGATCTTGCTGAAAAGGGGTGGTTGCACTGATAATGTATTTACCGAAGCCAATTCGTGGCGCTTTTTCCATACCCAGCAGATGAGCACTGACCACATCCTCTGTATCAACCCTCCGGTTGAGATATTCATTGGCTTTGACATTGGCATCTGCATAGCTGGTCGCAATGTTATGGTCATCATCTACTTCCGGGAAAAAACGCGAAGTCTTCAAAACCAGGCAGGGCAGTTTATGATTGCGATAAAATAACTGGCAGAGATCTTCCGCAGCCGTTTTTGTGACACCATAAATATTCTTGGGAATGGGAACAACATCCTCTGTAATCCAGGCTGCCGACATATCATGCCCTGGTGTCAGTGCATCGCCAAATGTACTGGTCGTACTGGTGAAAATAAATGAACGCACAGCATTTTCAACCGATGCCTCCAGTAAATTTAAAGTACCTGTGATATTGGTGTCGATAAATTGTTGCTGTTCATGGGTCGCAACATGTGGCTTATGCAGTGTGGCAGTGTGTAACACATGTGTTATGCCCTGCATGTTTTTTCTGACAAAGATTTTGTCAGCAATCGATCCGGTCTGATTGGTATAGGCAGATGGCAAAATATCGACGCCGATCACATCTTTCCCTTCATTTTTCAAAACCCTCATCAACGCTTCACCCAAATGACCACTGCTGCCGGTAACAAGAATTTTCATTTAGCAAATTAATAAGATCACGGGATAAATAGAACTACCCAGTCTGCAAACTATCCTTAATTGTAAAAATTTATCTTTGCCAGGAAACAAAGGAATGGAAGATGACCATATTCAAACTACCTGAAGATATATTTCCCGATCGTAAGGGTGCAGAGGAGAACATCATATTTCACTATTATGCTGCTCCGGTGGGCTCGTTTCATGGGAAGAGTATATTGAATAAAAATGCCATCAGCCTGGTAATCAGCGGGGAAAAGACCATGCATTTCGCGGAGAAAAAAGTAACTGTAAAAGATGATGAGTTTCATTTTCTTTCAGCCGGAAATTGCGTGGTCTCTATGAAACTAAATGAACACATTCCATTTAAGAGCATCCTGATTTTTTTCGACAATGAAACCCTCTCGAATTTCTATTTAAAATATAACAGACAAATCGAAAAAATAAGGACGGGCCATAAAATATCAACTGAGCTCTATCTGGCCTTTAAAAAGGACGGGTTTATTTTAAATTTCATTGACTCTCTGAAACTGCTTTTTCAAAAGAAAGCAAACATTTCAACAGAAATGAAGTTGCTGAAATTTGAAGAGTTAATGTTGCACCTGCTGGAAGTTTATCCTGAGAAGATACTGGCTTTTCAACCGGCTACGGCTGGTGAAATGGACGATTTTGAAATCAGGAAAGCAGTGGAGTTAAATATTACCAATAATATCAGTGTGGAGGAGCTGGCCTTTTTATGTAATACCAGTCTGTCCACATTCAAAAGACGATTTGCAAAAATATTCGGCACATCCCCAAACAAATGGATATTGCAGAAGAGGATGGAAATCGCCAGAGAGTTACTGCAGAACAACAATGAAAAACCCGGTGATATTTTTTATAAGATAGGTTATGAGAATCACTCGAGCTTCACAAAATCCTTTAAGCAGATCTTTGGACTAACTCCCCAGGATTTTCAAAAGCAAAAATTGAACGCTTATCGATAGTTTTTGGACGAAATGCCCTAACGTTAACCTTTTTGCTCCTGTAGTTTTGCTACCAAATAAAAATATATGCAATTCACGACTGAGCAAAACAAACAGTTGGTAATCCGTTTTAATAAGGAATATGTTGAAAAGGGCGACAGGAAATCATTTGAGGAATTAGTAGCGGAGGATGTGGTTAATCATGCCGCTCCTCCGGGCACATCCCAAGGTCCCGATAGAATGATCCATTTTTTACAAGATATATTGAGGACCGGATTCCCCGACCTTTCTGTCGAAATTCTTGACCAGGTTGCTGAAGGCGACCTCGTTTCAACCAGGAAGGCCATTCACGCAACACATTCCGGCGATTTCATGGGTATTCCGCCTACCGGAAAAAAGGTCATCATCAACGTCATTGACATTATTCGCCTGAGACAGGGTAAATATGTAGAACACTGGGGCATGAGTAATCTTTCGGATGTGATAGCCGAGCTTTCGTTTTCATAACGTCTTTTTTTTAATGGGGATTAGGATTAACTTTCTGGTTGAGTCTATTCAGAGATTAATCAATGAACCATGAAGGAAAAGAAATTATATCCTGCGACCATCACCATTTTTGGTGCAAAAGGTGACCTGACGCACCGGAAGCTGATCCCGGCAATATACAACCTGTTTATAGGCAATCACCTGCCCTCAACATTTAATCTGATATGTGTTGATTTCCTGCCTGCCAGTGACGAGGATTTCAGAAATTATCTGCTCGGGGGTGTCAACGAATTCAGTCGGAGTGGTAAGGCCGATGAAAAGAAATGGAATGAATTCTCCGCCCGGATTTTTTATATCCAGGGAGATTTTCTGAAACTCGATACATTTATCAGTCTCAAGAAAAAACTGGAATCATTCGACAAAATAAACAAACAAAGGGGCACCCGCTTGTTTTATTATGCCGTTGCGCCACGTTTTATTGAAGTCATCTCCGACTCTCTGTATAAATTAAAACTCTGCCACCAGGAGAAGAAGGACCGCATCATAGTAGAAAAACCCTTTGGTACCGATCTGGAATCATCAAAAAAGCTCAATCGTTTTTTAGGTAAACGCTTTGCAGAAACACAGATCTACCGGATCGATCATTACCTCGGAAAAGAAACCGTACAAAATATCCTGGCCTTCCGGTTTGCGAATTATGTATTTGAACCCTTATGGAATAATCAGTATATCGATCATATTCAGATCAGTGTAGCCGAATCGGTAGGGGTTGGAAAACGGGGTGGTTATTATGACAGCGCCGGCGCCCTGAGGGATATGATTCAGAACCATCTGCTTCAACTGCTCTGTATCGTAGCGATGGAATGCCCGGATGATTATCGGGCAGAAATGATCCGGAATGCCAAAACAAAACTGATGCAGAGCATGAGGATCTATAAGCCGGCAGAGGTTTTTAAAAATGTGGTTCGTGGACAGTATACAGCGGGTACGGTGGACGGTAAACCGGTTCCCGCCTATAGAAATGAAGAGCAGGTTTCATCCAGTTCCACCACCGAAACATTCGTTGCAGCCAAATTTTTTATTGATAATAAAAGATGGAAGGGTGTGCCTTTTTTTCTGGGTACGGGCAAATCCCTTCCCCGGCAAACCTCCGTTATTGCCGTCCAGTTTAAGGATTCACCCCATAAGATATTTAAGGATGATGTCGTACCCAATCGCTTAATCATCAGTATTCAGCCGGAACTGGAAATCTGTTTGTTATTTGAAAGCAAGGTGCCGGGATTGGAAATGAAATTGCAGCCGGTGAATATGGATTTTATTTACCAGGATAACTATACAGAAAGTATTCCTGAAGCGTATGAGGCCCTGATCCTGGATGTTCTGGAAGGCGACGCCACATTATTTATGCGCTGCCGATCAGGTGGATGCCGCCTGGAAAGTGGTGATGCCGATTCTGAATGCATGGAAGAAATTTCCGACCAGACAGTTGCATTTTTATGAAGCAGGTACCTGGGGCCCGACTGCCGCCCGCGAACCTGGTGAAACCTTATGCAGAACATTGGTGCCAGCTACCTGTAAAAACAAAGGAGTACCAGGAATACCAATTCTAAATGATTCTATATGAAACTGTTTTATGGGAAATTTTTATGCTATTGGCCGCTATTGTTTATTTGTATATCTCATTCTGTGAATGCACAACCAGGATAGCGGCAAAATTCGCATCATTATGTTTGGCGCACATCCGGATGATTGTGATGAAAAATCCGGTGGTACTGCTGCTCTTTTTGCACAGATGGGATACGCGGTAAAATTTGTTTCTGTTACAAACGGAGATGCAGGTCACCAGACTTTAAAAGGACAGGAACTGGCAAAGAGAAGATATGCCGAAACACAGGAAGTAGCAAGGCGGCTGGGAATCACCTATGACGTGCTCGATAATCACGATGGATTGCTGATGCCCACACTGGAAGTAAGACTGCAAATCATTCGGAAGATTCGTGAATGGAATGCAGATATCGTGATGGCGCCTCGTCCGAATGATTATCATCCCGACCATCGGTATACCGGTGTATTGGTGCAGGACGCTGCTTATATGGTGGCCGTGCCCAACATCGCTCCTGAAACGCCTGCACCCGCGAAAAATCCGGTATTCCTATATTTCGAAGATCATTTTCAGAGACCCAATCCGTTTCGTCCTGATATCGCTGTTGATATTACCAGCACGTATGATAAAAAGATTGCCGGCCTGGATGCGCATGTATCCCAGATGTATGAATGGCTGCCATGGATCGGTGGTTATCTGGTCGAAGTTCCGGAAGGCAAACAAGATCGCATTAATTGGTTAAGCAAGCGAACTGCCGGGACCATCAATCCGCAAACCCGGGCATCCCTGGTTAAATGGTATGGGAAGGAACACGGTGATAAAGTAAAATATGCCGAGGCATTCGAAATATGCGAATACGGCGCACAACCCAATGATGAACGCATCAGGAAATTATTTCCCATGCTTGGTAAATAAAAAATTTATCTCCCGTTTGCCCGCAGTACAGTAATATCCTTCTTTTCCCTGTCGTCGTAGGTCTTTTTAACAATGTAATGCCATTGTTTTTCTGATACGTCCACGAAGAATATCTCGCCCGCTTTATGTTTCGACACGGCATCCTGAAATTCCTTCGGCATCATTTCCACCCCGAAGAACCATCCGGTATCACCGTGGGTGGTATTGCCATCCATCGTATATTGGTCGGAGAGTTGTTCAAAGGAAGCACCTGCGGTGGCCTTCTGTACAATGATTTTTTTGAGACTGTCGATTTCCGTAACGGATAATGTGGAACCGTCCAGGAATATATAACTGGCCCGGTAATCAACCGTGTCTTTTGCTTCAAGCACTTTATAAGTTACATAACCGACGGAAAATACATCACCCTTATTCTGTCTCAATAACCTTTTGTCAATCAGCGTTGAATCCTTCCCGTTAGAAAGATGCAACAGAACTGGTTTTAGTGTCGGATTGGCATCAATGAATGCCTGGGCCTGTTGCTGAGTCGTAATTTTTTGAAATTGTTCCGTTACCGTCAGTTGCGCAAAAATGGATGAAGAAAGGAGCAGGAATAAGCCCACGAGGCTAAGTTTCATATTTCTATTTTTAGTCAGTATGTTAAGAAAATCATGATCAGTTAAAAAAATACCGGCTGGGGTTTATGAAGATAATACAAATGACCCATACGAAGCTACGGTGAACGGAGTTGCTTACAGGTATCCGGAAACTGCGTCCCGGAACCACAGGCTGATATTAACTAAATTTTGTATTTTATCCTTCCGAAATCTTCATCCGCACGGCCCTGATTTCCTGGTAATATTTCCGGTGATTCAGCGGTGTTCTGCCTGCAATGGATTTAAAATGACGGTTGAAATTGGAGAAATTATTGAAACCGCTTTCATAACAGATTTCTGCGACCGTTTTTTCCGTTTCTGCTAATAGTTTGCATGCATGACCTATACGTACTTCCAATAGAAATTTTGAAAATGGTTTTTTGATCCGGGATTTGAAATACCTGCAAAAACCATTCGGTGTCAGATGGGCAATTTTTGCGATTTCCTCCAGGGTTAACGGCCCGGTAAAATGAGCAAGGATATACTGGTAAATATTATTTAAGCGGTTTGCTTCTGACTGACTGTATTGAAAACTCAATCCTTCACTGCAAATGGTTTTCGTCTGATCCGAATTGGCAATCGTTTCAAGTATCTGCAAAAGCAAAATGATGCGCTCACTGTTTTTTGCAGCCACCAGGCGTCGCATCAAACCACAAACGATATCTCTCGACTGTTCCTTGATCCGGATGCCCATCTGCGCTTTTTGAAAAAGATGCAGGAGGGCCGCATTCTCCGGAAGTTTGAAAAATTCCGTACCAAAACAATCGGGCATAAAATGGACGATGATGGCTTCGACTTTCAATCTGGAACCTTTTTCGAGAAACTTTTCATCACAACGCCATAGGTGCGGCAGGTTGGAACCGACCAGGATCAAATCGTTGTTTTTAAAATGATGGATACTGTCACCGATGAATTGTCTGCCTGAAGCCTCAATGATATAAACCAGTTCGAGTTCGGGATGATAATGCCATTTGTTGTAAAAAAAAGAAACCACATCATACCGCACACTGAAAGAATGCCCGGCCTCCTTCGGAATTTTCAATAAATGCGGTTTCATAACAGACCGGTTTTATATTATGTATTTCTTACACTTGTATCATAATGTATATATCATGTCCATTTGACGTCAAATACAGGTTAAGATAGTACAAAAATAGGCCAAATGGAAGCCATGGGTTGCATCGGGCATCTTATACTTTTGAAAAAAAACAGAAGTATATGGAAAATAAATTCATACTGGGTTTGCAGGAGGCAGGTATCCGTGACATTGAAAGGGTAGGTGGTAAGAATGCTTCACTGGGAGAAATGATTCAGCATCTCTGCAAACTGGGCATCCGGATTCCGGCGGGTTTTATCATTACCGTCGACGCCTACCAGTCATTTATTTCTTACAATCAGCTGGCAGATAAAATCAGTTCCCTGATTGCTGAGATTGATTATGAAAATATGGAGTCATTGCGCAGGGCCGGACTTCAGGTCCGAAATATGATCCGGAATACCAAGTTTCCACCGGACCTGAGCAATATGATCATCGATGCTTATTATCGTCTTTCGGCAGAATACGGACAGGAAATAACAGACGTCGCCGTCAGGTCCTCCGCGACTGCTGAAGATCTGCCGGATGCAAGTTTTGCCGGTCAGCAGGAAACCTATCTGAATGTGCGTGGACCGGCCGCTATCATGGACGCCGTCCGGAATTGTTTTGCGTCTTTATTTACGGACCGGGCCATCAGTTATCGCCGGAATTTCGGATTCGATCATTTCGCCATTGGCATTTCAGTATGCATTCAGAAAATGGTGCGTTCCGATCTGGGAAGTTCCGGAGTTGCTTTTTCTCTGGATACTGAATCGGGTTTTAAAGACGCAGTGGTGATCAATGGCATTTTTGGTCTGGGTGAATTGATCGTGCAGGGAAGTATTTCTCCGGATGAGTTCATCGTTTTTAAACCATTGCTGAATGATCAATACATTCCGATCATCGAAAAGAAACTGGGATTGAAGGACCAGATGATGGTGTACGGGGATGACCCGGATGAACGTGTTAAAATCATTCCGGTAGAAAAATCGGTTCAGAATA
Source organism: uncultured Bacteroidota bacterium (assembly GCA_963732055.1). Lineage (GTDB taxonomy): Bacteria > Bacteroidota > Bacteroidia > Chitinophagales > Chitinophagaceae > Puia. The sequence continues at coordinate 316,891 of CAVSYG010000006.1, read as the reverse complement.
AATTTTGCCTCAATGATCAGCAGATCATGCAACTCGCCAAATGGGTTATGATTATCGAAAATTATTATACCCGGTTGAAAGGCCATTGGTGTCCGATGGATATTGAGTGGGCCGTGGACGGCATGACGCACGAACTTTTTATTGTGCAGGCCAGACCGGAGACCATACATTCCCGGAAGGATCATTCCAAACTCACGGAATATGTAATGCAGCCGCATCAGCAGACCCCGATACTGAAAGGGATCGCGGTGGGCGACCAGATAGGCAGCGGTCACGTAAAAATTATGTACTCACTCGATAAGCGACTGACGGATGGAAATGAATTCAAAGCAGGTGATGTGCTGGTGACCGAAATGACGGATCCCGATTGGGAGCCCATCATGAAAAAAGCTTCTGCCATCATTACGAATAAAGGCGGCAGAACCTGTCATGCGGCGATTATCGCCCGGGAGATGGGTGTGCCCGCCATTGTAGGTTGCCGCAATGCAACCACCCTGTTGTCAGATGGCATGGAAGTAACCGCCAGCTGCAGCGAAGGGGATGAAGGCTTTTTATATTCCGGATCCCTTCCATTTGATATTGTTGAAACGAGCCTGGACGAATTGCCGGAGATCAGTACCAAACTGATGTTAAACGTTGCATCTCCTTCACTGGCTTTCCGCTTCTCCAATATTCCAAATGCCGGTGTGGGCCTTGCCCGCGAAGAATTTATCATCAATAACTATATCGGCATCCATCCCATGGCGCTGCTCAGACACAAGAATTTGAAAGACGAAGTTTTATCTGCTCATATCAGGTCCGCGATCCGGGGCTTTGAAAATGAAGAACAGTTTTTTATTCAGAAACTTTCTTTTGGTATTGCAAAAATTGCCGCTGCATTTTATCCGAATACGGTGATCGTGCGCTTTTCTGATTTCAAAACCAATGAATACCGGAACCTGACTGGGCGGAGAACATTTTGAACCCGCAGAAGAAAATCCCATGATCGGATGGCGCGGTGCTTCAAGATATTATTCCGAATCCTATCGCGAAGCATTTGGACTGGAATGTAAAGCCATTGCCCATGTACGGGAAAAAATGGGACTCAGCAACGTGGCCGTGATGATTCCCTTCTGCCGTACGGTAGAGGAACTGATCAAAGTGAAGCATATCATGTCGGAATATGGTTTGGAAAAAGACAAAGCGGGTTTGCAATTATTTCTCATGGCTGAACTGCCTTCCAATATTTTGATGGCAAAGGAATTTGCTGCCCATATCACCGGATTCTCTATCGGATCCAATGATCTGACACAGCTCACCCTGGGCCTGGACAGGGATTCAGCGCTCGTTGCTCATTTGTATGACGAACGGAACATCGCCGTAAAACGCATGCTGAAAATGTTGATACGCCAGGCAAAAGCATCAGGAGTGAAAGTCGGAATATGCGGACAGGGTCCTTCCGATCATCCGGATTTCGCGCAGTTCCTGGTGGAAGAAGGAATCGATTCGATTTCTGTCACGCCTGATTCGGTGATCAAAACCATCAGGGCCATTCATGCCATAGAACAAAAAAATGAAGCTGTAATGCTGGAAGAAAATATCCTTGTATGATTATTAACCGCACCATCCTCACGCTGGAGGAATTCAGAAAACAGGAACTCCGCCTGCTTCCGCAGGCAACCGGAGAACTCAGTAATCTCCTGCGCGATATAGCACTGGCAGCTAAACGCGTACATGTTGAAGTAAACAGGGCCGGTCTGGCGGATATACTCGGAGATACGGGGCAATTGAATGTGCAGGGAGAATCTGTACAGCGGCTGGATGCATTCGCTAATGCAACATTCATGACTGTGCTGCAACGCGGAGTCAGTTGCGCAGGTCTGGCTTCTGAAGAAATGGATGATTTTGTTTGTTTTGATGAAGAAATATGCAATCAGTCAAAATATGTGGTGGTATTGGATCCGCTGGATGGCAGCAGTAATATTGATGTGAATATTTCGATCGGAACCATTTTTGGCATATACCGGCGGCTGACGGAAACAGGATCTCCGTGCGGTCGTACAGATTTTTTACAGAAAGGAAAAAACCTGGTGGCCGCCGGATATATTATTTACGGTCCATCCACGATGTTCGTTTATGCAACAAGAAGGGGAGTAAACGGATTTACGCTGGATCCTTCTCTCGGAGAATTTACCCTGAGTCATCCGGATATCAGGTGTCCGATTGAAGGGAAAATTTATTCTGTCAACCACGGAAATTATTATGACTATGATGAAAAAGTAAAGCAGTTCATCGGGTCATGTCAGTATGGATCAAATCATTCAGACCATCCATACACCCATCGCTATACCGGCAGCATGGTAGCTGATCTGCACCGGAATCTTTTGAAGGGAGGGATTTTTTTATATCCGGCAACGGCACCATTTCCGCGAGGTAAACTCAGACTGGTTTATGAATGTAATCCCTTTGCTTTTATCCTGGATATAGCCGGCGGGCAGGCCACAGATGGGAAACAAGATGTATTGAATATTCAGCCGGATACCCTGCATCAGCGTACACCCTTTTTTGCCGGAAGTATCGGGATGATGAAATCATTTTCAATCAATTCATTCTCCCGCAATGGCTCCTCCTCTTCCCCTGCTGTCAAAAGCCCTGCATTGTAAAGTTTTGCCGGCAGCCGGAACCGGATCTTTATATATCATGCTTTTGATATTGGGGTCTTTACCATCCGTAGTATAACGGAGAGGCATACCCGGAAACTGTATATTGGCGGCCCATTTGCCTTCTTCCAACACAAGACCTGGCTTCGGCACGCGATAGTTGTAACCTCCCATATAGTAATCCAGCATCGGCAATGCTCTTTTGCCAACAACATTCAGAAAAGAAGACCATGCTTCTGCATATAAAATATTAGCGCGGGCTGTATCTGTCACGGTTGCCCATTCGGGATCTTTGGCCCAGGCTCTTTCAGCAAAGCCAAGCAGATTCGGAAGAAGCATATATTCCAATCGTTCCGGTGTCTTGATATTTTCTCCCCATACCGCGCTTTGCAGACCCACGATATTACTCTTGCCATAGTCTGTCAGCCGCTGTTTACCGATAAAAATATTTCGGTTTAGCGGAAGACCATCCTTGTCAACATTTGAATTCTTAAAATAATCGAAGGGTATAAATGAAAACGGTTTGTCAATATCCGTGAACGCTCCCCAGTAGTATCCCGGTTCTTCGAATGATTTATAATGAGCCATATCGAAATAGAGATGGGTGACGCAGGTTAGTACTACTTTATATCCTCCGTTTGCGAGTTTGTATGCGAGATCTTCATTTCCGCCACCCAGTGTATTGTTCCAAACATCGGTTTGTAAATGTTCCGGCTCGAAATCCGGATTTGGCAGATACATGGATTTGCCATCGAGTGTGGTTTTGCGCAGGCCCATTTCTTCCCATCCTGAAAGATAAAGTCCTTTGGCTTTGACCATCTGGTTCACGCGGCCATAGAAATAATACCAGAGATCACTGGTGCTTTTAATTTCCGGATGACTTGCTTTGAAAGTATAATAAGCAGGAGATTTTTCCCATACATGATCGGGTACTTCGTCACCTCCGAAGTGAATACTTTTTAACGGAACACCGGCTTCATGATACGTGTTCACGATATCATTGATAACGGTTTGAATAAAACGATAGGTGGATGGAAGTGAAGGATCCATGATATTGTCGTTCCAATACTGGTTTGAACTATATTTCGACTGATCGTTGGGATCATATAACAGATACCGTTCTGCTTCTTCCTTATTTCCTTCTTTCATAAATTTTTCATAGCGTGCATTCATGGCTTTGATGGCCGCCCTGGCATGTCCCGGCGTTTCTATTTCAGGCAGAACGATGATGTGCCGGTCGTTGGCGTATCGCAGGATCTCAATAAAATCGGCCCTGCTGTAAAAACCGGAGCCCGGCATTTGACTCGTGTCGGGTCCAGACCCGTGAGAAGGAGGCAGGAAATGTTTGCTGTCGAGTGTATGTCCGCGCCTCGCACCCACAGCTGTTAACTCGGGCAGGGAATCGATTGCCAGACGCCAGCCTTCATCATCAGTTAAATGAAAATGGAAAACATTCAGTTTGTAAAGGGCCATCACGTCGAGTACTCTGAATACTTCTTTTTTTGTCTGGAAATTTCGTCCCACATCCAGCATGAATGCACGGTAACCAAAACGGGGTTCGTCTTTTACCATCACGGCCGGCACCTGTATTGTTTTTTGTGCTTTGGACCATGCGTCGGGAGGAACCAATGTTTTCAAAGATTGAATACCGTAGAATATACCCGCAGATCCGGAAGCACTAATGCTGATAATGCCGGGTTTTACGTTGAGTTCGTAAGCTTCATCGGACATTCCTTCTCTATATATCAGGCTAATGGCATCGCTTGTTTTTTCTGCTGTCTTTTTTTTTCCGAAAAGTATTTCCAGTGTATTTTGTAGTCCGGCTTTTTCCTTTGTAAACCGTTCATCAGCTGTCAGGTTCACATCAGGAGTCAACGTAAAGAAACCGCCCGTTTCCTGGTAACTGACCGGTGTGGGAAATATTTTTGTCAGCTTATCCATCGGAATATCCTGTATGGATTTATTTTGATCATACAGAATCGCAGGGGTGATCAGACCTTTATATTTTGGTTTAAAGGGTTCAATGGTAACTGATCCGGTAGAAAATCCCTGATCCGGCTTATCATCCCAAACCAGGTAGAACCCTTCGGGGCCATCGGTGATATTCACGACGGGTTCCTCTGCTATAAATTCGATGCGAACAGAAGCCCTGGGTTTCAGCGAGGGAAAATTTGGTGAAGGTGTCAGACTAAAGAGATCTCCGTTGATCAGATGTATGCTGGCATTACCGCTCACGGCTGCAGGAACGATCAGACGAGCCGAATTGAAATACATTTTCCAGCCGGTCCCGGGGAATTCACTGGTACTGTTATTGGTAATTATAACGGCATTCAGGGATTGAGGTTTGTTTTGATAATCATTTTGCACCGTTTCCCAATGAATACTGATATCCTTTACTGGAAATACTTGCTGCGCAATCGTTGGTTTGATCAGAAAAAGGACAAGCAGAAGAATAATAAATTGACGCATGGAAAGGGTGTTAATTGAAGTATTGAAGATAATGGCAAAGCGGGAATTAAGGTAAACAACCGTTAATTTTTGGTTCCCCGGCAATTTTTAAAAACTTAAATACGTAATTGTAGCGTATATCAGCCTACCGGATGAAATCTTTTGTCTTTATCAGTGTTTTTTTGCTGACAGCAATCCACGCTTTCCCACAGAAAAAGATCTCCGGAACCGTCAGAGGAACAATCGTTGACACGGCAGGCAAACAGGATCTCAGCCAGGCGACCGTTTCGGTTACGCCTGTTGATTTAGATTCCAGCGATATCCAATTCTCCACGACAGACAGGAAGGGTTCATTTTTAATGAAAGATCTTAAGCCGGGCACATATCATTTAATGATCAGTTTTGAAGGATATAGTCATATCCGGAAAAACTTTACCATTACTGCCGATAATAAGGATGTGGATTTTAAAACGCTCTACATGCAGCCTGCTACTGACCTGATGGAAGAAGTAGTCATCGAAAGACCACCCGTATCCATTCATAAGGACACCGTCGAGTACAATGCCGGAAGCTTTGCAACGAAACCCAATGCAGTGGCGGAAGATCTCCTGAAAAAAATGCCTGGCATACAGGTAGACAAAAATGGCGTCATTACTGCGCAGGGTGAAACGGTCAGCCGCGTATTGGTCAATGGCAAACGTTTTTTCAGTGATGATCCAAAACTGGCCACCAGAAATCTGCCCCCGGATATCATAGATAAAATACAGGTGTTTGATGATCTGAGTGACCAGAGCAAATTCAGTGGTTTTGATGATGGTAACCGGGTAAAGACCATCAATATTATTACGAAGAAAGATAAACGACAGGGCTATTTTGGAAAAGCAGTAGCAGCTGCCGGTACGAATGAAACCTATGATGAAAGTCTGAATATGCACCGTTTTGATAATGACGAGCAGATTTCGGTGGTAGGCCAGGCGAATGATATCAACAAACAGAATTTCACAGCAGAGGGTGGTACAGGAGGCAGGGGCGGCGGTGCAGCAAACACAGCTACCAATTCAGGTGTAACCACGGTTTGGGCAGGCGGGGCAAACTACCGGAATTCATTTGGTCCCAATACCGATTTTTACGGAAACTACTTCTTCAACAGTCAGCATATTACGGTCGATCAGAATGACAGCGTCATAAAGAACATCCAGGGCCAGCCGGGTCAGGACAGTTCAAATACGACGGCCGGCAAGCAATCAAATATCCAGCGCCGTCAAAACCATCGGTTGAATTTTAACCTCGAACAAAGATTCGACAGTAGTAACTCGTTGATTTTTCGTCCGAATATTGTATTTCAATCCAATGACCCGAATGCTTCCTCCTCATCCAGCACCGTGGACAATAACGGGTCGCCGGTCAATACATCCGTTGGCTATTCCTCCAGTTATAATTCTGGTTTTACCATCAATGGTTCCAATCTGCAGCTCCGCCATAAATTCGCAAAAAAGTTCCGGACCATTTCTCTTGATATCAATGGCTCGGCCAATGTGAACGACGGGTACGGGTACAATTATGCCGTTAATAATTTTTACCGGCCCGTCAGTATTGATACGCTGAATCAATACTATACTGACTCATTACATTCTTATTCTATCAGTCCGACCCTTTCCTATACGGAACCCATAGGAAAGAACCAGATTCTGGAATTCAATTATAACTATACCTATCAGCATAATGTATCGGTTAACCATACCTATGATTTTGTCGATTCATTGCATGGTTATACCCTGTTCGATAGCCTGTTTAGTAATTCCTATACATTCGTGTCCCATGCAAACCGGTTCACACTGAACTATCGTTTGCAGAATGCAAAATTTAATTTTTCTATCGGTTCAGGTATACAGTATACCGGCTTCAACAGTTTGAACACAACGAAAAATATTCCGGTCGATCATGAATATGTTTATCCGACACCAACAGTCAATTTTCAATACACGATTTCAAAGACAAAACATTTTCGTTTCAACTATTCCGGCAGAACGGGTATTCCTTCTGTAGCCCAATTGCAACCGCTGATCACAACCAGTGATCAGATAAATTACCAGGAAGGAAACCCGTCGCTGAAACCTCAGTTCACACATAGCCTGCGGATGTTATATACCTCCTTTGATCCCGGAACCCAGCATGTTTTCTTTGCTACCATCAACGCGAGCAGTGTGGTGAATGATATACAATCGGCTGTGTATTATAATTCGAAAGGGGGCCAGCAAAGTACGTATGTCAATCTGAATGGCACATATACGCTCTCCGGATATCTTAATTATGGTTTCCCGTTAAAGAAGCCAAAATCTAATCTCAATTTCATTACCAACATTACCTATGCGCAGAATCAGACTTTACTGGCACAGGACTCTGCGGCCGCCGCAGAAAATGACTATGCCCATGTGTACTCAAAGAATACGGGTTTATCTGAAACGATTTCCTGGACGACTAATATTAAAAAGAATTTCGACATGAATTTTAGTTCCACGTCGAAGTACAATATCAATTACCAGTCGGCTATTCCCGGGCAGTATAAAAAACCGCAAAACAATCTGAATGCTTTCTCACAGGCTTTTTCGGTGGAGCTGACGGCTTATACAAACAGTGGATGGCTTGTTGCTGCTACATTAGACTATACGTACACAAATAACCATTCCACTGCCTATAATGCCAGTGTGCCCTTGTTAAATCCCAGTATTGCGAAACAACTATTTAAAAAGAAAAACGGTGAGCTGAGGTTGAGCATATTTGATTTGTTGAATCAGAATACATCCGTGAGCAAATCGGTCACCTCCAGTCAGGAGTCTTATACACGCACCAATGTGATCACGCGCTATGCGATGCTCACGTTCACTTATAACCTGAATAATTTTGCAGATGCAAAACAGAAAAAGATGCCGGGATTTTTACCGCGCGGTGGCGATCGGTTTAACCGCGACCGGTTTTAAATAAGATTCCTTTTCCTTTGTAATTTTTTTGAGAATGCCTGATAATGTGAAGCCGTATAATACAAATCCGATAAAAATAATATAGCCGGGTTGAATCGCGGTATTGTTGGTTGTTATACTGGAGATGGTCCCGTTGTTCAGGTTGAGATCAGACAAGGTACTGTTTACAATACCGTTAAAACCGATATACGTCATCAGGATTGCTACAACCATCACATCTGCCATGCTCCATTTACCCGACTTGAATGCAAAATAATATATGAATTTATTTTTTGCCCACTTTTTCTGATCCAGCATATAAATGCCCGTAGACAAAAGTTTCATCATCGGAAACAGAATACTGAATGCAAGTATCAGTACACCCACAATTTGCGAATCCAGTTTTCCGGTCTTCAAAAGCAGTTCAACGACGTCCAGAATGCTTTTGCTTTGAAAAAAAAGCACCTGGTTTTTGAATGTGATATTTTGCCCAAGCAAGTAAAAATCCATTTCCTGTATCCGGGCATCGATTTGTATCATAGTAGCCGTGAGACCGACGATCAAAAGGATAAGGGCAGACAAAATGGACATGATATAAAGAGGCGTATATAAATCCTTTCGGTTTCTGATCAGCCACCAAAGGAATAATATTGCAACGATTCCCCCCAGCATTCCATATGCCCAATTATAGGTTTGTTTTCTGATCAGGATCAGGTCAGATTCCGTTTGTTTTTCAAAACCCGCCTTGTCGGTGGCATTATATTTTTTGAAAACAGAATCCATAAATACTTTTTGCGCTGCTTTTGAACTATCATAGGTTTGTTTCCCAAGGCTATCCAATTCAGACTGCGCGATGCGCTTTAACCGCCGGTAGCTGGATGGCTTATTGATTTCAGACATGATTTTATCTGCGAATCCCGGAACCTTCTCCTTTAGTTTCTCCTTGTTGGTGAGGACATGAAAAGCGAGTTTCGTCAATTTTCCGCTGAGTGATTTTTGCGGTTTTTCAATAGACCCCACAGCCGTGTCGACCAAACCGTTTAGTATTTGTTCGATTTCCTTTTTAAGATCCTGCCTCTGCTGAGGCGTTAGTTTGAATTGCTGAATCTGGGAGTCGACAGCTGAAACAATATTGTCCCGCCATTGGTCAACGGAAAGCAGTCCGAAAGAAACGTTATTTATGACCATGTAATCCTTCTTGATCCTTTGCTGGCGATCGGAAAGTTCATGTACATTAAAACCGCAATACCCTATGGCGATAAGGATGCAGGTAACGCCGGTTATTAGTAATATACGGGAGAGCGTTGAACCTGATTTTTTAAACTGGGGTTTTGATACCACGATATAGAGGTTTTTAGATACCTGTATCCATAGTAATCAAAAGGCAGGCCATGCCCGAAATCAGCTGCTTTTCACGGGCACTTCAATATTGATCTTTATTGTTTCACCCACGGACCCTCCTTTTTTACCCAGATCATAATCTTCCCTTTTGATGGAAAACTGACCTTTAAATGTTCCGCTATTACCTGATGTAGAAAACGTAAATGGGATTACGATCGGCTTTGAGACATTTTTTAGTGTGAGTGTTCCCGATGCAGAAAACCCTGCAGCCGTTTTTTCAATTTTTGTTGATTTAAATTGAATCCGTGGATATTTTTCAGTATTGAGCCACTGTTCTTCATTACGCAAATGTGTATTCCGAAGGCCAACACCGCTGCTCACGGTGGCGGCATCGACACTGGCAGTAACAGCACTTTTCGATAGATCTTTTTCGTCAAATTCAAATTCTGATTTTAAGCCGGAAAAACTACCATGTACTTCGCCGAAAGGACCGTCAACGGTGAATGTAATTTTAGCCTTGTCTGCATCAGCCGTCCAGTTGCCCGTGAGTGGCAAACCGGATAAGATAAAAAATAATGAGAAGAATATCAGCGTTTTCATCCTACCTAAAACGAACAATTTCCATACCCAGTTGCGCAAATCGTCAAAAAATAGCAGGGCTGCTTCGAATGAAACAGCCCTGCTGGCAAATGTTCGTTTAAGACGACGCTCATCTAAGCGGTCATGGCCGCTGTTTGCACTGTTGAAGCGGACAGCTCTTTTGCGGCGCTCAATATGAAATCACTCACTTCTTTTGGATGAGAAACCATGGCGACATGACTGGAAGGTAACGAAATGGTTTTTGCATTCATTCGCTGTGCCAGGAATTGTTCAGCTTCGGGTGGAATCATCCGGTCGTTTAACGAAACAACATACCAGCTTGGTAATTTTTTCCAACCGGCATCTGTTAGTTTTCCTTCAAAACATGCGACTGACAATGGTCTTTGAGTCGCCGCCATGATCAGAGCTTCTGTTTTTTCTACATCCTGGCAAAAATTGTCGGCAAACATCTCACGGTCTATCCATAGATACCCATACTTATCCGGCCTGAAGGCAGCCGCACCGGGAGGTGCTACGGGTCCGCTGGATGCTAATACAGCAAGACTCTCACCTTTGTCGATCCCAAAACCGGCCAGATATAACAGCCCGACTACGTTCGGACACAAATGCGCCGCTTCCGTTATAATAGCACCGCCATAGGAGTGTCCAACCAGTAATACCGGTCCATCCAATGCTTCGGCTGCGCGACGAACTGTTTCAGCGTCATCTTCAATCGATAATAAGTTTTGTTGTGTGGCAACTACATTGAATCCGGCACTACTGAGTAGTGGAATTACTTTGCTCCAGCTGGAACCATCTGCCCATGCTCCATGAACGAGCAGGATGTTTGGTTTTTTTGACATAATAAATTGTTTTAGTTTTTAATAAATGATTTGATTCAATGAGTCAGCTCAGGTAAGGTAGCGATTAAGTGTGACCGCAATGTGAATCTTTGACTCAGAATAGTTTTTGGTATTTATTAACTTACCGTAGAAAATTTCATATTATGTTTATTTTGATTTTAATCTTGCTGCTCATCCTGTTAAATGGATACTTTTCGGCGGCGGAAATCGCCATTGTCTCTGTTGAACCGTTCAAAATTCAGGAAGAGGCAGATAAGGGAAACAAAAGTGCAAAGACCATCCTGGAGTATCTGAAAGAACCGTCAGGATACCTAAGTACCATACAGGTTGGTCTTACGCTGATCGGTTTAATTGAAGGTTTATATGGAGGTGAAGTTTTTGAAACCTATCTGGAACCAAAATTCGTGGCCATGGGAATGTCAGCCTTGTGGGCGCATATCCTGGGTATTGCGATTGGTGTTGGACTGATTACCTATATCACGATCGTTGTCGGTGAACTGCTGCCGAAATCCCTGGCCATTCGATCTCCTCAGAAAATTGCTTTGAGAATCGTTCCTTCTTTCAGATTTTTTACATTCATCTCTTACCCTTTCGTTCAGATTCTTACGGTCAGTACACGGTTTTTATTGAGAATCATCCACGCCAACACGCCCGAAAACCAAAAATTGACTGATGATGATCTCAAGAGTCTGCTGAGTCAGGCGTACCGGCAGGGTACGCTGGAAAAAGAAGAACTCAAACTCCATGAAAATATTTTTGATTTTTACGAACAGCAGGTTGAGTCCATTATGACGCCTTTACAGGAAGTCGTTTCTATCCACCTGGAAATAAGTCCTGAGCAAGCGGATCAAATCATCAGGGGAAGTATACATAGTTATTTTCCGGTTGTGCAGGGACAAAATATCCTGGTGGGATATCTGTGTGCAAGGGACTATTTCAGGGATAGCGGTAAAAATATTCGTGAGCAAACCAGGGCTGCCTGTACAATAAAAAAAAATCAAAAAGCGTCGGATATATTGATGAAATTCAAAGAACGAAATCAGAATTTCGGAATAGTGGTCAACGAAAAGCAGGAATTGGACGGACTCATCACGATGCATGATATCGGAGAATCGTTAATAGGCAAAATTCCATAATATCGAAGGATAATCAGGCAAACACATATTTTTTTTGTATCCAATAATTATAGCTGACACCCAGGCCAATGGATGTGATTGTTTTTGAAACAATATAATTTAATCCGAGATAATGGGTCAACAGGTAAACGCCCGCCGCCGACAGGATCAGGTTCCCTCCGAATGCAAGAATGAAACGCAGTCGCCTGGACCGGCATCCTGCCTTCAACATTTTTAAAAGCCCAATGTCTGCACAGATTGAATTGGGCCGTGCCACCCAGGATATTGCCCAGGAAATTTGAAATCAGATAAGGACACCGGAAGATTTCAGTTAATAGTATCGTTGCGGCATAATCTGCCGCAGAGCCCAGGATGGACGCAACCTGAACTCTAATAAATACCCTCATGGGAAGCCGCAGGATGATAGACCGACATGTTGATGAGTTGAATCGGACCGGCAGCATGTTCTGCATGTTGAAAATCCTCACCCAGTATCTGGGAAATGGTAGAGGCCACCTGTTTTTGATAAATGTGGAGGGGCGTTCTGATCTCTCCTCCAGGCGAAATACCCGGACCCATTACAGCGAACCATGTTTCGCCGGAGCCCCTTGTAAGAATCCCGTGTTTATACCATGTAGATGTTTGATTGCCCCTCCCATGATCCGTTGTAATGATAAACGTCGTTTTGTCTTTATAAAAAGGATTTGTTTGAACATAATACCAGAGTTCCGCGATCATTTTATCTACATTGGCGGCCTGTTGTAAATACATATCGTATTGTTTACCGTGGGCAAATTCATCCGTTTCGCCAAATCCGATCAATACAACCCGGGGTTTAAAATGCTCGATATATTCCCGCGCGCTTAAAAAAGTCAGCAAATCATAACGGGTATGCTTTTTATTAGCGATTTGTTCCTGCGACATACTAATGATGTCTCTGTTTAATGTGCTGTCGTCTTCCAGTTTTTCATATCCGCAATTGCCGGGAAGGCTATTTCTTTTTTTATTGAGTATGGCAGAGAAAATATTCCAGGAACTAAACGCGGCTACTTTGCCCCGGTATTCTTTTTTTGAATTCAGGTATTCGAGTACATTGGTATTTCGATTCCGGACGGGGATATTTGGTATGAAGATGGGATCCGCATATCCGGTGAGCATTTCATTGTAGCCCGGATAAGAAATTTTATATATGTTGGTAACATCCATATTATTCTGGAAATCCCTGTTTCCATATATCTGGCCTTGCTTTGCAATGGTATTCCAAAAAAAAGGCAAGAGTTTTTGTCTCCTGCCTTCTGCCGTAGGGTCCCAGTATAATTGTTTAAGAAGCGCCGGGTCCGCTACGAACCGCTGATCATTGATCAGTTCGGAATCGGCACCCGTGAATATTTCCTGCCATCGGAAACCGTCTGTTGTAATGATGAAAATATTTTGCGTGGAAGAGTCTGACTGGCCTTTGGCAAGTGCCGAAGACAGTAGCAGGGCGTACAGGATTACGAATTTCATTTTATTGGGTTTGTCAAAAATAGATTCTGAATATAACCCCAATGTTAATCAGACATCAATTTACTGTTAACTAACTCATTCCATAAAGAACGCCGGGACCTGTTATAACTTCAATCCGATGATTAGAAATATTGAGCACAGAATCAACAGGAAAATTAAGAAGGGCCTTATAAACCGCCACCAGGCCTTATAACTTACATTGGACAAAGCCAGGGAGGGGAGAAGGATGCCTGTGGGAGCCAGAAAACCCATGATCCCCATGCCATACAAATAACTGTTTACAATTTCCCGTCCGGGTATTCCTACAATAACTGCCAGCCCGCCCAGTATGGGCATCGTCAACAGGGCCATGGCTGAACTGGATGAAATAAAAATAGAAAGCAGAAGGAAAAGGCAAAGCATCAGAAGGATAAATAATATTGGCTGCAGGTGTCCTACACCGTTAGCGGCATAGTACAAAATGGAGTCACTGATATTTCCATCATTCAGGATAATGGTTATACCCCTCGCCGTCCCAACGATCAGGGCGACACCTAACATACTTTCAGCTCCCTGAATGAATTTTTCCATAAAAGTTTTTTCATTCATCCTGATTACGAATCCGAAGATGATGGTTGCAGTGAGGATCAGGGTTGACATTTCAAGAAACCACCAGTCCCACAGAATGACACCGGCTATCATGATCAGGAAACTGGCCAGGAATAAAAGCAGTAATAGTTTTGTTCTCAGCGACAATTCCTGCTTCAGGGAATGAGCAGCTGAAATATGAACCGGGGCAACCGTTTCGATAATATCCTGTCGGTAAACATAGGAGGCAGAGGGATTTTTTTTTATCTTTTTTGTATAACGGATAATGAACCATGAATAACAACCTGTCGATACGATAAACATGATGATACGGCCGGATAAACCATCGATCCAGTTTACGCCTGCTGCGTTGGAAGAGAGAATAACAGAAAAAGGATTCGTGACAGATGACAGGTATCCGAGTTGTGTGCCACCATAAATAACAGCCGCCGGGATAATTAAATCATATCCTGCCGCGAGAAAGATGGGTGTGATTACCGGGATAAAACACCAACGCTTCTTCCTGCATTCCATAGGTGGATCCGCCAAGCGAAAACAGAAAAGTAAGCAGGATGATCAGCCAGCTTTCCTTCCCCTTCAAACGATGGGAAAGATAACTGAGCCCCGAAACCAACGCGCCGGATTCCTGGAAAATATTGATAAATGATCCGAGTAGAACTATGAAAAGAAAAATGTCAACGGCCTCATACATTCCCTTGATCGGTGCCTGCAAAACGCCGAGCGGTCCTTCCCGGTTCTGGGCAACCCGGTGATATGAGCCCGGTACGGAAACAGGTTTTTGAATACTGCCGTTTCTGAATTTTTCAAGGCCGATCAGAATATGAAGACTGTCGAGCGTTTTTTGGGAAAACGGAATATCAATTGTTCCGTTTTCTGACGTTAATACAAAATGGTCATTCGCCTTATTACTGAGTTTATCATATCTGCCGGCAGGCATGAGCCATGTCGCAATGGCTGCCAGCACAGTGATGATCATGAGAACAGTAATGGGCGAGAGTGCCTTTTTTTTGTCAGGCATTTGCCATACATATTAAACAGCAAAACAAAATGGTAAGTAGATTTTTCACTTTTTTTATATTAGTTACTTTTGGTTTGAACTCCCTTACCGTGAATATACAAAATGCAGATTATTGGATCAGTCATTTAAATATGATTCCTCATCCTGAAGGAGGATTTTATAAGGAAGTATTCCGCTCCCGAATTGAAATTCTAAAGAAATCCAGTGCAGATTTAAAACAGGCCTGTACCTCCATTTACTATCTGTTGAAGGGTGGGGATTATTCTGGTTTTCACCGCCTGGCATCCGATGAAATATGGTATTATCATAAAGGTGAGCCATTATTCATCTATGAATTAACGCAGACTGGTACCCTGATAACGCACGAACTCTCCGATCAGAAAGCAGGCCATTTATCCATTGTAATAGAAGCCGGGTCCTGGTTTGCCGCCGTAATTCCATCGGGAAAGGAATTTTCACTGGTAAGTTGTGTAGTTGCACCAGGATTCGACTTCAACGAGTTTGAAATGGCAAATAAAGATGAGTTGCACCGGTTATTTCCGGAACACAGTAGCATAATTGAACTTTATTGCAGGTTAACGAGCTGATTTAACCGTTACATAGTCATCTGAAGTCGGGTGTTTGAACTTTATAACATTAATTAGTCGATTTTTACAGTCCTTCTAATTTTTAGTGTTCGCAATGAACAAGAGAAAAATTATGTCGGATCGGTTATGATATTTCTATTAAAAAACTTAAAACCTACATCATGAGAAAGCTTAGTACGGGGATTCTTCTTGTAGTCCTGGTCGCCTTTAGTTCCTGTAAGGCAAAAAAGGAATTGGCAGTAGCCAATGAAACGATTCAGAGAATGAAGACCGATTCGGTAACCTGCAATACCAATGTAGCAAATGCAAATGCCAAGATTGCCGACCAGAATAACCAGATTGCCAGCCTGACCAGCCAGAATGCAGCTTGTAGCAAGGATGCGATGGCTTACAGGCAACTTGTGGCAGACCTCAAAGCAAGACAGGCCATGTTGAACGCGGCACTTGCAGAACAGGGAACATCATTAAGGGAAATCAAAGAAAAAATCATCGCCGGGTTATCCCAATTGGCTGATTCAGGTATCGTTGTTGAATTCAAAAACGGATTATTATATGTGGACCTGCCCGAAAGTTTACTGTTTCCTTCCGGAAGTGCCACACTGGGATCCAGATCCAAAAGTGCATTGTCTCCGCTGGCTTCTGTGCTGAACAATTATCCAAAAGTTGAGATATATGTGGTCGGACATACAGACACCATTAAGATTCATAACAGCAAATTCTTTGATAACTGGTCCCTCAGTACGGAAAGAGCAAATAGTATTGTGCGTGTAATGAAAGATAGTTACGCAGTGGATCCTGCCAGATTGCTGGCGGGTGGAAGAAGTAAATACAAACCAATTGCAAGCAATGATACCAAGGAGGGCAGAGCCGCTAACCGCCGTATTCAGATCATCCTGAATCCGGACCTTTCCAAACTCTGGGAAATGATGGAACAACAGTAAGTGAAAAAAAGGTAACTCAATATATTTTTTTTAAAAGAACCGTGTATTGATTTGCACGGTTCTTTTATGCTGATGTGTATACGATATTTCTCTGGCCGGGAAATGCGATCGTATGAACGATCGGTGACTATTTCCTGCGTTTTTTTTGTTTTCCTTTGGGCAACGTCGTCTGGTCTCTACGGGGAGCATTAATTTAATATTGATTAATTTTATAATGGATATGCGTACATATTCAATCGATTCATTCAGATAAATATGAGGAACAAGGAGATTATATCAGGTATCGCACTCGTTATATTTTTTGCAGCCTGTCAGCAACCCGAAGCGTCAAAGGATGCAGTGAGTAAACTGGAAAAGGATAAAATATCAGGTGCCGTTTCCTGTACAGCTACCGGTTTGCCTGTGCAGGATAGTGCTTTATATATGTCTGGCGGAGGTGCAGAATTCCAACCAACCGAATTTGGAGATTTAAAGGTACCAGTGAAAAAGATTGAAGGTATGGTGTGGATACCAGGCGGCGAATTCAGTATGGGTGGAGTGAATCCGATCGGGATGATGGACGGTGGTCATGAAGGAATGGGTGATGCCCGGCCTGTTCACCGGGTTCGCGTGAACGGATTTTTTATGGATGAAACGGAAGTAACCAACAAGGAATTTGCCGCATTTGTAGCCGCGACCGGATATATAACTGTTGCGGAGACAAAACCCACCAGAAAAGAATTCCCCAATGCACCTGAGGAAAATCTGGTTGCCGGTTCCGTTGTGTTCACACCCAAAGCGACGAATGATTTATCGAATAGTTATAATTGGTGGAACTACGTCCATGGTGCCAACTGGAGACATCCGACCGGCCCCGGATCAGACCTAACGGGAAAGGAAAATTATCCTGTGGTACATATTGCCGAAGAAGATGCGGAAGCCTACGCAAAATGGGCGGGTAAACGATTACCGACTGAGGCAGAATGGGAATTTGCTGCAAGGGGTGGTAAAACAGGTGAACTGTACACATGGGGTAATACATTCAAATTGAACGATAAATGGATGGCAAACACGTATCAGGGAAAATTTCCACAGATGGACCTGGGTACGGACGGATTTGTAGGGATTGCACCGGTAAAAAAATTCGCGCCCAATACGTATGGATTGTACGATATGGCGGGGAATGTTTGGGAATGGTGCAGCGATTGGTACAGGGCTGACTATTATCAAACACTGGCCAGGAATAAGGTTTCTGACAATCCCAAAGGACCGGATGATTCACTGGACCCTGCGGAGCCAACAGAAAAAAAGAAGGTTCAGCGCGGGGGTTCTTTTTTATGCACGGATCAATATTGCACAAGGTATATGGTAGGAAGCCGGGGCAAAGGGGAATATCGCTCTTCATCCAATCATGTTGGCTTCAGGTGTGTTAAAATTTCATCGTAATGCTACAATATGGAAAAATCGGATCCTGGTTTTTCTGCATCATCTTATGCTCATGTGTCATTATATGTCCTGCCTTTGCACAGCAAAATATAAATGCCCAGATCCCGCCTGATATACACCGGGGGCAGGACATGACCCAGTTTTTTTCAAAAGGTGAAACGGTAGGAAGTGTTTACCTCACCCGGAACTGGGTGAAGGGAAGAGTTGAATTATCGAACCATAGAATTCTCCCTGATCCCGGAAACCCGTTGTTGTTCAACTTTGATAAGATTAATAATGTAGTATATACCATTAACCGGGATAGCAAAATGGTATTTTATCCCGCGGACTCCGTACTGAGTTTTAACCTCGTGGATGATAACACGGTTTTCTCATTTGAAAAAGTTACCTGGATCAGTGATAATTTTTTCCTGATGCCGATTTTGAAATCAGACAAAGGATATTCGCTATATAAAAGATTGTTTACACGGTTCCTGCAGGCAGATTTTTCCAGTGAAGGATATTATACAAAAGGCAGAAAATATGATGAATACCTCGATTACTATGAATATTATATCACTTATCCCGGAAATAATCTATTCCGGAAATTATACCTGAAGGAAAAAGATATCAGACGGGCGCTCCGGGATGAAATCAAATTACTGGATGAGTTTTTTACTATACATGAACATGAAATCAATGAACAGAGCCTGATTGGAATTGTCCAGTATATTAACGATAAAAAATTCCCTGATTGAGCAGGATGCAGGACGCGTAACGAGGACGCTCAAGCCTTTGTTCTCCTGCCACCAGCTTCCTGCGTCATGTACCGGCTCTTGCTTCCTGCGTCCCGCGTCCTGCGTCATCCTGCTCATTCCGTCCTCAGACTCTCCGTCGGATTTGCCAACCCGGCTTGTACAGCTTTAAAGCTCACAGTTACCAGCGCGATTAAAATGGTTGTACCAGCGGCTGTTACGAAATATCCACCAGTGCAGAGGTGTTTTGTAAGCAAAATTATTCAGCCAGTTATTCATGGCTGTATAACCTATCGGAATGGCCAGACAGGTAGCAGCCAGTACGGGTTTGAGCAGATCTTTTGATAGTAATGCGACAATGTTTCCTGTGGATGAGCCCAGCACTTTACGAACTCCGATTTCCTTGGTCCTTTTTGCCGCAGTAAACGATGCCAGGCCAAACAGACCAAGACAGGCGATAAAAATAGCCAGTCCGGCAAAAATGAATAATATGGTTTGCTGCCTGAGATCTGTTTTATATAATTCGTCGAATTTCTGATCCTGAAAACTATATTCAAAAGGATAAACCGGTGCAATGCGGTTATATTCATCCTTAATTAATTTCAAAGTAGCCGTAATGTTGCCGGGTCTCATTTTAACAACAGCTACTCTTCTGTCTTCACTGGGTGAAATAATCAGTGCATCCATTTTTTGTTTCAGGGAAAGAAAATCAAAGTCTTCGACCACACCGACAATCCTTCGGTTCACACTATCCCTGAATGAATTCCGGATCCATTTTCCGATCGCCTGGTCCGGTGTCCAGCCAAGCAGTGAAGCAGCCGTATGATTGATCAGAACGGAACCGGCTGTATCAGTAGGGAAGGAAGATGAAAAATCTCTTCCGGCAATTATTTTCAGTCCGAGTGTTTTTACAAATTCAAAATCGGCATATTCTGATCTGAATTTTAGTGTTTCATCATTTTTGCCTTCTGCTCTGAAACCCTGCACATCAAAAAAGCCTCCTGGTTCTCCTGACATCATGGAGACAGAATATATATCCGGATGACTTTGTAATTCCGTTTTGAACGTATTCATGTGATTATAAAAATCATCATTATCGATATGAATTACGATCGATTGCGATTCATCATAACCGGGATTTTTGCTTTTAACGTACTTCATCTGGATGATGATGATAAGTGTTCCAATGATCAGGAATACAGAAATACTGAATTGAAGCATAACGAGTGTCTGACGGAAAAAAGATCCCCCTTTACCGAGTCTGAGCTTTCCCTTTAGCGCCTGTATGGGAGAAAAAGCAGAAAGGAAGAAAGCCGGATAACTGCCGGCAAGAAAACCCGCTATAATGATCACCCCAGCCAGAAAAAGATAAATCGGCCAGCTGTTCCAGGAAACGATTAACTGATATCCCAGCAAATTGTTATAAAATGGCATCAGAATCAGAAGCAATCCGATCGAAAGAGCGCAGGAAATAAAAGTCAGCAAAATGGACTCACCAATGAATTGCCATATCAGATTATTTCTCAACGCACCCATTACTTTACGCAGTCCAACTTCTTTTGATCTTTCGACTGCCCGGATAGTCGACAGATTCATAAAATTGATGCAGGCTATGACTAATATCAAAATGGCAATGGAAAGAAATATATACACCACCTTCTTGTCGCCGTGCTTCACATTATCAAAACCAGACAATGGTTCAAAATAAATATCTTTCAGTGCCGTCAGTGTTAGATCAAAATGAAAGCCGTAAGTGATCATGTCCTTCCCCATATATTTTTTCATGAATGAAGGAAACTGTTTTTCCAGTACTTCTTTACTTCCGGTATTATCCAATAGTAAATAAGTGAACAGGCGGTTATTTATCCAAACATTAAATCCATCGTCATGAACATAATTTGACAACGGCATAACCAAATCAAAATTCAAGTGTGAATTGGAAGGAGAATTTTTTGCAATGCCGGTTACTTTCAGATGAAGCCTCTTATCCAGGTCAATCGTTTTATTGAAAGCATTCTTCGGACTACCAAAGTATTTAACAGCTGTGCTTTCCGACAAAACAACACTCCCCGGATTTTTCAATGCGGTTTGCGGGTTGCCCATTAAAAGAGGAAAACTAAAGAGTTCAAAAAAATCTTCATCGGTGGCATATATTTTTTTCTCACGGAACGCCTTGTTATCAAATGAAACCAGTGCTTCAATTGGCTCCACGCGAACAGATTTTTTTATCTGACCCGGAAAATCGTTTATTAAAGCGGGACCATAGGGACCGGACAAGTAAGCAACGGGTGGTTTGCCTTTATCATATTCGCGCATAACCCGGTAAATCCGGTCACCGTTTTGATGAAATCTGTCTACACTGAATTCATTCATGATAAAAAGAAAAATCATCATGCATACGGTGATCCCGATGGTCAGTCCGGTTATATTGATAAATGAAAAAATCTTGTTCTTCATCAGGTTTCTCCAGGCGATGGTCAGATAACTCTTCAACATACTGATCGGTTTTGTAAATGAGAATCCAAGATAGTGCCATGCATTACGGGTTTGGGACACAAAGGGTTATCACAGAGATAACGAACAAAAATGTCCGTTATCGAACAGCGGGTGTGCGGTAATTCCGGACAAAAAAATCGGGATAAATCAGCACCTTCCGGTTAATACGTCCCGGTCATTTCGTTCTTGCATGGTTAATACAGATCCGGGAATTCGTAAATGGGTTCATTTTTTTCTGACTAAATTTATCCTTTACTGAAGTTGCCATTAAAATTTTCCAATTGTTTTCATTTTTCTCTGGTTTAAAAGTTAACCTTTTCAATAATCACTCATGAAGATTTTCAAAGTCATTCTATTATGTTTCCTGGGTCTTGTCATCACAGTAAATGTCTTTTCTCAAAATAGTGAGACAATAAAAAAAAGCAACCCTTCTGATGCACTGCTCACGGGCCAACTGGCTCCGACACCGCCGATGGGCTGGAATACCTGGAATACTTTTCAAACGAAGATCAATGAGGAAATGCTCAGGGAGATGGTGGATGTGTACCTGAGTTCCGGTATGCGTGATGCCGGATATCAATATTTTGTTCTGGACGATGGTTGGATGTCGATGGAACGTGATCAGTCCGGAAGTCTGGTAGCGGACCCGGTAAAGTTTCCCCATGGCATGAAAGCATTCGCCGATTACGTTCATTCCAAAGGATTGAAATTCGGAATCTATAACTGCGCCGGATCAAAAACCTGCGCCGGGTATCCGGGCACAAGGGGTCATGAATATGAAGACGCCCGATTATATGCATCCTGGGGCGTTGACTTCTTGAAATATGACTGGTGTAATACGGACAGTCTCAATGCTCCGGAAGCATATAAGACCATGAGTGCAGCCCTGCGGGCCACCGGCAGACCGATCGTCTTCAGCATTTGCGAATGGGGAGACCATAAACCCTGGCTATGGGCCGTTGGGGTAGGTGAATTGTACCGGTCCACCGGAGATATTAGCGCAAGTTTCGTAGTTCGCAAACCGATAGGGAACTGGACACCGCAATCGGTGATGAGCATTCTCGATTTGCAGGAAGCCATCCGTAAATATAATGGCCCGAATCATTGGAATGACCCTGACATGCTGGAAGTGGGCAATGGAATGACAATGGTTGAGGACAAATCCCATTTTTCCCTTTGGTGTATGCTGGCTGCGCCACTGGCCGCGGGGAATGATCTGCGTAAAATGACAGCGCAAACCCGTGAAATATTGACAAATAAAGAAGTGATCGACATCGACCAGGACCCGCGCGGCATAGCTGCCTTTAAAATGGTTATGCCTGATAGTTTGGAGCTTTGGGTAAAACCGCTGAAGAACAACGAGCTGGCCCTTTGCTTTTTCAACCGCACGGGCAGCACAAAAAAAATAGCACTGAGCTGGAAAGATCTCAATATCACAGATGCTCAATCAGGACTGGATGTTCATTTTGACAAACAAATTTTTACACTACGTGATGTGTGGATGAAAAAAGACCTGGGCAAGACCGATAAAATACTGGAACGATCCCTTGACTCACATGATGTTTTGGTTTTGAGACTTAAACCGGCACACTAATCACAAGACTGGAAGACTGGAAGTCGGGAAGAAAAAATTCACTCTCAGACTTCCAGTCTTCCAGACTTTCAGACTTGTTGTTAAGTCCCGCAGTTTGCGTAAATTCCCTGTCTAAAACTTTTTTTATGGAAGCACTTATACAGTCATTGCAGGAAAAAGTAGGACTTACCGCGGAACAGGCAAAAGAAGCTGCCAGTCATGTGATAGAATATCTCAAAACAAAGATTCCAGCTGTCTTGCATGAACACCTGGATGCAGCCGCCCTCGGTGATTCAATCAAAACGAAAGGCGCAGAACTGCTGGCAGAGGCAAAATCCAAGGGAGGTGATTTTCTTCACGTCGCGGAGGAAAAGATCTCGGGCTTTATGCACTCTTAGAACAAGTATGGGAGTATGGGAGTATGGGAGTATGGAAGTAAAAAAGCAATCCGAACTCTCATACCCCCATACTTTCATACTTTCCCCAGTTCTTTGCGAATCCCAATCCGCTCCGTCTCTGTCTTGGCATAGACAAGCGCCAGATTCAAATGCTCTTTTGCTTTTTCATTATCGACTCCCATATATAGCCATCCCAGCAGTACATGATAAAGATGATTTTTTGCCAGTCCCAGTTTTTCTGCTTCCAGGATGGCTGCCTGTTTGCCATAAATCCTGGACAATGCGTAGGTTCTGTTTAATGCACTTACAGGTGAATAGCTGAGGAATAACAACTGGTTATATAACTGCAGGATGTTTTCCCATTTTTCATGACTGTCATTTTTAGTCGTATGCCAGTATGCGATTCCTGCTTCCAGGTGATACCGGCTCAATTCTTTTCCCCGCGACGCCCTATTCAAATAATAATGTCCAGTTGAAATCAGCTCGTCATTCCACAAATCAATATTCTGATCATCGTACCGGATGATCTCTCCATTTTCATTTGTTCTTGCATCGAAACGTGACGCATGAAAACACATCAGTGCCAACAATGCCTCTACGCGTGGATTATTGGTTTTTTCATTATCAACCAACAACCCGGTCAGGCGCATGGCTTCCAGGCAAAAATCTTTTCTTAATACACTGTTCTGGCTGGATGAATAATAGCCTTCATTAAACAACAGATACAGGCTTGTCAGGACCGCATCAATTCTCTTATTTATTTCTTCCGCCGAAGGCAGACTTATTTCGATTTTGGCGCTTCTTAATTTTTCCTTTCCTCTGAACAGCCTTTTGTTGATGGTTTCCCTGTTGGTGAGAAATGCATCCGCAATTTCATCGATTCCAAAGCCGCATAAAATGCGAAGTATCAGCGCCACCTGTGATTCGACAGAAAGAGCCGGATCAGAAAGAGCAAACATCATTTGCAACTGGCTGTCCTTAATATTTTCTTCCGACAAATCAATATCGGTTTCCGGAATGGTCAGCAATTCTGCTTTTAATGCGGGCCTGAGTTTTTCATTGAAAACTGCATTTCTCCTGAGCAGATCACGGCTCTTGTTTTTTGCCACTGTATAAAGCCAGGCTACCGGGTTATCCGGCAATCCCTTAATTCCCCAGGTTTCAGCTGCAATCAAAAAAGTATCGCTGGCTATGTCTTCGGCTACGCTGAGTTGTTCAAAGCCATAATGACGAGCAAGGACTGATATGATTTTTCGGTATTCGGTCCGGAATAAATGCGGAAGCAACTCATTTTCCTTCATAAAATAAACATCATTTCGAAAGAGGGGACATTTCCATCGGGATGACGGCCCGTACTTCCACATTACCACCAATGGTCAGAACCGGACATCCTTTGGCGACTTCCGCGGCTTCTTCAAGAGATGATGCACTGATCATAATATAACCTCCGATCGCTTCTTTGATCTCCACATAAGGTCCGTTTGTGACAACGGCATTTGGCTTTACAACCTTTCCATCATCAGCAAGCCTGTTTCCGGAACTTACCAGTTTATTCTGGGCAGCGATGCTACCCATCCAGTTTTGCCATTCTTTCATCATTTTCTGTAGGTGTTCCGGCGAAGGCTGTACCCCGGGTGTATTAAAATCTCTTCTGAAGATTAACAGGAACTCGTTCATTTTATAAATTTTTATTTAGTAAAAACTCATGACGATCGGAAGGTTCTGAATGGGACAGGAAAAAATCTTCAGAAAGTTAGCCCGAAGAAGGTTTTGCTGCAACATTTTAATAATAACAGTGTCCTTGTGGAGCGGGGAGGGATTTCTCTAATCAAAAAACCGGACGGACACCGTATCAAAACCGGTCAGTTATAGCGGGAAATTTTTGATTATCGATTTGATTATTAGTTAGTTGCAGTTCTGGCATCGAGGTGGCTGTAATCATCTTGAGACATTGGGCACGATAAGTCTTCTAAAATTCATCAATTAAATATTCAGATCATGAGAATCATTTTTAGCTTTTTATTGATTGCCACCGGTTTGCTGGTAAATGCACAGGATTCCCAAAACGGACTGTTATACCTGAACAAGCCATTGTCTTCGAATGGCATCAACCAGGTGGATGCAAAAACTTCCGGCGGGGGGATCCAGGTAACGGGAGTCAGCGCGTCTGAAGCACGTATCGAAGTTTATGTAAACGGCAATGGCCGGCACAATACATATACAAAGGCAGAAGCAGATAAGATTATAGCCGAGGATTATGATTTTTCGGTAACAGTTTCAGGTAACAAATTGACTGCAAGTGCGAAAAACAAGAGAAATTTCAGCAACCGGGATAATCAGATCAGTATATCTTATAAAATTTATGTTCCAGTCGCATGTGCCACCCATCTCAATACCAGCGGTGGAGGAATTAGTATTTCAAACCTGAACGGTGAACAGCATTTCTATACCAGCGGCGGCGGGCTCGAAGTGAAGGGACTAACCGGTAAAATTTATGGCAGGACCTCCGGGGGAGGAATTGAAGTTTCCGATTCTAAAGAGGATATTGATCTGGAGACCAGTGGCGGTGGGATCGAAGCAAAACATTGTTCCGGTCAGATTCACCTGAATACCTCGGGAGGTTCTATCGAACTGACGGATTTAAGCGGGAATATCCGGGCAACCACCAGCGGCGGAAATGTGGAAGCTGAGAAAATTAGTGGAGATCTGGTTACTCACACATCAGGTGGCAACATTTCAATGACATCCATGAGCGGAAGCCTGGAGGCATCTACCAGTGGTGGCAATATTGATGTGGAAATACTGGAAACAGGCAAGTTTGTAAAATTAAATAATTCAGGAGGAAGTGTTCATCTGCAGATCCCAAAAGGTAAGGGACTAAACCTGGATATTCATGGAGATCGTATTAAAACAGAAGGTCTTAGTAATTTCAGTGGCTCTATGGAAAAGCAGAGTATCAGTGGAACTGTCAATGGCGGCGGAACGCCGATTGATATTGAAGCAGGTAGTGGAGGAGTTACTCTGGCATTAAAGTAAACTAACTATAGTTTCTGAAACCCTGAAGCTTAACAGACATTGAAATCAACGATGATTCAAAATGAAACATCGTTGATTTTTTATTTTTCGTGTACGGTCCCTGGAAATAATTTTCTTCTGATCCGGGTGCGCCTGGAAAAATATATCCAAATAGCAGGTCCTATCAGGAAATATATATAACCTGCCAACCCGGCTTTATCATTATGGAGAAGAAATGCCATGATGAAAGATCCAATTCCGATAATGACCATGATTAATATCCTGTGCATGACTGAATGACAATCAAATTTTTCAACCGGACTCAAGCCTAATTTTACGGATTTTCGACTGGCGTGTAAATACATCAGGAAAAATAAAGTATATATAGCTATAAACCCAAGCGCATAAATCATCATGAGCATGGGGATCTGAGATTGTTCAATGGTGAAGGGTGACTTGTGTGCCCCGTAAATCTGGTCGCTGAATAATAGTGTAAACAAAAATTTCAAAGGATAAACATAGAATAGTACAATAAAAAGTAACATTCCGTTCAATGTGATTGTCCATTTGTCGTCGAGTCCATAATTTCTGAAAAACTGGTGTTGTTCATTCCAGATCATAACAAGCAATAAAAAACTGATTCCGAATGCAAAAAAGCCACGCATCGTAGTGAGCAGATCTTCAAAACTTTTTGGAACTTCCAGGGATACGATCAAAAGTGTTACGGCGAATGCAAAAACGCCATCGCTAAAGGTTTCAATTCGCTGGATCTCAAAATTCCGCTTGTTATCTTTTTCGTTACGATCTGAACGGTGTGAGGACATCAGCTTTCTTATCATACATATTTGATATTTCGGTATTTGGGTTCTATCCGCGCATATGCCAGGCCTTTGGCCTTACGAAAGAAAGAAGACCGGCATGGGAGAGTGCTGAACCGAATCCCGAATGTTTCCTTCCGCTCCATGGTAAGGCGGCAGATACGCGGTCACAACAATTCCAGTATCCGGAACCGGTGTTGAGTTGTCTGATCATTTTCTCGGCCCTTTGCCTGTCGCTGCTATATATAGCAGCTGTTAAACCATATTCCGTATCTGCCATACATTGTACGGCTTCCTCATCATTTTTTACTTTCATAATACCGATAACGGGGCCGAACGACTCTTCTTTCATTACAAGCATATCCTGTGTCACGTCAGCCAGAACAGTGGGTTCAAAATAATATCCTTTTCCCTGGATCCGTTTTCCACCTGTTAATATCCGGGCACCTTTTGCAACGGCATCACTGACCTGTTTTTCTAATATTTCCAGTTGTGCTTTCCTCGTCAGCGGTCCAAAATATACCCCGGGTTCTGTTGGCTCTCCGATTTCCCATGATTTCACAGTATCCAAAAATCCCAGGAGATACGCGTCATAAATATCTTCATGTGCGTAAATGCGTTCAACTGAACAGCAACTCTGTCCATTATTATAAAATGCTCCGTCCGCAGTTTCTTCGGCAACCTGCTTTACATCAACAATATCATTGGCTACATACAAGGGATCCTTACCGCCCATCTCCAGCTGGCAGGGTACCATTTTAGATGCGCATTTTTCATAAATATATTTTCCGG
This sequence comes from uncultured Bacteroidota bacterium, assembly GCA_963732055.1. Classification (GTDB taxonomy): domain Bacteria; phylum Bacteroidota; class Bacteroidia; order Chitinophagales; family Chitinophagaceae; genus Puia. The sequence goes on along the minus strand of CAVSYG010000006.1, from coordinate 289,058 downwards.
TCTTATAAGAACCTGTAAAGAAATATCCGTCGAATGGCAGATCCAATAAAAGTTCCCCCACTTTCTTTGCACCGACTGCTAATTGAAATACACCATCCGGTACGCCGGACTGTTTCAACATCCGTTCAATTTCAAAGCCGGTAAGGGCAGCATATTCAGAAGGTTTATACATCACGGAATTACCAGCCAGAAGGGCCGTTACGAAAACATTTACACCGACCAGCCAGGGATAATTCCAGGCAGAAATATTACATATCACACCCAGGGGTTCATAAGAAATCTTTTCAGTCAGGTCAGAAGTTTTTGACATCTCTTCATCACCCAGATATTTTTCAGCATTTTCAGTAAGCCACTGGATGCGTGTTCTGGCACCGTTGATTTCATTTCTGCTTTGCTGCAGGGGTTTGCCTATTTCAGATGTTAAAATAGCCGCCAGCATTTCAATCTGCTTTTCTAAACCGGTTGAGAAATCCTGCAGGATTTTTACCCTTTGTTTTATTTCCAGCGCTGACCATCCGGATTGCGCGTTCTTCAATAGTTGAAATTTTGCATTGAGTGTTTCCTGATTGTCTTCCGTTATTTCACGGATCTCGTCACCGTTCGCCGGATTGATGATGTGCATGATGCATGTAATTTTTTCTATAGAGCTTTTAAGTATAATTTTTTAAAATCATCCCTGCTAACCGGTTTCGGATTATTCGGGTGTGCAAAATCTGCCAGTGCCAGATCCGACAATGTTTCGATATGTTCCTGTTTCACGCCGATACTGCTTAGTTTTCGCGGAATATTTATTTTTTCATTTAATTCAAACAGATAGCTGACTACTGCTTCTCCCGATTCCTGCCGGAGATTTAATGCTTTTGCAATCTGTTTAAATTTCGATTCAAAACCTTCAATATTAAATTCCATTCCATAGGGAATATTAATGGCATTGGCCAGTCCGTGATGTGTGTCGAGCAGGGAAGAAAGCGGATGTGCGAGAGAATGCACAACACCCAGGCCCTTTTGAAAAGCAACTGCACCCATCAGAGAAGCGATCAGCATGTTGCTTCTCGACTCGAGGTCCGGCTGATTCACCGCTTTCACCAAAGATGTTTGAATCAATGAAATCGCCTGTAGTGCAATACCGTCGCACATCGGATGAAACATATTTACGAGGAAGGCTTCCATATTATGCGTAAGCGCATCCATACCTGTAGCGGCTGTAATAAAGGAGGGCAATTCCATCGTGAGCAGGGGATCTGCAAAAACAACCTTTGCCAGCAGTTTAGGTGAAAAGAGAATTTTTTTCTGATGGGTTTCATCGTCTGAGATAATCGCGCTTCTGCCGACTTCACTGCCTGTACCCGCCGTAGTTGGAATGGTAATAAAATGAGGTACGTCGTTCGTCACAAAGATATCTCCGCCTTTCAGGTCATCATATTTGAATAAATCTTCGCGGTGATATATACGCAGTGTAATGGCCCTGGCGACATCCAGCGCGGCCCCGCCACCGATACCGATAATAGAATCCCTTTCTTCTTCGTCAAATACTTCCGTGCCCTTATATACATCTGACTTCACCGGATTTTTATGGATATCATAAAAGGTCTCCACGGAAATATTCCGACTCTGAAGGTCCTTTACAATCTCTGCGAAAAAATGTAATTGTGCAACGGTCGGGTCAGTCACGATCAGCGGCCGGCTCAATCCATTTTTTGATAAATAGGCCCCCAGTTCTTTTACGGACCCGGGACCGAATCGGATGATCGTTGGAAAATTGTATTGAACTATTTTGTTGTAATTCATTGTAGCTTCTAAATGATTTCAAAATACCTTTTAAATTCCCAGTCGGTTACTGATTTCAAATGTTGCCGCCATTCCCATTCACGGGTGCGTGTGAAATGATCCACAAAACCGTCCCCCAATATTTCTCTTGCAATCACAGACTCCTTCATCGCTTTCGTGGCTTCTTCCAGTGTTGACGGAAGCCGGCCATGACTTTGATCCAGGTAACCGTTGCCGGTGGTAGCTGCCTGATTCAACGGCAATTTATTTTTTATTCCATAAAGTCCGGCAGCCAGCACACCGGCCATCGCCAGATAAGGATTCACATCAGCTCCGATAACACGCGTCTCAAGTCTGGTAGATGATTTGCCGGCACAAAGCACACGAAGGGCCACGGTCCGGTTATCGATCCCCCAGGTAAGTGTGGTTGGCGCCCAGGCACCTTCCACCAAACGTTTATAACTATTGATGGTTGGAGCGAAGAGAGGGAGGATTTGCGGAATCAACAGCAGCTGTCCGGCAATATAATGCTTCATGATTTCGCTGATGCCCGAATCATTTTTTTCATCGTGGAACAGATTTTTTTTTCTGTCTGCATCCCATAGACTCTGGTGTATATGGCCGCCGCAACCTGGCAGATGTTCATTTACTTTAGCCATAAAAGTGGCCATGATGCCATGTTTGTAAGCAATTTCCTTAACCGCCGTCTTGAACAACACAGCCCGGTCGCCCGCTTCAATCAGTGCAGAATAATGGATTGCCGCTTCATATGTACCCGGACCGGTTTCCGTATGCAACCCTTCGATGGGTATGCCGAAACGCGTCAGCAGATCAAAAAGATCTGTCATAAAATCATTTTGCAGTCCGGCTCTCAGAATGGAATAGCCAAACATACCCGGGGTCAGCGGCTGCAGGTTTCTGTATTGTTTATCCTGTATCGATTGCGGTGTTTCGTCAAAATTGTACCATTCAAATTCCTGCGAAAAGAGTGGGAGGTATCCCGCGAATATCGAATCAGCCAATACTTTTTTCAGAAGTGACCTCGGACAGACCGCCGGTTGGCGGGTATTTGGAATTAATTCACCCAGGAAAAAAGGAAGATCATTCTCCCAGGGTATTTTTCTGAAACTGGTCAGATCCAAACGCGCAGCCGCGTCAGGATATCCGGTATGCCACCCGGTATAGGAGGAATTATCATAAGCCAGATCAGCGGCATCCCAACCGAAGATTACATCGCAGAAACTGGTCCCGGAATCTGTGAGAGAAAAAAATTTTTCAGAAGAAATATATTTCCCCCGCAACACACCATCGATATCTGTAATGGCCAGTTTTACTTTTCCGGCGGGATGATTTTTTACATACTGAAGAATCTCTTTCGTATCCATATTTTGAAATTTATTGGGCTCCCTTTTTTCTAATGAGTTTAAAAAATGCATAGGATATTAACAATAGCAAAATATAAAACAACGCTAAGGTGAAATTAAAAACTGTCATCGCGACGATGGAAACAATGGAAATCACCAGCGCCGTGATTGGAAAAACCGGGTAGAAGGGTACCCGAAACGGACGATCCAGGTCCGGTTCTTTTTTTCTCAACAACAACATAGAAATCATCGATAAAATATAGAGTGTTAACGCACCAAAAACAGAGATCGTAATAATCTCTGAGGTTTTGCCTGATAACAAAGCGATAATGCCGATCATCATGTTAGCTATCAAAGCGTTCGACGGTGTTTTAAACTTTGGATGTATATCCCCCAGGATTGCCGGGGCATATTTTACTTTTCCAAACTCATAGGTTGATCTTCCGGCGGCTAAAATCAATCCGTGAAAGGAAGCGATCAATCCGAATAACCCGATAGTAATTAACAAATGATACATGAGATGGTTGTTGCCTGTGATCCGGGCGAGTGCCAGGGGGAGTGGTGAATCCGAAGTGGACCCATCGGGCCGGTAAACGATGGCTTCCCAACCGTTCACACCGATAGAGCTTAAAAAAATGAACACACAAAGTATGACCAGGGTGAGGATGGCAGAACCAAAACCCAGTAACAGGGTCCGTTGCGGATGAAGAACTTCTTCGGCAGTATTGGCTACACCTTCGATGCCCAGAAAAAACCAGATGGCGAAAGGAATGGCGGCGAGGATTCCCTGCCATCCATGCGGAAAGGCATTATGCTGAATATTTTTTATTTCAAAATGTGGCAGGGTAATACCTGTAAACAATAATAATTCACCGACAGCCAGCAGGGTAATAATCAATTCAAACATGGCCGCGGCCTTCACGCCGTAAATATTCAGCGCGGTAAACAATATGTAAGCCAGAATAGCAATCACAAGTATGGGGACCTGTGGTAAAAACAGGTTGAAATAGGCTCCAATGGCAAAGGCAATCGCAGGCGGAGCAAAAATGAATTCGATATTCTGGGCCATGCCGGCGATGAATCCCAGATCGTTTCCCATGGAACGTTGTGCATAATCAAAAGCGCCACCTGCTTTGGGGATAGCAGCAGCGAGTTCTGCATAACTGAATGTAAAAGTGCTGTATAAGATAATGATAAAGAATGTGGCAATGGCCAGTCCTCCGGTTCCACCCTGTTCAAGTCCCAGGTTCCATCCGAAATACATTCCGGATATCACATAGCCTACTCCCAGGCCCCATAACAGGAAAGGGCTGAGGGTTCTTTTGAGTTCTGTTTTTGGAGATGACAATGGTATAATTTAAGAAAGAAATTTGAATGCTTTAGGTAAATTGTTGAATAAAATATTAAATCATGCCGGAAATGGATCCCCGGGTTGATGCTTATATTGAAAAAGCCTCCCCATTTGCCAAACCCATTCTTGTAAAGCTGAGAAAATTAATCTTCCAGGCATGCCCGGAAGCAATGGAGACCATCAAATGGAGTTTTCCGAATTACGAAGCATTTGGTGGTATGCTATGCAGTATGGCAGCATTCAAAGAACATTGTTCGATGGGTTTTTGGAAAGCCTCTCTGCTAAAAGACAAGGATGGGATTTTACATCTCGCAGACAAAAATTCGATGGGACACCTGAATAAACTCGTTTCACTGAAAGATCTTCCCTCAGATAAAATTCTGCTGGCGTATATAAAAGAAGCCGCTTCGTTGAATAAGAATAATGTGAAAGTGACGAGACCGAAAACGCCCCCCAAAAAAGAACTACCATTGCCAAAGGCGCTCGCCGCTGCCCTTAAAAAAAGTAAAAAGGCACTCGCCACATTCGAAGCCTTCCCGCCTTCTCAAAGACGGGAATATATCGAATGGATCAGCGAAGCTAAAACTGAAGAAACATTGAATAAAAGGTTGGCGACAACGATTGAATGGCTGGAAGAAGGGAAGATAAGACACTGGAAATACAAAAAAACCTGATGCAGGAGGAGGGAAGCTTGAAGCCTGGCCTCCTGCTTCGCGCCCCCTGCCTCCTGCATAAATAATCATTAAAATATAAATATTGCAAGAACAACGCTTTGAAATAAATCCTGACATATCACAGGCAAAAACACTTGACACGGATTTCTATACGGATCCGTCTGTCTATCAGGAAAGCAAAGAAAAAATATTTTCAAAAAGCTGGCAATTTGTTGGGGATAAGGACCTGGTATCAAAGCCTGGCACCTGTTATCCGTTTACGATATTGGAGAATTATCTGGATGAACCGATGTTACTCGTAAAAGATTCGGGAGGACAAGTTCGTTGCTTATCGAATGTATGTACGCATCGGGGAACAGTATTGATAGAGAAGGCTTGTCAGACAACGAACCTGCGTTGCCGTTACCACGGCAGGCAGTTCCGGCTCGACGGGAGTTTTCTTTCCATGCCTGAATTCAAAGAAGTGAAAAGTTTCCCAACTAAGGAGGATGACCTGAAGCAACTTCCATTGTATCAGTGGGGTCCTTTGTTATTTTGCTCACTGGATGCAAATGCTGATCCAAAAAAATATTTCCAGGCAATGCAGGACCGGCTGTCCTGGATTCCCCTGGATGAGTTCGTTTTTAAGCCGGAATTATCAGCTGATTATATTGTAAAAGCTCATTGGGCATTGTATTGTGAAAACTACCTGGAGGGATTCCATATTCCCTTTGTCCACGCAGGACTCAATGCGGTAATCGATTTCGGAAATTATACAACGGAGATAAATGATTTTTCAAATCTCCAGCTTGGTCTGGCTAAAACAGATGAAGAAATATTTGACCTTCCGCCCTCATCCCCGGATTATGGCAAGAAAGTCGCGGCATATTATTTCTACGTATTCCCCAATATGATGTTTAACTTCTATCCCTGGGGACTCAGTATCAATATCGTGCAGCCTATTTCCATTGACCATAACAAAGTTTCTTTCCTTACCTATTTGTGGAAAGAAGAATTGTTTAATAAAGGTGCAGGTTCTGGTTTGGATACAGTGGAAATGGAAGATGAAGAAGTCGTGGAAGCGGTACAGAAAGGGGTACGTTCCAGATTTTATCACCATGGAAGATATTCTGTAACCCGGGAGCAGGGAATACATCATTTTCACAGTCTTATTGCGAAAGTCTTTTCATTATAAAAATTTTTGCCATGAAGTTTATCCTGGTTTTATTTATTCCTCTTTTTATTATTTCAGTAAATGGTTTTTCGCAGTCCAATTCTGAACCCTCAAAAGATTATTTCACCATTGAGAATTATTATAAGGTGAAATGGGGACATGCTGATGAGTTTATCAGTCTTTGGAAGGCAAATCATTATCCATTGCTGAAAAAAGCCATGGAGAAAGGGGATATAATCAGTGTCAAAGCATCGAAGCCCCGGTATCACAGCGGAGAAGATACGCGCTGGGATTTCAGGGTGACCATTGTATTTAAGACTGTTGAACTGGCTTTCGATGAGAATTTGACAGAGCCATATAAAAAACAATTATATCCGGATCAGGAATCGTACAAAAAGGCTGAACAATATCGTTTTGAAATTCTTTTGGCTCACTGGGATGTGGAAACAAAAAATGACCCACTTCCCTGATTTGGATATGTAATTTCCTAATATTCACGGAGTTTGATCAAATTCCCGGGAACGGACAAATATCTTCCTGATTATTTTCCTATATATTTGTACTGCACGTTATTTTTAGCACGAACAATTATTTAACTAATGAACTGTCTTATAAATCGTCCAGTATTTATTCCCAATCCTGATTATTTACCATCTCAACATTTACTCCCTATTGTTGATCATCAACGCTTTCCATTTGAAGTAAATAAGAAGCTAAATCTCGTTAGGGATAGCCCTACCGGTTGCAGATAAATCAGTGAAGTAACGGCAATCACCAACTGATTTTCATCGGGATTACATGAACAATTAAATCATTCACATGAATCAATTTAAACATATAATATATATCTTTCAACTTCATACTATCTGCATCAGCTGTTTATACCCGGAAGTAGAGGTAAAGAAATGCTGCCATCATCTTCGAACCTTTTCTTCTCTTTTTAATATCGGTTTCGCCCCTTCTTTCTAAACGCCCAGACAAATGAGATCATTCTGACGGGCCGTATTACCGATTCGAAAACTAATGACCCGCTGGCCGGGGTGGTAGTTCATATCAAGGGGACAACTCATCAGGTATTAACTGATGAGAAAGGGGATTTCAAATTTGTTACAGCACAAAAAATTCCTCTCGTATATCAACTGAGTTATGTAGGATTTAAGTCCAGGGAGGTAATCGTAGAAGATTTCAGTTTTAAACAAATAGCACTCGACAACAATAACAAGGGCTTAAGTGAAGTCATCGTTGTCGGATATGGCACACAACGGAAATCAGACATAACCGGATCCATCGCTTCGGTACTCAAAGCACTCCTAATATTCCGGCAACCTCTTTTGATAATCTGTTACAAGGGGGTGTATCCGGCGTTTCAGTAACACAAAGCTCAGCTCAACCCGGAAGTACATCTACCATTCGTATTCTGCGGTGGAAATTCCATCACATTCGGTAACTATCCATTGTACGTGATCGACGGATTCATCAGTTATAATAATAACGCCTTAAGCAATTCCAGAGCAGCAACGGGTTCTAAAATAAATGCGCTCGCTACTATTAATCCAAGTGATATAGAATCCATAGAAGTTTTGAAAGATGTTCTGCAACAGCTATTTATGGATCAAGAGGTGCAAACGGCGTGATTATCATTACTACCCGTCGTGGCCGCAAAGGGACAGATGAAGTAAACTACAGTGGATATTACGGAAGTCAGCAGGCATCGAAAAAATTGTCCCTTTTGAATGGATCGCAATGAGCTTCATTGGTCAATGATGTGAATATCAGCGACGGGGTTGCGAAAACATATTCAGACTCAGCCATCAATGCTTTTGGAAAAGGATCCGATTGGCAATCGGCAGGTCTCAGAACTGCCCCGGTACAAAATCACGAATTATCCGTGTCTATAGGTGACGAGAAATCAAGATTTCTCATTTCAGGAAATTACTATAATCAGCAGGGGATCGTTCTGAACACAAATTTTATCAGGTATTCCGGGAGACTTAATTATGAACGAAATGTTTCAGAGAATTTTAAAATCGGAACCAATCTGTTTGTCAGCAAGTCGCTGCAAAACAGACTGCACCGTGCAGCTATCAACAGTGTAACACCGGCGAGTGCCTGGGCAAGCCTGTTACAAACAGTGCCGATCGTTCCAATCAAAAATCCGGACGGATCATACAATACAAATAATCCGTATCTGACAACACCCACGAATCCACTGCAGGATATCGCTAACACAACTAATCAGAGTAATCTGACCCGGACACTTGGAAATATATATTTACAGTATAAAATTCTTACTGGATTAACGCTGAAAGTGACCGGTGATATCTATTTGTTTAATACGAAGCAAAACTATTATGCCCCGTCTAAAACATCCTGGGTTATGCCAGCGGCGGTGTTGGTTCGGTCGGGACGGTTTCTTCTACTTCATGGCTGAATGAAAATACGCTCACATATGATCATTCCATACATGACAAACATTTTTTTACCGTGCTGGCGGGATATACAACCCAGTCACAGAATGATGAGTCAGCTGTTGCTTCTCGCAGAAATTTCCCGAATGACTTGACAGCTTATAACAACCTCGCATATTTAGCATCGGCTATTCTGCCATCCTCCAACAGTCATAGCTCAACGCTGAATTCTTTTCTGGGAAGAATAAGTTATTCTTATCTCCATAAATACAATATCACGATATCGGGAAGAGCGGATGGAGCGTCTGTACTTGGGTCAAATAATAAATGGGGTTATTTTCCATCTGTTGTTTTGTCATGGAATGCATCACAGGAAGATTTTTTTACGCCATTAGCCGGAACAATAAATAATCTGAAGATCAGAGCTTCGGCGAGTCAAACGGGGAATTCCAATGTGCCACCATACAGTTCACTGGCAGCCCTGACCCCTACAAACTATTATTTTAACAATACACTGGTCACAGGCATCGCACCCATTCAATTGGCGAACCCTCACCTGAAATGGGAAACGACTACGCAATATGACGCCGGTCTGGATCATGGCCTTTTTCAAAAACAGGATCAGTCTGGTTTTTGATGCTTATTACAAAAAAACAACCGATCTGTTATTAAATGTACCTTTCCCACTATATACAGGGTATGCCAAGTGTACTTGAAAACGTAGGCAGCGTGGAAAACAAGGGAATTGAAATTTCATTGAATACCGATATCATTAGAAGTAAAAATCTGGTATGGCACGCCAATATCGTTTTTGCAAAAAACGAAAATAAAGTATTGAGTCTGGGTAATGGCACGCAAAATTTTATTCCCACAGCACCAATCGGTCAGCAGTCCCCGGTAATCGTACAGGTGGGTCTACCGCTGGGAACATTCTGGGGTTATTCCACAGACGGACTATTGACGGCGGATGATATTGCAAAAGGAGTTCCTTTGTTAACCGGCGTGCCGCAAAAAGTCGGGGACAGAAAATATGTTGCATTTAACGATCATACAACTGTTACCAGCGTTGACAAACATAATCTGGGTAACTCGCAACCCAAATTCACCTATGGCTTTTCAAATACGATAAACTTCAAGGGATTTGACTTGTCTTTCCTTCTGCAGGGTTCTTACGGAAATAAATTATTTAATCAGTTTGAACAGTTAATCTAAAAACCTACGCTGGCTCTGAACGTGGCCGGTGTTTTGGTTAACCGGTGGACTGCGGAAAATACGAGTGGGTATATTCCCAGGGCAACCAACTCTCCCGTACCGCAGGTCATCGATCGTTATGTGGAAGATGCTTCCTATCTGAGATTGAAAAATCTGACAATTGGATATAATCTCCCGAAGAATTTTCTTTCTAAGATTCATGTGAAGCAATTCAGGGTATATGTCGGTGCGCAGAATTTATTTACTATAACCCATTACACAGGATATGATCCAGAAGCGAATTATTTTGACGGGGATAACACAAAACAGGGAAATTCATTTCAGAGTTTATCCGGCTGTCAAAACTTATCTGGTGGGTGTTAACCTGGCTCTTTAATAAATCAATTCCGAATATTAAAATTTTATAAAATGAAAATTCATCTAAATAGTAAAATCATTTTTCTGATCGCGGCAGTTCTTTTTCTGTCCTGCAACAAACTGGTGGAAAATCCAAATTCAGTGATTGTAAGTTCACAATTCTACCAGACTTCATCGGACGCGATTGCAGCGGTCAACGCGGTCTATAATACTTTGAATAGCGATCCGTTGGGAGATTTTCCCATGTACGGCCGACAGTTGAATTTATTAACCGACAATGCCAGTGATAACCAGAATTTCAGCCCGAGCAATACCAATCCGGATGTCCGGTCGCTCAGTACGGTTACGTATGTTTCCATCAATGGAAGAATATTAAAAAACTGGCAGCAACATTATTTTGGCATCAACCGGGCAAATATCGCCATTGATAATATTGCCACCATTCCGGCAACCGTTTTTACGAACCCCGCGTTGCAGGCACGCCTTATCAATGAGGCAAAGTTTATCCGCGCTCTGTTGTATTTCAACTTGGTGCGCTTCTTTGGTCCGATTCCGCTAATATTACATAATCCGAATTCCGTAGAAGTGAGTACGTTACAGGTCCCCCGGGCTTCAACGGACAGTATTTATGCCCAAATCGTCAGCGATCTGGAGGATGCCGGTAATCTGCCGGCCAGCTATACAGGAAATGATATCGGTCGCGCAACGAGTGGAGCCGCGCATACATTACTGGCCAAAGTCTATGTAACTCTCAAACGTGGTTCACTCTCACAAAACGAAATACAGGCCGTACTCAACGGTGGTTACGGATATGCATTATTTCAGAATTTTGCAGACATTTTTAAAAAAGCAACCAAAAACGGGGTAGAACATATTTTTTCCGTTCAATATGCAACCAATGGAGGATAAGCCAATACAACACAATATCTAAGTCAGAGTTTTACATCCTTCAATACAGGTACTTATCCGATCGACATTCCTTCTGACAGTTCTATTGCAGCTTTATTTGCTGAAAATGATACAAGGAAAGCAGTTACGTTTTACACTAATCAGTACAATGCCGTAACAGGCAAACGATTACATTTCACAATCCCTATACTCCCTATTTAAACAAGTTTGTGGATTATAGTTTGTCACCGTTCAATAATCAAACGATCAGTGGAATCAATTATCCTGTATTGCGATTTGCGGAAGTGTTATTATTAAATGCGGAGGTTTTAAATGAAATCAACGGTGGTCCTACTGCAGATGCATTATAGTGCTATTAACCAGGTCAGAGCCAGGCAAATACATCAGACCTGACTCCGTGGCTAAATCAGTCCGACTTCAGAGACTCTGTTTTTCTGGAAAGGATTTTAGGTTCGTACAGGAAGGACAACGTTGTTTCGATCTTGGTCAGGCAGGTGGACAGGTACTGGTATACGCGTTAAAAGTTTTTCCTGCCAAGCAGGCGGCCAGTCCTCAAGGATAGCCTTTATCCTATTCCATTAACTGAAATTCAGCTGTACCCATTGTTAACGCAAAATCCGCGATGGTAGATAGAATTCTTTAATTATTAAATATTAATTATCAATTATGCGTTTTTATAAAAAAGTAACTGCAGAATCTTTCGACAGATGTGTGTCTTATCCATTTTAAGTTTTAATTTTTTTACGCTTCAGGCTCAGAACGGTGCGCAGCCATACCAGGTGTCGTCGGTAAAACGCTTGCTGATTCCAAAGAATGTGGCCGAAACCGGTAAAAGCGCCGAAAGACGCACCGAATATAATATGGATTATCCTGTACGATGTTGTATTTGGCGCTTCAGGAACCTTTGGGGGACTGATTCGCACATCATATTTTGATACACTGGCTGCTAACGGTCTTCGATATACGAATTTTCATACAGCAGGTATTTGCGCCCCTACAAGAGCTGCGTTGCTGACTGGCCTAAACCATCATTTTGTTCACGAAGGCGGTTTCTCACATACAATACTTTCCGCAGGTTTCCCCGGATACGATGTAAGAATTCCTTCCAGTGCCGGAACCATTGCTGAAATTCTGCGCGACAATGGATACAATACATTTGGTGTTGGAAAATATGGATTAACGCCTGATGAGGATGCATACTATACATTTCCGTTCCATCGCTGGCCCAGCGGAAAGAGCTTCGAACATTACTTCTGATTCCTGAGCTCACAAACAGATCTGTACAAACCGGATTTAATAGATGATAATTCGCATGTCGTTCCGGATGGCAGGCATTTAAGCGTATAGATAACAACAAAGCCATCACGTATATCGGGAGGCAAAAAAAAGCAGCGCCGGCAAAACCTTTTTTCCTTTACTATTCACCGGGGGCAACTCACTCACCCATCAGGTCGTCAGTTCCTGGAGCCATCCATATAGAGGAAAATTTGATGGGGGATCGGATGTATACAGGCAACAGGTTTTCGAAAATCAGAAGCGGCTTCACCTGATTCCGCCTACGCAAAATTGCCGGAAAGAAACAAGGATATTGCTGCCTGTAATAACTCATATACCGAAAAAAAAAAATTATATACCCTTTTTTTGGAGTCTATGCAGGTTATCTGACTTTTACCGATCATGAAGTATTTCGCTTAATCAACTCTCTCGGCAGATAAACCAGTTGGTCAATACCGTGATTTTTCTAATCATCTGCGACAACGAGCCAGCAAAGAGGAACTTTTCACGGTGTTATCAATAAGGAAATATTTTCCAGAAATGTTTCTGATTCCATACAGATCAAATCCAACTTCGATAGTATCTGGGAAATCGGAACAGCGGATGGAAAACAAACGAATTATCCTTTGGCTGGGCGCAGGCGGCGAATACACCTTTCAAATATTGTAAACAGGATTCTAATGCAGAGGGAGGAAGTATAATCCGCTCATTGTTTTTTATCCGAAAGGTATCCTTGACAAAGGTGGTATTAGAACACAGTACGGACATGTAAACGATCTGTTACCAACCACCCTTGAATTTATCGAGATCAAAGCGCCTGCATATACTCCTCTATGTTAAACAAGATACGATCTAGGGATATTTCATTGTTATATTCTTTCTATAATAAAGATGCCGTTTCCAGACATCGGGATCAGTACTATTATATTTTTGGATCCCGTTCTATTTATAAAATTTCTACTAACTTGGTAGACTAATAAAATTGTTATATTTTTACAATGATGAGAAGGAAGTTTTCCATTATTTAAACCTTATAATGAAATAATATGCAAAACGGAAAAGATTTGAATTGGTTAAGTGCCCCGGCTTTTTTTCTTATTATCGGGATGCTGGCAATCAATACAAAAAAACAAAACTTGCATTCCCGCCAGCCGGAAAAAGTAAAAACAGTCATTTCTGTATCTGCGGCACAAAAACCATCATAGTTTTACTGTAATGTTAATTTAGATATTTAGCCCCCTCTGCCCGAGCGGGGTTTTTGTTTTTTAGAAGACCCGGAGCAATTTTTGCATATGCCAAAGAAGAGGTAAATATTTAAATGCATTAAAAATGAACTATCAACCTTTTATCATAGAGCAGGTATACCATGTGCCAGCTTCAAAAGTCTGGGGTGCTATTACAGACAATGAACAAATGAAAAAATGGTATTTCCAGATGCCGGATTTCAAACCGGTCGTCGGATTTGAATTTTCATTTTCTGGTGGAGCGAATGGTGAGTATAAACACTTGTGTAAGGTCATTGAAGTTATACCCGGGAGGAAACTAACCCATAGTTGGCACTATGAAGGCTACCCCGGAAATTCCCTGGTTTCCTTTGAATTGTTTGAAGAAGGAAAGAGAACAAAATTGAAACTCACTCATACTGGGCTGGAAAGTTTTAAAGAAGCAGGTTCTGATTTCCAGCCTGATAAATTTGCCGAAGGATGGACGTATATTTTGGGTACATCCTTAAGAGGATATCTGGAACCCGAAACGGTGCGTGCTTAACCATTATGGCGTCAAGCTCGCGCCTCAAGCCTCCAGCGTGTTTATTTTTTTAACTGAAGAATGGAGTAACTGGAGGGCTCCGCGAGTATTTCATTTCTAAGGCTGCCAAGAATATCTATTTTCAATTCAATTTTATCTCCTGCCATAAGCCATTGTTCCTTATACTCCGGATTGTTTAATTTCCCGGTTCCATTTAACTCCAGAAAACAACCGGTACCTACGGTTCCCGACCCGATAATATCTCCAGGGTACAGTTCTGCTCCATAGGATGCCCTGGCGATTAATTCTGCAAAAGTCCATTCCATATCTGAGAGATTTCCTTCACTTACAATCCTGTCATTCACCATGGCAGACATTTTTAGATTCCAGCATTTTCCGGTATGATTTTTTTTGCAATTCACTTCATACGCTTTTAATTCATCCATGGTAACCAGCCATGGCCCGGTTGTAGTTATAAAATCTTTCCCCTTTGCGGGCCCCAGATTCAATAACATTTCTTCCATCTGTAAGCTACGCGCACTGAAGTCATTCATGATCATCAATCCTGCTATATATGAATCGGCATCTTCAGCCAGGATATTTTTGCCTGTCCTCGAAATAACAATGGCTGCCTCCAGTTCGAAATCCAGCTTCTTAAAATGATCGGGCATACAATAAACAGGTCCGGGCCCCTTCACTGTATGGTGGTTTCCAAAATAGAAAACCGGAAAAGAATCAAATAGACTGGTCATCTCCAATCCCCGGTTTCTTCGGGAAGTTTCAACATGTTGTCTGAATGCATAACCATCCCTCAGTGAAGATGGATGGGGTACCGGCGCCAATAACTGAACTTCTTTTAAGGCTAGTCCCCGCCTTATGATTTTATCTGATTTATCTAATTCCTTTGAAAGTTTAAGGAGCAGGGGAAAGTATTCATCCCAACCGGCAAGTACCCCGTTGAT
Organism: uncultured Bacteroidota bacterium; assembly: GCA_963732055.1. GTDB lineage: Bacteria > Bacteroidota > Bacteroidia > Chitinophagales > Chitinophagaceae > Puia. The sequence continues at coordinate 273,880 of CAVSYG010000006.1, read as the reverse complement.
CGAATCGGGTAAACCGGGATGAAGCATATTAAAATCATACACTTCGTCACCGGAAATCAACCCGGCACATTCATTTCCATTTTTTAAAAAACTAACGAGTTTCAATAGACCGGTTCTTTATCTGATAAAAAAATAATCCGATTTATAAATTACCCCTTTTTTCCTGTTCCCGTTCGATTGCTTCAAACAAAGCTTTAAAATTTCCCTTGCCAAAACTTTTTGCACCCTTTCTTTGAATGATTTCGAAAAAGACTGTTGGCCGGTCCTGCACTGGCTTACTGAAAATCTGAAGCAGGTAACCATCGGGATCTCTGTCAACCAGGATTCCTAAATTTTTCAACGGCTCCAGATCTTCTTCAATTTTTCCGACACGTTCTTCCAGTTCATCATAATAACTGGACGGAACTTTGAGAAATTCCACACCGCGGCGCATGAGTTCCGTGACGGTGTCTGCGATATGGTTGGTGGCCAGCGCAATATGTTGCACTCCTTCTCCATTGAAAAATTCCAGGAATTCTTCCACCTGTGATTTCTTTTTTCCTTCCGCGGGTTCGTTGATTGGAAATTTAACCATACCGTTTCCATTGCTCATCACTTTACTCATCAGGGCGGAATATTCGGTCGATATATCAGTGTCGTCAAAGGTTAAAATATTTTTGAATCCCATCACCTTTTCATAAAATGTCACCCAGCGGTTCATTTGATTCCATCCGACATTTCCTACACAATGATCAACATATAATAGTCCCGTGGAAGCAGGCTGATACCCGGATTCCCAGGCAATATATCCTGGCATAAAGACACCATTGTATTTGCTTCTGGAAATAAAAAGGTGAACCGTATCGCCATAAAGTCTTATTCCGCTCATTCCGATTTCCCCGTCGGAATCAGCTAGTAATTTGGGTTCCAAAAAAGAGGTAGCACCCCGTTGGGTAGTTTCTTTCCATGCAGAATCCGCGTCATCCACCAGAAGTGCAATCGATTTGACGGCATCGCCGTGTTGTAATACCTGTTGTGATATTTCATGATCAGGTCTTAAGGCAGATGTAAAAACAAAAGTCAGTTTGTTTTGACGAACTACGTAACTCGCCCGGTCTTTAATGCCGGTTTCCGGACCTGCATAGGCAATACCCTGGAATCCAAAAGCTGTTTTATAATAATGAGCAGCCTGTTTGGCATTTCCTACATAGAATTCGATATAGTCAGTGCCCAGTAAAGGCAAAAAATCATTTTCCATAAAAAAAATTAATAATAACGTATAAGGCGGCGGGAGCTGTTACAAGATTTAATGAACAGCATCTGTAGCCAGCGACAGGACTAAGAAGATATACCGCCTGCGCTGATCCGTAAATAATTTATATGCATAATCCGGACGCATCTTACCATAAAATTAATTAAAATAAAGTGGATATATATATAAATCAAACGGAACTTTATATAACGATTGTAAAAAGTTGAATTATGGCACATTTTATCAGCCGGGGTCTTGTTCCGGCGAAACGGCATACCCAGTTTCGGAGCCCTTCGGGAAAATTATATTCAGAGGAACTTTTTTCAACGGAAGGATTTTCCAGTGATTATAGTTTATTGTATCATATTCATCCGCCAACCCAGATTCGAAGCACAGATTTACCGGTGGCTGAAAATATCCGTATTGCAGAGGAAAAAATGCTGAAGCATAGAAGTTTCGAGGGATTTAAATTGATCGGGCAGGATGATTATTTAGACAGCCGGAAACCCATTCTTGTAAATAATGATGTACATATTTCTCTGGCTGCACCGAAAAAATCGATGGCGGATTATTTTTTCAAGAACGCAGACGCGGACGAATTGATTTTTGTGCATGAGGGCAGTGGTAAATTATTAACTCTTTATGGTGAACTTGTTTTTTCATACGGAGACTATATACATATCCCCAGGGGAACGATTTACCAGATACAATTTGAGACGGAAGCAAACAGGTTATTTATTGTTGAATCGTTTAGCCCTATCCGTTACCCGAAGAAATATGTCAGCCGGTATGGACAGTTGCTCGAAAATTCACCTTATTGTGAGCGCGATATGCGAACGCCGGTTTTTTTAGAGGCAAAAGATGAACAGGGAGATTTTCTGGTGCGGATAAAGAAAAAGGGAATGCTATATGGTATCCATTATGCACATCATCCCTTTGATGTGGTTGGCTGGGACGGCTGTTGTTATCCCTATATTTTTTCTATTCATAATTTTGAACCGATTACCGGCCGGATTCACCAGCCACCTCCGGTACATATTACTTTCGAGGGAAATAATTTTGTAGTCTGCAGTTTCGTTCCTCGATTATTCGACTATCATCCTTTATCCATACCAGTACCTTACAACCATAGTAATATTGACAGTGACGAATTATTATATTATGTAGATGGCGATTTCATGAGCCGCAAGAACGTAACGCGTGGCATGCTTACATTGCATCCTGCCGGAATTCCGCACGGACCTCATCCCGGAACCGTGGAGAAAAGTCTGGGTGCCAAAGAAACAAAAGAACTGGCGGTGATGGTAGACACTTTTCACCCGTTGCAATTGACCGAAACAGCACTTGCGATTGAGAATCCGGGTTATACAACCAGTTGGACTGAATAAGTATGGGAGTATGAGAGTATGAGAGAGTGAATCTGAAGACGTTTATCGGTCAACCCGCCAACCGCCAACTGCCAACGATTAACTAGCGATATGGAATTTAAAAATAAAACAGCCATTGTTACGGGTGCTGGTCAGGGTATCGGTTTCGAAATCTGCAGGAGTTTTGCCAAAGCGGGTGCAAATGTCATTCTGAATGATATAGATCCCGGGTTAGCGAAACATGCGGCGGATGCTATTAACCAGGAATTCCCAGAAGCTTGTACAGAAATTCCCGGAGATTCCAGCGATTTGAATATTATCAAAAAAATGGTTGACCGCGCAGTGGAAAAATATGGAAAGTTGGATATAGTAGTAGCGAATGCAGGTATTACTTTGTTCGGTGACTTCCTGACATATTCCCCTGAAGCTTTTAATAAAGTGATGCAGGTAAACCTGGGTGGAACTTTTTTTCTGGCGCAGGCATCGGCAAATCAGATGAAGAACCAGTCTGATGGGGGTTCCATATTATTTATTTCATCAGTTACAGGACATCAGGCGCATAAAAATCTCGCTGCCTATGGTATGAGCAAGGCGGCTTTGGAAATGCTCGCGAAAAACCTGGTTATCGAATTATCAGAATATAAGATTAATGTAAATGCGATTGCGCCGGGTGCAACCGTGACTGAACGTACGATGCAGGATCCTGCCTATCATAAAATATGGTCCGAGATTACCCCCATGGGGCGACCTGCCCAGGTTCTGGATATCGCCGACACTGCCTTATTCCTCGTATCTGATAAAGCGCGACATATTACCGGCCAGACATTAATAGTGGATGGGGGTTGGAGTTCGGTTAGTCCATACCCTGATTAAGCCTAACGCCTAATGCGCCTAACGCTGAACGCTGGAAGTAATTTCTTTTACTGGTCAATGTTATATCTTACTTTTTTATAAACGCTTTAAGCCTTGTGCTTTAAGCATTGAGCTAAATTAAATGATTATAGAAACAGTTATTCCTGAAACCTGTCTTCTTGGCGAAGGACCCGTTTGGGATTTCAGAAAAAAGACAATTTGCTGGGTCGATATTCTGAATGGACAAATTCACGAATATAATCCATCAGATCGTTTGCATAAAACAATCCCGGTGCATCAGATGATTGGCGCAGTGGCAATTTGTAAAAATGGACATTTTATTGCTGCGATGAAAAATGGCTTCGGGTTTATTGACAGAGATTCCGGTGCTGTATCCATGATATCAAATCCTGAACCGGATCTGCCCGGAAATCGGTTTAACGATGGTAAATGTGGCCCGGATGGCAGATTCTGGGCCGGAACGATGTCTCATACAGATGAACCTGAAAAAGGTAGTTTTTATTTGTTGGACAAAGACCTTTCGGTTACAAAAAAAATGGAGCGGGTTTCGATTTCCAATGGCATGTCCTGGAGCCTGGATCACAGGGTATTCTACCATATCGATTCCCCTACACTAAGAGTCTCTGCCTTCGACTTTGATCAGGTCAATGCAACAATTATGAATAAAAGGATCGCCATTCGCTTTCCGGAAAATGAAGGATTGCCGGATGGGATGACCATCGACAATGAGGGAATGTTATGGATCGCTCATTGGGATGGCTGGCAGATTACCCGCTGGAACCCTTTCTCAGGTGAAAAAATGCTGACAGTTCCTTTACCGGTTGCCCGGGCCACGTCCTGTTGTTTTGGTGGAGAAGATTTCCAGGATTTGTATATCACTTCAGCAAAGACGGGTTTGACACCGGCTCAATTGCACGAACAGCCCCTGGCAGGTTCCTTATTCATAATCAGAAATATCGGATATAAAGGATTGCCTTTATTTGAATTTGATGTTTGATACGCAATGAATTGAAAAAACGAATCAGCGCCTGATCATTTTATCCTGTATGATTTGATTGATGACCTTTTCACGTAAGTTCTGACTAATGGCAATCTTTTCATTCCCGACATGAAGGATATTTCCCTCAATGCTTTTGATTTTGCCAATATTTACAATAAAGGATTTGTGTACTTTAATAAAATTTTCTACCGGAAGTTGTTCTTCCAGGCCCTTCATGGTTATATAGACCATCATTTTTTTTGCCGTTGTGTATAACATAACATAATTCATCATAGCTTCTGCGTATAAAAGATCATCATAAAAAACTTTCTCAATCTGATTTTCACATTTGATAAAAAAATGGTCCGTGGGTTTGGTTGTATTGACAGGTGCTGTATTCTTAAGGTCCGATTGTTCTTTGACTTTATTGCAGGCCTTTAAAAAACGGTCAAATGAAACGGGTTTTACCAGGTAATCCAGAACGTCCAATCCATAGGCTTCCACTGCGTACACCGGATAGGCCGTTGTTATGATGATGTGTGCATTTGTTTTATAGGATTTCAGAAAATCAATTCCATTTATTTTGGGCATATTGATGTCTAAAAAGACGATGTCGATATCTTGTCCGTCTAATAAAGGCATGGCTTTCAGTGGATTTTCTGCATAGCCCTTTAGCTCCAGGAAATCTATTTCCTCAATAAATTCCTGTAAAACTTTTCTTGCGACAGGTTCATCTTCTATAATGATGCATTTTAGTTTCATGAGAGATCAATTGTTAGAAATGATTTGTAAACATTTGTCTCATTGATAAAGCGATATTCGTATTTGCCTTTATACAGGAGTTCCAGCCGTCTTTTTAAATTAGCGACGCCGATACCTTTTGATTTGTTGTCAGGATCAGTTTCCTGAAATTCTTTTGTATTGGAAATCGAACTATGCAAGGTCTTCCCGATGGTGGATAGATGAATGCATATCTTGTTTTCTTTGTCAGAAGAATTACTTACAAATTTGAATGCATTTTCTATCAACACAACCAGTAGCAATGGAGCGATTTGCAACCCGGGTTCAATATTTTCAATTTGAAAATTTACAAGCAGGGTTTCATCCTTACGTAATCTGTGGAAAGAAATAAAATTATTTAAGTATCCGATCTCTTTTTCAAGGCTCACCTTTTCTTCGCCGCAATCATATAACTGATACCTCAGCAATTCTGAAAATTGCAATAAAGAATTTCTGGCTACCTGATTATTCTTTTCAATTTGTCCATAAACCGTGTTCAGTGAATTAAAAAGTGCGTGTGGGTTAATTTGGGCCTTGAGATAATCCAGCTCGTTTTTTACTCTTTCTTTTTCGAGAATCTCCAATTGTGACTGCGCCTGTAACCTTTCGATCATCATTTTCCCAACGGTTATCAGTAAAACCCAAAGAGAGATATTAATCAATGAATGAAGAAACAGGTCAGTGAAATCAATGCTGCCGGGTAAATGAAAATAATGCAAACTCATATTGAGCGCTATCACCGACCTGCCCCAGGCCGAAACGATGACAGTCCCCAGGATCCCTGTTATGAAAAGGATATATTTTCTTTTGAAAAGAAAAGCCGGAACAATAAAATAATTGATGATATAATAATCGGCCGTGATGAAAATCAAATAGCAGAATTCGATCGTCATCGTTTTAGTAAGACTGATCGAATAAGACCGGAAAACGACCACCCAGAAACTGTATATGGCGATCCAAAAAAGAAAATGTAAAAAGTAAGGTCTGACTGGCAAAATTCTTTGTTTACACAAAAATAGTTACATCATCCATGCTGTATTAATTATTACATGTGCGGTGGGGAATTCTTGATAATCCACGATTTAATCAAGCGTAACCCATGGTTGATGTAATATGTTTTGAAGGTTACTGCAAAGGTTTGAGTTTTGATAAATCTTTTGATAAAATAAACAAAATGAAAAAACTTGTTAACTGGTTTGTCCATCCGCCTGTCACCGGACCTTCGGCTATTTTAATTATCCGGCTGATGACAGGCTCCGTTTTTTTCTGGGAGGGCATCCTGAAGTTTGTATATGTTAACCAGGGGGTTGGGAGATTCACAAAATTGGGTTTTCCGTTTCCGGATATTACAGCACACTGGATAGCAACGGGCGAAATCATTGGTGGCCTAATGCTTATTTTCGGAATTTTCACGCGTTTCGTGTCATTCTATTTTATAATCCAGATGATCGTAGCCGTGCTAAGTACGAAAATAGATTTGTATTTAGGGATTAGTCCCTTACCTATGCCACCCGCGCCGCCAAAAATGGGCATATGGGCCGTGTTGCATGAAATTCGATCAGATTTTGCTCAAATTCTGGGCTGTTTATTTCTTTTATTGGAAGGGGCTGGCAGAAGGTCGCTGGATTTTGTTATCTCAACGAAATATAAGGTGTACCCTTTGGGTGATGAGACAGATCAGGGCGGGTTGTTAAACAAAAAAGGTTAAGTGAGTTTCACTTAACCTTTTTTAGTGGAGGATACCGGGATCGAACCGGTCACCTCTAACATGCCATGCTAGCGCTCTACCAGATGAGCTAATCCCCCTTTGACCTCCGTCAAGCACTGCCGGCGAAGGAGGTTCTCTTAAAGAGCTGCAAATATATCAATTCTGAAAGAATCCCGGATGCTCTTCTTAATTATCTTTGATATCAAGATGGGTGGAATACTACGCAAGCTGGCTGAATACCTTTACATCAGGAAAAGGGATCCGAATGAACCAACAAACAGCTGGATCCGCTATATGAACAGTATTAACCGGATTTCGATTTTTATGTTCCTGATCGGTATCCTGATCATCATTTTCCGGATGATTTTTCACAAAAAATAGGGAGTAGAAAATAGAGATCAGATCATTCAGGCCGGAGACCCCTGTCCTTTCACAAATTCCACAATCCGGCTGGCCGCTTTCTCAGAAGCATTACCTCCCTGTGATAAAAGATTACGTAACTCGGAATAGTCGTGCTGAATACGATTTCTTGTTGCATGATCATAAATCAGTTTTCTGAGTTCAGCGACGATATTTTGTACGTTCATTTCTTCCTGAATCAATTCCTTTACAACGGGTTTATCCATGATGAGATTCACCAGTGAAATAAATTTTACTTTGATCAGGCGTTTGGCTATCTGATAAGAAATATTACTTCCCTTGTAGCAAATCACTTCAGGAACACCGAACAAGGCAGTTTCCAGTGTGGCAGTACCGGATGTGACACAGGCGGCCCTGGCATGCATCAGCAGGGAATAAGTTTGATTTCTGATCCTGCCTGCTCTCGGGTAATTTTTTAATACTTCATCGTAAAAAGCAGCATCTTGTCCCGGGGCTTCTGCCACTACGAATTGGAAATCATGAAACTCACGGCTGGCTTCCAGCATAACAGGGAGTTTCATTAAAATTTCCTGTTTGCGACTTCCGGGTAACAGGGCAATCAGCGGCAGCGGTGAGTGGCCCTTTTTTCCACCTGTCATAATGATTTCGGGTGGTAAATGGGCTTCTGCGGATTTTTTATATTGTTCAATCACTTCTACCAGCGGATGACCGACATATTCTACTTCATAATCCCATTTGTGAAAGAAATCTTTTTCGAAGGGAAGGATTACGAGCATTTTATCAATATTCTCACGAATACCTTTGACTCTGCTTTCTTTCCACGCCCATACCTGCGGAGAAATATAATAAATGGTTTTAAATCGCATTTTCCTGGCCCATGCTGCTATGCGCAGGTTAAAGCCTGGATAATCAATAAAGATGATGGCGTCAGGTTTGAACCAGAGAATATCGGACTTGCAAAACTTGATGTTTTTCAGGATCGTAGGCAGGTTTCGGATTACTTCAGTAAATCCCATAAATGCCAGATCGCGGTAATCCTTCACAATATCAGCGCCTGCTTCCTGCATGAGTCTGCCACCCCATCCGCGTATGTGAGCATCCGGATCTCTCATTTTTATTTCACGGATCAGGTTGCCGCCATGTAAATCTCCTGATGCTTCGCCCGCGATGATATAATATTTCATGAAGGCCAAAGATAAAGAACGTTGGTGGTTAGCGGTTGAAGGTTGACGGTTGACGGTTGGCCGTGAGGAACGCTTTAGGCGTTAAGCATTACGCGTTGGGCATTAATGAACCAGCTTGTAAACCAGTACAGCAATACCATAAATAAGAGTGGCAACAAAAATGCCCTTTGCCGTTTTATCCCGATGGGTATTTATATAAATTGTAAAAAGAATTGCATTGGCCAGTAATGAGATGCTGCTGATCGCTGTCAGCAATTGTTTGTTGGTACGCAGAACATAGAAATATTCTGATAGTTGAATGGTGCGGCTGAAGACCCAAAAATAATAAATGAGCATGGCAAGTAACGGACCAAGAATGCCGAGAAGAATACCGAATTTCAGGTTGTCTTTCTTGAGTATCAAAACTTCCAGGATTTTTCAAGTTTGGTTTTCAGCACATAATTCGTCAGGTCGAATTGTACCGGTACTACGCTCACGTAATTATGTTCCAGGGCCCAGACATCTGAATCTCTGCCCTTGTCAAAATTTACGAATTCACCGGTGAGCCAAAAGTATTTTTTTCCATTCGGATCGCTTCTTTCAATAAAATCTTCTTCATATTTGGCGTAAGCCTGTTTACAGATTTTTACGCCTTTTATCAGTTCTAAAGGCACTGCCGGAATATTTACATTCAGCACGGTGTGTTTATCCAGTCGGGTTCGAAGCATTTGCTCAACCACCAGGCGGGCATATTTCCGGGCGCCGGTAAAATCGGCCTCTACACTGTGATCCAGCAGTGAAAATCCGGCCGAAGGAATACTTTCGATGGCAGCTTCAACAGCGGCAGACATGGTGCCGGAATAAATAACATTAATGGAATGATTGGCGCCGTGGTTGATTCCACTCAGGCAAATATCGGGTTTACGGTGAAGTACCTTGTCTACAGCCAGCTTCACGCAATCCACCGGGGTGCCCGAACATTGCCAGGCTTCAATCCCTTCAAAAATGTTAACCTGCTGAAGCCGAAGGGGCTGGCCAATAGTGATGGCATGACCCATGCCGGACTGAGGTTTGTCCGGAGCAACAACCACACATTTTCCCAGATCTTTTACAGCTTCAACCAGGTTGAGGATACCCGGGCGCCATGATACCATCATCATTCGTAATCAGGATAACAGGCAAATCGCTTTTCTTTGATTTAGACATAGTTATAAAGGGGTTGCAAAAGTACTATTTTTTTATCGCCGGTCCCGGAAAATCAGGCGTCTGGATTCGTTTTTTTCAAAAACCTGACTGCTTTTTGGGCCTGTTCCGCTAACTTTGCAGCCGGCTTAAAATACCCATATGGCAGGACAACTAAAGGAAGTTCGTAACCGGATCAAATCCATCCAAAGCACACAGCAAATTACCAAGGCGATGAAGATGATCAGCGCCACTAAATTGCGTAAAGCCCAGGAAGCGATTCAGCAGATGCGGCCTTATTCCAAAAAACTTCAACAGGTGCTTGGCAATATTGTCAGCAACGGCGATGGTGACCTGAGCTCGTCTTTATCCACTCCCAGACCTGTAGAAAAAGCATTGTTGATCCTGATCACCAGCGACCGCGCGTCCTGCGGTGCTTATAACTCTACCCTCATCAAACTTGCAAAGGCCACCATGCGGGAAAAATATCCCGAACAAACGGCCAAAGGCAATACGATGATATGGAGTATAGGTAAAAAAGGTTATGAACATTTCCTGAAGAACAACTACAAAGTAAACGGAGAATTCCGGGATATATTTCAACATCTTCACTTTGAGTCTGTGCAGCTTTGTGCACAGGCAGCCGTAAAAGCCTTTGAAAATCACGAATTTGATGCGGTTGATATTATCTACAGTGAATTTAAGAATGCTGCTTCCCAGAATTTCGTTGTAGAACCATTTCTACCCATTCCAAAAACCAGCAAACCAAAAGGGGCGACATCCAACGATTTCATTTTTGAACCGTCTAAAGAGGTTTTACTAAAGGAGCTGATGCCAAAAATTCTCAATACACAATTATTCAAGGCGGTTTTGGATGCCAATGCTTCTGAACACGGTGCCCGTATGACGGCGATGGACAAAGCAACTGAGAATGCAAACGAAATTCTCAAGAGTTTGCGTATCTCTTATAATCGGGCCCGTCAGGCAGCCATTACAACTGAATTGACTGAAATCGTGTCCGGTGCGGCGGCGTTGCAGGGCTAACTTCATCACAAGTATGGAAGACTGGAAGTCTGGGAGTGCATCTTTCGAAATGTGAGTGAAATGTGGGCATCTGGTGCCCCAAATATTTACAAATCTGAATTCTATTTAACTACTTTGCATCGATAACTAATTATTAATTGTTACTTCCAGACTTCCAGTCTTCCATACTTCCAAACTTGTTTCAATGGACATCTCTGACTTAATCCCCCATATCGAAGCGTTGATTTTTGCAAGCGACAAGCCTTTGACTTCCATGGAAATGACTGAACTGCTCAACAATGCGTTTGGATTCATGGAGGATAAATTGACATTGGATCAGGTTACTTCGGGTATTGAGGGAATTGTTGAAAAATATAAGGCTGAATTTTATCCGTTTGAAGTAAGAGAGAGTGGTGGTGGATGGCAATTCCTGTCGAAAAAGGAATATCATAAAACAATCGCTCAGCTGAATGGTGAAAAATTCCTGAAACGTTTATCCACGGCAGCTCTGGAAACACTTGCCATCATAGCGTATAAGCAACCCATCACAAAGGGCGAAATTGAATCCATCCGCGGAGTGAACAGCGATTATTCCATCCAGAAATTGCTTGAAAAAGAGCTGATCGTAATTATCGGCCGTAATGAAGAGATGCCGGGTAAACCGCTGATTTATTCGACTTCCAAAACCTTTATGGATTATTTTGGAATCAATCAGACGGCTGATCTGCCGCGTCTGAGAGAAGTATTGGGGGAAAGTATGGAAGAAGCATCCCTGATAAATTTTACACCCGCAACTCCTGAAATTACTCAGGCACTTGTTGTAAGTGAAGAAGGAGAATTGTTGGAAAATAATTCACCTGATCCGGAGGAAGAGGCTTAACGTTTAACGCCTGAACGCTCAACGCTTAACGCTCAAGGCTAAGTTCTGGAGTTGTTAATTTTACTTCCACACTTCCATACTTCCAGTCTTCCATACTTGTTTTATATTCGCAAATATGTCTACTCCTCTTACCCACGCCGACCTTATTCAAATTGCAGATGAATATGGGACTCCACTGTACGTTTACCACGCAGAAAAGATAAAAGAGCAATTTGGTAAGCTTCAGAATGCATTCGCAAACACCAATACAGTTTTTTTCTACGCCTGTAAGGCACTCACGAACGTGAATGTGCTCAAATATATCAGGAACCTGGGTGCCAATGTGGACTGCAGTTCAATCAACGAAGTAAAACTAGCCGTTCATGCCGGATTTCCCGCACACCGTATTTTATATACATCCAACGGTATCGACTTCGATGAAATCAGGGAAGCGAAGGAACTGGGTGTGTACATTAATATCGACAGTCTTTCAAACCTGGAGAAATTCGGCGAAGCATTCGGTTATTCATACCCGATAGGTATTCGGCTGCGCCCGAATATACTGGCGGGTGGTAATCTGAAAATTTCAACCGGCCACGATAAAAGCAAATTCGGTATACCGGTAGATCAGATACATCAAATACTGAAAGTGGTAGAAAAATACAATCTCCGCATCAGCGACCTGCATATCCATACCGGCAGTGAAATAAAAGACGTTGATGTTTTTCTGAAAGGCATTGAAGTATTATTCGATATCTCGAATCATTTCGAGCACCTGGAGTTCATTGACCTGGGCGGCGGATTCAAAGTGGCCAGTAAAGAAGGTGAACAGGAAACGGATATCCTGGAACTGGCAGAAAAAGTGAAACGGGCTTTTGCCAATCATCCGTATAAAAATGGAAGAAAGCTTCAGGTTTGGTTTGAACCAGGAAAGTTCCTGGTCAGTGCTGCCGGACATTTCATAACGAAAGTGAACGTTTTGAAAGAAACCAGTGCCGCCGATTTTGTAAGCGTGAACAGCGGGTTCAATCACCTGATACGCCCCATGTTTTATGATGCCTACCATCATATCGAAAATATCAGTAATCCCGGTGCACCCATGAAAAATTATTCAGTCGTCGGTAATATTTGCGAGACAGATACTTTCGCATGGGACCGTCCATTAAACCTGGTGCGCGAAGGAGACTATCTGGTATTCAGAAATGCCGGCGCTTATGGCTTTGAAATGTCATCGAATTTTAATTCCCGTTTCAAACCAGCGGAGGTCATGGTGATGGAAGGGAAAGCACATCTGATCCGTCGCCGGGATCAGTTTGACGACCTGCTGCGCAATCAGCTGGACGTGATTTAGATTTTTTCATATTCTTCGCTTTCATTATTTTCAGAGACGCGCGGCCTGATGAAAACATCTATCATTTCTTCAATCCATAAATAAATGGTATGCCGATACGCATGACAGATGATCAGCCAGATGCCGATGACAGTGGAGGCGGTTTTGAGGGTGGTGATTCGGGTGGTAGAGGTGGTGGATCCGGCGGAGGTGGAGGTCTGTTCGGTTTGCTTCCCCTGATATTTGGTTTGATTCGCGGTCCTAAAAGTTTACTCCTGATTGTTGCATTGGGCATCGGCGCTTATTTTTTTTTAGGACGGGGAGGGGGTTGCAACGTAGGTAATATCTCACAACAGGTTCAGCAATTGGCAACGGGGGGTATTCTGGATCCCCGTCAGTTTGATAAATCAAAAGTTTACGAATCCCTTTCGGATGATGACAGCAAGAATCCATTACCGGAATCTGCTAATCTTTTAAAATATGCACCGGCTGTAGGCGACCAGGGAAAACAGGGAAGTTGTGTTGCCTGGAGCAGCGCTTATGGGGCCCGTACCATTCTGGAATCTGCCAGAACAGGCGAAAGTCCAAACAATATAAAATTTAGTCCTGCTTTCCTGTACAATCAGATCGGCGTGGATGGATGTGATGGATCTTATATCAATCGCGCTATGGAATTTATGAGCCAGAAGGGATCGGTTCCGTATGAATCGTTTCCATATAATGATCAGGATTGTTCCAGACAACCTGATCAGCAATTGCTTGATCAGGCAAAACAGTTCCGAATGCGTGGATCAAACCGGCTCACGGTTGGTGACCATACTGATAAGATTGATATACGGGCTATAAAGGAAAATCTTTCACAAGGTGCGCCAGTGGTGATAGGTATGATGGTGGGTGGTACTTATATGCAGCCAATGATGGGACAGGATGTATGGAACCCTACGCAGGACGATGCAAGTATGATGGGTTTTGGTGGTCACGCACAATGTGTTGTTGGATACGATGATGCGAAATATGGCGGTGCATTCCTGCTCATGAATAGCTGGGGCCCGCAATGGGGCAATAACGGATTTGCCTGGATCAGATACAAACACTTCCAATATTTTGTGCGCGAAGCATATGGATTGGAATCTATGCCTGCCGTTGGCGTAGCAGCCAGTAAACCATTCGAATGCGAAGTTGGCCTGGTACAGGTAACATACAATGGGAAGAAAACAGTCGCGGGAGATTATATTACATTGAAAAAAGCGGGAGATAATGTATTCGAAACAAACGCTCCCGTAAAATCGGGAACGCGTTTCAAAATGGAAATTCGAAATGAGTCGCAGTGTTATATTTATGTTTTTGGAAAGGAAACGGATGGAAGCAGTTATACTTTGTTTCCATATCCAAGGGCTGATGATCCTACAAAAACCAAATATTCGCCTTTCTGTGGCATTGCAGGTTATCGACTATTTCCAAAAGATAAGAGTATGCAACCCGACAGCATCGGAACCAGAGATGAAATGGCTGTCATTGTTAGTAAGGATAGTCTGAACTGGAGTGCACTCAATGAAAAAATTAGTCAGAATAAAGCGGGTGATTATGCCGCCAGAATACGTTCTGCCCTGGGCTCATCTACCCGGTTCATCCAGGCTGACCTGTCGTCCAAAGGAAATATACATTTCAGGGCTGACGAAAATGTAGATGGTATCGTAGCATGCATCATCGAAGTAAATAAATAAAAAAAACAGCCACCGGAAGATGGCTGTCAAAATCTGTTAATTAAAGGGTCATCAAATTTTAGTTTTCCGTCAAGAAAAGGTACAGATTTACATGGTTTTCATAACTGGATTCATGTTTTTTCTACAGGATAATGGTTCAGGGATCTTGTCAACAATTTTTTTCAGAGATTCGGTTTCAAAACAAAGTGTCTAATTTCTTCCGATGGTCGATCAGTTCTTTCGGTTTTCAAAGGATCTGGTCGGTTTCCAAAGGACTGGTCATTTCAAAGGATCTGATCGGTTTTCAAAGGATCGGTTCGTTTTCAAAGGATCTGGTCGGTTTTCAAAGGATCAGGTCGTTTTCAAAGGATTCGATCGGTTTCAAAGGATTCGATCGGTTTAGGCTTTGAGCTTTAAGCTTTCCGCTTCAACAATACAAAGATGCAAACGCTTTCACGTTTACCATAGCTTATTCGATATTCAGTGTCAAACCTTCGATTTTCGGAATAAAAAGGACGATAAACGATTATAGGATTGCGTAAAACTAAGGGTAAACCCTTAGTAGTTAAGGCATTAAAAACTTGAAACAGGCCCTTAGAGAAAAGTAAATTGAATCAAAACAGCCCAATGAATAAGTCCCTTCTTGTCTTTTTGTTATTTCTTTATACAATTTCAAATGCTCAGACCGGGATGAACACGGGTCCATATGATCCGCACGATTTTTTTACTCAGGGTTTTAATCCCCCTGCAGGCAATGCATATCGCTCAGCCAATGGAACACCCGGACCCATGTATTGGCAAAACGCAGCCAGTTATCTGATCCATGCAACTCTGAGTGAAAAAGATACCAGTATCACCGGTGACGTAACGATTTCATATGTCAATAATAGTCCTGACCAGTTGGAGTATGTCTGGCTGCAACTTGACCAAAATCTGTTTGATTTAAAATCGAGGGGAGTGGCAGCTACACCGGCGATCAATGATTTGATGGGCGTAAAAGCGATTGATCAGGGGGGATTTCACATTTCAGGCGTATCCGTCACTTACGATGGGAAAAAATATTCGGTACTGCCCGTCATATCTGACACCAGGATGCAACTCAGATTAAATCATCCGATGCTTCCGAAAGGAGATAAAATCACTATTCAGATCAATTATAGTTTCCGGATACCCGCTGATGGATCCGATCGCATGGGAAGGCTATATACTAAACATGGAGTAGTGTATACAATCGGACAATGGTATCCGCGCATGTGCGTATATGATGATGTGGAAGGATGGAATACCCTGCCTTATATGGGCCTGGGTGAATTCTACTGCGATTATGGCAATTACGACTACTATATTACGGCTCCCTCGGAAATGATCGTTTATGGTTCGGGAGATTTGCAAAATCCCTCTGAGGTATTGACGAATGAACAAATTAAAAGGCTTTCAGCGGCGGCAACAAGCGATCAGAAAGTGACGATAGTGGATGCCGGGGAAATTGGAAAGCCATCTACCCGTCCCACAGGACAACCCACGCTTACCTGGCATTTTGCAATGAAAAATACAAGAGATGTAGCCTGGGCGGCATCTAAAGGTTTGGTGTGGGATGCTGCAAAAGTCAACCTTCCATCCGGAAAACATGCCATGGCCATGTCAGCCTATGCTCCTGAAAGCATCGGAGACACAGCCTGGTCGAGAGCTACTGAGTATTTAAAAAACAGTATGGAAATCTATTCGAAAAACTTTTTTGAATATCCATGGAGCACAGCCGTCAATATCGGTTCAAATATTACCGGTATGGAATATCCCGGAATGATTTTCAATGATTGGAAAGAAACCAAAGCGCCCCTGTGGTTTGTGATCGCACATGAAATCGGACACAACTGGTATCCCATGATCGTAGGCTCCAATGAGAGAAAATATATGTGGCAGGATGAGGGATTTAATTCTTACATTAACTATTACGCAAATGAGATTTTCAATCATGGAGAATATGCGAATGATCCGGCCCTGTTTAATAAAAATCATTTTGCCTGGCTCGACCAGACTACCCTTCCAGATCTGCGCGATCCCCTGATAACGGTTTCTGAAGCGATGGATTATGCGCAGCACTATCAGTATTACAGCAAAACAGCTTATGGGCTGAAATTGCTTCGCGATGTCATAGTCGGTAAGGATCGCTTTGATTATGCTTTTAGAAAATACACGGAGGCCTGGTCTTTTAAACACCCGACCCCTTATGATTTTTTTCATTGTATAAACAATGCGGCCGGTGAAGATTTAAACTGGTTTTGGAAACAATGGTTTTTTACCGTCTGGACTCTCGACCAGTCTGTAACCGAAATAAAGTATGTGGAGAATGATCCTGCAAAAGGTGCCTACATCACCATTGAGAACAAGAACAAAATGATCATGCCGGTGATACTGAAAATTGTTCAGGCCAACGGACAATCAGAGATCATCCGGTTACCTGTGGAAATATGGCAGCGTGGCGCGGTATGGACATTAAAATATGCTTCCACTGCCAGGATCAACGAGGTGGTGTTGGACCCGGAAAACGTATTGCCGGATGTCAACAGAAAAAATAATCGATGGATCGCTGGTAAGTAAAATACTTCTCATTTGGTGTGACTTTTCCACCCGAAACGATTCTAATCTGGATGGAGTTATTCAACCATGCAAAATAAAAACGAGTTTGTTCGTGTCATAAAGGAAAATGAGGCCCTTATTTACAAGGTTTCTAAGGTCTACACCAAGTAAGTATAATAAAACGGCGGAGGAAGCGTAAGAAATCTTGAAGGAACTGGAGGCTGGTTGACGGTTTGGCTTTACGCTTTACGCTTTAAGTTTTGAGCTTAGACGATATTCAGTCTCCGAAATACATCGGCCTTATTAGCTTTGCTGACGGGAATTTCATTACCCTTGATAAATAATAGATTTTCGCGCATATCGTCGATTTTGTGCAGGTTGACGATATAAGACCGGTGCACTTTGAGAAAATGTTGCTTGCTGACTTTTTCTTCCAGGTTCTTGATAGTATTATGGGTTATGTATTTTTTTCCGTCGATGGTGACAAACTTTACATAATCACCCATGCTTTCAATATAAAGAATGGAATCGTTATTCAGCCGGATCAGTTTACCATCCGTCTTGATATACAAATGGTCCGATGCGCTATTGGTGGAAATCGTTTCTTTGGATGGCTGAATTTTTTGTAATGCTTCCATAAATCGCTGATAGGTAAACGGCTTCATCAGGTAATCAGACACGTTATACTGAAATGCATTATAAGCATATTCCTGTTTGGCGGTAGTTAAAATTACTTTGGGAGAAAAGGCGATCTGATCAAGTAATTCGAATCCGTTCGCACCGGGCATTTCGACATCGAGGAAAATCAGGTCGACCGAATTGCTGTTCAGAAAGGAAAGTGCATCGGTTACATTACTAAAATGACCTCTGACTTCTACCTGTCCGCTTTTTTCACAACAGTTTTTCAGGTAATTGGCGGCTACTTGTAAATCTTCTACAATAATACAGCTGAGACTCATGAACAATTGCTATTAAATATTTCCAATTTTTTCTTTTCTTCTTCAATTAGTTGTCTGCTATGGAATATTTTATTTTTCAGCGTTTCAAAGTCGCCTGTAATATGATCTGGAGAAGTAACGGTGCCACAGATTTGTTCAAATTGCTGGCACTGAAGCTGCACAGCGGTGAGACCTACAAACCCAAAAACAGGTTTGATTTTATGAACTGCCGACCTTAATGCATTTAGATTGCCTGAAGAATAACTGTATTCAATATTGTCAGTTAACGACTGGTAGTCTACCAGTACCGTTTCGAATATTTCCTGGAGATACACGAAATCGTCGCCATAAAGGCTGTTTAGATAATTTGCATCTATTTCGGCATTGAAAACGAATGCATTAGGTGTGTTGAGGTTATTCATGTATCTGGATTCATTTATATTAACGCTTTAAATAATAATTATTATGCTCCCCACGTTTTAATATTCAAATTAATTCCTCTGATACCCTCCCTGAAATCCCGACTTTCGCCTGTATTGTGGTCTGTTTATCAGGATATTATGTATTCGGGGCTGGATCCCAGCAACACCGATTCCCAACGCAAGAAGATTGTAAGGTTTAACCAGTTTATTCTATTGACACTTTGCGGAACCCTAACATCTGTTGTCAGTTACTTTACTTTAAGTCTTTATATCAGCGCCCTGATCAATTTGTCTGCAGGGTATATTTTTATCCTGGCCTTTCATCTGAATGCAAAGAAAAGATTTGAAATGGCGCGCGTCATCGCCATTGTTAATCTCAACCTGTACCTGATCGTGATGAATTATATGGAGGGTTTGCGCGCAGGCGAATACCTTTTGTATTTCCCTTATTTTCTGGTAATGACCATGGTAATTGACGTGAAAAAAAATTTCACGGAGCTGAAGTTTGTGTACCTCATTACAATTATTTCCGTTTTAGTTTGTTTGAACCTCAGTCCTTTCGAAAACTATTACCAGGTGCGCATTGCAGGCATGTTTGCCCGCTTGTATACTTCTAACCTGGCCATCTCTCTGACCCTGACAACTTTCTTTTCTTATTTCATTTTCAGGGTGAACAGGGATCACGAAGAAGCGATACTAAAAGAAAAACATTTTGTTGACACGATATATAATACTTCGCTTGATGGAGTATTGATCATGGATTCAGAAAGCCGGAAGATTATCGGATGTAATAACAGGGCCTGTGATTTAATGCATATAAAAAATAAGAAGGAAATTGAAGGCACTGCGATCGAAGACTGGTTTACCAGCGAACACATTAAATTATTTAAATCCGTTGAATTAAATCTCTCGAACAATCTGGCAAGGGACTGGCAGGGAGAACTTGCGATCACTTCCGCTGAAAGAACTTTTTTCGCATTCGTGAATATTGTTCCGTTCCTGGATCTTGGAAGGAAATTTTTGAAGATCAGCATACTGGATATTTCAGAAATCAAGACCGCCCAGTTCGAACTGATGAAAGCAAAACAGAAAGCCGAAGTAGCTTCACAGGCAAAGTCCCGGTTTCTTTCGAATATGAGTCATGAGTTGCGTACACCACTCAATGGAATTATTGGTACCTCCAACTTATTGTTGCAGGAAAATTATCTGCCCGACCAGAAATCACATCTTGACATACTTAAGTATTCCTCGGAACATATGATGATGCTCATCAACGAAATCCTTGATTTTGGAAAAATTGAAGTGGGCAAATTGCAACTGGGTGAACATCCGGTAGATCTTAAAAAATTTCTGGATAAGATCAACCTGCAGTTTGGAACGCAGGCGCAGGCCAAGGGTCTGAGTTTTAAAATGGAATATGACAGTCTGGATATAGAAGTGCTAACGGACGAAACAAGGTTGAATCAGGTGTTTAGTAACCTGATCTCAAATGCGTTGAAATTTACACATTACGGTGAAATAACAGTAGTGGCAAAAAAAATATTTTCTACCAGCCAGAAAGCTACGATACAGTTTATGGTGAAGGATTCCGGAATCGGTATACCTGCCAATAAGCAACAGGAAATTTTTGAAAGTTTTACGCAGGCCGATGTGAATACAACACGTAAATACGGCGGTACCGGCCTTGGTCTGGCTATCACAAAAAAACTGGTGAATCTTTTTCATGGAGAGCTTCAACTGGAAAGCGAAGAAGGCAGGGGATCAACTTTTCATTTTACGCTAAAACTGGCGATCAACGAAAACAGGAAGCAGTATATCAATGAAGACAAAGTCAAACACCTCTCCATGTTTCCGGGCGTGAAAGTAATGGTGGCAGAAGATAATGCCATTAACATGTCCATTGCGCGACGTTTCCTGATGAAATGGGGTATTGAAGTCAGGGAAGCTTATAATGGCAAACAAGCTGTTGATTTGTTCTCTCAGCATACATTTGATTTGATTCTGATCGACCTTGAAATGCCGGAGATGGATGGCATTACGGCATTGGGAGAAATCAGAAAGATTAATCCTTCTGTTCCGGCCATTGCATTCACAGCCGCAGTGTATGATAATATGCGCGCCGATCTTTTATCGAAGGGATTTATGGAATTTGTACCCAAGCCTTTCCGTCCGGAGGATCTGCACAGTAAAATTTCCATGTTATTGTCTGCACATCGAGTTACGCCTAACAGCTAACGCCTAACTGCTAACGCGCTAACGCCTAACGCCTAACGCCTAACGCCTAACCGTCAACCGTCAACCGTCAACCGTCAACCGTCAACCGTCAACGAAACCCACACAAAACATTCCAAGTGCCATAACGGTTTGTTAACAAATTAAATTTAAGAATCCGTTAAACCTCTTTAGCGATACCTTGTCTCAATAAAAAAATAATCGTTATTATGAAAGCAAACCTAATCCGCCGAATGGCCATCGCATTTTGCATGCTATTCTGCATAACTATGTATTCCTGTAAAAAGGATACTTCAGCCAACAATAATACAACCACAGACAATAATGTGAGTACGTCGGCTGACGACGAGCAGCAGGTATCAACGGAATCAGATATTATCAGTAATGATGCAAATACCGCATTAAACGGGCAATCTGATTTTTCAGGTTCGTTAAGCGCCTCCGCGTCTGGTAATACGGTGGTTAATGATGTGAATGGAACCAACGGTATTTCTGGTCTTGTAGATGTTCATCATTTGATATGTGATGCTACGGTCACTTATGATACAGCAAATGGCCAGCGCGTTGTAACAATTGTATATGATGGCACGAATTGCTGGGGTAACAGAACCCGAAACGGTACGATTACGATTTCCATGGCTGTCGGACAACGTTGGAAAAATGCGGGTGCTGTTATAACAGCGACCATTACAGACTTGAAAATTACCCGTATACGCGATGGCAAAGCAATTGTGGTGAATGGTTCAACAACGATCACGAACGTTAGTGGTGGTTTATTAAAAGATCTCGCGACCCTGCAGACCATTACCCATACTATCACAGGTAACCTGGTGATTGATTTTAAAAACGGGGCACAGAAAACCTGGAATGTCTCAAAAAATAGAGTGTTTACCTATGACAACGGAATTGTGATAACAACCACAGGAACTTATTCCGATGGAACGCATAACGATATCGCAGAATGGGGCACAGACCGTTTCGGAAATCCGTTTACAAGTGAAATCACACAGCCGAAAGTAATTCGCCAGGATTGCGATTTCAGGCTTGTTAGCGGTCAGAATACCGTTTCAATTGATAAAGGAACAGCCGTAATCACATATGGTCTGGATTCAAATGGAGACCCGACCGGATGTCCGGGTACCGGAACTTATTATTTCAAACTGGTATTTACCGGCGCGAATGGAAAAGTGTATACTATAATCTGGCCTTATTGATCCGTACGATCTATAAAAAAGCCCCCTCGTTTGGGGGCTTTTTTTTGCCAGAGTATTAATAATCAACTTAGTAGCTTATCATTTGCCCGTTTTTTAGTATAAGATAATTCCTATTTTTCTCTGATCTTTCGAATTTTTTCGGGTCAACTACGTGACGGACAGGAGATTGTGTCGTGTTTACTTCGGGTCTTTTTCGAGAGTTCTTCGGGAATCCTTCGGGAAATACAGGTGTTTTCATAGGGGAGCTCCCGAAGAACTCCCGAAGAACTCTCGAAGAACTCTCGAAGCCGTCCCGAAGAAATCCCGAAGGAATCACGAAGGAATCACGAAGAAATCCCGAAACCAACCGCCAACCGTCAACCGTCAACCCTTTCTGATAACCGGTGCCACCCGGGTTCCGAATAATTCGATCGAGTGCATAATCTGGGCGTGTGGCATGGTCCCGACACTCACATGAAGGAGAAAACGGTCCAGACCGAACAATTCTTTTTCAAAAAGTATTTTGTCAATCACCTGCTGCGGGGAGCCCACCAGGAGTGCGCCTTGTTTTGACCTTCCCGCCTCAAATTGAGCGCGCGTCGTAGGCGGCCATCCCCGTTCCCTTCCAATATTAGACATTACATAGGCATAAGAAGGAAAGAATTCATCAGCTGCCTGATTGGAATCTTCGGAGATATATCCGTGTGAGTGAACAGCCAGTGGAAGTTGACCATGACCGGCTGCCGCAGATGTTTTGCGGTAGAGTTCAACCAGGGGCAGGAAATTAGCCGGACTGCCGCCGATTATGGCCAGTGCCATCGGTAAGCCCAGTTTGCCTGATCGGATCACTGATTCCGGTGTGCCTCCGACAGCTATCCAGACAGGCAATCTCTTTTGGAAAGGCCTGGGATATACACCCAGGTTTTGTATGGGAGAGCGATGCTTCCCTTTCCAGCTGATCTTTTCAGATTCATTCAACTTGAGTAATAATTCCAGTTTTTCTGAGAATAAATCATCATAATCCTTCAAGTCATAGCCAAACAAGGGAAATGATTCTATAAAAGAGCCCCGACCAGCCATAATTTCTGCACGTCCGCCTGATAAAAGATCAACCGTGGCGAAGTCCTGGAACACCCTGACCGGGTCGTCCGAACTTAGAACCGTGACGGCACTGGAAAGTCTGATGTGATTGGTTTTTACGGCTGCTGCTGCGAGCACTACAGCCGGCGACGAAACAATGAAATCAGGCCGGTGATGTTCGCCCAGGGCATACACGTCCAGGCCCAACTGGTCTGCCAGCTCAATTTCTTCCATTAAATCCATCATTCGCTGATGACCACTGATGGTTTTGCCTGTAACGGGGTCTGGTGTTAATTCTGCGAAGCTGCTAATTCCTAATTCCATGCGGCGAATTTACGTACAGTATTTTTACTTATTTTAGTCGTCCGGTTATGATCACGAAAGCGACGATAGTTGCGTTTTTTTCCAAAGGAAAAGTCATTTTTGCCTCCATCGCGGCCGTGATCACGTTTTCGATTACTTTATATAACCAGTTTAAGTCGGTTCCAAAGACAGAAATTTCCGGGTTTGTTTCTGCAGACAGGAATTCAGTGGTTCCCGTGGATGCCGTTGTAAAAATCATCAGCCCGATACAAAGTGAAACACAAACTGATTCGAAAGGCCGTTTTAAGTTTAAACTACCCAATCTCCAAAGTGATACTTTCCTGCTGATCATTCAGAACAAAAAGACCAATATCGAGACTAAACAGAACGAATGGGTGGATGCCTCCGACGGTAGGAAAGATATTTATGTTTTGTTCAACTCCGACCAGGATCTTGATAAGGTTTATGCCCCACTGGGTAAAAGTATGTCCCCCGCTTACGCCAGAAGACCACCCAATGTTTTGCGTGTCTTCAATCAATTTCATTTACCTAAAAGAAAGCCGCACTGATAATAACGTTGAAGAATTTCCCTGACCGGTATTTTTAAAAGCCACCCTGATTTGATCTGAAATAACCATGAAGAAAATATATCCAGTCCTGATCATTTCCTGTTTTTTATTTGTCCATTGTACCAACCTGTCCACCTGGAATGATGTATTTCATGCCGATGAAGCGCATACCGGAGTTTATCGTAGTGCTGCCGGGCGGGGATTGGGTTCTGTGAGATGGAAATTCAAAACCAGCGGCAAGATTTTTTCATCTCCGGTCATTAAAGATGGCCTTGCATATATTGGAAGCGAAGACAGTAATCTGTATGCGATCAGAACCTATTCAGGTGCGCTGAGCTGGAAATTTCATACCGGTGGAGCAGTTTCCTCCACTGCTGGTATTTTCAATGGTGTGGTTTATTTCACCAGTTACGACGGCTATTGTTATGCCCTGGATGCAGTAACAGGAAAGGAGGTATGGAAATTTAAAACAGAAGGAGAAAAGAAAGTGGGTGCAAAAGGATTATGGACGATGAAACCGGCTGATCTGTACATGGAGGATCTCTGGGATTTTTTTCTTTCTTCACCGGTTATCGGGGTGAATGGCCCCGGAATAAATAAAGGTCCTACGGTTTATTTCGGCAGCAGTGATGGCAATTTATACGCGCTGGATGCGATCAGCGGATCTTTAAAATGGAAATTCAAGACCAACGGAATCATCCATACCAGTCCTGCGTTATATGATGGAATCGTTTATTTTGGCAGTTGGGATACATATATGTACGCAGTGGATGCGCAAACCGGAAAAGAGATCTGGAAATTTAAAACCAGGGAACAGCCGGTGTATCATTTATTGGAAGGCGTTCAGGCTTCGCCCGCCATTGCCGGGGATGTTCTGTATTTTGGTGCAAGGGACGGATTTTTTTATGCGCTGAAAGCAAAAACAGGGGATTCTCTCTGGAGTTTCTCAGCTGACAATTCCTGGGTTCTGACAACAGCTGCGATCATTGATAGTACAGTATTCTTCGGTACTTCCGATTCCTATTTGTTGTATGCTCTCGATACAAAAACAGGCAGGAAGAGATTTAGCATGAAGGCGAAGGGGTATTTGTATTCATCTCCGGCCATCTCCCGCCGCACAGCTTACTTTGGTGATTTTACCGGAAATTTCTACGCCCTCGATCTGAGGTCTGGTGGTAAGAACTGGCAAACCTTTTCCACTGATAACAGGAAGATACACGCAGCGGGCATATTGAATCAGAATGGAGAACTCGACTTTTCTTACGCTGGCGCAAAAGAAGATTTGACACTCTATGCTTCCAGTGTAAAAGTGATGGATACATTTTACACTATGGGGTCAATTGTATCTTCACCTGCCATTTATGGCAGTTCCATATATTTTGGAAGCGCTGACGGCTATCTATATGCGATCGAATTACTTCCCTGACACTGATATCCGCCGGGTTCTGTGTTTTATCATTTATCTTCCAATGCACTGTTATTTCTCATTAATTATTTAGATGGACAGCTTAACCCATATTGCAATCGGAGCATGTATTGGCGATCTTTTTTTGGGGAAGAAGATTGGTAAAAAGGCAATGTTGTATGGTGCGATAGCAGCCAGTTTGCCCGATATAGATTTCATTGCGTCGTTCTGGTTGAACAATGCTGACGATTTAATGGCCCATCGTGGGTTTACACATTCGTTTTTATTTGGTTTACTTTTTATACTTGCTCTGGCATTTTTATTCAGACACCGGCACCGGGTGGAAAATATTCCTATAAAAACCTGGTTGATATTTATGGGGACTGAAATAGCGGGTCATCTTTTCCTGGATGCATTCAATGCATATGGAATTGGCTGGTTTGAACCATTTAGCCACCAGCGTATTTCCTTCAATATAATTTTTGTGGCTGATCCTTTTTTCTCTGTTTGGCCCGGAATCGCAGCATTTGCCCTCCTGGTACTAAACCGTAACAGCCATAGGAGAAGGAAATGGGCGACACTGGGTTTGATTTTTTGTTCTGTCTATTTAATTTATTGTGTCGTAAATAAATTTAAGATAGACCGGGATATGCGGCAAGCTCTGGAAAATCAGGGTTTGCGTTATAACAGATACTTTACGACTCCTACACCATTTAATAATTGGTTATGGTATGCTGTAGCTCAAACCGATTCAGGATTTCAGATAGGCTACCATTCAGTCTTTGATAAAAATCACCTGATCAGCTTCCGTTTTTTTCCAAGAAATGATTTTTTATTAGATCCATATCGTAACCATCATGATCTGCACCAACTGATTCGTTTCTCGCAGGGATATTATACCGCAGATACATCCGCACAGGGAATTCTCTTCAATGACTTACGATTCGGTCAGATCATGGGATGGCAGGATCCGGGTGCTCATTTTGTATTTCATTATTATTTGCAGGATTCCGATGCAAACCATCTCGTCGTGCAGCGTGGCAGATTTGCCCATTGGAATTGGGAATCGATCAGGTTATTTTTGAAAAGAATAGCAGGAAAAGAATGATGAGCTACGCGTTGAGCGTTTGAGCGTTTGGCGTTGGGCCTTCTCAGGATCTTTGTTTAAAATTAATGGTAAACAGATAAAAAAGTAGCCTGACAAACCAATAACAAATCAGTTCCCATAATTTATTAAAAATTCCATTGTGTGAGCTGAAATTTTCTTCCGTTATCTGCACACAATCATTTTGAATGATTTTCTCCATGGTGTTATCAAGCATACCGGCAAATTCCGGATTATTCACATCGATATTTAATTCCAGACTGGCATAAGCGCTGATGATATTGACATTATAGGACCCGATGGTGGCCCATTTTTTATCATATGTCGCAACTTTTCCATGTAAAATACAGGGCTTGTATTCGAAAAGTTCAATATCATTCCGGAAAATCCAGTTGTACATATAACGTTCTGCATACTTGGCGACCATCACATCAGACATGCCTGCGAGAATCAGTTTTATTTTCACACCCCTGGCAGCGGCCCTTTTCATATTCCTGCGAATAACAGGGCCGGGTAAAAAATATCCCGACATCATAATGATATGGTCCTCGGCATTTTTGAACATTTCCAGGTAACTTCTGGACACCTGATTTTTTTTCGTTATCCAATCGTTTCGCCTTACCCTCACTTCACTATATTCAGCTGAAGGAATATTAAATGAAACTTCCTTATTATTACAAAGATGAACAGGTTTGACCGGGAGATAACCATTCCAGATTTCCTCACATACGCGGCAAAGTTCATGTACAACTTCGCCTTCCATAAACAATGCGAAATCAAGCCAGCCTGGCTGATCCGGTAAATCATTATAATGGTTACTGATATTCACTCCGCCGACCAATGCAAACCGGTTATCGACTACAATTACTTTATGATGCATTCTTCTTCCAAAATAAGAATTCCGGCTTTTGAAAAGTGGTTCAAAAAACCGGAAATGAATTCCGGATTGCTCTGCTTCATGAATAAATGACCGTGGAAGTTTTTGGGAAGCGTACCCGTCTGCCATCAAATAAACCTGAACCTTTCGTTTGGCAGCCGCCATCAGGGCTTCTGTTACAGCTTTTCCTGTTTCATCGTAATCAAAGATATATACCTGAAATTGTATGATCTCCTTCGCCCGGTTGATCATTTCAATGATCTGGTCAAAATAGGGTTTTCCTCCACGAACAAGTTTTATTTTGTTTTGGACTGAATAACCACTGGCTTTTCTTCTTCTGCGAAAACGCAATCTTCCCATGCCTGTACTTTAGGGGTACCCCTGTAAAATAAGGCTTTAAATCCTGAAGTCCCGAAAGAAGAATCTATTTTAATTTTTTCGCAGGTAGGTTAGATCGTAAGTAACTGAAATAATCTTTCCGCTATCATCGGTTACGTCCTGATACTGACGAACAGAGTCCCTGCCGATATTGATAGAAAATAAAAGTCCCCTTCGTTTTGCTGCCGTTGGCGTTCATGGTTTCATAAGTGAAATGCATGGATCCGTTTTTGTATTCGCCATTATAATAGCGTTGTCTGTCGCCGGGTCCCCCGGATCCGATCCAGTCCTGTTCCCATTTTCCTGTTGTCGTGTCATAAAAATTAAAACTCTTTCCGGAGTATGCCTGGGTAGCTGTATAGTTTTCCAGGATGGCACATCCGCCGGCCATCGCTTCAATGTGACTGGTGCCTGACAAAATTTGTGTACCGGTACGATAGCAGTTCCAGTCTCCGATCCAGAAATCAAAATCATGGTTCCTCGGTTCCCTGCTGCAAGGGTAAACCATTTCGTAAACTTTTAATCTGATCTCCTTAAAGTTTGAAGCGGACCTGAGATTTTTAAATGCTTCCAGGCTATCCAGGTCATGAAGTGTATTGTATCCTGTGGCAGTCGCTTTCAACAGCCAGTCAGTTGATTCGCCGGGTTGATTCAGGATGGAATAAACCATGGCCAGCCGGGACATTGCGCTTCCTTTCACCAGCGGGTTTGGATTATTTGCCAATGATTTCTTATAATCTCCGATGGCATCTGAATATAAACCGAGGTTCTGATTGCAAAAGCCCAGTCTGTTCCAGATCATGCTGTTTTTAGATGTATCCCCCAGATATTCCAGATAAATTATTTTTGGCATTCGCCCAATTCTTATTCATATAAAATGAATCAGCCGCCTGCAAATTATTCATCACCTGGCTATAAGTCCTTTCATTTGTAACAGTTAGAATTGATATACACAAAATGACAGCGTAGATATTTTTCATGGTCGATATTATAAAAATGAAAAGTATTTGAAACTGACTTCAATAAAACTATAATGAATATTAATCCCCCCGCAGGCGGGATTTAATCCCCCAAAAAATACCACTGTCCGAGTTGTTAATAATTTTATAATGTCATTTATTTTTTTTCATGGAAAGTGCAGTCAGCAGGAATTGCAGAAGGGTAATCCTCAGAAGAGGGGATGAATATATTGTTTTCAGAACAACGGATATCGCTTATATATACCTGGAAAATAAATCCTGTTACCTGGTGGATCTGCGTAACGGCAGTAAAAACAAAGTATCGGGAAACTTACATGATATCTACGAAATGCTTGACCATGGCGAGTTTTACCGGGTGAATAAAAATTATATCATAAATATTCGCTCGATAATAAGTTTGAGATGCTGCGACATAAATAAAGTTGAATTGATTTTGAAACCTCAGCCTGCGGAGAAAGTTTTCATAAGCCAGCTAAGGATCTATCATTTCAAAGAGTGGATAGAAATGGAAAACGCAGTCCTTCCTGAGTAATGGAATCTGGCTGTTTGTATTTCCGGGATGAATCAACGCCAGGTTCATCATAAATAAATTATTTAACGGTTGATGCCATCGTTCTGAAAATTAACAATTGAAGCGCGGGTGTTTAGCATGATTGAAATGATTCGGTATAAAAAAATATAGTTCAGTATCAAAAAATATTGGTTTAGCATGAAAAATAAATGGATGAAGAATATCACCCTTTGGAGAATACAGCGGTTTGTCTGATATGACTGTCATAACCAATGGTGACATTCTGAATTGGATTTGAATTATTGATTTTCCGTGATCTGCCATCGTTCTATTAAAGGTTAAAATGTAAAAGACTGCTTATGAGAAATTTACTGGTAGCATTTTTAAGTTTCGTTGCATTTTCTGCTATTGCACAAGATGAAATGGCAACGGGCAAAATCACAAACCCAAGGGGAGAACCGGTATCCTTTGCAACCATATCGGTGAAGGGAACAAAGACCACAGCCGTTGCAGATGCGGATGGCTCTTTCAGGATAAAGGCTTCAGCGGGAAAGACGCTGGTGGTCTCTGCAGCTTCATATACTTCAAAGGAATTTTATCTGAGTTCGCTTACCGGAAATGATCTGATACTGCAGCCCGGTCAGACTTCATTAAATGAAGTTGTCGTTGTCGCTCTGGGACAGAGTAAAAGCAAAGCCAAGGTCGGTTATGCAACACAAACGTTTAATTCAGAAATCATCAACCGGGTTTCTCCGGTGAGTATGCTGGATGGATTGCAGGGAAAGGTGGCGGGTGCGGATATTTCAAGTGTGAGCGGAACGCCGGGTGGATCAACCAAAGTGGTACTTCGCGGATTCGGAGTTATTGGAGGCGGTAATAACCAACCATTGTATGTAATCGACGGAGTTCCGTTAAGTGATTTCAGTATCAATACCGGAGGGGCCGGAGGAAACGGACCTGCATTGCAGGATTTTGGAAACGGCATGACAGATATTAATCCGAACGATATTGAGAGTATCACAGTTCTGAAAGGAACCTCGGCTTCTTCTTTGTATGGATCCGTAGCTAAAAACGGAGCCATTTTAATCACAACAAAAAAAGGTAAGGCAGGAAAAATACAGGTCAGTTTCACCAGTTCATTTAACTGGTCGGTCGTTGGCAAATTACCCGACGAACAGAAACAATTCGGACAGGGCTGGGGAGGCGTATCAGATATTACCCAAAACGGAAGCTGGGGACCGGCACTCGACGGGAAGATGACTCCCTGGGGCGCAACGGTAAATAATTCCCAGTTGGTAAAACCCTTTGCGTTCCAGAATAACAGCATCCGTGATTTTTATGATATCGGAACGGAAGCGAACAATACGCTGGCCATATCCGGTGGCAATGAGAAAACAAATTATTATTTCTCCTATGGAAATATTTCCAGCAATGGAATCCTGCCGGGTGACTACGATAAACTGCAAAGAAATAATTTCAATTTCCGTGTGAACAGCACGTTTGACAATTTCAATATTGCTTTTTCGGTGAATTATATAAACAGGAATCTGACCACGCCGGCAAAATTTTCGCTGGGCGGCCTCGGAAATGACTTATTCAATAATATACTTCAGATACCGGTCGATATCAAAATACGGGACTTAAGTTTATATAATAATAAGTACTTCAATACCGATAATTATTTTACTCCTTTTGCTGAAAATCCATATTACGATCTGTCACAAAATGGAAGTGAGTCCAATTCCGATCGCATTTTCGGAAAGATCGATATGGGTTACAAGTTTACACCGGATCTCTCCGCTGAATTCAGAATTGGCGGCGACTTTACGAATATCAATACTTCTTTGTGGAATGCGGTGAATGCACCTGCCCCCGGCAGCTGGAATGCGGGCAATAATCCTTCGGGTTCTGCCAGACAGGCTGATTTAGGCTCTTATCAGCAACAGTCAGATTATAATGGTCTGATCGATGCAGATTTTATTGTGAAATATGTAAAACAGTTGAATTCCAATTTTTCACTGGACGCATTGGTGGGAACCAGTTATTACCAGTTAAAAAGCACTAATCAGACAACAGCCATTCAGGGACTGACCATCCCGTTCTTCTATAATTTGTCGAACTCCAACAGCCCTGCCACAGGAGCAAATAGTTTGTTTGAAAAAAGACTGATAGGCGTGTATGCAACGGCAACAGTAGGGTATAAGGAACAGGTTTATTTAACGGTGAATGCCCGTAATGACTGGTCTAGCACATTACCTATAGATAACAACAGTTTCTTTTATCCCGGCGCAAGTTTGTCCTGGCTGGCTTCTCAGACATTCGATTTAAAGGAAAGTAAAATTTCCCTGTTGAAATTCAGGGCAGCCTATGGTCAAACCGGTGCGGATGCACAACCTTATCAGGTTTATAACACTATTACGCAGGGAAATATTCCGGCCACTACAGGTATTCCTTATGGCCAAATTACCTTCCCAATCAACGGAATCAATGGATTTACTACAAATCCCACCATCGGCAACGCAAATTTAAAACCCATTATCACCAAGGAAGTGGAATTGGGTCTGGAAGCCAAATTCTTCGCAAACCGTATAGGGTGGATGCGACAGTGTATGATAAAGAAACAGACGGACAAATATTTAATGTACCCATTTCACCATCTACCGGTTATAGTGCACTGATCGAAAATGTCGGGGTGGTACGCAATAAAGGAATTGAATTGACATTTAATGCGGTACCGGTACAAACCCGGGATTTCACATGGAATTTGAATTACACCTTTTCCAAGAACTTAAGTGATGTAGTAAGCCTTTCGAACGGACTGGATAAAATCCAGCTTCAGACGGATGGGTTGACAGGTGGAATGGAATATGATTTATTCCCGGGCAAACCGGTCGGTGTATTTTATAGTCCTGCTCCGGTTTATTCACCCGATGGAAAAATAGTGGTGGATGCAAATACCGGATTCCCGGTTGTGAATCCGGATAAACAGGATATCGGAACCTCACAGCGTGATTTCTCTATGGGTTTGATCAACTCGTTTACTTATAAAAACTGGCAGTTAAGTTTCTCCCTCGATTACCGGAAGGGTGGCAGTTTCTATAGTTCCACTGCCGATATATTCATGTTTTCAGGAAATGCGGTAACTACGACTTATAATGACCGCAAACCCTTCGTAGTTCCGAATTCTGTGAACCAGATTACGGGAGGGGATGGCAAACCGGTATACATTGAAAACAAAACCGTGATCGCAGAAAGCGTATTCGACAGTTATTTTTATACCAACAACAACAAGGCCATCGCTTACCCGATGCGGTTGATAGACCGTTCTTTCCTGAAGATGAGGGATATCACGATCTCTTATACTTTACCCTCAAAATGGTCAACACCCATTCATGCGAACAATCTGATGGTTTCTATTTACGGCAGGAATTTTATTCTCTGGTTACCGAAGGGCAATGCCTATATCGATCCGGAGGTTTCAAACCTGGGTAATGATTTACAGAGTGAATTTGGAGAATATTCTCCAACCGGGCCTACCACGATGCAATTCGGATTCTCATTAAAAGCAAATTTTTAGTCAGAAAAAATATTTTAATCATTCAACCGGTTTTCAATGAAATGGAATAAAATCATACTGGTATTTTCAATCGTAGCAATCTTTATTGTTACGGGATGCAAAAAAGTACTGGATATTAATCACGATCCAAACAATCCGTCCACTGATCAGGCAACGCCACAACTATTATTTCCCGCTGCACAGATATCGGCTGCTTCTGCTATCGGCGGCGAGCTTGCCATCATTGGTATGTTGTGGTCAGAATATACAACGGAAGACGTTTCTTCCTCTCAGTATAGGAATTTTGATTCATATAATGTAACCAGCACGGACCTCAGCACAGATTATAACCAGCTGTATACTGGCGCACTGAATGATCTGGAAGTGATTCTGCAAAAAGCAAAAGCATCCGGCGACTGGAATTTCTACCTGATGGCCACTGTGTTAAAAGTATACAGCTATCAGGTACTGGTGGATCTGTATGACCAGGTGCCTTATACGGATGCGCTGCAGGGCGCGTCAAATCTGCAACCCAAATTCGATAATGGTCAGGATATCTATGCTTCACTGCTGGCTAAACTGGATTCAGCCTTGAGCCTTGATTTTACTGCATCCACCGTAACAAATCCTGGTGCGGCAGATTATTTTTTTGGCGGGGACATGTCTAAATGGATGGCGTTTGCCAATACGCTCAAATTAAAAATGTTCCTGCGCATGGTAAATACAAAACCCGCTGATGCAGAAGCAGGCATCAAAGCTTTATATGATGCCAATGTAGAATTTTTGTCAGAAGATGCGTCCATTACACAATGGACCGTGACACCAAATAAACAGAATCCGTTTTTTGCGCAGAATATTTATGCGCTGAATACACCTTCCAATCTAAAAGCGAGCATCACTTTTATCAGCTGGCTCAGGGGAAACCTCGATCCCCGTATTGTTACTTATTTCGGAACGACAGCGCCTGTGGGAATCGATCAGGGAAGTTATCTGAGTACAAATCCCGCTTATAAAACAGCCACAACGTTTGTACAAGCCGCTACCGATCCTGTACAATTTATTTCCGGAGCCGAATCTTTTTTTATGCAGGCGGAAGCCAGGGAAAGATATTATGGAGGCGACCAGGCACAGACTTTATACAATGAAGGTGTAACAGCCGCCTTTGATATGTATGGCTTTGATGCCAGTACTTTCATTGCACCCGGCGGCAGGTATGCATATCCGGTAGCAGGATCATTGGACGATAAAATCGATGCAATCATCACCCAGAAATGGGCTTCATTACCAGGTTCTCATGCACTTGAAGGCTGGTTAGAAAGAAACAGAACAGGATTTCCGAAATCCAGCCCGGTATATTCCACTGATGCGGGATATGTTCCCGGTGAATTTGTGGTTTCAGCCGCTACTGTGATTGGACAAGCTTATCCAAAAAGAATTGTTTTTCCGGATGCCGAAAGGTCAAGGAATAAAAATACACCAGATCAGATTCCTATTACAACCCCCGTTTGGTGGGGTCAATAAATTCATTTTAAAACAAGGACATCATGAAGTATATAATAAAGGGCACATTTCTCTGGATACTGGTTTTTTTATTTTCCTGTAATAAATTTACGGTCGTTGATACGCCGACACAGGTAGGTATTTCCACCGTTACTTATTATGTAGTATTTACTTTAAATGGCCCCAAAGTTCAGTCGATTGTTGTTGGCACGCCATATACTGACCCGGGTGCTAAAGCAGAAGAAAATGGGCAACCTGTACAATATACCACGAGCGGTACGGTCGATAACAACACCGTTGGATTTTATCCGATTACTTATTCCGCAGTCAATAAGGATGGATATTCATCATCTATCACCAGGTATGTAGCAGTACTTGCCGAAGCGGCGCAACCCGGTGTTGATTTATCAGGCACTTATACAAATGTGGGAACCCTGGCGCTGACCGCAGATATTACAATAGTCGCTGATGGTGTTTTCTATACCACGAATGCATGGGGTGGTGCCAGCGCCTTTGTTTTACCCATGTATTTCTTTTGTACGGATGGTGCGAATATAACAGTGCCCACGCAGTCTTCGGCCGGCGAAGTGGTGGACGGTACAGGAACCATTAGTAATACCGGTTTAATCGTCTGGGGCCTGACACTTCATGAAAACCCGCCATTATTCAGAACCAAGAGCTGGCAGAAACACTAATCAGTATTAATACTCTCAATATGAACAGAATTTTCAAAATATCCGGAATCATCATCTTGCTGTTTTCCATTTCCTGTACAAAAAAAACGATAGATCCGGGAGCAACCAATACCGTTGCCATGTCGAACGAATGGTGGGTAACCCTTTCGCTGAACGGAAAAGATTTAATAGGCAACCCTGTTCTTTTTTCTACCTATAACACCTCTCAAAATGTTTCGGATTCACTCTGGCTGGACGATCTGAACAACGGGTATCAATTTAAAGTGAAGGTGTTGGCAGATCCGAAAAACGAGACCTTCTCTGTTGATTCTGCTCAGAATGAATCATACGATATAAGAGTGCATATTGCGAATGGTAAAATCATCGCCAATGGCGGTAAGGGTAAAACAACCGGAAGTATAGTTGACAGCATATATATGGAAGCTTCTTTCGGCGATGATCCGGGAGATACCTATATCATCAGTGGCGTTGCCCGTTCACGCTGGGCGCAGGATGATTATTGATAATAGCCAGAGTTTAATTTTTTGATTTTTTCCATTTAATCTTTCTTCCTGTAATTATTTTGAATACAAAAGGATCGGTTGCCGGGGTTAGTCCGAACCCCGCACCGATATTCAGTTCCCAATTGACATTGTTTAACAGGTCATAGGCAATGAATATTGCATGATTTTGCTGTGTGCCCTGGTCAAAATTTGTAACCGGCCCCATGTCGCCATAATATTCTATTCCCAAGGCTGTATTCTTCCATACGGCATAAGATAATTTTACATTGGGTTCGAATGTCGGTACCGAATTATTATAGTTGCTCTGCAGTGAAATCCCAAATGTTGGATTCAGTGATGCATAAAATCTGCCCCATTGTTTATCAATAATGGGCCTGATTTCAAGACTCCATTCGTCGTCAGCGTAGGCTGGTTTCTGGTATCCTATTTCCATCGACAGACTCAGTCCGAATGGAATACCCCAATCGGCAGGCGCCATCACACGGGGACGCAGATGCATGCCTACAATCTGGTATCCATATCCCGGTGTATAATTTGTAAAAAGATAGACACCTGTTTCAAAAATATCGGTTATTCCGGTCGTAATTTCCAGCGTTTCATGCAGGGAATGATTGGAGGGCAGAACGCCTTTCACAATTTGTGTGCTGCCATCAAATGTATAATTACTGTGTAGTTCAAACATGGTAGAACCTTTGGCCTGCGTCTGGGAGGCATATACCTGTATTTCATAATTATCCTGTGCCTGTATATGGCCGGGATATATTATTAAAATAATAATGCAGATATACCATATTGTGAGAAAACGTATAATAGTATAAGTTGCATTTTTGTGCATGATCTCTATCCGTGATGTAAATATAAAATGCCGAAACCAGACCGGAGTTTAATTTTGCGTTCGATGGTTGTATCTATAAAAATTATTAACTTAGGCTACTGGTAAAAAGATTATAACCACACAACGATTGCTGCTGTTTTAACCGGAGTGGTTACCGGATGTTCGTATTTCACAATTTAATACTGATTAACATGCGAATTCAAACCGAACCAATCGGAAGCATTCCCCGTCCGATTGAATTAATTTTAGCAATCAAAGCCCATGCAGCCGGGCAGATCAACGATCAGGATCTTCAGCTTTTATATGATCGCGCAGTTTCTGACACCATAAAAAAATTCGAAGCAACGGGATCTCCCGTCATTTCAGACGGTGAACAAAGTAAACCGAGTTTTGCAACCTATCCATTACAGGGCATGCAGAATCTTTCTCCGGACGGAGTTATGATACCTTTTGCAGACGGGCACAGCCGGCAGTTACCAAAAATTACTTCAGGTCCATTCAAATACCAGCTTTATTCAGATGTATACTTCCAGAAAGCCAGACAACTGACTTCTCTGCCGGTTAAGCAGGCAGTTATAGCAGTGTCAGCTATTAGTCTGCTGTACCCGGGAGAAGGAATAGCAGGGTATTCCCGGGAGGAATTTATCAGCGACCTGGTAAATGAAGCCGTAAACGATATCAGGAGAAGTCTTGACAAAGGGGCGCATGTAGTACAGATCGACTTTACGGAAGCCAGACTTTCCCTCAAACTCGACCCAAGCGGAGCACTGCTTCGGTCCTTCATCGATTTAAATAACCTGGTCCTGGGCCGGTTTACCAGGGACGAAAGAAAAAGAATCGGGGTTCATTCCTGTCCGGGTGGCGATCGTGATTCAACGCATAGTGCGGATATCGGTTATTCCGGATTGTTACCGTTGTTATTTCAGTTAAATGCGGGAAATTTTTATCTGGAGTACGCCGCGGAAAAAAATAAGAGACAGGTATTGAACACGATCAAACGTACAATGAAGCCGGGTCAGGTCATATTCCTGGGAGTCACGGATGTTTTGAATCCACGAATTGAAACGCCGGAAGAAATTCGGGATATTATACTGGAAGCCGCTGAAATGATTCCGGTGGATCAACTCGGTACGACCGACGATTGTGGCTTTTCACCGTTCGCAGATGACGATTCAACATCCAGGGAAATAGCTTTCGAAAAAATCAGGGCTCGTGTTGAGGGAACAAAACTGGCCGAGGCAATCATCAGCAAAAAGAAACATTTTTTTCAATTGTAAACGTTCACCAAAGAAGCTTCCAGATACAATATCAGAAAATTAACTGTTGTAATCCGGAATGGTATAGTATACGATATATAATCCCGCAACACTACAATATCTGGCGGGTTTTCAATAAAAAGGGGGAGATGAAAATCCCCCTGCCGATCATCCTTTTAGTTACATTATTATTGGAAAATGCGGGACATTTGATTCAACCGTCATTGATATGACGATTCCATTAAGCAGCCCGCGCAGAGCCAATAAAAATCGAAATGAAATCAGGATTGCCTGCTGTTTTTTCCCTTATCTTTTTGATCATCGTTCAACCTGCGAATGCCCAATCCATGCAGGAGGACAGTATTTTTTATCAGGCAGCTCTCACAAATACCATCTCGATCTACAAAAAACAAATGGGGGATCAGTCTCCGTTTTATAACGGCAGTCGTTATTCGCCTACCGGGTACACATTCCACACCGGCAGTCCCTATTTTATTTCGGATAGTTTCAATCTGGGTTCCGTTGTGTATGATGATATTTTATTTGACAGTGTGTATTTGTTGTATGAAGACATGAGGGAATTGCTGGTTTCCAGGAATAATAATAATTATCTGCTTCAACTGATCAATCAAAGGGTCAGTTCCTTTATCATTTCAGGGCATCCGTTTATCCGGCTGACCGCAGACAGTTTGCATCCGGGCATTCCCAAAACCGGTTATTATGAAATACTCTATCCGGGCCGTTCGCAGCTTTTAAAAAAAACTTTTAAGAATCATTATTGAAGAGCCATCCGTCTATGAAAATACGGTCATCAGGCATATCGAAGAATCGGAAAATTTTTATATCAGAATAGGCGGTTCCTATCAACGCGTAAAATCCAAAACAGAATTACTGATGCTGATGCATGATCATCAAAAAGAAATTCAGAAGTATATAAAAAAAACCGGACTGAATTTTCGTAAGAACACGGAAAATCTATTGATC
The DNA here is from genome assembly GCA_963732055.1 of uncultured Bacteroidota bacterium. Lineage (GTDB taxonomy): Bacteria > Bacteroidota > Bacteroidia > Chitinophagales > Chitinophagaceae > Puia. The sequence goes on along the minus strand of CAVSYG010000006.1, from coordinate 235,402 downwards.
CTGACAGCCGCGTATTATGATCAAATCGCGAAATAGGATGTGTTTATCAAAATATTTTCTGGCCGGTTTATTTTGGCTGGCTGTATGCCTTCCTTCGCTGTACGCACAAAAAAACCCACAAAATCTGATCAGTGGCGAATTTAGAGATCTGACCATTCAGGATTTTACAAAGCAACTGGAGCAGCAGACCACCTATTTTTTTTATTATGATATTAGTCTGTTTGATAGTATTCGATTTACGCTCAAGGCTGACCGTGAACCCTTGAGTATTGTCATTGGACAGGGCTTTTTCCAAAACAGATTTTACATGGTCGGTTGGCAGACACAATGAAGTATTTCTGACGAGGGGAAGTTTTGTGCAGACAAATCTCATTGCCACAACCGTCGATTCAGCAAAAAAGAAACGACCGGTATATGTGGAAGTAAATGAGACAAAGGATCAGAATGCTTCCATTCAGAATGCAAAGCTGGAAAACAAACTTTACCTGATAGGGACGAACACAGCAAATAACGGACAACCCTATGCGCTGGTCAGCGGATATGTGCGGGATGCCAAAACGGGAGAAGCCGTTTCCGGCGCGTCCATATATATTGAAAAACCAAAGATTGGCGTGGCCACCGATCAATATGGTTATTACGCGATTTCGCTGCCAAAAGGGAGGTTCGTACTAAATATCCAAAGTATCGGGATGAAAGATACCAGGCGACAGATACAATTGTCGGGTGACGGAAAATTAAATATTGATCTGCAAAGCCTGGTGATGATGCTGAAGAATGTAACGATCTCTGCAGAAAAGATCAGCAATATACGGGGTGTGCAAATGGGCGTTCAGAAACTGGATATTAAAACACTCAAACAGGTGCCCGTCGTATTTGGTGAAACGGATTTGTTGCGTGTGCTGCTTACCCTGCCCGGTGTGAAATCAGTCGGTGAAGCCAGCACGGGTTTAAATGTGCGTGGCGGATCTGCTGACCAGAACCTGATATTATTCAATGATGCAACGATTTATAACGCGTCTCATTTTTTCGGACTCTTCTCTGCTTTCAATCCCGATATTGTTAAAACGGTGGAACTATATAAGAGCAGCATTCCGGCCAGGTACGGCGGGCGATTGTCTTCAGTCATAGATATCGAGAGCAGGGAGGGAAATAAAAAGGAATTTGCCGGTTCGGCAGGTATCGGTCTTGTTACCAGTCGTCTGGAAATTGAGGGCCCGTTGGTAAAAGATAAAACATCCTTTATCCTGGCTGGAAGAACGACTTACGCAAATTGGTTATTAAACCTTCTGCCCCAGCAATACAAACTGAGCCGTGCTTCATTTTATGATCTGAATCTGAATATCAGCCATCAGATAAATAAAAATAACAATCTATACCTGACCGCTTATGCCAGCAAAGACAATTTCAACCTGAACAGCGATACATTATACGGATATGGGAATCTGAATTTGTCGCTGAAATGGAAACATTCATTCAATGATAAGTTATACGGAATTTTCACAACGGGTTATGATCGCTATAATTATTTTATATCCAGTGAAAATAATCCGGTGAATGCGTATAAACTGGCTTTCGATATCAACCAATCGTACTTCAAAGCGCATTTCAATTATTTCCTGAATTCCAAACATGCCATGGAATTTGGTTTCAATACGCTTTATTATAAACTGGATCCCGGAACTTTTGTGCCTTTTGCAAAAACATCCCTGATCATACCGGATACTGTACATCAGGAACAGGCGCTGGAATCCGCGATATATCTAAGCGATAAATTTACAATTACCCCACAGCTCGTATTGGAAGCCGGCCTGCGATATTCTGTATACAATTATCTCGGCCAGCAGAACGTAAATGAATATGCTCCGGGACTCCCGAAAAATGAAGATAATTTGACGGACGTTAAATCCTATTCAAACAGACCAGATTATAAAAACCTATGGGGGACCTGAATATCGCATTTCCATGAGATATGCATTTTCAGATAATTTTTCAATGAAGGCCAGTTATAATACCGAACGCCAGTACATACATATGTTGTCCAATACGACGGCCATTGCGCCAACCGATATCTGGAAACTCAGTGATCCCAATATTCTGCCACAGCTCGGGAGCCAGTTTTCTTTAGGGGCTTACAAAAATTTAAAGAACAATACGATCGAAACTTCAGTAGAAGTATATTATAAAAATATCCAGAACTATCTGGATTATAAGAGTGGTGCCGTATTGGTATTAAACCACCATATTGAAACGGATGTGCTGAATACAAAGGGTAAGGCATATGGTGTGGAACTGATGATCAAGAAAGCTACGGGTAAACTAAATGGCTGGGTCAGTTACACTTTTTCCAGAACTTTAATAAAGACCAGACGATACAACGCAGGGAGAGTTGGTCAATAAGGGGAACTGGTATCCGACAGATTATGACCAGCCGAATTCAGCCACGCTGGTTGCGAATTATCGGGTCAATCACCGCTTTAGTGTCTCACTGAATTTCGCCTATAATACGGGTCGCCCGATCACGCTTCCGATTGGAATATTTTACTATGATAATTCTTTCAGAACATTATATTCCGACCGCAATGCTTACCGGATACCAGATTATATCAGAGCGGATCTTTCCATGAATATTGACGGGAACCATAAAGTGCACCAGAAATTTCACAATTCCTGGACGATCGGAGTCTACAATCTGTTTGGAACGCATAATCCTTATTCAGTTTATTATATTTCTGAAAACGGCGCAGTCAACGGATATAAATTGTCCATTTTCGGATCAGCCATACCATTTGTAAACTATAATATCAGATTTTAAGTGCCGATGAAATTAAGGACCTGGTTTTTTTTAATGATGGTAGGAGGAGCCTGTAAAGATAAATACATGCCTCATATTAATCAACCGGCATCCGGATTTCTGGTGGTGGAGGGATATATTAATTCGGGTAATGACTCCACGTTCATTTATCTGAGCCGCAGTTCCGGTATTGGATAGCATTCAGGTATTTCCCGAACCGGCGCCCATGATAGAAGTTCAGTCGGAACAGGGAGCCAGCTATCCACTCATAGAACAACCGGGCGGAAAATATGCTGTTGGACCGCTTACCCTCGATCCGTCACAAAGATACAGAGTGCATATCAGTACTTCCAACGGCAAAGAATATTTGTCGGATTTATCAGAAGTTAAAATAACACCACCGATTGATAGTGTGAATTGGAAAGCCGGGCCCGACTATGGTGACGATCTATGTATCCACACACGATGACCAGAAAAAAAGTATTTATTATCAATGGAGTTTTGAGGAGACCTGGCAATATAGTGCACCCTATATTTCCAATTATATTTATGCTCCAAAAGATCCGGCCGCGGACTCAACTCATTTGATTCCAAGGCTCAATGCAGGCAGATTATACTACCTGCTGGCTGAGCGAGTCAGTCCTCAAATATCATCTTGGGCTCATCCGCCAGCCTGAATGCAGATGTCATTTCCGAATTTCCTGCTCCAGACAATTTCTTATGATGGATCAAACCGGCTGGTAACCCGCTATAGTATTCTTGTAAAACAAAATGTGCTGAGCAAAGATGCATACGAATGGAAACAAAAAGCTCAAAAATAACACAGAACAACTGGGATCCATTTTTGATGCTCAGCCATCTGAAACAGGCGGCAATCTGCATTGCAAAACGGATCCCACTGAACAGGTAATTGGATTCATCGGATGCAGTTCCCAAACACAGAAGAGAATTTTTATCAACCGGTATGAACTGCCGGATGTATCTGTATTAACCGGCTATGAGGTCTGTTCCATTGATTCTGTGGACAAAAAAAGAGGGAACGGATTTTAGCGACACCAGCTATGATGGGTGATTGACCATCTGTATGAAGGAAATACCATTGTTGGACTAACAGGCGTCCACAAGGGGCTGTATTGACTGCAGGGTGAGAGGCGGCGTGAATGTGAGGCCGTCTTTCTGGTAATTATTAAAATTTTGAATACTCAATGATGGGTTCCGGGAAAAAAATAAAATTTCTGTTTCGCTGTTTTAACCGGGATGCCTGTTTTTTATACAGCTGCATTCCCGCAAAACAACCAGCAGGAAAAAGATATCCAGGCAGCCTTTGATCAGTACAGAAGCCGGTTCATACAGGAAAAGCTGTTTGTACATACTGATAAAGACACTTACATTTCCCGTGAGATCTGCTGGTTCCGGATTTATTATACAGATGCTTTCTACAACAAACCTGCAACGGTAAGTAAGATCGCCTATGTTGAACTCCTGGATAAAAATAACCTGCCTGTACTCCAGCAAAAAGTTTCATTAAAACCGGGCGAGTCGGATGGTTCGATGATTATTCCGGTGAATATTCCTTCGGGAACCTATCGGTTCAGGGCCTATACCAGCTGGATGAAAAATTTCAGTCCGGATTATTATTTTGAAAAAGTTATCCGGATTATCAACCCGCAGAATCTCCAGGTGGAACCACCAACATCCAAAACAAAACAATACGATATTCAATTTTTCCCTGAAGGCGGAAACCTGGTTCAACAGATTGAATCCAAAGTGGGATTCCGGATCACCGATGCCTACGGAAAAGGACTTGCATGCGAAGGCACCATCCTCAGTTCCACCGGCGATACGGTATTGCATTTTCATCCATTGGCTATGGGCCTCGGTCATTTTGTATTTACACCTGCACCGGGTCAATCTTATAAAGCGATTATCCATTTCCCGCAGGGTGATCAGATAGTGAAAGAATTGCCGGATGCATATGCAAACGGATTTGTATTAAGCGTTTCGAAAGAAAATGAGTCTGAAATTACTGTTCGCGTAAAATCATCAGCTGGTCTGAACACACAGGATGTTTATCTTTTTGTTCACGGCAGTCACCAGTCCCTGCCGGTAAAAAAACAAAAACTTGTTAATGGGGAAGTGGTGTTCACGATTAAACCCCGGGAAATCGAAGACGGGATTTCGCGAATTACTTTGTTTGATCAGTCAGGACAACCTGTTTGTGAACGTTTGTATTTTAAATATCCGGAAAAAAAATTACAGATTAACGCATTGGTAAATCCGGAATATAGTACCCGTTCAAAAATCAATTTAAATCTTTCAGCTACGGATCAGTCGGGTAATCCTTCATTCGCCGATATGTCTGTCGCTGTTTACAGGCTGGATTCACTCCAGCAGCCGGATGAACTGAATATCCTTAACTATACTTATCTGACTGCTGAGCTCGGACCAGTTGAACATCCGTCGTATTATTTTATGGACAACGGAGAAACCCGGTACATGGAAATGGACAACCTGATGCTTACGCATGGATGGAGACGTTTTATCTGGCATGATATGTTGAGTCAAACGCCTTATCCGATTTCTTTTTCTCCGGAATGTTACGGTCATATTATCAGGGGTAAGCTGGTTAACAATATACCGGTATTGCAGTTAAAGGAGTTGCCACATATCTCTCCGTACCGTCAGCCCGGACGGAGTTCCGTGTTACCAGTAGTGACAGTCTGGGCCGGGTAAAATTTGATATGCCCGGTTTTTATGGATCGGAGGAAATTATTCTTCAAACGGATCCTAAGGAGGACAGCACCTCACATGTGGAAATTTCGAGCCCTTTTTCTGATCAGTATGCCAGCAGCAAACTACGCGGAATATACTATTCCTTCTGTACAATCTGCCAGTTTGCTGGATCAGTCAATTGCTGAGCAGGTGCAGCATATTTATTCCGGTAACAACCTGAATCAGTTTTCTATGCAGCCGGTGGATACAAATAGTTTTTATGTGGAGCCCGACGAAAAATATTATTTGGACAATTTTACACGTTTTCAAACCATGGAAGAAGTGATCAGGGAATACGTGGTGTCCACCAACGTGGTTCAGAAACGGAACCGGTTTCAACTATTTCTGACTAATAAACCGCAAAGGGAATTTTTCGATGATGAACCACTGATCCTGATTGATGGTGTTCCGTTTTTTGATGCCAATGAATTATTCCAGCAGGATCCAATGAAGATCTGGAGGATTGATTTAATGAACAGGGAATATGCCATGGGCTATCAAAATTTTAATGGCGTTATCAATGTTACGACTTATAAAGGTGATCTGAATGGGATCCGGTTGAATACACATCCCGTGGTGCTTGATTATCCGGGCATTCCGGAACAGAGAGAATTCTTCTCGCCAAAATATGAAACAGAAGATCAGCTAAACAGCCGTATGCCCGATTACAGGACGCTGCTGTATTGGTCGCCCCGGATATTAACGGACAAACAAAATAAAAAGACCGTGAATTTTTATACTTCGGACCTTCCGGGTAATTATGCCGCAGTAATCATGGGCCTGTCAGAATCCGGTGAACCGGGTATTCAGACAGTTTACTTCTCAGTGAAAAAATAATTATTGGGGCAACAAATTTTATAGAATCCCGTTGAAATCCTATTCGGGATCGGATGCCATGACCGGGTCGCCATTTTTCAGAAAACAGAACATAGGGAATTAATAAAAGAATTGCGACATTTGATGCGGTTCGTCCCTTTTAAATCTAGCCCTTTTCGCTGAATGAAATCGAATAAACTCTTCCGGACTTTCTTATACACCTGCATTTTGCTGTCATTCAGCGTAGGTCTGCATGCTCAAACCGAAGACGGTAAAAAGCTGATCGCGATTGAAAAAAGGCGGTTTGATGCGATGGTCCACAAAGATACGGCCATGTTGAAATTTTTATTGGCTGATAGTCTGACTTTTATCCATTCAAGCGGCGTCATAGATAATAAAATTTCACTCCTGAAGGATATTGGTTCGGGGCGTATCACCTATATGTTCATCATTCCTGAAAAATTAACCGCCACCGTGGACGGAAACTATGCATGGATATTTGGCAGGGCGAACGTGCGGTTTAAACTGGCTGTCATGACAAGCGTCATTGATCAGTACATCAGTTTTGTTGAAGTCTATCGATTATACAAGAATCAATGGCAGATGATTTTGTGTCAGAATGCACGCATAGAAAATAATGCACCTTATTTCAACAATACGGTGCCGCAGGTAAAAAGTGGGTCCATTCCCTCCATATATTAAAGTTAAAAAAGAAAACGGCAAAGCATTTGTACAAGGGACCTATAGGATTTATGATAGTGACTTCAGGTTTATAATATTAATATAACGGATCCTTTATACACTTGTTCCGATCCATCTTTAAATTCAATGACAATAATATACACGTAGGATTCTGCCGTTAAGGGTTTTCCGTTTTGAAGTCCATTCCAACCAAAAACAGGATCATTTGCCGGAACATTTTTTTCCTGAAAAACAGCCATACCCCAGCGATCGAAGACAGAAAAATTCCGGATGATTTTTATATCCTGACCACCCATAACGTAAAAAATATCATTGCGGCCATCGCCGTTTGGCGTAAAGGCATTCGGAATATTCACGCGGCCTCCAGTTATGCGGTTTACCCGTCCATAACCTGTCTCCTTACACCCATATTGATTTAGAACCTCCAACTCATATTGCTGACTGTAATTGGATATTGCAATAGGATCAGGACAATTCAAACATGACAGTGATTCCGGCGGTGACCAGTTGTAAGAAATAGCCTGGTCGCCTGATATTCCAAAATGCAGTTGTACAGGTGAACCACGGAAAATTGTTGTGTCGGATGGATAAATAAAAACGGAAAATGGAGCATAATTATAACTGCCGAAATTATTCGAATAATCTTTTTCCAGAAAGAGGCTATCCGATGGAAGGGTCAGTGGTGCCGGAAGACTGCTATCATTTACTACCGCGAAGAAATTTCCTGGAATGACGCCATCAATAAAGCCTGTATATGAAAATTGTTTTTGCTGGTTATCTGTCTGCAGGGTGATGACTTCTTTGAGAAGATGTGCTGTATCCGTGGAAGGATCACCTTCGTAAAATGAAACCGTTAGTCCGTTTGGAACAACACCCAATTTAAATTCATTTTCCACTGTGAAAGCGCATAAAACACGATTGTCACTGGCACAAATCATACTGTCGATATGGATTGTATAATCATCAACCGGTGGAACTTTTATGAAGATCATTGCACTGTCAATACAATGGTAACTGCTGGTAACAATCACCTTTTTTGAAATATTATCTTTGTCAGCGGTAAAAACCGGATCTGCACAATCAGTGCAACTGAGTCCGCGGGAATCGCTCCACAAAAAACTGGACGCGTTTCCGGGACTGCCGGAGGCAAGAAGTTGCAATGTATCGTCATATACAACGGTTGCCGAAGGAGGACTTATACTTGCTTTAAATTGGAAATTACTCGCGACTGCAGTATTGTTGGTATAATTTAATTCAGGTAGATTGGTGTTTGGAAGTTTGATGGGAATACTGTTGCCGTTGTCATTTACAACAGCATAGATGCGATTAAGACCGGTTCTTCCAACATCCAATGTTCTCTCAAAACTGGCACAACAATATCCCTGAATGGCGGAGGGCAGCAGATATACGGTATCCAGTCTTTTTGTAGTATCTGTTGCCGGATCACCATCATAAAAACTGACCGGCGTACCGGCAGGTATCGGAGCGTACCCATTATTACACACCTGAAAACCCACTTTTATCTTTGTCTGTTCAAAACATTCAACGTCTCCCAATCCGATAACGGCATCGACTGTTGGGTCGGAAACCGTAAAATTGAATTTTTCCGTTGTATCGGTACAACCGTTATTTACAGCCACGAGCCAAATCGAATATTTACCGGGAGGAGAAAAGATCTGATTAAGATTGTTTGCAGTACTGATTATCTGCGCCGGTACGGTGGAGTCACTGCTGCTCATCCACCATTGAAAGCTCACAGCGTTTACTGATCGGTTGGTGAATAAAATACTGTCGTTTATGATCTGGTCTTTGGATGCGATTATTCTCTTGTCAGGATAAAATCTTGCCATCACGCCACATCCGACAATTACTGAATCGGAATAACTGGCAAAACAACTTTGATTCGAATTATAAACTTTAAGAGATACCTTATAGCCACCCGGAACGGTAAAACTTTGAGAATAATCAGGACTGTTAGCACCGACGGGTTGATCATTGACCGCCCACTGAAAATTCGTTCCGCCGGAGGAAACACTGTTGAATTGAATTAAATCACCTGTGGCAGGAAACCAATTATTCCTCGTAAAGGATACACTTAAATTTTCAGAACAGGGAGGATCGCATTTATTTCCGGATGCCAAACTGCTGCGTACACTGCCTAACGTGTTTCGCATTTTTGCAGCCTGGCCCTCCGTAAAAGAATTAGTACATGATCCGCTGAAGCTCATAAAATTTGAATCCAGGTCCGGCATATCTATTGTAAAACCACTCAGCGTATCGGAACTACAAGAATTTCGATAACCCGCACATCCGTTTCCTGGTCCCGAAGCCGGTGGGGTATCACAGATACCATCTCCGTCCGTTTCGCAATTCGTATTCGCGCAACTTCCGATAACAAAAGTATACTGAAGCCCCAGGTAAAAGCCCATCTGCATTGCCAGATCGGAACCAAATTCATTCGTTACGATTCCATCACGGTAATCACCACCCGGAATAAAACTTGCAACATTTTTGTTGTAATTTCTAAACCAGTTGCCACATGAAAAGGTGGTAAAGAATTCATTTTTGATGCTGTCGACAAGCCAGATATTACAATAGGCATTTGTATTCCAGGAAATTAATTTTTTTAACCGGTCAATTTCGATATCACCATCAAGATTACCAAGTACTGACTCCGTCCGGGTGATTCCGGCACTGATTCCTCCATCCGGATCGATTTTCGCAAGACAAAATCTTATCCCCGTGTTTGCGCCATGGCCTGAACTGTCATTTCCGGTATGCGCAAATGCATCATTTAGGCCCTGAACCGCATCCTGAATTTGTTGATCTGTAATCGACGACGGGTTTTTGCTAATTATGTGAAAAACAAGGGGCACGGTATACGAAGGGCTTTGAGAAAAGCAGGTCAGGCAGGCAGCCCAACATAGGATGATAAAAGCGATTTTAAGGAAGATGGGATCAGGTTTTTAGAGATGTTAGGAGCAGAGGGATATTGTTCAATAATTGGGCCATCAGTCTATATTGACTTTTTGATTCCTGTAACCTGGACAACGGTTCACCCAAAATTTTAATAAAAATATAATATACAGAATACCAGCATGGTTAGAGGGATAATTCAAATTTAATGAGAATGAGCCTTGGCAGTAATAACTGACGCAGGTCGGCTGTTTTCACTTTATTTGCCAATCTTCATGCTAAATTGAATATAAAAAAGATATATGGAAGAACTTCAAAAAACCTGGGAAACTAAATATCTGATCAGGTTTCCGGACTGCGACCCGTTTAATCATCTCAATAATTCCCGCTATTTGGATTATTTTATCAATGCCAGGGAAGATCATTTACTAAAATTTCATCATTTCAATATTTATGAACTAGCGCGAGAAAAAGGTATCAGTTGGGTTGTCAGTAAAAATCAAATTGTTTATCTGAAGCCTGCACTATTGATGGAGACGGTTGTCATTCAATCGACTCTCATACGGTTGGATGAAAGTGACATAGCGGTGGAAATGTCTATGTGGAACCAGGATAATACAGTCTTGAAAGCGTTTTTATGGACGAATTTTGTTCATTTCAATTTAAGAACACAAAGACGGGAAAAACATTCTGCTGATTTAATAAATGCTTTTCTGCCGTATTGTATTTCGTTGCCCGATTCCCTTCAGTTTGAACAAAGGCTGGAACAATTGAGAAAATAGGGATTACCGTTCCCTGATGGCTTTAAATTCAGACCCGGGTTTCCATGCCGGCCAGCTACTTTCAAATGCCAGTTTTTTGCCAATCTGGAACAATAATTCCATATCCTGCATACCCCCATCAAAGGTCCAGTTTGGATTGTATTCGTCCGATCTTGAATGGTAGTGATTTGAAACATAGTCCTCTTCTTCCTTCTGCCCGTAGTCCTTTCCTTTTCCTACGATATCAATGCCGCCCTTGACGTCCAGTGCCGGTACGCCCACTTTCGCCAGACTAAAATGATCAGACCTGAAATAATGGCCCGCCTCGGGTTTTGATTCGGGCGCGATGTATCTGCCCTGAGTTTTGCCTATTTCTTCCACATCATTTTCCAATTCGTTTTGTCCATAACCGGTGATAACAATATCATTCGTTTTTTCATTCGGACTGATAACATCCATGTTCAGATCGGCCACCGTTTTCTTCAAAGGATAAATCGGGTGCTGACCATAATACTCCGATCCCAGAAGACCTTGTTCTTCGCCCGTAACTGCAAGGAATAATATTGTGCGTTCAGGTTTTACTTCAAGATTCTTAAAGGCGCGAGCCATTTCCAGAAGTGCCGCTGTTCCGCTTGCATTGTCCAGTGCCCCGTTAAAGATTGAATCGCCTTTATCATCTGGTTTTCCGATACCCAGATGATCCCAATGGGCTGTATAAAGAATATATTCACCCGGTCTTTTAGATCCGGTGATTTTTGCAATCACATTCCGCGAAGTTTTGTAGATCGTTTGCACTCTTACTTTGGTGGAAAGTTTTTCGCCCAGTGAAATGGCTTTGAATCCATGGTTGTTTGCCTTCATCAGTAATGAGCTGTCTTTGCCGGCCGCTGCAAGTAATTTTTTTGTTGCATCAGCGCTTACCCATCCACGTAGGGCGCAATGATATTGCCCGCTGCCTCCTTTGTCCAGGTATAGATTAGATGATCCCCATGAATTTTGTACTACACTGAAGGGATAAGATGCGGCCGCCGTATTGTGGATGATGAGACAGGCTTTCGCGCCCTGACGGGCTGCTTCTTCATATTTATACGTCCACCTGCCATAATAAGTCATCGTTTTGCCTTTGAATATACTGGTGTCGGAGGTTCCGAATCCGGGATCATTCACCATTACAAGCACTGCTTTCCCTTTTACATTCATTCCGGCATAATCATTCCAGTTATATTCCGGTGCCACCACACCATAACCTGCAAATACGAGTTCAGTTTTATCGAGGGAAATAACTGAATCTGTATTTTCAGTGGCCAGCACGTAGTCGGTTGCCCTGTTCAAATTAAAACTTCCATTTGCATATTCAACTTTCATTTGCGGGTCGGCGTTGGGTGTGATCTGTACCATGGGCACTTCCTGCAAATAACTGTTCCCATTACCGGGTTCAAGACCAAGCGAATGAAATTGGTTCTGCAAATAATTTACTGTTCTGGTTTCTCCCAATGTAAATGGCTTTCTTCCCTGGAAAGAATCTGAAGCCAAAACGATGATGTGTTTAACAAGACTATCCCGAATAAAAGGGGATCCGGATTGGGTATGATCACGAATAGTGTCGTGGCAGGAAATAAAAGAAACAGAAGTAACCAGGGAGATGAAATAAAATGTGATCTTGTTCGTCATAGCTGTCTTTAAAATCGAATATTTTCAATAATATAAAGTTAGCCGGTTGACCCATGGTAAAAAAGATTCCAAAAGCCGTTCATCACAAAAACTGTACAACTATTATTTTTTTACAACCAGCTGGAAGGTATCCCAGTTTTCTTCTGGTTTTTGCGCGGGATTATTTGTTGATCCATAGTTCCTGTTCCCACCCATTCCATGCATTCTCATTCCACCACCACCGTATGAATTGTGTGGATGATATCCGCTGTTTCCATTTTGGATTGAATTTTTATTAACCACAATACCCACGCTGAAATTTTCTGGTTTGTATCCTGCATTCAGATCTGAGCCAAGCAAATAACTGATCGGAACGGCAGCTTCATAGACCAGGCTGCTGTCGACATTGAGTTTAATGGCTATCTGTATTTTATTGATTTTACTGTCCACCGCATATTGTCCATTTTCTACATTCAGCATGCCGGTGGTGTTGTAGTAATCAGATTGGTGAAGCAGCTGATTCATTTCCGTCATGTATTCAGTATAACGAATCGGTTCGTTATTTCTTTGAGCCGCCGGATCTACGGGTTTTTTTACCGGAAATACCAGGCTGATATTCTTGTTCTTTTCTCCCTTCGGGTCGAAATAAATAATCATACCTGACTTTAATATCCTTTTTTGAACGGATATGTCTCTCGAATACACACATACATACATATTCTTCTTGTCGTTTCTGACTTCGTATTCCATATTGTATTCAGGATTGCTGAATCGCAGGGGAAATCCCCAGTCACTGATATTGCCATCAATGATGATGGGGCTATCCTGAAAACGTCCGGGCGGAGCGAGCTTCGAAGAGCAACCAAAATAAAAAAAAATTCCTCCCAGCAAGGCGAATGCCTGCAATCTGCCTTTCATAATAATCTTTTGGAGGCAAATTAATTTCCAGGACAATACCTGAAAAGCCAAAAGAGGTTAACGCTTTGTTAGAAGAAGTATCAGGGTTTCTCAACTGTAACGTCCTGTGCCAATACAGCTTCATCCGGTTTAGTTTCCAGTTCCCGGTTTAGAGCAAACAGAGCGGAGTCAGAGGCTTTTTCGCCGCCTGCAATTTTTATCTTGTCCATCAGATCAATAGCCAGGGTTTCTTCTTCCGTTTGTTCTTTTACAAACCACTGCATGAAATTCCACGTTGCCCAGTCTTTTTCAGCCATGCTCATTTCAACGATCCGGTATATGTTGGATGTGTTTTCGACTTCGGATTTAAAAACCTTTTCAAAACAATCGTTTACGCTCTTTGGATCCGGACCGGGGCCAGGAATAGGAGCCACCACTACTTTGCTGCCGCGTTTGAGAATATATTCCAGGATTTTCATCATATGGTTTCGTTCCTCGTTCTCATGACGGAATAAAAAATTAGCAATCCCATCATAGCCCTGTTCGCTTGCCCAGGCAGCATACGAGAGGTAAATCTGCGCATTGTGCGCTTCATTGGTCATCTGTTCATTCAGTATTTTTGCAAGCGTGGGAGATAGCCGGTTTGTATCCATAATCTTTTAATAATTGTCTGGGTCACTTAATAATAAAATAAAAGTAGGTATTTTCCCTGTCTGCATCGGTCATTTCCTGATGTTTTCATTTTTGTTTGCACCTGATGGAAGAGAAGATTTTCTTAGATACTGCAAAAACAATTCCAGCAAACAGCGATGAACATACCGTAGTAATTTGTATTAACCTGGATGAATGAACATACAACAGTATACAATACGCCATGCAGATCCTTCTGAATTTGAAGAAATAGGACGGCTCATGGTGAGTGTCTATTCTCAATTGGACGGTTTCCCGAAAGAATCCGAACAACCGGATTATTTTAGGGCACTCGCGAATGTAGGCGCCTTCACCCATAAACCAGATACAGCGTTGCTGGTGGCCGTTTCGGGAGATAATAAAATTGCAGGTGCGCTCGTCTATTTTGACAATATGATATATTACGGTTCCGGAGGAACGGCAACCAAAGAAAAAAATGCATCGGGATTCAGGTTATTGGCTGTGGATCCTTCCAGCCGTGGACTGGGCATCGGCAGAATGCTAGCCGAAGAATGCGTCAGAAGAGCAAGGGAGAAAAAACATCGGCAATTGATTATTCATACAACCATGGCAATGCAGACGGCCTGGCGTATGTACGAAAATATGGGTTTTAAAAGGTCAGCCGATCTGGACTTTAAACAAGGTGATTTTCCGGTTTTTGGATTCAGGTTGCTACTTTAAGAGTGGTGATACAATACTGATGGTTAATATAGGAAATATATCATTGGGGGGTCAGCTGCCAATGGATTTATTCGATTTACCTAAGAATTTTCGGGGCTTTTCAAGAAATGATGTTGCCAGCCTGAATAATATGCCCGTTGATAATGCAAAAGCCAGCAGGCCGGCACATGAGATTATTCCTTCCAGTAACCGCAATTGGAGCGGAAGATTAAATTTACTGCCCACGGTAGTGTATTCGTTGAGGGCAAAATAATAGGCAATACTGACATTTGGGAAAGCCCCCTTCCAATAGAAAAAGACGGCCCATACGATTACTTCCACCAGATGTATCAACAGAATCCAACAGCTTGCGAGCATGATAGGAACTACACCCGCCATGAGTTCCTTTTTCTGATCAAGCCTGGATTTCAGGTATTCATTGAACCGGAGAACCATCAGCATGCCGAATACATGTATGGCCATAGTAATCGCTACTAACAAAGCACCCCAAAAGACTTCTTCAAAAGAAATTACATATACTGGTTCAATTTGTAAAAAGTGCATGGTTCTATCCGGTCTTTATAATGAAGGTGGCAAAAATATGCTCATTCAGTCTTCATATATATCATAAATAAAAATCCGTCCAACGAAGACTGGACGGATAATAATTTGCAAATTGCCAGAAACCTGAAGAAGTACCGCGTACGGGAATCGAACCCGTGATTCATCCGTGAAAGGGATGCGTCTTAACCCCTTGACCAACGCGGCGTTAACACTAAAAACCCAAGGTTTTTTACCGATTAGGGTCTGCAAAGATATAGGCTGTGGCGATAACTTCCCAAATGTTTTTGTTTCGTAACTTTGCATCCTAAAAATTAAACAATCAAAGCTATGAGCACAGTAAAAGTTGCGATCAATGGATTCGGCAGGATCGGACGGTTGGTTTATCGCCAGATCTATAATATGAAAGGTATTGATATCGTTGCGATCAATGATTTAACCAGTCCTGCAGTATTGGCGCACCTGCTGAAATACGACAGTGCACAAGGTCGTTTCAACGAAGATGTAAAACATTCCGAAAATTCTATCTCTGTAAACGGGGAAGAAATAAAAATATATGCACAGAAAAATCCGGCTGAAATTCCATGGAAAAATCATGATGTGGATGTGGTTCTGGAATGCACAGGGTTTTTTGCAGACAAGGAGAAGGCAGAATTGCATTTGAAAGGCGGCGCTAAACGTGTTGTGATTTCAGCTCCTGCCACCGGTGATTTGAAGACAATCGTTTTCAATGTGAATCATAATATACTGGATGGTAAGGAAACGGTTATCAGTTGTGCTTCCTGCACAACAAATTGTCTGGCCCCGATGGCTGACGTACTGGATAAAAAATTCGGCATAGAAATGGGTTTCATGACTACCGTGCATGCCTATACGAATGATCAGAATACCCAGGATGCACCGCATCCGAAAGGAGACCTGCGTCGTGCAAGAGCAGCCGCTCAAAATATTGTTCCCAACAGTACAGGCGCGGCAAAAGCCATTGGACTGGTGCTTCCCCAGTTGAAGGGAAAACTCGATGGGAACGCGCAGCGTGTTCCGGTTATTACGGGTTCGCTGACTGAACTAACGAGTATTTTAAATAAAAAGGTAACGGTTGATGAAATCAATGCGGCGATGAAAGCCGGTGCAAATGAAAGTTTTGGATACACTGAAGATGAAATTGTCAGCAGCGATGTGGTTGGTATTCACTTCGGTTCACTCTTCGATGCCACGCAGACCAAGGTTATTACGGTTGGCGACAAACAACTGGTAAAAACGGTGAGCTGGTACGACAATGAAATGAGTTATGTAAGTCAGTTGGTGCGCACAGTTCATTATTTCGCCGGTCTGATCAGTAAATAATAAATTGATTGATATGCCCCACCTTCGCCAATGATTCGGTGGGCGAAGGGGGGCATACTTTTTTCATAACACTTTAAAATAACCGGTACATGCCCAGTTTTTCCACATTTGATTTCAAAGACAAAAAAGCCCTGGTGCGGGTTGATTTCAACGTTCCCCTCAACGATAAATTTGAAATTACCGATGATAACCGGATGCGGGCGGAAATCCCCACGATACAAAAAATATTAAAGGATGGCGGATCTGTTATCCTTATGTCCCATCTGGGGCGTCCGAAAGATGGACCGACCGACAAGTATTCCCTCAAACATCTGATTAAACATTTGTCGGAGCTGCTGGGTGGTAAAACGGTTCTGTTTGCAGACGATTGTATTGGTGAACGGGCCAATATAACATCCAGTCTTCTCAGGCCGGGAGAAGTATTACTCCTGGAGAATCTTCGTTTTCATAAAGAGGAGGAAAAGGGTGATGAGGATTTCGCCAAAAAACTGGCGGTATTAGGTGATGTATACGTGAACGACGCTTTTGGTACTGCACATCGTGCGCATGCATCAACGGCGGTTATTGCGAAATTCTTTCCTGCTGATAGGAAAATGTTTGGTCTTTTGATGGAATCGGAAGTAAAGAGTGCTGAAAAAGTCTTACATGAATCAAAAAAACCTTTTGTAGCTATTATCGGCGGAGCAAAGGTTTCTGATAAAATGCTTATCCTTGAGAACCTGCTTGAGAAAGCCACTGACATAATAATTGGTGGTGGGATGGCTTATACATTTATGAAAGCAGACGGAGGAAATATCGGAAAATCTCTTTGCGAGGACGACCGTATCCAGACTGCACTCGAAATTTTAAAGAAGGCTGAAACCAAAGGCGTTTGTATTCATTTACCCTCAGATTCAATCATAGCTGATAAATTCGACGCAGCTGCGCAGACTTCGACAGCGCCAAGCAATAACATACCTGACGGATGGATGGGGCTGGATATCGGTCCGAACGCCGCAGAACAATTTTGTAACGTCATCAAAAGATCGAAAACGATACTCTGGAACGGACCCATGGGTGTTTTTGAAATGGAAAGTTTCCGGCATGGTACCAAGGCGATTGCTATCGCTGTGGCTGATGCCACCAAAAACGGCGCTTTTTCGCTGGTCGGCGGCGGGGATTCAGTCGCGGCTGTAAACATGTTCGGTCTGGCCGAAAAAGTGAGTTACGTATCAACAGGCGGCGGAGCCATGCTGGAATATTTTGAAGGAAAAGAGCTCCCTGGTATTGCAGCCATCAGTCATAGTTCTTAAAAGCATGAACCGAACTTCTTTCTCCGGAATTTGTTACATTTAACATCTAACAAAAAATTACAACTTTATGAGTACGCGTAATCTCTCGCTCATTATTATAGTAGCTGTTATCCTGCTTTTTGGCGGTTGCGCCTGCAGCGGGTATAATAATCTGGTTGCAGAGGATGAAACTGTAAAAAACAAATGGGCCAATGTGCAGAGTGATTATCAACGCAGAAGTGATCTGATTCCAAATCTGGTGAATACCGTGAAGGGAGCTGCCAATTTCGAACAAACTACTTTGACTAATGTTATAGAAGCACGTGCAAAGGCAACCCAGGTGCAGATAAATGCCAATGATCTTACTCCGGAAAATCTGGCAAAATTCCAGCAGGCACAAGCCGGCCTGAGTGGTGCATTGGGCAGGTTGCTTGCGGTTGCTGAAGCCTATCCGGATCTCAAGGCAACGCAGAATTTCAGGGATTTACAAGCCCAACTGGAGGGAACTGAAAACCGCATTAAAGTATCCAGAAATGACTTTAATGCTTCTGTGCAGGAATATAACCAAACAGTCAAGAGTTTTCCGAATAATATTTTCGGTGGAATGTTTGGCTTCCATGCAAAAGCTCCGTTCCAATCTGATCCCGGAGCTGAAAAGGCACCAGAAGTGTAAATTCTGATCAAAGACTTAAATCCACGTGTTGAAAATTCCATTTCTTTCAAAAAAGGATTTTTTTTCGAGTGAAGAAAAAAACAAGATCGTCTCTGCTATCCGGGAAGCGGAACAGCAAACCAGTGGCGAGGTGAGGGTGTATGTGGAGAGCCATTGTCGTTTTGTAGAAGCGCTTGACCGTGCAGCAGAAGTTTTTACCCTATTAAAGATGGGTGAAACCAGCGGTCACAATGCTGTGCTGATCTATCTGGCAGTCAAGGACCGGCAGTTGGCCATTTTTGGCGATCGTGCCATTCATGAAAAAGTAGGAGAGGAATTCTGGAGGAATGAAGTAGTCCATATGCTGACCCATTTTCAAAATTGCCATTACGCTGATGCTACTGTGAAGGTTATCCTTGATATCGGTGCCGCCCTGAAATTTCATTTTCCATATGACCGGCAAACAGATATCAATGAACTGCCGGACGATATTGTTTTTGGCAGGTAAAGCCCGCTCATTCATGAAGAAATTATTATTGCCTTTTTTTGTTTTCATCTGTCTGGTTGGCACCGCACAGAATATTCCTGCCCCACCTAATCCACCCAGGCTGGTGAACGATTTTGCGCATGTAATGACAGCAGACCAGGTAGAGGAACTCGAAGGCAAACTGGTTGCTTACGACGACAGCACATCCATCCAGATCGCCATTGTAACGGTTCCCACAACCGGTGATTATGCCATCGACGATTATGCATTGAAAATTCTCCGCGACTGGAAAGTGGGAAATAAAAAAACCAATAACGGCATAGTTATATTGGCAGCGATCCAGGATCACAAAGTTTTCATAGCTACCGGATACGGAATGGAAGGCTCCGTGCCGGATATTACTGCCAAGCAGATCGTGGAAGATGAGATCGTTCCCAATTTCAAGCAGCAGAATTATTATCAGGGATTTAACCTCGCAGCGGACGGCATCATCAAAGCCTCGCGTGGCGAATATGTCGCGCCCTCGGGATATAATCAACACAAGGAGCATGGAACTGGAGGTGGAAATGTACTGGGGGTCATCATTTTTTTTGTTATTATCATTATTCTTATCAGTCGCAGAGGTGGCGGAAGAGGTGGTGGTGGCGGAATGTTTAACCGTTCCGGTGTACTTCCTTTCCTGATTGGAAATATGCTTGGAGGAATGGGTCGCGACAGCGGAGGCTGGTCTGGCGGAGGAGGCGGAGGTTTTGGCGGTGGTGGAGGAGGTGGTTTTGGCGGATTCGGAGGTGGAGGCGGCGGAGGCGGCGGCGCCGGAGGAAGCTGGTAAGTTAAGCCTAAAGCCTAAAGCTCAAAGCCCAAAACCAGGACAACAATTTCATTCAATTTTTGAATACAAAAGAGAGCACTCAGATACGTGCTCTCTTTTTATTTTTGAAACTATTTAACGAAACCAATTTACAGAATGATATAAAGAAGTTTTGGCTTTAGGCCTTGGGCTTAGCTTATTGGGTATTTTCGAAAAAATATAGTCAGCCTGTTCTTTCATCCCGGCTGCCTGTTTACGTTGTCCGATTGGCTTTAAAAAATTATCGTTCAGCAATTTACTTAATTCCTCTTTTTGACCCGCGGGAATGCCATCACGAAAGCGCACCAGAGCATCTACTCCCTTCTTGAACTGTTCCGTATCCTGTACTTTTAATAACATGGCTGCAAACTCGGGAAACTCGTCAAATTTCTCCTGACTCATCGGCATTTTATCAAAACCATCGATGATGAAATCAAATTTAGATACGTCTCCGGCCTTTACGAAAATGGATGACATCGCGACAAGTAAATCCCCTTTTGCCGGATATTTTGAGAATTCGTTGGCCAGTTGTGTCGCCTTTTCTTCATCCAGATAACTAAGGGCTGTAAGTGCGTTGCCTGCAACAGAATAGGAAGAGTCAGATGCTTTTTTTACAAAAAGGTCTTTATACGCTGCTTTCTTGTATGTACCCAGATATCCGATAGCAGTTGCCTGAACGGTGCGGTCAGGATCATTGGTAGCCAAATCAAGCAAAACGGGTTCCACCATAGTTTTCATTACCGGTGAATCCATCTCGATGGAATTCATTGCCAGATTTCTCAATTCAAAGTAAGGGTCCTTCATCGCCTGCTTTAATAATGATTGCGATAATTGATTGTCCTGGTGTTCGGAACAAAACTCAATTGCTTCACGGCGATCCAGATATAAACCGGCATGTTTATATTGATAGACAAAATTTTCCAGTGTTTTATTATCCTTTCTTCTGACATAGTACGATCTTATCTCCATCCACATTGATCAGATCCGGCTTTTTGCTGTAAGGGAAATAAAAACTATCTCTTTCATTATTGAGCCACACGGAGTGTCGTTTTTTTGTGCCATTTTCATATACATCGATGGCCAGGGGAATGCGAAATATTTTCCCGGTATTCTGAACCTGGTTCACCACTACAAGAGCAATTTTTTTTGTTTCGTCGTAACTATAATTGATTTCGAAAATCGGGTGACCACTGCCGAAGTACCACTGGTTCCAGTACCAGTTGAGGTCCTGACCCGTTACCTGTTCAAATGCCAGACGGAGATTATGTGCTTCCGCATTTTTAAATTTGAAAGTATTCAGGTAAAGATTAAGCGATCTGAAAAAGGCGCTGTCACCCACATAGTTTCTTAGCATGTTCAGAATGCGGCCCCCTTTGGCATATGTTACCATATCGAACATGTCCTCACGATCGGCATAGTAAAACCGTACCAGATTTTTGCCCGGATTGGCAGGATCTGCCAGATATTTTTGTATTCCTTTATAATTAGCTGATCCGCCCGCATCCTTGCCGTATTTATGTTCAGCCCAAAGGGTTTCACTGAAATCTGCAAAAGATTCGTTCAGGGTAAGATTACTCCAGCTTTCAGTAGTTGCCAGATCGCCGAACCACTGATGAAAAAGTTCGTGGGCAATGTATTCTTCGTATTTATTTCCGTCAGTTAGTTCCCGGGCATCCTGCTGAAGGGCATCTGTATGCAGGGTAGCGGTTGTGTTCTCCATGGCACCACTAACATAATCGCGTGCCGTCATCTGTGCGTATTTTACCCATGGATATTCAAAACCCAGCACCTGCGAGTAAAAACCAATCATTTCAGGAGTAAGCCCGAATATTCTTTTGGCGACGGGAGCATACTCCTTTTCCACATAATAATTGACATCCTTGCCTTTATAACTGTCATGTACGACTGCATAGTCACCTACACCCATGAAAAACAGATAGGGGGCGTTTGGCTGGTCCATTTTCCAATTATCTGTACGTGTTCCATCTGAGTTTTTAACCTGGGAAACCAGTTTCCCATTTGAAAGGGATACATATTTGCCCGGAACGGTCATGGAAATTTCTTCCGTGCACTTCTGATCAGGTTTATCAATGGTCGGAAACCAGGCAGAATTTGATTCTGTTTCGCCCTGTGTCCATACCTGGATTGGTTTATTCTTATCTGTGCCGAGCGGATTAATAAAATATAAACCCTTAGCATCCGTTATGGCCGCACTGCCCTGCGCCTTTAATTCATTGGGTTTGGATGTATAATCTATATAAAGAGTGTAATTTTCTGCATAACGATACGTTTTATCCAGGTGAATGCGCAGCGTGGTACCATCATTGATATACTTCAATGGGATGTGCTGGTTCCCTTTGAGCAGGGAAATTTCCTTTATATCCATTCCTTTGGCATCTAGTGTAAGTGAATCAGTCGGATAAAAATGGGGCTTGAGGGTGATCCAGGCTTTTCCATAGAGGTAGGATTTTGAGTAATCAAAACGCACGTTGAGTTTGGTATGAACCAGGTCGTTAATATGGGGGTACATGCCGCGGTAAATAAGTAGAGAAGGATTTCTGGAAACCGTATTGTTGTCCTGGGCTTTCGCGGATAGGATTAGTGGTAAACAAAATAAAAAAATCTGCATTTGTTTCATTCGCTTCGTTTTTTTAAAAAGAGGGCTGGGGTCATTTCTTATGAATCAGCAAGAAATATAAAATAATGCAAAAGCCTGGTCTCTTTGGGATGAACGGTTTTATGGTGTTTCTGCTCACTTGTCTCTCATTTGCAGCACGGGCGCAGCAGCAAGGATATTTGATTTTAATGGATGCTGAAAATAAACAGCCCTTTGTGGTTCGCGTCGGCGAACAATCTTATTTCTCCTCCGGTCAGGGCCATTTAGTGTTATCCCGGTTGAAGGACAGTACTTATAAACTCGGTTTGCGTTTTCCAAAAAAAAATATAACAGAACAGATATTTACAGTGGCCGTTCACAGGAAAGATCTGGGATTTCAATTAAAAGGAAATGATAGTTCGATTGTTTTGTTCAATTGGCAAACCAAAGATATCATTCGCCCGGTTCATGAAAAAGACAGCAGCCGTATGCTGGAGCAGGGGATCAAAAGAGATGATGGATTTTCCAGACTAATGGCCGCCGTTGTGAATGATACAGCCGTTATGTATAATACCTATGCCGGAAACGGGTTTGGACCTGATTCTGCCATTGCAAAAGTCCAGATTCCAAAGCCGAAGTCCCAAAGTCAGACAACTGATTTAAATGTTTCGCAGAGCGAGCAACGGTCAGCATCCAAAAGCCCAACTCGGAAATACCTGTTTCGGCCAAAACAACTTCTCCCGCCATACCCGGACCAGGCGGGCAGACCAGACAGCCTTCTAACGTTAACCAACAACCGGCTACTGTGAATAAGGATAGTCTCCTGATTGCAAAGAGAAAGGAAATGCATTTTCAGGACAGTCTCAATACAGTCCGTAAAACAGTTTCCAGAGACAGCCTGATATCCGCAAAGAAACAACAGAATTTTTTACGGGACAGTCTGAATACCGCCAGAAAAACAGCCGTTAAAGACAGCATCGCGACAGCCAAAAAACGACAGGCATTTATAAAAGACAGTCTCGTAGCAGCGAGAAAAGCCACAAATGACAGTTTGCAGACGGCAAGAAAAAGGGAGTTTCCAATGAAGAGCTCGTTGCTGCAAAAAGAATACAACAGTCAAACGATAGTCTGTTGACTGTTCATAAGGAGAAGGCATTAAAGGATAGCCTCCTTGCCGCTGATAGAATGAACTTCATAAAAGACAGCCTGGAAATGGCATCCAGATCAACAGCAGGCCGTAATACCTCCCTGACGCATGTCAAAAAGCTGAGGGAAGTATCGCTGAAGATTTCCAGAAAAATGGTATTTCTGGACATCGGAAAAGACGGACGGGCCGATACCATTACTTTATTTGTATATTTTGAATCGGCTGACACTGTTATTAGAAAAAGGCCGGGAGGGGAGCCCATTGCTATAAAAAAGCCTTTACCCCCGGATACAACGGGGGTGAAAAAAATCCAACCGACGAACAAAAGGTTGGATACAACCGATTTAAGCAAAACGATCGCAAAAAAGAATTCGGCAAAAACGACTGATGCACCTGACTGTAGTCAAACTGCTACCGAATCAGATACGGAAGCTTTGCGATCGGCTATACTAAAAGCTAATTCGGAGCAGGAGAAAATTGCTGTCGCAGCCGGGGCTTTCGCTGTCAAATGCTTTTCCGTGAGCCAGGTTCGTTTCCTGGCTTCTCTTTTGGTTTCTGATAAAGCCAAATATGGATTGATGGATGCGGCGCACCTTCATATCACTGACCGGGATCATTTCCCGGAGTTGGTTGATATGCTGACGGACAAGAACTTCCAACGCAAATTCCTTCTTATGGCCGAAAAACGGTCATAATTCGCAGTTATCTTTGTGAATGTCCCGATATTTTTTGGAACTTTCTTATAAGGGCACCGCTTACAGCGGATTTCAGGTGCAATCCAATGCAGGTTCTATCCAGGAAGAAGTCGAAAAAGCCTTTGCTGTTTTCTTTCGAAGGGAGGTCATTATGACGGGTGCCTCCCGAACAGATACCGGGGTACATGCCCGGCAGAACTATTTCCATTTTGATTTTGATGATCCGATAGAAGAGGAGATGGTTTATCGTTTAAACGCCATTCTTCCCGGGGACATCTGTATCCGGAGCATATTTCCTGTGCCAGAAGGGGCTCATTGCCGGTTTGGCGCTGAAAGCAGGGAATACCGGTACTATATATATGGTAAGAAAGACCCTTTTCTTGCTGACAGGGCTTATTTCTACCCATACCCTCTGAATTGGGGTGATTTAGAGACGGCTGCCGCCAGGTTAAAGGAATTCACTGATTTTACGAGTTTTTCGAAACGTAATACACAGGTAAAACACTTCCGTTGCAACATTTTTGAGAGTCAATGGGTACAGGAAGAAGGTTACTCCTACTACAGGATCCGGGCAAACCGGTTTTTGAGGGGCATGGTACGGGGTTTAACGGGTACCATGTTAATGGTAGGAAGAGGGTATTTAACGATCGAACAGTTCAATGAAATACTGGAGGGCAGGGAACCCTCGAAAGTAAATTTTAATGTACCTGCAAAAGGTTTGTTTTTAGATCAGATCAGATATCCGGAATATTATCACTTACACACTTTGTAGTGTGGAAGTATGGGAGAATGGAAGTATGGAAGTAGAGTTATTAATGTGCAAATCTTTAAAGAATCAATCGAATAAAAATTTGGAAATATTCAAACACAAGTTTGGAAGACTGGAAGTCTGGAAGTCTGAAAGAATTTATTTCACAAAACACATTTCATTAACAGTTCTCTACAACCCTTTATTCATGGGTGTTTCAGTGAATTTCACTTCCACACTTCCAGTCTTCCATACTTCCATACTTTCAAAGTGGTTTGGAAGGTAATGTGTGAGAGTGTATCTTCGCGGCCGCTTTTTGAAACAATGTTTGATAATTGAAAGGAATGAGGGTGTGAATAAATTATTAAACGAAAAGTTTTTACGGGTAGGTTTTAGGTC
>CAVSYG010000006.1:0-207500 GCA_963732055.1 uncultured Bacteroidota bacterium | reverse complement strand
GGACGTGGTAAGCTGCGATAAGCTGCGGGGAGCTGCACACAAGCATTATATCCGCAGATTTCCGAATGGGACAACCCAGTACACTGAAGGTGTATTATCCGAAAGGAAGCCAACCCTGGGAACTGAAACATCTAAGTACCAGGAGGAAAAGAAAACAAACGTGATTTCCTGAGTAGTGGCGAGCGAAAAGGAAATAGCCCAAACCCAGGCAGCGTGCTGCTTGGGGGTTGTAGGACCGCATTTAGAAACTGTCATCAAGCTGAATTTTCTGGAAAGCTAAGCCATAGCGGGTGATAGCCCCGTAAGCACAAATTGACAGGGACGAGCGGTATCCTGAGTAAGGCGGGACCGGAGAAATCCTGCCTGAATCTGCCGGCACCATCCGGTAAGGCTAAATACTCCTCAGAGACCGATAGTGAACCAGTACCGTAAGGGAAAGGTGAAAAGCACCCCGAATAGGGGAGTGAAATAGTACCTGAAACCGTACGCCTACAAGCGGTTGGAGTCCTACAGCAATGTACGGATGACAGCGTGCCTTTTGCATAATGAACCTACGAGTTGCTCCTCACTGGCAAGGTTAAGTTCTTTAGTAACGGAGCCGTAGCGAAAGCGAGTCCAAATAGGGCGCTTAGTCAGTGGGGGCAGACGCGAAACTTTGTGATCTATCCATGGGCAGGTTGAAGTTCCGGTAACACGGAATGGAGGACCGAACTCATTAGCGTTGAAAAGCTATGGGATGACCTGTGGATAGGGGTGAAAGGCCAATCAAACTGAGAGATAGCTCGTTCTCCCCGAAATGTTTTTAGGAACAGCGTCGCATATAGAAGTTTATTAGAGGTAGAGCTACTGATTGGGCTAGGGGGCTTCACCGCCTACCAAACCCTGACAAACTCCGAATGCTAATAAATATCTGCGGCAGTGAGGCTGCGGGCGCTAAGGTCCGTGGCCGAGAGGGAAATAACCCAGATTAGCAACTAAGGTCCCTAATACACAGTTAAGTTGATCAAACGAAGTTTGAATCCTATAACAGCCAGGATGTTGGCTTGGAAGCAGCCACTCATTTAAAGAGTGCGTAACAGCTCACTGGTCGAGGGTTCAGGCACGGAAAATAATCGGGCATCAAACTGTGAACCGAAGTTCTAAGATCGCCACTACGTGGATGATCGGTAGGGGAGCATTCTGATCTGCAGTGAAGGTGTGCGGCGACGCATGCTGGAGCGTTCAGAAACGAAAATGTAGGTATAAGTAACGATAAATAGAGTGAAAAACTCTATCGCCGTAAGTCCAAGGTTTCCTGATCAACGTTAATCGGATCAGGGTTAGTCTGGTCCTTAGTCAAACCCGAAAGGGGTAGATGATGGCAAACTGGTTAATATTCCAGTACCAGCTTTAATTTCGATGGGGCGACGCGGAAGTGACCCACACACGAGGGAAACGGAATTCCCCGTTTAAGTACGTAGTTATAGGTTTTACAGGCAAATCCGTAGAACTTGACGAAATACGAAAGTATATGAGGGCTTCGGCCTGATTGAGTGTGCTAATAGCCGCCAAGAAAAACCTCTAAGGTTAGGTTAAAGCAGCCAGTACCGCAAACCGACACAGGTGGACGAGAAGAATATTCTAAGGCGCTCGGGTGAGCCGTGGAGAAGGAACTCGGCAAATTGATGCTGTAACTTCGGGATAAAGCATGCCCACTTCGGTGGGCCTCAGCAAAATGGTTCAACCAACTGTTTAACAAAAACACAGGGCCCTGCAAAATCGTAAGATGACGTATAGAGCCTGATACCTGCCCGGTGCTGGAAGGTTAAGGAAGGATGTTCGGCGCAAGCCAAAGCTTCTGACTGAAGCCCCAGTAAACGGCGGCCGTAACTATAACGGTCCTAAGGTAGCGAAATTCCTTGTCGGGTAAGTTCCGACCTGCACGAATGGTCTAATGAGTTGAACACTGTCTCCTCCACGAGCCCGGTGAAATTGTAGTATCGGTGAAGATGCCGGTTACCCGTCACGGGACGGAAAGACCCCGTGAACCTTCACTACAACTTTGCATTGATTTTGAATTACGGATGTGTAGAATAGTTGGGATGCTACGAAGCCTTGCCGCCAGGTGAGGTGGAGCAGTCGGTGAAATACCAACCTTCTTTGATTTAGAATCTAATCCCTCGCGGGAAACAGTGCATGGTGGGTAGTTTGACTGGGGTGGTCGCCTCCTAAAGTGTAACGGAGGCTTGCAAAGGTACCCTCAGTACGGTTGGTAATCGTACGAAGAGCGCATTAGTATAAGGGTGCTTGACTGTGAGACATACATGTCGAGCAGGAGCGAAAGCTGGCTAAAGTGATCCGGCGGTTCTGTATGGAAGGGCCGTCGCTCAAAGGATAAAAGGTACTCCGGGGATAACAGGCTGATCTCCCCCAAGAGCTCATATCGACGGGGAGGTTTGGCACCTCGATGTCGGTTCGTCACATCCTGGGGCTGGAGAAGGTCCCAAGGGTTCGGCTGTTCGCCGATTAAAGTGGCACGTGAACTGGGTTCAGAACGTCGCAAGACAGTTCGGTCCCTATCTGTGATGGGCGTAAGAAAATTGAGTGGACATGACCTTAGTACGAGAGGACCGGGTCGTACGTACCGCTGGTGTATCAGTTGTGCCGCCAGGTGCAGTGCTGAGTAGCTATGTACGGACAGGATAAACGCTGAAAGCATCTAAGCGTGAAACCTACCACGAGATGAGTTTTCTTTTAAGGGTCGTCAAAGACTATGACGTTGATAGGCTACAGGTATAAAACTGGTAACAGTAAAGCCGAGTAGTACTAATTGCCCGTATGCTTTAATTTTTTTTATTTTTCTGTTTTTACAGTAGAATAAAAAATCCAATAATATTCCTGTTACAACTCCCAATATGCAATTTTTTACGCGGAACGCTAAACGCTGAACGCTTAACGCCATTCCGGCTTTAAGCTTTGAGCTTTACGCTTTAAGCGTTGATCTTTTTATGGTGGTTTTTCCAAGGGTGTTCACCTCTTCCCATTCCGAACAGAGAAGTTAAGCCCCTTATGGCCGATGGTACTGCACCACAATGCGGGAGAGTAGGTAGCTGCCATATTTATTGAAGCCCTGTCTTTTATTAGACGGGGCTTTTTTTTGCCCCTATCCGAGTAAGCCCACTCTCAAGTCCGATGGTACTGCACTCTTTCCTCTTAACTATTAACTCTTAACTTCTCTATCGGTAAATCATAATTTTCTTTGTTTCAGACTGACCATCATGAAGAATATGAACAAAGTAGATTCCGGTTTTTAATTGGGATACATCCATTGAAAAATCACTGCCGGAAACAGAAACAGAATTGTGAACGGCCTGTCCGCTAATACCTGCCACTACAATTTGATAATTCCCAAAAGACGGGAATCGTATGTTCAGCTGATTACTTACCGGATTAGGATAAACTGAAATCCCGGAGCCATCTTCCGTATTTTTCACAGAGGCTATCGGAGAATAAGATTCCTTCCCGTCTATATCAGTTTGTTTTAAACGGTAATAAGTTATTCCCGTAGACGGTTGCGGATCATTAGCTGAATAAAATTGTATGGTACTGCTGGTTCCATGTCCTGGTACTTCCAATAAATTTTCCCAGCCGGATTCATCTTTTGATTTCTGAATAGTAAAAAAGGCATTATTTATTTCTGCAGATGTTGACCAGTTGAGCTTGACTTCGTTGTTTGTCAAGAACAGCTGTAAAGGAAATCAAGGTAATGGGTAATGGTGAGCTCACCGAATTAATCGAACCGATATAAAAACTATTTGACAAATTGGCGAGACTCAAACCGGTTCGGTTGACCTGCGGATTCAACGTGGTTCCTCCATTTACACCCGGTGTACCGATCCCGCTGTTGATCAGAGTCAGTCTCAAATCAGACACCGCACCGATCAATCCAAATCCGGTGCCCTGTGCATCCAGATTATAGATTACCTCCTGCCAATCCATTTCCGGTTGTAACAGTCCAGTGCAGATCTTTTCTGACCTTGATCGTTGTTGCGCCGTCCAAATATGTGGGAACGGAAGTATTTGTTGTTGCGTCGACATAAGCAACTGTGATCGAACCGCCCGTAGTGGGAGCGGTAGCTGGCGCAGCTATATAAAAAGGCCGGTAATTTGTGGCAGTACCCATGGGAAATAAACCCAGCACAGATCCATTTGCAATCACTGCTGGCTTTATCCATCGTTTGAATGATCCCGTTCCTGTTAGCGTTCCGCTCGTATGAACCAGTGTGCCATTATTTGCAACAGACAATCCCAGCGTCAGATTGTTCCCATTCAGATTGACATTACCCTGCGTCATTGTAAAACCAGTGGCAATGGTTACATTATTATTTAACTGAATACCGGCACCACTGTTATTTAGGGATCAGATTGGTAAAATCTTCACCGCCTGGAGATAGATTGTTTGAAGAGCAGTGCCGTTGAAATTTACAGTGCTGGTTGCTTCCGCAAATCCTGCCGTACCATAGTCATTCCAGTTTCCGCCAATATTAATCGTATTGGCGCTCGGTGCAATATGTCCACCGGTGATCGTCAGATCATGTTGAACGGTCAGATTATTAGCTCAGCGTCACCGTATTGCCGGTAGATATCACATTATAAAAGTTCATTCCGGCACTCGTTACTGTTCAGGTTATTGCCGCCGAATACGACTGTTGAAGCAAAGCTCGACAGCATCTACTGTTCCACTGCTGTAGGTCCAGTCACGGCTCTCCGAAATATTTCCTTTCAGTGTTAGTGTTCCTCCGGATTTATTGATCACTATAAATGGCAATCGATTCTGGCTGATGGCAATGGCTGTTCCGTCCATTGTTTGATTGCGCTGCACCCAGAATATGTAATGTTGCAGTACCACCGCCTGTAGCAAAAGTATTCTTCAAAAAAATGTTTCCATTGATATTTATATTTCCGGTATTGATGTTAATCCTGTTCGTACCGGCCATTGTGAAATCGCCCTGTGCGGTCAATGTGGTGGCTGCCGGAATAGTAAAAGTCTGGTTCGTAATGGCAAGAAATTCAATATTGTTCAGGCTGATACTGCCACTGATCGTATAAGTGCCCGAAGTTCCATCAACAAAGCAATAGGTAGAACTTCCCGCATTGATTGTTCCGGAAATATAAGTAAATGTATTAGAGGAAGCCGGAAAATTGAACAGATTCAATGTCCCGGACGG
The DNA here is from genome assembly GCA_963732055.1 of uncultured Bacteroidota bacterium. GTDB lineage: Bacteria > Bacteroidota > Bacteroidia > Chitinophagales > Chitinophagaceae > Puia. The sequence goes on along the minus strand of CAVSYG010000006.1, from coordinate 202,293 downwards.
TTTGTTGATCGTCAGCATGGGCAGCGCTCCAAGCCCAGCCGTGGTGGCTCCTGTAAAATTCTGTGTTCCGGCTCCAATGATATTGACTGATGCAGATCCACCGGCTCCAGCTGCTGTATTGGTTATATTGATATTTCCTGTGACATCAATGTCACCGGTATTCAAATTATAAGTTGACGTTCCGCTTAATATTCAGACTATTGGTTACCCTGATATTTCCGGTTGAATTAATATTATAATTGAATCCGTTTCCGACAAATTCAAGTGTATAAAAAGTGGGGCTCGTTCCGGTTATATTAGTTGTTCCGGTTGCATTAAATTTTACGGTGCCGTTATTATGCGTGAAAACACCGCTGGTAAAGGCCGGATCTCCGTCAATCTCAAGTATAGCCGATGTGGAAGTAAAATTGGTTCCGTTCAAAGTAAAATTTCCTCCGATGGTGATATTGGATGAACCACCGAGAAACAGGCCCGCTGAAAAAGTGGCAGCGTTTGAAATGTTTATTGTATGGGCACCCTGGGTGATAGTGCCGGTGTAACCGGCATTTATAGTTAAACTCAATATATTCACTGCAACATCGATCGTGCAATTACCCCGTCTGACATTATTGAATGTTACTGCATCTCCGGCGACCGGTACGCTGAAACCTCCCGCACCACCCGAAACATTCGACCAGTTGGCAGTATTATTCCAGTTAGACGGAGTGGCGGATACCCAAAAACGATTGGCGGCTTGTGTTTGAAAGGATAGGGACAGAATAAAAACTAAACATAGAGTAGTTATGGTCAGTTTCATATATATTGGACTTAGTGATTATGATATTGGAAACTAAGTGGCTGCACTTAAAGATTCTAAGTGATTACACATAGTCCAAATAGGAAAACGGTCAATTTTTTAGATTATTGTACTCATTTTCAATGACATCAGATCTTTCTCCCTTTTTTTACCATGGAAATAAATCTTAAATCCCGTCGCCTGGGTAAAAAACAACAGAATGACATCACCTGTATAGCAGGTCCGAGCTGTCAGATTTAATGAAAAAATATTTTTAAAAAGCAAAGCATAAGGCGCAAAGCGGTAAGCCACGCGATGATTTTAAAATGCTTTAAGCTTTATGCTTTGCGCTTTACGCTTGCCTAAAGTGTTTTTTAATCGCCAGAGGATAATCTGCCAGGGCGATTTGGGGATCCGGAATTTCAGGATGCCATAATTTCTCCCATTCAAAACTGTAATATCCGGGATAATTATTTTTGTAAAGCAGATCGATGGCCTGGAAGATGGGTACGATACCCGTGCCGAGCAGAACATATTCTTCCTTACCGTTTTCAATTTTTAAGTCCTTGATATGGGTATGATGTATATAAGGTTTCAAAGAGGCATACACTTCTTCCGGAGGTTCCTTGGTAACGATCCACATATTGCAGACATCCCATACCAGTCCAACATGCGGGTTGGCGGCACCCTCCATAACAAACAGAAGATCTTTTTTATAAATCAGCTCGCCATGCGATTCCAATAAAACCGTTACCTGGGTATTGGAAGCGTATGCACCCAATTCTTTTAATCCATCAATAATCAGATTCAAAGTTTCCTGCCGGTCGCGGTCCTTGGGTATTTGATTTGGGAAAACCCGGATATACGGGCAATTCAGTTTCGCTGCAAGGTCAATAAACCTCTTCCCTTCGTCGAGGTTTTTTGTTCTTTCTTCTCCCTTTGGAAAGTGCAGTGCGCAGGATGAACCCAGATCTACGAATTTCAAACCACGGTCATTCATTTTTTTCAAAGTGGTCGTAATAGCCTCTGAATTTGAGAATTCAGGCACGAGGGTGAGGTCCATCTGGCGAAGAATTCCCCTGACTTCAATACCGCTGTATTGATTGTCCCTCGCAAAATCAATGATTTTATCAAAACTCCAGTCCGGGCAACCCAGTGTAGAGAAAGATAATTTTAAGGAGGTTTCTTTCTTTACAGAAAGAAGAGAGGGAAGCGTTACCAGGCTAAGGCCTGACAGTAAGAATTTTTTTCTTGAAACCAATTTCATGATGGCTGTATTAATTTAAATCGTTTTTTCGAATTTGTGCATGGACAGGGGTACTGAATTTACATCTTCTATACGCACGCCGACCCTTATAGCTTTCAATCCGTCCACACCCTGCAGGGCCTCCAGGTCAAGTTCTTCCAGATCATTTAATAAAAGATTTTCGTCCTGCAATTCCCTGATAAACCCTTTAAATTCCTGCGCGTCCCGTTCGTCAAAATAAATAATGGCGATTTTTCCAGGTTGGGTAAGCCGTTCATTCGTATCAAGAATCAGTACTTTATCGATTCTTTTCTTGATGATATGATAGCGGATATTATAGGATCCTTCCACGTCGAATCTTCGCTCATCTTTTCTAAAAGTAATATCGATTGTCTGCGGATGGACAAATAGAAGTTGCGTTGTTTGTAAAGGGAAATCCATATCCGGTACGAGGTCCTGGATCAGGTGTACGACCTGAATCATGGATCGTAATTGCCAGCGTTTCATCTCCTGCAAATGTTCTTTCTTAAATGGCGCGTGCGGAACGATGGATTGTCCTGCATATATATCATATTCGACTCCGTCTGTTCTGAATTTTTCGAAGTAACAGGGGAATATATTCTGAAGGTCCACAGATGCATTTTCGAAAAAACTATTGACGGTTGAATTTAATTTCTTAATAGCTGCCTCCAGCAATCGCCTGTTTTCAAAGGCGATTCCGTTTTCTTCATCAATTGATTGGAAATAAGGTATCAGGAATTCGGTCGTTTCAGGTTCAGCATGCAGAAGATTTTCAAGTTCATATTGAACGTCCAGATTAAAAAATTCATTCAGCCTGACTTCCTGTTGTGTCGTTAAAGTTTCCTGAATGATCTGCCGCCAATTATTTGCCGTTGTCAGGAGACGATCCAGTTGTGGTTTTTCGTAGTAATTGAGGGAAGACAGTGCATTGATTAACGTCCCGAGCTGAACCGCGTAATCCTTTTCCAGTGCCTGATTGCGAAGAATGGTAGAGTTTCTGATATCCACAGCTCCATAAAGCGGGTGTAGATTTTTAAAAATTATATTTTCTACCGTGTCGACTTCTTCTTCATTACTATGATCCCTGAGATAGTGCCAGGCAGCCTCATTGAATTTCCATTGAACCGCGGGTTGTATACTGGTAAATTTTTCTTTTATGATATTTTCAATGCTATGGTTAAAACGTGCAATGATATCCTGTATCAGTTGCGTCATGATAGAAAGAACGGGTTTCAGTCGCACCATCTGACCCTCACTCAACATGGGCTTATCCGCCATAGTGCTGACTTCGAAAAATCCGGTTACCTGTTCATTGTGATAAATCGGAAACATTATATATGTACCGATTCCAGCCTGCCGAAATGCATTTCCCACAAATTCGGGCAGTTGGCTTTCCTTGTCAGTCCTCTGACCAAATAATCATTCTTGGGTTGCGTGTAAAATCATTCCTGATTTTAGAAAATTCTTTTTTTGAAACATCGAAGTTCCTGCAGGCCTGCAGAATGATACTATAAGGAATTTTGTCAAAAATCAATGCGGGACGATCATTAATTGAAAGGAAGGGAACCAGTCCGAATTGGTAATCTCGTGCTGCCGACCACGGTTTGCAGAGCATGTGTAATATCATCAAACAACGGACGTTTATCCTTTTCAGAATGATGGATCACGAGCCTTCCAACCTGTTCAACGGCTTGCTCTGCCGTCACATCGGTCAGTGTGATAATGCTGAATCCCCTTGCTTCGAATTGGTTCAGAGGAATCGACTTTTGTATTTTTTTGAATTCTTCCCCCCACACAGAGGCAGGCGACATGGAAGAGCAATCCATTGCCGGTAATTGATTGATCGGCCGGATATCAATAAAACGTGTATCGATATTTACCTGGAAATATTTATCCAGCCCCGTATTCGGATCTTCGAACTTCCGGATCCATTCGGTTTTCTTTAAATATGGCAGGGAATAGACTTTTTCAAGCAACATGCCGTACTGTAATTCTCTCATGATCTTTTCAGATTCACTATCCGCATTTCCTTTTGCGGGATCAAGTACAACCGGGTGTTCAAGGCATTCCATTAGCGTATGAAATCCATCGGTGCTGTAAAATATTTGCGGGGATAGCGGACTGCTGAGCGCCCACAAACTATTCTCATCGGCCGCCAGGGGAAGCAGGCAGGTAGAAACCAGTTCCAGTATTTCTTTATATTCACTTAGTTTTTCAAGCGGAACATTGTTTGAGAGTTCTGGAAATTTTTTGAACTTCTTTATGATCCATTTGAAGTATGGAACTTTTGATTGATGGGCCGGTCTGAATACTTGACTTTAAAAAGTCAATAAATTTTTTAAATGAGATCACTGATTTGAAACTGTTTTCAAAATGGATCTTTTTGCTGATATGTATTAAATCTGCTTTCATAATCTCTTAAAATCTGAATCCCAATGAAAAATAAGGATACCAACCCTCCACTGAATGGGCAGCTACGATTTGTATAACTGCCATTTGCGCGGGTGAAAAATATAATCCAATACCAGTACCGTTATGCCATTGGTGGGAATATTCGTTTTTCTCCCAAACGCGTCCAATATCATAAAATCCAAATATTCCCAATTGACCCGGTAAAATATAATTTGCAAAATCTGCGAGTTTTAATCTCATTTCAAGATTATTGAAGACGCTGTTCAGGCCTGAAAAACGATATTGGGAATAACCCAGCAAATTTCCTTGCCCGCCTAAAAATGCCGTCTGATAAAAGGCGGGATTTCCCACAGTCACAGTACCACCAACGCGATCTGCCAATACCAATGTGGAACGGTCATTCAGACTTTTGAACAAGCGCAACACTCGCTTTTAATTGTCCATAAGATTTTGAAGCTGTATTTAATCCCTGCCATGCGGCCATTTGAACTGATATCGAGGAGCCCCAGGTTGGAATTAGTTTACTATTGCGAAGATCCTGATTAAAATTAAATATAATACCAGCATGGACCCGGTCGCTTCCCAGACTGCTACTGTCGTAAGTAGTTAACTGCTCCCGGCTGGAGAATAAATCTTCCTTCATTGTCGCTTGGGGTAAAATGATAATATTGAATCGCAGGGCCAATGCTGATACTGTTCCGTGTCCATTGAAATTCCAGCGAAGTGCAGGGAGTGCCTGATAAAGGTTGAAACGCGTGCGGTAGTATTTTTTGTAATCACCCGTTTTATTAATAACCGTCTCGTTCCCGCTACCAAAAAAATTCTGGGTATTGTCTGGAGCGTAAGCAAAAGCCTGTACAGTCAGATCCGCCCTTCCCCACACAGAAGTCCATTCTCCTTTATAGCTTGCACTGAATGCACTGGTTGAAAATGAATGATTTACCATGATCTGATATTGGCTTGCAAAAGGGTATTTACGAAAACCTTCCTGTTCCGTGTGAACATAACCCGCGCCAATCAGCAAACCGTCATCCCGATTTATCCCAATATTTAACAAAGGCATCGTAACATTATACAAATTCACGGGTACAAATGTTGTATTTGCGGTATCGGTAGAAATATATTTTATGAAACGGTTGCTATCGCCATAAAAAACAGGATCCTTCTTTATCATAGAGTTTTATCCTTTTTTTTGAGTCTTCAACCCGGTAAACCTTCCTTCCGTCCCGTCCGATGATTCGGAGGGCTATCGAAGAGGTTTTGTTTTCAATGGATACACTGTCATCCCCATCGCCCGTGTAAATCCTGATTTCCTTTGTCAGTCCGGCTTCGAAATGTCTTGTCCATCAGTTCACCCTTCACTTCTCCATTCTTATTCATTTTCCGAACGGACACCCGCATCGAACCATCCGCAGTCCCCTGAATATTGACCCATTCATTTTTATCACTCAGTTTGATGTCTGCAATTTTATTGATGAACTTATAATAGTATTCCATTGCCCGGGGCATATCTTCCCGCCGCTGCTTCAATTCATTTAATAACACTTCATGACGCAGTTTGTATGACTCAGCAGGTAATCGTCCGCAACGCAGTTTCCAGCACGCTGTCTGTTATTTCATCCTTAAACCGGTTAGTTAATTTCATCCAGTCCTCGTGATTGAATTGCATATCGGGATATGCATTCAGAAAGCGGGTTTTGAACATCGAGTATTCGGGATGTTCCACTTTTCCACCGAAATTCTGAAGCGTAGGAAGTATATAAGGATTAGCAGCCAGTTTGGGCAGTAATCCCTGTGTAACATGGAATACCTGGTCGCGGTCACGGGGAACGGCTTCATATCGTTTGTCTTTTCCGGAATCCGTATTATGCCATCTCCATTGGTCCTCATGTCGATCCCAATCGCCGAGATACATGTCCAGCATCCTTGCCCTCAGAAATTCTTTTCCTTTTATTGAATTATCATTATCCTTATCCAGATTACTCAGCATTTTACCTGTGTTATCCGATTTCCCACCAGGTTCGCGTTCTTCGATAAGGCAAATGGTATTTACAAAATACCTTTCATATAGTCCCAGATTTTTATCAGGTGCGATAACACCTATTTCCGGGTTGGCATGCGGAACATTTACTGCATCGGCAATCGGCGGTACCGATAAGTGCGGAAAACGGATGCTGCCCGCTGGTTACATCATCCAGAAAATCCCTGGCAAAAGTACTTCTCAGCGCTTCGGGCAATAACAAATCAACTGTTTTTTCAACACTTCGGATCACCCATTCATTTCCGGAACTGTCTACCAGCCGCAAAGAATTCGATTGCATGCCGCCGCCCCGTTGCAAGGGTATTAAGCCACCATGGAAATTGGATATTTTTATCAGGGGTAATTTGGTCGGCCTGGCCCATTCCTTGCGGTAGTTTTCCCCGAATAATTTCCGGTGAAATTTTCCGGGATAGTCATATCGCGGATGAACACTTCTGATAACACTGTCCTCCCAAACTGGCAGCGTACACAGAATCTTCTTCAAAAGTCATTTCTGTGTAAGGCTGGTCATATGTGAATACGGGTGCGATGCCACTTTCCCTGTACTCATAAAATGTAAAACGAACAGTCCGGTTTATCAGAAGGTCTGCCGTCACGAATCCCTGATTTGCTTCTGCAAAAAGAGAATTTTTAGTTTTTCTCGCATAGGTCTCCTGGGATCCGGAGCCACTAACAACCTGAATTTGTTTACCCTTTATAAATTGAAGTCCGTGTTCATGACCTGCGATATGGATCAGGTTGGGAAAGCTGTCAAAAACGGCATCCACCTGTCTGATCATTGATTTGTAAAGTGGATGATGAAGGTCCTCCGGATTGGTAAAAGTTTTTCTTAGGATCGGGTACAGGGAACCGACTATCGGCAAAGGAACGTACAGGTTTTCATTGGCTGCCGTCAGGGGGAAAATATGATCCTTCCAGGAAAAGTATCCCCCGTGTATTCCGTAACTCTGGAATGGATGATGCGAAGCCAGGAAAATGGTTTTGTTCCGGTTTTTATATAATAATTCCTGCATTCGCAGTATCACATCTTTCTTTGTGCGGCAATTACATTCTGCCAGCAAATTCGTTTTATCAAATGGGAATAACCACCACTCGCTGTCAAACACAATAATGACCAGTTCGTCAGAAATATTTATTTCCGTTGGACCGGGACATCCGTCCGGCGGCAGCAATTTTAACAGTGAATCGTTTAATTCCTCCAGGTAGTACCACTCCTGTTTTATTTTAGCCAGTCCGTTTTTTCCCTCTTTATCCCAGTCGTGGTTACCCGGTATGAAATACACCGGGGCACCTTTGCTACGCATCGGATTAAACTGGGATTGCAGAATCTTTTTGGTTGTTTCTTCCTCTTTGCTGCCCGGTAAGCCCATGCCCCGTGGATAAATATTATCACCCAGATAAATGACGGTGGTTTTTCCGGGGATGATCATATTAGAGGCAGCGGGGATGACTGCCTGCTGTTCCTTATCGATTTCACCGGCATCACCGATCATTATGACTCTCTGCAAAACAGAATCCTGCGCATTCGCAGCATGAATAACCAGCATTCCGGTGCAGAGGTATAAGAATGATTTCATTTTTCGGCAGTTCTGGTATAATCGAATATATGCTACTCTCATAAACAATACCCGGGTTCATGTTTCAGCGTCTCACATAGGATCCGAATTAATTTTTATTATAGGCAAATAAGAGAATAGTAGCGGCCGATGACAATCCCCGTTCATTTGAAATATAAAGATTTTGCTGCCGGTCAAAGGCGATTCCTTCTGGTTGCACGAATAATGATGGATTCAGCGGATACACAGATTTTACTTTCCAGTTTGAGTCGGCCACGACCAGCATTTTATTAACGGAGGAAAGAATATACCATTCTTTGGTCAATGGGTTTTGGGCCAGGGCGGAGGGATGAAAATTTATTTTTCGTGAATGAGAAATCGCATCGATTTCCTTAATATCCAATTCAAAATTTCCCGCAGGAGTCAGTACACCTGCAGCATCTATTTGTAATATGGTACCGCCTCCCCATTTGTTTGTTTTTTCGTTGCGACAATGTTTGCAAAGCACATATAATTTGTTGCTCAGACCATCTGAAGCAAGGCCTTCGTATTCACCATCCGGCAAAAGATCTTCGAATATTTTCACATTGTCCGTTTCTTTTTTCTGCATTTCGGATATTGGAAAAGTAAATAATACACCATCGCTTCTTAACATGATTATAAAGTTATTGACGACGGATATGTCTTCGAAATCTCCTTTTTTCCCAAACCGGGTAACCTGCATATTCGCGTCGCCTAATCTAAAACGAAATACCTTGCCTTCCTCATCCTGTTCAGCATACAATGTATCGCCGGTTCCCTGATAAAATGCAATCCCCGATATTTCCCTCAGAGCATTTGGCATTTTAAAGCGTTTAGGATTGTTGAAATTATAACCGGGCGGTGAAGTATATGGTTGCTGCTGACTTTCACAGGAACTGGTGGCGACCAGGGTACAGAGAAAAAAAATTATTAAGCACGGGTAGTTATTTTCCATAGAATGCCGAAGCAATAATAAATGCAATGACCGACAATATTAATCCGAACATAAATACATTATAAGAGATTCGCAGCAGCTGATATTTTTTCCCCAATACTTTTCCCTGCGCAAATCCATCCATGATCAGGCTTCCGTATAGATAGTCCTTGTCAGCCATCATCTTTTCCATGCCTTCTTTATAGTCGGGAAGCTTCATCCGGTAAAAATTACCAAAGAATAGAAGATTTACTTTTTTTTCTTCAATATCCTTTTTGGAAAATATTCCATTCGGAATGGTGGGGCGGGTTGCGAGAATAGAAAATATAATCGTAATCAGGCTGGCTGCAAGTAACATAAATGTCGGAATCATTAAATAGCTATTTTCATCCAGTTTTCGCAATAGTAAACTGATCACGGCAGACAGTATGATCGAATTCACTGTGATCATGATATGCGCTTTATTGTCTGCCATATCACTCAAACGCTGATGATTGGAAGAACTCACCCTGAACATGGTTTCTATTCCCCGTTCGGGTCGCTCATTTTTATCCTTGTCTTTTTTATGTTTTTCATGATGATGTGTTGTGTCATCCGTATGATCGCCAACGGCCAGCGATGATTTGGGACGCAGATCCTGCTGAAATTTAGATTCGGATTTTTCTTTTAATTCTTCCAGATTTTTTTGCTTCTGGTCGTTCAGCAGCAACTTTGCATATTCTGTATGATAGGTATGCGATTCGAGGAAATTGATGGTTTTTACTCTCCAGTCATCTTTCGATATTTTAATATTGCTCGCATCTTCTGCTTCTTTTCGCATTGACTTATTGAGTTCGCTGAAGTGTGAAGTGCCCAGGTGGTAGAGGTCGGCATCGCAAACTATTTCTTCAAGCAGATTATGCGGATTCTGAGGCAGTTTGGTTGCCAGTATACAGCCCTTTATAGAATCGATATCCGTGCCTGACAGACCGATATTTCCCAGAAATATACCGGCAGCCCCTGCACCTTCTGCTTCATGATTCGCTCTTTCTAAAGTATACCCGAGATCATGTAGCCACGCTGACGCGACCACAATAAAATAATCACGCTCGCCGAGCTGGTAATGATGGGCAATCTGCTTGGCATAAGATGCTACAGATTCCGTGTGCCGGAGATTGTGGTAAAGGAGATTATTCAAATTCGTATGATCAAAGGAATCTCTGGCGTATTGCTCGACTTTATTGAGCATTAGTTGATAGTCCATATTTATTTATTACTATAAATTTAAGGGTTATCCTTAGCAAAGCCTAACGCCTAACGCATAACGCCCAACGCCTAAAATTAAAATGAGATAAAAGTTTATAAAACAAAAAAGCACCTCGGGGGTGCTGAATATTACAACTATTTGCTATCTGCGCGTAATCCGTCCAAATAAGCGTTAGGCTTTAGGCTTTAGGCGTTAGGCTTAATAGGTGACTCCAATCAATGAATGATCTTTGGTTTCAAGCAATGAAGACCCCATCAGGAATTCATCCACTTTACGGGCACATTCCCTGCCTTCGCTGATTGCCCAAACGACCAGTGACTGACCTCTGCGCATATCGCCGGCAACAAATATTTTTTTGATATTGGTCTGATAGGATTTTTCTGCCGCCCTTACATTGCCGCGTTCATCGAGTTCCAGCCCCAGTTCATTCACAAGACCTTCCTGTTGGGGATGTACAAATCCCATGGCCAGTAGTGCCAATTCACAGGGGATCTTTTGTACCGATCCGGGTACTTCCACAAATTTTGCCGGCCTGCCGTCATCTGCCATTTTCCAGTCCAGCTGGACAATCTTGAGGGCTTTCAGATTTCCTTTTTCATCACTAATAAATTCTTTTGTGGCCATCGCCCATTGCCTTTCAACACCTTCTTCGTGTGAAGAGGTTGTTTTTAAAATCATAGGGAATGTTGGCCAGGGCATATAGGCAGTTCTTTCTTTTGGCGGCTGTGGAAGCAATTCAAATTGTGTAATGGTTTTGGCCCCCTGCCGATTTGATGTGCCGACGCAATCACTTCCTGTATCACCACCTCCTATGACGATTACATTTTTTCCGGTAGCAAAAATATCTTCTTCCAATACCGGAACACCGCGAACTCTTTTATTTTGTTGTTTCAGAAAATCCATGGCGAAATAAGTTCCTTTCAGTTCACGTCCCGGAACCGTCAGATCCCTTGGTATGGTGGAACCTCCACATAATATGATGGCATGAAAATCACGGGTTAGTTCATCGACCCGGATATCCACGCCAACGTTTGTATTGCAACGGAACACAACACCTTCCAGCTCAAGCAGATTGATTCTGCGATCGATGATCCATTTCTCCAGTTTGAAGTCGGGTATGCCGTATCGCAGCAAACCACCCGGTGCATCATCTCTTTCAAAAACAGTCACCATATGACCCGCCGAATTTAATTGAGCGGCAGCAGCCAGTCCCGCAGGTCCTGAGCCAACGACAGCAATTTTTTTCCCTGTTCGTATATTGGGCTGCTTTGCTTTTACAAAACCTTTCTCGAAAGCGATTTCGATTATATGTTTTTCGATCTCTTCGATGGTAACAGCAGGCTGGTTGATACCCAACACACAGCTGGTTTCGCAGGGAGCCGGACAAATTCTGCCTGTAAATTCGGGGAAATTATTTGTCGTAATCAGGATATCATATGCATCCTGCCAGGCTTTTCGATAAACGGCATCATTAAATTCGGGAATCACATTTCCAAGCGGACATCCATGGTGACAAAAAGGAATGCCACAGTTCATACAGCGGGCCGCCTGTTTGTTCAATTGTTCCGGCTCATACAAATTCACAAATTCATTGTAGTCCTTTCTTCTTTCCTGTACAGGACGTTTAGAAGGCAGCTCACGGTTATACTCCAGAAACCCTGTTGGTTTACCCATTGATTTTTTTCTTAAAATTGATGATCAGGAATTGACGCCTACACGGGCCTTCTTTTCTTGCAATACTTTTTTATAATCTTTTGGAAACACTTTTACGAAATTCCGAAGCTGGTTTTCAAAATCCTCCAATACAAATTTCGCAACCGTGCTTCCGGTATATGCATAATGGCGGGAAATCATATCTTTCATTTCCCGGATGTCTTCTTCGTTCAATGGGTCCAGGTCAATCATTTCCGGATTGCAGAGTGATGGAAAATTTCCATCTACATTATATACATATGCAATTCCGCCGCTCATGCCAGCGGCAAAATTCCGCCCGGTAGAACCCAGAATCAAAACCCTGCCCCCTGTCATGTATTCGCAACCGTGATCCCCGATTCCTTCCACTACAGCATTTGCGCCTGAATTCCGAACGGCAAACCGTTCCCCGGCCTTACCCCTGATAAAGGCCTCCCCTGATGTAGCTCCATAAAATGCTACATTACCTATGATAAAATTTTCTTCCGGTACAAAGCCTGCATCGTGTGCAGGATAAACGACCAGCCTGGCGCCGGACAATCCCTTACCGAAATAATCATTCGCGTCTCCTTCCAGCTCAAGTGTAACGCCAGATGTGTTGAAAGCACCAAAGCTCTGGCCCGCTGTTCCTTTGAGTTTGAAATGAATGGTATCAGCAGGAAGACCCTTCGATTTATATAGTTTAGAAATTTCATTCGACAGAATGGTGCCGATGGTACGGTTAGTATTCTTAACGTTAAATGACGCAAATATTTTCTGCCCCGAGTCGAGTGCTGGCCTGGCCGCTGCCAGCAGTTGCCAATCCAGAACATCTTCGAGTCCATGATCCTGATCTTCAGAATGATGAATACCAGTGTACATTGAAGTCGGTTCTTTAAATAATATTGGAGACAGATTCAGTTTTTTTGATTTCCAGTGTTTCAGGTTATCATTAACCTCGAGACATTCCACCTGACCCACCATTTCATCAATGGTTCGGAAGCCCAGTTCAGCCATGATCTCCCGTAATTCCCGGGTCAGAAATTTAAACAGGTTTACAACATGATCCGCATTGCCAGTAAAACGTTTTCTCAATTCGGGATCCTGTGTGGCAACGCCCACCGGGCAGGTATTCAGATGACACTTGCGCATCATGATACAACCTTCTACTACGAGCGCTGCAGTTGCTACACCCCATTCTTCAGCTCCCAGTAAAGTAGCAATGGCCACATCACGACCAGTTTTTAATTGTCCATCGGTTTGCAAAACCACACGGCTGCGTAATTTATTTTTCACCAAAGTCTGATGAGACTCCGCCAATCCCAATTCCCAGGGCAAACCGGTATGACGAATAGAGCTGATCGGAGATGCTCCGGTGCCACCATCATGGCCGGAAATCAGGATGACATCTGATTTTGCTTTGGCAACGCCTGCTGCAATTGTTCCAACGCCTGCTTTGGAAACCAGTTTTACATTAATTCTCGCATTGCGGTTTGAATTTTTCAGATCGAATATCAACTGTGCAAGATCCTCAATAGAATAAATATCATGATGCGGGGGTGGAGAAATAAGTCCGACACCTGGTGTTGAATGCCTCACTTTTCCGATCCACTCATCTACTTTATGTCCGGGCAATTGTCCGCCTTCTCCGGGTTTCGCGCCCTGCGCCATTTTGATTTGTAATTCATCAGCCTGTGTCAGGTAATAGCTTGTAACACCAAATCTTGCAGAAGCTACTTGTTTGATGGCTGATCGCATAGAGTCGCCATTGGCCAATGGTTCAAAACGGAACTCATCTTCACCTCCTTCGCCGGTATTACTTTTCCCACCAATACGGTTCATGGCAATTGCCAGGGTGGAATGGGCTTCATGTGAAATAGATCCGAAACTCATGGCGCCGGTTGCAAACCTTCTCATGATGCTTTCTTCCGGTTCCACTTCTTCAATTGAAATGGTTGGGCGGTTTCTTTTAAACTGAAATAAACTTCTGATGGTGGCTGTTTTCTCCATCTGATCGTTCACCAGCTTTGAATATTTTTTGAACGACAGATAATCGTTCATATGAGTTGAATATTGCAGGTAGTGGATGGTGTTCGGATTGAAGAGATGAAATTCTCCTTTCCGTTTCCATTGATACACACCACCAGTCGGTAGACGTTCCACCGGAATATCTTTCCGGCTAAATGCGAATAAATGTTTAGCGAGTGTTTCGCGGGCAATTTCATCCAGCCCCATTCCCTGGATACGGGAGGTTGCTCCCGTAAAATATTTATCCACCACGGAATTGTTTAATCCAATGATTTCAAATATCTGTGCACCCTGGTAAGACTGTAACGTGGAGATTCCCATTTTGGAGAATACTTTCAGCAATCCGTCATTGACAGCCTTGACATAATTTTTCCTCAGGTATTCAGGTTCAAGACTGGTTTGCAGTTTGCCCGTTTTCTGTGCGTCATGTATAGTTGCGAGCGCCAGATAAGGATTAATAGCAGTCGCGCCGAATCCGATGAGACAGGCATAGTGGTGTACTTCCCAAACATCCCCCGCTTCAACGATAATGCCTACCTGTCCGCGTAACCCCTTCCTGATTAAGTGATGATGAACAGCGGCCACCGCAAGCAGGGATGGAATCGGTGCATGATCCGAATCTATAGCCCGGTCAGATAATATCAATACCTCAAATCCGTCTTTCGCAGCATCCACAGCATAACGGCAAAGCCTTTCCAAACCTGCCTGTAAGGAACCGGGTTTTTCATCAGCCCTGAAATAAAGCTGTAAAGTTTTTGCCTGAAAGATTCCCGTATCTATACTTCGGATTTTTTCGAGTTCGTGGTTTGTCAGTACCGGGTGTTTCAGGGCCACACAATGACAGGCGAGCGGATCTTCAACCAACAGATTTCCATTGTTACCCGCAAATGTTGCCAGCGACATGACAAGACGTTCGCGGATCGGATCTATCGGCGGGTTCGTGACCTGCGCAAATAACTGTTTGAAATAACTGCTTAGATGTTGTGGCTCATCACTGAGTACGGCAAGAGGTATATCAGATCCCATGGACCCGATGGGTTCCTTGCCATCCAATGCCATCGGCGTGATAATGGATTCAACATCCTCCGTTGTATAACCAAAAACCTTCTGATATTTAAAAATCTGGTCATGCTGTAATTCAGTAAACGTAACCCGGGGTTCCGGTAGTTCTTCGAGCCGGATTTTGTATTTATTTAGCCATTCAGCATATGGTTGGGAAGAACAAATTTTATTCTTGATCTCATCGTCGCTGATGATTCGTCCCTGTTCCATGTCCACCACGAACATTTTTCCCGGCTGAAGCCTTCCTTTTTCGCGGATGATTTTCTGGTCGATGGGAAGAACGCCGGTTTCTGAAGCCATGATGACACGGTCGTCGGTGGTTACACAGTAGCGCGAAGGGCGCAGCCCGTTTCGGTCGAGGGTAGCACCGATCATTTTTCCGTCTGTAAAAGAAATCGAAGCGGGTCCATCCCAGGGCTCCATTAAAGAAGCATGGTATTCGTAAAATGCTTTTTTTACAGGATCCATCTGTTCATTGCCGTCCCAGGCTTCAGGGATCAGCATCATCATCACATGGGGCAGGGAGCGGCCGCAGAGCAGGAGTAATTCGATCATATTGTCCAGACAGGCAGAATCTGACTGCCCTTCTGTAATCAAAGGAAGCATCATCTCCATTTCTTCTTTTGTGAAGTAAGGAGATTCAAATCCCTTTTCACTGGTCTTCAGCCAGTTCAGATTTCCCTGAACCGTATTGATTTCCCCATTGTGGGCTATATACCGGAAGGGTTGTGCAAGTTTCCAGGAAGGAAAAGTATTGGTAGCAAAACGGGAGTGAATGAGCCCGAATGCAGAAACGATGCGGTTATTTGTCAGGTCGGGAAAATAATGACGTACCTGCTTACTCGTGAGCTGGCCCTTGTAGACGACGGTTTTGTATGAGAGTGAAGCGAGATAAAATCCGATCGGGTCTTTCTTAACCGAGCTCTCTATGAGATGACTGGAATAATTCCGGAGTATAAATAACTTACGTTCAAATTCTTCAGGGTCATTGAAATGGTCGGGACTGGCAATGAATACCTGTTCGATGTCCGGTTCAACAGAGAGGGCAGTAGGTCCTATTCCGTCGGGATTTACCGGAACTTTACGGTAACCCAGCACTTCAAGGCCCAGTTTTTCAGCTGCGCGGTTAAAAATATCCCGGCATTCTTCCTTGAGCATAATATCTCTTGGAAAGAAGATCATTCCCACACCGTATTTGCCATAGGCAGGCAGGTGGAAACCAAGCCGGATGCACTCGTCAAAAAAGAATTCGTGCGGAGTCTGGATCATGATCCCGGCACCATCACCGGTATTAATTTCACACCCGCAGGCACCCCGGTGTTCCATGTGTTCAAGGATCGTGAGTGCATCTGAGATTATCTGGTGACTCTTATTGCCTTTAATATTGGCTACAAAGCCGATACCACAAGAATCCCGCTCAAAAGAAGGGCGATATAACCCCTGGTTTTGTTCCATTTATTTCGGTTAAGCAGTGAATGGCATCAACGAACAATCGTTATTCTGATGTTTTTTCTAAGGAAAGGAGGGATTCGTTTAAAAATACTAAAAAAAACGGGACTTTATCAAGTAAAAAGCAGAAAGCTTAATGCCCGAATTCCAAAACTTATAAACGGCTCAATCCTTAAAATTCTTCATGGTGATTTGTTAATTAGGAACATATGCCTGAAACATTTGTTCAATGCCTTTTTACTTTTTCAATCCTACACCAACAGACTGAAAAGCGTATCACTTTTGTTTATTTCCGTATAATCAATTTGATATTTACTCATATTCTCCATTAACCTGTCGTAATCGGCGCGGCTGACCAGTTCGATCCCAACAACAGCAGGTCCGGATTCCTTATCTGTCTTTTGCATATACTCAAAACGGGTGATGTCGTCGCTCGGTCCCAGAACATTATTTACGAACTCCTTCAGAGCTCCTGGTCGCTGAGCGAAGCGAATCAGAAAATAATGTTTGAGTCCTTCGTACTGAAGGGAGCGCTCTTTGATCTCCGGCATCCGGTCAATATCATTGTTACTCCCGCTCACGATACAAACGACGTTCTTGCCTTTGATTTCCGATGCACGGTTTTCCAAACCTGCAATCGACAGGGCTCCTGCCGGTTCAACAACGATAGCTTCCTCATTATATAATTTTAGTATGGTGGTACAGACGCGCCCTTCGGGCACCAGGTCCAATGCATCGAGCACTTCGCGACAAATAGAAAATGTAAGATCCCCTGTTCTTTTTACAGCTGCACCATCCACAAACCGGTCTATTTTTTCCAGGGTTACGGGTTGACCGGCTTTAAATGCCTCCGCCATGGAAGGTGCACCTTCAGGCTCCAGCCCGATGATTTTAGTTTTGGGTGAATAAGTCTTGAAATATGTACCGGTGCCTGACGCCAATCCGCCACCACCGACCGGAACGAAAAGATAATCGATATCCGAAAGGTCATCGAGTATTTCCAGTCCCACGGTCGCCTGACCCTCTATGATACGCAGGTCCTCAAACGGTGGGATGAAAGTCATTTGGTTGTCAGTAGTAAATTTTTTCGCTGCCACTGCACAATCGTCGAACGTATCTCCAATGAGTTTGATGTCGACAAAATTTTCACCAAACATCCGGGTCTGATCGACTTTTTGTTTTGGTGTAATGATAGGCATGAAAACTACACCCCTCACATTGAGCTTCCTGCAGGAATATGCAAATCCCTGAGCGTGATTACCAGCACTGGCGCATACCACGCCTTTTTTCAGGGTTTCTTCAGGGAAACTGCTCATCATATTATAGGCACCCCTGATCTTGTAAGATCTTACAACCTGCAGATCCTCCCTTTTCAGATAAATATTACATTGATAACGTCTGGAGAGATTCTGATTCAAAACCAGGGGTGTCCTGATCACTATTTTTTTTAGTCTTTCAGCCGCTCCCTGAACATCCAGTGTTCGGGTACTAGTAAATGATTCCATAATTATACTTTTTCTGCCAGCTTCTTATCTGATTTTAGAACAGGTGCGGCCTGATTTTCCGGACGCAGGCTTCTGACTGTTTTTCCAGCCTGCCACATTTCGCTATCGCGCAATTCTTTCAACTCGACTTCCAGTTTTTCACGGTAATCCTTCTTGCTGTTACTGTCGATAGATCGCTGGGATTCTTTTCCGGAAGCAACACTCTCGTATAATTCCTTGAATACTGGCGCTGTTGCATCACGGAATTTCTTCCACCAATCCAGCGCGCCGCGTTGTGCGGTTGTTGAACAATTGGCATACATCCAATCCATACCATTCTCAGCGACAAGAGGCATGAGACTTTGTGTGAGTTCTTCCACGGTTTCGTTGAATGCTTCGGATGGGCTGTGTCCCTTTTCGCGCAGAACCTGATATTGCGCCGCAAAAATGCCCTGAATCGCTCCCATCAAAGTGCCACGTTCGCCGGTCAAATCGCTATATACTTCTTTTTTGAAATTGGTTTCAAAAAGGTATCCGCTGCCAACTGCAATTCCCAAAGCAATTACCCGATCCTTAGCCCGTCCTGTAGCATCCTGGAAGATCGCATAACTGCTGTTTAGTCCGCGGCCCTGCAGGAACATTCTTCTCAATGAAGTTCCTGAACCTTTTGGTGCGACCAGGAATACATCCACGTCGGCTGGTGGTATGATGCCTGTTTGTTCTTTAAACGTAATTCCAAATCCATGTGAAAAATAAAGCGCTTTTCCCTTGGTCAGGTGTTTTTTAACTGTCGGCCATAATTCAATCTGCGCGGCGTCACTTAATAAGTAACATATGATGGTGCCTTTTTCAAGGGCTTCTTCAATTTCAAAAAGAGTTTCTCCCGGTACGAAACCGTCCCGAATGGCTTTATCCCAGGTCTTTGAATTTTTCCGCTGACCTACAATTACATTTATTCCATTGTCCTTCTGGTTCAACGCCTGACCAGGGCCCTGCACACCATATCCGATCACTGCCACAACTTCATTTTTCAAAACATCCTGGGCTTTCGAAAGCGGGAATTCTTCGCGGGTTACTACCGTTTCATCTGTTCCGCCGAAATTTAATGTTGCCATTTTTTGGTATTTATTTTTGTTATTAATTCAATTTTTAAGTTTCAATCTTAAAGCAAAAGGCCATTTTCATGTCAACTGTTTAAGCACGCTGTCAACCGTCAACCGGATTCACATACTGAAAACCTCATCCTGCTTATCGAGGTATTCATTTTCAATAACTAATTCCCCGGGTTCGGTTTGTTCAAATTCTTTTAGTTTTTCGTGGAAACCACTGCTCTCATTGATGATGGCCACTCTCGCACTTCGAACGAATTCGATCACTCCATACGGTTCCAATGCTTCCAGCAAACCATCGGTTTCTTCACGGTGACCTGTGGTTTCAAATACCGTATAATCTTTACGGATCACCACGGCGCGTGCTCCATATTTTCTCAGAAGTCTCTCGACTTTTACTTTTTCAACGATCTGATCGGTGGATACTTTATATAATGCGAGCTCCTGCCATACGATTTCATCATTTTGATTAAAGTATGCTTTGAGCACTTCTACCTGTTTTTCGATCTGGCGGCAAAGTTTTTTAACTACTTCTTCGGTTTCATTGATTACAATAGTAAACCGGTGAATGCCGTCAATTTCTGATGGAGAGGTATTCATGCTTTCAATATTGATCTTTCTCCTGGAAAAGATGATCGCGATACGATTGAGCAAACCGATCTGGTTTTCGGTATATACGGTTATGGTGAATTCCTGTTTTATCATAGTCATTTATTAAAAAAGTAAAAAAGAAACTTTAAAAGCGGAACGACTTGCATGTATAGTATGTTGATTTATTTTTTCACCACGATTATGATTCCGGTTGACCACTTCAATTTTGTCAGTATGAGATCCTTTCTCGATTCCAGCATATGAATAAAAAGATCTGCCTTTTCAGCATGGCCGGGGGGCCAGTTCGGTTGTGGAAGCATATCGTCAATTACATAAAATCCTCCGCTTTTCAAGAGCTGAATCGTCTCCACAAACAAATCGTATTTTCCAGGCATCGCATCTGCAAAGATCAAATCGAATTTTTCACCCTGATATTCCTTCAGCCATGTGTATCCATCAGTGAGAATAAATTCAATCCGGGGATCTGCCAATTGTTCTCTGGCAATCTCTAAAAGAGTAGCATTATTTTCTACTGTCAAAAGCTTCGTACGTTGATCCATGCCATCCAATATCCATGAAGTCGCCAAACCGCCTCCTGTTCCAAGTTCCAGTATCCGGCCGGACTTCTTTGATGCAACCAATGTTTTCAATAGACTTCCGGTAAACAAATCAGAATTCATTTGAAAGGACAACCTTTCCGTATCATCTTTGATACGGTTGTACTGAACCGGAATTTCTGCTGTTATTGAATCATTCATAATTCACACTTTAAAACTTAACAACTCCACTTCCAAACTTCCAGTCTTTCAGTCTTCCATACTTTCAGGAGAGCCTGATCTCACTCACACTACATCCCTGAGGTACCATGGGGAACACATTGTTTTCTTTTCCCACCATTATATCAAGCAGATAAGCTTCAGGACTGTCCAGCATATCTTTCAATGCCTTTTTCAAATCCGACCGTTCAGTCACTTTTTGACCGGCAATCCGGTAGGATTTCGCAAGCTCAACAAAATCGGGACTTTGAATATCCACGAAAGAATATCTTCTGTCGTTGAAAAGTTCCTGCCACTGTCTTACCATTCCGAGGAATTGATTGTTCAGAACAATAATTTTTACATTCAGACCGGTTTGCATGATAGTTCCCAGCTCCTGTAGTGTCATCTGGAATCCACCATCTCCGGCGATGGCAATCACTTCCCTTTGCGGAGCACCGAATTTTGCACCAATGGCTGCGGGTAATGCAAAACCCATGGTGCCTAATCCTCCTGATGTAATATTGCTTTTTGATTCATTAAATTTTGCGTAACGACAGGTCACCATTTGGTGCTGACCTACATCGGTAACGAGAACCGCATTACCACCGGTTAGTTCATTCAGTGCATCGATCACTTCACCCATTGAAAGTACGTTTGTGTCAGGATGCATTTCAGGATAGATACATTTTTCATCTTCCTGTTTCTGAAAGTCTTTAAATTTCTGATGCCAGGCGGTATGTGATTTTTTATCTAAGAGTTGGGTGAGTAAAGGAAGGGTTTCTTTACAATCGCCCCAGACTGAAACGGCGGTTTTTACATTTTTATCAATTTCTGCCGGGTCAATATCCAGATGAATCACTTTTGCCTGCTTTGCATATTTGTCCAACCTGCCCGTTACACGGTCATCGAAACGCATACCGATGGCAATTAAAACATCGCATTCATTGGTGAGAACATTGGGGCCGTAGTTGCCATGCATTCCCAACATACCAACAGCCAGCGGATGATCGGTGGGTATAGCACTCATTCCCAGTATTGTCCATGCTGCCGGTATTCCTGATTTCTCGATAAAATTTTTAAACTCTGTTTCTGCTTCACCGAGTATAACACCCTGGCCAAAAATCACGAATGGTTTTTTTGCTTCATTGATCAGTTTCGCCGCTTCTTCCAGATATTTTTTGCGGACGATCGGTTTAGGACGATAACTGCGTATATGCTCACAGGGAACATATTCTTCAAAATCAAATTCCTGGATTTGTGCGTTTTTGGTAATATCTATGAGCACAGGTCCCGGCCGGCCACTGGCGGCAAGATAAAATGCCTTTGCCAGAACGTTCGGTATTTCGGTTGCATCGGTAATCTGATAATTCCATTTCGTAACGGGTGTGGTGATATTAATGACGTCTGTTTCCTGGAACGCATCCGTGCCGAGCAGGTGTGCATATACCTGACCTGTAATGCAAACTAAGGGTGTGCTGTCGATCATGGCATCTGCAAGTCCGGTTACAAGATTTGTAGCTCCAGGACCACTGGTAGCAAACACGATTCCCGTTTTACCTGAAGCTCGGGCGTAACCCTGTGCAGCATGTATCGCGCCTTGTTCGTGGCGCACCAGTACGTGCTTCAATTTCTGCTGATAGTCATATAAAGCATCGTAGATTGGCATAATGGCTCCGCCCGGATATCCGAAAATCGTTTCTACTTTTTCTGAAAGAAATACTTCCAGCAAGGCTGCCGATCCGGACAATTTCCTGGTCTTTTGTTTTGCCTTGGGCGTTTTGTCTTTCTTTATTTCCAGCGTTTCCATTATTTTATTTTTTATAAAAACAGATATTTTAATTGACAGTTGATGTTTACCTCAAGCCTTAGCCTTAAGCTTTATGCCTTACGCCTTACGCTTCATCAGTAACACATCCCTGCGAAGCATCCTTCACGACACGTGCATATTTAAACAGAACACCACTCGTTGCCTTTAACGCAGGCTGTTTCCATTTTTTCTTTCTTTCTGCAATGATGTCCTTACTTACCTTAAGCGTGATGGCATTTTTAGTCGCATCGATTTCGATGATATCATTGTCTTCCACCAGTCCGATTAAACCACCTTCATACGCTTCAGGTGTAATATGGCCCACAACAAAACCATGCGTTCCTCCACTGAAACGCGCATCCGTAATCAGGGCTACCGTTTTACCAAGACCAGCCCCGATAATGGCACCGGTAGGCTTTAACATTTCAGGCATTCCGGGAGCACCTTTGGGTCCGATATTCCGGATCACCACCACATCACCAGCGTGTACCTTGCCAGATTGAATTCCCCGGATCAAATCATGCTCACCATCAAATACCCTGGCAGTTCCCTCAAATCTTTCTCCTTCCTTACCACTGATTTTCGCAACGCTGCCGCCTTCAGCCAGGTTACCATATAATATTTGTAAATGTCCGGTCGCCTTTAACGGCTTATCCAAAGGCATGATTATTTTTTGCTGTTCAAAATCCAAATCCGGTGCTTCTTCCAGATTTTCAGCTACCGTTTTCCCGGTAACTGTTAAGCAGTCACCGTGTAATAACCCATTTTTATATAAATATTTCATAACAGCCGGCACTCCGCCAAATTGATGAAGGTCTTCCATCAGATACTTACCGCTGGGCTTGAAATCCGCAAGTACAGGTATTTTATTGCTGATCATTTGAAAATCATCCTGAGTCAGGGGGACATTGACGCTTTTTGCCATCGCTATCAAATGCAGCACAGCATTCGTGGATCCGCCAAGAACCATAATAACGGTAATGGCATTTTCAAAAGCTTTGCGGGTCATGATATCTCTTGGTTTGATATCTTTCTCCAGTAATAATTTTATAGCTGTGCCGATTGCTTCACACTCTTTCTGTTTGTCTTCGCTTAAAGCGGGATTGGAAGAAGAATAGGGGAGGCTCATGCCCATAGCTTCTATGGCACTTGCCATCGTATTTGCCGTATACATTCCACCGCAGGCGCCCGCTCCAGGACAACTGTTTCTCACGATGCCCTTAAAATCTGCTTCACTCAGGTTCCCGGCGATTTTTTGGCCAAGGGCTTCAAAATTCGAAACGATGTTCAGGTCCTGACCTTTGTAATGTCCCGGCGCAATGGTTCCTCCGTATAACATGATACCCGGACGGTTTAACCTGCCCATGGCCATGATGGATCCGGGCATATTTTTATCGCAGCCTGGAATAGTAATGATGGCGTCATAATATTGCGCACCAGCATTGGTTTCTATGCTGTCAGCGATGATATCGCGACTGACCAGTGAATACCGCATACCATCTGTGCCCATACTGATTCCGTCGCTCACACCGATGGTATGAAAAATCAATCCCAGTAAATCAGTTTTATTAATACTTGCTTTCACCGCTTTGGCCAGGTCGTTCAGATGCATGTTACATGGATTTCCATCCCATCCCATGCTCGCGATACCCACCTGTGCTTTTTTAAAATCAGCTTCCGTAAAACCGATGGCATAATACATTGCCTGTGCACCCGGCTGGGTTTCGTCCTGCGTTAACGTCCTGGAATATTTGTTGAGTTCTGCCATAAAAAAAGAAACCCGCCTTTTTGGAGGCGGGTCGTTATTATTTTTGAAAAATTTTATACGATCAAGCGCCTCCGGGAAGAGCGAGCACAATAATAATGACCACCACGATACGTGTGATCAGGACTTTATTATATATACTGCTTTTCAACATTGAGAGACGAGTTGAATGCGAATATACGAACCGCGTTTTATAAAACAAAGAACTAAATAATAGTTGACTTCCTCAGCGCAATATTTTCCTGATTAAGTTCAGTCCCGGATATCTTTCCCACGAGGTAATCGCTGATCAACTCACCGATCGTTGTTGTGAAATAAAAATTCACGGGATCGATATCTTTTGTAACAAAACCATGCATGAGTGTCCATTCTGCAGCTTCCCTTACGAGTTCAGCTTCTTTATACAAACCAAAGTGATCCAGCATCATCGCAGCCGACAAAATGGATCCAAGCGGGTTTGCAATGTCTTTTCCTGCAGCCTGGGGATAAGATCCATGGATAGGTTCGAAAAGAGCAGGTCCTTTTCCCACCGATGCTGAAGGAAGCAAACCCAGGGAGCCGCTGATTACGCTGGCTTCATCGCTAAGGATATCCCCAAACATATTTTCAGTCAGAATCACATCGAATTGTTTTGGATTCAGGATAATCTGCATGGCTGCATTGTCCACAAAAAGGAAATCCAGTGTTACTTCGGGATAGCCTTTGGCAATTTCCTGAACCCATTTCCTCCACAATCTGGACGTTTCCAGCACATTAGCCTTATCAACCAGCGTTAATTTTTTTCTGCGAATGACAGCCTGTTTGAAAGCCAGGTGCGCAATACGTTCAATTTCTTCCCTGCTGTATGTGCACTCATCTGTAGCAAGCGTCTGATCAGCATTCGTTTCCTTCTTTCCGAAATAAATACCACCGGTCAGTTCGCGGTATATTATAAAATCGACTCCTTCAATATTTTTTGTTTTCAGAGGAGACAAATGATGGAGCGAAGGATAAGTACTTATTGGCCGGATATTCGCGAACAGCTGAAGGGATTTTCTCAGTTTCAGCAAGCCTTGCTCCGGGCGAACCTTGGCCGTAGGGTCCAGATCATATTTTGGATGTCCGATTGCACCAAAAAGAATGGCATCACTTTCAAGTGCCAGTTTAATTGTTTCGTCGGGAAGCGGATTTCCGGTTTTATCAATAGCGATTGCACCCATCAGACAGTACCTGTAATGGAACTCATGATGAAAACATTCAGCAATGGCATTTAATACTTTGACGGCCTGACGGGTCACTTCCGGACCGATGCCGTCGCCTTCAATGACGACAATGTTTTTTTTCATATAGTATTCGGGATGGCGGTTTTCTTTTCGAAAGCGGTAATTTCTTCCTTCATACTCAACAGGTAATCAATATCATCATAACCGTTGAGCAAACAGGTTTTTTTATATGGGCTGATTTCAAATTTTTCTTTTACTGTCACATCTGTTCCCTCAAAATGGATAGACTGTCTCTCCAGATCGACCTGAATTTGTGTTGAAGGCCTGCTTTCAATCGCGTTGAAGAGTTCCTTCAAAAATTCATCACTCACGGTAACCGGCAGACAAAAATTATTCAACGCGTTGTTTTTAAAAATGTCAGCAAAAAAACTACTCACCACTACGTCAAATCCAAAATCCTTGATCGCCCAGGCCGCATGTTCCCGGGATGATCCGCATCCAAAATTTTTACCCGCCACCAATATTTTTCCTGAAAAACGGGGATCATTTAGTGCAAAATCCACCCTTGGTTTCTTTTCGTCATCATTTTCATAACGCCAGTCGCGAAACAGATTTTTACCAAATCCTTCCCGGCTGGTTGCCTTCAGAAAACGAGCAGGAATTATCTGATCTGTATCGATATTTTCGATATTGATAGGAACCCCTGTACTAAGTATTTTATTTATTGCTTTCACGAGAATTTTTGGTATTTACATTTTCAATTTCATCTTCCACACTTCCAGACTTCCAGACTTCCACACTACATAAGTTCCCTGACATCCGTGACCCTGCCTGTAATCGCAGCTGCTGCTGCCGTCAATGGGCTCGTGAGGAATGTTCTTGCATTTGGCCCCTGACGTCCTTCGAAATTCCGGTTGCTGGTGGAAATGCAGTATTTCCCCGCGGGAATTTTATCTTCGTTCATGCCCAGGCATGCAGAACAACCTGGCTGGCGGAGAATAAATCCGGCGGCTTCGAAAATTTTGTCGATTCCTTCTGCCTGTGCTTGTTTTTCCACCTGTTTACTGCCCGGAACAATCCAAACTTCCACATCTTTTGCTTTTTGTTTTCCTCTTACAAAATCAGCCACCAGGCGGAGGTCTTCAATTCGACTGTTGGTACAACTGCCGATGAAAATATAGTCCACTTTTTTGCCTATGATTCCCATCCCGGGCTCAAGGCCCATATATTGAAGTGATTTTTCAAATGAATTTTTTTCTTTCTCTTCTACGTCCCGCAGATTGGGCACATGCCCACTGATGCCAATGCCCATACCGGGATTAGTTCCGTAAGTAATCATGGGTTCAATTTCTGAGGCGTCAATGTTTAACTCAGCATCGAATTCGGCCTCATGGTCTGTGAAAAGCGTTTTCCAGTAAGCGACGGATTTGTCCCAGTTTTCATCCTTTGGTACATACTTTCTTCCCTTCATATAGTTGAAAGTAATTTCATCCGGAGCGATCATTCCGCAACGGGCACCCATTTCAATGCTCATATTACAAATTGTCATCCTCGCTTCCATAGAGAGATTGCGGATGGCAGATCCTGCATATTCCACTGCATAACCGGTAGCCCCGCTGGCAGATATTTTTGCGATGATATATAATATGATGTCTTTTGATAAAACACCGGGATGAAGTTTGCCCTCTACATTGATACGCATGAGCCGGGGTTTCGTCTGCATCAGACATTGTGTAGCCATCACCATTTCCACTTCGCTTGTACCGATGCCAAAGGCGATAGTTCCGAAAGCACCGTGGGTAGATGTATGGCTGTCACCACAAACGATCGTCATACCGGGCTGGGTGAATCCCATTTCGGGTCCGATTACATGCACAATGCCCTGATAAGGATGTCCAAGTCCGTATAATTCGATCCCGAATTTTTTGCAATTCTTATCCAGTGTATCAACCTGCAGGCGTGAAAGTGCTTCTTTGATGGGCAGGTGTTGATTTTGAGTAGGCACATTATGATCCGCAGTAGCCACGATTTGTTCCGGCCTGAAAACAGGAAGACCGCGTTGTTCCAGTCCCTTAAAAGCCTGTGGGCTTGTTACTTCATGAATAAAGTGTTTGTCAATATATAATATGGAGGGACCATCTTCAATGGTCTTCACCACGTGAGTGTCCCAGATTTTTTCGAAAAGTGTTTTTGGTTTCATATTTTGTTTACCGATGCTTTTGCTGCTTTCTTCTTTCATAGGAGAACATGCAGACGGTATGTTTCTAAGCGTTTACCGTGATTTTAGCAAGTTCGTGCAAATCTTCTTCGCCCACTTCTTTTTTCGTATCTGCTAAACGCAGGAATTCATTATATAAAATGTCTATTTCATTGCGGTTGAAATCATAACCCACCATTCGGAGACGATGAGCAAGCGCGCTACGTCCACTGCGGGCGGTGAGAACGATTTTTGAACCGTCGGCGCCCACTTCATCCGGATTGATAATTTCATATGTCTGTGCATCTTTCAGAAATCCATCCTGATGAATTCCGGAAGAATGCGAAAATGCATTGGACCCCACAATGGCTTTATTGGGTTGTACGTGCATGCGCATGGTTTCTGAAACCAGACGGCTCATAGGATTCAGAGACTGGGTTTTGATACCCGTCGTAAATCCCAAATCGGCATGCTGTTTAATGATCATGACCACTTCTTCCAGGGCCGTATTGCCGGCTCTTTCCCCTAAGCCATTGATCGTGCATTCAATCTGCCGGGCTCCGGCTATAATGCCCGAAATCGAATTGGCAGTAGCCAATCCGAGATCATTATGACAATGACAGGATATGACGGCCTTGTCGATATTGCTTACATGGTTCACGAGATAGGCGATTTTTTCTCCGTATTGATACGGCAGGCAGTACCCCGTAGTATCCGGAATATTGACAACCGTAGCCCCTGCTTTGATGACGGCTTCAATAACCCTGGCCAAATAATCGTTGTCGGTTCGACCTGCATCCTCTGCATAGAACTCTACATCTGCCACCAGGTTTTTGGCCCATTTGACAGCCTGCACCGCACGTTCAATGATATCCTCCCTGTTTGAATTGAATTTTGACTTGATGTGGAGGTCAGAAGTACCGATACCTGTATGAATGCGGGGATGTTTAGCTTTTTTAAGAGCCTGTCCGGCTGCCTCGATGTCTGCCTTTACCGCCCGGCTAAGGGCACAGACACTGGCATTCCTGACCACTTTTGAAATCTCCTCCACCGAATGAAAATCACCCGGGCTTGAAATCGGGAAACCGGCTTCAATAATATCAACACCCAGATTTTCCAGTTCCAGGGCCAGTTCCAGCTTCTCTTTGGTATTCAGTTTGCAGCCTGGAACCTGCTCCCCGTCACGCAGGGTCGTGTCGAAAATGTATATTTTGTCGGTTTTCATATCGTTTTGGGAAATGAGTTGTTTCGAAGTTATTTTTGTTTGGTTCAACACACAAATCAAAATCCCGTTTGAATTACAGTTCAGAAAGGGGTGTTTAACCTCTGAAACCCGCGCCAGTCCTTAATTTAGACGATCCAAATTACGATGCCCAACCGCTCTTCTGATACCTTGTTTCAACTTGTTAAATCTCTGAAAAAGTCCGAGAAACGGAATTTCAAGCTCTATGTGAAGCGAAATACCGCGTCAGAGAACCTGAAAATCATCTACTTATTCGACGCCCTGGATAAAATGGAGTCCTATGATGAATCGGAGCTTTTGAGGAAAAACAAGCAGTTGAGTAAGCAGCAACTTTCAAATATTAAAGCTCATTTGTACAAACAAATACTGAGCAGTCTGAGACTTATACGTGGTGAACAAAATATTGTTATCCAGTTGCACGAACAAGTAGATTATGCCGAAATCCTTTACAATCAGGGATTGTATTTGCAAAGCCTGAAAGTACTAGACCGCATTAAGGAATATGCCCGGCAATACCACCAATACAGTTATGTACTGGAAGTCCTGCTCTTTGAACAAAAAATCGAAGCCCTCCATATCACAAGAAGTATGCAGGACCGTGCACTGAAACTGGCCGACGAAATGGAGGCCGTAAATGAACAGATTCGACTTGCCGGGAAACTTTCCAGTCTTTCACTTCAACTATACAGCTGGTATATTCAGCATGGCGTGGCGCGTAATGAAAAAGATGAAATCGCTGTAAAGGAATTTTTCGAGAACAGACTGCCGGTCCCCATGGCTTCCAATAGCGGATTTTATGAGAGTCTCTACCTTTTTCAATGTTACAGCTGGTTTACATTTATCGGTCAGGATTTTCTTTCTTACTACCGGTATACTCACCGCTGGGTGGAACTATTTGAAAAGGAGCCCGCCATGATACAGATTGAAACGGCGCACTATATCAAAGGCATGCATAATCTGCTGGGTGCACATTTCGATTTACTGAATTACCCGAAATTCCTGGAAACGCTTGACCGCTTTGAAATCTTTTTTAATTCGGATGCCGTACAGGATAACGATAACAATCGCATACAGACTTTCGTTTACCTCCACATCGCAAAAATCAACAAACATTTTATTGACGGCACATTTTCAGAAGGATTGGCCCTGGTTCCTTACATCGAAGAAAAATTAAAGGAATATGAGATCTACCTGGACAGACATCGCATTCTGGTGTTTTATTACAAATTTGCCAGCTTGTATTTCGGCAGTGGGGATTATGAGAATACGATCAAATACCTCAACAAAATCATCAACTGGAAAATGGATCTGCGTACCGATCTTCAGTGTTACTCACGTCTGTTACACCTGATTGCACATTATGAACTGGGTAATGATAATTTATTGGAGTACCTCATTAAATCGGTTTACCGTTTCATGGCAAAAATGGAAAACCTGAGTCTGGTGGAAGAAGAAATATTCCGCTTTTTGAGAAAATCATTTCAGCTGGGACCTCCGGAACTCAAACCCGGATTCTCAAAATTACTGGAACGGCTTAAGACCTATGAAAAGAATCGTTTTGAAACCCGGGCCTTTGTCTATCTTGATATTATTTCCTGGCTTGAAAGTAAAATCAGGGATGTGCCTGTTCAGGAAATAATCCGGGAGAAATTTCTTGAGAGAAACAAGCATAGGGAGGCACCCGAATTGGAGCAGCTGTAATACCAGTATTATGTTTTCGAAACTTGGATTTTCTGTTTATTTGCTGCTGCTTTCTCTTTTCACTTTTTTGTTATCAAAATATCCCCGGCATAATGGCGACATGCCTTTTTACATCGTATGTGCCATTCAAATGGAGCAGGGATCTTTGGACGGAGCCGTCAAATCTAAAAAAATTGATTGGTAGTTACAGGTGATGCATTTAGATCGGAATGAAATATCAAATGAAATAGTCGTTCTCAAAACGACGATAGCAATTAAAGAATCAATTTTCCTTTTTCATAAAAACAAAAAAAATGAATACTCGAACAAGAATGATGGCTGCCGTGTTGGCTTTTTTAATGATGGGGATGCATTCATTGGCACAGGAACTCCATAGCCGTTGGGATGAGCTGACCGCCAGTGAATGGCCGAAAGCATTGGAGATGTCGGGCCAGACATGTATTTTGCCCATTGGAATTCTTGAAAAACATGGTCCTCATGTTCCCATAGGATCCGATCTGATACAGGTTCGCGAATGGGCTGCGAGAGCAACCAAAAAGGAATATTCTGTTGTTTTCCCAGACTATTTTTACGGACAGATCAATGAAGCCCGGCATCAGTATGGCAGTTTTGCACTACCTGAACGTATCGTTTGGGATTTACTGGAAGCAACCTGTGATGAAATTGCACGAAACGGATTCAGCAAAATTGTTATCATTAACGGCCATGGCGGGAATCCCGAACTGATCCGGTATTTTATACAAACAAGATTAGAAAAGAGAAGAAATTATGCGGTATATTTTTTCGAACCTGGTTCCGATTCGGTATATCGGAAAAAAATGAGCGAGCTTCATAAATCTGATCCCGCGGGGGACCAACATGCGGGGGAAAGAGAAACATCTTCGCTTCTTTATTTAAGACCTGACCTGGTCAAGATGGACAGCGCCAGCAATGAGTCAGGAGCCAATCAAAAAAGACTGGACATACCCAATGTATATACTGCAATCTGGTGGTATGCCGATTACCCGAATCATTATGCCGGAGAAGGCGCAAAAGCAACCCGTGAACTGGGCCAGTTAGTTAATGAACACTATATCGAATCGTTGGTAAAAGCGCTGAAGGCAATCAAGGCGGATAAAAAAACCATGGAATTACAAAATGAATTTTTCAATCGTGTAAAGGGCCAGCCTTAGGAATTGTAGTGTCGGAGGATTGATTGGAAGAATGCCTGAACCGCCGCTTCAACAATTGAACGGCGGTCCGGGCATTTTTTTTAAGCCTTATTGAATTTTTCTATCACAACAATATTACCATCGCTGTCGACTTTCACAGTCCTCCAGGTTTTTGCATCCTGAAGTTTGATGTAATAGGTAATTTCATAAGGATTGGACAGTTCCGTTACGCTGTAAATCTTTTTTCCCGGAAATTTTTCATTCAGAGTTGCGATCAGATAGTATGGAAGTTTTTCTTCTGAATAATAACGGATGGCACTGAGAAAACTGCCGTCCTTATTATAGCGAATAGTGGATTTTACACCTGCTTCCTCAAAATTAACAGCATAGGTTTCCGCCAATTCCAGCCAGTTTACTTTCACTGCGTGCGGATATGATTCATTAAATGACTGAATTAATTTTTCATTGATTGTGGACACCGCAGCTCTTGAACTCAATCCGGCGATAAGGAAATAAATAATAAACAGATACTTTTTCATGGTTACTCTTTTTTGGTTAGCGATTGTTTGACCATATAAAAGTATATATCCTTTGGACTACATAAGTGACCGGTTTGTTTAAATGTGATAGTCCGGTTGGAATTGATACCCGGGACATTTTCCGTTGGTAAATCGATTCATGCCGTTGGTTGCTTCAAAATCACCCGTCATAAGAAAAATCGCGCCGGGCATCAGACTTAAAATTTTTCTTTGATTGTTTTGATTAGTTTCCCAACGGCTATTTCCGCTTCTTTTTCATTCATCCAGGCAAATCCCATCCGGGTGGAATTCAGAGAGACGGAACCGGAATTATGAATAAGTCCATTGGAAAGAATCAGACCTTGTGGCCTAAGCTTTTCAGTAAGCTCCGGCAGGAGAATGGATTTATTGAATTTTGCCCAAATAGCGAGTCCGCCATCAGGGATTTTAAATTCAATGAATGCTGACAGATGTTGAGTCATCAGGTCACAAACAAAATCCCGGCGCCGATGGTATTCATTCAATGCTTTTTTCATATGTCTCCGAATGTCGCCGTTTGAAAACATTTCTGCCAGTGCCAGCTCCATAATTGGGTCTCCCTGTGTATCCATGAGCTGTCTTAATCTGGTCAGTTCCAACAGTAAATTAGGAGGTGCAATCACATAACCTGTTCTGATAGCAGGTGCAATGGTTTTGCTCAGGGTACCAACGTAAATGATCATGCCCTTCTGATCGGCGCTGATGAGTGGGAGAATGGGACTGCTTAAATAATGAAAATCGTAATCATAATCATCTTCTATAATGATGAATCCGTATTTCTCTGACAGTTCCAGTAATTTAATTCTCCTGGAAGCTATAAGAGTAACTGTCGTTGGATAGTGGTGATGTGAAGTAATATAAACTGCTCTGATCTTTTTCTTTTTGCAAATCTTTTCGATAGCGTCCACATCAATGCCCATATCATCCACCTTAACCCTGATCAAACGCATTCCCGCATTTTGAAAACAATGATCAGCATAATAGTAATTGGGTTCACCTACGATAATATTTTGACCAGTCGAAAAAAGAACACAAGTGATTAAATACAAGCCGAACTGGCTTCCCCTGGTGATCATAATATTTTCAAAACTTGTTTGCAGTCCCCGGCTGCTGTTCAGATATTCAGAAAGGACCTCCCTGAACTTTTGCACGCCGGCTGTTTCCACGTAAGAGAGGTATTTTAAATTCACTGTTCTGGATAATATGCTCTTATATGATATGCCCAATTCTTTTACGGGCATCAGCCGAACGTCGGGACCGTCATGAAAACCTGTAATATTCCGGTATGGCAATACAGGCGTCCTGATATTATTATTGACTTTTACGGAATAACCAGTTGTTTCAGGAAACGAATTACGTTTTTCGGTTTTCAGGTAAAAACGCCTTGGATTTATTTCAGGAAGTGCTTTGCTGGTGAAAGTTCCCTTGGAAGGACGCATTTCTATCCAACCCTGGGCATCCAGTTCTTCATACGTCCGAACTAATGTTTTGCGGTGCACTTCCAGTAATTCAGACATCTGACGGGTGCCGGGCAGTTTAATGCCAGGACCGATCCTGCCTTTTTTCATTTCCTGGATTATGGAATTTGCTATTTGCAGATATACAGGAACATCACATTCCTTATCGATTTCAATGATGGTGCGCCAGGGAAGCATGTGGACTACCTGTTTTGTTAAAAAAGAGAAGCAAGATAGTCCAAAATTAATTTCTTTTCTTTTGAAGGCATGAAGAGCCTTGTCTTGGTAAATTAATTCAAACCACGTACCTTTGCCTCCCTTATGCTGGCATTTTCAGAAATTATCCACTTTTAAAGTACTGATTTTCAACAAAGTAGGTTGCAAAAAGGAACAGTTATTCCTGCTGTAAACTGCTTGGTAAATGCATTTGTGGTAACTGTCTTTTAAAAACCTGATATCAAATAATATGGCTATTAAAAAAGAAAATCGTCCCAAAGCCACTTTCTCAAAAATCACCATCGGACTTGCTTCTCCCGATTCCATTCTGGAAAGATCCTATGGAGAGGTTTTAAAGCCTGAAACTATAAACTACAGAACCTACAAACCCGAAAGGGATGGTTTATTCTGCGAACGCATATTCGGACCTGTGAAGGACTACGAATGTGCCTGCGGAAAATATAAAAGGATCCGTTATAAGGGGATCGTGTGCGACCGTTGCGGCGTTGAAGTAACCGAAAAGAAAGTTCGTCGTGAACGCATGGGCCATATCAAACTCGTAGTCCCTGTGGTTCATATCTGGTATTTCAAAAGTCTGCCGAACAAAACCGGTTATTTGCTCGGCATGAGTTCAAAGAAGCTGGAGAGTATTGTGTATTACGAAAGATATGTCGTGATCCAGTCAGGAATCCGTGCGGATAAAAACCAGAATCAGGGTGATCTTCTGACAGAAGAGGAATATCTTGAAATTCTTGAAACTCTTCCGAAAGACAATCAATATCTACCTGACGACGATCCGCAAAAGTTCATCGCTAAGATGGGTGCAGAAGCCGTACATGATCTGCTCCAGAGAATCGATCTGGATCAGCTGAGCTTTGATCTGCGGGCAGCTGCAGCCAACGAAACTTCTCAACAGCGTAAAGCAGACGCTTTGAAACGCCTGAGCGTAGTAGAGAGTTTCCGCGACGCCAATACAAGAATTACAAACCGTCCGGAATGGATGGTTATGCAATATATTCCTGTTATTCCTCCTGAATTGCGTCCGCTGGTTCCATTGGATGGTGGCCGGTTTGCGTCTTCAGATTTGAATGATCTTTACCGCCGGGTAATTATCCGTAATAACCGCCTTAAGCGTTTGTTGGAAATCAAAGCCCCCGAAGTGATCCTGCGCAATGAAAAGAGAATGCTGCAGGAAGCCATCGATTCACTCTTTGACAACAGCCGTAAATCCAATGCCGTGAAAGCGGAAGGCGGAAGAGCGCTGAAATCTTTAAGTGATGTGCTGAAAGGTAAACAAGGACGTTTCCGTCAGAACTTACTGGGTAAACGTGTGGACTATTCAGGCCGTTCCGTTATTGTGGTGGGTCCTGAATTGAAATTACACGAATGCGGATTGCCTAAGGATATGGCAGCTGAACTTTTCAAGCCGTTTATCATTCGTAAACTCATTGAAAGAGGTATAGTAAAAACAGTGAAGTCTGCCAGAAAACTGGTTGATCGCAAAGAGGCCATCGTGTGGGATATCCTGGAAAATATTCTGAAAGGACATCCTGTGATGCTGAATCGTGCTCCGACTCTTCACCGTCTTTCCATCCAGGCATTTCAGCCAAAACTCATTGAAGGGAAGGCGATCCAGTTACATCCATTAGTATGTACATCCTTCAACGCGGATTTTGATGGTGACCAGATGGCGGTACATGTTCCATTGAGCAGTGCAGCCGTATTGGAAGCACAGTTACTGATGCTTTCAAGCCATAACATCCTGAACCCGCAAAATGGTACACCCATCACACTCCCCTCACAGGACATGGTACTGGGATTGTATTATATTACAAAAGGAAAAAAATCCACGCCAACAGAAAAAGTAAAGGGTGAAGGAAAATCCTTTTACAGTCCGGAAGAGGTTATTATCGCATATAACGAAGGTCAGCTTGATTTGCATGCTTATATCAAGGTAAAAGTAAATGTCAGAAATGAAAATGACGGACTGGAAAAAAAGCTGTTGGAAACAACCGTCGGTCGCGTACTTTTCAATCAGCATACACCGGTCGAAGTAGGGTTCGTAAACCAGTTGCTCACAAAGAAATCGCTCCGCGAAATCATCGGTAATATTATCAAATGGACCAATGTTCCGAAAACAGCCAAGTTCCTTGATGATATCAAAACACTGGGTTTCCGCATGGCATTTCGCGGTGGATTGTCATTTAGTATTAATGACCTGATCATCCCTGACACCAAAGAAGAATTATTGGTGAATGCGAAAGTGGAAGTAGATGAAGTGTGGGACAATTACAATACGGGTCTGATTACAAATAATGAAAGATATAACCAGATTGTAGATATCTGGTCTAGAGTAGATACACGCATCACAGAAACATTGATTCGTGAACTGGCTTCTGATAAGCAGGGTTTTAATTCTGTTTACATGATGCTTGACTCCGGTGCCCGCGGATCCAAACAGCAGATCAAACAGCTGGCAGGTATCAGAGGGTTGATGGCCAAACCAAGGAAGTCCGGATCTACAGGAAGCGAAATCATTGAGAACCCGATCCTTTCTAATTTTAAAGGCGGCCTGAATGTATTGGATTACTTTATCTCTACGCATGGTGCACGAAAAGGGCTTGCGGATACGGCACTGAAAACGGCGGATGCAGGTTACCTGACGCGTCGTCTCGTGGATGTTGCCCAGGATGTGGTTATCAAGGAGGAAGATTGCGGAACATTAAGAGGTATTGCTACCACCGCTCTGAAGGATAATGAAGATATCGTTGAACCATTGTACGATCGTATTTTGGGTCGCGTTTCCCTGCATGATATTTATGATCCGATTACGGATCAGCTGATTGCAGAAGGTGGTGTCGAAATCACAGAGGAAGTTGCCAAGAGAATTGAAGAAACAGGTATTGAGACGGTAGAAATCCGTTCGGTACTCACTTGCGAAAGCAAGAGAGGTGTGTGCGTAAAATGTTATGGTAAGAACCTTGCTACTGGATATACGGCGCAGAAAGGCGATGCGGTTGGTATTATTGCCGCGCAGTCGATAGGTGAGCCGGGAACGCAGCTAACCCTGCGTACCTTCCACGTGGGTGGTGTTGCCGGTTCTGCTTCAGTAGAGTCTTCTCTGATGGCAAAATTCGACGGTACCATACAATTTGACGGACTCAGAACGGTGATGGCCGAAAATAATGATGGTGCGAAAGTGCCAGTCGTTATCGGACGTACCGGTGAAGTAAGAATCATGGATGTGAAGAACGATCGCCTGCTGATTACCAATAACGTTCCTTACGGTGCCACACTGACTGTAAAAGACGGACAGAAGGTTACCAAGGGTGAAGTGATTTGTACATGGGATCCATTCAATAACGTGGTTATTAGTGAAATCACGGGCAAACTGAAATTTGAAAACGTGATAGAAGGAATTACTTTCCGCGAAGAAGCCGACGAACAAACGGGTCATCGTGAAAAAGTAGTTATCGATACAAAAGACAAAACGAAAATTCCTGGTATCGTTGTAGAAGGTGGCAAAGAAATTAAAAACTATAACCTGCCGGTTGGAAGCCATATCATTATGGAAGAAGGCGAAGAAGTTCGCGGCGGTCAGGTTATTGTAAAAATTCCTCGTGTGCTCGGAAAACTCCGTGATATTACGGGCGGTCTTCCACGTGTAACGGAATTGTTTGAAGCAAGAAATCCAGGCAATCCGGCCGTCGTTTCTGAAATTGATGGT
Organism: uncultured Bacteroidota bacterium; assembly: GCA_963732055.1. Classification (GTDB taxonomy): domain Bacteria; phylum Bacteroidota; class Bacteroidia; order Chitinophagales; family Chitinophagaceae; genus Puia. The sequence continues at coordinate 164,866 of CAVSYG010000006.1, read as the reverse complement.
GTCGTGACTTTCGGTAATATCAAAAGAGGTAACCGTGAAATCATCGTGGAAGCCAGGGATGGTATTGTAAAGAAATATCTTGTTCCGCTTACCCGTCAGATTCTGGCTCAGGATGGTGACTTTATTAAAGCAGGTGCGCAGTTGTCTGATGGACAGACAGCACCAGCAGATATTCTTTCCATTAAGGGACCGTTTGCTGTACAGGAATATGTTGTGAATGAAATCCAGGAAGTATATCGTTTGCAGGGTGTGAAGATCAATGATAAACACATTGAAGTGATTGTACGGCAGATGATGCGTAAACTGAATATTGTTGATCCCGGAGATACCCGTTTTCTTGAAGATGAAACGGTTGATAAGATTGAATTTCTCGATGAAAACGACTGGATCTTCGATAAGAAAGTAATCACGGATGCAGGAGATTCAGGCAAACTGAAACCCGGCCAGATAGTTAGTTTGCGTGAAGTAAGGGAAGAAAATTCCATTTTACGACGCAATGATAAAAAACTGGCGGAATTCAGAGACGCACATTCGGCTACATCAGCACCCATGTTACTGGGGATTACCAAGGCTTCCCTGGGAACGCAGAGCTGGATTTCAGCTGCATCATTCCAGGAAACTACGAAAGTATTGTCTTCAGCCGCTATTCAGGGTAAAACGGATAATATGATGGGATTGAAAGAGAATGTTATCACCGGACATCCGATTCCTGCAGGTACTGGATTAAGGGAATTTGAAAACATGATCGTGGGAAGCAAGGAGGAATATGAATTACTCCAAAACACAAGGGAAGCCCTGCAGTTCGATGAAGAAGAATAGGGTAAACTTTAAGAATTAATAAGTAGTAGGAAGCAGAAATGCTTCCTACTTTTATATCTGGTATACTGAACATTCAATTTAGATTTATTCGTATGAGAAATATAGCAATGGTTCCCGGTTTGCTGGCCTTACTGCTGACAGGCGTTTTATTTTATGTTGTATATCACAGACCTCAACCAGCACCTGCTGTTATTTCCACTGATCATTCCAATCAGACCGCAGGTAATAACTTGCGGATGGCTTATTTCAACCTGGATTCCCTGGAAGCGCATTATCAGTATTTCAAGGACGTGCTGGACCAGGTAAAAGGTAAGGAAAATGAAATGAACGCTGAGCTCAGCGGCATGGAAAAAAGTTATCAGAAAAAAATATCAGAGTGGCAGAAGAAGGCTCCGACCATGTCCCAGACTGAGAGCCAGCAAGCGCAACAGGAATATGCCCAGATGCAACAGAATTACCAGATCCGCAAACAAACCCTGCAGGAATCCCTGATGAAACATAACGAGGATTTGAAAACAGATATCAGGAGGAAAATAGAAGATTACCTGAAGGAGTACAACAAAACAAAGGGATATAATTATATTATTTCTTACGACGCCAATTCTTTTATCTATCTAAGGGATACTGCTAATAATATTACGGATGATCTCGTTGGCGGACTGAATGCAGCGTATAAGAAAAAGTAGGCTGATTCGTCATTCTCCGTTTTCCATTCGATTTACTATCTTCCGGGTCAAATTATCTTATGCCCGCAGAAAGTCCTCATTTTAAGCCAACGCTCGGATTGATGGATGCAACCATGATCGTTGCGGGATCCATGATCGGTTCAGGAATTTTCATTGTCAGCGCAGATATAGTTAGAAATGTTGGAGGAGCCGGATGGCTCATATTAGTATGGCTGATAACCGGATTCATGACGTTGACGGCTGCGGTAAGTTATGGCGAGCTGAGCGGTATGTTTCCAAAAGCGGGTGGTCAATATGTCTATCTCAAAGAAGCTTATAATCCACTCGTTAGTTTTTTATATGGTTGGAGTTTATTTGCAGTAATCCAAACAGGAACCATCGCTGCGGTCGGGGTTGCTTTTTCAAAGTATGCCGCTTACCTATACCGACCGTTGAGTGAAGACCATTTTATATTTCGTTTTCCAACTGGTATAAACAGCTGCGGGGATCCGACCTATTTTAATATCAGCGCCGCACAGATTGTTTCCATCCTGCTCATCGGCCTTCTGACGTACACCAATACCCGCGGAGTAAAAGGAGGTAAATGGATTCAGAATATTTTTACTACAACCAAACTGTTGGCTTTATTCGGTCTCATTGTTGCCGGATTTATTGCATTTCATCCTGAAGTATGGCACGCCAACTGGTCTGCCGCCTGGGAGGCAACCAAGTCAAGCCTCAAGGACGTATGCAATCCCTCATTGGGATTTAATATTAATTCCATCAGTGGAGCTGCCTTATTTGGCGGTATCGCGGCAGCAATGGTCGGATCCGTTTTCAGCAGCGATGCATGGAATAATGTAACGTTCATAGCAGGTGAAATAAAAAATCCACAGAAAAATATTGGTCTTTCACTTTTCCTCGGTACTCTAATTGTAACCGTAATTTATGTTTGTGCCAACCTGATGTATGTCGCTGTGCTTCCGATGAACGGTATCGCGCATGCAGAAAAAGACCGGATTGCAGTTGCAGCTTCCCAGGTCATATTCGGGAAATCCGGAACATACATTATTGCATTACTGATCATGGTGTCCACCTTTGGTTGCAACAATGGATTGATCCTTTCTGGTGCACGTGTTTATTATACGATGGCCAAGGATAAGCTTTTTTTCAGACAGGCGGGCAAGTTGAATAAAAATTCGGTGCCGCAATGGGCGCTCTGGGCGCAGTTTGTAGTAGCTTCCGTTTTATGCCTGAGTGGAAAATATGGCGATCTGCTCGATATGATTTCATTTGTAGTCGTCATTTTTTATGTGCTTACCATTTTGGGCATTTTTATTCTGAGGAAAAAGAGACCGGATTTGCCCAGACCCTACAAGGCATTTGGATATCCTTTATTACCCATTCTCTATATTTTGATGGGAACAAGCTTCTGTATTCTGCTCATTATTTATAAACCGGAATTCACCTGGCCGGGTCTCATCATTGCGCTGCTGGGAATTCCATTATATTATATTGCTCATTCCGGCAACCGGAGAAACCAGTCAGCATAATATGACATCAGCAACAGATTATAAAGAGCTATTTAAATCCTTTTCTTCCGTCAAAATCGGTGTGATCGGAGATATGATGCTTGATACATACTGGTGGGGAAACGTAGAAAGGATCTCTCCGGAAGCGCCGGTACCGGTGGTAACGGTAGACCGGAAAGAGTATCGTATCGGTGGTGCAGGTAACGTGGCATTAAACCTGGCTTCACTCGGAACACCCGTTTCTGTTTTTTCAGTATTGGGTAAGGATGATGATGGCCAGATACTGACAGGATTATTAGACGAAAAAAAAATTGATACGGGATATTTATTGAATGCTGACAATCGGATCACTACAAATAAAATGCGTGTTATCAGTCGCAACCAGCAGATGATGCGGTTGGATTCGGAAACACTCTTGCCTTTAACGACCGATCAGGAAAAGGAACTGATCGCTTCTGTGGACCGGTTTATTCAGGACCAGTCTCCAGCTGCGATCATTTTTGAAGATTATAACAAAGGGGTACTGACTGAAAATGTCATCCACGAAGTGATTGAATTGTGTAAACAGCATTCAATAATTACAGCGGCAGACCCAAAGAGAAAACATTTCTTTGAGTACAAAGGAGTTGACATTTTCAAGCCCAATTTAAAAGAAGCCAGGGAAGCGCTTAATTTATTGATTGAAGAAGTGAATGACAACACGCTTATTCATATTCACCGGAGCCTCAAGGCCCATCTGAATCACCGGATTTCTTTTATCACTTTATCCGAGAAAGGTGTGTTTTATGAGGATGGACAGGATGCCCATATTGTACCTTCCCATATCCGAAATGTAGCTGATGTATCCGGGGCCGGAGATACGGTGATTGCGGTAGCAACTCTCATTTATACATTGACGAAGAATACCGCTATGATGGCTGAAATTGCAAATCTGGCGGGTGGTCTGGTTTGCGAGGCGGTGGGAACAGTAGCCATTGATAAGTCAAGACTTTTAGAAGAATGTCAGCATTTATTATTAGATAAATAGCGGTTTGTTTTCGAAACTGGAGAATGTCGTTATGAAAAAGTATGCTGTAATTGTCGCGGCCGGATCAGGAACTCGTATGGGTAGTGTTTTACCTAAGCAGTTTCTGTTAATTCATAATAAACCGATACTTTGGTATACGCTTCATACATTTCTGAAATCTTATAAGGATATACATATCATAGTTGTTTTGCCTGCGGAATATTACGATACAGGGCTGGTGGTTTGTGATGAAATGAATGCGGCCAATCCTATTCGGGCAGTCGTAGGAGGTGATACTCGTTTTCATTCGGTGCAAAAAGGTCTGTCTCTGATAGATGAAGAATCAATTGTTTTCATTCATGATGCTGTACGCTGTTTACTCAGTCCCTCCCTGATTCACCATTGCTTTGAAGAGTCTCAGAAATTTGGTTCTGCAATTCCCTGTGTTGAAGCCAAAGACAGTGTCAGACTCGTCCATGCAACCGGACATAAATCCATTAAGAGATCGGAAATAAAATTGGTGCAAACACCGCAAACATTTCAAAGTGCGATTTTGCTTCCTGCTTACGAAACAAATTACCTGGAAGAATTTACAGATGATGCTTCGGTTGTGGAAGCCGCTGGTTATGAAGTACATTTGGTAGATGGCGAACTAAACAATATTAAGATAACCACTCCACTTGATCTTGCTATCGCCGAAGAATTACTGGATCCTCCACAGTTTTCTGTTTAGACTATCTTTTGCTACCAACGTGTAATGGTCGTCCAGAAATTTTTTCCAGTCGCCGTATACCGGTCTGTTTCTGAAACTGTTTCTTGACTCAGAACAATCCACTATAAATCGGGTTTTATGTACCTGCAGATCCGCAAGTATGGAATAAAAAATCTTATTATCTGCATCCCAGCTGGCGCTCCAACTCCAGAAATACTGATAAATCCAGCGGGAGGGAGAAAGAATACCAAAATAATTATAGAGATAAATAAAGTTCGAGTCGTCGAATACAAACAGCTGATCATCAGATAAGGATTGCGTTTTCAGGTAATCCATTCCGGGGGTGTCGGGAAAACGGACATTTCTATTACCCGAAAATCGAAAACCCGATGCAAATCGCAATGTTCCCAGAAGCAAAGTGCTGCCCAGCATTACACTGAAAATAAGCTGTGCTCTTTTATCCTGAAGAAAGGAAGCCTGCGTTTCGGTAAATACAACGTAAACAAGGATTGGAATGGTGGCGGCCAGGGGCAGAAGATAATATACAAAACTATTACCTGGCTTCATTCTGCCGGACAATAGTTCAGCAGAAAAGGACAGGAACAGCGTAAGTATGCTCATCCGTAACAACACCGGCTTTCTGTTTTTCAGAAACAAACTGGCAGTGCCCAATATCAGTGCAGTATAAAAAGGCATTTCAAATTCCACTTCGTGCAGGGCGTGCTTACAGTTTCTGATTTTCTCAATAATCCCCGAATGATTCCCGGGGGCATGCAGATTGAATAAAAAAGCATCCTCCCATAAATAAGATAGGGACTGGTGCGAAGTAAAATATAAAATCAAAGGGATTGAAATCGTAATGAAGCCGGCGGTCATACCCAATGCCTTTTGTCTCATGCTGACCGGAAGAGATTCTGCAGATGAATAAAACGAATAAAACAAAAACGGGACAAGTGTAATAAGAGAATCCTGCTGCATCCAGAAAGACAGGCCGGTTAACAGCCCCATCAGATAATATTTGTATTTGGCGTTCCCCTGCATGACGCAAAAAAACATGAGCAGGAACACGGCTGTATACTCCCTCGTCATACCGTTTCCAAAGGAAACCAGACTGTATCTGATAAGTAAATTATAAATAAAGGGCAGTAACCATGGCCATGACAGTTTGCTTTTTCTACAAAGCCAGTAAAACAGGAGGGTAGAAAAGAGAACAAGAAATGTATCCAGAAGCCAGGGAACCCAGACATTGAAATACCAGTTAAAGGCGTTCAGAAAATATATGAGCGGAGGTTTATGGTCAAAAAAATCACGGTAGGGGACACCTCCTTTATAAATGACCAGTCCGGCGTACTTAAAAATCTCCTTATCATCAGAAAACAATTCTGACGTCGGTATATTCAGCAAATTCAGTGTAACGGATACCAGGATTAAAAATAAAAGAAAGTATCGTTCTTTTTTCATGCGATCATTTAAAGAACCTGATTAAAAAAGGAAGTTTATTCATAACCAGGTGCTGGTATGATATTCTTTCGGGTCCGAATAAGTTGTCAAAAAAAGAAATACCCGGAATATCCGAACCTTCAAAACGAAATATTTTATTTGTCCCGGCATGATCCCGGATAATGGCATCAGTCAGCAGATAAAATGCCCCTTTTTGCTTTCCCTCTTTCGTGCTGCCACCGAGAAGTGAATATATATAATGTTCATCCTTCAGGATCATATAATATGCCAGAGTTTCTCCTGACAGGGATTTTGCCAGATATGTTTCTGCCAGATTGTTTTCAAATGCATAAGGCAGAACAGTTCGTTAATTTATCATAAATAGCGCCGGAAATTCTTTTATGCCTATTGGCGTAATCCCGTTGATATAACTGTATGATCAGTTCCGGGGTTTCGCCACGGACAATCTGCAACTGCCCTTCAATGGCTTTTTTCGTCATGCGATTTGCCAGTCTTTTATACTGCTGGCTGATATGTTCGTAGTCGTTGACCAAAGACAAAATGTGATTCCGGCGGGCACGTTGACGCAATTTCCTGATATCCGTAGAAACGAAATTATTTTCATTCAGGTCTATGTCCCAGTATCTGAACATTTCAGGTATTGCATTTAAGAAAGAGGAAATTTCAATTGAATGCCTGCTGTTCCCGAATACCCCCAGCGATTTTGTAAAATAGGGCTGATATAAATACTTTAAGCCTACTTTCTTATTCCAGGTGAGTGGCATTACATACTGATAGTCTCCTGCCACCAGAGCGGACCAGTTTTCAGCCATTGCATCCAGATAGAATGACCTGGCATAAATAAGTCCATTGAATGCATTGCTGATACAGTGGTCCCATTTGATGGTGTCAATTTCGTTTCTTTCCAGGTACTTAATATCGGAGACTGGTTCAGTCATGTTCCGCCAATTTTCGAATAATTTTTTTATAGTTGATATTCTGGATATCGATGCTGAATGTAATTTTTCGTCCAAATGAAGTGTTTCTCAGGGCGTCGTTGAAATCGTTGCTATAAATCAGCGGAGCATATATATTCAACAAATTTTTAAACAAACTCAACTGTATGCCGCCTGTATACAGGAACCGGCTGGTGAGAGGATTATTTTGCCAGGCTTCCGCGTAGGTCCCAACATCAAAAAATATTCTGAGTGGCACATAAAACGGAAAGAGACCTGCAGGAAGGCTTGTGTTAAAATTCAGAGAACTCACCCAATTGGCGGACCTCCCCTGTACATAGTCAAAATCGTCGACGCGCATTTTTAATCCGCCGTCCCGATTCATGATTTGCTGGGCGGCTACTCCGCCATTCGAAACTGAACTGTTTTCCAGTGCGTAGCTGGCTGAACGGCCGACGAAATAATCTTCATATAAATAATCTTCATTTCCGTCTACACCCAATAGTTTGGGTTCATAGCGGGAAACAAATGCATTATTATTTTCGTTCCATACGCCGAATTTCGCTGCAAAAAAACGAACCTGCAAACCACCGCCATCGGGATAGTTCAGGAGATAATCAGCATGCAGGTTGATGCGGTAAAACAATTCACTTTGCTGAATCTCCACCCGAAAACCATAAGGGTAAAGTACACGACCGTCCCGCAGATTAAAGCTTAATTGGTTTACATAACGGAAATCAGTACTAACTGAATTCGGATGTATGAGAGAGTCTTTGGAGGAAACGGAAAACTGGCCGAACGATTTTTCATTAATCAGATAAGTTTTAAAATCCATCCATTTGCTTACGGTCGTTCTTGGATTCGATGGTTTAAAATCCAGCCTGATATAGGGCACCAGTTTGACAAAATTTTCAAATATTGTTTTCCCGGTGCTGTCGGTTGCTTTGTTGGTGTCGAAACGACCACCGTTTAATCCTATGCTGATTTTGCTGAAACTGGTTTCCGGATGCCAGGAATAACTAATTCGTCCGAGACCCTCCAGTGTCTTTGAACCAAAGGCATATAAGGGAGTAAAAAGAAATTCAAACCTGTTTTCCGGGAGGTTGATATTATGTATCAAAGCGCCCAACATAAAACCGTCATAACGGTTGTATCCCGGAATAGGGGCCAATCCAAGATAATTGTATCGCTCACTGTTCTTAACTGAAAAAATAAATGCCGGCTTAATCGTTCGTTTGAGAGAATCGGGGAAGTAAGATTGGTTGCTATTTAATCTATCGAAAAAAGGCCGGAGATTCATTTCACTGGCAGAATCCATATTTTTTTTAAAATCTTCCGGATCCGGGTGCCTGAATTGCCACTGTGAGATATAGCGGCGCATTTGTTCATCAAAACGTTTTTTCCCCATCGTTTCCTGCAATTGCAATAGCCATAATCCTGCTTTGTCTGAAGGAATCAGAGAATCATTTTGGGTACTAAACAGGGGAGCTGATGTATTTACAGGCTGGGTGGTTTTTTCATATTCGGCTACCCGTAACCAGAGATTATCTTTTGAATTTATCGAAGATATTTGTCCGGCAGATGAGACATCATGAATCAGACGTCGCTCATAATAATGTATAAATCCCTTTGAAAACCAGGGTTTATTTCTCTGGTCCGTTAAAAGCATTGTCTGAAACCACTGAGCCAGTAAACCTTTCCTCAATGCTTCCTGCCAGTCCTTCTTATAAGGATTCAATCCTATGCAAACCAATCCCGAAAAATCCTGGTCCGGCATACAGGTTGCCTGTGCTATACTAACCGAACGATATGGAAAGGGACCCAGCCATTCACTTAATATCTGAATTTCTTTTTTTGCAACTTCCATGACTTTGACTGGTTCGATAGCATATTTCCCTTCATAATAATACCGGATAACGATGGGTGCTCCGTAAACTATTTCGACCTGATCTGTCTTTAAGGAATACTGATCGCTTGCTATCCATGCGAATGAATTGGCGTTCTTCAGTGAAAATTTATACAAATTACTGTCGGCTATCTCTTTTATGCCGGCCTGTGTTCCTGCTGCTATGCGAAAACCGGGGGCTGTTTCGATCTCCACTGAATAATCGGCTGTCTCATGAAAAGCACCTCCCTGAACAAGAAATGGCATCGGGTGCCAGCCATGAGAATCATACACTGCAGGTTCGGGATACCAGTTTCTGAATTCAAAATGATGTTTTATATACCCGTTGCCATTGTAATTAAACGGAATCTGTAAGTGGAAAGAGGAAGTAACGATTATACTGTCTCCCGGTAAAAGCGGATTGGGCAGCATTAATTTTATTACGTCAATAAATTCCGGATGATCCTGAATGACTGCCCTGGTGCCGTCCACCCGGAAATCCAGGTGATTAATGTATCCTTTTTTTTCCTTTGATGAAAAATAAAACCTTGTATCTCCGTTTTCCAATAACTGATCGCTATATAGTGTTCTGTCATTCCGATAGGCGTTGGGCCATACATGAAACCAGATAAAACGCAGGGTATCTGGTGAATGATTTGTGTATTTCAGTTTCATCATCGCATCCACGGAATGTTCAGCCGGAATGAATCTTACATGCAGATCATAACGAAGGGATTGATTCCAGTCAGACTGTGCGCTGGCGGAAAAAACAAAAAATATAACAGGGAATATGAGTGTTATTTTCAAATAAGCGCTGGTTTGGGACCTTATCGGCCCTTGCCTTTAATAATCGTTAGTAAAGTATGCATCATGATCTTAAAGTCGAGGCCCAGGGAAATATTTTCTATGTAAATAAGGTCATATTTCATTCTTTCAATCATTTCATCAACGTTTTCAGCGTATCCGAATTGTACCATTCCCCAGGAAGTAACCCCGGGTTTAACCTTCAGAAGATATTTGAAATAAGGAGTTTCCTGCAGAATTTGGTCAATGTAGTATTGTCTTTCGGGCCGGGGACCAACCAGGCTCATTTCCCCCCTTAAAACATTCACCAATTGCGGGAGTTCGTCAATACGCCATTTACGCATCGTTTTTCCCCATCGTGTTATACGGTCATCATATTCGGAGGATAAGCAGGGGCCGTCTTTTTCTGCATCCTTAAACATGGAACGGAACTTATGGATCATGAATTTTTTACCTTTAAATCCCGTCCTTTCCTGAGAGTAAAATACCGGACCCGGGGAACTTAATTTAACCCGGATAGCAGTATATAACAGAAGCGGCGAGAGCAGAATTAACGAAAGAGCAGACATCAGGACGTCAACCAGTCTTTTGAAGTGCATTTGCCATTCGGGCATCAGACCGGTATGGATGTCGATCAGCAGGGCGCCAAACAGATTGCTGGTTTTTACAGAACCTGACAAAATATCGAGTATATCGGGGATGATTTTTATTTCCACATCTTTTTCACTCATACGCTGGACGAGTTTTTCAGCGGAAGACTGATCATTTCTTCCCAGGGCGATAACAACCAGCTGTATATTCTGACGGTCAACGATTTCTTCCAAACGGTCGGTGTTGCCCAGGCATGACAGGCCTATATTCATACTGTCAGGAGTCGCATTTGGATGCACATACCCGGTATACTGATATCCGTTCGCCCGGAGCCCGCTAACGGTATCTTCAAATGTCTTAACACCAATGGTTCCGGATCCAACCAAAAGACTGTTAAATACGATTTTTCCCTTACGGATTTGCATTTTTGCCAATGACAGCAATAGCCACCTGCCGGTCCATGTAATGCCGAAATGCGTGAACAGGAAAATGAAATATGCTTTATAATAGTACCGGTAATCTGTTTGAGGATCATTTATAACGATGGCAAAAAATAAGATGGTGCATACGATCAGGCTCGATAAGGCGGTACTGGAAAATTCATTCAGACGGGATTTTTTGTATAAAGAATGATAGGTTCCCGTGAGTGCGTAAAAAATAATCCATCCGGCCGGAATCAGGAGCAGGCCCAACCAGAAACGGTTATTGAGAAACAATTCTCCGTCTACAAAGATTGGTTCTTTTAAAAGAAGGCGCCGGGTAAAATACAATATCATCCAGGATAGGATAGCTGATATATAGTCGCTCAGCACGTACCAGGTGATATGGATCTTTCTTCCCGCGTGCAACATGTATCAACTATTGATGGAATTGTATTTTATTTTCTGAAGGATCTGGTGGGCAACATCCATCGCCCGGTATCCGTCCAGCTCCGACACGAGCGTAGGTTTATTTTGAAGAATGGACTCAGTAAATTTCTCCAGTTCCATCCGGATGGCATTTACATCCGGCACATCGGGATTGCGCACGAGTATGGATTTTATCCCGCTCCTCGTTTCAATCTCGAACGAAAACCCTTCGGTTTCCACATCGGAATGATTTAAACTGATGATTTCGGATTTTTTATTTAGAAAATCGACGCCGATATAGGCATCTTTCTGAAAAATGCGCATTTTTCGCATTTTTTTCATGGAGATCCTGCTCGATGTCAGGTTGGCGACACACCCATTATTGAACTCCATTCTAACATTGGCGATATCAGGCGTATCGGTCATTACGGCAACGCCGCTTGAATAAATATTTTTAACCTCGCTGTTTACGATATGCAGAATGATATCGATATCATGGATCATCAGGTCCAGTATAACGCTTACTTCTGTTCCTCTCGGGTTGAATTCCGCCAGCCTGTGCACTTCTATGAACATGGGTTGAAGCGGGATCCCTTCTAAAGCAAGAAAAGCGGGGTTAAATCTTTCCACATGACCCACCTGTAATTTAACATTTGATTCCTTTACCAGTTTTAGGATAGTTCTTGCTTCATCCATGTCGTTTGCCAATGGTTTTTCAACAAATACATGTTTTCCCTTTCGAATCGCCAGCTCGCAAAGACTAAAATGAACAGGTGTGGGTGCAATGATATCAGCTGCATCGCATATGTCGAGCAGGGCAGCGGGATCTGTAAATCTTTTGATCTGGTATTTTTCGATAACCCCGGCTGCAATCTCGTCATTCGGATCATAGAATCCGACAAGTTCGACTTCGGGTATCAGTTTCCAGTTGTTCAGATGAAATTTTCCAAGATGTCCGGTACCAAATACAGCAACTTTTAGCATCCTATCTGTTTAGGGATCAAATATAAATAATGTGGAAGGATGTGGCGGGAATGATATGAGGAAAGCCCGGTAAATGTGAATATGTGGGAAAGCATTACCGGCTGGGTAAAAACTTATATCCGCCCCTGTTCTGTGAAATTTTTTTCAAAAAAACGCTGGCGAAGGTATTTGTAGACGTTGGAAAATGTTACAGGAATATTTTGCCGGGGAAAAACTTTTGCTTTGATGAGTTTACGAATCGTAAAGGAAAAAACCAATATAAAAATAATCAGGAAGAGGTCAAAACACAGAACGTATTTCCTGAGGAAATATGTTCTGAGAGATATCGTGTCTGCGTTATCTTTTCCTACTGTGAGATCCAGTATCTTCTTGAATGACGGAAGAAGGATCGGGATTTTCGACCAGTTCGAATAGCGTACGTCTTCATACCGGTAATTCATATCATACCCCTGGGGCAGCTGGGATTTATAATAGCTCCAGTTATCCTTTACCTCACTAAAACTGGCAAGTTTTTTAGTCGGATTGACAAAATAGGTATCAAAAAGCGGATCCAGAACCACCCATCCATGATTTGTTTTGGCTTCTACGATATTATGCGCTGCAAAAGAGCCGTTTGATTTCATCTGGGCGATTCGTACATCGAATTTATAGCCCTGAAGAACCCTGGCGAGCACCATGGAATAACTTCCGCAGGCGCCGCTGGCCGTCATTAAATCGAAAGATGTGGGATCAATCATGCCCGACTTCATACCCTGGAAATCCGAACCCTTAAAAACATCACCACGGGTATCCATCAGATTATGGCAGACGTGCATGGCCTTCGCGACCACCGAATCCTGTGAATCAGTTGCCGAGATCTTATTGCTGATATCCAGATGGATAGCATGAAAAAGCTCCTTTTCATAACTTGCCTCCATTCTAAAATAAATGAGGGAAGCCAGCAAAAACCCGTTCAGAAAGGTGAGAAAATATAGATTCCCGAAAACACGTCTGATCATTACTGAATGGCTGTTAAATTCTAAAACGCAGAAAAAAAGAACAGTGTTTTAAAGACCAGTATATCTACTGTGTTTTTCTTAGGAATAGAGGTTCAGAAGTAAATGTCAGGGGGGAAGCCCGGCTTTACTGATTAAGCAATGATTATACCACAATATAAGCAAAAACCTTTAGGCAGAGTTTCTTGCAGCATTAATAATTCCAAACGAACAGCGAATGATTAGTTTTTCGTAGATCTTTTTCATTCCCGATCCCGAGTGCTCGGATTCCCTGAATTTTACTATCGCATATTGTTGTATGGTGCTTAGAGGAAGCACAATTCGTTCCCTCATTTGTATGGATAGTTGCTCTATGGGGTAATCCTGCATCAGCTCTTGTTTCCCGCTCAACTTGAATATATATTTTTTAGTTAGTTCGAATTCATTAAATATCATTCTCCAGATCTTACCATACTTAGGATGTCCGGAAAAGGTTTCTGTGAGCGGGAAAAAGCATTTTTTCATAGCCATTTCGCTGTTATCCAGTAGTGTCTTGAAGTAGGGTGAATTGGCATATAAATTTTTAGCCTGTTTCCACTTTCCCTTTTTCTCCATTTCCATTAAAGCGGTCCCCACCCCATAGTATCCGGTTACATTTTGTTTTAGCTGGCTGAATGCACCCACAAATGGAATGGCCCGGAGATCCTTCAGCTCAAGCTTTCCTGCATTTTTTCTTTTCGTAGGCCTGCTCCCAATATTGGTTTCCCCGTAAAACTGAAGTGGACTTACCTCCGTAAGATATTCGGTAAAATGGTCGTGATCTCTCAGATTGGCATAGGCCTCATAACTGATATCCGCCATTTCAGAAAGAAGGACTTCCTCCTCTTCGGTCAGTGTCACTTTCCGTGCTGAAAACAAGTCGTTGGAAATACCTGCATGCAGGAGCTGCTCAATATTGAACTGGGCAGAATCCACCGTCCCGAAATTCGAACTGACGGTTTGACCCTGAACGGTGAGCTGAATTTCTTTGTTGGCTATATTTTTCCCCAGTGAGGAATAAAATCTATGCGTCTTACCGCCGCCCCGGGCTGGCGGTCCCCCGCGGCCGTCAAAAAATACGACACGAATACCATGTTCTTTTGAAATCCTGGTCAATTCCTCCTTGGCCTTATAAATACTCCAATTCGCCATCAGATATCCCCCGTCTTTTGTACCGTCTGAAAAGCCAACCATGATGGTCTGGGTCTCGTTTCTTTTTTTTAGGTGGGCCCTGTAATCTGAGTTTGTATAGAGGGTGGACATGATCGTGGCAGCATGATGCAGATCATCCACAGTTTCAAATAATGGCACGATGTCCAGGTTGAGATGATCTTTTTTCCATCCGCCCAGCAGGAACAAAGCATATACTTCGATTACATTTAGGGCCCGGTTACACTGGCTGATGATATACCGGTTGCAGCCGGCTTCACCATTTTTTTCCTGTATGGTCTTCACCGCCCGCACGCTGGCCAGTGTGTCCTCGGTCATATCGTCAGCGAAAGCAACTTTGGAAACCGGTTTCAGGTGTGTAAGAATTTTTATTTTTTCTTTTTCGCTTAATGAGTCGTAATTCTCCGGAAATATTTCTTCTCTTTCATTGATGATTCTTAATACTTTTTCATGTACCGAACTTTCCTGCCGTAAATCAAGCGTAGCAAAATGCATCCCGAATATCCGCATCTTACTGATGAAGTTATCCAGCAGGTTCAGAAATAGTCCATTGTTCTGATAGATCAGCACCTCCCGTATCTTCAGCATGGATTTCAGCATGTCGCCAAAGTGGAAGGGTTTTGCCGGATCAGGCATAAATAATTCCTGGTATAGTTTCTCTTCCCATTCGGCAATGATCAGGTCCACCTCTTTAAAGGTCAGTCTGCGTTTAAGTCGTCTGACGTCATAATAGTAGCACCGCAACAAAGCTGTCCGCAATGCTTCCGCGACTTTTACCGTTGTATCTGATTTTACAAATGGATTTCCGTCGCGGTCTCCACCGGGCCAAAAGCCCATTTGAATGACCGGATTTCTATCACTTACTGCTTCCGGGAATTGCGATTTCAGCGAGGATAAAATTCTTCCTGACGCGTGATAAAAAATATTTTCCAGATACCAGATGAGACTGACGGCTTCATCGTAAGGCGTAGGTTTTTGTTTTTTCAGGAAAGGTGTCTTCCCCAATTGCTGCATGAAAGTATTGATCTCGGCCGCATTATTTTGAACGACCGCCCGGGAGAGATCGTTGATGATGCCAAGAACAGGACCAGGATAAAATTGCGTAGGATGCGCAGTTAAGACCAGTCGCACAGCATAATCCCGGAGTTTCTCTTTCAATTCCTCCTGTTTGTCATATTGAATCACTTCGGAAGAAAGGTGCTTGAGTGTACCGGTGCCTCCCATATCATTCACATGGGAAAATGCAGAATCTTCCAGGGCATCGAAAAGTACAACCTGTCTTTCCACATATTGAACGAAACGGAAAAGGATATCCGATTTTTCACGATCCGTTCCATCGGGATAATGTTTGTTAAAAAATTCCCCGATAATTTGAACCGGACTTTGTTTTTTATGATATCCTTCCTCACAATAGGTGAGCAGCAGGGAAAGGAAAACGCCCGTTTTTTCTATCCTGTGAAAAGGCAGGGATGTGAAGAGACTATTGTACAGCTGAAATTTAATGCCTACAAGGTTTTTAAATTCCTGTAAGCCGGTGGCTTGATTGCTCATCAGCGAATTTAAAATTCATTCAACAAATCGAGCAATATATAAGCAGGAAATCAAAACAATCAAAGAAAATCATTCGATATAGTATAAATTATCATGATTTGTTTCATTTTCATTAATATATTTCATTAGCTTTGCCTCTCTATAGCGATGAATTATCCGGTTACACATATCAACAATATTTCTGTTATTACCCGCCATACCGGTGTTACTATTATTACGGCTGCAACGACCCTTTAGGGGTTATACAACTACATATCATTTCCGGGCTCAGGCTGCTTATAAAACAGCTTCTCGTTGGCAATTTTTCTCTCTTAAAAATTTTTGTTCATGCAGGTTCTAAAGTTTGGAGGCTCTTCCGTAGCCAATGCTGTTCACATCAGCAAGTGTATCCATATCATTCAAAAAGCGATTGAAAAGGATAAAACCATAGTAGTGGTTTCAGCGCTGGGCGGTATTACCGACAGTTTATTGCATTGTGCCGTGGCAGCTTCTACTGGCGATGAAACATATATGGATTCGCTGAAAGCGATTGAGCAAAGACATCTCGACACGGTTCGGGAATTGATACCGGTTACAAGCCAGAGCAGCATCCTGAGCATGGTAAAAAAGACCTGTAACGAGCTGGAAGATATATTTAAAGGTATATTTCTGCTTCGTGAACTTTCTGCCCGGACAAAAGATCATGTGGTTAGTTTTGGTGAATTATTATCGTCCCGGATCATTTCTGCAGGGCTTGCTGCCCGCGATATTCCCAATAACTGGAAGGATTCCAGGCACCTGATTATTACCGACTCCCGGTTTGGTCACGCAATGGTTGACTTTCCTGCAACACAAAAAAAGATTGATGCCTACTTTCAGACCAGCCCGGTAAATCTTTATATCGTTCCCGGTTTTATCGCATCTGATGCCAGCGGCACAACAACTACGTTAGGCAGGGGAGGAAGCGATTATACAGCGGCCATTTATGGCAGTGTGCTGAACTGCCGGGGAATTGAAATATGGACCGATGTTTCCGGTATGATGACAGCTGATCCACGCCTCGTTAGCAATGCAAGAGTGATTCCGGACATCTCTTACCAGGAAGCCATGGAGCTTTCCCATTTCGGCGCCAAAGTAATTTATCCGCCCACGCTTCAGCCGGTTATGAGCAAGGGTATTCCGGTATGGGTTAAAAACACTTTCGCTCCTGCCGATCCGGGCACCCTGATTGAAAAAGTTTCCAGCACCACGGGCAGCAGTATACGCGGTATTTCAAGTATTCACCGGATAGCCTTACTAAGCCTGGAAGGCAGTGGTATGATCGGCATTCCCGGGTTTTCAAAAAGATTATTTGAGGCCCTTGTCGAGGCAACAAATCAATGTGATCCTGATTACGCAGGCTTCTTCTGAACACTCCATATGTGTAGGTGTCGACAGTTCCCAGGCATCGTTGTCCAAAGTTTCAATTGATGAAGCATTTGCAACAGAAATAGAGGCGGGAACCGTTCTGCCTTTGATAGTAGAAGAAGAACTGGCGATCATAGCGCTCGTGGGCGATAATATGAAAAGCCATCCGGGTATCAGCGGAAAACTATTCGGCGTGTTAGGCAGGAATGGTATCAATGTCCGGGCCATCGCGCAGGGATCGTCGGAAAGAAATATCTCTGCTGTCATATCGACGAAAGATGTTAAAAAAGCAGTCAATGTTTTACACGAAGATTTTTTTGAAGCTACTTATAAACAATTGAATTTATTTATTACAGGAACCGGCAATGTGGGCCGGAGATTACTCCAGCAGCTGGCACAACAGAAAAGTTTCCTCCTGGAACATCTTCGGTTACAGGTGCGGGTGACAGGCCTTGCGAACAGTCGTAAGATGCTGATACAGGAAGAAGGGATTGATTTAAATAACTGGCAGACGGAACTGGAAAAAGCAGAGCCAATGCATCTCGGGAATTTCTTAAAGATCATTCATTCAAAAAATCTGCGCAACTCCGTATTTGTTGATGTTACCGCCAACCGGGAAGTCGCGTTGGGTTATGAACACCTGTTGCAGAAAAGTATTTCTGTGGTTGCCTGTAATAAAATTGCCAGTTCATCGCCTTATAGTTATTATCGCCGGTTGAAAGATTTGTCAAAAGAATTCAATGCGGCATATTTTTTCGAAACCAATGTGGGAGCGGGGCTTCCGGTTATCGGAACATTGAACGATCTGCTTCGGAGCGGAGATAAAATCAGGAAAATCGAAGCCGTTCTCAGTGGTACACTCAATTTTGTTTTCAATCATTACGATGGAAAGACAAAATTTACCAATGTAGTAAAACAGGCGCAGGATGAAGGTTATACAGAACCCGATCCGCGGCTCGATCTGAGCGGAACTGACGTGATGCGGAAAATCATGATCCTGGCGAGAGAAGCGGGTCATGCCATTGAAATGGAAGATATCAGTAACAATTTATTTCTGCCTGCGTCCTGCATGGTCGGGTCTGTACCGGATTTTTACCTGGCCATGGAAAAAGAAGAAATACATTTCAAAAAATTGTATGACGCCGCAGCGGCTGAAGGAAAGAAATTAAAATTTGTTGCGGGTTATGAAAACGGAAAAGCTTCGGTGGGTCTTCAGCATGTGGGCCCTTCTCATGACTTTTATCATTTGTATGGAAAGGATAATATCGTGCTTTTTTATACAGATCGATACCCCGAACAGCCCCTTGTAATCAAAGGCGCGGGAGCTGGTGCGGAAGTAACTGCCTCCGGTGTTTTTGCAGATATCATCCGGGCAGCGAACGCTTAACTTGCATTTATGAAAGAAATTACCGTACATGCGCCGGCCACTGTAGCAAACCTGGTTTGTGGATTCGATGTGCTCGGATTATGCCTGTCAGAGCCCTATGATATTATGCGATTGCGACTCCTGGACAAACGACAGGTAATAATAAACACCACGGATAATTTCCCGCTTCCGAAGGATCCTGCATTGAATACCGCCGGCGCGCCGTTACTGGAAATGCTGGCCGTTTTAAAACAGGATGTTGGATTCGAAGTCACCATTACCAAACAGATCAAACCCGGAAGCGGAATTGGTTCCAGTGCAGCGAGTGCGGCAGGCGCCGTGGTTGCTGCCAATGAATTGCTGGGGAATATATTTACGAATGAAGAACTCGTGCGCTTTGCCATGTTCGGAGAAAAAGTGGCATCCGGCGTTAAACATGCTGATAACATCGCGCCCTGCATTTACGGCGGCGTAACACTCATCCGTTCTATTTTTCCGCTGGACATTATCCCGATTTCGTCACCACCTTTATTTGTTTCTGTACTGCATCCGCAAATCGAAGTAAGAACTTCCGATGCCCGCGAAATTCTAAGGAAAGAAGTCTTGCTAAAAGATGCCATCCGGCAATGGGGAAATATCGGCGGACTGGTCGCGGGTCTGATGAAAGGCGACTATGAACTGATCGGAAGGTCACTGGAAGATGTAATTATTGAGCCGGTACGATCGATACTGATACCGGGCTTCGATATCATCAAATCGGAATGCAAGGCTGCCGGTGCAATCGGCGGAGGTATCTCTGGTTCCGGCCCCTCTATTTTTATGTTGAGCAGGGATGATCAGACCGCCCGAAAGAGTAGCCGGAGTGATGAAATCCGTGTATGACCGTATCGGAGTGAATTATCATATTTATGTTACCACCGTGAATTCACAGGGAGTAACTAAGCTTAAGGCGTAAGGCGCAAAGCATAAAGCAATAACATGTTATTCTACAATCTCAATAAACATTCAGAAAAAGTTGATTTCAGAACGGCGACCATCCAGGGACTGGGCTCAGAAAAAGGATTGTTTTTCCCTGAATATGTTCCCTGTTTTCCTGAATCCTGGATCTACAATCTGGATAGCGAATCGGATGAGGAAATTGCCTGGTATGTCATGAACCAATATGCGGGAGATTCCATGCCGGAAAAAACACTGAGACAAATTTTGCAGGAAACGATTTCATTTGATATTCCACTTATTAGTCTTTCATCCAGGATTTCAACACTTGAATTATTTCATGGGCCCACCCTGGCATTTAAAGACGTGGGTGCGCGTTTTATGAGTCGATGCCTGGGATATTTCATGAAAGGGCAGGAAAGTCCTGTGACGGTGCTGGTAGCCACTTCGGGCGATACAGGCGGAGCGGTAGCCAGTGGTTTCGTGGATGTGGAAGGTGTAAATGTTGTTATTCTGTATCCTTCCGGAAAAGTGAGCCTTGTGCAGGAACTTCAACTGACAACCTCCGGCAAAAATATAATGGCTTATGAAGTGGATGGTAGTTTCGATGATTGTCAGACACTGGTCAAACAGGCTTTCTCAGACCCGGACCTGAACGAAGAAGATTTTTCTTGACCTCGGCCAATTCCATAAATGTCGCGCGCTGGCTTCCGCAGCAGATCTATTATTTCCTGGCATGGAAACAATGGAACGACAAACTGAAACCGCCCGTTATTTCCGTTCCCAGCGGAAATTTCGGGAATATTTGCGCGGGTCTGCTGGCCTATCATTCAGGACTTCCCGTATCCCATTTTATCGCCGCCTGCAATTCCAATGCGGTGATTCCGGAATATTTAAAAACGGGTATTTATAAGCCTGAAAAAGCCAGGGCCACCTTATCCAATGCCATGGATGTGGGTGATCCGAGCAATTTCGTAAGGGTGCTGGCGCTGTTCAACTCAGAATTCGAGCCCCTGAAAAAAATGATGAGCAGTGAAAGTATTTCGGATGACGAAACAGGCAATGCCCTGGCCTCTATTTACCATCTTTATAAATACCAGGCAGATCCACATGGAGCCGTTGGATGGCTCGCACTGAACCGATGGCTGGAAAAGCATCCGGACCGAATCCGGCATGTTTCTGGAAACCGCCCATCCAGTAAAATTCCCGGAGGTGGTAGAGAAATTCAGCGGGCATTCCGTGATAGTGCCTGAATCTGTGTCGGATTTATTTGAGAAAAAGAAAAGTTCCGTCAAAAATGGCCGCCGACTATCAGCTCTTCCGGAAGGAATTACTCGCGATGAGATAACGCCATTTATTCATCTCACACAGGAAATTTTATCAATTCACACGTCGAGACGGGATTTTTATGCGCCGTTTTTAGTTACTTTCATTTCATTATTTTTATACATTAAACCTTAAATAAAAAATCATGAAACGTTTGAAACACCTTACCCTTCTTGCCTTTGTTCTGATAGCGGCCATGCGTGGATTCGGACAGAAAGTTAAATTGGAAGACGGAGATCTTTCCCCACTGAAATCTGAAAAAACAATTGCTTTTGCTTTTACTTATGATAGTATGATGATAGGTAGTAGTGGACATGCGACATCACCCTGGACCTCCACATCCGGGACATTCACATGGGCAACAGACAGAGGCGGAATACGTTGCAAAACACACGGAAGATTATAATAAAAAATCACCTGGAAAAGGCGATGAGTGGGCCAAGGCCTGGAAAGATGACAGGGAAGCGCTGTATGAACCGGCATTCACAAAAGAGTTTGAAAAATATGGCTCTTTGCAACCTGATCCGAAATCAAAGTATACACTAATCTTCAAAACCACCAATACTGAACCGGGATTTAATATTGGCTTCATGCGTCATAATGCTGAAATCAGCGGAGTTGCCTGGATAGTTGAGACCGCTAATAAATCTCATGTAATCGCTAAAATCAGCGTAATAAATGCTCCGGGTGGCAGCTTTTTTGAAAATGATTACGCTACAGACGAGAGAATTGCCACCGCCTACAGCGAAGCGGGCAGAGGGCTTGGATATTTCATTAAAGGGAAACTGTAATAGGAAGAAATTTTAAAGAAAGATCAACGATCAACCACCCTTGTCTCAAACCTGTGCGATCCTTGTACCATCCTTGTACCAAATATGCTGTTTCCCCTATGATGGCACATGGTTGACACAAGGTTCACACAAGGATTGACGAAGGTTTATGCTCCTATTTCGTTGATTGTTAAAAGGTTAACACAGTATATGAGCCGGCTGGACAGTTGATCTCGAAATTAATATTCTGATATTCATAATATTACGCATGTAAGTGGAGATTTCAGAAAACAAAAGAGGCTGTCTTTTTTAAGACAGCCTCTTCTTAATTTATACGAGTTTTAGGCTTTAAGCTTTGAGCTTTAGGCCTCAGATTCGACTTTAGTCGAATCTGAGATCAAGTCCAAGTCCGCGCAGTTCATGAACCAATACATTGAATGATTCAGGTATACCGGCTCTCGGAATGCTATCGCCTTTCACGATGGCTTCATAAGTCTTTGCGCGGCCGATAATATCATCCGACTTGAGGGTAAGCAGTTCCTGCAGGATATTGGAAGCACCGTAGGCTTCAAGCGCCCATACTTCCATTTCCCCGAAACGCTGACCACCGAACTGTGCCTTACCACCCAACGGCTGCTGGGTAATGAGACTATATGGTCCGATACTGCGGGCATGCATTTTATCATCCACCATATGGTGCAACTTGATAATATAGATAATACCAACCGTTGCTTTCTGATCGAAGCGGTCACCTGTTTCGCCATCATACAGATAAGTATGACCGAATGTTGGCAAACCAGCTCTGTCGATATGTTCTGCAATTTCTTCAACGGTTGCACCGTCGAATATCGGCGTTGCGAATTTCAAACCAAGTTTTTCACCTGCCCATCCCAGAACGGTTTCATAGATCTGTCCCAGGTTCATACGGGAAGGTACGCCGAGCGGATTCAGTACGATGTCAACCGGTGTTCCGTCTTCCAGGAATGGCATGTCTTCAGCACGTACAATTTTAGCGACGATACCTTTATTACCATGGCGTCCTGCCATTTTATCGCCCACTTTCAATTTACGTTTAACAGCCAGGTACACTTTTGCCAGTTTCAATACACCAGCCGGTAATTCATCACCGATGGAGATGTTGAACTTTTCTCTCTTATATCTTCCCAGCTCTTCGTTGTACTTGATATTGTAGTTATGCAGAAGAACATTCACCAGTTCGTCTGATTTCGCATCGCCTGTCCATCCCAGCGGATTGACATTCAGGTAATCGATACCACTCAGGTTTTTCTGAGTGAACTTCGCGCCTTTTCCAATCTGCACTTCACCGAAATTGTTATTGACTCCGGTAGATGAATGATCTTTCAGCAACACCTGCAATTTCGAGATCAGTACTTCAAGCAGATCTGTTTCATTCTTCTCGTGTACTTTTTCGATCTTATCCAGCACTGCTTTCTCACGCACTTTTGCATTCTTATCTTTCTTCGCGCGCTGGAAAAGTTTCTTGCTGATCACGACACCTTCCGTACCACTCGGTGCTTTCAGGGAAGCGTCTTTCGCATCACCTGCCTTGTCACCGAAGATCGCGCGGAGTAAGTTTTTCTTCCGGAGTCGGATCGCTTTCACCCTTCGGTGTGATCTTACCAATCAGGATATCACCTTCCTTGATCTGAGCACCTACACGGATGATACCGTTTTCATCGAGGTCCTTGGTGGCTTCTTCAGATACATTGGGAATATCAGGAGTCAATTCTTCTTCACCCAGTTTAGTATCCCGCACTTCGAGTTCGTATTCGGAAATATGAACCGAAGTAAATAAATCTTCACGAACCACTTTTTCGCTGATAACGATGGCATCTTCGAAGTTGTAACCCTTCCATGGCATGAAAGCCACTTTCAGATTTCTTCCAAGAGCCATTTCACCATGCTGTACGGCATATCCTTCTGTAAGGAAATCGCCTTCTTTCACGCGCTGTCCTTTTTTAACGGCGGGTTTCAGGTTGATACAGGTTTCCTGGTTCGTTTTAATGAACTTGGTGAGTTTGTATATTTTCAGATCGTCTTCAAAGCTGACGAGCTTTTGTATTTCATTTCTTTCGTAACGAACGTGAATTTCATTGGCGTCAACAAATTCAACAACACCTTCGCCTTCTGAGTGAATCTGGATGCGGGCATCACGTGCAGCTTTTGCTTCCAGACCGGTACCTACAATCGGTCTTTCAGGAAGAATCAGCGGCACAGCCTGCCTTTGCATGTTTGATCCCATCAATGCACGGTTGGCATCATCATGTTCGAGGAAGGGGATGAGCGAAGCACTCAGACCTACAATCTGGTTTGGTGCAACGTCCATGTATTCCACTTCGTTTCTGTCGAGGATCGGAAAATCACCGGTTTGACGTGAAACGATTTTGTCTTCAACGAAATTTCCTTTATCATCCAGCGCAATATTTGCCTGTGCAATTTTGGCGATATCTTCTTCTTCGGCACTCAGATAGGTGAGCTTCTTCATATCCACCTTGCCTTCATTTACTTTCCGGTAAGGCGTTTCGATGAATCCCATTTCGTTGATCTTCGCATGAACGCAAAGCGTTGAAATCAACCCGATATTCGGTCCTTCCGGAGTTTCAATGGTACACAGACGTCCATAATGTGAATAATGCACGTCACGTACTTCAAAGCCAGCTCTTTCGCGGCTAAGACCTCCGGGCCCGAGGGCGGAGATACGACGCTTATGTGTTATTTCACTTAAAGGATTCGTCTGATCCAGGAACTGTGACAACTGTGATGTTCCAAAGAATGAGTTGATCACGGATGAAAGCGTTCTGGCATTGATCAGATCCACCGGAGTGAATACTTCATTGTCACGTACGTTCATACGTTCGCGGATAGTACGTGCCATACGGGCAAGCCCTACACCGAACTGAGCATATAACTGTTCGCCCACTGTACGTACACGACGGTTGCTCAGATGATCGATGTCATCGATTTCCGCTTTACCGTTTGTTAAACGTACAAGGTATTTGATGATCTCAATCATATCGCCCTTTGTCAGTGTTTTCTGAGTCAAAGGCAGGTTCAGATTGAGCTTACGGTTAATTTTATAACGGCCTACTTCGCCGAGATCATAACGCTTGTCGCTGAAAAATAACTTATCAATAATACCTCTTGCGGTTTCGTCATCGGGTGCATCGGCACCACGCAACTGGCGATAGATATGCTGAACGGCTTCCAGTTCACTGTTGGACGTATCCTTATTCAGCGTATTGTAAATGATGGCATAATCTCCACCCACGTCTTCTTTCTGAATAAAAACGCTCTTCACATCCATCTCAATGACCATGTCGATGGCTTCTTCATCGAGCACAGTATCGCGTTCCAGCACGATTTCATTTCTTTCGATCGAAACAACCTCGCCGGTATCTTCATCCACAAAATCTTCCACCCATGTTCTCAAAACGCGGGCAGCCAGTTTTTTGCCGATATATTTATGTAATGTTTTTTTGTCAACCTTTACTTCGTCGGCCATGCCGAATAATGCAAGGATATCTTTATCTGTTTCGTAACCGATTGAACGGAGGAGGGTAGTAACCGGGAATTTCTTCTTACGGTCGATGTACGCAAACATCACGTTATTGATGTCTGTAGCGAATTCCATCCATGCACCCTTGAAAGGAATCACACGGGCAGAATATATCTTGGTTCCGTTCGGATGAATGGACTGTCCGAAGAATACACCTGGTGAGCGATGGAGTTGGGATACAACCACGCGTTCAGCGCCGTTGATCACAAAGGTTCCGCGAGGTGTCATGTAAGGAATATTTCCAAGGAATACATCCTGTACGATGGTCTGAAAGTCCACATGCTCCTCATCGTTACAACTGAGTCGCAATTTTGCTTTCAACGGAACGGCATAAGTCAGTCCGCGCTCCATACATTCTTCAATCGTATAGCGGGGCGGATCAATGAAGTAATCAAGGAACTCGAGCATGAAAATATTCCTCGTATCGGTGATCGGGAAATTTTCCTTGAATACCTTGAACAAGCCTTCGATATTACGCTTGTCAGGAGTTGTTTCCAGCTGGAAAAACTCTTTAAAAGACTGGATCTGCACTTCGAGAAGATCGGGTGTTTCAGCAAGGTGTTTAATCTTACCGAAATTGACCCTTGGTGTGAGCTTTGTGGAAGACATATAGTATATATCCTGTTTTAAATGTTCAAACTACAGTTCGCGGGAAAACAAAAAAATGCCTCGTGAATTCAATGAATTCCCAACGCATTGATTAATAGCATGTTATATTGTGCTGAATATTTATAGCTTAATTGATAATACAAACGGACGGCAAAGTTAAGGATTTTGTCTCAATTTTTGACATTCCGGAAATAATTCGTTGACAGCTGACAGTTGACAGATGACAGGTCGATTTTAACGACTCTGAAAGCAGGTTTTCGAATTTCAACTCATTATCTCTCAATCGTCCCTCTCAACCAAAATAAAATGGAGAATGACTGTAAACAATCACTCTCCATTTATATTTATTATACCAGAAATTACTGAATTTCAACGTCAGCGCCAGCTTCTTTCAGCTTAGCAACCAGACCTTCCGCGTCTGCTTTGCTCACACCTTCTTTAACTGGTTTTGGAGCGCCGTCAACCAGATCCTTTGCTTCTTTCAAGCCAAGGCCAGTCAGATCTTTTACGATCTTAACGACATTCAGTTTGTTTGCACCAGCAGCTTTCAAAATAACCGTAAAGGCGGTTTTTTCTTCAGCAGCAGGAGCAGCTCCACCGGCAGCAGGACCAGCAACAGCAGCAGCTGCAGCAGCAGGTTCGATACCGTATTCTTCTTTCAGGATTTTTGCAAGTTCATTAACTTCTTTTACAGTCAGAGATACTAACTGTTCTGCGAAAACTTTTAAATCTGCCATTTTGTTTGATTTTTTCCCCCTTCATGTTCGGCGTTGCCTACTCCGGAGGATGGTTATTAAAAAAAGCTCAACGCTTAACGCCTAACGCTTAACGCCAGACTTTCACGTATTCATTATTTTATTTAAAGAACTATATTCATTTTCTCACTCCTCATTTTGCGTTACGCGTTAAGCGTTTCGCGTTAGGCTTAAGCCTGTGCCCTTGCTTCCAAAGCCTGTACCAGACCAGCCAGTTTAGCACCAGCGTTTAATCCGCTGATTACATTCTTGGCAGGTGATTGCAATAAGCTGATGATTTCTCCGATCAGATCGTGTTTGCTCTTCAGGGTCGTAAGAGTTTTCAACTGATTGTCTCCTTCAAATACGTCTCCATCGATAAAAGCAGCTTTCAATACCGGCTTTTCAAGATTTGAATCTTTTCTGAAGCTCGTAATGATAAGGGCGGGCTCTTTTGCATTTTCAGAAAACAGCAGGGCAGTAACACCATTCAGCGAGTTGAATACACCTGAATAGCGGGAAGAATCCAGATTTTCCAGGGCTTTCTTAATGAGTGTATTCTTCGCAACTTTCATTTCCACTTTTTTATTAAAGCAGATTCTGCGCAATTTTCCTACCTGTTCAACAGAAAGAGATTCCGTATTGGTCACATAGAAATTATTGTATTGAGAGAACTTGCCTTTCAGCACTTCAATAACTTCGTTTTTTTGATCTTTAGTCATAACCTTTTTTTTAAAATATATTATTGAGCTGCAAAAGCGCGAGTATCAATTGAAATAGACGGACTCATCGTGGAGGCCATAAATACACTCTTTACATAAGTGCCTTTCGAAGTGGCTGGTTTAGCGCGAATCACGGCATTGATCAGTTCCTGGCTGTTTTGGGTGATTTTTTCAGGTGAAAAACTAACTCTTCCAATGGATGCATGAATAATTCCTGCTTTATCAACTTTAAAGGCAATTTTACCACCTTTTACCTCATTGACGGCAGCGGCCACATCATTGGTTACCGTACCGGTTTTAGGATTTGGCATCAGATTGCGCGGTCCTAATACTTTACCCAGTTTACCGATTTTAGGCATCACGGAAGGTGTGGCAATAACAACATCCACATCTACCCATCCGCCTTCAATCTTTGTGATATATTCGTCAAGTCCGACATAATCAGCGCCTGCAGCAATTGCGGCGGCTTCCTTATCGGGTGTACATAACACCAATACGCGTTTTGTTTTACCTGTTCCGTGCGGAAGACTTACAGTGCCACGAACGGACTGATCAGCTTTTTTGGGATCTACACCCAGACGGATATGCAGGTCGACGGAAGCATCGAATTTGGTAAGATTCACTTCCTTTACAAGGGAAGATGCATCTTTCAGCGTGTATGTTTTATTCTTGTCAACCTTAGCGGCAACAGATTTTCTTTTTTTTGAGATGGCCATATCATAATTTTTTTAAGTGTTCAGAATCAATTGTCCCATGGAGCTTTGCCTTCCACATTAACGCCCATACTGCGTGCCGTACCAGCCACCATTCGCATGGCGCTTTCTACGGTAAAGCAGTTCAGGTCTGGCATTTTATCCTTTGCAATAGCTTCTACCTGGGTCCAGTTGACCTTACCTACTTTGCTGCGATTTGGCTCTTTGGATCCGCTCTGTAATTTGGCCGCTTCCAGAATCTGGACAGCAGCGGGCGGTGTTTTGATAATAAAATCGAAGGATTTATCGGAGTATACGGTGATTAAAACAGGGAGAACTTTTCCTATTTTATCCTGGGTTCTGGCATTGAATTGCTTACAGAACTCCATAATATTAATACCCTTTGATCCTAATGCAGGTCCGATAGGGGGGGCCGGATTGGCCTGACCGCCTTTAACCTGCAACTTGACATAACCGGAAATTTGCTTTGCCATGTTTACATTTTTTGGTGTTAACGTCCCGCTTATGGCGGGACTCCCAAACCATTTCAAAATAAGAACTCTGTATTGGGGACGCAAAATTAGGGATTATTCCGGAATATCACAAAACGAATTTGTAAGATTTTGCCCAAAATGTAGCACTCCGGGCAGCGTAAGGTAACTCCTTAACAAAACGGGCAGGTATACTAAACAAAGTTTTTCTTCTAATACATATTTCAAATTACTTCAGTGGTCGCGTCAATTTAAGAAACCGGTCAGTCATCGACCTTCAAACAGATCTCCCGGCACACTGAGATAATACAATTTCAAAGAGCAAATCAGAGATCAATATCATGTCTCAGCGTTCAGCTTTGGACGTTAGGCGCAAAATAAGTGTGCTCATTTTTTTCTATATGAATATTTCTGTTTAACTTTTTGCCACAAACATCCATTGCTCTCAAATCATTAAAAAACTTTCTTCAAATTATGGCAAAGTCAAAGAAAAAAGCGGCAAAGAAAAAGGCCTCGCCTAAAAAGAAATCTGCGCCTAAAAAGTCCGCTAAAAAGGCAGCAAAAAAAGCACCCGCAAAAAAGAAAGCAGCAAAGAAAAAAGCAGCTCCGAAAAAGAAAGCGGCTCCAAAGAAAAAAGCAGCTCCTAAAAAGAAGGCAGCAAAAAAAGCGGCACCTAAAAAAGCAGCACCCAAAAAAGCAGCACCTAAAAAAGCGGCACCAAAGAAAAAATCAGTTAAAAAACCCAGTCCTGCACCAGCCCCGGTTGCTTCCACTCCTGAAATGCCATCAGGCAATCCGGAAAGTTCCAATGGATCCGGAAGTACAGAAACAGGCGGTAGTTCGTTTTAAAATTGGTTTTGCAGTTTGAGGATAGCGATAAACAATAGAAAAAAAAGACGCGAATATTCGCGTCTTTTTTTATTTATTCGATAAAGATAATCAGGCAATTTTCTCTACCTGCATATAATTTAATTCCACAGGTGTGGACCTGCCAAAGATCTTTACAGTAACTTTTAATTTCTTCTTTTCATCGTTCACTTCTTCAATGATCCCATTGAAATCATTAAATGGCCCTTCAATGATTTTAATGGTTTCTCCGATGATAAACGGCTCACTCATACTCATTCCCCCGGCTTCCGCCATTTCATCCATTTTGCCAAGCATTTTATTCACTTCCGCTTTCCGGAGTGCAATCGGATTCTCTTTACCCAGAAAATGAATGACGCTTGGAGTGTTTTTTACGGCGTCGCGTAAATCGTCACCCAATTTCCCTTCTACCACTTCAACCATTACATAGCCTGGATAATAGTTCCGCTCGCGCATCACTTTTTTCCCGTTCTGCACTTTGTATACTTTTTCTATGGGAAGGAAGATTTGTTTAACCACTTCACTCCAGCCACCCCTTGAAATTTCCTTGTCGAGATACTCCTTCACTTTTCTTTCTTTGCCACTCACTACACGAAGCACGTACCACTTGGTTTCCTTAGCAGGAACCTGCGGAGTTTGTTCGCCCGGATCTGTGGTAGCGGCCTGATTAATTGTTTCCATTAGGATAATAATGAATAAATGAATTTTAAAACACCGCTGGAAAGTACATCCATAACACCCACCAGCAGGGTGATCAGAATAGTCGCTACAAGCACAATCACTGTGGATTGCTGAAGTTCTGACCAGGTTGGCCAGGTTACTTTTTCCATCAGTTCCTTATAGGATTCTTTAAAATAATTAGTGACTTTGTTCATAATAATTTTCAATTGACTCGGCACGGGAACAAGGATTCGAACCCTGATCAAAGGTTTTGGAGACCTCTATTCTAACCGTTGAACTATTCCCGTAGAAAGCTAAAAGCTATCCCGCTTTACCGAGACAGCTTTTAGTTCTTGCAAATATAAATAAAATCTGAATTTATTCCATGCCGCGCCTTCGGCGCGGTAGAATTCAGGTTATTTCAGTATTTCAGTTACCTGTCCTGCTCCAACTGTACGTCCACCTTCGCGGATCGCAAATTTCAGACCTTTCTCCATAGCGATCGGCTGAATCAGTTTAACAGTTAAAGCACTGTTGTCACCTGGCATAACCATTTCTGTTCCTGCCGGTAATTCTACTTCTCCGGTTACATCCGTAGTACGGAAATAGAACTGCGGGCGATATTTATTAAAGAAAGGAGTATGACGTCCACCTTCTTCCTTGCTCAATACATAAACTTCACACTTGAATTCAGTATGAGGAGTGATGGATCCTGGTTTGCAAAGTACCATTCCACGACGGATTTGGTTCTTTTCAATACCACGCAGCAATAAACCGGCGTTGTCACCCGCTTCACCTGCATCCAGCAGTTTGCGGAACATTTCTACACCAGTTACGGTTGAAGCAAGCGGCGCCTCCATCAATCCTACGATTTCAATAGCTTCGCCCACTTTAATGCGGCCTCTTTCGATACGTCCCGTAGCAACAGTTCCACGACCTGTGATAGAAAACACGTCTTCTACCGACATCAGGAAGGGTTGATCTACCGGGCGCGGAGGTAATGGAATATAGCTGTCAACAGCATCCATCAATTCGTCTATAGCTTTAATCCATTTTGCTTCACCTGCAAGCGCTCCTGTGGCAGATCCCTGGATGATTGGTGTATTATCGCCATCGAACCCATAGAAAGTAAGCAGTTCGCGGATTTCCATTTCAACCAGTTCCAGTAATTCAGGATCGTCGACCAGGTCAACTTTATTCATAAACACCACCATACGCGGAACGCCTACCTGGCGGGCGAGGAGGATATGTTCTTTTGTCTGTGGCATTGGGCCATCGGTTGCAGCAACCACCAGGATAGCACCATCCATCTGGGCTGCACCTGTGATCATGTTTTTTACATAGTCAGCATGACCCGGGCAATCCACGTGCGCATAGTGACGGTTTGCCGTCTGGTATTCAACATGCGCCGTATTGATGGTAATACCACGCTCTTTTTCTTCGGGAGCAGCATCGATTTCATCATACTTTTTTGCTGTTGCCAGTCCTTTTGAAGACAAAATGGTTGTAATGGCAGCAGTCAAAGTGGTTTTACCATGGTCAATATGACCAATGGTTCCAACATTAACGTGGGGCTTATCCCTTTTGAAGGTCTCTTTTGACATTGGTATCTAGTTTTTAATTGTGTGTTTTAAATAAATGATTCTATTTTCCTAAACCTGCTTTGCTTTTTTCCATTCAACCTCTCTGTTCTGATGAGCCGTTGAAGAGAATTGAACTCTTGACCTCTTCCTTACCAAGGAAGTGCTCTACCACTGAGCTACAACGGCATAGTCGCTATAGCTTAAATTCCTGCCGTACAACCGCAGATCGCGGTTGGGGCGGATCATCCTTCGCTAAAGCTTTGGATGATGAGAGCGGAAGACGAGGTTCGAACCCGCGACCTACAGCTTGGAAGGCTGTCGCTCTACCAACTGAGCTACTTCCGCATAACACAAGTTTGAAAGTATGGAAGACTGGAAGTCTGGAAGTGATATCACTTTCCTTATTCCACTCAACTATAATTTCAACTCAAAGAACTATTTTACTGAACTACTACTTCCATACTTCCAGTCTTCCACACTTTCAGTCTTGCATTGCGAAGCGCATAGCGCTTCACAATGCAGTGTGGGCAAGGATGGATTCGAACCACCGAACTCCGGAGAGAACAGATTTACAGTCTGTTGTCGTTGGCCACTTGACTACTTGCCCGATGGTAATCATTACTTGCCAGCCAACCAGCTTTCGCCTGGATGCCACGCCTGGAGCCAGAGAAGGGAGTCGAACCCGCGACCTGCTGATTACAAATCAGCTGCTCTACCAACTGAGCTACTCTGGCCTGATTCTATTTACCATACCACCCACATACAAAGAACTAAAACAGATGTATTTATCCACCTGTTTTTTTGGGAAGGCAAAGGTAAGCGAATTTGTTAAATGGAAAAATTTTGGAGTGTTTTTTATCCTGATTGGTTCATATTACCGTTTCCGATTGAATACATGATCATAAAAAAACCCCATAAAGGGGTTTTGGCTTAGGCAGCTTGTTTATCTTTTTTTCTTTTGATCAGATTGATAAGAGATCCCATGGCTTTATCGAAAGACTCTTCGAATGATTTTGAGGAACATTTTACAAAATAATCCTGCCGGGGAACGTGTACTTTTATTTCTGCAATCTTGTCTTTGATAGTGTGAACGACATTGTCAAGTTTGAGATATACCTCTACCTTAACAATTCTGTCGTGGAACGTATCCAATCTGGATAATTTTTTATTTACATAATCTACTAATTTGTTATCGGCCTCGAAGTGGACTGTCTGAATGTTTACGTTCATAGCTTCGCTTTTTTAACAATTAAACAATAAATAGAAGAGCTTTTTTTGCAGGCTCCGAATGCACTTGCCTCGTATTGAAATTAACTCCTTAGTGGAATTTTTCCAAATTTTTCGACTTATATATTCCCTGTATTTTCACCCGTAGGTTATCCCCTGGGATGGGCTTTCTTATGGACTTCGCGGAGCTTGTCAATGGTATTATGTGTATACAGCTGGGTTGCAGCCAGGCTACTATGTCCGAGCAATTCCTTTACTGAATTCAGGTCAGCGCCATGATTCATTAAATGGGTGGCAAAACTATGACGGAGAACATGGGGACTTTTTTTGTCGATCGTCGTTACCCTGGAGAGCCATTTACGGACAGATAAATAGGCGTATTTAACATAAAGTGCCTTGCCCTCTTCATTTACAAGAAGGGTTTCAGCTGTTTCCGCGTAGTTCCATCCTGGTATTGACAGTTTTTCTTTCTGATAAAGGCAGATATCATTCAGCAGGGAAACACTGATAGGAATAATTCTCTCTTTGTTTCCTTTCCCGGTTACACGGATAGAAGCTCCGGAGATGTCTACCTGACTGTTTTTTAGGTTTACCAGTTCCGTCAGCCTCACACCCGTATTATAAAATATCCTGATCAGTAGTCGCTCGGTTCGACCCTGCCATGTGTCCGGAAAATCAATCTGTTCTGTAAGCAACAGCATGTCTTTTTCCTCCACATATACCGGCAGTCTTTTCCCCGATTTAGGGCTAATGATACCGGTCATGGGAGATTTCTTAAGTGAACCGGTTCGTAACTGGTATTTAAAGAAGGATTTTAAAGAAGATATTTTCCGGTTTATTGACTTTGAGGCGATTTTTTGTTCTTTTAAACTGGCCAGCCAGGAGCGAACAAACGAAGTAGACACCAGTGGGAGAGGTGTTTCACCAAAACTGGCGTCCAGATAACTGAAAAATTGCCCGAGATCATCACTATATGCCCGAACTGTGTGGGCAGAATACCTTTTTTCGAATTTTAGGTAGTCAATAAAGGGCTGGCTGATCGAATTCAATGCCGGATGATTGGTTCTCCTAAAAGTAAAAAA
Source organism: uncultured Bacteroidota bacterium (assembly GCA_963732055.1). Classification (GTDB taxonomy): domain Bacteria; phylum Bacteroidota; class Bacteroidia; order Chitinophagales; family Chitinophagaceae; genus Puia. The sequence goes on along the minus strand of CAVSYG010000006.1, from coordinate 130,862 downwards.
TTTAAAGCTAGGAAATAAAAAAGCCTTTCAGTTTTACCTGAAAGGCCCGTCTTATCATTAAACTGGTGTGTTTGGTTAGTCAAATTTGCCGGTGGCCAATTGCTGCTTATATACAGCTTTTAATACTTCACCCCTTCTTTTAATAGATGGTTTGGTGAATGACTGACGGCTGCGTAGCTGAATCAATACCTTGGCTTTTTCGAATTTCTTCTTATACTTCTTCAAAGCCTTGTCTATATTTTCGCAATCTTTTGAATCAATAATCAACATAATTCGTACTCCTTTTAAAATGAATTTCGGTGTGCAAAGATAAGGAGTTTTTTAAAATAAAGTAATAAAAAGGGTGGAAATCCCGATTTTTACAACATGTTCACGGGCATCATCGAAGCAACAGGTGTTATATCTACCATTTCCGGAACCGGAACCAATAAAACTTTTCAGATCATCTCCTCCCTGGCGCCGGAATTAAAAGTAGATCAGAGTCTTTCCCACGATGGGGTTTGCCTGACGATTGAATCAGTTACGGAACATACGTATCAGGTAACAGCGATTGCAGAAACGCTTTCCAAGTCTGTATTGTCTGAGTGGAGACCCGGAAGCCGGGTCAATCTGGAAAGATGCCTTCAGTTTAACGGGCGGCTGGACGGACATCTGGTTCAGGGTCATGTCGATAGCCCGGCAAAATGTATCCTTCGTGAGAATATGGACGGAAGCTGGGTTTTTCGTTTCGAATTCCCTGATTCCTTCCGGAATCTCATCATAGAAAAAGGGTCCATTGCCGTAAACGGCATCAGTCTGACATGCTTTAATGTTACGAACAATACTTTTTCAGTTGCAATCATTCCTTATACATTTGACAATACCAACATCCGTGACCTCTTTCCGGGTTCATTCGCAAATATTGAGTTTGATTTGATCGGCAAATATGTGGAGAGGCAATATAATATTGCATTTAAGCGATAAAAAGCAGTTCCGCGTTCAGTTTCATTACAAAGCCGGTTTTTTATACTATGACAAAAATTAAGAGAAACAGCTATTTTATCTATTTGTTATTGCTTGTTTTCTTAATTATCGCCTATCTGCCATTATCAAGTTCATTATTTGCATTAAAGAACGATGCACTAACGGCAAATTTCCCCAATAAATATTTTTTTAGTGCGGCCTTGAAAAATGGGTACCTGCCGATATGGAATCCCTATATCAATTTTGGTCTTCCTCTTTATGCAGATCCGGGATTTGCTTTCTGGAACCCGATTACGTGGATATTTGGCTGGATTGGGTATTCTGTGCCCATTTTATCAGTTGAAATTTTGTTTTATATCTGGATAGCAGGGATAACCGCATTTGAATTAGGCATCTTCCTTGGGCATAATAAAAGAGTTTCGTTTTGTCTGGGTGTCATGTATATGAGCTGTGGGTTTTTTATCGGCAATCTGCAGCATACCAATTTTCTTACATGCGCGGCTTTTCTCCCGCTCGTTCTAAAAAACTGCCTGGCTCTTCAAAATGGATTTACTATCAGGAAGTTATTTTTCTGCCTGGTTAGCTTATATCTTTTGGCCACCGGCGGCCACCCAGCTATTCCGGTGGCCTGCATTTATTTCCTTTTTGTTGTTCAAATAGGAGCTATCATTTTTAGTGAGGGCGGAGAAAATAAAAAACAGGCAATCATTCGATTAATCAAAACAGATTTGATTTTGACCGCCTGTTTCCTGATTCTTGCCCTGCCTCTCTTTTATTCCTATTATGAAATTTACCCCCATTTTACCAGGGCAAATCCTGTTCTTCAGTCGTCCTATTCGGATACTGGATTCGATATCAGTTCTTATCTGTCTTTTATTTATCCGTTTTCGACGACAGGTAATGGCAATTGGTTTCACAACGATCCTTTAATGCGAAATGGTTATTTTTCATTGGTAGGATTTTTCTGTTTTCTTATAGCACTGATTAAAAAGAAAAATTACTTTCAAAAGATTTTTCTGCTGGCCGGACTTTTCATGTTTTTACTGAGCCTTGGAGGACCGGTTAAAGAGATGCTGTATCCTGTACTTCCTTTATTAGATCATATCAGAACAAACGGAGAATTCAGGATTTTCGGCATTTTGAGTTTACTATTGGTAGGGTCTTTTATTTTAAATGATTTGCTGGAAGGACGAAATATCCGGAGTTTTCGGAATTTCCTTGCAATTATTGCCGGCATTTGCCTTGTGATCGTCATTGGACACTATGTATATGCAACCTCATCCAAATTTTTTATCCCGGATTCGGTGCATGTATTTTCAAGTATTAAAGGATGGCTGGATGCTCTTACTTTTTTCGACAGGCTCTTTATAAATGCAGCTATACTTCTTATTATCATTTGCTTGTATTTTCTATTAGCCCGGAAAATAAAGGACCGGATTTTGCTGCCGTTATTTATAATGACTGATCTGGTTGTTTTCAGCTGGACCAACCTGCCCGTAACAGGAATACAATTGTTAAGCCCTTTTGAAATTCAGCAATATTTTAAAGAGGTTCCTTCGGGGATTCCTGTTCCCTCTCTGAAGCCGATTGCTGAAAACAGGTATTTAGAAAGAGACCTGAATAAAGTAATCGGATGCTGGTCGTATTATAGCAAACAGCCGGGAACTCCTTTTCTCTGTAATTATCCAACGAGGCTTAATAATACCTCGGCGTATTTCAAAAGTTCTCTGACAGCTTTTATTAATCAAAAACCGTTTGTTTTTTTAAGGGACCAAACTTTACAAGAAAACATACATATTACTTCTTTTACACCCGCAGAAATAGATATCCAGGTAGAGGCCGACCGCACCGATACACTGATTTTATTACAGAATAATTATTTCAAGTGGAAAGCCAGCGTAAATGGAAATACGAAAGAAATCCAGCCTTATGCAATCGCATTTATGAGTGTTTCAATAAACAGGGGGACCAATACGATCAGATTTTTTTATGATAGTCATAAATTAGTAATTTTTACGATCATCAGCGCCTTGGCATGGATTGCTTTCACTTTTGTTATATTACTTAAAAAGGCAGGCACGGGAAGAAATAACTCTCCTGACATTTTTCATCGTGAGATTCAATGGTAACCTCCGCCCAAACAAAACATATACCTGCGTTAGACGGTCTCCGGGGATTGGCTATTTTAATGGTTATTTGTTATCATTATTTTCCGTCCCGGAGTTTATTCACTATAGGCTGGACAGGTGTTGACCTGTTCTTTGTTTTGTCGGGATATTTGATTACACGGAAATTATTATCAACCCGGGGGAATTCGGAATATTTTAGGAAATTTTATAGGAATAGAATACTGCGTATTTTCCCTTTGTATTATGCCGTTTTAATTATTTTTTTTCTAGCCATTCATTTTCTGGCGAAAACGGAAAACCTTGAAGCACTTTCATACTATACTTCACACTGGTTAAGTTTTTTCATTTTTTTAGAAAATTGGTCGTTTAGTTTATTTGGATTTCCACACGATGCTTATTTAACGCATTTTTGGTCGCTTGCTATTGAGGAACAGTTTTATCTGGTTTGGCCATTTATTATATATTTCATTTCTTCTGGGCGAACGCGGTTAATATTATGGTTCTGTACTGTAATTGCGGTTGTAATAATCAGGCTATTAATTTATTTCTACTTCAAGGAAAGCCACTACGTGATTAATTATGTCAACACTTTTTGCAGGATGGATTCTTTAGTAATAGGCGCTATACTTTCTCAGATACAAGAAAGTGATTTTAAAATTCCACAGGCATGGACCAATCGCATCTCGGTCATTATTTCTGTTCCCTTAGTAGCAAGTATAATTAAACTTGGGAATTCCTGGTTCAGTAATCCTTTCATGGAAACCATTGGCTATTCCTGCGTTGCAATATGCTTTGCCTGTTTAATCCATACCGCTTCTCAGAATGGGAGTATTGTTGCCGCTATTTGTAAAATGAGGTTTCTACGTTTTTGCGGGAAGATTTCGTATGGATTGTATGTTTTCCACTGGCCAGTCCTATTGATACTTAGCAAAAAAATCACAAATTGGGGAACCATTTATTTCCCCGGCGAAATATTTGCCATTCAGATAATTTCATTATTGCTGTCTATTATTATTTCGTTTGTGCTTAGCATGATCAGTTTTCGCTATTTTGAGTCTTATTTTCTGGCCCTTAAAAAATAAGTGCCGCTCTGCTTCACAGAAATCCTGAAACAATTATTTCATCAAATACATTTTCCCGTATCCTTTAATAAAATACTGGTCTGTGTTATCAGATTGGGCCTTGTATTTGTCGAGTGATTTCCCATTCAGGTTGGTAACCACATGATACAAATACACGCCATTGGCCAGGCGCTGATGATACATATCCGTTCCATCCCATTTGTATTCAGTGATATTCCGACCGACATGTAACGGGCCGAGTTCGTCTTTAGTAATTTCCTTTACCACTTTACCTGTTATAGTTAATATCTGGATCTTGATATTTTGCGGAACATCACTCCCCGTGATAGTGAAAACAAAAGCAGTTGACGTGGTAAATGGGTTTGGATAATTCAACATATTCGAAATCATTGCCTTCGTAATTATTTTGAAGGTGACCTGGTATTGGATGGTGCCGGATGCATTGCCGCTTTTATCGGACCCAGTTACTATTAATGTATATTCGTCTCCTGCTGGATTAATTTGATTTAAGAAAACTGGATTGAATTCAACACTTGCGGTATTATCTGCATTGCTGGTAGCGGGCGTAAAACGAAGGGTATCATTGTTGAAATAGTATGGATGCAGGGTTCCATCCGGATACCGAAGTTGCACCTTGAGGACAGAAGTATCGTTCAGCAATAAAAATTTAGCTTCATCTTTCAATTTAATCAGAATATGTGGTTTTGCTGATACTATATCTTCATTGAGGATATGAACATTATCAAAAGTGACATCAAGCAAAGGGTTGGTTTGATCCACTTTTACATAAAAATTTTTATACAGGAAGTTGTTGAAATGATATTCTTCCGGCTGATCGTTCGATGGGTTCACGTCAACATTAATAGTATTCAGACCAGGATAATTTTTGGTATCGATATCATACACGATTTTAATTGTATCCCCGCTGATCAATGGTTTAAATTTCGAAAACGGAATTACATGTGTAACATTATTTTTATCAATGATTTTAAAAGAAATTTTCAGACTGTCAAATTTCGGCAGACTAATATTTTTGAAAGCTATTCCAAAGGAAATTGTTTCTCCAAGTTCCACGGAATCTTTGCCTGTAAGAAATATGTTGGGTGCAATGGCGCCTTCAGGTACAGGCTCATAATTTATCCGCCAGTATTTTAATTGGTATGCGGTAGCATTTGTCGTATCCGTTGTATTTAGCTTTAATGTTAGATATGGATAGGTTTGCGGATTTACAGACGAAATGTCAAAGTCCTGTGTACCAGCATTCAAGCTGAATAACAAGGATTGAATTCCGGATGTATCAACTCCATAAACATCTACTCCAACACTGTCAGTAGAAGGATTTTCAAGGCTGCTTCCCCTCCAATGAATCTGATTCCATTTCTTTGCCGGACCAAATGACGGAGAAGTTACGGAACCCGTTTCATTTGATGAAGAACAATCAACCGATAATATGATCCGATCATAAATTCCCAGTGTCCATTTTGATTGTGGTGCGAAACTGGGGTCATTTTTCTTATAAACAAACGCAAATGCTTTTGGGCTGTTATAAGTATTTAGATCAACAAGTCCGGCAGCAACCAATCTGTGGTAAATAGAATTATTTGGACCCCAAACAAGGGTGTCCTTCTGCCAGTCACTCGAATATGTGTTGGCAGTCTGGTTTGGACTAATGATATTCCTTACAACAACATAGGCCCCGGTTGGAATACTGTCCATGAAACGAACCATCTTGTAACGACTGATGGAATCCAGATACGAGAATTCGAAATTGTCATTTCGTGTAACATCGCAGTTGGCCGAAGCACTTCCGCTTAGATACAGATTATTTCCCAGGGCATCCACATTTTTCCACGGTTTGAAAGTTACAGGGTCAAAGACATTAAAAATTAAGGAATATCCCAGGCAGGCACTGGCCATTACCCTGACACCATTTACGGTAACTGCAAAATCATTTGTTTGACTACTTCCTGTTGGAAAAACAGTTTGCGTAATATATAAATTATTAAGATGGGTGCCATAGGTCCACTTTCTATCTGGCGTCATACTAATGCCATTTCCGGTGGATTGCAAATGCTGGAAATAGTGTGACTGATTAAATCCAACAGTACTCTTTAAGGAATCTATATAGATAAAGGAGAATTCGTTCCAATGATAGGCCTGATTTTGTGCGGGCTGAATGGATGTTCTCCAGTAATAAACGGTGCTGTCAGCATATTTTATTCCAGGATCGAATTCAAATACACCTCCCACTGAGCTGAGATTTTTGCTGACTTTTAACGAAGAGTTAAATGCCTCCGTCGTATCTATTTCCATCACATACTGCGTCAGCGGTGCAAACGGATTCGCGGTGGAAGCAAAGAGGTGCTGAAGCGGGGTATTTATAATAGCATAGTTGTAAGGGTAAATGGGTGTTAATTCATCCTGATAAATAAAAATCGAAGTCGTAACTGTATTATTAGCCAGGGTTGTTTCGGTGACATTGTTGTCAGAATTGATTGTAACCGTAATATAATTCTGTCCTTTATCCCGCGTAGCCACGATCGGGACCTGAATCCGGATTGAATCAGTATAATGAATTCCCGGGATTCTCTTTTTCAGTAGTGTTGAAGTGGAACCGTCAGGATATTTTCTGGTAACAAGTACCGTGATTGAATCGGGAACCGCTTTTCCCAGATTGTAAAATGTTGCTACCAAATCAAAATGATTATCCGCAACAGAAATAAATGCCGGATTTATTTGTACTGTAGAAGATTCTACATCGTAGTCCGGCAGTTTTTCATCGCTGATTGTTATAGCCGGATCGCCATGAATTCCCATTTGTTCGGTCTGGCAGCGTGCTAAAAAATCTGTCGGTAAAAGAGTAGTCACTTTATTGCCGGCATCTGTTTCAATGGTTCCAATACTCTTTCCATAATCTTCATGTGACATCAAATTATACATATCGCTGAGCAGTAAATTCAAATAATTTACAACACCAAAATGCGAACTGGCAACAAACGCTATGGATCCTTTATTTTTTATAAAAACATAGGTTTCAGATAATGATTTACCAGTAGAGAGCCTTCCTACATCATAAGTATAATAATTGCCTGCATAACACCCGTTTACATACATTACCGGGTATTTTGACTGGTTACTGTAAAGGCTTGGATCGTCGAGATTGAAGCCAAGGGAGGAAGCTGAAGAATGACCAAAATAAGTCAGTACGCCGATTCCATTACTGAATAGCTGCGGAAAGAGATTACCCGATACCTGGTTATTCTGATCAATTGTCGAACTACAGAAGCGGAATACATTTGCGCCAAACAGGGTGTCTGAAATAATTTGTTGATAAAACGCCATATAATTACAGAGCACCGCTTCCAGGAAAGGATCTGTAGCGCCGGTAACATGTATAACATTTTTCCGCCAGGCTCTTCCGGCAATTGTATTCGCCGCAGATTGTTGAACCTGTTCATATTCTTTGACTTTATTCAGATAATCTTCTACTTCTGTTCCTTTTACTGGCCCCCAGGCGTCCAATAGGAATCAGATTGATCAAACCAGATCCACTGGCAGAAGTAAGCATAACATCTGATGCCGGAAAACCAAATGTAGGTACAAGATTGAGCAATTCCGTATTCGGATCTGCCTGGTACGTGCGATAGTCGATATAATCCACACCTCGTCCAATCAGCAGTACGTTTTGCGGTTTCTGCGAAAACGCATTCCTGGCATAGTTGACGAAATTCCTGATTGCCAGCGGATGTTTCTGAATGCCGAAGGCAAACTGGTCCGTTAGTTCGTTGATGTCATAAATCTGCGCGTTAAAAGATCCGCCTGATGCGGAAGACCTGTAACTCTTATAATCAGCCACCGGGTTGTTCGAATGACTGCCCGTATACAAAATCGGGTTGCTGATGATCAGGTAATTTCCCTGGTTTGAAGGATCAGCATAAGAAATAAAATTTCTCTTTTGCAAGTTATTAATAGAACGGATATTGGAAGGATCCTGACTTACCAAAACCAGATTTCTTACAGAACCTGTTCCCGGCAGAGCAAAAGTCAGGACACCGGCAGAAGAAATGGCAAGAAATCTTTGTCCGGTTGTTCTATCATATAAAACGGGTGTAGCAGCTCCCTGGTTGAAATTGGTGATTTTTAAGAAGTAGCCACTGGCATTGGGGCCCAACTGAAACTGGAAATTGGATTGTCCGCCAAAATTAAATTGTCTCGGATATGTAAGTTCATAGAATGAAACGACCAGACGGTCTGCATAAGTCAGAGCCTGGGAATTGTTGATAAACTCGAAAGGAGTGTTAGAAGTATTTAACGAGGCAACGGGGATGCTCACATTCGTTACGATATCATTGAAACTATTTAACGAAGTGTCTTTGACAAGTATATTATTCACTTTCACCTGGATATTACGCAGGGTATCAGAACAGCCCGCTGCACCGAATTTAAAATTCGCATCGGGCCCTCCGGTATAAATAAAAAGATTGTTTTGATTGTCTGTAACGGGTGCACCCTGGGATGAAAAGTTGGAACTCCAGAATTCACCAATATCATAAGATGAAGAATAAATATATTGCTCAAGAACTGCTGCGTACCCGGCATTTATCTGGGTTTTGAAATAGGTTCCTGTTGTATACAGAAAGTAGGGACTAACCGGAAGAATATTCGAAGTTGTATCATTCGTTATGCTATTATAATGAAATGGATTGCCGGATGGATTCAGCGTCAGGAAGTAAACAGCCGTGTCGGATTGCAGGCTCCATTTATCCGTATGTTGATACGCCGGATTTCTGTAGAGCGGTTTATCTGCCTTGCCATCATTCATCTGACCCCAGAACTCAATATAATCGGTGGATGAGAGAGGTCCGCTGTTCACGGATGTATAGACGGGTACCTCGACTCCATTACGAAAGAGCTGAAAATCCTTAGCATCCGCTGCTGACAGGCCGGCACCTGCAAGAACAGAAGCCGGAATCCGGTAGAGCCCGTCGACCGTAACTTTAAATTTATAATAGGTTTTACTGTAATCAATCCATTCATTGTTGTACGGCTGCGCTATGGCAATGCCGGCAATCAGGATTAAACACAGTGTAAAAATTTTTCTCATAATCAGTTCGTTTGTCAGGGCCGGATCTATTTTTTATTTGCTTTCTTCTTCATATCTACCAAATCCACTTTTAACGAAAATACATGCGTATATAGGGGGTTTGACTGATTGGCAAGGTTCGTGAATGCATAGTCAATCTGCACATCCCCTATTTTGAATCCTGCTCCGATGGATGGTTGATAAATCCAGATTTTTTTCTGGTTTGTCGTGTCCCTGTCATCGAGAGTCTGCTGAAAATTGTTAATACCACCCCGCACAAAAAAAACATTATTGTACGAAAATTCCAATCCTACTTTGGGATCGATACTAATCGGATTTGAACTGATCACCGTATTTCGTTTTCCGTCGAAGGTTATGTCGAAATCAGCTTCTGCGAGCAGGCTCATTTTTTTGTTGATTGGAAAATTATAACTGAAGCCGGGGATCAACTGCGGTGCCGTTAATTCAACGGAATTGGATGGAATATCGTTCGAAGTGGCATAAAACACTTCTCTCCATTCCTGATTTATATTATACGACCAGGCGTTGAAAGTGGTTGTTACGTCTTTGGCTACAATACCAAGTTTCCAGCGATCGCCGATAACCTGTACAGCAGCGTCAAAGCCAAATCCCCAGGAAGTTGTGAAATCTCCTGCCAGCCGGTGGATGATTTTCGCATTGATACCAAAATTCATTTTGGTATTTTTTATCCAGTCCACCTGTTGGGCCAGCGTAATCAGAAAGGCGTAGTCTGCCGAGGAAAATGTCGTGATGTTGCTGAAATCTATCGATCCGTCAGGCTGGACAAGAAATACGGTGTTTGGAATATCATCTACTGCAAAGCGAAGCAGGGTAAGACCCAGGGTCCGTTTGTTGTCCTTCAGAGGAAGTGTGAGGCTGGCATAATCGTATTTTCCAATTCCTGCAAAATATTCCGCGTGCATCAAATTCAATTGCGGACTGCCCGTAACATTTGCTAAAGCGGCCGGATTCCAATAACCCGCTGTTCCATCTGTTACTGAAGCAACCTGCGCATTGCCCATGCTCATTCCACGCGCGCCCGCACCAATATTCAAAAATTCATTGGAATATTTGGCAAATTGACCCATGGACCGGTTGCAAAATAAAATCAGCAACAGCAGGAATAGGGGGCAATTGGTTCTGAATCTCCGGGTCACTGAAGTCAATACCATAAACTTATTCTAACGCCTTTTTATTCAGAATATTGCGACGTTTTCAGGATGCGAATATCCCTTACTTTTGCCAAAATTCCGCAGAACAAATTATGTCGCTTATTCCAGAGCTGAGTTGGCGGGGCATGATACAGGATATTACGCCCGGTACGGAGGAACAACTTTCCAGGGAAATGACTTCCGGTTACATAGGTTTTGACCCTACAGCCGATAGTCTGCATATTGGGAGCCTGGTGCCCATTTTACTGTTGGTGCACTTGCAAAGAGCAGGGCATAAGCCAGTTGCATTGGTAGGTGGAGCAACCGGTATGGTCGGTGATCCCAGCGGCAAAAATGAAGAAAGAAACCTTCTTGATGAAACCACGCTGAATCACAATCTGCAGGGTATCCAAAAACAATTGGAAAAATATCTTGATTTTGATCAAGCGAAACCAAATGCTGCGGAAATGGTCAATAATTTTGATTGGTTCAGGGATATGAATTTCCTACAATTTATCCGAGACGTAGGTAAGCATATTACCGTGAATTACATGATGGCCAAGGACAGTGTGAAGAAAAGGCTGGAAGGTACAACAGGCATGAGTTTCACCGAATTTTCATATCAGTTGGTGCAGGGATATGATTTTTACTGGCTGTACAGGAACCGGAATTGCAAATTGCAAATGGGTGGAAGTGACCAATGGGGAAACATAACAACGGGAACAGAGCTCATTCGGCGGAAGGCAGGTGGTGAGGCATTTGCGTTTACCTGTCCGTTACTTACCAAATCCGATGGAGGGAAGTTTGGAAAGACCGAAAAGGGTAATATATGGCTGGATCCTTCCAGGACATCTCCTTATCAATTTTATCAGTTCTGGTTGAATGCAACGGATGCAGACGCAGAGAAATGGATAAAGATTTTTACGTTTTTAAAAAAAGAAGAAATTCAATCTTTACTCGAAGATCATCAAAAAAACCCATCGGACAGATTGCTTCAGAGAGCACTGGCGAAGGAAATCACCGTTTTCATTCATGGCGCCGGAGAATACGAACTGGCGCTGGTTACGACCGAAAAATTATTCAATCAATCGGGTCTGGCTGAAGACATGACTGAACAGGACTTGCATCAATTGGAGGGTATTGTGAAGTGTTCATTTTCTATCAGTGAACTGGCGCAGGGTGTGGATGCGGTAAGCTTTTTAGCCGAAACAGACATTCTTGCAAGTAAAGGAGAAGCAAGAAAGATGATTCAAAATGGAGGCATCAGCATAAACCGCATCAAAGTTGAGAATATACAGTTTAAACTAAGTACAGAGTTGCTGTTGCATAAAAAATATATTCTCGTTCAGAAAGGCAAAAAGAATTTTTATCTGGTTGAAGTGAAATAATCGAATGGAATTCCGGTTTAGTTCGGTGTATTTTTTAAAAAACCTTATTTTTGCGGCCTGTTTGCGAATTGCCCGATAGTATAAAGGTAGTACGACAGATTTTGATTCTGTTTGTCGAGGTTCGAATCCTCGTCGGGCAACAAGGTTTTTAAACCGAACCACCAAGATTTACACATTTAAAAAGTAAGGCCCCTGGAAAGGGGCCTTTTTCTTGCTTACGTTATTGATTGACCCTCTGTTATTTTTTAATCAGGTATCCGAAAAGACCATCCTGTTCGCTATCCGGTCCTGCTGTGAAATACAATCTGGCCGGATCAATATTTGCGCTTGCCGGCGGGAAAGAGAGTGACCATAATCCGTCGATTACGAGTGTGTGCTTATGCGTTTGTAATTGCCCAAGAAATCTTCCGCCCAGGCTAAACACATTGATATGTCCATCGCCGAAATTTCCGATCAATATCACAGGCTCATTCAGATGACGACTCTCTTCACTGAGGGTATTAACACTTGCAATGGAACTTTTTGTTCCGTAATCCCCATTTTCGCTTCCGCTGTTATTTACATCCTGGTCCTGCAGAAAACTGGAAGGGGCCAAGGTGACTCCCCAGGGTATATTTAATGTGCCCTGAGAAGCGAATCGTCTTCCAAACGTTCCATCTGTGCTGAACACGCTGACGTATCCAAATCCATCTCCGGCCACTCCATGTCCGGCGCCCGGATCTGTCGTTTTCAATTTCGCATACATGACAAATAATGAGTCACCGATGGCCTGAATATTATAAGGAGAATATTCATCCGGCAGAGTAGGATCTTTGAAAGGCATATCTACACGGGCGAATGTTGTATCCCAAACATTAATTTTCTTGGCTCCGAAATTTGCGGCGTAAATGAAATTTTTTCCACCACTGGAACCAATGGCCAGACCTGTAAAACTGGCTCCGGGCGGATGTAAAATAAATTGGGCATTATTCCCGGAAGCGGGGTTCCATCCTGACAATCCGCCTTCGAACCCGCTAAAGAGGAAACTGGACGGCCCATTCCGCAGATTAAATCCTTTTCCTGAACTCAAAACAATACCACAGGGAAATCCGCCATTCGAATCTGCAGGTGAAGCTGAAGAAGGTATGTTGACTGCTCTCTGCCTTACTCCTTCTGAATTGTAAATTTCGCTTACATGGCCACCTACTGAATTTACCCATGCAAATCCATTGGGAGTCCATGCGATTCCAAATGCATTGAGCAGTGTATTATCAATATGACTGGCATGATATTCATTGTTGTTAGCAACCAGGTTGACCTGCTCAAAATCGCGAAGGAATTTTTGATCAACATTTGATTTGCGGCACCCGAACGACAACGCCAGTATAGTTATCGTCAGCAGATAATTTTTTCCGTATCTCAACGGCAGTTCTGATAGTTTTTTGAAGTACATAATGATCATTTTTTTTTAATTAAGTTGATTGTGCAGGCATAAACATACATTCCTCATTTTCTGATCAACTCTCTTAATTTCCCATCGAGCTTTATTGATTTCCGAACGAGAAATTCGAATCCCCCTTAAGGGGTCATTTCTTTTTCATATGTCAATAGGAACATTGGACTAAGTGTTTTCATGTATTTGAGTAGGTCAATAAAACCCTTGTCCATAAAGGGTTTCAGGCGGATGCTACGGCTTACAGAATTTGGATGATTTCCCACGTTGGGAAACGACTTCTCATTGTAATATATGCCTCTGATTATCGTTTAGTTTCAGTAATAGTCGATGATAAACCCAATATCCTAAAACCCGGCCGATGGCCTTTAACAGTATTTCAGGCAGGAAAATCCGTTTTCTGTTGGCAATCTTTTTTTTGCTGGCTGGAATTTCGCCTGTTATGTCTCAATTGGTCGCAGATTTTACACCGAGTACTCTATCAGGATGTTCTCCCCTTGCTGTGAGTTTTGTGAATAATTCAACCGGAACTAGCCCTGCTGCAACATATACCTGGACTTTTGGAAACGGAAACGGAATTACTACCAATGTAAAGAACAACCCTGTTTCTGCGACCTATTTCAACGGGCAGAATTACACTGTAACACTGACCATTCAGGATGGATTGAAAACAGCTTCGATTTCCAAAACCATTACGGTTTTCAAAAAGCCCGGCATTACTATTTCCGCGGCAAAAACAGTGGGTTGTGCGCCGTTGCTGGTGGATTTTACGAGTGTGGTCACGCCAGGAGACGGCACAATCACAGGATCTATCTGGAATTTTGGAGATGGTAATTCCCAGAGTACAACTTCAGGTTCAGTTTCCAATATTTATCAATTTCCTGGAACATATTCAGTGAGCCTTACGGCCACAAATAGTTTTGGATGTATTAACACCTGGAAGGTTCCGGATATGGTACAGGTATATCCCGCATTGGTGCCTTCTTTTAATGTCGACTCGACGGCGATCTGTAGTCTGAATCAGCCGGTCATTTTTCATAACACCTCCACAGGTGATGGTGCATTAACGTATGCATGGAGTTTTGGTGACGGGGACAGCAGTACATTAACGAACCCCTCGCATTTGTATGCATCAAAAGGGAATTACAGTATCTCCTTAGTCGTTTCAAATACTTACGGATGTTCATCCAGCATCACAAAACCTGCGTTAATTAATGCTGCCAACTATAGCGCAGATTTTACAACAGCCTCTTCTTATTGCCCGGGAAATACAATCATATTCATTAATAAAAGCAGCCCGGCGCCTTCTGCCAGTCCTGTTTGGTCATTTGGAGACGGAGGAAGCGGCATTGGTATTTCATATGGCCATGTCTATGCAACTGCCGGTAATTATACTGTCAGGATGTATGAGAACTTTGGAGTATGTCCTGATTCGGTTGTGAAAAATATAAACGTTCTGGCTGCTCCTGACATCACTCCCTTTATATTGAATAAAGGCACCAGTTGTTCTTCTCCGATGGTGGTCAATTTTACCGATACTAGTGCAGGTGCAACCAACTGGCATTGGAATTTTACAGGGAATCCGGCAGACACATCAAATCTGAGGAATCCCACATTTACTTATCTGACGAATGGTTTGTTTTCTCCAACGCTTACCATCACAAATACGAATGGTTGCTCTTCCACTATTTCTGAAACATTTAACTCGGCCCAGCCTACAGCAAAAATTCATGCAGATACCATTTTAATTCCTTCTGCTGTTTACTGTGCGGACGTTCAGGCAACGTTCACGGCCATATCACAGGATACACTGGCGACTTACTTCTGGTCATTCGGGGATGGAACAACATCAACAAGCCCGAACCCGGTGCACGTTTTTTCAACGCCAGGCACGTATATCATTAATTTAAGCTTTACCACCATTCATGGATGCAACGGCGGCGCATTTCCATCCGATACCATTATCGTTTATCCCAAGCCGCACGCCATTTTTACTGCAGCCGATTCTTTGCCTTGTACAGCCAACCAGCTTGAAACATTTCATAACCTTGACGACAGCGCGTTCCAGTTTAAGTGGTTTTATGGCGACGGTCAATCGGACATCAATAATAATATTTATCACACTCATCAATACAATGCAGAAGGATCGTATAATATGACCCTGGTTGCGTCCAGTCCGGGTTGTAAGAGTGACACATCAACCATTACACGATATGTAAAAACAACTCCGATACCGAAATTAACAGCTGTCAATAATTGTGATAGTGACCGGTTAACCGTGGCACTGACAGTTACTCCCGGAGGTGGTGACCAATATGTCTGGAATTTCGGGGATGGCTCGCCGAATGAAACCGATAATGTGTATGTAGCGACTAAGAATCATCATTATCCGAAAGGCGGCGCTTACACTGCTTCTGTTACGGTAACATTTGGAGCCTGTATACAAACCACCGGACCGGTTCCAGTATACGCCCTTGGGAAACAAAAACCCGTATTGAGCTCAACAAAAGACACAATATGTGCCAGTTCAACCCTGCCCGTAAAAATAAGTGGCCTGGATACAAATTATCAACGCAAGGCGGTAAATGGGTCTACCTATTATAAGACCTACAAGTGGCAGTATAATGATGGAACTTTTAATACGACTGGAGGTGCGGGTTTTAAAAACGCATATTCAGGTTCAGTTTCAGGACTGGTTTCCGGTAAGGATAGTATCCGTGTAATTACGCAATCCGATTTTTTTGGTTGTTATGATACAAGTAATTATATCCCGATTCATATAATAGGTCCTGTCGCGAATTTCGGTGATCAGAGCCAGTTATGTTACCACGCTCCGGTCATTTTTACTGATTCATCAAAGGCGGTTAATAATGTGCCGATTGTTTCATGGCAATGGAATTTCGGGGACGGAAATACGATCACAAAACTAGCCAGCGATACCGTACAACATTTGTATGCTTTCCCGGGGACATACAATCCCCAATTGACCGTAACTGATACAAATGGTTGTCAGGCAACCATGAAACTTCCGGTCACACAGATTTTCATTTATGGTGTCAAAGCCAACCTGACGTATTCGCCGGGCACGATCACGCCAGGTTTCCCAATAACATTTACGAATACCAGCGTTAAAAATACAGGGGCGACATTTTTATGGATTTTTGCAGGAGATGGAACCACATCAACCAGTGCCACCACGGTCACACATATATTCCCGAATATTGGTACCGATACTGTAACATTGATCGCTTACCCGACGATGGCCGGAGCCTGTATCGATACACTCGTAGTGCCACTGAAAATTCAAAGTATTGCTGCGCCATTTATTGATTCCTCATATTATTATAATAATTCAAACTGCCCGCCGCTGTTTGTAAATTTTACTGCAATGCCGGTCAATACAACCGGCTTGCATTGGGATTTTGGTGATGGAAAGGGAACCGCTGATAATAAGATTACTCCAAAATATCAATACGATATCCCCGGTACCTATATTGTATCCTTAACCGGATATGGAGCCAATGGTATCTCTGTTATCTCATTTGATACGATCATTGTTAAAGGTCCATTTGGCAAACTATATACTCCCCTGTACCAGGCTTGTTCTCCGGCTGCAGATACATTACATGCTACAGCCAGCTACGCCGGATCATATACCTGGGATTTTGGAGACGGCACAGTGTTGACAACACAGGATTCCATCGCGGTACACACATATGTTCTGCCCGGATTGTTTACACCTGCTCTGATCCTTACAGATTCAACAGGCTGTCAATTGTCCTATGTTTCAGACCATCAGATTTTAATAGATACTTTGTTTGCAGCCCTTGGGCCGCCGGTTACCCTCTGTGGTAATGGTGCGATTTCTTATGGTCCAAATATAGTCAGTTATGTCGCCGATACGCTTGGTTATCCGCTTGCCTATCATTGGGACTTTGGAACGGGTGGAACGGCGGATACGTCAAATCTGTTGAACCCGACTTTTAATTATTCCAATCCGGGAGATTTCATTACTACATTCCAGGTTTCGTCTCCGGTAGGTTGTGTAAGGAAGGCTTATGATACGGTGCATGTGATTGGTCCATTCCCCATGCCGGTGTCTCCTGATACCACGATTTGTATTGGAGGTATTGCATATTTATACGCAGATAATGCAAATAGTTATACCTGGTCGCCATCAAATACGCTAAATAAAAAAACAGGAGACAGTGTTATTGCACATCCATCCGGCACGACTCAGTATACGGTTATCGGTGAAGATAAATACAAATGCTTTTTTGATACTGCCAGTGTAAGAGTGATTGTTGATTCATTGCCATCAGTCACAATCCCTACGCCCGATCCGGTATTGGCCGGAACGGATGTCCTCATAGTTCCCACAGTAAGTGCAGACGTCGTTTCATATGACTGGTCACCACCGTTATATCTCAATTGCACAGATTGCGCAACACCCATCACAACACCGTTGGCTCCGATGACGTATTCCGTGACCGTTAAGACAGCCATTGGATGTACTTCTTCTGCAACGGTGACCATTCGATTGTTATGCTTGCAGAGTGGCGTCAACATGGCTAATGCATTTAGTCCGAATCACGATGGTAATAACGATTATTTCTATCCGACAGGAAGCGGAGTAAAAATTGTAAAATCATTCCAGGTTTACTCGAGGTGGGGTCAACTGATGTATTCAAGAACCAACTTTCCACCCAATGATCTTAAGTATGGGTGGGACGGAAATCTAAACGGCATTCCCCAGAAATCTGATACATATGTATTCGTGACTGAAATGATATGTTTTTCGGGCGAGAATTTTATTTTAAAAGGCACAGTTGAATTATTGAGATAAGTGAATTAAAGTATATGAAAACGCGGCTTTATATTTTCATTTTATTGGTTTATCTGACAAACGTGGTTTCTGCGCAGGACCCCTCGTTTTCTCAATTTTACGCTTCGCCACTTACACTGAACCCGGCATTGACTGGTAAATTCAACGGTGATATGCGTGCGGCCGGAAATTATCGGAATCAATGGCCCACGGTTAATAAAGCATATATCACGTCAACCGTTTCCGTTGACTTTCCCATACTCCAGGATAAATTGCGCGAAGGTGACCGATGGGGGCTCGGTTTCATGGCAATGACAGATAAAACAGCGAATGGCATCTTAAACAGTAATTATTTTGCGATTTCCACTGCCTATCACAAAGCGATAGATGAAAACGGATGGCATACCATCGGAGTAGGGTTCCAGGGGGCTTATGCGAACAGAACGCTCGATGGGCCAAGACTTCATTTCGTGGATGGGCTTCAATTAGACGGATCATGGCTTCCCTCCGCATCGGAACCAGTAAACCTTCAGGTTGTGACCACCAGTTATTTTGATATGAATGCCGGATTATTGTATAACGGAACACTCAATGGAAGCAATGAAATTTATTTTGGAGTTGCTATGTACAATATCAACCAGCCAAAAGCAAGCTTTCTGGGAGCAGACGATATCTCAGTTCCAACCAGGTTGACCGTGCATGGGGGTGGTTATTTTCCAGAATCATCATCCGGGAAAACATGGTATGTAAGCACGTTATATAACCGACAGGCAACAGCCAGCGAATTTTTATTTGGAGGCGCATTAGAACTCAGTGCAACTACTGATGAAACAAGTCCTGTGAATGTATACATCGGTGCCTGGGGAAGAACCAGTAACGTAGGAGATGCCATCATCCCGTATGTCGGTTTGGATTATGGGAGATTTAATCTCGGGATGAGTTATGACGTGAATATTTCCGGATTTAAAGTGGCTTCTCAGAGCCAGGGCGGGATCGAGATTTCACTGGTCTATATTTTCAAAAAAACCGCTGACAACGGCAGATCAGAAGTGCAGTGCCCTCATTTCTAATTTTCCCATATCGGGAAAAAATCTAATTACGACTGCATTATTTGCCCGTATTTTCACCCTTTTATCTTCGTTAATAATACGCGGGAACCCTTGCAGATACAGTGTTTTCCGAGTATCTTGTAGTAGATTTTAACCATACCCTAATACCCATGAAACAATATCTGAACAAAGGATCATTGATCCTTATAATGACCATTTGCATTGCTGTTGCATGTAAGAAATCGGTCGACCAGCCCCTCCTGGAGAATAACAATAATACTACTTCCCCTAGCGGAAATATTCCACACGCAGTCGATACCACTTTATCGGCTCCGGTAACTCCGGTAGTTCCATATCCGGAGGCTCCTGCATCGGGATGTGATTTCGCGCCAGACTATGGAGATTCAATCGTGTTTTCACAGCCGGCATCCGGGGACTATTATGTGTACCCGCAGAATAACCAGGGTGTCGTCGGAACTTATCTTTCCTGGCCCGATGGCTTGAGTATAAATTCTAAAACGGGAGCCATTGACCTGTCTAAATCTGAAACTGGCCAGCGATATTCCCTGGCATTTGTAAAAAATGGTACAACAGATACTTGTATGTCACAATTGATTGTTGCCGGGGCAGCCTATATGGATAGTGTTTACGTTCTGTCCCAGTCTAATTATACTTCAAAACCATATTTTAACGCTAACCCTTACGGAGTAGCCCCCTGCCAGGGAACTCAGGGACAGGGTTGCCAGTTTGACTACAATAACGCTGCACACAACCAGGGAATTGAAATAGATCAGAACACCGGTTTTATCGATTTACAGAAATCAATGCAGAACAGCATTTTCGGATTGCTTCCCCTCAATGGTACGACAGTGTATACAACGATCTATTATAAACTGAATGATAACAGTAATTTTGCGCCACAGAAAATCCAGCTGAAACTGGTTTATTATAATCATAAATCAGATGTGCCTGCAGCAACCCTTCTTACGATGACAGATTATCTGTTTAACACACTAAATGACCTGCTCATCAGTAAAGGACCTTCTGCAAGACCTCCACTGATTGTAATAGTACGAGGTAACTAAACCACAGTAGGTTATTTGCAATATTGCGCTTTCCCGGACGTTAAAACAGTGCCATAAAAAACCTGTTTATGTCCGGGAAAGTTTTTTTTGTCATTTTCTCTTTCCTGTTGATCATTTCTTTTAAGCGGTATTCTCCCGGCAACCCTTCATTGGAATTGATTCTCTCAGCCTATAAACGGGTAGATCTGCTTTTCAACAAACCCAATACTTCATCGAAAGACGACAGCATCTGTATGGCTGGATTCGGAAAGATCATTTCTGATTTAAACCGCATACACGGTGAATCGACAACCGATAGCCTTCTATACCAGTCCAATTATAAATTAGGCGTCTTGTATGAAATTTATAAGGACTACTCAAAAGCCACAGCCTCATATCTGCAGGCCATTAAATATTCTTCAACTCCCGACCAGAAATTCACGAATTATATCTTAGCCGGTGCCGGATATTATAATCAGAACAATTTTGATTCGGCGACGTATTTTCTTTTAAGGGCGGCACAAAGTCCGGATAACCTGGGTGCCAGAGAGGACAGGATGCGTTTATTTAATACACTGGGTGTATTATACTATGACAATGGAAACTATCTGCAGAGCAAAAATTATTTTAGCCAGGCTTTATTGCTGGTCGATTCTAAAGGACTCACGGACAAATACAGCTTGGAACTAAATATTGCAGCCTGTTATTTAAAATTAGGATTGTATGAACAGGCGCTTTCGATTTATAAGAAAATTCTTAAATATCATATGCTCAGCACACCATTGTATATGAATATGGGCAGAACGTACAGAGGTCTGGGACAATATGAAGCCGCATTGTCTTTCTTTAGAAAGGTAAATATTTCCAAAGCTCCTAATGTGCTGAATGAGATGGCAAGAACAGCCCTCGAAGAAGGAAATGCGGATGCTGCTTCGGCGTGGCTTAATCAATATCGTAACGAAAAAAAATCCCTGCACACAAATGCGCTGGACGATGGGGAAAATGAAATTTATTTAAGTGACCTGTATATCTATCACGATAAACCGGATTCTGCTTTGTTGCATCTACAGAATGCACTGGTTATTTTTTTGGGAAATGATTCAAATAAGGAAATTCACAAAAATCCAGTCTCTTTCATGGGTTCCTTTGCATACTACCGTTTGTTTGAAGTTTTGAATAAGAAAGCATCTGCCTGGGAAAAGGTTTACGGGAAAACATTAAAACCGGAAGATCTTAAGGCAGCTTATGACACCTATCAGTCTACACTCTCTCTGCTGGCATATATAGAAAAAAGTTATGAAATGGACGATGCCAAAATTCTCCTGAAACAAAATAGCGGAAGCGTTTATACTCGTGCGATGGATGTATGTCTTCGTTTAGATAAACTCTATCCCCATGCCGGATATCTGGATAATGCTTTCTTAGTATCGGAAAAAAATAAGGCTTCGGTCATGAGTTCGCAAATCAGGGAAAGAAATTTTCTTGCTTCTGCCGGATCTGAAAGTAATTATGAACAGGACGAGAGAAATATAAAGTTCAATATTGCACGTTTGAATTCGAAGGTTGACGAGCACCTGGATGGCAGTATGTTGCAAAGGATAAAAGATGAAAAATCTGTTTACGAAACACAACTCGTAAACCTGCACAGGAAGATGGATGCGAACAGCCGGTTTTATCAATTGAAGTATTCGGACGATTTTCCTTCTATCCGTCTGATGCAGCAATCCATGCGCACAGATCAGGCCCTGATAAGCTTTTTCAATACATCTGATAAAATTGAAATATTTGTATTAACAAAATCTGACCTGGAACATATCAGGCTCGATAGCGGGGAATTGATCCGGCTGAATATTCAAAAATGGATTCAAATACTGCAATCGCCGGAAAATGGAACACATAAGAATACATCGGAATTAAGAAGGATTCTTTATAACCAGTTGATGAAGCCGGTTATTAAACTGGCCGGAAATAAAGAAGAGTGGATAATCGTGCCTGATGGTCTTTTTTTTCAGCTTCCGATTGAATCCCTCCAGGGTAATGAAGAAGGGAACATGATCATTGAAGACCATGCCATAGGTTATGAATTTTCCGCGCGATATATTATAGGGTCTGAAAGAGCCAACATGCAACAAAAACAAAATAGTGAAGTGCTTTCTTTTGCTCCATTTTCGCAAAGGGGTTATCAGCTATCAGGCGCAGGAATGGCAGGTCTGGAAAAACTACCATTTTCGAAAGAAGAAATCAATGGTCTGCCTGGCAGTCATCTGGATGACCGGTCGGCAACAAAAGCTGCTTTTATGAAAAACATCGATCGCTTTCCTGTCATCCACCTCGCGACACATGCGATGACTGATCTGGATAATCCGTCTGCATCTTTTATAGCGTTTTATCCGGTTGCCGGGGTACGTTCTGAAGACTTTTTATTTCTGGATGAAATATACTCTCTGAATATGGATAGTTGCCGGATGATTGTGATCAGTGCTTGTGAAACAGGAAGGGGAGAGTTAGTGCATAATGAAGGAGTAATGAGTTTCGCGCGTGCTTTTCTATATGCCGGGTGTCCAAGTACAATCAATACATTATGGAAAGCTGATGATCATTCGACGGCGGAGATCATTAAATTGTTTTATAAATACCTGAAGGAGGGAGATAATAAATCTCTTGCATTGCAACGGGCGAAACTTGAGTTTATACGCAATAATCCACTTTTCCGAAATCCTGTTTATTGGTCGCATATTGTTCTTACAGGAGATACACAAGCCCTATACAAAAAAAGACAACCCTTGATCTGGGCTGTCTTTGCAATCAGTTGCGGTACGATTTTATTTTTTTCAATCAGAAGCAGAAAAGAAAAAAAAGTCGACGCTTTTCATAGTTAATATTGGATGTTCAAAATTTAATTGTCTGATCTCATTCGGTGTTTCAGGATACGTCGACTTGTTTTAGCGTTTCATAGGTTTGGCGGAATTCTTAGGATAGGATGGGTTTTTCAAGGAGCGGACTGGATTTCTTAGGATTGGATAGATTTTCAAGGTTTGGATCGAATGGTTTTCAAAGGAATCAATGAATGGATTTTTTTACTGGTCTTTCTCGGGAATTGGATGTCTGGTTTTCTAAGGATTGGAACGTTTGGCTTTTCAGTGATATTTTTTTAATACAGCTTCTATATTTAGTAACCATCACGGGTTTAAATGTAACCAGCATCCTTATTTATTTTTTAACTCAATGATTTTCAGGTCTATAGACGAGAATTTGGAGACGATGGGGTAATAGGTATGATTTGGATTCGCCTTTATTTTATTGATCATCTGAATAGCTTTACTTCCCTGGCGATTCATGAGGTATGCAAGCGATACATAATATTCGGATTCTTCCAGATACGTGGCGTCGCCTGATTTAGAATTCAATAAATTTTCAAAAATTGTTATGGCATTTTGGAAATGATTCAATTGCATTTCAGACATCGCCGCCAGGAAGGATTGCCGGTTCGACATTTTGGCTCCGGCATTATAGATTGAGATCACTTCATTCCATTTGTTATTTTGGTAAGCATCGACTTCTGCATCATGGGCTTCTTGTCCACGGCTATTGCTCAATTCATAACCGGAGAATTGTTTGTTATAGAACGATTGGTTATTAACTGAGGAATATTTATATAAAGACGCCAGGCAGAAAAATAGGGCGATTGCCGCAGCGACGCGGAGGCTGATCTTATACATATTACGAAGGATAGCCGGGGATGCTTTTACACCCATTTGCTCTTTTTCATGCGACTGACGTATCGAAGCAACTTTCTGGTTGATTGCATCCAGTCGAACCGTGTCTATCGCAACGTTCAGGTATTGCAACTCTCTGTTAAGATCAGTATCTCTCTGAAGTACACTTTCCATCCGGGCAGATTCCTCCTGATTTAATTGCTTATCAAGATAGTCTATCAGCATTTCGTTGTTGGATTGCATAATTTATTTATTAATCAGTTCATTTATTTGCTTTGAGGCCAGCGTATTCAATTTCATTTTATCCGTCAGCTGCTGCAGACATTTATATTTTTTATTTCTTACCACTTGCTCATTTTCATAATGTAAATGCGAGACAATCTCTTTCATAGATAAATTCTCATAGTAAAACAATTCAAGAATTTTTCTACAGGAATCACCCAGATCCTGTAAGAGCTGATTTAATTGCTTTTTCAGCTCACGGTCCTGAATGATCTCACTGACATCAGGGTCTTCCATATTACGGTCTGCTTCAAAAAGTCTCTCGCGGTTGATGGCTCTTTGCCTTCTTCTGATTTCATTATACCAGAGATTTTTGGATATAGAGATCAAAAATGTCCGGATACCGGATTCCTGCCGGAATTTTGACTTTTGAACAGAATCTATAAAAGAAACCACGGTTTCCTGAAAGATATCATCAGCATCCTGATCCGTGCCTCCTTTTCCCTTAATAAAAGATCTGGTGATTTCAGCGTGATCCTTGTAGAGCTGCAATATCGCTGGTTCGAGCATTTCTTTTTCCCGAATCGCTTCTACAAGTTCCGAATCTGAAAATCCTACTTTCTTATTCATAGATTAGTAACTGTGGGTTAGGGATCCGTAACTTGAAAATAAGAATTTATTTATATTATAACGTATTGATAGTCAAATATATAATGATAGGTGAAATAAAATCGCTTTTTTGGGAAGGAAAGACGCTCACATTCTTCCAATATTCACACGTGTTTCGACTGTCTAAGTTATCTTTGCAGCCGAAAATAAAGCAAAAATGCTCTTTATTCTGAACTGCCTGATAGTATAACGGTAGTACGACAGACTCTGACTCTGTTTGTCTTGGTTCGAATCCAGGTCAGGCAACAAAAACCCCTCTTTCAGTTTTACCGGGAGAGGGGTTTGCTTTTAAGCACCCGGGAGGCGGTTTTTTTGTATTGGCTGGAAATGCGATCGACTAAATGGATAACCAGATCTGATGGGCTCTTTAACATCGGAAGATGATATATTTACTTAAATCCCGGAACATGCGCCTTTTTTTTCTATGTGCAATTTTGTGCGGCTGGACCTTGGTTGCCTGCAATCAGGGACTTTCACAAACTGGTAATTTCCCTCTCACTTTTAATCAGATACCGATTTCGGATCCGGACTTGAACAGACCGGGTGCTGGCGCCGAACAATGGAACGACCAGAATACAGTAAATATTCCCAATGCTGCTGTAAACAGCCCCAGGCTGGATGCATATTACCGTTTTTCTTATACTGATATTGCTACATTTTCAGGTACTCCTGAATCTTATGATTTTTCATTGTTTGATAAGAAGATAAATGATGCGATCAGTAACAAACAGAAATTTTCATTCGGAATCATGCAAATTTGCGGTGCTTGTGGTCAGATGACAGTGATTGAAGGTGCTAAATTATTTTATCCGTTGTATCTGCACAATCAGATGCAGACGGAAAATGTAAAGGATTGGATAGTAGACGGCATATGGATTCCAAATTATAATAGCCCGTATTGGCTGGCGGCATGGAAGGCGTTGAATGCAGCTGTTAACAATCATATCATGAACGGCTCTTTTAACGGTATACCATATAGGAATATCATACATTATATAGATGTGAGGGGTTACGGAAATTATGGAGAATGGACAAATAATGAATTTCCAAGTGACCCGACCACAATCGCGACCGTTGAAACACTTGACAGCATAATCAGCTATACGGTTCATCAATATCCCGATTTTCAGTGTGTCGCTATGGTAGCATCTTTCGATGGAAATCAATTGCGTAACACGATGATTCCACCCGATGTTGGATTTTATGCGTTGACGACTTCGAATAAGGCCGGACTATTGGGATGGAGACGTGATAACTGGGGATGGACAGATAACTATTTGTCGCGGTGGATTGATAAGAACCCTACCGTTTTTAAGGGTTTTCGGTTTGATACGGCTATTAATAATCGCTATAAATATGCGCCGGTTGTAGGTGAACCCGCTGATCTGGGCTTCGCTTTGTATGGAGGCAAACCTTTTGGTGATATGCCGAGACAAATAAAATTTTATCACGTAAGTAGTTTCGGGAACGGTAATCTCGATAAATCCCTGAATAATCCGGCTGCGCTGGATAACATCCGTATGTCTTCGAAATTCGCGGGCTATCGTTTGGTATTGACTGAAGGGAATATGACTCCAAATCTGAATCCGGGTGCCAGATTTAATATTACCATGGGTTGGCAGAATAAAGGAGCCGCCCCGTTGTATGAAAACTGGAATGTTATTTACGAACTCAGAAATGCGGCCGGTGTAGTTATTTGGACTGGTAACTCCGTCTTTGATCCGGCAGCCAGGCTACCATATGACAAACTGAATTCGGTGACTGATCATTTCTTACTGCCCGCATCAGTACCTAAAGGGAACTACAGTTTGTATTTAATCGTCAGGGATCCGCAGGGGTACCGGCAACCTCTTCCATTGGCAATTTCAGGAAGAAATACCGATGGGAGTTATCTGATAAGGAGTAATATCTTAATCGGAATTTCAGACAGCGCCGGAAAGAAATAGTCCATTTATTGCGATATTCTTTCCCATAATAGTCGATCATGGCATTGCCAGTTCCCGATCTTCAGATTATCATCCATCAGCAGCATCTCGGAGCTCCATTAAACCGATGAAGAGTTCGTATAAATACTATATGTAAAGGAAAGTGGTTTTACGTTGTAGATCTCGGCTTCATAGGGTACTTTTAAAGTGTTTTAATCCAATCCTATCAAAATTTGTACTTATGGAAACTGTCATCGATTTGCTAAAAGCCATACAGCTGAACATGCTGGAGGTCTTGATTGCCGGTGTTTTTATCTTTTCAATGGGCTATCTGATTGCCATGAAAAAAGTCCGGAAACTAACCCATGAAATTTATGGTCTTCAGAAAGATGTCCTGGATCTGAATGAAGAATTGCTTTATGGGATAAGTGGAAATCTCAGCGAGACACCTGTGATCGGGCTAAAATCCGAAAGCATGAAACAAACCAAATTGGCTAAATAAATTTCGCTTATCGCAATTTTTACACTTCCTTCTTTTTTAATATGTCAATACAAACAGCCAGACTGTATTGCCATTCCGGAATGTGGAGACCATAGTCCTTCTTGATTTTAGTCTTGTCCAACAACGAGTAAGCAGGTCTTTTAGCCGGCGTTGGGAAACCCGAGCTGGGTATGGATTGTACAAGGCAATTACTACCCGTTCTTTTCTTTATTTCTTCAGCGAAAGTAAACCAGCTAATCTCCCCTTCATTACTATAATGATAGATACCTGGTATGAAATGGTTGGTTTCCAGCATTTGCATAATGGCCGCTGCCAGATCTCCGGCATAGGTCGGAGAACCGATTTGATCATCGACTACATTAATCGAATTCCGTTCGCTCATCAGTCGGATCATGGTTTTTACAAAATTATTTCCGTGCGTCGAATATACCCAGGAGGTTCGGATTACCTGAGTCAGTGGATTGTTTTGAAGAACAAGCCTTTCTCCTTCCAATTTAGAGGCGCCATAAATATTAATCGGATTTGTTTCTGCCTCTTCGGTCAGCGGAGTCGCTGAATTTCCATCAAATACATAATCTGTAGAAATATAAATGAGTTTCGTTGAGGTTACCGAAAGAACCGAAGCAATCAATCCGGACGCTGAGCCGTTTATCAGGAAAGCCTTCTCCTTTTCCGACTCGGCTTTATCAACTGCGGTATAAGCGGCACAATGTATAAAAATATCGACCGGATTTCCTTTCAGCCAGGCTACCATTTTGTCTTTTTGGTCCAGTGGAAAAACTTCTCTTGTCAGAAAGGTAAAATGAAAACGTGGATGAATTGAGGCAAGACGGATGAACTCGGTTCCCAGCTGTCCGCTGCTACCGGTAACCGCTACCCGAAAAATGGTGGTGTCCCGCATGTTATTGATAAATAAAATCTGCAATGGAAGGATCGAATCCCGGCAACTGCGCATCTTTTATCGAAATGAGTGCTTTATCAGAAGGAATTTTCCAATCGATATTAAGCAGGGGATCATTATAGCATATTCCGGATTCACTTTGTTTGTTGTAGAACTGGTCGCATTTATATGCTAATTCCGCCGTTTCACTCAGTACCGAAAATCCATGTGCGAACCCCCGGGGAATGAAAAGTTGCTTTTTATTTTCCGCTGAAAGTTCTATACCGAATGATTGGCCAAATGTCGGCGACCCGGTTCGCATATCAACTACCACATCCAGTATTTTGCCAAGTACTACACGAACAAGTTTTGCCTGGGCATACGGTTCCCGCTGATAATGTAAACCGCGAATCACCCCATACGAAGAAAAGGACTGATTATCCTGCACAAATACATTCAAAATGTTATTGTCGTTGAATAACCGTTGATTATAGGATTCAAAGAAGAATCCTCGTTCATCAGGGAAAATCCTTGGTTCAAAAACAATGACACCGGGCAGGAAAGTTTTTGTGAAAAGCATTATTTGTGGTATTGTTTTTCGTAATAATTCTGGTATTCGCCTGAGGTAACCTGCTTAACCCATTGTTCATTTTCCAGGTACCAGTCGATCGTTTTTTCAATGCCCTCTTCAAACTGCAATGAAGGTTGCCAGCCTAATTCTTCATTTAGTTTGCGGGCGTCAATGGCGTATCGCATATCGTGACCGGGCCGGTCTTTCACAAAACTGATCAGTTTTTCCGATTCACCGGGTACCCGGTCCAGTTTTCTATCCATAATTCGGCAGATAAGGTAAACGATATCCAGGTTTTTCCATTCATTTAATCCGCCAATATTATATTTTTCTCCTATCCTTCCATTATGGAAAATGATATCAATCGCCATTGCATGGTCATCTACATATAGCCAATCACGTATGTTTTCACCCTTGCCATATACGGGCAACGGACGTTTATTTTTAATATTATTGATCATCAGGGGAATCAGCTTTTCGGGAAAATGATGGGATCCGTAATTGTTGGAACAATTTGAAATGATCACAGGCAGGCCATAGGTATGATGATATGCCATTACAAAATGATCTGAGGCGGCTTTCGAAGCAGAATACGGAGATCTTGGATCATAAGGCGTAGATTCTGTAAACAGGCCTTCCTTACCCAGAGAGCCATATACTTCATCAGTCGATACATGATAAAAAAGTTTTTGATCTTCTTTGCCGCTCCATTGTTTCCTGCAAACATTCAGCAGGGTACATGTTCCCATTACATTGGTTTTTACAAATGCGAGCGGGTCAGCAATGGAACGGTCTACATGACTTTCGGCTGCAAGGTGTATGACGGCATTAAATGAATACTTTTCGAATAAAGCATTCATGTCCTCCTGTTCGTTAATATCTCCTTTTTCAAAAATATAGTTCGGGAAAGACTCGACATCCCTCAGATTTTCCAAATTGCCGGCATAAGTCAGTGCATCAAGATTTATTACCTGGTATTCAGGATATTTTGTTACAAACAAACGAACGACATGGGATCCGATAAAACCGGCTCCGCCTGTAATGAGAATGGTTCTTTTATATGAATTCATATTTGAGAATTTGAGGGTTTGGAAATGGAGAAATGCCGAATTCGATCAATTTTCAGACTATCTAAGCTTTAATTTCCAAACCGTTTATATACTGTTTAAATTCTTTCGGTTGTTTAAACCATTCTTCCGGAGGTAATGATTTAAAATAATCGTACGTTATTTGAAGACCTTCTTTTCTGCCAATAACGGGTTCCCAGTTTAATATTTTTTTTGCTTTTGAAATATCCGGTTTACGTTGTTTCGGGTCGTCGGCAGGCAGGGGCTTATAAATTATTTTACGATGGGTTCCGGTAATAGCAATCACTTCTTCTGCAAATTCTTTCAATGTAATTTCGGAAGGATTTCCGATATTGACCGGCATGGAATAGTCGCTCATGAGCAAACGGTAAATACCTTCGATCAGATCATCCACAAAACAAAATGAACGCGTTTGGCTTCCGTCGCCAAAGACTGTCAGATCCTCGTCCCGTAGAGCCTGGCCGATAAAAGCAGGTAAGGCCCGACCGTCATTTAATCGCATACGGGGACCATAGGTATTAAAAATGCGGACAATCCTTGATTCTACATTGGTGAAAAGTATGATAGGCCATGGTAATGGCCTCCTGAAATCTCTTGGCTTCATCATAAACACCTCGCGGGCCAATCGGATTTACATTGCCCCAGTACTCTTCGGACTGAGGATGAACCAGCGGATCGCCATATATTTCTGATGTGGACGCGACAAGTATGCGCGCTTTTTTTGCTTTGGCCAGCCCAAGACAATGAAGGGTTCCCAATGATCCTACTTTCAGTGTCTGAATTGGAATTTTTAAATAATCAATCGGACTGGCAGGAGAGGCAAAATGTAAGATATAATCCAGGGTTCCCGGCACATGAATGTATTTACTTACATCCTGGTGGTAAAATTCAAACTGTTCTAATTTGAATAAGTGTTGGATATTTTTGAGATCCCCCGTAATCAGGTTATCCATTCCAATGACATGAAATCCCTCTTTAATGAACCGGTCGCAAAGATGAGATCCTAAAAAACCGGCCGCACCAGTGATGAGTACCCGCTTTTTAATCATGCCTTGGTTTTATGGTGTCGATTATTTGATGGAACTGCGGTTGCACGACCGATGCTTACATAATAAAATCCTAATTCTCTGATTGCATTCAAATCAAACAGGTTTCTCCCGTCAAATATTACTTTATTCTTCATGGAAGTAACCATTTTCAAAAAATTCGGGGTACGAAACTCATTCCATTCAGTAGCAATGATGAGCGCATCGGCTTTTTCCAGCACGTCATATTGATTCTCGCCATATTTCACCCGGTCGCCGATTTGTTTTTTTACATTGGCCATCGCTTCAGGATCATACACGGAAACCGATGCACCCTCATTGATGAGCGCATCAATGATAAATAAAGCAGGAGCCTCACGGATATCATCCGTATTGGGCTTAAACGCAAGACCCCAAAGTGCAAAATGTTTACCTGTCAGTTTACCTTTGAAATAATTTTTTATTTTAGGAATGAGATGCATTTTCTGGTTCTCGTTCACTTCCATGACAGCTTTCAGAATCTTAAATTCATAATCGACTTTGTTGGACGATTGTACGAGCGCCTGAACATCCTTAGGAAAACAACTGCCGCCGTATCCGATACCCGGGAATAAAAATCTTTTACCAATGCGTTCATCACTGCCGATCCCGCGTCGTACCATGTCGACATCCGCACCTGTGCGTTCACATATTTGGGCGATCTCATTCATGAATGTGATCTTGGTTGCAAGAAAAGAATTCGCAGCATACTTGGTAAGTTCCGCTGATCTTTCATTCATAAAAATGATGGGATTTCCCTGGCGAACGAAAGGATTATATAATTCCTCCAATATCTTTCGTGCACGATCAGAGGAGGTCCCGATTACTACGCGGTCGGGTTTCATGAAATCTTCCACTGCAACACCCTCCCTTAAAAATTCCGGATTGGAAACAACATCAAAGTCACCTTTAAAATTGGCAGCAATTGCCGCATACACTTTTTCAGCAGTTCCGACGGGAACCGTACTTTTGTCAACTATTATTTTATAGTCCTTGATCAGCTTTCCGAGATCACCAGCCACACCCAGTACATAACGCATATCCGCAGATCCATCAGCCCCGGGTGGCGTAGGCAGGGCAAGGAAAATGATTTTTGCATCCTTAATTCCGGTTGCCAGATTGGTAGTAAATTTCAGTCTGTCTTCCTTTAGGTTTCTAAGGAATAGTTTATTCAAACCGGGTTCATAAATAGTAATCTCACCACTGCTGAGTTTCTTTACTTTTTTTGCGTCCGTATCGATACATATGACATCATTCCCGGTTTCGGCAAAACAGGTTCCTGTAACGAGCCCGACGTAACCAGTTCCTACTACTGCAATTTTCATTCTAAGGAATTCGTTTAAATGGTCAGATAAGATTAATTAAGGAATTCTAAAACACTTGAGCATATAAAGTTCAGTTGTTCCTCGTCCAGTTCCGTATGCATTGGCAGTGAAATCACGCGCTCGGTAATCCAATCCGTGACATCCAGTTTTTGCAGACCGGATTGGAAGGATGCAAACATATTTTGCCTGTGAGCAGGCACCGGATAATATATCATCGATGGAATTTTCTTTGTTGCCAGGTGTTCGTTCAGTTTATTCCGGTCAGGACCATCGAGTATTAATGTGTATTGATGGAAGACATGTTTGGAATACGGTGCCCTGTATGGTACGATTATTTTTGGATGGGCCGCAAATGCTCTGTCATAATAATCAGCTGCCTTCCGGCGACTTTGAATATATTCATCCAGTAAAGGCAATTTGACATTTAAGATAGCCGCCTGTATGGAATCGAGCCGGCTATTGCAACCCACTATTTCGTGATAATATCTTTTAATCTGACCATGATTGGCAATCATTTTAAAAATTTCCGCAAGAGAGGAATCACCTGTGCAAAGAGCCCCGCCATCCCCATAAGCTCCCAGGTTTTTAGAAGGGAAAAATGAAGTGGTTCCTACTGTGCCGATGGTGCCGGTCTTATATTTTTTTCCATCCGGGAAAGTATAATCGCTCCCGATTGCCTGGGCATTGTCCTCCACCACTTTCAAATCATACTTTGCAGCGATGTCCATAATTTCCTTCATGGGCGCTGACTGGCCATAAAGGTGCACCGGTACGATTGCTTTGGTCTTTTTTGTGATTTGTTTTTCTATTGAAACCGGATCAATGCAAAAAGTTTTTGAATCCACATCGGCAAATACAGGCTTCAGCCCCAGCAATGCAACTACTTCCGTAGTGGCAATGAATGTAAAAGAAGGAGTGATCACCTCATCCCCGGGTTTCAACCCAAGACCCATCAGGGCAATTTGCAATGCATCCGTACCATTTGCGCAGGGAATTACATGTTCAATGCCGAGATAGCTCGAAAGATTTTGGGAGAATTCAGTAACTGGTTTGCCGTTTATAAACGCCGTAGAATCCAAAACCTCATGAATCGCGAGATCCACTTTCCCTTTAATTTTTGAATACTGACCTTTCAGATCAACCATTTGGATTGGCTGCATAAGCTCTTTATTAACGGGCACAAACCTACGCCAAAATAATGGTATATGCAATGACTCAATCAGTTATGAATGGTTGGGGAAAGGACTACATTTGCTTTTAGAATCACTTAACCCGCGGTATTGACCATCGTTTTATATAATCTTTTTCTCTGGCTTTATCAGACATGTATCCGGATCATCTCCCCATGGAATCCGAAAGCGGCCGCCTGGATTAAAGGACGGCGGGGTATTTTCAAAACGATCCGGCAGGCAGATATCCGGGGTGAAAAACGGATCTGGATGCATTGCGCTTCGCTGGGGGAGTTTGAACAGGGCAGGCCGGTCATTGAATCACTGCGAAAATTACATCCGGACATCACAATGATCGTGAGTTTTTTTTCACCATCCGGTTACCAGATCCGAAAAAATTATAGAGGAGCCGATCATATCTTTTATCTCCCCCTGGATTCAGCTATTCACGCCAAAAGATGGGTTGAATTGATAAAACCCAATATTGTTCTTTGGATTAAATATGATTACTGGTACTACTATTTGCGTGAACTTCGTATGAGGAAAATTCCTGTATTGCTGATATCTCCTCTATTTCGTCCGGACCAGCCTTTTTTTAAATGGTATGGAAATATTCACCGGCTGATGCTTGATAGCTTCCATGCTTTTTTTGTTCAGAATGACGAATCGAAAAAATTACTTGAATCTTTAGATATTAAACAATCGGTATTTGTGAGTGGTGATACACGCTTTGACCGTGTGATAGATATTGCTGAAGCTTTTGAACCGATTCCTGTGATTGCTGATTTTTGTGGAAATCATCAGGTGATTGTTGCTGGTTCCACCTGGGAGGAGGATGAAGAAGAGCTGGACCATTATGCAAATACACATCCGGAAATTCGATTTATTATCGCCCCTCATGAGATTGAGGCTGACGACCTGAAGGGTATAGAGTCTTTATTCAGAAATACCATCAGGTATTCAGCATTGGAAAAACAATATTCAAACGCTTAACGCTGAACGCTCAACGCCTAACGCTGACCGATTGAAGCCGTCCGGTGAACATTCTGCGTTGAGCGTTAGCGTTCAGCGTTCAGCGTTCATCCCAATGTGCTCATCGTTGATAACATCGGTATGCTGGCCAGACTTTATTTTTATGCAGATATCTGTTATGTAGGCGGCGGGTTTGGCGACGATGGAGTACACAATGTGCTCGAAGCAGCTGTTTACGGGAAACCGGTAATCACCGGGCCGGTGATAGAAAAATATATTGAAGTAATGGAGCTGGCAGATGCGGGTGGCGTTATTATTATTGATAATGCCCTGGAAGCAGAATCTGTATTCAGCAGATTACTGAATAACAAGGAAGAATACTCTTTCCATGGGACTGCTGCCAGGAGTTATGTTTATGCACGCAGGGGCGCGACAGCAAAAATTGTTCGTTATATTCAGGAAAACCGTCTTCTGACCAGTTGATAGAAATGCTGCACGATATCACGCGAATCATCCCATCCCAATTTAATTTTCAACTCCCGCTCCATCCAGTATTGGGCTTCGGGTAAAATGCGAAAATTATTGATGGTTTTGATGCTTCTTTCATACATGGGTTCATCACCACGGAATAACTCACTGATGAAAACGAAACGGTCATTCACCCCGATGGCTTTTCGAAGTTCCTTTACCGGCGACCCCTTCAAAACAGAGCCCAGTTCCGATTGGCTGCCCGGTTTGAGTTTGTCATTTATTGATCTGCCGCCAATCCCGATCAGGTCGTTTATTTCCCGGTTATTTGGCTGGTGAGATAGTGTGGGCACTTCGATCAGCGGATCGCCACCCATCCAGGCCTGGTGACCTTCAGGTACGGTCTGAATTAATTCTTCAACCGCACGGTGAGAAATATTCATGGAAGGCATCACAACCGAAACAGCCGGGTTTTTTTTGCCTGTAATGTTTATTGTATGAATTGTGGTCAACTCTGCTTCGATCTGTTTAAGGGTGACAAGCATTTGAAGTGCGCTTTCGTTTTGTTCGCATTGTTCATTTAACTTGCCGATGAGTTGCTGCAATTTTTCCATTAGTTGCTTGAGAAGTATTGATACCTGTAATATAAAATTAAAGCAAATATTTATCCAAATTCTGTCAGTCCATGTTTATCGAGCCTGCCATACAGTTTGATCGTCGCGGATGGATCGAGGTAATCTGCGGTTCCATGTTTTCAGGAAAAACGGAGGAACTGATCCGCAGACTGCGCCGGGCGCGGATTGCCAACCTGCGGGTTGGGATTTTTAAACCCCTCACAGACGACCGGTATCATCCGGAAAATATCGTTTCCCACGATGATAACAGTATACTTTCCATTCCGGTTCCCAATGCAAAAACCATATTGGATGAGGTTTCTACGGTAGACGTGGTCGGGATCGACGAAGCCCAGTTCTTCGATGAATCCCTGCCGGAAGTCTGTGATATCCTGGCTTCAAAGGGTACACGAGTCATCGTGGCCGGTCTCGACATGGATTATCAGGGAAATCCTTTTGGACAAATGCCGGCCCTGCTTTCTAAAGCGGAATACATTACCAAGTTGCATGCCATTTGCATGCAGTGTGGCAATATTGCAAACTATTCTTATCGGAAATCAGGAATTGCCGAACAATTATTGATCGGCAACAAGGACTTGTATGAGCCAAGGTGCAGGATTTGTTACGCAAAAGGCGCATTGCTACCAGATGTTTAAAGCTAAAAGCGAATTGTTAAATTTATTTTAAAGAAAAATGTTCAGGGGACCCCGATTGATTCTGGCCTTAATAAAAAAAGATGTCTTGCTGGAATTTCGACAGCAATACAGTTTTTACGGAGTCCTGCTCTATGTCGCATCTACTATTTTTGTGCTTTACCTGGCCATGGGACAGCCTGAAAATATAATCTGGAACGGATTGTTTTGGATGATGCAGCTCTTTATTTGCGTAAATGCAATTGCCAAAACATTTCTTCAGGAAGGAAAGGGCAGACAATTATATTTTTATTCTTTATGCAGCCCCGTACATTTCATACTGGCACGCATGATTTTTAATGCCGCACTGATGTTAGTAATGAATCTGATCAGTCTTTCATTATTCATACTTTTACTCGGATATCCGCTTGCACATCCTCTTCTTTTCCTGGGTATTTCCTGTTTTGGTGCCTGCAGTGTCAGCCTGGTTTTCAGCTTTCTCGCCGCCATTGCCGCCCGTGCGCAACAAAATGCAGCCCTCATGGCCATTCTCGGATTCCCGTTGATCATCCCGCAGTTGATGCTGCTGATGCGCCTTTCAACATTGGCATTTTCAGATGTTTTTCAAAGTGGACTGGTTTCCATCATACTTCTGCTGGCTTCATTTGATGTAATGATTATAGTATTATCTGTTATATTATTTCCATTCTTATGGAAAGATTAAAAAAAGCTTTAGGCTTTACGCTTTTCGCTTTGCCAGCCTTATCCTATTTTTGTCTGCCGGAAATAACCGCGCCTATTTAAGTTTACCATATGTTTCGTAAGAACTGGTGGAAAATACTGAGTTTCTTTTTTCTGCTTTATACATTCACAGTTGGATTTTTAGGAAAAGTACCCGCTAAGCCGATTCTGAATGAAACCATTCGCAACTTGTATTTTCATGTTGCCATGTGGTTTGGCATGATGATTTTTTTCATCGTCTCCGTAATTTATTCTATAAAATATCTGCGTCATAACCGTCCGTCCGATGATATATATGCGGTGGAATTTGCCAGGACAGGAATAGTATTCGGCTTATTGGGCCTGATTACGGGTTCTGTTTGGGCAAGATATACCTGGGGTGATTTTTGGAGCAACGATCCAAAACAGCTGGGTGCGGCCATCGCAATACTGATTTATCTGGCTTACTTTGTACTTAGGAATTCGCTCACGGACATTGACAAATCTGCACGCATTGGTGCAGTCTATAATGTATTTGCATTTGCCATGCTGTTTCCTACCATTTGGATTATTCCGAGACTGGTGGAAAGTCTTCATCCCGGTGGCATGGGTAATCCCGCGCTCGATACGAAAGATATCGACAGCAGGATGCGGTTGGTTTTCTGGTTTGGCGCTGTCCCCGGCTGGACATTATTAGGTGTCTGGATTTCGACCTTACGCATACGATTACAATTGTTTTCCTTAAAACACGACCTCCATGGTTAAAATATGTTCACGCGTATACCTTTCTGTTTTTGCTGTGATGCTTTCTGTTTTTGCGTGCGCACAGGATAGCCTGAAAAATGAAAAACCACAAATGGCTGATGCCCTGCGTTCGAGCGGGAAAATATATGTGGTGGTGACTGTATTGGTCATTATTCTGATCGGTCTGTTCCTTTATCTTGTCAATACAGATAAAAAGATTAGCCGGATCGAAAAAAATATTAAGTAGTCTGATTCAACATTTTTTCTTTAAATAAAATCAATATATGGCTGCCAGGCATGAGTATAAATTTTTCGAAGCCGTAGAAAAAAGCTTCGACAAAGCCACCCCTTTTACCAATTGGGATCCGGGCGTGCTGGAACAGATTAAGCAATGCAACGCGGTTTATCGTATGTTCTTTCCCGTTAAAATCGGGGATAAAGTAGAAGTGATCAAAGCGTACCGTGTACAGCATTCACATCACAAAACGCCTTGTAAAGGAGGTATCCGTTTTTCACTTTCCGTCAATCTTGATGAAGTAATGGCACTGGCCGCTTTGATGACTTACAAATGTGCGATTGTAAATGTGCCTTTTGGAGGGGCCAAAGGGGGGATCGCGATTGATCCCAAAAAATATTCTGCATATGACCTGGAAAAAATCACCAGACGATACACTTCTGAGCTGATCAAGAAGAATTTCATTGGTCCCGGTACGGATGTGCCTGCCCCGGATTATGGCACGGGTGAGAGAGAGATGGCATGGATACTGGATACCTATATGAGCATGCGGCCCGGTGAAGTAGATGCCCTGGCCTGTGTAACAGGGAAACCGGTAACACAAGGTGGCGTCAGAGGCAGAAGGGAAGCAACGGGATTGGGGGTGTTTTATGGAGTCAGGGAAGTGTGCAATATCAAAGATGTGATGGATAAACTTGGATTGCACATAGGTGTAGAGGGGAAAACGGTGGTGGTGCAGGGAATGGGAAATGTTGGATATCATGCTGCTAAATTTTTCCGTGAGGGTGGCGCCAAAGTGATTGCCCTGGCGGAATTTGAAGGAGCCATAACGAATCCCGCAGGATTAAATGAAGAAGAAGTTTTTCAACACCGAAAGAAAACCGGATCCATTTTAAATTTCCCCGGAGCAACCAACCTGGAAAAATCAACGGACGCTCTCGAGTTGCATTGCGATATTCTGATACCAGCTGCCCTTGAGAATGTGATCAATGGCGAAAATGCGAAAAGGGTAAAGGCGAAGATCATTGGTGAAGCGGCAAATGGCCCACTGACACCGGAGGCTGATGAAGTTTTTATAAAGAAAGGTATATTAGTAATTCCGGACATGTACCTGAATGCAGGTGGCGTAACGGTTTCTTATTTCGAGTGGCTGAAGAACCTAAGCCATGTGCGTTATGGCCGTATGGAAAAAAGATTTTCAGAAAATCTCAATACCCATATACTGGGACAATTGGAGGAACTCACTGGTAAACAGGTGCGTCCGAAGGAAAGGGAATTTATCATGCATGGCGCGGAAGAAGCGGATCTGGTTTACAGTGGCCTGGAAGAAACGATGATTACTGCCACCCACGAAATTATGAACTGCTGGAAAAGCAATCCGTCTATTCCGGATATGCGAACTGCGGCGTATGTTGTGGCGATTAACAAAGTGGGGACTTCATATGCAGAGCTGGGTATATTTCCATAATAAGCCTAAAGCCCAAAGCCTAAAGCCTAAAACCAGTGTGGTGAATGTGGAGAGGTAGGAGATGTAGGAATTCAAAATGGAACGTGGAAAGGATAATTTGTAAATGTATGTTTCGCCATATCAAGAGATTGTAAAGACCTGAAACAACGCCACATTTTCACGTCGTCATTCCAAATATGATTTCCACCTTTTTAATTTCTCACACTTCACCATCACTACATTGGTTTTAGGCTTTAGGCTTTGAGCTTTCAGCTTATTCATCGTACGTGGGTAAAACAGCTCATCTCCTCAAAATCCAAAAGAGCTTTTTTATAAGCATGACATTGTTGGCCATTGGTTACCACCAGGTATTTGACGGGTATGGCGATATTATAATGGAGCGCTTGCCATAGAACCGATTTATCGAGCGGTTTGTGCATGGCCTTGCATTCAATCATCATCCACGGTTTGGCCGCTTTATCGTATACCAGGATATCAAATCGTTTATTCATCTCGCCCAGTTTCATTTTTTTTTCTACTGCAATATAACTGGAGGGGTATTTTTTCACCTGGAGCAGATATTGCGCAAAGTTTTGCCGTACCCATTCTTCTTCAGTTAATCGAACCCATTGTTTCCTCTGATCATCAAAAATGAACTCTTTTCCAGGCTCTTCTTCTTTGATTTTGAAAGCATAATGAGGGTAATAGATTTTAATCATACCTCAACTATTTGCTAAATTACAGAATCTTGTTTGGCGGAAAGGTTTAGAAGGTTGAATCCAGCAATGAATTTATGAAAACAAAAGAAGAAATCGTCAGCAACTGGCTTCCACGTTATACAGGGGAGAAGCTGGAAAATTTTGGTTCCTATATTCTGCTAACCAATTTTTCGCACTATGTCCATTTGTTTGCGGATATGCATCAGGTGGTTGTGATTGGTGAAGACAAACCCATGCAATGCGCGACGGCTGGCGATATCAGTATCATTAATTTCGGAATGGGTAGTCCCACGGCTGCCACCATAATGGATCTCCTGAGCGCCATTAAACCCAAAGCTGTTTTGTTTCTTGGCAAATGCGGAGGCCTGAAAAAAAGAAATAAACTCGGAGATCTGGTGTTACCGATTGCCGCGATAAGGGGAGAAGGAACATCCAATGACTATTTTCCTCCGGAAGTTCCTGCACTACCGGCCTTTGCATTGCAGAAAGCAATTTCCACAACAATTCGTGAATTTGGGGTAGACTATTGGACGGGAACCGTATATACAACGAACAGAAGGGTCTGGGAACATGATGAAGTGTTTAAAGAATATTTGAAAAAGATCCGGGCCTATGCGATTGATATGGAAACG
The DNA here is from genome assembly GCA_963732055.1 of uncultured Bacteroidota bacterium. GTDB lineage: Bacteria > Bacteroidota > Bacteroidia > Chitinophagales > Chitinophagaceae > Puia. The sequence goes on along the minus strand of CAVSYG010000006.1, from coordinate 90,361 downwards.
GCTACCATTTTCTCTGTCGGGTTTTATAATAAAATTCCAACAGGCGCACTTCTGTTGGTCAGCGATCAGCCAATGATTCCCGATGGCGTAAAAACTGCCGAGAGCGATCAGCGTGTAACCGGTGATTTTGTGAGTACTCATTTGAAAATAGGCATTGATTCACTCAAACAACTGATAAACGGCGGACAAACCGTCAGACATCTTCGGTTTTAATTAAAAGATTGCTTCCACTCATTCAAATAAATAATCTAACAGTAGATTTTCCTGGATCAGGAACAACTGCACCTGCCTTGCAGGATATTTCTTTTTCTTTGAGGCGCGGAGAAATGCTCGCGGTAGTCGGTGAATCAGGATCGGGCAAATCGGTCATGTCCCTCACCGTGATGAATTTATTAAGCAGCGCCGCCAGGATTGTGAGTGGATCCATTATATTTTCTCCCGATGGAAAACAAGAATGTGACTTGCTCGACATACCTGATAAAAATGTAAGGTCATTACGGGGAAACCAACTGGCTATGATTTTTCAGGAACCCATGACTTCATTAAATCCGCTGATGACTTGTGGAGCCCAGGTTTGCGAACCCCTCATGCTGCATAAAAATCTGGATAAATGGGAAGCCAGGTCAACGGTACTGAAATTGTTTGAAAAAGTATTACTACCTGAACCGGAGCGCATCTATAATAATTATCCACATCAGCTCAGCGGCGGCCAAAAGCAACGAGTCATGATCGCCATGGCTATCAGCTGTAATCCTTCACTTTTAATTTGTGATGAACCCACAACGGCGTTAGATGTAAGGGTGCAGAAAACAATATTGGATCTATTAAAAAGCCTTAGAAAATCGGAGAATATGGGAATCATTTTTATTACCCATGATCTTGGATTGGTTGCGGATATGGCCGACCGCGCCCTGGTGATGTTACGTGGGAACATAGTAGAGGAAGGTAATGTGGATGATATTTTTAACATGCCGAAGCATCCTTATACCCGGGGGCTGCTCATGTGCCGGCCGGCACTTCATTCGAAAGGAGAGAGGTTGCCCGTTGTGGCTGATTTTCTGGAGAGAAGTGAAACAGAAGTTAATAAATTATTTACTGGTGCGGATCCAAAATCAAACAGTCTGGCAGGTGAAACACCGATGGATGCCATTGTAATAGAAACTACAGATTCGAATGAATCGAAACCGGCAATGAAACCAGGAACGGAGCAACCCGTGCTGCTGGAAATAAAAGGTGTCCATCTTCGATATTCTTCGGGTAAAAACTGGCTTGGAAAGGAAAAACACTGGGTTCATGCGATTCAGGATATCAATTTTAAAGTATATCAGGGAGAAACTCTGGGCATCGTTGGCGAATCGGGTTCGGGAAAGACTACCCTCGGACGTGTAATGCTCGGTTTGAATAAACCGTCACAGGGAAGTATTTCTTATGGGGACTCAGACTTGTTGCGCATGACCAAACGCGCTCTGCTTGAATTCAGAAGGAATATCCAGATCGTATTTCAGGATCCATATTCGTCATTAAACCCACGGTTAATGATTGGTCCGGCCATTTCAGAACCGCTTCATGTGCATAACTCTTTTAAGAGCTCTGAACGGAAAGCACAGGTAATGGAATTATTAAGAAAAGTGGACCTCCGGCCGGAACATTTCTATCGGTATCCACATGCTTTTTCCGGAGGCCAGCGGCAGAGAATTGTAATCGCCCGGGCACTGGTGATGAATCCTGGATTTGTAGTATTTGATGAATCTGTTTCCGCACTCGATGTAAGTGTGCAAGCACAGATATTAAATCTGATCAATGATCTGAAGCAAAACATGGGATTCACGGCAGTCTTTATATCACACGACCTGTCGGTAATACGCTACCTGTGTGACCGCGTATTGGTCATGGAAAAAGGAAGGATTGTAGAATCAGGTGAGGTAGAATCTATATATCGAAGCCCCAGGTCCGAATATACCCGTTCTCTGATCGAAGCCATTCCGGGAAATAATCTGGTTCGGAAATCCTGAAAAATCTGTTTTTAAGGCGACAAGAATAATTTCAGCTCCTTGTCTATAATTGAGAATTCTTTATTACCTTTGCACACTTGTAAAATCATGCCGTAACATGACCGAATCGGGTGCCGTAAGACCTGGTTTGATTGACCAGTTATTCTCAGCTTCATTCGACTCATGTACAAGGAACTAATAAAATTTCACACTGAATGAAGCTTTCCCAGTTCAAATTCGACCTACCCCTCAATCTGATTGCCCAGCATCCCGCCAAAAGAAGAGAAGATAGCCGAATGATGGTTGTTCACCGGAAAACCGGCCAAATTGAAAATAAACATTTCCGGGATGTGATGGATTATTTCAATGATAAAGATGTATTCGTTGTAAACAATACCAAAGTATTTCCCGCCAGAATGTATGGTCGAAAAGAAAAAACCGGGGCCAAGATTGAAGTCTTTTTACTTCGCGAACTCAATAAGCCGAACCGGCTATGGGATGTTATTGTTGACCCGGCCAGAAAGATCCGTGTGGGTAACAAATTATATTTCGGGGACAATGACGAATTAGTCGCCGAAGTAATTGATAATACAACCAGCCGGGGCCGTACCATCCGCTTTTTATGGGATGGAACAGACGATGAATTCCGCCAGGTATTGGAAATTCTGGGCGAAACCCCTCTTCCAAAATATATTAAGCGTAAACCGGATGAAGAGGACAAAGAAAGGTACCAGACCGTATATGCAAAACACGAAGGTGCGGTTGCAGCTCCTACTGCCGGGTTACATTTCAGTAAGGAATTAATCAAGAGACTTGAAATAAAAGGGATTCGTTTTGCGGAAGCAACACTCCATACAGGCCTTGGTACTTTTCGTCCCATTGAAGTAGAAGATCTGAGCAAACATAAAATGGATGCTGAATATTACAGGGTAGATGAGGAAGCCTGCAAAATTGTAAATAAGGCAAGATTGGGCGGTCATCGTATTTGTTCTGTGGGAACTACTACGATGCGCGCACTGGAATCATCTTTTACTGCTGAAAAATTACTGAAACCATCAGAAGGCTGGACAAATACTTTCATTCACCCGCCTTATCAGTTTAATATTGCAGACGCATTAATAACCAATTTTCATCTTCCCAAAACAAGTCTTTTGATTATGGTTTGCGCTTTCGCCGGCTATGATCTGACGATGGAAGCCTATAAAAGAGCGATAAAAGATAAATATCGTTTTTTTAGTTATGGAGATGCTATGCTGCTCGTCTAATCTGACACCCATTCTCGTTAGAGTAAGGTTAACACGATAAATGGTTGCTTTCTTTTTGGGATAATTCTTTGTAATTTCAAACGTAAGGAATAACGGTCTGTTTATTTTATAAAGCCAGACAAGTTGTTGATTACGAGTATTCTTTATGAAGTTTGATTTTCCAAAAAAGATCAGAAGCGGTTACCTGGCAGTATTTATACTGCTCGTCCTGTGTTATTTCCTTTCCCTGTCCTCTTTCATTCAACTCAGAAAACAGAATAAATGGGTTGGCCATACCCGCGAGGTAATTAATGAACTGGCGACTCTGAATTCACATTTAAAGGATGCCGCGATAAACTGGAACGAATTCCTCCTCAATAAAGAAAAATCCTATTTCGAAACGTACCATGAGAACAGGGTATTGGTTGACTCCTTGTATTTAGTTCTATTTAATAATGTCAGTGATAACCCCGAAGAAAAAAAAAGAGTGGAATCGATGCATGACAAAATCGTGCGGGAATACCAAATGCTGGACAGTGAAATGGGGATTCTGAATAAAAATAATTTTCAGATTGACGATACGATCAGAAACTGGGAACAAAAGAACAGCAAACTCATCGATTCAATCGGACTTATTTCTGATTCGATCAGGGTAAATGAAAACAAGCTGCTTTTTCAAAGAACACAGCGCGTTATTTTTTACAGTAAAATTGTTTTCTGGATTATTATCGGTGCTGGCCTGGTATCATGCCTGCTCATTTTGTATTCCCTGGTTACTTTTAATATGGAGACTCAGGCTAAGAAAAAGGCGACCAAACAGGCGGAAAATTATCACGACCAGCTCGAAAAAAGGGTTATAGAACTGGCAAAGGCAAATCAGGAGTTGTTGGAATTGAGAAGCCTGGAACGATTTACCAGTACGGGTCGGATTGCGCGTGTGATCGCGCATGAGATACGAAACCCACTCACTAATATTGATCTGTCAGCCGGTCATCTTGAGAATGATAAACTGGGTACAGACGATAAAAAGGCTTTTTTGGATATCATCGCCAGAAATTCCCGACGAATTAATGAACTCATCAATGAATTGCTTTCTGCAACAAAATTTACAGATCTGCAATATGAAGAAATACGGGTGAACGACCTGCTGGACGAAACACTCAATGAGGCCATAGACCGCGCGCAGTTAGGCCATGTCCATATCAACAAAAATTATTCATCTGATAACATATGGCTCAACGTGGACCGGTCGCGTATGGAAATCGCGTTATTAAATATCATTGTGAATGCAATGGAAGCGATGACCGGAGACAATAGTTTGCTGGTGCTGGAAACCGGTGAGAAGAACGGTCAGTGTATAATCACCATCAGGGACAATGGAAAAGGCATGGATAGTGAGACCCTCGCAAAAGTTTTTGATCCTTATTTTACTTCTAAAACAAACGGTAACGGATTGGGGATGACCAATACACAAAATATTATTCTCAATCACAAAGGGAAAATTGAAGTGGTAAGTGAAGAGGGGAAGGGTACCGCCTTTATTATCACGTTGAATATTCTAAAAAAAGAAGGAACACGTCAATTTAAATTAATCTGATTTTCTATCCATTTTTCTTTTTCACGGAATGGGTCTGTATTTTCAAAGATACCCTGTAATTGATCCATCCAGTCAGCGAGTTCGTGAAAAAGCGGGTCTAGCGAGTATGCAGTGAGTTCCAGGTTTTCCTGTTGTTCCATTTGCTTCCATATCCGGATGCCATTTTTAAATTGCTTTTCGTAAAGTAAAATGACCCGCGTTAGAATTTCAGCAGATACAGGCATAAATCTTTCCATCTCATCATTCTTCCAGGAAAGAATTCCATTAATAACCTTGAATTTATAATTCCCTTTGCCGTTCATACGTGTATAGATAAAAATTTATATCACGGAATTGCATAGGATTACCGCAATGAAGATAAGCGTTTGTTTTAAAATTAAAAGTAATTTGGAAGATGATTTATATTCCAAAAATGGGAAAGACTCAGGCAGGAAATCCTCAGTTTCGATGATCATGAACCATTAGCTGCCTGTCTGCGTTTACTGAGTATCTGATTCAGACCAATAGAATCTTTAATAAATTATTCGATTCATTCTGTGACCACCGGTTGACGACCCACTGATAAGCGTCTGTACGTTTTAAAACGTTTGGGAAAGAACTTCTCTCCCTCAATCCGACCTTCCGGCATTCTTTGACTTCTATGGAATACACACCGAATTCCTCCACCACCTTCCCCCTCATGGCATAACAGCCCTTTCCGGTCACAGGATAATACCTGGAAGTATTTGGAAAGAAAATGGTATCCATCCATTCTCCGTTTGCATCAAGGAAAGTGTGGAAGTGCATAATTTGGTGATCGAAAGTATTTACCGGTTTCGAAGTAACAAGCCATCCAAGAACTGATACCTCTTTTCCAAGATTTTGCGAAAGTTCACTCGCGGATAAAAAATTCAGGGGATTTTCATTGACCAGTTCAAATACATTACAAAGGGGGAATCCGAGCAACTCGATTTCATCCAGAGCATCATCCAGGGGATGTTGAGCCAGTTCAGGCAAATAAAAGCTTTGGATTTCTTCCCTGAATAGGAAACCTGAATGGGAGAGAGTCGTATTTTTTTTATGTAATAAATTAGCTTCCCATAATAATTCTTTTTTCGATTTACCGGTAAAATGAAACGCACCAATTCTTATTAAGATGTTTATCTGTTCAATGCCTGTTTGTATCCGGTCACTGAAGTCAGAGAGATTCAGGAAATTCCCCAGTTGTCGACGGTTTTCGATTACCTCTTTCATCAATTGTTCTTCCAGACCCTGAATATGTATAAAGCCGATGAAGACGGTTTTGCCGGATATCGATGTCAGGTAATGGCTTCGGTTTAGACAGGGCGCGTGAATGAGGGCACCTGTTTTTTTCAGTTCGTGAAAATATAATTCACGTGTATAGAACCCACCGAAATTATTGATAACAGAAACCATAAACTCTATGGGGAAATAAGTCTTAAGGAAAAGACTTTGATAGCTTTCCACAGCAAAACTGGCAGAGTGTGCCTTACTAAATGAGAATCCTCCAAAACTTTCTATTTGCCGCCAGACTTCAGCCGCGATTGCATCAGGATATTCCTTTTCTCTGCAATTTTTGAAAAAATTGGCCTTGATATCTTCAAATTGTTTTCTACCCCGGTATTTTCCGCTCATGGCACGGCGCAATACATCAGCTTCTGCCAGGTTGAGTCCTCCGAAATGATGAGCCACTTTAATAACATCCTCCTGGTATACCATTACCCCGAATGTTTCTTCCAGTAATTCCTTCATCAGGGGATGGAGATATTCAAAATCATCCGGGTTACGAAATCGGTGAATATATTGCTTCATCATGCCGCTCTGAGCGACACCGGGCCGTATAATGGAGCTGGCGGCTACAAGCGTCAGGTAATCGTCGCATTCCAGCTTTTTCAATAACTGCCGCATGCCAGGACTTTCAATGTAAAAACATCCGATCGTATCAGCCTTCCGTATCTGATCTGCTACTCTTGGATCTTTTTTGAATTTCTCAATATTATGAATATTGATAGAAATATTTTGATTTTTATGAACCAGATCGATTGTTTCGCGTATATGACCCAGGCCACGTTGACTGAGTATATCCAGTTTAAACAATCCTATTTTTTCTGCAACGAACATATCAATCTGCGACGTAAAAAATTTTTTTGGAGGAAGTTCAGTTGCTGAATACTGATAAATGGGCTTCTCACTAATGAGTATACCGCCGGCGTGAATGCTGAGATGATTAGGGAAATTTCGTATCAGATTTCCATAATGATGGATCTGTCGCTGAATTTTATCATCTTTCATATTACCGGAATCCAGCTGGTCTATTTCTTCTTTCGGAAGACCAAAAACTTTTCCCAATTCCCGTAGTATGGCCCGGGTTTGAAATGTTGTATAAGAACCGAGCAGACAAACATAGTTCTGACCATATCTTTTAAAAATATAGTCGATGATTTCGTCCCGGTCCTTCCACGAAAAATCAAGATCGAAATCGGGAGGTGAGGAACGTTTTGGATTTAAAAACCTTTCAAAATAAAGATCCAGCTCAATGGGATCGACATCCGTTATCTGAAGACAATAGGCAACTATGGAGTTGGCCCCGCTGCCTCTTCCCACAAAGAAAAAACCGCGATGTTGTGCAAACCGGACAATGTCCCATGTGATCAGGAAATATGCAATGAAATCCATCTGATCGATGATGGATAGCTCTTTTTCCATCCGTTCCTTTGCCAATGTATTAGAGGACCCATATCGTTGAATTAAACCATCCAATGCGAGTTCTCTCAATAGTTGACGATCATCCTCTCTTGAAGTGGAAAATATTTTCTTGGTTTTATCTTCATGAAATTCCATGTTTATGGAACAGCCATCGATCAATTTCAGCGTGTTGGCGATGATGGACGGATGTAGATTGAAAGCCTCAAATAATTGGGCGGGCGGACAGAACATTTCATTTTTTCCCGCAAGATCTTTCGGATCCTGTTTGCTCAGGATAATGTTTTTGTCGATTGCGCGAAGTAAACGGTGAACATTGTAATAATTCAGATCCTGAAAACTCACGGGATGGCGGATGACATATTTGTGGGCATGAATCTGAACACTGAGCGGATACAATTTATTGATATCGGATATTTGGACTCCGATAAATTCGTGTACTTGCAATTCATTTACCGCCATGGAACCAAACGGGAATATACAATATACGTCAGTCAGGTCCGGCCTTTTTGGAAAGGGTTTTTCTTCCTGAATATGTTTGGAAATAAAACGATTGATCTGTTCAAATCCTTCGTTATTTCTGGCCAGTAGTATATAACAAATTTCATTTCCGTTCCGAATTTCCGAACCAACCACCGGCTTAATTTCGTTCTGTAGACAGAAATCCACAAAATCCCAACAATCGCAGGTGTTATTGATATTGGTTAATGCAACCTGGTTTATACCCAGGCTGGCAGCTTTTTTAACCAGTTCCTCAGTTCCATAGGTCCCATACTTAAAGCTGAAATATGTTTTGCAGTTTAGATACATGCCGCACGGAATAATAATTTTTCTCCAAATTGTTTTTTTACACTGTCAATAGCCTGATACAGTCCAATCATTTCCTGGCTGTCTTCAAAGATGTTTATCTGATAACTTCCCTGAACCAGGTTCGTAAATCGTACGCCGATCAGACGCAGGAGCTGTCGCCTGTCATATAACCTGGCGAAAATTTCCTTTACTTTTTGAATCAGGAGATGATCATTGGCCGTATAGGCAATCGTGGACTGCATGGTCATAGTTTGAAAATCGCTGTACCTGATCTTTACCGTAATGCAGCCTGTAAGTTTGTTGTTGCTGCGAAGTTCGAATGCGATTTTTTCAGTCATCCTGACCAGTTCTTTATGCAGGAATGAAATATCAATCGTATCTGTTTCAAATGTATTTTCTGTGCCGATACTTTTTTGTTCATGATAAGGTACGATCGGTGTTTCGTCTATTCCTTGTGACCTGCGCCACAACTCGATACCATTTTTACCAAGCAGATTGATCATCATTTCAACCGGTATCTGACTTAGAATGGAAATCGTTTCCACACCCATACGGCGAAGCAGTGTAGCCGTTTGACCGCCGATCATAGGCATTTTTTCTATGGGCAGGGGCGCAAGGAATAATTTTTCATTCCCGGGTTTGATTTCGATTTGCCCATCCGGTTTGCATTCATTTGTTGCCACTTTACTAATAAGTTTATTGGTGGCCAGCGCATGGGAAATACTTAACCCGCTTTCTTTTATTATCTTTTTACGGAGTTGCTGAACAAACCGCGAGGTTCCGAAAAACTTATCCATACCCGTCATGATCGATATAAAATTCATCGATACTTGATTTCTCAAACAGAGGTACTTCAGACTGGATTATTTCGGTGACCATATTTGAAAAACGGGAATAACTATCCATATCACCACGAATGATGATCAATTCGGGACAAAGACGTTTTGCCAGCCGTGTGGGCATTGCTGAATGAACTCCGAATTTCCTGGCCTCATAACTGCAGGATGCAATCACTCCCCGGTCACTATGGCCACCAACCGCGATGGGTTTACCGCGAAGTCGGGCATTCCTCAGATATTCAACATGCACATAAAATGCATCCAGATCAAAGTGAGCAATGGATCGGTTATCAGCTGAAGTGAGCATAAACAATATTACTAAATATGTTAGTAATTGCCAAATACTTTAGCCAGACAGTTCATATATCCCCGGGTTGTGGGGGGATAGGAGATATGTGAAGGTTAGTATTCATAGCAATTTCTATTGTCCCCGGGTTCTGGGGAGATTGTCGATATGAGTGGATAGTAAGTGTGTGAATATAGCTTTACGCTTTATGCTTTATTCTTTTAGCTTAAAAAGTGTATGTTTGAATGAAATCAAAGTTCCCTGTTCATGACGCGGATACAGATTGTTTTTTCAAAACGCGGAACCGGTTTTTTATTCACCCTGATATCTGTTATTGCCATTAATTCCTGGCAACAATTGCTGCGGAATTTCGATAACGATAACGCATTCAGTATTGCGGCTGCCAAAAATATATCAGAAGGACACGGGTACACGATAAAAACGGCGTCAACGGAAGACCTTTCTACATATTATTATGATCCGGTCAACCGATGGCCGCCCGGTTATTCCTGTCTGCTGGTCATCGCACATTGGATTTTTAAAGCAGATTGGATTCACTCATCGTACATCTTAAACGCAATCGGATTGACACTCCTGGTATTGATATTCAGGAAAATGCTCATTCAACTCGAATACCCGGCCTGGATCGTTCATGTGGCCGTTTTATATTTTGGGTTTTTGCTTCATCCATTTCATTATTCTTATTACGCCGATATATTCGGGCTCCTGTCTTTTTTATTTGGATTAAGTATGTTGTTGGGCGCTGTAAAAACGGATCAACGGGTCGGTTTTAAATCGTTATTGTCCGCATTTTTTCTGGGGTTATCGGCATATATGAAGTATTTGTATATACCCTTATGCTTTCTACCCATCGTCTCATTGTTTATTTATGGCTATTCATCAAAAAGAAAGGACTTTCAATATGCTGCAATAAAGGGATTCATTTTTTTACTTTTGATCATCGCTTCACTGTTGGTTTTTCAGTCTGTCAATTCGGGACAATCTCTTTACATAAATCCATCCGAGACGGGCTTTTTTCCGGCCCAGTTATTTTCAATGGCCGCTGTTATCCCATATGGCATGATGAATATGTTGTTTTTAAATACGCAGCTGAGTATCATTTTACATACTTCCTTTCAAAACCTGACGGTTTTTTGGCAGATTGTCAACATATGCTGTATGATTTGGTTGACATATATCAGTTATAAATTTTTCCGGCGCAGGAAGTTCAGGATCATAGAATACAGGAGTTTTTATGCGCTCCAGGCATATATGTTCACAATTGTCTTATTTAGCTATCTGATCGTACTGACGGTTATAAAAAATAAACATTACAGGGATACATTTTTTGAGTGGGTATACGTTCAGGAACTTCGTTATTACAGCGTATTTATCGTTTTTATACTTCAGTTCGTCATACTGCTTTTTTTAAAACAGGAATATTTTTTTAATAAGACCGGCAAATTAATTTTCCGATCAGCTATTGCATTCATCCTTATTATTGAAATAGGCCACGGTACTTATTATTGTATTAAGAAGATAGCAATAGAAAAAAAATATGGCATCAGGATCGACGCGGACCAGTTTCTCTTTAAATCCATGGACATCACAAAAAAAGAGCGGACAAAAGATAAAGTCCTGGTTATTTGTTCAAACAATTATACAATTGCAAATATGTGCAGCCTTGAAAATGTTCCGGTATTTTATGATCTCGATAAATTGAATAAAAGAGTTCCGACCTCACAACAGATAAAATTGTTGATTGCTGTTGATACCACAGTGCCGGGTATTTCGGTTCCTTTGTTACGTGATCCGGTAGTAAAACCCAATCTCGTTTTCAGAAACGTAAGTTATTATATTGTGGACCTGCCTAAGACAAATTTTTGAGTACTTATATTATTATACCTGCTTTCAATGAATCTTCGGGACTGGCCGCGGTACTCGAATCACTGCTGCCTTTGAATTTCGGTATTATTGTGATCGATGATGGATCGACGGATGACACCGGCAACATAGCAGGCGCCTTTCCTGTATTGTTGATCCGTCATGAATTAAACCTGGGTCAGGGTGCCGCGTTGGAGACTGGAATGGAAGCTGCCAGGAAATTAAATGCTGATTTTGTAATCCATTTTGACGCCGACGGTCAGCATGATCCCTCAGATATTGCACAATTGTTAATCCCTTTGAAGAAAGACGAAGCAGATATTATTTTTGGTTCCAGGTTTCTTGAAAAAAAACCATCCGGTTTGAGTCTTTCAAAGAAAATCATCCTGACTATTGGACGTTGGATAAACTACCTGATCACCGGTATCTTACTTACAGATGCACATAATGGAATAAGGGCTTTAAATAAAAAAGCGTTACACAGTATTCATTTTCGACAACCGGGAATGGCTCATGCTTCTGAAATATTGTATGAAGTGAGACGAAAATCATTGCGATATTTGGAACGGCCTGTCCATATCAGTTATACGGTTTATTCAAAAGGCAAGGGACAGTCATTACTCAATTCAGTAAATATTCTCTTTCATTTATTCTTTAAAAAATAATTATGACAAAGTTCCAGGTATTGGGAATAGCATCCCTGCTGTTTATTTTGATCACTTATTTGAGGAAATTCCGGCGGCCTGCATTGGATAAATTATTCATCGGCTTTCTTATGGCCTTAGGAATATTTTTTGTGCTTGATCCAGAGATTACTAACCAGTTGGCTCATTTCCTCGGTATTGGTCGTGGCGCAGATCTCATTTTTTACCTGGCCATCTTAGGGTTTGGATACATTACCCTGCTTTTATACTCAAAAATAAAAAAATTGGAGGATCAGCTGACACAGATTGTCAGAAAACAATCCCTTGAATCCATCAAACTGTCGGATAAAAATGAATGATAACTTGTCTTTGGAGAGAATCGTACCGGATCAAATGGATGATCAGGATGCTTTTGACTTGAAGACTTTGCAATTGCATATCGAACGATATACTTTTGCTATCCGGAACGGTAAACCCGGTGAAGTGTTGGATATTGCCTGCGGTGCCGGTTATGGGTCTTTCCAGTTATTGCAAAATGAAAAATATGCACAGAGCAGAGTTACAGCAGTAGACATTGATCAAACGGCGATCGATTATGCAAATAAGAGATACGCTAACCCGGCAATACATTTTGTTTGCTCAGACGCCCTGTTATATGATGACCAGGGGGCGTATGATACCATCATCAGCCTTGAAACCATTGAACACATAAAAGACTCAGGATTATTCGTGAAGAAATTAGATTCTCTCTTAAAAAAAGATGGCGTGCTTATTGTTTCTGCCCCCGTTACGCCTTCTACGGATGGCAATCCGCATCATCTGTCGGACTTTACTGCTTCCAGTTTCAAAAAACTTTTTATAACATCCGGATTTAGTATAGAATCCGAATTCATACAGGTGCAATCTTTTTCATTAAAAAGCATTGTACATTCAAATAATCAGCGACTTTCAAAAACGAGAAAAAATATCGGGAAATATTATCTCCGGCACCCGGGTGTATTTTTAGCGAGAATACGATCTCTGTTTATAGATGGTCTAAATAACAAATATATGACCCTGGCCCTGCGGAAGTCCTGAACGACTATTCATTCACTAAAGTGTTTATCAGTTCATTAAATTCTTTCTTGTATGTTTCGTAATGTTCGCCTGTTCCCGGACCATTAAATCCGGTTTCGATTTTACGAACAACACCCTTTTTATCAATAAAAATAGTAGTTGGAAATCCAATTATTTTTTGAATTTCGGGAAGAGTTTTTTCGGTTCGAAGTGAATCATTTACCGATACGCCGGTTGCCAATATCGGATACGTTACGTTGAAACGGGTTATAAACGGTTGCAATAATCTCTTGGTTTCGGCGAAGGAGGTAGTTCTTTCATATGCCAGTCCGATGATTGCGATGGATCTGGATTTATTTTGAATATACCAGGGAGCCAGGTAGCGCGTCTCATCCATACAATTTGGGCACCAGGAGCCGAGGATCTGAATAATTACGACTTTATTTCTAAGATTGGGATCCTGGAGGGATATCATGTGTCCATTCAGATCCGGAAATTTGAAATGCAGGATGGCATTGTCAGCATTTTTCAATTGCGTTTGACTGAATTCATCCGGAAGTCTTGCCTGCGGGTTTTTTTCTGCTGTCCAGGTTTCAATCGATACGGCGCCCGCATAATAGAAACCTTCTGTCATTCTGTTTGAATCCAGTATTTTACTCGTAAAGTAATAAGCGTGGCCCCCGTCAAAAGTTGACAGTTTTAATGTATCACCGCTGACCACTCCTTCCAGATACCGGTAGTCACCCGTAATAGTAAGAAAAGTACCGGTAACATGTGATCCGCGTTGTGTGAATTCGCCAACGGATTCAGTTGAATCATTTGCTCCCTTGAAATGTACCGACCATCGGCCGGAGATATTAATCAGGGGAGCCTGATATACCGGAAATCGTTGGGAAATATTATACACTGCGAAGAATCGCATAGTGACCAGATGGTCGCCGTAGTTTTTTATCCAGTCTCCCTGGAGATATTTTGAATTCATCCAACCGCAGGGCAAAATAAGAATCGTAAAAAGGCATATGGATATAAAGTGAATCAGTATTTTCCCTGACATCATTAACCAGTAACCGTTCGGCGCCGTTGATTACATAAATAATTATTTTGCCGGAACGTAATTGGGTTTGAAAATTAAAAACGATCGGTTTACCATCAGGACGAATAATCTCGCCACGCCATATACCAATAGATAAGATGCTCTTTCGATGAACGGGAAAAATAGAATCTGTTTTTGCGAAGGACGGATTAGGCAAAATGAAAGTAAATAATAACATAACTGCGAACAGGCTACGGAAAAAATTTGGCATATATAAAATTCTGAAGCAAAGTTATGGTCAATAACCGGTTGATAGATTCTTCCGGTTACTTAACTTTATCGATATGATAAAATGTGCAATGTTCCGATGTGTAATCTGCTTGTTATTATCAATATTTTATTTACAAATAAAGGCGCAAACCGTGATCCCATTATACGATCAGGAAATTCCCAATTCAAGGATGGTTGTAAACGAAGAATATTCCCGGATAGAACCAGGCAATATACTGATCGTATATAAAGTTTCAAGACCCAGCCTTACAATATTCCTGGCGCCCAAAGAAAAGGCGACAGGTGCCGCAGTAATTATTTGCCCGGGTGGAGGTTATTCCAATCTGGCGATGGGGTATGAGGGAACGGAAGTAGCACAGCGATTTAATGAGTCCGGCATTTCGGCATTTGTATTAAAATACCGTATTCCAAACGACGGAACCATGATCGATAAGGAAATCGGACCTCTCCAGGATGCCCAACGGGCGTTGTTACTTGTACGGTCCCGCGCTGCTGAATGGGGGATAGATTCAAAGCGTATCGGAATAATGGGATTTTCCGCCGGTGGTCACCTGGCTGCGACTGCGGGAACTCATTTTCAAAAAAATTATATTGCCAATCCCGGCCATATTTCTTTGCGTCCCGATTTTATGCTGTTAATTTATCCTGTCATCAGTTTTAAATCTCCTATTGCTCATATAGGATCTGCCCAAAATCTGCTTGGACACCATCCTTCTGAAGAACAAATAAACGAATTCTCCAATGAAATGCAGGTGACGGATCTTACGCCGCCGGCTTTTCTCGTTCATGCTAAAGATGATAACGTAGTACCTTACGCGAATAGTTTGGTTTTTGCGGAAGCACTTAAGAATCATCATATTCCGGCGAAAATATTTTTATATGATCGGGGCGGTCATGGCTTTGGAATGACGAACAATACCAATACGCAGCGGTGGATGGATTTGTGTATTGAGTGGATTTCGAATCTAGAGCCAAAGAATTGAATAGAGGGTCCCGGTCTTGAATCTATCCTGTGAGGGGGATTTTTTCTGATCCGTGCAACATTCAGGTTTTATGATGCGTCATATAATCACTTGAATAAACTATTAATATTCCCCCCATGTTAAAGAATTTCTTCAAAGTAGCTTTCCGGAATCTATGGAAAAACAAAGGATTTAGCACAATCAACATTACGGGTCTGGCAATAGGGATGGCGAGCGCCACCTTACTACTTCTCTGGATCTATGATGAATTGAGCTATGACCAGTTCCATCAAAAAAAGGATCGGATTTATGAAGCATGGAACCGGGCTGTATTCAGTGGTGAGTTACATTGCTGGAACACGACTCCTAAAGTGCTGGGTCCGACAATGATGCATGATTTTCCGGAGGTGGCAACGACTGTCCGTGTAAACTGGCCTTCCAATTATTTGTTTACAGTGGGAGAAAAGAGGATTATGGTTCAGGGAAATATTGTGGATTCCTCATTCCTTGACATGTTTAGTTTCCCTTTGCTAAAAGGGAATCCGCATACAGCCTTGAACGACATGCATTCCATCGTCATCACGGAGAAACTTTCCAGGAAGTTATTCGGGAATGATGATCCGCTCGGGAAATTGATAAAAATTGACAATAAGGAAACATTTAGGGTTACTGCGCTGGCCAAGGATCTACCGGGCAATACCCGCTTCCAATTTGAATATCTGATTCCCTGGGCATATTTAAATCACCTCGATGGAGGTGAAGAGCATAACTGGGGGAATAATTCAACCAGAACCTATGTGCTGTTGAAACCAAATGCGAGCCTCGCTTCTGCCCAGCAAAAACTCCTGACGTTAAAACGTAAATACGACAAAGACGAAGATGCGAAATGGGAAATGTTTCTGTATCCGATGGACCGGTGGCGCCTTTATTCAAATTTTAAAGGTGCCGTTGAAGACGGAGGCCGGATCGAATTTGTTAAGCTTTCTGCAATCATTGCAGCCTTTATTCTGCTGATAGCCTGTATTAATTTCATGAATCTCAATACGGCACGCAGTGAAAAAAGAGCCAAGGAAGTAGGGATCCGGAAAGTGGTGGGTGCACGCAAAGGCGGCCTGATCGGTCAGTTCCTCGGAGAATCTATCCTGTTAAGTTTTTTCGCCGCCCTGCTGGCAATCGGCCTCGTCGAATTAAGCCTTTCTACTTTCAATCAGGTAACAGATAAAAAGCTTTTTATACAATTCGGAAACATTTATTTCTGGCTCCTGGTTTTGGGTTTTATTTTACTAACCGGAATCCTGGCAGGCAGTTATCCCGCTTTTTTTCTTTCATCCTTCCAGCCTGTCACGGTACTGAAAGGTGGATTTAAAAAAGTGAACGCATTGGTAACGCCCAGGAAAGTTCTTGTTGTTTTACAATTCAGTTTTGCAATTATTCTGATTATTTGCACCATCATCGTGCAGCAACAGATCAATCATGCGCGGGACAGGGATACCGGTTATGATAAGAATAATCTGATCTATCATTTTCTCACCGGAGATATTGCAAAAAATTATACGCTGATAAAAAATGAATTGATTTCATCAGGGGCAGCAGGTTCTGTCACAAAAACAAGCGCCCCGCTCACCCAGGCCTGGAGTGACAGTTGGGGATTCGAATGGGAAGGTAAGGATCCGAACGATAAAACAGATTTTGACCGCTACTCCGCTGACGATAATTTTCTAAAAACTACAGGACTGCAATTGGTTCGCGGGCGTGATATGGATCTGAACAAATATATAACTGATTCAACAGCCATGATATTGAATCAATCGGCTTTAAAAACCATGAAATTTAAAGAACCCATCGGACAAATCGTGAAAGATGGGGATACCAAATTTCATATTATTGGTGTGATAAATGATTTCATACTTCGTTCGCCTTATGAACCAACTCATCCGATGATCATTGAGGGCGGCAAGGGTTGGTTTAATGTAGTTCATATCAAGCTGAGTAATCTGCAACCCACCGAAAAAAGCCTGAAACAGGCAGAATCCATTTTTAAAAAATATAACCCGGAATATCCGTTTGAATATCATTTCGTGGATGAAGAATATGCCAAAAAATTTCAGGACGAAAAGAGAACGGCTGTGCTGGCAGCATTCTTTTCCGGACTAACGATATTTATTTCCTGCCTGGGCCTATTCGGTCTCGCTACTTATATGGCAGAAACGAGAATCAAGGAAATCGGTGTGCGCAAAGTGCTGGGGGCTTCTGTAACCGGAATAACTTTTTTGATTTCAAAAGATTTCCTTCGCCTGGTTATGATCGCTTTCCTGATTGCAGCTCCCATTGCGTGGTGGTCCATGTCAGCCTGGCTAAAAAATTATCCTTACCGGATAAGTATCCATTGGTGGGTATTTGCGCTTGCCGGCGGATTGTCATTCCTGATCGCATTGATAACGATCAGTTACCAGTCGATCCGGGCAGCCGTCGCAAATCCGGTCAGCAGCCTGAGATCAGAGTGAAACGCTCAACGCTCAACGCCTAACGCCCAACGCCTAACGCCCAACGCCTAACGCCCAACGCCCTAACGCCTAACGCCTAACGCTGAATGCGTAACGCTTAACGCTTTGTATTAAAAACTTTTAAATTTTGGTCTTAAGTTTAAGCGTTAAGCGTTAGGCGTTACGCGTTAGGCTTTATTAAGGCAGCCTTACAGTGATATCCAGTATAAAACTTGTTAAGAAAACTCAGTAAAAGGGTCGGGAAACCCCGATTCTTTGTTTTGGCACGTATTTTTCATGTAAAATAGAAACACTTCAGATGCAAACGTTTCGCCGAAACAACGTTGATATATCACCTGTTCAGTTTAATGCCGGGTTTTCCCAACAGCCTGTCCCGCCGATCAGAGAAAAGGCACTGAAAATCAAAGAATTTATATCCTGGGCAGCATGTTTTGCAGTCATTTCGGGCCTTACAGGATTGCTGAAGTATTTAAAAGTTGGTGTCACTATGGACTCTGTTACCTCCTCCCTTTTTTACCTTTCGCTTGCTGCACTGATTTATTTCGTTACCAGGATCGTCATGTTATCGAGAACCCAGGTTAAAATACATTCCAAAAACCTGCATGAGCTGAACTAAGTTCTCCCCGAATTATCCCCCGATTATTGGACACATCTCCATTATTTTAAAGAAAGAATTCTTTTACACAGCATCTGATACCTGGATATCTTGTTACAAGGTATCTTAAAAGCTATACCCTGTAGCGGCCGTAAAACTAAATTCCCGGTGTTTATAACGGATACTCCATGATGCCGTAAAATGCAGCCATGGCTCGATAGCATAACGGATACCCCCATGATGCTATAAAATGCAGCCACAGCTCTTTGGTCAGGACGCAGATTTGCAATAACCTGCCGCGGCATCCCTGAAAATATAGTAAAATTGCAGCGCCATGAAAAATATCTGCATCAGACCCATACGAGCCGCGGATAATGTGACCATTGCGTCCATTATCCGGAAAACGTTGGCAGAATTTGGTGCTAACAAACCTGGAACGGTTTATTTTGATCCAACTACCGATGATTTGTTCAAATTATTTTCTGCTCCGGATTCCGCTTATTTTATAGCTGAAGTGAATGGCAATATCGTTGGTGGTTCCGGGGTTTTTCCAACACAGGGGTTACCGGAGGGTTGTTGTGAACTGGTAAAACTTTATCTACTATCAGAAATGCGCGGTCAGGGATTGGGTCTGATGCTGATGGAAAAATGTTTTCAGAAAGCTATTGACCTGGGTTTCAGTGAAATGTATCTTGAAACCATGCCGGAATTGAGAACTGCCATCGGGCTTTATGAAAAAGCGGGATTTACCTTCCTCCCTGGTCCCATGGGAAAATCAGGTCATTTTGGTTGCGATCTCTGGATGATCAAACACCTCTTCACTGAAAAATTCAATCTCCCGCTTATCTGATTATTATTAAACCTGACAGGAAATTATTGTAAATGAATCCGGCTGCTTAGTCTGACCATCAGCAGACCCATCAGGGCGATAATAGCGAATGAAACACGCAGACTCGTTGCCTGGGCTACATATCCGATCATGGGGGGGACCAATAAAAATCCCAGATATCCAAGAGAAGAGATGGAAGCGAGCGCAGCACCCGGATTCGACATGGGGATTTTCCCGGCAAGACTGAATACAAACGGTACCACACAGGAAACTCCGAATCCGGTTAGTAAATAGCCAATCAGGGTTACGGGAATATAGGGAGAACTGACGATGACAATAAATCCCATAGTGATCAGCAAACCACTCGCAGCCAGTACTCGTTTAATTCCAAAACGATCAGCCATACGATCCCCTATAAGTCTGCCGGTTGTCATGGCCACCATATAGACTACGAAGGCAATCGTCGCAACGGCCTTTGTTCCATGTAAAACCTGCCGGATATAGATTCCACTCCAATCGTACATCGTATTCTCACAGGCCATGGAGGCAAAACATATAAGTGAAAATATCAGCATTCCTTTTGAAGGAAGGGTGAACATGGATCTTTTAATTGTATGATCTGGTTGCTGATCGAGTGCGTCTCTATAATAATATAGTGTCAGTGCAGTCAGAAGCAGACTCACACCCAATAAATGCCAGCCGGGAATTACATTCTGCGTCACCATTAAATATCCAAAAGCAGCTCCGGCAAAACCTGCCATACTCCATACCGCGTGAAAGGAGCTCATGATGGACCGGGTGTATAATGACTGAACCCCAATGGCCTGCGCATTGATGGAAAGATTCATCAGGTTTCTGGAGCAACCGAAAAAAAACAACACGATGCCTAATACCCATGTATAACGGCTGAATCCCATGCAGGCCAGAACGCCATTATACATCAGAGCACCAATCAGCATAATAGTCCGGCTTTTGTAATGGTCCAGAAGTTTCCCCGTAAATGGCATCGTGAGAATCAAACCAACGGGCATCATAAACAGGAGTGTGCCGAAATGAGCGTCATTCAACTTCAGGGACTCTTTAATGCCGGGAATCCGGGACGTCCAGCTTGAATAACCAAAACCGGAGATAAAAAAATAAACAGCATTTGCGCGGCGAAGACGTTTTAGCGAGATTTCCTTCATTTAATCAGCAAATATAATGAACGCTGAACGCTGAACGCTGAACGCCTAACGCCTAACGCAACGCTAATCGCAACCGTCAACCGTCAACCGTCAATCCAACTATTTAAATAACGCCACTCCGGCGAAAGTTGCAAGCAGGCCTATCACCACGGAGCCAAGTACATACAACATAAAAGAAAGATTGGATCCCTGTTTTAAAAGAATGAGACCATCATATGAGAAAGTAGAAAACGTAGTATAACCGCCGCAAATACCGGTGATCAGGAAAAGTCGCCATTCAGGGTTGAAATCAGTGTGCCTGGCAAAAACGGAATAGAAAACGCCAATCAGGAAACATCCCGAAATATTTACAAGCAGGGTACCCATTGGAAAAACGATTGGTACATGTCTTCCAACAAATACAGAAATCACATATCGAAGTATGCTGCCTAACCCACCGCCGATACCAACAAATAAAAGCGCACGCATATCTGAATTTTAAGTTTATTCAATCTTGCTGAACACATATGGGTCGATTTCGACATACGGATTTTGTTTGGTTGTCAGCGATTTTACTTTTCCGCCCGACAGTTCAAAATTTACCGCGAACCGGCCATAAACAATATTATTATATTTCAGGAGCCATTCGCCTTCGTCCATGTATTCCAGTGTTGCATTCAGATCGGGTTTTGTGTCAAATTGAATAAGCAGATGATCTTTTTCCTGACTGATATGGATTTTCCCGTATAATATATTATTGTAGTCGCCGGAATATGAAGACAACGAAAGCTGTGGCTTGTTGTGCATTTCAACGCGGGCATTCCATGCAGCTCTTTGGCTAAAAGAGCTGGTTGTCCCGTTCAGGAATTTGGGCAGATCCTGTTGACTCCTGTTAACATACGCAACACCCAGATACGCATCCAGGATTTGATGGCGCAGGTCTTCAAAAAACCCCTGATTGTCATTATTGGTAAGGATTGCTATACCCAGTTTCTCCTCGGGAACAAAACATACATTACTTACCATGCCCCCTGCACCACCCGTATGCCAGTAGACCTGCTTTCCTGCATAGTCCTGCATATCTAAACCAAGGCCGTAGCCCGTTAAGTGCGTAGGATACTTGTCAGACATAATACTCTGTATCCAGGTATTGGCAATTCTTGTTTTCTGAAGTGCCGGCCAGGGAATGATTTGTTTTCCCTGATAACGACCCGAATCCAGCTGCATAAACAACCAATGGGATAGGTCATTTACATTGCTTACAATGCTGGCCGCCGGAGCAAGATTATTCCAGTTATCGTAGGGCACTTTGCTGATCTGATTCGTATAGGCTGTCGAATAAGGGGTCGCTACATTAGGTTGATCGGCCACACCCGTAGACAGAACAAGCGTATGATCCATGCCCAGCGGGCTAAGGAAATGATTTTGCACATAATGTTCCCAGGTTTCCCCGGTCACAACAGGAATCACCTGCCCGGCAACCAGAAAGCAACTATTACAATAACCGAATTCCTGTCTGAAATGAAAAGGCGGTTTCAGATACCTCATTCTTTTCATAATTTCTTCCCTGCTCAAGGAAGTATTCCAGAAAGTAAAATCTCCTTCATACGTCCTGGTGCCAATATGATGTGAAAGCATGTCCCGGATACTGACCAGTCTCGTCGAAGTAGAATCGTACAGTCGATATGTCGGAAAATATTTTGTAATCTGATCATCGAGAGAAATCCTGCCCTCTGTTTCCAGCATGGCGAGTGAACTGCCTGTAAATAACTTTGTATTGCTCGCTATCAGGAACAGTGTGTTTTCGTCGACGGGTTTTTTGGTATCAATATCCCTTACTCCATAACCTTTCATCCAGACCACTTTACCATCTTTTACGATAACGATCGAGAGACCAGGTACAGTCCAATCCTGAATGCCTTTTGTGATATAACTATCCAGGCTGTCACGGATAAATGAAGGCTCATCGATTTTGGATGACTGTGCAATCCCGCTTTGAATAATAAAATAAAAAAATAATAAGAAGCTGATTTTTTTCATAAATAGACTAGTGGAATGTACTGTATCAAACCCTCAGAAATACTTTTTTGTGATACAGGAAATACATAAATGCCCATTTGACGGCCATATAACAAATAGCCATTACAACGGGCGCCCATATGGCTGGACTGAGTTCTCCGAGCCATTGAAAAAAACCGTTATTCGCGTATTCCCAGTTTATAAAACGGCCCGATATATATATAAGGATGGAGTTCATGCCGATGACTTTAAAAAAGAACGCCCATTTTTTATAGCCCAGAACATCAATTACGTAATAGAAGAGAGAAAAATATAAAAGACTCAATCCACCAACCAGGCAAACAAAGGAGCTGGTCCATAGATTTTTATTTATAGGGAAATCAAAGTTCCATATCAATGCAAGAACAATGAAACCGATTCCGGTCACAGCCATCCAGCCTGCCTTGCGGGTTCCATCCTGTGTACTGGTTTTAATAAAAGTGCCGGTGAGTATACCCAGCAATCCTGTGCTGATGGCAGGTATATCCGACATCAGGCCTTCCGGATCATGTATGCCCAGATAAAGTTTGCCAGGTAAGATGCTTCTGTCGATGTAGGAAGCAAAATTGCCTTCCATGGTAAGGTCCCCCATCGGAAAACCGGGCGCAGACGTGAATTTTAATAGCAGCCAGTAGCCAATGATTAATGCCCAGAACCAGATGATCTGCGTATTTCTTTTTGAATAGATAAATATAATATTGGCGAACATATAAGCGATACCGATTCTGCCGAGTACACTGGCAAAACGGATATCTGAAAATGGTCTTAAATGAAGACCATTATTATAAATGATTCCCAGGATTACAAGGATAAGCCCACGCCTGACCACCCGGAATAAAACTTTTTTCCTGTCGTTTCCTTTTTCAAGTTCTCTTCCAACGGAAAAAGGAGTCGCAACGCCGGCCATAAATAAAAACAACGGGAAAATTAAATCGTACAAATGAAAACCATTCCATGCCGGATGAGTAAGCTGGTTGGAAATCCAGTTCAATGCCGGCCAGTCGGTTGCTTTGGCCGCAGTATTGAAAATTTCTTCGGCGCCCATGATCCAAAACATATCAAATCCCCGGAGCGCATCCAGGGAATATAGGCGCTGGCCTCCGGTCGGACCAAGCGGTGTGTCCATCGGAGGTGTTTGAATATGATGTTTACTCATGTGTGGATTTAGAGAATGAATATAGCCAAAAAATGATTCTGATTTTTTTTGATAACTTACTAATCGATGAAAGGATTGTTTGTTATTCTTTGTTGCCTGTTTTTTCTTTCTGACAAAGCCCAGTTCCAACCCAGTTCCAACGGGCATTACCTGCTCAGAGACGGCAAGGTTTTTTTCTGGTTGGGTGATACCGGCTGGGAATTATTTCATCGTCTGAACCGGGAGCAGGCCGATCAATACCTGAAAACCAGGAGCAGTCAGGGTTTCACGGTTATACAGGCTGTTGTGCTGGCAGAGTTTGATGGACTGCATACACCAAATGCTTATGGTGATCTTCCTCTGCTGAACGATGACCCGACAACCCCCAATGAGAATTATTTCAAACACGTAGATTATATAATTGATAGGGCCGCAAAAGAAGGACTTGTTATTGGGTTGTTACCAACCTGGGGCGATAAGGTGACAAAATCGTGGGGTGTGGGTCCGGTTATTTTTAATCCGGAGAATGCAGGGACTTATGGCAGATGGCTCGGGAACAGGTATAAAAACAGTAAGAATCTTATATGGATATTGGGCGGTGACAGGAACCCGCAAAATGAAACCGAATTAAAAATCTGGAGGTCCATGGCGGCAGGTATCCAGGAAGGTGTCGGCCGTAACAACAAAGCTCTGATAACTTATCATCCACAACCCAATGAGCAGGGTTCGGGGCAATATTTTTTTAATGATGAATGGTTTTCATTAAACATGTTTCAGAACGGTCACTGCAGAAATACACCGGTGTATGATAAAATATTTATATAGCATGGCTTAGAACACCCGCTAAACCGGTGTTGGATGGAGAGCCTATTTATGAAGATCACCCGGTATGTTTTAATGTGAAGGAACTGGGTACCAGCAATGCGTTAGATGTTCGTCAATATGCCTATCTGGATTTGTTTTCCGGTGCTTGTGGTCACACGTATGGCTGTCATGATATATGGCAGTTTTTTTCAAAGGATCGTGAAGCCATCAATGGTCCGCATGTTTACTGGCCCGAGGCACTTGAATTGACGGGTGCAAACCAGATGAAATATGTCAGGAAACTGATGGAGTCGCATCCCGATAACCGAACGGGTGCCGGATCAGTCTCTGGTAATAGAAAATAACCTGACCGCCTCCGAACGTATTCAGGCCACGCGCGGAAAGGATTATATTTTTATTTATTCAGCAGCAGGCAAATCATTTACAGTGGTCATGGGTAAGATAGAAGGGAAAACGCTGAATGTATATTGGTTCAATCCCCGGAAGGGTTCTGTTTCGAAAGAACCCCAGGTCGGGAATACGGGACATATCAAATTCGATCCACCGTCTTCAGGATATGGACAGGACTGGGTTTTGGTATTGGATGATGCAACAAAAAATTACACGATCAATTGATTTCTGAAATATTTAATTCTTAATTGCGCAATATGAAAATTCCTTTTATTTTAATATTTGTTCTGCTCTATTCAAATTCTTTTTCTCAATTGCATCTCTCTGCCATTTTCAACGATCATATGGTTTTGCAAAGGGATAAGCCTGTAAAAATCTGGGGTGCCGCGAAATCCGGTGATGACGTAACGGTTTTGATAGGAGAAAAAAAAGGATCCGTCGTCGCCGATAAAAACGGCAGATGGCTGATCACGCTTCCGGCGTTTCAGGCCGGTGGGCCATATATCCTGACTGTAAAAACAAAAAAAGAAACCAAAATTTATAAGGATGTTTTAATGGGAGAAGTATGGCTTTGTTCGGGTCAGTCAAATATGCAATTCAGGGTCAGGCAGGCTATCAATGCGAAATATGAAATGCACCGGGCAAATAATCCATTGATCAGACAGTTAAACATTCCGAATATGTTAAGTTATAAACCGGAAGAATTTATAGATTCGGCGCAATGGATCTTATCAACTCCGGAAACAACCGGTGATTTTACAGCAGTCGGATTTTTTTTCGCAAGAGATATTTATGAAAAACTCCATGTTCCAATCGGTTTGATTTATGATAACTGGGGCGGATCAAATGTTGAATGCTGGATCAGTAAAAATGATATGCTGGTTCTGACGAATTAAAAGAATATGCCGGGCAAATGTCTGATAACTGGGATCAGACGAATGCGAGAGTTGAAAAACAATTGAATGCAACACTGATTAAAAATAATGATGGTGTGAAGCCGGACATGCAGGAAGAAGACTTCCTGAAACCTGACTATTCTTTTTCAGGATGGATGACAACGTCCGCCCCGGGGGACCTTGACTGGAACGGTTTGCCGGCTTATCGCGGGGAGGCATACATGATGAAGTCAGTCATGGTAGATTCTATACAGTCGCATCTTCCTTCTGTATTAAGTATGGGCGACAGAAGATATCCGGTTTAGTATTTTTCTGAATGGAAAACAATTGATGCATCCCGGAAGGAGAAAAATATTTTGATTCCACTGCCTGCCGGTGCATGGAAGCAGGGAAAAAATATCATACTGGTCAAAATAGGTGGCCAGCCCGTGCCTGATCACATGACAATAGGAATACATGGTGCTTCTGACTTTTTGTATGTGGATTTCGACGGGGAGAGAATATCGCTGGCTGATGAAAAATGGAAAGTGCTGCCACTTCTTGACCGGCCCCATCATTTTATGCATTGGATGAATAATGAGGGAACGATTATATACAACGCGATGATTCATCCCATCATTCCATTTTCAATCCGGGGTGTTTTATGGTACCAGGGTGAAGCGAATGTTGACCATGCATTTGAATACAGAAAAACATTTCCGCTGATGATCAGGAGCTGGAGAAAGGAATGGAATGATGAATTTCCGTTTCTCTTTGTGCAACTGGCCAGTTTTGGATCGGATGAATCCAGCAACGCCGGAAATAAATGGGCTGAGATAAGGGAATCTCAATCAAAAGCATTAGATCTTCCAAAAACCGGTATGGCTGTTACGACAGATGTGGGCGAGGCCAAAGATGTTCATCCGAAAAACAAACAGGATGTAGGTTACAGGCTCGCAGCCATTGCTTTGAATGATGTATATGGTCTGCCACAGACCTCCGGCGGTCCCGTTTATGTAGCCGTTACTTTTTCAAACGGCAAAGCCATTTTATCTTTTAAGTCAATTGGGAAAGGCCTTATGTCAAAAAACAGATATGGGGCGCTTGAAGGATTTGAAATCGCCGGCGCCGATAGAAGATTTTATTTTGCAAAAGCAGTTATAAAAGGTAACCAGGTTGAGGTAAGTGCCGATTCCGTTGCAAATCCGGTTGCAGTCAGATACGGATGGAGTAATGCACCACTTAATATTAATCTTTACAATATCGAAGGATTTCCGGCTTCACCGTTCAGAACAGATGACTGGCCCGGAGTAACGGATAAAGAGAAATTTTATTAACCTTTTAGGCTTAAAGCGCTAAAGCCTAAAGCGTAAAACTGATTTAAGCTGAAAGCACTAAAGCTTAAAACGGATTTAATAATACGTCAATTGTAACAAATAATATCTTATAATTAATATATCTTAAAAATGTTTTACGCTTTTTAATTTATGACTTACAAAAAAGTTTTAGGCTTTACGCTTTGCGCTTTACGCTTTCAGCGTTTAAAGGCTTCTTTTCCATTCACAACGGTGACAAGAACTTTTGTATTACGAATATTTTCAGGAGCGATACTAAACAGATCCTCTGATAAAACAGTAAGATCAGCCAGCATTCCGGCTTTCAATTTCCCGGTCTTCATCTCCTGAAATCCGGCCCAGGCATTATTTGACTGTATAACAACGCAGCGCCTGATCAACCGTAATCTTCTGTTCGGGAAACCAGCCACCCGGATTTTTATCATCCAGCGTACGTCTGGTAACCGCCGCATAAATACCGGCAATCGGATCAAGCGGAGCCACTGGCCAGTCCGATCCAAAAGTCAGGGTTGCATTCGATTCCAGCAGGGATTTAAAAACATAAGTTCTTTTAAGTCTTGCCGAATCCAGCCTTTTGGCCGCCCATTTTCCATCATCAATCGCATGAAATGGTTGCATGGAGGGAATTACTTTCAGTCGGGCAAACCGTTCGATCGCGTCGGAACTCAGGTGTTGCGCATGTTCCACGCGGAAGCGGTGATCTTTATCGGGACGAAGTTTTTCTGCTTCTTCATACACGTTCAGAATCCAGTCATTGGCGCGGTCTCCAATAGCATGGCAGGCAACCTGTAAACCGGCGGAGTCCGCTGATAATACCCATTTTCTTAATAAAATGGTATCAGTCACCTGCAGGCCCGTTGACGTCGGCGCATCAAGATAAGGTTGATAAAACCAGGCGGTAGTCGAACCAAGGGAACCATCCACAAATCCTTTGAGGCCACCCCAGCGTAATAAATCATTACCACGGCCATTTATTTTTACAAAAGAATCCAGCTTTGCCCAACTGCTGATGGCAACAAAAGAATAAATACGAATCGGCAGTTTCCCGGCCGCTTCCGCACGCCGGTACGTCGCCATATCGACCCATCCTCCATATGTTCCCATATCATGTACCTGCGTAAATCCATGTGACAATGCATGGGATGCGGCGCGGCTCAGACTTTCATCTAATTCCTGCTCTGTCTGATTGGTAATGATTTTAGATACCAGGTTGGTCGCTTCATCGCGAAGAATACCGGTGGGCTCCCCTGTTTTTGGGTCCTTTACAATTTCTCCTCCTGGCGGATTGTTGGTGTTTTTGGTAATGCCGGCCATTTTTAACGCAATCCCATTGGCGAGTCCCATATGACCGTCGTAGCGGCTGATAAAAACCGGGTGATCTCCACTGATGCTGTCTATCCACGTTGCGCGCGGAAGTTCTCCACCCCAGGCTTCATGATCCCAGTTTCCGCCACGGATCCAACTATTGCCTTTGGCTGAATCTGTGTAATGACGAAACGCGGCAATAAAACCCGCTTTGGATTTTGCTTCCCTGAGGTCAATATTTGCGAGATAATAACCACCATCCAGAAAATGCACATGATTATCTATAAATCCCGGTACCAGCATTTCACCATGAAGATCAACAAGGGTCGTCTGGCCGCCTGCATATTCCTGATAATTGTTTCCAACATATAATATCAATGAATCTTTGATGGCAATGGCGCTGGCCGCGGGGTTTGTCGAATCGCCCGTCCATATTTTGGCATCAAAATAAATTCTGTCTGCTATCGGATGCTGACGGCAGGATGAAAAAATAAAAAAACAGATAACGAGACGTCGGCAAATAAAACTTCATTCCTGGGAATTATATAACTAATATAGGATTTTCAGTGGAACGCCGCGTTTACTATCACTAAATCTTTATCCAATTAAAAAGCTTTGCGCCTTAAGCTTTCAGCTTATAAGTGCTTTAAGCTTTACGCTTTCGGCTTTAGCTAAAGGGCTTTATGCTTTGTGCTTTACGCTTTCAGCTTATAAGTGCTTTAAGCTTTACGCTTTTAGCTTTAAGCCTAAAAGGGCTTTACGCTTTGCGCTTTACGCTTTCGCTTTCAGCTTAGAACGGCTTTTTTTGTTGATTGAACGATTTTTATATAACTTCATTCGACAACGATCTGCAGCTGTCCCGGCTGCTTTTTCTATTTTTACAAGCCAAACTTTTTATATGATTCCCGAGGCTTTAATTGATTTATACAAAGGATCTCCGGGTTTCTGGGATGAGATGGGAAACGGACCTGATTTTCGGGAACCTTATATTCAGGTAGTCAATGCACTCAAACAACTGGATGTGAACAGCCTTCAATTAAAAGAAAAGCTGGCCAGCGATTTATTCATGAATCAGGGCATCACATTTACAGTTTATAACGATAATGCCGGTATTGAAAGAATTTTCCCTTTTGATATTATTCCACGCATTCTGACCGGGGTCGAGTGGAAAAAAATCGAAGACGGATTAAAGCAACGACTTCGCGCGCTGAATCTTTTCTTAAAAGATATTTATTCGGAACAAAATATCATTCACGATAAAATAATTCCGGCTGAACTAATAGCATCCTGTCCGCACTATATGCGGGAAGTAGCCGGCATCCAGGTGCCTCATGATATTTTTATTCATATTTCCGGAATCGACTTAATACGGGGTGACAACGGTGCTTTTTATGTACTGGAAGATAATCTGCGCACGCCATCCGGTGTATCCTATATGCTGGAGAACAGAGAAATCACCAAACGCCTGTTCCCTGAATTATTTGCCAGCTCCAGGATCCGGCGCGTGAGCAATTATCCCTTGTTACTGCATGAGATATTACTTTCCTTGTCCCCGGCACAGATCTCCAATCCGAATGTTGTACTGCTGACACCCGGAATTTACAATTCTGCCTATTATGAACATGCTTTTCTGGCCCGGCAAATGGGTATCGCACTGGTTGAAGGGAGGGATATGGTTGTAGATAATCACAAAGTATACACGAAAACCACCCAGGGTCTGGAACAGGTACATGTAATTTATCGCAGGGTGGATGATGACTACCTGGATCCGCTGATATTTAAACCAGACAGCGCGCTGGGCGTACCCGGACTGATGTCGGCATACCGCAAAGGGTCTGTTGCCATTGTAAATGCAGTAGGCAACGGAGTCGCAGATGATAAAGCCATTTATGCATTTGTACCCGCCATGATAAAATATTATCTGAATGAAGAACCGTTATTGCCCAACGTTGAAACTTATGAAATGAGTAATCCGGATACCCGCCAGTTTGTATTTGATAACCTGACAAGGATGGTGATCAAACGCACCAATCAATCCGGCGGTTATGGGATGGTGATGGGAAACAAGGTGACGGATGAAGACTGGGCAAAAGCAAAAAAGGAAATTGAAGAGGATCCCCGCAGCTTTATTGCCCAGCCAATCATCAATTTGTCTACGGCTCCCTGTTTTATCGATGGAAAATTTGAAGGAAGACATGTGGATCTGCGTCCCTATGCGCTATGCGGACCTTCGGGTGTGCAAATCGTTCCCGGCGGATTAACCCGCGTCGCATTAAAAAAGGGGTCGCTCATTGTGAATTCTTCCCAGGGTGGGGGCAGTAAAGACACCTGGATCATTGATTAATGGTCGGCATATCTAAAATGAATTATACATGTTAAGCAGAATTGCAGACTCGCTTTTTTGGTTGAATCGTTACATGGAAAGAGCTGATGGGATGTTGAGGCTGACTGCGACGCATTATATTTTTTCCCTCGATAAGGATGTAATAGGCACAATGACCTGGAAGGCGGTCATGGAAATTTTTACAGAAATGGAAGAAGACTACCTGATATCGATAGAAAATAATACCGAGGCTTGCATCAAATTGTTACTCATCGATACTTTAAATACAAATTGCCTGAAGACACTGGTGAATAAGGCCAGGGAAAATGCTCGGGGTGTTCAGGATCATATTACCAAAGAAGTATGGGAAGAAGTAAATCAGATGTATCACCTGGTGAATCAGCCTGTTTTACAACAAAAAATTCATTCTTTTCTTGGACTGGAAGTGATGGAACCGCTGATCAAACATACGGTTATGTATGCGGGTATCACAGACATCACGATGCCCCGCGGTATCGGATGGTGGTTCATGAATCTGGGAAAATATACCGAACGATGCTTTCAAACGATTGCTTTCGCCGAGAAACAACTGGAATTGATAAATTTTAGAGAAGCAGATACCAACGATTTGCTTCAGTGGAAATATTTGTTGTTTAGTTTGTCGGGTTATGAACTGCATGTGAAAACATATAGGAGCGGGAACCACAATTATAATGTATTACACCAGGTATTGTTAAATGAGAATTTCACCCGCTCGGTTATTTATTCATTACAAAGAATTGAACACAACCTGAACAAAGTAATCGGGCATAATGCAAACGAAGAAAGGTCAGCCTTACTGCGGATCTTTGGAAGACTTTTTAGTAAAGTGCGGTTTATGGAACTGGACGCGCTGACTAAAGACAAAGTGCCTGTTTTCTTTGAAGAATTAAAAGCTGACCTGGTTGAATTTAATCAGAAAATGGTACATCATTTTTTCTCCTATTCTTAAGTTTTATTCATGCCCACCTTCAAGATTCAGCACATTACTACATACGAGTATGACAGGCTGATCCAGGAGAGTTTGAATGAAATCAAAATCTTTCCCATCATTTCTTCCGATCAGGAAATTTTAAAACAGGAACTGACGATTACGGGAAATCCTGAACTGCTGTATTTTTATGATTATTGGAATAATAAAGCCGCGAGCTTTAACTTATTTCCTCCCCACCAGAAGCTGGTTATTGACAGCCGGCTGATGGTTCGAACGACACGCAGTTCAGATCTCAATATAAATTTCATAAGCGTTTTTAATGAAATGTGGAATGAGGTAAACGGCAATTTAAAATTGGTTGAACTCTCAAGGCCTGATTTTATCCGTTGCCAGGACCGGATCGATGAAATTGTACAGAAGGTTTATAGTCCGGATCATTCTGTAGCCATCACCGTCAAGAATTGCTGCGAATATATTTTCTCCCATTTTAATTATATAAAAGGCATTACCACCTTTGAAACTACGATTGACGAAATTGTAGAAAAGAACGCGGGTGTTTGCCAGGACTTTGCGCACGTGATGTTGCAGGTTTTGCGAACGCTCAACATTCCGAGCCGTTACGTAAGTGGATATATCTGTCCGAATAAAAGTGGATTAAGAGGAGAAGGTGCTACACACGCCTGGGTAGATGCCTGGATTCCCCGCTCTGGTTGGACAGGGATCGATCCAACAAACAATGTCTGGGTTACGAATACGCATGTTCAACTGGCCACCGGAAGGAATTTCGCAGATTGCAGTCCGGTAAAAGGTTCGTTCAGAGGAGCTGCCAATCAGCATCTGACCGTTTTCGTTGCGGTTGATTATGAAGACGGACAAATTTTCAGTGAATTGAATAAGGTTGATCTCACCAGGGAATATGCGAAAGCTGAATCCCCCCGTTTTTCACCCTCCGCCCAGCAGTAAGTTTGTTGATATTCAGTTATCTTCCTTTTAAGCGTAAAGCCCAACGCCTAACGCTTAAAGCCCAACGCCTAACGCCTAACGCAAATGGATATTACCATTTAAATGACTTCCAGTTAATAACTGATAACTAATAATTAATAACTATGAAGCTATTGCCGCTGCTCATTTTAGTGTGTCTATTCCAACTGTTCATCAGCCCAATCGTCTATTCAATTCATTTCGTCTGATACGCCACAAATTTTTGCACCAGGAATTATTTCTGACGGGTATGCCAACCGTGATATGGCAATTTCTCCCGACGGAAACGATTTATTCTATACGATCCAATGGTATTTTGGTTTATACGCTGTTATTCTTCATGCCCAGAAGAAGAATGGTCAGTGGTCTGTGCCTGATACGGCATGGTTTTCGGGAAAATTCAATGACCTTGAGCCAGCGTTTTCAACTGATGGAAGTAAATTATTTTTTACATCGAACCGCCCGTTAAACTCTTCAGATAGCGCGAAGGATTATGACATCTGGTACCTGAAAAAAAACGGGAACCAATGGGATGGCCCGTTTAATCTCGGTGCCCCGGTTAATACAGGCAAGGATGAATTTTATCCTTCACTGAGTAAAACCGGCAACTTATATTTTACCAGGAATAATGATGATGCCGGTGATGATATTTTTATATCGGAATTGAAGGACGGGAAATATACTGCACCGCAACCTTTACCGGAAACGGTGAATTCAAAAGGAGATGATTTCAATGCATTTATAGACCCGGATGAAAAATATATTATTTTTTCATCCTTTAAAAGAAAAGATGATCTGGGTCGCGGAGACTTATATTTCGCTTTGCGCAGGAATGATGCGTGGCAACCAGCTGTTCATTTTGGACAGAATATCAATTCCGTGACCCTGGATTACTCACCCTTTGTAAGTCCTGACCACCTGTATTTTTTCTTTACCAGTAAAAGACAGTCGATAAAATTTCCATTCTCAAAAGCGAAATCAGCCATAGAAATCAAAAAGGAATTGAATTCCCCCGGCAATAACTTCGAAGATATTTATATTATGAACTTCAAGGTTGTTGAGGAATTGATGCAACACCACAACTAGTATGGAAGAATGGAAGACTGATAGTCTGGATGACTATATTTTACCACCAGACTTTCAGTCTTCCATTCTTCCAGACTTTGTTGAGTAACTTTGTGAGAAAGTATATCAAATGCCTGTATTCAAATCCATCTTTCCTTACACGCAGGAATTGCTGGCCGAATATCCGCTCATGGATGATCACCAGCTGGATCAGGCCATCAGCAATGCATCCACGGCGTATCATACCTGGAAAAAATTTAGCTTTTATGAAAGGGGCAGAGTTCTTAAGAATGTAGCCTCCATCTTGCGCCGCGACCAGGAGACGCTCGCTTCACTGATTACAAAAGAAATGGGCAAAATTACTTCCGAAGCGATGGCAGAAGTGGAGAAGTGCGCCGGCACTGCTGAATATTTTGCAGACCATTCTGAAATATTATTGAAAGATGAACTATTGGAGGCGGGTTATTCAAAAAGTTTTGTCTGCTTTCAACCCATTGGTGTAATACTGGGTATTATGCCATGGAATTTTCCCTTCTGGCAGGTATTCCGGTATGCCGCTCCGACTTTAATGGCTGGCAATACAACATTATTAAAACATGCGCCCAATGTCTGTGGTTGCGCGCTTGCGCTGGAAAAAATATTTTTGGAAGCAGGTGCTCCTGAAGGAGTATTTACGTCCCTGATTATTGATACACCGGCTGTATCAAAAGTTCTTTCCTCTGATGCGGTTCAGGCGGTGACACTTACTGGTAGCGAGCGGGCAGGTGGTTCAGTAGCCTCTCTGGCAGGAACCAATATAAAAAAATCAGTCATGGAACTCGGGGGTTCGGACGCCCTGATTGTATTGCCGGATGCAGATATGCAAATGGCTGTTTCTGTGGCCTTGAATTCACGCATGCAAAACGCCGGACAGTCCTGTATTGCAGCCAAACGATTTATCATCCTGGAAGATGCAGCACAGGATTTCCTGCACCATTTTCTGATCCGTTTAAAAAACCTCCGGCAGGGTGATCCCTTTGATAAAAACATCAATATGGGTCCGATGGCCCGTCTGGATCTCGCCAATGCCCTCGATCAGCAATTGAAGAATTCAGTTAAAATGGGCGCGAGACTTGAATATGGCGGAGAAAAGGAAGGATGTAATTTTAAACCGGCGCTTCTGCTCGATGTAAAAAAAGGCATGCCTGCATTTGATGAAGAAACATTTGGACCACTAGCTGCTGTGATCCTGGCAAAAGACGAATCCGATGCAGTTCGGCTGGCAAATGATTCGAGATATGGCCTGGCGGCCAGTATTTGGACAAGAGATATTCAAAAGGGTATAGATCTGGCAAAGCAACTGGAAGCAGGAGGCGTATTTATAAATGCACTTGTAAAATCGGACCCGCGACTTCCCTTCGGAGGTATTAAAAAATCCGGTTACGGGAGGGAGTTGGACAAACATGGGATTATGGAGTTTGTGAATATAAAGACAATTGCCATTTCATAATCATTTCTCCCGCTAAAGGGAGCGCCATCATTCAGCGATAAAACCTTATTGCTAAGCGTTGCAAAATTTCCAACAGAATTGTAACCAGGGTTCACCCAAATTACTTCTATAATGGGATCCAAATTCAAAGCCGGTGTTTTGAACACTTACCCATTTACAAAGGAAATCTCGATATGTATCACGGGCACAATTTTGGATAAACATTATACCATTACTTGGATTGCTGGTGTAATAAAACAGCAAAAACCTGGGATTTTGTTAGACGTCTTTGAAGTCTTACATAGAAGCAAATGATGCTGTATTAACCAGTATCATTTTACCTTATATTACTTATTTAAGTTAAATTGTTATTATAATCAAATGGAATGGGCGGTTCGACTGACATCAATGAACAGCGATTTAAAATATTATTTGAGCGTTTTAAAAAACCAGTTCATGATTATGTCCGTACAATAACAGGATCTGATGAACTGGCACAAGAGATCGCGCAGGAAGTTTTTATCAGGCTTTGGCGCAAAATGGGTTCCTATGATGAGATTGAAAATATTGACTTTTATACTTTCCGGATCGCCCGGAACGAATGCATGAGGTATTTTAAAAAGGCCGCCGTTGAGACCCATATGTTACAGGAGCTTCAAAAGCGGATGACTGCTGAGAACAATAATGTTTCAGAGTAT
Organism: uncultured Bacteroidota bacterium; assembly: GCA_963732055.1. Lineage (GTDB taxonomy): Bacteria > Bacteroidota > Bacteroidia > Chitinophagales > Chitinophagaceae > Puia. Next base: position 54,479 of record CAVSYG010000006.1, on the reverse strand, counting down.
ATCAATTTCAAGGAAACAGAAGGCTTGCTGGATAAAGCCATTGCTTCACTTTCTCCTCAGCGACAAAAAGTCTACTTGCTCAGCAGGCGTCAGGGGATGCGCATCGAGGAAATTGCCGCAGAGATGCAAATCTCATATAACACGGTTAGAAATCACCTCGTCGAGGCCCTCCGCCAGATTCGTCATTATTATTTAGAACATCTTTCAGTCACAGTATTACTGATATCTCACGTCCTGATGATTTCCTGTCATCTGTCAACTAATTAAGCTAACTTCCGTAAAGGATTAAAATAAAAATAACTTTCCATTAGTCCTGAATTCATTTCCCGGGGTCTTTGCAATGAAATAAGTAAATAGCAGGACCCGTCTTCACTTTATGCGGAATGCGATTTATCAGCATCCTGCAGAATTTCCAGAGTGTCCGGTTATACAGAGCGGGCTCGTTTTGAACCATAATTTGGCTGACTATGCTATGTCTAACGATTGACTGCAAGGCCCCTTTTAAGGGCCTGGGTTGCTTTGTCAAAAAAAGCAGCCTGCGTATGAAACTGACTTCACTATTTTTCATCACTTTTCTCCTGCAGGTGAATGCCAGGGGATTTTCGCAAAAAGTGACCTTTTCAGGAAAGGATGTTCCACTGGAAAAGCTTTTCAGGGTCATTGAGGATCAGACCGGCTATGTTGTTTTCTACAACTATAATGTTATCCAGGAAGCAAAACTGGTAACCATTTCTGCCAAAGACCTTCCGCTGGAACAATTCCTGAATAACTGTCTGAGTAACCAGCCATTGAAGTATGTCATCGAAGGCAAGACCATCCTCGTAACGAAAAAAGATCCTACACCCGGCATAGAATCGGTGCACTTTATCCCTCCCACACATTGATGTTCATGGGCAAGTACTCAACAAAGCAGGAAGCCCGCTGAGTGGGGCAACCGTATCGCTTAAGGGTACCAGTATCAGTGTTGTGACTGACGCCAGTGGAAAATTTTCATTAACCGTTCCTGACAGTGGCGTGCTCGTCATTAGTTATATAGGATATAAAACGGAAGAAATCGCCGTAAACGGCCGGTCCGAATTAATTGTGAGTATCCAGGAACTCAACAAAGGAATGGATGAAGTGGTAGTGGTAGGTTATCAGTCACAAAGGCGCTCCGATCTTACCGGAGCTGTAGCCGTTGTGAATGTAAATGATGTTGCACGCTTACCTGTAGCTACGGTTGAACAGGGTCTCCAGGGTCAGGCCGCAGGCCTACGGGTTACTCAATCCACCGGTCAGCCGGGAGAAGGAGTTGCCGTGAGGATACGTGGTGTGGGAACAATCAACAACGACGATCCGCTATATATTATCGATGGAGTTCCTACCAAAGATGGGATCAATTTTTTATCGTCCAATGATATTGCGTCCATCACGGTGTTGAAAGACGCGGCTTCAGCTGCCATTTATGGTTCGCGTTCAGCGAATGGTGTTGTGGTGATCACCACCAAAGCCGGTAAAGCAGGAGCTAAAGCGCAAATTACTTATAATGGATATTACGGTATCCAGACGCATGGCGATCTGATACCGATGACAAACGCCCAGGAATATAAAGAGCTTTACAACGAAGCGGCAACAACCGATAATGCAGGCGTTACGAATCCCATCCTCTTGCGCCCGCTGATCCCCGATACACTTCAATTGGCAAATACAAATTGGGAAGAAGCGATATTTCACAATGCACCCATTCAAAGCCATGAGATCTCGATCAACGGAGGAAGTGATAAAACCCAATATTTTATTTCCGGCAATCTGTTTAACCAGGAAGGAATTATCCTGAATTCCTGGTATAAGCGCTATGCGCTGCATGCCAAACTGAATATGCAGCTGACCGAAAAACTGAGCATGGGTCTTAATCTAAATTTTTCTTATTCTGACAAGAATGCGATTGGCAGTTCGGGTGATGGTTTTGGAGGTAACGGTGGAAGCGTGGTCCGCTATGCCCTGTTCCGCACACCTCCCATACCCATTTATAATGCGGATGGCAGTTACTCAGATCTTCCGGCGAATCCGAATTTTTTTGGCGATGGTTATAATCCCGTCGCCCTCGCCAATTACACGGACAATACAGAAAAACAATATCGTGTATTCGGGGATGTTTTCGCCCAATATTCCATTCTCAAAAACCTGGTATTTAAAACCGATCTGGGTACTGATGTATTTATAAATGAAGACAGGACATACAACAGGAATTATGGAACCAACAACCGGGTCAACAGCCCGAGTGTGCTCACGGTATCCAATACGACTAATGAGAATTTTACCTGGAACAATACACTCCGGTACAACACAACCATTAAAGGATCTCACAATCTGAGTATCCTTTTAGGTACAGAAGCAATTACCAATTCAACATCAACCAACGGCGGATCCGACAGAAATTTCCTGGATCAGATACCCAGCCTCGAATATTTAGGAAACGGCACAGATATCGGCTCGGTGAAAGTTTTTCAATCCCTGACCCAATGGTCACTTTTTTCTCTCTTTGGAAATATTAATTATAATTATAAGAGTCGTTATTATGCAACATTTAATGTAAGAAGGGATGGCTCTTCCCGGTTTGGACCTGATAACCGCTATGCCAATTTCTTGTCAGGCGCCGCGGCCTGGAGTCTGCATAATGAATCCTGGTTCCGCGACAAACTCCCGGAAATTTCAAAAGCAAAATTCCGTGTAAGTTATGGACAGCTGGGCAACCAGGATATTGGAAATTATCCATGGGCCTCTGTAGTAACACAGGGATACAATTACATTCTAGGTGCGCCTCCAAGAAGTGTGCTGGGCTATACTGTTTCCGAAAGAGGAAACCCGGATGTTAAATGGGAATCCTCCACAATGACTGACGCGGGCTTTGATTTTGGTATGTGGAGCGACCGGTTAACATTATCCGTTGATTACTTTGTCAAAACAACAAACGACCTGCTTGTCCGCAAACCGCTGCCTTTGATCGGTGGTAGTGCGCTTCCGCCTTTTCAGAATGACGGCAGCATTCAAAACAAGGGATGGGAGTTTGAATTGAATTATAAAAAAGCCACCGGCAGCTTTCAATATAATATCAGCGCAAATTTTGCGACACTTCAGAATAAAGTATTATCTCTTGCCAATAACGCACCCATCCAGGGAGGCAGAATCGATAACGGAATCTTTGCGACACTCACTGCAGTCGGCCACCCGATCGGCGCTTTTTATGGATATCAGATGGAAGGCATTTTTCAAAACACGTCCGAAATATTTAAACATGCTTACCAGGGAAAGGGAATTATTCCGGGTGATGTGATGTATAAGGATCTCAACGGCGATGGCGTTATTAATGACAGTGACAGGACCTTCCTGGGCAGTGCGATTCCTTTATACACCTATGGTCTTACAGCCACTTTCTATTATAGTAATTTCGATCTGACTATTTTTTTCCAGGGCTCTTACGGAAATAAAATTTATTCGCAGGTTGACCAGGACATTGAAGGATTTTATCGTCCGTTCAATCTGACCCAACGGGTATATGATACACGCTGGCATGGAGAAGGAACCAGCAATACCATGCCGCTGGTTTCCTGGAATCAGGCTTCCAATAATATCAAGGAGCCATCCAGCCGTTTCTTACAGGATGCGTCTTATGTGCGATTGAAGAATATTCAGTTAGGTTATACGATCCCGGCCAGGACCATGAATAAGGCCCATATAAAATCTTTGAGAATTTATTTCACGAGCGAAAACCTGTTCACGATTACCAAGTTTACCGGGCTGGATCCGGAAATGCATGTCAGCAATAACGTCAATGCGGAACAGTATAAAGGGGATTTGGCCGCGGGTATCGACTGGGGAACGTATCCCACCGCCCGCAGTTATATCGTAGGCATAAACCTGTCTTTTTAAATAGCTATGAATACAAAATATTCATCAATGAAAAATTCTTTTATATACGGTTTGATGATGATGATGCTTTTTTCAGGAATCAGTTGTAAAAAATTCCTGACAAAGGAAATTCAGGGTGTTTATCCTGCGGATCAATTTTATCAGACTTCCAGCCAGGCAGTAGCTGCTATCAATGCAGCTTATCAGCCCCTGACTTTTACAAATGCTACCCAAAATCCACTTTGGGTATTTGGAGATGTAGCTTCTGATGATGCCGTTAAAGGCGGCCTTGCGGGAGATGAACCGGATATCGGCCTGATCGACCAGTTTAATATCACTCCGATCAATAGTAATCTGCTGAATGAATGGGGCACATTATATGACGGTATTACCCGGTGTAATCTGGTGCTGGCTAACGTACCTGCAATCAATATGGACGCATCGCTTCAATCCAGGATCATCGGAGAAGCAAAATTTCTGCGCGCCTGGTATTACTTTACGCTGATCAATATTTTCGGGGATGTGCCGGTCGTTCTAACGCCACTCGATCCAAATCAGTTGCAAATTGCCCAGTCACCCGCGGCAGACATCTATAATTCCGTCATTGAACCTGATCTCACATCTGCCGCGTCATTGTTGCCCCAGGTTTACAATGGCTCTACCGCTACTGATAATACATCCAATGTTGGACGCGCTACCAGTGGTGCGGCAACCTCCCTGCTGGCTAAAGTTTATGTATACCAGCAGAAATGGGATTCCGCCATCGCTGCCGCGCAACAGGTTATCAACAGTAATGTATACAGCCTGATGCCGCTATATTCACAAAATTTCAGTGCCGATTTTAAAAACAATTCAGAATCGATTTTTGAAGTGCAGATGTTGGGGAACCAGGTTCCGAAGACGGGGAACGCCCTGAACCAGTGGTTTGCTCCGGCAGTCGATAACGGATATTTTTTCAATGCCCCCACCCAGAGTTTCGTATCTGAATTTGAAGTTACACCGGCAGGTGTTGCCGATCCGCGTTTAACCTATACCGTTGGAATGGACAGCGCTTCCTGGTTTAATGGTGAAACCTTCAGTGCGGCCTGGTCACCCACCGGTTACCTCACCCGAAAATATCAGCAGCCTTTCTCCCAGGTACCAATCAGTCTCAAAGGTGATGGCAGTTGCGACTACCTGGCAATTCGTTATGCGGACCTATTGCTCCTGTATGCGGAAGCGCTCAATGCATCGGGAAATCCCAGTGCTGCACTAGTGCCCCTGAATGCGGTAAGAACACGCGCGAGAAACAGTTACCTCTATGATACTGCGTTATCCGGTTATCCTAATATTCCTACAGATCTTTTACCGCCTGTAACATATACCAACCAGGCTGACGTACTCATGTCCATTCAGCATGAAAGAAGGGTTGAATTCGGATTCGAATTCCACCGCTATTTTGATGTCATCCGATGGGGAAAAGCTTATGCCACGCAGGTCATGAGCAATAGTCCCGGTTTTAATTATGATGTAAACAAAACTTTCCCCATTCCGCAAACTGAAAGAGATACTGATAAAGCATTACACCCATAAAATTTTACGTTTTTTTAAATACAACAAAAATTAAGCAATCATGAAATCAACGATCCGGGTCAAGATTATTACCATGGCGGCACTCATATGCCTGTCCTTAGTGGTTTTTATAAGTTCCTGCAGTAAGAGCAGCTCAACACCTCCGCCTCCTGCCACTGACAAAACGAATCTGCAGAAGGCAATAGATTCAGCGAATTGGTATATCAACAATACAGCCGAGGGAACCAAACCCGGGCAATATACAGTTGGTTCAAAAGCGCCTCTGAATACTGCCATCGCTTCAGCGACTACTATCCTGAATAGTACAACTTCTACCCAGGCGCAACTTGACAATGCAGCAGCTAACCTGAATGCAGCAACTTCAACTTATAAGGGTAATTATATCAGTGAGATTGCGGCAGCCAACCTGATTGCTTACTGGAAGTTCAACGGAAATCCGAATGATTCCTCCGGAAACGGGCATAACGGAGCCGTCAAACAGGGAGCGGCTTATTTTGGAGCAGGAACACCTGTTCTTACCGCTGACCGTTTTGGAAATGCAAACAAAGCGTACCATTTTGACCAAAACGGGAATATCGAAATTCCTTTCAGCACGGCATTTAATCCGCAGCAAATGACAATCAGTCTCTGGGCCAGACAGGATACAGCAGGACGCACGGTAAACAAGAATGATTGTTATATGATTTCATTGAACCGCTGGAACGGATGGAAATTCCAAACCCAGCCAAGCCTGCCATTCTTTACCGTTCACGCATTTGAAGCCAATGCAACTCCTCCTGATACTACTTATTATGATCGTGATGACGCCGGTACGGCTATTCAACCCGGAACGACCTGGTATCATCTCGTGGTTACATACAAACCAGGAGAAGAAGATTTTTATATAAATGGTGCGTTGGTTAAGTCATGGACAAATGTACCCGGCACACCAATCACGATTGCTTCACCGCCAAATCTTACGATTGGTTCAGATCTGCCTACCAGCGCATATTCTACAGATCCAAACAATCCGAATTATGTGAACTACGGTGGATTCTGGAAGGGTGACCTGGACGATGTGATGTTCTATAATATCGCATTGACGGCACCGCAGGTACAATCTATTTTCAACAACCAGAATACTCAATAGTAGCAGGTTTTGTAGTTACATAAGCAACCCCTTGCAATGTGCCGAAGCATTGCGGGGGTTCTTTTGATTTTTTTTCCGGAACAGATTTCATTTCGAAATAATGTAACCGGCAGCTTCCTTCTTTTCATAACTATATGTTCTCTTCCAAACGAATATGGCTGGTCTTTATTCCTCTTTTTCTTTTGGGTTCCTGCCGGACACATAAAGGAAGAGATGAGCAATTGCTTTTTTGGTGCGCCAATAACCCGCGTGAAATAGATCTGTGTATGGCTGTTACTGATAAATGGAACCATGCTCATCCCGGCAATATGATTCACCTGCAGCCGGTACCGGAAGGACAATCGAGCGAGGAAGTGATCCTGGCGGCTGTGGTAGGCAAGACGACTCCCGATATTTATGCAAATATGTGGCAGGGAAATGTGGAGATGTTTGCCAGGGCGGGTGTGTTAATTCCTCTCGATACACTAAAAGGATTTCTTCAGTTTATTCATGAACGCTGCGATTCTGCAGTGATCAGGGAAATTACTTCCGTAGATGGGCATATCTACCAGGTTCCCTGGAAAGTGAATCCTTTCATGACCATTTACAATAAATCCCTTTTTGAAAAAAACGGTATTCATGAATTGCCCAATACGTATAGTACTTACCGTCGTGCCGCTGCTCTGTTCAAAGCAAACTGTAAAGCAAGAGGACTAACACAAAAATGGTTCGGATATACAGAAGTAAAAGAAATATGGCTCCAACGACTTTTTAATTTTTATCCGCTCTACCTGGCTGCATCCGGAGGCGGGTCGTTGGTCATGAATAACAAAGCAGCATTCAATAACAAGTATGCCGTCGGTGTTTTTACTTTTCTTCAAAGCCTTTATAATGACGAATATTTTTCAAGGGAAAATTTATCAGCCGCCGAAGATCCTTTCGTAGCACAACAGATCGCTACTAAATGGACAGGCCCCTGGGAAATTGCGTATCTGAAAACGATTCCTGACCGGAATTTCGACTATGGATATTTTCAGCCGCAGGTTCCCGACGATCATACAGGTCCGGTATATACCTATGCTGATCCTAAGAATATTGTAGTATTCAATACCTGTACAAGGCCACAGGAAGCATGGGATCTGATCAGAACGATGGTGGACAAGGCAGGAGACCTTGAGTTGTTAAAAATGACAGGCCAGTTACCAAGAAGAAAAGAGCTTGAATCAGATCCGTTTTACAGCGGGTATTTCGAAATGAATCCCATGATGATGCCATTTGCAAAACAACTTCCCTATGTAAGAGGAGTTGACAACTGCGAAGTGATCGTGGAAGTGCTGGATATTATTTCCCAGGAGTATGAAGCCTGTGTGGTGTATGGGAAGAAAACACCTGAAAAAGCGATCAGGGATGCGGAAACTGCAGTAAACGTATTACTGGCAAGTCAGGTCGTTCATAAAAATGCAGGATAAATAAAGTATAGCCTCAAATAAAAATATTTTGGAAAGCAGGAACTTAAATGTCGGACTGATAGGAGCGGGAGGATTCGCCCGGTTTGCCATTAAGGCATTTTCCAAATTGCCGGGTATTCGCACCGTTGCGGTTATGGATGTAAACAAGGAATCGGCCCGGCAGATGGGAGATGAATTTGGATTAGAGGTCTTTGATGAGTTTGAAGATTTGCTGAAAAGTGAAAAGACCGATCTGATATATATTGCCACTCCGCCTTTCCTGCACTATGTCCAGGCGAAGAAAGCATTGATGGCTGGAAAGCATGTCATTTGTGAGAAGCCTGCGGCCCTGAAAACAAGGGAAGCAGAAGAGCTGGTAGCCATTGCCCGCGCCCGTAATTTGTTATATGTCGTCAATCTGATGCAGCGATACAATCCTTTGTTTGAGGTGGTAAAAATAATTATTCAGGAAGATTTACTTGGGGATTTCCTTCACGGATATTTTGAAAACTATGCCAGTGACGAGAACCTGCATCCGGGCCATTGGTTTTGGGATAAAACAAAAAGCGGTGGCATATTTATCGAACACGGGGTTCATTTTTTTGACCTTTTCGCCGGCTGGCTTGGAGAGGGCAAAATTGTGGGCGCCTGGCAAATGTCGCGCCCGAAAATAAAAGAACAAATTATTGACCGGGTGCAGGCGACGCTGATGTACAAAGGTGGCCTGGTAAATTTCTATCATGGATTTGACCAACCCGATCTGCTTGACCGGCAGGAAATGCGGCTGCTGTTCGAACGTGGTGAAATTACACTCAATGGGTGGGTACCGGTTAAATTAAAATTACACGGGCTGTTGTCTTCAGGACAATTGGAAAGAATAAAAAAATTGTTACCGTCATTTTCAATCTCTCATCATAAAAATCTCGTTTCAACCGGTCAAAAAGTGAAAGCAAGATTTGCGGAACTGGATTATGATATGCATATCACGCTGGAGTATGAAAACATGGCGGGGAAACAACATCTATACGCAGATATGTTGAAAGACATGATATCAGATCAATGGAAATGGATCAGGGATCGCAGACATGTTCGGATTATAGATGATGAAAATGCCGTTTTATCAACACGAATGGCGGAAGAGGCAACGGAAATTGCGCAAAGAGCAGAATAAGAATTGACCATGGGTTTTATAAAAATTAAAAACATTTCATTTCGCCGGAAGCAGTTCCTGCCCTATCTGTTAGTGTCCCCTTATCTGGTTTTCGTATCCGTATTTGTTATCTTCCCGGTAGTATTTTGTTTTTTCCTTACTTTTCATAAATGGAATATCATCTCCCCGATGCGATTTATCGGAACCGAAAATTATAAACGGTTATTTCATGATCGTTTGTTTTGGAAGGCTATCGGGAATACGCTGAAATTTTTATCGCTTCATATTCCTCTACAATTGGTCATTTCCCTGTTCCTTGCCCAGTTACTCAATCAAAAGATCCGGGCGGCTTCTTTTTTCAGGGCGTCTTTTTTTATGCCGGTCATTGTTTCCGGCGTGGTGATTACAATTCTGTGGCAGCAATTGTATGGTTTTGATAATGGTATGATCAACCGTCTGCTTGCAGCTTTCGGGATTTCTAAAAAGGGATGGCTGATAAATCCGGACCTGGCTATTTATTCAATCGCCATCATGGCTACCTGGAAAAACCTGGGTTTGTATGTGATTCTTTTCCTTGTGGGCCTGCAAACAGTGCCTGAACAATATTATGAAGCAGCAAAAATGGAAGGCGCAAACAGCTGGCAAAGGTTTTTCCATATTACACTGCCCATGATTAATCCAACTATTTTTTTGGTGGTTGTATTATCTACCATTGGCGGGTTTTCCCTGTTTATAGAACCTTATATCATGACCAGTGGCGGACCTTTAAATCAGACACTTTCTGCTGTACTATATATTTATAAGCAGGCCTTTCAGTATTACAATATGGGGTATTCGGCCACGCTGGGATTTTTTTATGCCCTTATGATTATGATCGTTGTGGTATTGCAAAAACGGTTTATCGAGAAAGAAGGATAAAATATGAAAGAAAAAAAATCATTGGGAAGATTCTTGCTGTACGTTGTGCTGTCCATTGCGGCCGTTTCATTCATTTATCCGTTTATATGGATGATCGGAGCTGCATTAGCGCCCTTGCATGAAATTTCCGGGATGGTCATCTTGCCGGTTCATCCGGGCTGGGGGAATTTCAAATATATGATTGAGAAAATTCCTATTCTCCATTCTTTAATGAACAGTCTGCTGTTGGCATCCATTACTACTTCACTCGTTTTAATCACCGGATCGACGGTGGGATATGCACTGGCTAAAATGCGTTTCAGGGGCCGGCAGGGCATATTTTATGTGATCGTATTTACCATGTCACTTCCATTTCAGATTACCCTGATACCGAATTATATCACCATGGTAAATCTTCACCTGGTGGATACATTTCTGGCACTTGTTCTGCCATTTGCTGTCAGTGCATTTGCCGTGCTGATGTTCAGGCAGGCATTTCAGGGTCTTCCCCAGGCATTGATCGATGCAGCCCGCATGGATGGTTGCAATGAACTACGGATCATTTTTACAGTGTTGTGGCCCAATATAAAACCTACCCTGGTCACGGTGGCCATCCTCACGTTTATTGGATCCTGGAATGAAGTGTTATGGCCTTTGATCGTAATCCGTAACGAAAAATTGATGACAATGCCGCAGCTGGTAACCCTGTTCGCGGTGGGTGGAAGAGCAGACAGCCAGTTAGGCGTAAAGATAGCTGCGGCTGTATTACTGGCTCTTCCGGTGATGATCGCGTTTCTCTTTTTTCAAAAACATTTTATAAGCAGTATGGCTTCCACGGGTCTGAAAGACTAGTCATTCAAATACTTTGATTTAAAAATGAATATCAACAAAAACGCATTAAGATTATTCGCATCTGCCAAAGCGGTGATCACATTATACCTCTCACTACCAGGGAACAGCCGGGTTGAACATGTAATTATCCGGCTTGAGATGCTAAATGAAAAAGAGGTTGCAGATTTAATGAGCCATATTATGCAGGAATTCGGCGGGCGGCACAGGAATATAAAGCTGATTTTCCTGAATCACGCCAGCCGTGCGGAAAAACAATATGGAAGAAGTCTTTCTCACTTGACATACGAAAAGCGTCTTTTACTGGGTGCCTTTTTTACAAAGGAATATTCTATTGAAGCAGCGGCTCTTTTTAATCCATCCATGGTTCCACATCCGGATCAAAATGAATTGAAGCCGGGTGAAAAACGTTTCGTCATGAGTCTCAGGGCTACGGGGGAGGGACACATTTCTTCTATCGTATTTCACACGGGAACAGTTGACCTGCAGGGTAATATCAAATTGGAACCATCTACGGGATACTTTGAATGTCTGCAGAAAAAACCGGATACCCTGTATGAGAAGACGGTCCTTCGAAAGTATGCTGAAAACATATCCGGGTTTAAAGCAGGATTACTGGACAGTCTTCCTGATACATTTACCGAAAGACAGGCGAAAAATATTTTAACCTCGTCACCCGGTATTGACCAGACAATGGTTCACACAGCCCGGATACTCGAAGAGATGATGGATATGAACTATGATCTTGAAAATTCACAATCGATACCAATCGATGAACAGGTAATATTTCCGAATGCGAGCGGTGAGAGTATGGGTATGGAAGATGTGCGTTTTGTGAAATTTGAAGATGAATTGGAAGGCCGCTATTATGGAACCTATACGGCATATAATGGAAAACAGATCAGGACCCAGCTGATAGAAACAAAAGATTTTAAGCGGTACAGAGTGCGGACATTAAATGGTCCGGCCATTAGTGATAAAGGCATGGCCTTGTTCCCTGAAAAAGTGAACGGAAAATTTGTGATGATCTCAAGACAGGGGGGAGAGAATATTAATATTATGTTTTCGGATGATCTCTATTACTGGGAAAAATTTCAAGTACTCATGGAGCCGCGCTTTACCTGGGAGTTTGTGCAACTGGGAAATTGCGGATCGCCCGTCAAAACGAAAAAAGGATGGTTACTGCTTACCCATGGAGTGGGTGCCATGCGTAAGTATGTAATCAGTGCCATACTGCTTGACCTGCTTGACCCGACTCAAATTATTGGCAGACTGGACAAGCCATTACTGGAGGCGGACGAATCAGAACGGGAAGGATATGTTCCCAATGTGGTGTACACCTGCGGCTTTATGCAACACGGTGACATGCTAATTATTCCGTATGCGGTATCGGATTCTGCTACCGGGTTTGTGACTATCCCGATAAATGATCTGCTGACTGAGTTCAAAATTTAATAGCGAATGAGATGAAGAAAAGAATCCTTATTGTATTATGTGTTTTGTATGTGATGAGCACGAATTTGACGGCCTGTTCGAAAAAGACGATGGCTTCACCTCCGCCTGTTATCGTTGTGATGGATACCGGTCTGGTGAACACGGCTCATCTGGACAAATTATATATACCGGTTATGTTCCCGGGCAATATAAATGCGGCGGGTGTGTTTATTTATTCGCAATACCCGGATTATCATCCGGTGGATGCCAGCGGTGAAGGATTTGCCTGTGTGGATGATGTGGCACGGGCCGCCCTGGTATATTTGAGAAGTGGTAAAATTCTTAGCGATACAGCTATGCAGAACAAACTGTATAATTTAATACAGTTTATTGTTCAGATGCAATCCGGTAATGGATATTTCTACAATTTTTTAATGTCCGGTAATGCGATCAATACAACCGGACCAACCAGTGTGAATAATGCAAACTGGTGGTCCTGGAGAGCGTTGCAGGCACTTACGGAAGCAGGACCCGTCATAAAAAATATCAATGCACCTCTTTTCACAAAAATGAATACAGCGATTAACCAATTGGTCGCCCGGATAAAAGTTGATCTTGCCATCCAGCCTGCTACAACAAAAGTTGTCATGGGAATTACGGTTCCTGAATGGCTGCCCGCGGGTAGCGGTACGGACCAGTCTGCTGTTCTTATACTGGGACTGGTGAATTATTCACTGTCCAATAATGATTCCGTCATTACATCCTATATAACCAAACTGGCCGACGGAATTGCGCTGATGCAGCAGGGAGATGCAACTCATTTTCCTTTCAATGCTTTTTTAAGCTGGGAAAATACATGGCATGCATACGGCAATCTCCAGGCATACGCATTAATGATTGCGGGTGACTTTTTGAAAAACAACCAATACAAAGTGCTTGCCATGGCGGAAGTAGATAATTTTTATCCCTGGTTGTTACAAAACGGATATAAATCTTCATTTACAATCAGTGACAGTGCAGGAGATTATCAGATTCTGTCCGAAAGCAGTTACGACCAGATTGCTTACGGTATTGAACCGATGGTATTTGCAGCGGCTGAAGCATACAAAGCAACCGGGCAGGCTAAATATGCGGATATGGCAGGTCATTTGGCAGCGTGGTTCCTGGGTGCCAACGATGGCAGCGTAATGATGTACTCCAAAGCAACCGGAATATGCTATGATGGTTTGTCACAAGGTGGCCAGGCAAATCTGAATTCAGGTGCGGAATCAACGATCGAGGCGCTGCTTACCATGCAAAAAGTAGAAAGCGATCCGGCGATCAAAGCGGCATTGAATAAATACAAGAAATAATCGTTCAAACAGGCCAATGCACAATTACATAAAATCAGATATTTTAATATTCAGGCCTGATGATGTGGATCTTTCCTTTTCTCCGATGCGAAAAAATCTTCATCAGGAAACATATGTATTAGGTGCTTTTAATCCGGGACTTTGCCGTCTTAAGAACGGCAATCTGCTGATGATGGTCAGGGTGGCTGAATCATTAAAAACTCCGGTTGCCGGTAACAAAGTCAGAAGCATTCGATGGGAAATCGGGAATGGATATATGGTCGATGAGTGGCCGCTGGAACAAACGGATATACGTGATCCAAGAAAAATAAAAGTGACAGCGTACGGATTTCCGGTATATGCGCTGACTTCATTGTCATGGCTGCTTCCGGTTGAACTAAATGAAGATGGTTCATCAGTAAAACATATTCATTACGATAAAATCATTTCGCCCCGGTTGAGCAGCCAGGAGTATGGAATAGAAGATCCGCGTATATCTGAAATAGACGGCAGATATTTTATGACCACCTGTTGCGCAAGTTCCGAAAGGCATTCCACGATGCTTTATGTTTCAGACGATGGGCTTGAATATCGAAACCTGGGTATCGTACTGGATCATCAGAACAAGGATATGTTGTTGTTCGAAGGTCAAATCAATAACGGATATTATGCATTGACAAGACCATTGGGTGAATGTTATTTTGCGGGGTCTCCTTCGTCGGAATGGCATCCGGGTGCAGCTATTCATTTAGCCCAGTCACCGGACCTCTTACATTGGAAACCCGCAGACAGGGCATTTCTCCGGGCCCGGCGATCAGGACCATCAAATGTAAAAATTGGCGGCGGCACACCACCCATACTTACAAAAAACGGCTGGCTGATGTTATATCATGGAGTCGAAGACAAAGGGGATGTTGGCATTTACCGTACTTTTTGGGCCCTTCTGGAAAAAATGATCCACTTCATATAATCCATATTGAAGATGAAAAGCCATTACTGGAGGCCAATGCATCGCTGACCTCTATTATTAAGCATCAATTATATATCACTGACGTGGTTTTTACAACCGGCATTGCCGCGCATGACGATGACTATATTCTTGCTTCCGGCGAATCAGATCTTGCCTGCCGCATAACCAGGATTTCCCAACAATACTTTTCCTCACTACTTTCTTAAAAAAATATAATATGGCTGAAGTGGTCCTGGAACATATCTCAAAAAAATACGCCGGTGAAAAGAAAAAGAATCCGGGATTTAAAGCGATTGATGATATTTCTTTTACAGTACGTGATAAGGAATTCATGGTTATCGTTGGTCCATCCGGCTGTGGTAAATCCACACTTCTGCGTATGATTGCAGGCCTGGAAGAAATTGGCGAGGGTACTCTTAAAATTGATAATAAAAAAATCAATGACCTGAGTCCGCGTGACAGGGATATTTCAATGGTTTTTCAAAACTACGCATTGTACCCTCACATGACCGTATACGATAATCTTGCATTCGGGTTGAAACTGCGGCATTTCAGCCGTTCTGAAATTAAAGAACAGGTTATGCAGACTGCCAATTTGCTTGAAATTGGAGAAGAGCTTTACAGAAAACCAAAATCATTATCCGGAGGTCAAAGGCAAAGAGTTGCGATAGGAAGAGCAATCATCAGAAGACCTAAAGTATTTCTTTTTGATGAACCGCTTAGTAACCTGGATGCAAAACTCCGGAGCCAGATGCGCATTGAATTACAAAAGTTGCACAGGGAAATCAATGCTACGATGATCTATGTAACACATGATCAGACAGAAGCCATGACCCTGGGAAACCGGATTGCAGTATTGAACCGGGGGAAATTAATGCAACTGGACACTCCTTTGCATTTATATGATAAGCCAGCCAATAAATTTGTTGCTGGTTTTATCGGATCCCCCACTATGAATTTTATAAAGGGGAGCATACAGTTTGAAGATGGATGGTTTTTTGTTCATGAATTAAATACATTCCGTTTACATTTGGATGAAACACAGGCGGGAGCGTTGAAGATCTATATAGGTAAGCCTGTCCAGATGGGTGTTCGTCCGGAACACGTATTTATCTGTGAAAACAATGAATCCGGTCAGTCCCCTGATTGTTCATTGGAAATAATAGCATACGAGAATATGGGTAATGAGCAATTTGTTTACCTGTCCTTAGGATCGCAGACGCTGATTGTACGAAGACTGCCCCTGGAATCGATCGAAGTGGCTAAGTAAAAAGGGCGTTCGCTTTTCGAGGGAAAAGATCATCTTTTTTGATGACGATAGCGGCCAGGTCATACTGTAGATTTTTCATATATATGTTGTTACTGATTGGTTGTAAATGATTTAATTGATTATTTCATGAAAGGTTAGTAGAAAAATCCTGATTCTGCCAGTTTATTTAACGATGAAATAACCAGATGAATTAGTACTAAAACCTTTGTGACGGGTCTTTAAAGAACCTCCGATGAAAAAAAAATTATTAAGCGAATTCCTATGGATGTAAATGAACACGTTCGTCTTCTGTTTGAAAAATATCTTCGAAAGGAGTGTTCAGCAGAAGAATTTGAAGAGATGATGACCTGGCTTGTTGCAATGGACGAAGGGGAAAAAAATAAACTTTCGGCGCCACTGATAGAACTTTGGGACAAAGCCATGGCAGATAGGCTGCCATCTACGGCAGAACAGGTGGATTGGGATCGGGTGTTCGAAAGGGTTCTGAATGCGGATGAACAGGTTCCTGCAATTATCACAGATTTAAAGCAGCCTCCGGGAATCGGCTGGAAGAGAGTGGCTGTTGCAGTGGTTATTTTTGGAATGATTATTTTCGGAAGCATTTTACTGCTGAACAGGAAAGCACCAAAGGAAATCGTTAAGCAGGAAAAAAAAGTCCGGCATCTGCCGGAAGAGATTCATTCGAAGGGAAATCAGGCAATACTAACGCTCTCCAATGGATCGGTTATAATTCTTGACAGTACAAAAAACGGGATTATAACGAAGCAGGGGAATGTAAAAATTATAAAGCTGGATAGCGGACAACTGGCATACAGTCCCCAGTCTTCAAACGGGACAACTTCATCGGAAATAAGCTACAACACGATTTCGACACCGCGCGCTGCACAATATCAGGTTGTATTGTCAGATGGTACAAAAGTGTGGCTCAATGCCGCTTCTTCACTCAGGTTCCCGACTTCTTTCAGCGGCCAGGACAGAAGGGTTGAACTTACCGGCGAAGGATATTTCGAAGTATCTAAAAACAAAGGCAAACCTTTTCACGTGCAGGTAGGAACTGTTGAAGTGGAAGTACTTGGTACACATTTTAATATCATGGCATATGAAGATGAAGCAGCCATCCAAACGACGCTTCTTGAAGGATCAGTAAAAGTCAGCTATAAAAGCCAGTCTGATTTATTGAAGCCCGGCAAACAGGCGATCCTGAACAGGGATGATAACAAACTAACGACCGGCGATGCGAATGTGCAGCAGGTGGTTGCCTGGAAAAATGGTTATTTCTATTTTGACAAGTCAGATGTTAAAACAATTATGCGCCAGGTGAGTCGCTGGTATGACCTGGATATCATTTATGAATCACCGGCTCCGGATATGAAGTTCTCAGGTAAAATAGAAAGGGAGCTTCCATTATCCGGAATAGCTCATTTGCTGGCGAGTGGTCAGATCCATTTCCGAATTGAAGGAAAAAACTGCATTATGCTGAAATAATTATCTGATTCAGCAAACCATTATCTGAAAACGCCATGACAATTTATAATGGATAACATTTCTTCTTTTAAGGCGTGAAACAAATACAATGGCATCATCAATGAAGATGACCCCTGAATCTTTTTAAATCAGTGATGTCTGCAGGGGTAAGGACCTCGTTATTGTCATATTTGGTTTTCAGAAACAAAACCCTTTTATGTTGCGGATATTTCGCAAGTATTTCGGAAATCAGGAGTCCTGTAGCTTCATCTTTTTCAAATAATGGTTTGATCTCAGGGAGCTCTGACTTAAATCGGGTGGGCATTCTCTTGATAATCGCCTCAATGGTTGCCAGTTTTCCGGGAGGCAATTGCTCTATTTTTGAAGCTTTTCCATATAAGCCCTGTAGTTGTTTCTTACTTAAGGATCCTCTTTGCAGATACTGTTTATACAGGCTGATGATAAAAGAGGATAAGGGATATGCCTGGATACATTCTTCCAGAACGTCATTGATGATATCGAGTCTGTCTTTTGGCTGATTCATTGGCAACAGAAAATAGCAAATTTAATCATTGCCCCGAACAACCATATTCAAAAACTATCAAGCTTTACGCCTTACGCCTTACGCTTTACACCTTACGCTTTCCTAGTGTCGCTTAAAATATTGTATTTCCTTCTCGTGTTTTTGCGCAGCCTGACGGGTGTTAAAGGTTCCCAGGTTTCTGCGTTTTTTGGTTTTCGGGTCTGTTTTGCGGGAATAAAGCCGGTATTCCCCGGATTTTAATTTGCGTATCATGATTTTTTTGAAGGGATATATTCAAATATCATTCCCTGACAATTCGAACGAATGCCGATCGATACTTAATTTCACCTGATGAACCAATAAGAATTCGAAGCAATGCAGGATCGAAAATATTTGAAATACTTTTTATTGATTGGTCTGGTCTTTTTTTCTATCGGGGCAGGCGCTCAATCACAGATAAAACTGAAAAAGAGGGAAAGGAAAAGGGATATTGAAATGGTAACAACGGAGGGAACGATCATCTTAAGGTTGTCCGATTCAACACCATTGCACAGGGATAATTTTTTGCGACTTGTAAAAAGCAGATATTTCGACAGTTTGCTTTTTCATCGCGTGATACAATATTTTATGATACAGGGCGGAGATCCCGGGAGTAAGAATGCCTTGCCAGGGCAACCATTGGGGGATTCCAGCGCTCCGTATACCTTGCCCGCAGAATTCAGGGTGAGCTTATTTCATAAACGGGGAGTATTGGCGGCAGCCCGCGAGAGTGATGATGTCAATCCGCAAAAAGCAAGCAGCGGCAGCCAGTTTTATATCGTTCAGGGCAAGAAATATACTGACAGCCAGCTGGACTCCGTGGAAATTAAAAGATTAAAAAGAAAAATCCCTGAAAACCAGCGGGAAGTGTATAAATCTCTGGGTGGAACACCCTTCCTGGATCAGAATTACACCATTTTTGGAGAAGTGGTCAGTGGAATGGAAACGGTTGATAAAATTGCTGCCGAACCGACCAGCAAAGGAGACGATATGAACCGCCCGCTCCAGGATGTGCGCATATTAAGTACAAAACTGATCAGGCGGAAAACATATGAACCGCTTCTGGTTCAATGACATATAAAAGCGAAAGTATCAGACCTTATTAAAAACGGCATACACCAGGACTTACTAAAAAAGGAAAAGCACCAAGTCTTTTTCTGTCTTCGGCTTTCGCCTTGTACTTACTGACCCGATGCTTCCTTTGAGTCGTTACTCTCCTGTTACAGATTTCGCTTCCCAACTGAGAATCTTCTTTCTTTTTACAGATTTCCGTTTCTCAATTATGAATCTAAGATACATTACACAACTATCTGTTTCCAAATTATTAAGCCTTCTGTTTTACACCGCTTTCGCACATAGTTATCCACTTTTTTATTCGGAATATATAGGACATTTTTTATGATTCTCATGGTCTGTCAGCAGATCTATTAAAATTGCAGTTTATGACGTCGAAACAGGTTAGAATTCACCGATAAAAAAAACCAAATAAAAAAGCCTATATGTCAAAGACAATTCTCATTGATCATCGGGAGAAGTAAAATAGGTAACCAAATCCGCTGGGGTCAGATGCGGGAATCTTCATTGTAATTTGCAAAAATTGTATCTTCAGGCCCATGGCTTAACTTTTGAAGTGGTTCATTGTCAATACCTTGACCAGTCTACAAATTAAGAAGATCGTGATTCAAATGAAAGGTTCTTTCATAATTGTATTTTTATTGGTGGAGTTTATCGTACTTATAAATGGTTCTGCCTTACAGGCCCAGGATGGTCGTCGCCAGAGGTCTGTTATAAAAAAGAACTTTACCAGCTTCACAAGAAAACCTACGAGCCGTGGGAAATTATGGATGGCAAGAAACAAGGCTTACCTGCACCATCCCGACGCTAATTTTGGTGATGAATACAGTCCCAATAGCAAAGCGGTTGAACTATTTGAAAAACGGACGAATGATTCCAAATTCTTTATAAATAAAGACACACCGTCGATTTTTTATGCTCAGCGGTCATCAAACCCCATGCATTTCAAAAAGAACGGACAATGGATTACCATTGACACCCGGCTTAGTCCAAAGGGCCCATTACTCTATGAGGCATCGAATCAGGAAGATCCGCCGGGTTTTGATATCAAAAAAAAATCATCGTATATCATTACTTCTGATGGCAGGACTTATTTCAACAATTGGAAATTGTATGGAGAAAATGGAAGCACGATAACCTTATTAGCCACCGCGGATTGGACACATTATACAGCCGGGGATGATGGTATCGCGATTAAAAATATTTTTCCGGGTATCGATGCAGAAATGAAAGTTTCGAAAGGTTCAATTAAAACCAATTTTATAGTACATGCCAACAAATTTTTAAAGTATAAAACACTGCTGTTCAGAGATTCGTTTTTGAACGGAAGTACCGGGAATTTCACTTTCTCCAATGGACTCCCTGGAAATGGGTTGGTCTCTTCTGCTGATTTTCGTGTGAAGGGACTGATCGTTTTTCACATAAAAGAAGGAGTCATGTACCAGAAGGAAAATCCATCTTCAACCTACCAATTCATTCCGTATTATATTGATCATAACAAACTGACACTGGCCATTAACAGCGATTTCCTGAATGCCCAGGTCAGGACCGGCGACGTAATAATTGATCCCCTGGTGCAGAGCATGGGCGTGTTGAAGAAGGACACGATTAACGGATCTCATTCCAATCAGGATTGCAGCCTGGATACTGCCTGTAAATACGATTTTATGGTGCCCGCACCAACTCAGGCAACCATTATTGATGCCATGTTTTCGTTTGAATTCACGGCAAACGCTCCCTGTGTTGGCCAGGACGGCGCTTTTTCATTTACAATAAATGGAGGGTGTGTCTCTCAAAAATATACCGGTACTGCTACCGGTACCGGACCGCAGAATTTTCCAAATCAAAGCATATTATTGAATAATGGAGCCAGTCTGGCTGGCTGTTTTCCGAGCCCGGTTTGCGGTCCCCAAAATATTCCTTTTACTTTTAATTTCTTTAGAAACTGTCATGGCCCTACTGGTTGCGATGGCTCATGCATTGGGGCCTCTAAAGATTTAACGATAACCTTAGTGGGACGAACCCTTGACACTGCTTCCGTGGTTGCATCGCCCCAAAGTATTTGCGCAGGCGGTCAGGTTACCCTGACTGCCAGAGGGTACTTTGGCGTAGCTCCTTACAATTATGTATGGCAGGGGCTGCCGCAATTCAATGGTGATTCAGTAATCAGGGTTAATCCTGATACTACTACAATATATACAGTTCAGGTCAACGATACATGTCCGGGCGGAGGCGGTCCGATAACAAAATCAACCAGTGTGAGTGTGCTTACTAAACTTCCCGCACCCACATTCACATCAAACAGTCCCGTCTGTATCGGGGGTCAGCTTAAATTATCCGCACCAGCCATACCTGGCAGAACTTATTTAATAAAAAATCCGGTCGCAGGTTTTGGGGGTAGCGGCTACGACAGTACCGCAGTCTTTAACAATGTTACTTCCGCATATGCCGGAACCTGGATAGCCGTAGCCTCTGATACAAATGGTTGTTCTTCAGATACTGCCCGCACAACGGTTGTTATCAACCCTGCTATTTCTCCGACCGTAACGATCACTTCTTCGGCAACAAATATTTGCTCGGGTACTCCGGTCAGCTTTACGGCAACAGCTACGAATGCCGGACCTTCACCCACTTATCAATGGCTGCTGAACAGACAAAAAGTGGGTACGAACAGCCCGGTATACAGCAGCAGCGGCTTTGTCAGCAACGATTCAATAAGCTGTGTCATAACCTCCAGCCTGCCATGTGGAAGCGCCATAGATACATCAAATATTATTGTATTGCACGTAAGCGCGGTGGTGACACCAACGTTTGATACAATCGGCCCGCTTTGTCAAAATTCGATACCCCCTATATTGCCGTCAACATCAAAGGAAGGAATTGCCGGAACATGGAACCCGGCCAGCATCAATACAACTGCGCTTGGAACGACCGCTTACAAATTTACGCCATCTTCCGCGGACAGTTGCTCAAAGCCGGCGTCTATAAACATTACAATCGCCACCACCGTCTCACCAACTTTTCCAACCATATCAGGTTTTTATTGCCAGAATGATACGGCAACGACATTGCCATCAACATCAAAAGAAGGAATTAACGGAACCTGGAATCCATCTTCGATCAACACCACAGATGTCGGCCGGGCAGTATATACTTTTACTCCGGTGGCAGGTAGTTGTGGAATTGCTTTGCAGATCTCCATCGTGGTGAACCCTCTTCCCGGCTTGACCATGGGGCCGGATACAACCATAGCTCCCGGTACAAGTATAACACTGAACCCATCGGTGACAGGTAATATAGTCGCTTATCAATGGGCTCCATATGACGCACTGAATGATCCGACCGTCAAAAATCCGGTTGCAAGCCCATCTGTGTCTACGGTATATACGCTCAAGATTACCGATGACAAGGGCTGTGAAGCCAGCGGGAGTATGCAGGTTACTTTGGCAGGAGGAACATCAAAAATTTTAGCGCCGAATGCTTTTTCGCCAAATGGCGACGGCATAAACGATACATGGGTCATCCCCAACCTTTCGGCATATCCGGGGGTTACCGTAGATGTGTACAACAGGTATGGCCAACTCGTTTTTCATTCAGAAAATAATAACAAAAACTGGGACGGAACTTATAATGGCAAGCCCCTTCCCTTGGCCACGTATTACTATATAATCGATCCAAAAAACAATGAAAAGAAAATAGCAGGTTCTGTTACCATATTTAAGTGACGGATAAATTAAAGATGATGCCGGGAAAGAAATTTGTAATCAGTTGCGTTTGTTTTTTGATGGTGGGTTGCGTTTCGGCCCAGCAACAACCTTATTATACACAATATATTCTGAATAATTTCATCCTGAATCCCGCGCTGGCAGGTATACAAAATTACTGGGACGTTAAAGCCAGTTACCGCAATCAGTGGGTTGGTTTACAAGGCGGCCCAACAACACTATATCTGACTGTAAACGGTCCGCTTGGAAAATCACAATATGACTATGAAACGCCTATGACGGTCCCCGATGCTCAGGCGAAACAATCCGATGTAAAACAATCCCTGACGGAGTATACGGCACCCCCGGCCCATTCCGGAATTGGCTTTTCGATCTTAAATGATAAAACAGGTCCCCTGAACCGGATTGCCGCTTATGGCTCTTACGCATATCATATTCCTGTGGGCCATAAAACCACTCTGAGTATGGGGGTTTCCCTGGGTGTACAGGAAGTAAACGTTGACGTAAACGCGGTAGATTTCGGACAGGCTAATCCCGTCGATCCTGCTGTATTGCAGAGCGGGTTCCTGAATAAGCTGGAGCCGGATGTGAATGCCGGTCTCTGGTTATCGAATACAAATTTTTTTCTGGGATTGTCTGCCCAGCAAATTGTTCCCGTTCCGATAAATTCCGTCAATAATTCAACAACTTCAACCGGGGTAACTTTGCTTAATGGGAAGTTGATTCCACATACGTTTTTTACTGCCGGTTATAAGATATCAGCAGGTGACAACATAACTATACTGCCCTCCGTCATGGTCAGCTATGTACAACCGCTGCCTATTGGAGTAGACGTGAATGCTAAAATAGAATACCAGAATTTGATCTGGCTGGGGTTCTCCTATCGCTATAAAGTGGGATATGCTGCGCTGTTAGGGGTCAACATCAGCAGCACGGTTAATCTTGGCTATTCTTATGATTATACCACAACTCCGCTGAACACCGTTAGTAATGGTACACATGAAATAGTCATTGGATTCTTATGGAGAAAAAAAAGTAAAGAGGTTTCTCAAAAATAAATTTATAAACTTGCGAAGGGAATTAACAAACAAAATTTAAAAGTATATGCGGTATTTTTTGACGATAATTCCTTTATTTATATCGCTGCTTTTATACTCTTTCGATAAAATACAAGCGTATGCTGCACCGGCTCACATGAGTGAAATCGTTGCTGATGATGCAAAATATAAAGATACCGTAAGACCTGTAACGGAAGCCATGCTGGGCAAAGTTTCAAATGAAGAATTTAAGAAAAAGGCACTTGCTAAAATAAATGAGTTTCAAAACTGCCTGCGTATTCTCTGCGGCATACAGTCATCAAATGAAGCACAGGATAACGCTGTGGATCAGGCTGCCAGTTTATTTGTTGAAGGGGCCATTATAGAGGTTTCATCGGCACATAGCAATGAAAAGAAACACCTGCGCGTCCGGGATTTTCTGGAGAAACTCAGGAACCTTCCATACGATGGCATTATCATCACTTTTTCCCACGTGGATTACGTTAGCAATATTCGTAAAGGAGCCGATGGCAGGTATTATGGATTGGTCAGCTTTGAACAAACTTTCCGGGCCTACCGTGACGGACATGTAGTGTATGTTGATGAAACAAAAAAAACGACCGAGGTCCAATTGGTTGTTTACGAAAAAAATCTACGTGGTAATCTCGTCCAGCAGTGGGATGTGATGTTGTCAGATGTTGAGGTAGTGGGCACGAAACGCCCAAAACCGTAATCGGATTTTAATATGGCAAAAACTTGTGTTTTAAGGTTTTGGATTTTTATTTTCTTTTTTATATGCCAGCATCGCCTCTTCAGCCAGGTGTATTCAAATAATGACCGTGCCAATGATAAACATTTTATTTACGAGGTTAAGGAAATAGATGAATTTTTTGAGCGGTTTAATGACGCGCCGAATTCATTCCTGAGAGGCGTTTACAAAGCCCGTCATATCAAATTCAATATCGACAGGCAGCGATTGATCCGGAGTTTGTTTAACGATGAAAACAAGTCGCTGGACAGCGTTATGATAAATCAGTTTATCTCAGAAGTTACCAGGAAGAAAAAACCCATTTATCTCGATTTTTACGGAGGCAACTGGTACGCTGAACTGTCATGCAAATTCAAATACAATTCTTCTACTATTATAATTCCTATCATAATGAAAATTGAAATGAACCAGAACAAAGGATCTAAATGGATGATTGTCGCCGTCGGATCCAGCACCCTGAAATCAAAGATAGATGTAACAGAAATGGCTCAAAGCAAAACAAAAACAAATATCATCAGCCCGACCAGCCACGGTACAAATTTTGTTTCATTAAAGAGAGCTTTTGAAGACAAAGAGAATTTATCCAGCTACTTTGAAACCTTTTATTTTAAAAGATCCCATATGCTGGAATTATACAATGCTGTTTTGAATCGTGAAATTGAATTTCTGAATGTTGCAAAATAAAATATCATTTTTTGCTGGCTGACAAATGGATATTTACTGTGGAGAATTTCTCCGCGGGAGGCGCTGAATTCAGGTTGGCTTATTAATCATATGCAAACAGTTTCTTCGCTCGGGATGGAAAATTATAGAAACAAATTATTAAATGGTAACTAAGGTTCAAAGGATTCTTTTCTTTGTTGGCTTCCATTGCCTGGCTCTGATGTGCAGTGCCCAGGATACTATTACTATGAACGACGTAAAGGTTATCAAGGCAAAATCAGAAATTACAGTAGAAAGATATTTGAATAACCTGCTCAATACGATTTCCTATACAGGCGCTGAAAGTACCGATATTAAGGGATTGATCACCCAGAGTGTTGAAGATAATGACAAACGAATATTTCTGAATGGTCAGATTGCCGTTGCTGATGATATTAGCAGTCCTGATTACTCAAATTCCTCAAATTCTCCCGACGTACCCGTAATGCAATATCTAAATGCTTTTAATACCTATTATGGAAAGAGTGATACAAATTCTGTATACTTCAGTGATGTCAGAACTTCCAGTGTTAAAAGAGGCAAAGAGAATATTTATATAAATGTCTATTTCACATCTTTTTTTAAAAATATTTGCCTGTCGAATCCGTCTACTCCCTACAAGCCTGGAAAAAGGGTAGCAGAAATATTTGTAAAAAGAAGCACTAACAATAAATGGCTTTTATATATTTCAAGAATAGGTTTCTTCAATCCGGCCGATACCGTAAATGATATTTCAGATAATATCGCCATAGCAAGTGCACCCACGCAAACCAATTCGTTTGGGCATGCCGATGAAACCATAGCCCCGGCAGACAAAATCAGCCGGTATATTGATCAGGCCCGTTTGGAGGAAAACAAAAGAAATTACCAGGCAGCCATTCTTTTATACTCAAAGGTCATAGACCTCGCACCGGAGAAAAGAGATATTTATGACGCCAGGATAAAAGAACTGAATGCTTACTTCAGGACAACTGTTGATCTGGAAGAGAAATACAGAGCAGGATATTATATCGAAGCTGTTAAGGGATACTCAGCATTGCTCAAAAAGCCCGAGTCTAATTCTGATTATTCCAATTCAGATTATTATTTAGGGAGGGCAAAATGCTTTGACAGGATGGGGCAGCTGACAAAATCTTATAACGAGCAAATCGAGAATTACAATAAGGCTCTCAAAGACTACGCAAAATCGTATGAATATGACAATAATAATGTGGAAACAATCCGGTTACGGGCAGAGCTGTACAGACGCATGAATAGAAATCCTGAAGCGCTAACCGAGTACCGAATTTACCTGACAAAAGATTCAACCGACCCGTCTGTTTACGAGGCAATGGCAAATCTTCACATGCTCAACGGGGATATGGACCAGGCCATAAAGGATATCGATGCTGCGCTGTCTCAGGGGAATATTGATCCGGTTTCTAAATCAAAACTGAATGTTGAAAAAGGAGTATTGTATGCACAAAAGAGGGATTATTCAAGCGCCGAAGATTATTTCACGCGTGCTATTGGTTTGGATAGCAATAATGCTTTATCATACTATCATCGTGGCATGGCCAGAATCAACATGAGCAAGGTTCAAAGCGCTGCCAATGATCTTATTCATGCAAGAAAAAAAGGCCTTGGCTCAACAAATATTCCCCCCGCCATCAGTCATTCCGATTCGGCTCTGGAGAATTACTGGAAATTTATTGCATTTCAACCGAATGAAACGCCGTCTTCCTTCAATTATGTAATGGGCAATATTTATATGAACCTAGGTAAATACGACTCTTCCTATAGCTACCTGATCAGATCTTTTCGAAGTGATTCATCGAATGGATATATTCTCTATAGCATGGCGAGTTGTATTTACTTGCAGGGAAATATTGAAACGTCTCTGGAATGGTTTGAAAGATCTTTTCAGACAAATGCATTGAAAAGAAGTTTTGTGGACCACGATATGTTGTTGGGATCACTGCAGGACGATAAGAGGTTTAGGAATTTAAAGAAGAAATATCTTTAATATGGAGTCAGGAGGTCAAAAACAACCTGTGGCGCAGCGGTTATCCAACATATGTTGGGATTTTCGTATTTTCAATGTCCGGGTTTATAAAAAATATAGTATATGAAAAAGGTTTCCAAAAAAGAAAAGGAAAGTTCTTCTGAAGAAAAAAAATTTCCGCTTCCTGTTTATCCGGAAGGTGAAGACATTTATAAAAAAGAAAAAGAAGTAGGGTTTGATGAAGATGAAGCAGAATTAACCAGGAAAAAAATAAAAAATAAGATTAAGGAAGAAGGGGATGATTTAGACGTACCCGGTTCCGAACTGGATGATGCGGATGAGGCGATTGGAGAGGAGGATGAGGAAAATAATTATTACAGCGTCGGCGGTGATGACCACCAGGATCTGGAGGAGGATAATGAAGACAACCGGTAATAAGTTCATTATTCATACAGGCCGGTCATCGCATGACCGGCTTTTTAATAATCAAATACGTCATGAAATATATTGTAAAAATAATTCACATTCATCAGGTGACGCATGATGTAAAATGTTTCCGGCTGGAAAAACCGCGGGGTTATGAATACCTGCCCGGTCACGCAACCGACGTGTCAATAAACAAACCGGGACAGGAAGGCGAGATAAGACCTTTTACGTTTACCGCTTTAACCAGGCAGCCCTATCTTGAGTTTACAATCAAAAGATATCCTGAACATCATGGCGTAACAGATAAGTTGCATCAGCTGGCCATCGGCGATGAACTCATCATAGGAGATTCATGGGGTGCTATTGAATACAAAGAACCAGGATATTTTATCGCAGGTGGGGCGGGTATTACGCCTTTTATTGCGATCCTCCGGACCTTATTTGATGAGAACAAAACGGCAGGTAATAAGCTGTTTTTTTCAAATAAAACAGCGGAGGATATTATATACAAGGAAGAGTTGCTGAAGATACTGGGGGAAAACGTGGTTTTTGTTTTGACAAGAGATAAGAATGCTTCGTATAAGAATGGGAGAATCAATGAAAAGTTTCTTAAGGAACAAATTTCAGATTTCAGCAGGCATTTTTATGTTTGCGGACCCGATCCCATGGTCGCAGAATTGGTGGCAGGCATTCAAAATGCAGGTGCCTCTCCGGATGCACTGGTTTTTGAGAAATAACTCACGCATTCTGTTTGACTGAGTCAGTAAGAAAAATCGCGAAATGAAATATCTGTTCTGCAGGGTCATGAGTATCCTTGGTTTGACAATCACCCTGTTTTCTGCCTGCCGTTCGAAGGAACACAACGCCGAAAGCGTGGAGCAGGCTATGCAGAAATACAATAGGTATATCCTGAAAATGGATGTGGATTCGATTGCCTTTTTGTATACACCCGATGGAGAACTTGGAAAAATGGCCAGGGGAAGGGATTCCATCCGCAGATTCCTGGAGAATTTCAAAAAGTATAAGGTACTGTCTCAGGTTTCTAAAACCAATCTGATAAACATCCACAGGGATACCGCTTTACAATCCGGATTATATACCCAAAAAGTGATCGTTCCTGTAAACGATACTGTCACTGTGAAGGGTTTGTTTTCAACCAAATGGATCTGGATGGATTCAACCGGTTGGCATATTCAGCGGATGGAAACCACACCGTCAAAATAACGCGTTATTCACCCCTGTGGTGTACAGTATAAGCCATTACTTTTCCATATACAAAGGAGCGGTCATTTTCGTAGATTTTCCGGCTAAGCATTTCATCTTTTACAATTTGGTCTTCCAATTCTGCCGGTGGCTCCCTTGGTATCATCAGGTTGCGAAATATAATTCTTGCTCCGTCCCTGGCTGTTTTGGAAACGGCCGTAAATAATTGTTTTGTGTCTTTTTCGCTCATTAATTCGCAAATATTGGAGAGGGCAAAACAGTCTATGCTATGTTGGGGCATGGAATCAAGCCATGACTGTGCCTCCGCTGTATGAATTTGAATACGGTCGATCCGGGACTTTATGATATCGTAATTTTCTTTCTTTAAATAAGCAGGGACCTCCTGGTCATTACGATACTTTCCCAGGAGATAGAGGGATAAAAAATAATTGCCTTTCACCGGTAGTGTCCGGAAAGCCTTTTTTGACCTGTTATAAAAACTTTCTGCGAAGGAAGTACTGCCGTCATCAAAGTGAAAGTAATCGGCTACCAGACCCTTCCTGGCCAGCATCCGTTTATTGAACAGGATTTTAAACAGGAAACGATAACGTTTGGTGTTCCATATTTTATCAAAATATTCTTCCTGCTCTGCTGGTGATTTTTCAATAAACAGTCCCTCGACACGCTCTTTACTCTGTAAAAAGCGAATAAATTTTCCTGCAAAACGGATAAACCATTCGTATTTGCCCTGCATGATAAAACCCTTCCGGATTAGTTTTTTATTATTGTTCCAATAAAGTTGCGCATCGCTGCTTAAGCCGGACTGTATTTTTCTGTATAAAATCATCCGGTCAGCACTGGGATGCAGTCCCGAAAATGAAATAAAATCTCCGAAGCCGAGATTTTTTATTGCCGCGATTTTGAGTTCCAGTATATACGATTGGGATGGATTGATGTCAATACTGTAAATAATTTCAGGATCAAATAATAAAAACCCCAGTATATTACAACCTCCGGAAGTGATCGCCAAAACAGAATCCCCCTCGCTTATTTTCAACGCTGCATGGTCGCATGCAGGATCTTCCCAGTTATGCGTAAATACAAGTTTGAAAAGTCCGACCTGGTCCTTATTTTTTTTCATGCTGGCGATTTATCTGATCCCGTCGTTTACCAAAAGCCCTTCCTGTTGTATAAGGGAGCGAGTCCTATTCCGTGTTTTAAACTTAAGGCATAAATGTCCTCCATGCTGCTGGTGCTGATATTCCCCCTGCCGGCAGAGTATGATTCATATCTGTTTTCAAATGCGAGCACCATCGCTTCAATCACGCAACCATGGGATATATAAGGTGCAGGGTGACGGTACATATAACAGGTGTAATCGGGACTGAATGAATATCCTCCCATCATCTGTCCCATTCCGGCATAAAACAAGTGCAGGTCCTGATGATACTCAATGGAGGATTCCATATTTTTTGGAAAACCGGCGTCGCCGATAATAACCCCTTTTTTATAATTGGTTAATTTGATGTCTGATGAGCTGGCTGCGCAAATAATGAAGTCTGCTTCCGGTACAAGGTCCTCCAGAAGAACTGAACACTGAACAGGAACCTCCTGTTCTTTCAATGCCAACGCCAATTGCCCCAGCCGTTGAATATTTCTGCCGCCGAGTAACAGTTTTTTGCATTTATCTTTAAAGTAATGTACGCAGGCCAATCCGATATCACCCGTTGCTCCGATGATTAAGATGTTGGACTTCCTGAGATCTTTCCCGCAAAAAGCCGCCGCTTTTTCTATTCCCTTTACGATATAAGCAGAAGTGAGGGTGTTTCCGGTCGTATAAACCGTTTCGCTTATTGGAAGCCCATAAAGATTTCCTTCTAATACAATGGATGTAAAACCGCCCAGTGTTACAATTTTTGCACCTAACTTATTTACAAATGAAACGGCGTCTTTCACTTTATTGATATTTACCCGTTGGTGACCGGCATCCAGTTTGTCAGGATCAATAAATGTCTCGATGTATACGCCATGGAGTTCTTTGCCGGTTGTTGATTTGGCATTTATTCTGAAAACGTCTCTCGGTGGTATAAATGAATAAATGTTTCTGATGGCATCGCAACTGAGTTTTTTAAGGGGCTCAGCCCGGATCCCATTGATCAGGGAAGTAATATGCTGCCAACTGTCCTGATGACCAATGACCGCGAAATCTATGCTGGCAGACATGCGATCCATACAATTGATTTTTCGCCGGGTATTCCAATATTGTCCATCGCCTGTGCATACAGGGCCAGCGCATTCCCGCGCAGGCTGATAATATCCAGCCCGATATGATGCAGGGATTCTTTCATACAGGCACCGTGACATACACCGCAGTGGCCCCTCAGGTCGGTTGTTGCTGTGAATTCTGCAAGAATGTTCATGCACCGGAAGTGTATTTCTTCGAATTTGCTTATGAAACCTTCCGGGTTTTCTTTTAATGCCGCGCGAAGTATGTCGGATGAATGTTCAAGGTGTTCTCTTTCTTCGTCCGCAATACGAAGAAAAAGTCTTCCGGCCTCTCCGCCCAGCGCATGACCTACATCGCTGTACATGGATACGGCAAAGGATTCGAGCATTACCTCCTGTATAATCAGACAGGCTATGAAGTCTTTCTTGTGCGCATAGTCCAGAAATACCTTTCGTACATTTCCCCAATACTCACCCTCTATATTGATGGTTATGGAAAGATTCATTTTATTTGAGTAGGCAAGAAAACCTTCGGCATGCATTCTTTCACTATTGGCATGCTCTACGGCTTCCATTTTTTCATGTGGATCATCAATCGTTTCTGCAAGAGATGCAAAATTAGACATGCCAATCAGTTCTCCCGTGATAGCCTGGGAAAAAACATCGGAAATTACATGAACCGATTCACGGGTCATTGAAACATTCTGCATGAGTTCCATTTTTTCTGTTTTTAGATTGAATAAAAGGTTAAAAAATCAAACAAGTGAATAATCTTCAAAGGGTATACCCTGTTTTACTTTCTCTATAAGTTGTTGATTGTTCTTTATCGTCAACAACATGCCCACGGATTTAAAAGTTAATTTAAAAATCCCTGCAAAACATTCGTTTAGCGGAGCTCGTTCGTGAATTCCAATTGACACAAATGAATAGTCTTTATCATAAACCATGTTTCTTGCGTGATTGAGCATCAGCCTGACCAATTGTTTTTCATGATGCGTAACCGCGAGGTATTTGATATATATCATTTTCACCTGCTCCCGTAGAACAGGCATCCTGGAAATTCCGAGAATATTTTTTAACGAGTTCAATATGTTCAGCAGCATTTTTATTTTCCGGGATAATTTCATCACAATATTTTGTTTATACTGCATAGTATCTGCTAAACACATGACCCCTTTGATTATTTCCTGATCTGTGATGATAAAGATATCTGTGTTTTCTATGTTCTTCTTTGTGATAACAGGTCCCAGTTCGTATTGTCTGTAATATTCATGCAGAAATTGAATCACGGCATCCGTTGCAGCGGTTTTTTGAATTCGATATTGCCGGGACAAAAGCCTTTTTTTCCTGCCGGCAAACTGGTGGATATTGAAAATTCCTATGTATTCGAAGTCCGGAACCTGCGGTCTGTTTTTAAAAAACGACAGCGGTTTATGGTTTCCTTTGGCAACATTCAGAAAGGCGAGGTCTGAGCCGGCAGAAATTACATAGTCTGCCATCTCATTGCAAAGCATCAGACCGATACCTTTATTTCTGTAGGATTCATGCACTTTAAAATCTCCAATATATTGAACCGGCAAAATCTCACCGCCAATATACACCCGTTGAGAGGAAACGGACAGGGAGCCGACGATCCTGTCTTCATCCAGGGCTACAAATACTTTTGTTTCTCCTCTGTTTTCAAGAAGTTTAAAAAAATCGGGCTGGCGGTCTATAAGAATAGAAATGTCTCCCTGCATGCTGGTTGAGGCAGTCAGCTCAAGTAATTGTTGATTATCGGAATGCTCAGCCAGCCGGTACCTGATCATTTCATTATCTTTTGAATGAGAATTTATTTGGCGCTTACCATTTCTGTCTTTTCCTGCTCACGCAGATTTTTAACCAGATCTGCATATTTTTCCCTGGAATATTTATCAAAAGCTCCTTTGCCCGCAAACCTCAGCAGTTCCGCGTATCGCGGCTTGCCTTCAAAAGATGTATTATCATGGTAATAACCTTTTCCGGCCAGGAAAAAACTATTCTTCGAATCATTGCCTCCGTCGCCATTGATCTCAAATTCAAGATTCAGCTTTTCGCCGTCCTTTATTTCTACAGAGGACTGATTATTGGGGAACTGTCCGACAACACCGGTAACGGGTTGTTCTTTGAATTTGTTACAGGCGGGAATAACAGATACCTGATATGAATTCTCCTGCGAGAAATCCATACCCACATAGTCAAGATCCCAGAACATGAATGTGGTTTGCAGCCGGATTTGAACATGATCGCTGTTACCGAATTCAGACAAATCCAGGTTCATGATAAGATCCCGGGCACGTGTGTTACCGGAGGTAGGAAAATAGTCAACATACTTCCATCTTCCTTTATCTTTTACAGAAACCAGCAATGGCAGGGACTGATCGAGCTCACATTGTAAAACTTTTTTTGGATCGGCTTTATCTTTTCGCAACAACAAACCGGGATAGGAATCTCCGTAAAGAGATTTAAACTGGCTAAACAGGTAGTAGGACCATTGTGAGTTTTTGGCATTGACAATTAATTTACCTGTTGTAATACCTTTTGGTTTTTTAAAATCGAGTATGATATCACTGCTGTTTTCACCTTTAGAATGATTCGTAAATGAATAATATTTCCCGTCACGCGCCATGATTTCCTGACGGACGTCCGGAAGATGTCCAACATCCGTCTTTTCCGGAGCAACCGGATCTTTATAAATTAAAATCTCTCCTTTCCGGTCTATCAATGCCTGTTCATTTGAATGGTGCGTAACCTGTATCAGCTGAACGCTGTTTACGAAAATGTCTTCTTCTTTTTTCCCCTGAACAGCGATCTGCAAAATGTCACGCGCAGGCTGGGACATATGAAGAGGAAGCCAGTCCGCTCTTTCGAGAGAAGCATATAAAGCGCCGCTGTATAAAGTACCCTGCGGTTCTGTCTGGTTGCTGTCAGTCAGATAAACCTGCGGGCTACAGTTCATAGTCTGGGTAGTAGGGGGTGGTGTACTTTTGGAGCTGGCGTCGGCGGCAACAATGATAATTCCCACGACCGCAGCGGTTGTCAGGGTGACGCCAACGATACTTCCTGCAGTCGAACGGTTGGTGCTTTTTTTATCCAGTTCATATACATCAACCCGGTCGAAATTTTTTAAAGGGATGCTCAGATGACTGCTGTCGTTTAATGGATTCTGGGAATAAAGATGAACCTCATTTAATACGACATCCTGAAATTTAACAGGATATCTGTTGTGGTTAGGTTTGGCCGGATTCAGGTAAGCCTCATGTTCAGATAACAAAGTTTTAGGATCTGCCTCCAGCATTCCATCCGACACTTTTAAATTGGTGATGGAAAATTCTGTTTTGTGGTAGTAATCATGAACAATAAAATATTTCTGTTCCTTGATCAGTTTTAGCAGGGTCGCCGAATCGATATGCCTTGATGAATTGATGGAATAATAGTGCTGGAAACATCCGCTGGAAAACACCGAGGCGCAAATAATCAGGAAAAGCCAGGAAATCCGCAGATTTCCGGATGGCCGGTCGTTAGGGGTATTCATTTTCTTTAGATTTAGGTTGGTTAGAATAAGCGTACAGTAAGTTACTCAGACCCGGGCCCGGTGCCTAATTGAAAAACGCTTCAATACACAAAAAAAAACGCAAATAAGACTTATCAGCCTGGGGACAGATTATTTTTAGTAAAATTTATACTGATTTTACCGCCTGGCTGAGGTATTTTGGTATTTTCTGCAAAAGAAAGGGAAGGGGATTGTAACAGGCACTTAAAATGGTGTTGCCCTTTTTAGAATGGTATCCCGGGATAATTTTTTTCGGAAAAGCCATTGGTCCAGACTAAATCTTCCCGGGCCTTCTGTTAATAGTATCAGGGCAAATAGAAAATACGAGACAGTAAATCCGCCATCAATATTCCAATCCTGTCCTAAATTGGCCGTGAGTGTTGCGATCAGCATGGTAAAAGCAATAAGCGCAGCCGCGGGTCTTGTAAAAAGTCCCATCAATACGAACACGCCGCCCGTCAATTCTGACCCCTTGGCCAGAAAAGCCATGGCTAAAGGCCAGGGAAAGTGTAGCTCTTCGCCAAACCATTTGATGAAAAAAGCTCTCTCCCCCGGATGAAAAATAATACCCACCACAGAAGAATAGCTTGCTGTAATCATCCGGTATCCAAGCCAGATACGAACGGATAACAGGATGATGTCGCGGGTTTTCGTTTTATCAGATATCATATGGCGGTGGTCTGCTACAGGAAGTTATAAATGATTTATAAATCCCGTACACACCAAAAAGTTAAAGGAATCTGAACCGTTAAAACGGATAGCTGATGAATGATTTCCTGATATCTCTGCAACAAAGAACGGAAGGCAGGCTTTTTGTATATGAGTTCTTTGGTTTGGTCGCATTTTTATGGGTGATTTATAATTGGGGGTTTACATTTAAATAATTCCTCCCTCCACATTTTAAAATAACCACATGAATTCAGAGTCTTGCCATCGCTTTCGTATTTTTCTTCTCTGTCAGCCTGATTGCATTGGCCACCAGCCAGTTTACCGTTTCCTGTAACCAGAAAGCCTCCGAAACCACAGTAACAAATACTGATACCGTTAAACCCGATGATAATCGTTTCACTCCGGTAAAATTAACCGCTGAAGGGGATCTGGATGAACCGATGAATTTTGAAGTGTTGAAGGATGGCAGGGTATATATCAATGAACGGAAGGGCGTGTTGAAAGTATTTAATCCCATAGATAAAACAGTCAGCGTGATGGGTACCATACCCGTTAACACAAAGTACACCAGCAAGGAAGGAAAAGTAACAGAAGCAGAAGAAGGGTTCATCGGGTTTACTGTTGATCCGAAATTTGAAGAAAACCATTTCGCCTATTTATATTACGCGCATCCCACCATTTCGAAACACGTGCTCTCCCGGTGGGAGATAAAAAATGATAAGCTGGTTGCGGGATCTGAAAAAATCGTGTTGGAGATTCCTACGCAGCGTGAAGTATGTTGTCATACGGGTGGTGGCATGACCTGGGACGAGTCAGGTAATCTTTACCTCGCTGTGGGAAACAATACCGGGAATGTAGCAGATAAATCGCAGACGGATGAACGCCCCGATCGTAAAAGCTGGGATGACCAGCGCGGTTCAGCGAATTCAAATGACCTCCGGGGAAAAATTCTCCGGATTCATCCGAATGCAGATGGAACATATAGTATCCCGGAAGGAAACCTGTTTCCAAAGGGCACGCCAAAAACAAGACCCGAAATTTATATCATGGGTGACCGTAATCCCTGGCGCCCTTCCATTGATACAAAAACCGGTTGGTTGTATTGGGGAGAAGTGGGTCCGGATGCAAATGAGGATTCGAGAACGACGCGCATGGGAATGGATGAATTTAATCAGGCCCGGGGACCGGGATATTTTGGATGGCCCTATTTTATTGGCGAAAATGTCGCCTACCCGATGTATAATTATCTGAATGATTCGGTATCCCCGGGTAAGGATCCCGCAAAGCCGAAAAATTATTCCGTCAACAATACCGGAATAAACGAATTGCCGCCGGCACAACCTGCATTCATTTCTTATCCATACCGGAATTCGGAAAAGTTTCCATTGGTAGGTTCAGGAGCGCGATGTGCCGTAGGAGGACCTATTTACCACAGCTCTAATTTCAAAAATTCAAAACGCCCGTATCCCGGTTACTATGAGGGAAAATGGCTCGCTGCAGACCTCTCCCGCGGATGGATCATGTCCATCAGTATGAAGGAAAACGGCGACTATAAATCAATGGAGCGTTTTCTTCCTTCCTACCAGCCGATAGAACCCATCGACATCAAGTTTGGCCCCAACGGCGACTTGTATGTACTGGAATATGGCAGCAACTGGTTCAGGAAAAGTGATAATTCCAAACTCGTACGCATTGAATACAACGCAGGAAACCGAACCCCGCTTGTACACGCAACGGCCAGCGTAAAAGGTGGCGCTGTTCCCTTAAACGTTAAGCTTTCATCCGCCGGCAGTAGAGATTTTGATGGAGACTCGCTGAAATATGAATGGACAATTACAGCGGACAGTGGAAAAACTGTCAAAACATATAATGAATCTGATCCGTCTGTCAGCCTTGATCAACCGGGATCTTATATGGCGAAACTAACAGTAACGAGCCATGCAGGATTGAAAAACAGTCAGGCCATAAAAATCATCGCTGGTAATGATCCGCCGGTGGTGAATGTCGATATCTCCGGAAACAAAACCTTCTTTTTCCCGGCTGTGCCCTTCGTGTACGATATCAAAGTAAATGATAAAGAAGATGGACGTGTGGATCCACGTCAGGTTGCAGTGAGTATCGATTATACTTCGGAAGGATTTGATTTAGCAGAACTGACACAGGAACAGAAAAGTGTAGATGCAACCACCCGGTTTGCAGTGGCCAGGGCCATGATCAATAATATCGATTGTAATAATTGTCATCACCTGGATACAAAATCGGTCGGACCGGAATTTATAGAGATTGCTGAAAAATATAAATCCCAATATGCCTGGGCCATGGATTCTCTTCCCAGGAAGATACGGTCCGGTGGATCCGGTGTATGGGGAACAGTCAATATGCCGGCACATCCTTCCATTTCCCTGAACGACGCAAGAACGATTGTCAATTATATACTCAGTTCTGAACAGAAAACGATTAGTACGCTTCCTTTGAAAGGAACCTATACACCCAAAATTCCTGATGGAGACAATGGAAAAGGTAAGTTGATTGTCCGGGCAGCCTATACTGATAAAAGTGCGAAGGGATCAGAAGCCATTACCACCGAAGAAGTAAAAGTGTTGCGTAGTGCTGAATTAAGTCCGGGAACCGCGGACACCCTGCACCGCGCGGAAGTAAATCTGCAGACGATGTTTGCTGTTTCACTCAACATCATTCCGAAAGCAAACGGATATATTGGATTTAAACAATTAGACCTGACAGGTATTCCACAACTGGAGATCAGTGCAATGGCATTCCCGATGATGGGATATCTGGGTGGAACGATTGAAGTGAGACTGGATAATCCCGACGGCGAATTGCTGGGTCAGGTAACCATTGAATCCAAAAATCCCGATTTCGGAGGAAGTGCCGCCAATGCAGCACAGAATAACGGTGGCGCCAAGACGAAACAGTCGCCGACGGCACCGGTCGTTGAAAAGAAACCGTCAACCCCTGCCCCGCGAAATCGGGACAGCCGCCAACCGCCAACCCCTGCCCCGCGAAATGCGGGGGACAACCGTCCCGCACGTGCGGGATCAACCGGATTCGCTAACCCTTTCGCGAGGCCGGGCATAAAAACAGATCTAAAACCGGTTACAGGGGTGCATGATCTATACTTTGTTTTCAAAAATGAAAATGCAAAAGGAGATCAGCCGCTGATGTCGGTTTCGAATATCAAATTCAATAATAAAAAACAACCCTGATTTTTCAACGATTCATAGTTCGTCAACCATATTCAATAATCATCTTAAAACTACAGTATGCATAACAGAAGAAATTTTATCAGGAACTCGGGAGTCATGGCACTCGGCGGACTATTATTATCAGGAAAAGGATATGCTTCATTATTTGAAAAAAACGCCCTGCATCCCATCGGATTACAACTGTATACACTGGGCGGCACCATCGACCTGGATGTGCCGGGTACGCTGAAAAAAGTTGCAGACATTGGATACAAAGATGTTGAATCGGCATTCAGCATAAAAGGCGGATACTACGGAATGACACCAAAAGAATTTGCAAAATTGACCAAAGACCTGGGCCTGTCCTGGGTTTCCCATCACGTGATCGGAACCCCTTTTAAAATACCACCCGGCGGATTCAAAGTCCCTGCCGGTATGGATACAACCAGGCTTCATCAGCTGAGAAATATGCCGCCGATGAAAAATCTGAGAGATAATTACCAGCAGGTAATTGATGAAGTGGCAGAAGGAGGCTTGAAATATCTCGTATGCGCATCTATTCCGTTGAGTACAACGGAAGAAATCAATCAGGCGGTTGAAATATTGAGCAAGGCAGGAGAAGCTGCAAAGAAAGCGGGCATCACAATGTGTTATCATAACCATACCCATGAATTTGAAAAAGTGGATGGGAAAATTCCATACGACCAGTTATTACAAATCAATCCGACATTCTTAAAATGGAACTGGATCTTGGCTGGGCAACGGCAGCCGGTATGGATCCGGTGGAAATGTTTAAGAAAAATCCCGGCCGTTATCCGCTCTGGCATGTGAAAGATATTGTGATGGCCGAGAAGATGCCCACCGAAATCGGAAATGGCGGCGTTGACTTCAAAAGAATATTTGCCGCCTCGAAAGAATCCGGTATGCAATATTTCTTTGTTGAACAGGATGGAGCCACGCATCCGATTGAAAGTATTACAACCAGTTATACCTATCTCGCAACAAAACTGATGGTTTAGTACAACACCGCATATCACAATTAAATTACAACATCTGCAAAGGGGCGCGGCACGATATATTCCGTTCGCCCCAAATTGCTAAGCAGTCAATTGGATTTATTTTAATTTGGATTATTAGCTAAGGCCAAGGCTAAAGCTAAGGCCAAGGCTAAGCAGGCCAAGCAGACTGAAGTCTGAAGGTACGAATCATGCGTCAGCGCCTTAGCCTTACGCCTTCGCCTACTAAAACCAATCGACTTGCTTAAAAACTATTTCAAAATGGCTCTCCGGAGCCTGAAGCAGGATAAAATCTCCTCCTTCATCTGTATCACCGGGCTGGCTGTCGGCATGGCCTGCTGTATGCTGATACTGATCCATATAAAAGACGAACTATCCTTTAATAAATTCAACGCCAGGCTCCCGCATATTTATCGCATCAACTGGATTTCAAAAGATAGCCGGGGCAGTAGTACGGGCTCTTCCACACCGATTCCTTTTTCCAATGGAATAAAACAGACGATCCCCGGCATAGAAAGAGTTGCTAAAATGTATCAGCGGAGTGGGGAAATGCAGTCGGTACAACAGGATGCAGCAGCTGTCAAAAGATTCCAGGAACAGGGCGCCATTTTTACTGACGCTGATATCTTCGATATTTTTTCTATCCCTTTTATAGCTGGAAATAAACAATCGTCACTCGCGGAACCAAATACGATTGTGATTACGGATGAAATGTCGCGGAAGTATTTTGGCACTGAAAATGTCCTCGGAAGATCCTTGCTGTTTGAAAATAAGATCCCCCTGAAGATCGTGGGTGTTGTAAAAAAAATGCCTCTCAATTCCGATATCAAATTTGATTTCCTGATATCATTTGAAACATTATATCAGGTGGAATCTCCAAATTTTGCAGATTTCATAAAGAATGACTGGACATTCACACCATGTGATACCTGGATTCTGATCAGCCCGGACCAGCGATCGGCATCGGTTCAAAATGCACTCAACAAACATTTGCGGGTAAATGGCAAAGAACGGAATCACCAGATGAACAGCGTCGTATTACAACCGCTGAATGATATTCATTTATATGCGTCAACCGTGGATGGCAATGCAAGCAGAAGCGACATCTCATACATATACATATTTGCCGGGATCGCTTTGCTGATATTATTGATAGCAAATGTAAACTTCATCAATCTTTCGATCGCCCGTTCCATGACCAAGGTGAAGGAAGTTGGTGTTAGAAAAGTACTCGGTGCAGGAAAAGGACAACTGGTACTTCAGTTTCTTTGTGATGCTTTACTGATAAGCATGATCGCTTTTATACTGGCCATTATATTAACTGAATCCGCATTGCCTGTTTTAAATCAGCTGACCAATAAAGAATTCAGATGGGATTCCTGGATCAGCTTGACTGTATTAACCGGCGTTGTCATTGGCTTTCTTATTATCGGATTACTGGCCGGATTATATCCGTCGCTTTTTATAACCCGGTTTAAAGTAACCCTGGCATTAAAAGGAAAATCGGGAGACACAAAAACAAAGAATTGGGTGGGGCAGGGTTTGCTGCTGGGTCAGTTTACGATTTCAATTATACTGATCGTTGGTGCCATCGTCATTTTCCTGCAAATGCAATTCCTGAGGAATAAACCCCTGGGATTTCAAAAGCAACAGATGCTGGTGGTGCCCATATTCGGAACCGGTGCATTCAGCTACGGTTCGGTAATCGACGCACCCATGCGTCAGCGGATGAATGCGTTTGCCGATGAATTGAAAAAATTCCCGAAAATCAAATCAGTCACCGCCTCTTCTGAAATGCCCGGACAGGGATTTCTGAGGGGAATCATAGTACCGGAAGGAACCAGTGATAAGGATAATATTTTTGCTCCCTGGATATCGGTGGATTATAATTTTATACAAACCCTGGGTATGCAAATCGTAGCCGGCAGGGATTTTTCAAAGGCGAGGGGCACGGATAATCAGAATGCTTTTATCATCAATGAATCGGCTGTTCTGTCTTTTGGATGGAAAACGCCGGAGGCGGCCATCGGAAAATCTTTTATCCGGGGGCAGATATCGCAGATGGAAAAAAGGGCCAGATCATCGGTGTGGTAAAAGATTTTGATTTCAATTCCCTGAACAATCCGATGGAGCCAATGGTAATGGATGTAAATGTGCCGCGGTTCACTGAATTTGCGATCAACATCCAGGCAGATCACGTGAACGAAACCATCGCCCATGTAAATCAGACCTGGGATAAAATGTTTCCGGAACGCGTTTTTGAATATAGTTTTCTCGATAAAAATATCGATGCCCAGTATAAGGACAAAGAGAATTTCAGCCGCATGATTGAATATTTTGCTGTCGTGGCCATTCTGCTTTCCTGCTCCGGGCTTTTTAGTCTGTCGCTTTTCATGGCGGTTAAGCGTGCCCGTGAGATCGGAATCAGAAAAGTACTGGGAGCAAATATTTCCAGGATTATACTGCTGTTAACCGGTGGGTTTATCAAAATCGTTATTCTGGCTTCTCTGATTGCATCGCCGGTCGCCTGGTGGCTCATGCACGAATGGCTGAATGGATTTGCATATCACGTAAATATAGAATGGTGGGTTTTTATAATTGCATGCCTGGCATCAGTGATTATTTCATTTGTAACGATCGGTTATCAGTCTTTAAAAGCCGCATTGATGAATCCGGTCATCAGTCTGAAGAGCGAATAAGCAGATTATCTTTATACGCTCAACGCCGCAACGCCCAACGCCCAACGCTAAACGCCCAACGCTAAACGCTTAACGCTTTGCGCTCAACCGCTTTACCTTTACACCTACCGTCTTACAACCCTGTAATGGTTGCGCGTTCTGTTTTGTCCTTGAATTGAATAAATGCTTCCGCAGCTTTTACGCCACATTCCAGTCCCCGGAATTCCTCCAGGGGTTTGAAATAATTCTTGTACGTGCCATCCGGATCCTGTGAAAGATGCGAATACATGGCGGCTATTTTCTGTTCACGTACATGGGTAATATCCACATAATCGGTAGGAGTGAAGGCCATGGTTTCGCTGCCGGTATTCACTTCATAAAAATATAGCTGGAAATTTCTGGAAGACCGGATCCAGGCTGTCAAACCAAGCATGCCGGTTACCTGGTGATCCGGATGAGAATCCATGGGCCATTGTGTAAAAACCAGGTCCGGATTCTCCGCTGAAATAAGCTTGGCTATTTCGTCGTTTTTTTCTTTGCTTAAAATGGTATTTCCGTCTATCTGTCCCACATATATAGCTTTTGCATGTAATATTTTACAGGCGTTCTCTGCTTCTTTGGTTCTGATGGTGGCAGATTCTGCATATGATTTAGAAGGATCTCCTGCTTCACCGCGTGTCAAATACAGAAACGTGACGGAATGGCCGGCATTTGCATATTTTGCCATAGTACCACCACATCCGAATTCCGGATCACCCGGATGGGCACCGATACACACGATACTCAGTTTTTTCGCATCTGTATGGAGAGCTGAAACAGGCTCATTCTTTGAGCTTAAAAGGGGAGATATCGCCATCCCACCCAATCCGAGGGAAGCTTTCTGAATAAAGTTTCTTCTTCCTGAAGTTTTTTTCACTATTGTCGTTTTTATGTTGAAGTTTATCCTGTTATCCTGCAATTTACCCAGTTAACCCATTAGGCCGGAAAGCGTTAATCGGTTTTAGGCTTTAGGCGTTGGGCTTTAAGCGTTGGGCTATATCAGCCTTACGCCTTGGCCTAAGCCTAGCCTATATTTGCTTTACGCATTACGCCTTAAGCTTTACGCTTTTAAATGCAACTGCTTCGTCATATTTAAATGTCATTATTGGAGCAGATGGATCAAAATAGGTTGCTAAACGATTGCCTGAAGGGTAAGGCCTCCGCACAACGTGAGCTTTATACCTATTTTGCTCATTCGATGCTGGGTCTTTGTTATCGTTATACCAAGTCCATGTCCGACGCCGAGGATGTATTGCAGGAGGGTTTTATAAAAGTATTTAAAAACCTACACCAGTTTAATGGCGCGGGGGAGTT
Source organism: uncultured Bacteroidota bacterium (assembly GCA_963732055.1). GTDB lineage: Bacteria > Bacteroidota > Bacteroidia > Chitinophagales > Chitinophagaceae > Puia. The sequence continues at coordinate 10,900 of CAVSYG010000006.1, read as the reverse complement.
GGGTGCCTGGGTGAGAAGGATCATGGTCAATACGGCCATCAATTATTTAAAAAGCGAAAGTAAGTATCAATACGATCTGTCATTTACAGAAAAAAACCTGCACCCGGTTTCGGATGAAAATCCGGAACTGATATTAAATGCAAAGGAACTGGCCGATTTGATCAGGCAGTTGCCAGCAGGTTATCAGACTATTTTTAATATGCACGCAGTGGAAGGCTACACGCATGTGGAGATCGGGAAAATTCTGGGTATTCATGAAGGCACTTCCAAGTCGCAATATGCGCGGGCAAGGGCCTTGCTGATCACCTGGATTACGAAAAATTCTTTGGATAATAAAACGGACATGTATGCGCGAAGAGGAATTTGAAAAACGGGTTCGTAATAAAATGGAACGACTGGGTTTTGATCCTTCAGAATCCGTATGGATCGGAGTGGACAAAGAAATCAATAAGGAGAAAAGGCGCCGCATGCCTTTGTTCTGGCTTTTTTTTGCTTCCGGTTTATTATTGGCGGGAGGAGCTTATTATTTTGTCACGAATAAAAATACTGCAGGAGTTATCCTGAATAATAATGCCGAAAATACGATAGCAAAAATTCCGGAGCAGAGAACCAGCAATAAAAAGCAGATCGAACAACCAGCCATTCAATCCGCTGAACCTCAGAAAAACGATAATGAAAAGAACAATGGGGAAGCGGATAATAAGAAACGACATTTCACCGGCACAACTTTGATAAATCAAAAGGGGGTTGACAAAACCACAGGCACAAGCCCGGGTAAAAAGCCTGCGCGTAACGAAGTCACTGCAAAAACCAAAGAGACAAATGAAACCGGTCAGGGTATTGCAGCGGCAGGAACGGCTGATATTGTAATAAGCAATTACAGTAGTAAATCCGCAAAGTCCGAAACTAAAAAAGACAATAAAATAACTACCGATTCTACTGCCGCGAAAATGATTTCAGGCGAAAAGGAAAATAAATCAAAGAAGGATTCAGTGATCAGTTCAGCAACTGCAAAAAATAAAGAGAAAAAAACGAAAGTGTCATCCTGGAAATGGGGGGTTACGGGCGGCGTCGGCAGTTCAAATCTGAATCAGAATCTTTTTAATTCGTGTAAAGACTTTATCTCCGGTGACTTTTTCAGTCAATCGAACATCGGTAAACAATGCGGGAAATTCAAATAATTCGTCCTCCGAAATAAACCCGGGATTTTCTTTTCAGGCCGGAGCATTTGTAAGCAGAAATATATCCAAACGCTTTTCTTTTTCAGCCGGCATTAATTATCATTATTATTCTACGACGATCAGGACCGGAATGAAATTAAACACGACTTTAGTTACGACCAATAGTTTTAATCAGATCATCACTGCAAATAGTTATTATGAAAATGACCAAACCCAGACATTTACCAATCAGTATCATATGATTGAAATCCCCCTGTCGGTCAATTTTCAATTGAATAAAAGTAAACGGATGCCATTCATTTGGGAACTGGGTCTGACGCCGGGTTATATCGTCAGCAGTAATGCCCTCTATTATGATCCCAGATACAAACGTATATTTTAGTAATTACCTGCAGCCAAACAAAATGCAACTAAACGGAGTGACCGCATTGATGTTTGGTTTTCCGATGCATAAAAACGAATGGCAGATCGGACCGCAGTTACAATATGGGTTCACCGGTTTTGTAAATACAAATGATGGAAATCCGGGACATCTTTTTTATGCCGGACTGAAAATTTCTTTTATTCCGGGAAAAAAATAATATCCATGCAACGTTCTGTTTTGTATTTCAGTCAACGGCGAAACCCCTTGTATGAAACAGAAAGACTGGCTGACCAGTTATATTCGCTATGCGTTCATTCTTGCGTTTTTGTTCTCCGGGTGCATGAAGGACAAAGTCACCAAAACATATAAGATAAGCACGCCCATCTTTGAAGTGCTTACAAAATTCAGGGAAACTATAAAAAGCCAGCCCGCGATGGATATTGGTGTTGCCGGAAAAATTACGGTAGCCGGTAATTATATTTATTTATCCGAACCATATAAAGGAATTCACGTCATAGACAATAGCAATCCGTCAAGTCCGAAAAATGTTTCATTTATAAATATTCCCGGCAATGAAGATATGGCCATCACCGGAAAAACATTATATGCAGATGCGTATGGTGACCTGGTAACCTTTGATATCAGTAATCCGCTGGATGTGGTGGCAAAAAATTTCGCCGCCAATGTTTTTCCGGATCATACCATTTATTATTTTGGGCCGGGTTCGATTATGGGAGGAAACTTTAATCCCGACTCCGTAAATGTGATTGTTGGATATACAACAAGGGACACAACCGTAGACTATGATCCTGGAAATGTTTATCCTCTGTATGGTGGTTGCCCAACCTGTTCTTTTGCAACTCCTACTTCATCACAGGCAGCTCCCGTCGCTGCAGTGCCAAACAACACGGCTACAAATGGTTCTACCGCCAGGTTCAGCATCATCAACAAATATCTCTACACGGTCGGCTATTCCAGTCTGACAACTTTTGACATCAGCAATTCCTTTGTACCGGCACAAACAAGTATAGTTCAGGTGGACTGGCATGTGGAAACGATCTACCCACTGAAAAACAGGTTGTTTGTCGGGACAAATAATGGTATGTATATGTATGATGTGCAGTCCGCGCCTTCAACACCGGTCCTGATCGGTCAGTTTACGCATGTGCGTGCCTGTGATCCCGTGATAGCGGATGATAATTACGCGTATGTTACGCTGAATGATTCGAGCGCCTGTTTGGGAATCGCCAATGAACTTCAGGTGATCGATATCAGGGATGTTTCAAATGCAGCAGAGGTCAAATCTTATCCACTAACACATCCGGTGGGGCTTTCCAAAGATGGTGACAACTTGTTTGTATGCGATGTACGGATGGACTAAAAGTATATAATGCAGCCGACGTAAAAAACCTCCAGCTGATAAATCAATTGAAGGATGGCCATGATTATGATGTGATTGCTCAAAACGGAATCGCCATTGTGGTTGCATCGAATGGTATTTACCAATATGATTATTCCGATCTGACCAATATTCATCTGATCAGTAAATTATAAACCCAACCTGACTAAAATGAAACCTGTATTATTTTTGATTGCCGCTTTATGCTTGTCGGGTACGGTTTCCGGCCAACAAAAAACGGTAACCGGCAACTGGCAATTCCATTCGATCAATAATGTCGGATTGCTGGAAGGTCAGACCGGATCCGCCTTTCAGTTACAATCGATCAACGGGATGCAATATAAGTCCTGGTATGGCGGGATAGGTTTGGGCCTGGATTTTTACCGCTACAGAACCATACCGTTGTTTATTGATTTCAGGAAAGAATTTGGCAATAGCGTAAATAAATTCTTTGCCTACGCAGATGGGGGCGTCAATTTTTGCTGGCTTACTGATAATGAAAAAAACATGTATTTAATGGATGACCATTTCGATACCGGTTTTTATACGGATCTGGGAATGGGTTATAAAATGGGCATTGGGAAAACGAATCATTTATTACTCAGTATCGGATATTCGTTGAAAAAATTAAAAGAAACCTATAATTCATACTATTATTTTCCACCCGATAATAAAATAAATAAGGAAGAAATTAATTATAGTCTGAACCGGCTTACTATAAAAATAGGGTGGGAGTTTTGAATATTTCCCTGCAGTTGTAACGAGCCATTGACCTGTTTTCAGAGGAATGTTGTAAAATTTAACCGATTAAAAAATTCTTGACGTTAAACAGGGCAATCAGTTCCGGGACTAAAAACGGATCTAATAATTTATTTCCTTTTTCAATCATTTGATTTTCGGTTACGTGCTGACCATTTCCATTTCCCGATCCATCGAAAATGAAATATAAAATTCCGGAACTTACTCCACCATATCGGGGATGATTGTTATCCCCAGTTTTTTAGCCAAATACATCGATCCTTCACCAACATCCGGACCGACATCTGCAAAAACCGCGAATGAATTCAGTCCATTATGTGTGTTATAAATCCATGCAATATCACCAAGCCGGATGGCAGGTGAAAAATGATCGGGCAAAACGAAATAAGGGATTTCTTCAGCATTTACATAGCGCAGTGGATTCTGATATGCGTAGCCGGTATCAATTAAGGAAGTGGTTGAAACATAATAGCCCGGGGCAGGATCCGAAGATTTTTGTACTAAGGGCTCACCGGTTGATAACTCATCATTGGTTGCCACGCCCCACCAGTTTCCGGGATAACCCCCGTGTTTTAAATCATCAAGACCTGTATTGTCCGGATGATATGCTCTTGGTGAACCATCGGCATCTATGGCCATTCCGGTTTTGAAACAGGTAACCGGCAGGCCATCGATTTTAAAAATGTCTGTTTTATTAAACCTGGAATAATGAATGAGCTTCTGCGCCATCTGATCGTTTAGTTCAAATAAAGGAATATATTTAAGGACGCCAATAATTACCCACTCAAATTTTACGGACTGAATGACGAAACGAAATGCTAAAATACTGCAGGCAGGCCTTATTGTCGGCACCCTGGATATTCTTTCTGCTTTTATCTATTATTATATAAAATCAGGAAAGACAAATTTTCTGGTGATTTTTAAATTTATAGCCAGCGGCATTTTTGGGAAAGCTGCGGGTGACGGCGGTAACGACATGATACTGGTGGGGTTTATTTTGCACTATGCCATCGCATTTTCCTTCACTGTCTTTTTCTTTTGGTTATATCCAAAAGTAAATGTGATGTCAAAAAACAGAATCGTGACAGGAGTCGTTTACGGACTTTTTGTATGGGCATTGATGAACCTGGTGGTTGTTCCTCTGTCGAACACAGTACACCGGCCATTCAAAATCGAGGGCGCGCTGATCAATATGGGCATTTTGATTGTCTGTATCGGCCTTCCGCTTTCTTTTATAGCGAATGCATTTTTCAAAAAACCGTCCTTTCAATAATCAATTATGGAAAAAAGATTATTCGTCAATCCCGCCATCAATGATTCTGCGGAATTTTTAAAAACGTCTTTAGAGACGAATGGGGCCTATACACTTCTGGAGATAGATCTTGGAAAAAGTGACGGACCGCCTTTGCACTTTCATAAAACCTTTTCCGAAAAATTCGAAGTAAAGGAAGGTGTTTTGTACCTGCAGGTAGGGAAGGAAAAGAAACGCATGGTTGTCGGCGAGTCAGTAACTGTTCCGGCAGGAACAGCTCACCGGTTTTATAATGAAACGGACGATATGGTAAAATTTCATATTACTTTGGTACCCGGACATACCGGTATGGAGAATTTCATCAAGATATTTTATGGCCTGGCTGCCGATGGTTTGACTGACAAAAAAGGAAAACCAAAAAGCTTTGCACACCTGGCAGTCGCGCTGACTATTTCAGACTCCAATGCACCGGGCTGGATGTCATTTCTTTCGCCGGTCATTGCAGGTGCAGCCAGAAGAGCAAGAAAAAATGGAACAGAGCAATGGCTGTTGGATCGGTATTGTCAGCTGACTTCAATCGTTGACAGTTGATCGCGCACGTCGGGAACAGTTAGGCAGTAAAGGCCTTAGCCTTGGCCTTAAGCCTTAGCCTACTTCGTAAGAAGATTCCCCGGCACGCGCAGCCCCTCCTCGTCTTTCAGCACTTTCAGCATGATTTTTTGAAGACCCTTTGGAATGATATCTTTTTCTACCGGAGTGAGCATCCGGATAATTTCAAAGTATTCATCTTTGTCGTCGTAGTAGCCAAAATATAACTCATACACATCATTGGCATGCAGTCTCAGTGCAATTTCCTTGTCCTCTTCATAAATGTGCATGCGAACAACGGACCATTGGTCATCGCCCGCATCTTCAAAGTGTATTTCCGCTTTCTCTTTGGTCACCACATCGGTCACCAGTTTCTCGATCATTTCGCCGGCATGATCCCTTACCAATTCTTCATAAGTCATATATCGAATTTAAAAACGGGGCGAAGTTAATCAACTGTCGTATGACATTTGAATTTTACTTCCAGGGACAGGGAATTACACCGGATGGTTTATTTTTTCCCCTGAGAACGAAGGAAAGTTCAAATGTGGACGGCTTGGATGCGGACTCGCTTAGTTTTGAAATGGTGGCATCATAGCTGATCCCAATCTGCATATCATTCCACTGAAGGCCGACGTAAGGAACGATGGCATTTTGCGACCAGTACCATACGCCCAGGTTAAAGATGGATTGACCGTCCGGATCCAGATAAAAACCCAGGGCGCCGCCGACAGAAAAATATTCCGTTCCGGCCTGATATTGATAGATACCGTTTGTATTTAGAATAAGACCATCACTCAGCACATGCTGATAGGTAATATTGGCAACATATCTTTCCGGGATAAACTGCTGTGGATCCTGCAAAAATGTTTGTTTCGGTTTGTTCAGGTGATATACCGCAGCCCCGATGTCAATGTCGGATTTATCCGTACTATAGGTATACACTAGCGCCTGCACTCAGGGAGAAAAACGGTGTCATGTTCGACAAAGCGGCTTCCCCGTTTGGAAGATTACTATTGAATCCTGTACCTGTAAACTGTTGCTGGAAATTCAACCGGCTGAAATCCACATACCTGTTTGCATAGGTTCCGCCGAATCCAAATCCCAGTCGTTGTTTGCGTCCATAAAAATCTTCGGCCAGTAAAATATTATAAGACAGGTTCAGGGAACCATAAGCACCCTGCACGATGCCATTCATCGTATAGTCATACATTAACATGCCGCCAATACCGGCAACATTTTTTTCCTCTACATTCGGAATTTTCTCCTGGAATAATTTCGTGTCAAATGAGACTGTTCCTGTGGCGTAAGCACTCGGACTAATCCATTGATCACGCATATTTACATTCAAACGCCAATCAGAATTGATATGAGCCGTTAGTGCCGGATTCACATTTAATGGCGAAGCAAAAAATTGTGAAAAAGTCGGGTCCTGCGCAAAGGATGATTTTATCATGATCAGTGATAAAATCAACGCCGCAATATGTTTTCTTACTCTCATAGTTTTAAAGTTTATCTGATTAACACAGCGTTTCCTGATCTCATAAATGTTTTGCCGTCGATGCCCACAGCTGAAGCTGTCCAGGTATAGGTATCCATCATCATTGGTCTTCCGTTGAACACGCCATCCCATCCGTTTCCGATCACATTTGTTTCAAACATCAGCTGACCCCATCTGTTGAATACCCTGAAGAAATTCAGTTTGGTAACATTTTCTGTCAGTGGGAACAACGTGTCATTCACACCATCTCCGTTCGGCGTCCAGGCATTGGGTACAAACAGGTCAGAAGCGATGCCGGCCGGACCGGATCCATTCACTTTTACCAGCAGTGTATCTACTACTTTACAACCCAGATCGGATGAAATGGAAATTGTGTATTCGGTTTCCTGGTTAGAGCTGAATATCGGATTGTATATAGAGATGCTGTTGAGTCCGGTAGAAGGATCCCATAAGTAATCGAAATTAGTTCCCAGTTGTCTGGCCTGCAATTGCGTTGCTGTATTTGGCGAAGTGGTGATCGTTGGATAACGTTCATTCGCCATACTCTGATCAACCGTCAATGTCAATGTTGCAATGGAATCGCAGCTTGCCGCTCTTGTGAATGTTTGTGTGTATGTACCGGCTTGCGTATATAACTGACCGTTCCATGTGTATGGCAGCTGATTCGGACAAACAGATACTGTAGACGTACCGGCCGGTGCCGCGTTCACTGTAACGGTTAATGTTACCGGCGCAGCGCATGGATTGCCGGTTGGCGTAAACGTATACACATTTTGTCCTGTCTTGGCCGTATTGATGGAGGCAGGGCTCCAGGTTCCGCTAATACCATTTGTAGAAATCAATGGTAGATCAGGCGCAGTGGAATTCTGACAAATATTAGCCATGGCATTAAATGCCGGGGTAATCGAATTCGTAATGTTATTGATGGTAGTTGCCGGCGCATTGAAAATACATCCATTGACATCTTTGACAGAGATGGTATAGTTACCGCCTACCAGGTTATTGTAAACCAGTGTGGATGCAAATGCCCCGTTGTTTATTGAATAAGTATACGGTCCGACGCCTCCGGTTACCGCACCGACAGTAATGGAACCATTGTTTTGACCGCAGGTTGCATCCGCTGGAGCGAGGGTCACAGCTGTTGCACCACCGGTATTGTTGACAAGTGCATTCGGAGCATTGAACGTACAACCATTGGCATCCTGTACAACGATCGTATAGCTGCCTGCCGCCAGGTTAGGGTAAGACGTTGTGCTGGTAAATCCGCTTCCGTTGAAGGAATATTGGTACGGAGCTACTCCACCTGTTACGTTGCCGAGTGTTACGGAACCGTTGCTTGAACCGCAGGCTGCATTGGTTGAATTGACTGCGATGGCCGTTGCACCGGTTCTAACAGTCACCACTACCGGCATGGCAGCTGAAGCGCAACCAGCGGCTGTTTTTCCGACAATATAGTAAGTTCCGCCGGCGCTAATTGTTGCAGGATTTGCCAGCGGAACTGTTCCTGCTGCATCAGTAAAGTAAGTATAAGTTAAGCCAGCTGTGCTTCCTGCTGTCACGGATGCTGCCGTAATATCAACATTGGCCGAAGCACAGGTAGTAGCCGGGTTTGTGATTGTAACAGTTGGCCCGCCACTGGTACCGACGGTTGTCGCAGGTGCAATGAAAATACAACCGTTCACATCTTTTACAGATACGGTGTATGCACCTGGAGCGAGGTTGTTATACACGGTCGTGGTCGTAAACGTACCTGAGTTGTTTACATCATAAGTATAAGGTGCTACACCGCCTGTCACGTTTCCGATTGTGATCGTACCATTGCTCTGACCACAGGTTGCGTCAGTTGGAGTAACGGCAACAGCTGTTGCAGCTCCAGTATTGCTGATGATTACCGGTGGCGCATTAAACGTACAGCCGTTGACATCCTTTACAACGAGTGTATAACTGCCCGCTGCGAGATTACTATAAGTAAAGTTGGAGCTAAATCCGGCACCGTTGAAATCATATTGGAAAGGGGAAATGCCATTTAATATAGAAAAAATTGTTGCAGAACCATTGCTCGTACCGCAAGCAGCATTGGTTGTATTGACTGTGACGCCTGTTGGACCGTTTCTAACGGTCACGACTACCGGCATGGGAGCAGAAGCACAACCAGCGGCGGTGGTTCCCACGATATAATATGTTGCGTTGGCAGTCGCAGCTGTTGGTGTGGTATACGGAATCGTTCCGCCTGCATCGGTAAAGTAAGTATAAGTCAGACCGGCTGTACTTCCTGCTGTGACAGCTGCTGCGGTGATATCGATAGTTGCCGGAGCACAGGTTGGAGCCGGGTCAGTGATGATGACGGTTGGTCCGCCGGTGGTTCCGACGGTTGCTGCTGGTGCTGTGAAAATACATCCGTTGACATCTTTTACAGACACAGTGTATGGACCTGCTGCGAGGTTATTGTAAACTGTTGTTGCTGTGAAAGTGCCTGAGTTGTTAAGATCATACGTATAAGGTGCTACACCACCTGTCACGTTTCCGATGGTAATCGAGCCATTGCTCTGACCACAGGTTGCGTCAGTTGGGGTAACGGCAACGGCTGTTGCACCGCCGGTATTACTGATCGCGATATCAGGTGCATTGAACGTACATCCGTTTGCATCCTGAACAACGAGCGTATAGCTGCCTGCTGCCAGATTGTTATAGGTAGTTGTGGCGCTAAATCCTGCACCATTAAAGTTATACTGATAAGGTGCTACACCGCCGGTTACAGCACCAAGTGTTACTGAACCATTGCTTGCACCGCAACCCGCGTTGGTTGGAGTGACCAGGATGGCTGTTGCACCGGTTCTAACGGTCACGACTACCGGCATTGGAGCAGAAGCACAACCAGTGGCCGTGGTGCCCACGATATAGTAGGTTCCGTTGGTAGCGGCTGTTGGCGTTCCATAAGTCTGCGTTCCTGCTGCATCGGTAAAGTAAGTATAAGTCAGGCCGGCAGTGCTTCCTGCTGTTACAGCTGCCGCTGTGATATCAGCAGTTCCCGGTGCACAGGTTGTGGCAGGGTTGGTTATTGTAACAGTTGGTCCGCCAGTAGTACCGACGGTTGACGCAGGAGCAGTGAAAATACAACCGTTGGCATCCTTGACGGAGACAATGTATTGACCAGCTGCCAGGTTATTGTAAACAGTGGTTGCTGTAAAGACTCCTGTATTGTTAAGATCGTACGTATATGGTGCGACACCACCAGTTACAGCACCGATGGTAATCGAGCCATCAGTTTGTCCACAGGTTGCATCGGCTGGAGTGACGACTACAGCTGATGGGCCTCCGGTATTACTGATTAACACATTTGGAGCATTAAATACGCAGCCGTTTGCATCCTGTACTCCGAGGGTATAGCTGCCGGCTGCCAGATTAGTGTACGTGGTTGTTGCACTAAATCCGCCGCCATTGAAATAATAGAGGTAAGGACCTGTGCCACCAGTTACAGCGCCGAGTGTTACTGAACCATTGCTTGCGCCGCACGCTGCGTTTGTTGGAGTTGCCAGTATCGCTGTAGGTCCGTTTCTAACGGCAACGACTACCGGCATTGGAGCAGAGACACAACCTGCAGCTGCGGTACCAACGATATAGTAGGTTCCGTTGGTGGCGGCTGTTGGCGATATATATGTCTGCGTTCCTGCTGCATCCGTAAAGTAAGTATAAGTCAGACCTGCTGTGCTACCTGCTGTTACAGCTGCTGCCGTAATATCCACAGTTCCCGGAGCACAGGTTGGAGCCGGATTAGTGATTGTAACAGTTGGACCGCCGGTTGTACCGATGGTTGCCGCTGGTGCAGTGAAAATACAACCGTTCACATCTTTTACAG